>NZ_JQNQ01000001.1:1404053-2808107 GCF_000745315.1 Salegentibacter sp. Hel_I_6 | reverse complement strand
TCATCAAACATAGCGTGAATATAAACTAACACATCTGGCCTGCTATTATCAATCGCAAAATTCTCACTAGACATATTATTGTTTATGGTAGAAATAATAACTTCGTGAACACGATCATTATCATAACCCCTATCCTTAATTGTATCCTTATTGGGTAAGTAGGAATAAGTATTATAGCTTTTTAATTTTTTCGCAGATTCTTTAGAAATATTGCTTCCATAGCCACAAGACATCATAAAAGCACCTGCCATAATTAGTGTAATAAATAGTTTTAATTTCTTCATAGTTTTCAATTTTAATTCAAATTAAGTTTTCTTGTAGGATTAAAAAAAATATAAACTCCATTTGATATTTAATTAACAAATAAGAGCGGCCTTTTGAGCCGCTCCAAATTCTTCTTTTTCAATAGCAATTTATTTCCCTGGCAATACAACTGTATCAATAACGTGAATCACTCCGTTAGATTGATTTACATTAGGAATAGTAACTGTAGCAACATTTCCTGAAGCATCTTTAAGTTTAACCTTATCATCTTCCATCATTGCATAAAGTTTTCCTCCATTAACAGTTTCGAAAGTAGCTTTTCCGTTTCCATCTTTGATAGCAGCTACAACATCATCTGCACTAAAGTTACCAGCCACAACGTGGTAGGTAAGTACAGCCTGAAGTTTTTCTTTGTTTTCTGGCTTCAACAAAGTTTCTACTGTTCCTGAAGGTAGTTTCTCAAAAGCAGCATTAGTAGGAGCAAACACAGTAAATGGGCCGTCTCCCTGCAAAGTTTCAACCAGTCCTGCAGCTTTTACAGCGGCAACCAAAGTTGTGTGATCATTAGATTGCGAAGCGTTCTCCACAATGTTTTTACTTGGGTACATTTCTGCACCACCTACCATAGTAGATCCGTTTTGGGCCATTAAAGTCCCTCCAATAAATAGGAAACAAAAAATTCCTAATAGTTTTAAATTTCTCATAACAATAATTTTAAATGGTTTATTAAATAAACGAGATTCAAAGTGCTTCGGTTTTTTAAAGCGCTAAAATTTTTTATTCAGAATTCGTTTGTTTTAATTTTTGTCTAATTTAAACTTATTAACGTTAAACAGTATTTAAAAATATCCAATTAGGATAGTTTTAACATCAATATCATTTTGAAAAAATAGGATTGCAGGAATCATCTTAATTACTTAATTTAGTGACAGATGCTAAAGAAAAAGAAAATGAAGTTGAATTTAAGTTTGCCTCGCACTAATCTAGAAGTGCAGCTGCATAAATACCGAGAAAAAAGAATCTCTTCTGAAAATATTCTACAACAGGTACAGGATATCTTTGATAATGAAACAAAAAAAGAAGATGAAATTCTAAAAGAAATTCATAATGGAGATGCTGGAATTAATAATTTTAATCTGGATCTACTGGAAAGCGATAGAATATTTCACCTCTCAGACATTGAAAAGCTTTGTATAGAATACCGCCTGCGTTTTTTAGATAGCACTTATTTTAAAGGAGAAATCCCTTATGAAGCGGTTAGCAAAATTAAAGCTTTAGAAAAAGAACAACAGCTCACCTTGAAAGGCTTTAAAATTGTAGCTCCTTCCAAGCTTTTTAAGCTTGAAAATGCCGATGATCCTTTGCTATTTGCTCCCATGGGTAACGATTATTACTATTTAATACACAAATGGGGGAACGATTTGCAGCCATTGAGAAAGTTAATGATGTGGCCTTTTAAAAATCTTGAAAATTTTATTGGTTTCCTATTGCTACTAAGTTTTTTAATCGCACTACTCATTCCTGACGGACTCTTCTCCCCACAGCAAACAACTGCTCAATTTTTTATGGTATTTTTTTTCGCATTTAAATGGGTAGCCGGGCTTTCTATTTTCTACGGGTTTAAGAAAGGAAAGAATTTTAGTTCCGCGATTTGGCGTAGTAAATATTATAATGCCTAGAACGTTAAACTCAGTATAAAATAAGCATAGAGCTATTTTGTTATTTGTATTTTAGATAGTACTAAAAACTACTAATTATGAGTTCAGACGAATCTTACGAAAGAGTTTATACCGGTTCAGACACCAATGTACAATACCTGCAGGAATTATTTGATAAAGCCGGAATTTCTTCCCGGGTTAGAAATGATTTTGATTCGGGATTAAGAGCCGGATTTGGCGGAGGTTTACCAGGACAGGTTCAGCTTTTTGTCGTTAAAAATCATTATGATGAAGCTTTAAATATTGCAAAAACAACCTTTCCAAAAGATTATAAAGATGAGTAACCTCCAGGGAGGAAAACGCAACAAATGGCACTTAATTTTGGGTATTTTATTCCTGGTTTACGGTGCATACAGGCTCTACACCCACTTAACAGCGGAAGTGACCGATAATTTCGGATTAATCTTGGCGGTTGGGTTTATTATTTTTGGGATATACGATCTCTTTAAATATTTTAAAAAAATATGAATATTAAAATTCATTGAGAACAAAAAGCTGTTTGAAATTACCAAGATCATCAAACAGCTTTTTTATATATTAATTAATCTACCAGCTTATCACCGCACTTGCCCAGGTAAATCCGCTACCAAAAGCTGCAAGTACAATAACATCTTCATTTTTTATTTTTCCTTTTTCCCAGGCCTCACATAAAGCTATTGGAATAGACGCCGCTGTAGTATTTCCGTATTTCTGAATATTGTTATATATCTGATCGTCGCTTAATTTAAATTTTTGCTGAACATATTGTGAAATTCGCAAATTCGCCTGATGCGGAATAAGCATGTCTATATCTTTCACTTCAAGTCCGTTTGCTTTTAAGCCTTCCATAATCACTTCAGAAAAACGCTGAATGGCATTTTTAAAAACAAATTGACCATTCATATAAGGATAATATGGAATATCGTCTCCCTGCGGATTTTCCCCAATAATCTCGGGCACCCAATGTTCAGTACTTGGGCCCTTCAAAGAAAGTTCTAAAGCGTGTTTCCCTTCAGAATGTAAATGTGTAGAAAGTATTCCTTCTCCATTGTGGTCGCTTCTTGTTAAAACAACGGCTCCTGCCCCATCTCCAAAAATCACAGAAACCGAACGCCCACGACTGGTAAAATCAAGCCCGCCACTATGGTTTTCGCTGCCAATTACCAGTACATTCTTATACATCCCGGTTTTAATAAATTGATCGGCGGTAGAAAGTCCGTAAATAAATCCGCTACATTGATTTCTCACATCTAAAGCCGGGCAGGTATTTATAGCTAACATTTCCTGAACCTGCACGCCACAACCTGGAAAATAATAATCGGGACTTAAAGTTGCAAAAACAATCAGATCTATATCATCTTTATCAATTTTAGCACGTTCAATTGCAATTTTTGCAGCTTTCACACCCATTATTGCGGTAGAATTACCATCACCCTTCTTGATATGTCTACGTTCTTTGATGCCGGTTCTTTCCTGAATCCATTCATCATTGGTATCCATAATTTTTGCCAAATCATCATTAGTAACAACATTTTCTGGTACGTAACTACCAACTCCGGCTATTTTAGATTGATACATATTCTATTGTTTAGTATATTTAGATCTTATTCAATTTCAATTTAAGCATTTAATAAAAAATGGGTCCGCAATATAGTGAACATTAACATTACTGCGATTATAGCTCATTTTTATTTCAATTTCCAAAACCACATTTTATGAAAAAAATTATTTTAAGTATTTTCAGTTTATTACTGAGTTTTCCCGCACTATTGTCACAGGAAAATTTGACCTACCAAAAACCACCTCAGGAAATCCTGGATTTGGTGGATGTTCCCCTCGCTCCCTCCACCATTTTAGATAGTGATGGTGAAATGATGATCTTTTTATACCGCGATCAATATAAAACCATTGCTGAATTAAGCGAAGAGGAGCTACGACTTGGTGGTTTAAGAATAAACCCGGTAACTAATATTAGCAGCCGCGCTACATATTACAATAACCTGGAAGTAAAACCTATTGACGCTGAAATGCCAAAACAGGTTCAAGGTCTTCCAGAAAATCCGCGTTTAGCAAATTTCAGCTGGTCTCCAGATGAATCTAAAATTGCATTTACAAATACCACCAATACCGGGGTTGAACTTTGGGTTTTAAATATTGAAAACGGGCAGGCTAAAAGATTAACCGATGCTAATCTTAATGCGAATATGCGTGACGTGATCAACTGGTATAAAGATAATTCTTCGGTTTTGGTTAAAATGTTACCTGAAGATAGGGAAGATTTAATTAATACAGAAACTGCTGTTCCCGAAGGCCCCACAGTTTCTGTAAGTGATGGAAAAGAGGCACAAAACCGTACCTACCAGGATTTGCTTAAAAATCCCAACGATGAATATAATTTTGAACAATTAGCACGTTCAGAATTGGTAAAAGTAAATTTAGACGGCACTTCAGAAAAATGGATGGATGCTAAAATGTATAGTAGTGTTTCATTCTCTCCCGATGGAGAATACGTAATGCTTAATCATATTAAAAAACCATTTTCCTACCTGGTTCCTTATTACAGGTTTCCTTCTGAAACTAACATTTATACAAAAAGTGGGGATTTAGTTAATCAGGTTAATGATGAGCCGCTTTTAGAAGATTTACCGCAAGGTTTTATGTCTACTCAAACCGGAAGAAGAAACGTACAGTGGCGTAATGACAAACCAGCTACTTTAGTTTATGTAGAAGCTTTGGATGAAGGCGATCCAGAAGTTGAAGTAGATTTTAGAGATGAAGTTTTTATGTTAGAAGCTCCTTTTAAAGGCGAAGGAAAATCGATGCTAAAAACCAAAGATCGTTTTTCAGGAATTACCTGGGGAAACGATGAAATCGCTTTAGTAGATGATTACTGGTGGAATACGCGTAACACGAGAACCTATGTTTTCAACCCTTCTGATGCATCAGAAGAACCTGAGGTTATTTTTGATAGAAACTATCAGGATCGTTACAGCGATCCCGGCCGTTTTGTAACTACCAAAAATGAATTCGGTCAAAATATTTTAAAATTAGATGGCGAAGAGGCTTTTCTTCTTGGAGCAGGTTATACCAAAGAAGGTCAATTTCCTTTTGCCGATAAAATAGATTTGGAAGATGGAGAAACCGAACGCTTATACCAATCGGAATATAACGATAAGAAAGAAAGCCTTATGGAGGCTTTAGATATTGAAGACGGGAAAATTTTGGTACGAATAGAATCGGCTACCGAATATCCTAACTATTACATTCGCGATATAAATGCTAATGAAGACCTAACACAAATCACTTCTTTTGAAAATCCTTTTAAGAGTCTTGAAAATGTTAGTAAAGAAGTCATTACATACGAGCGTGAAGACGGCCTGGAATTAAACGGAACGCTTTACCTCCCTGAAGGTTTTGATAAAGAAAACCCTGAAGAGCATCCTATGATCGTTTGGGCTTACCCAAGAGAATACAAGGATAAAAATTCAGCTTCTCAAAATACCTCAAATGCAAACGATTTCACCTATCCCTATTATGGATCACCAATATATTGGGTAAACAGAGGATACGTGGTCTTAGACAACGCTTCTTTTCCTATTATTGGCGAAGGTGAGGAACAACCAAATGACAGTTTTAGAGAACAACTTGTGGCCAACGGAAAGGCGGCGATAGATGCTGTAGCCGAAAAGGGTTATGTAGATCGTGACCGGGTTGCGGTAGGCGGCCATAGTTATGGTGCATTTATGACTGCAAATTTACTTTCGCATTCTAACCTATTTGCTGCTGGAATTGCCAGAAGTGGTGCTTATAACAGAACGCTAACTCCTTTTGGTTTCCAGAGTGAAGAAAGAAACTACTGGGAAGCGCCAGAAGTATATTACAATATGTCCCCTTTTATGCACGCTGAAAAAATGAAAACACCACTTTTATTAATTCACGGGGAAGCCGATAATAACTCGGGAACTTACCCCATGCAGAGTGAACGTTATTTTAATGCCTTAAAAGGCCTTGGAGCAACGGCCCGTTTGGTGATGTTACCAAAAGAAAGCCACGGATATAGCGCCAAGGAATCTGTTTTACACGTACTTTGGGAACAAGACCAATGGTTGGAAAAATACGTGAAAAACAGAGAAGAATCTGGAAACATTGAAGCTTCAGCTGAATTGAAAGATTAAACTTTAAACATTATAAAACTTAAAAAGGCTGTTTGAAATAATTCAAACAGCCTTTTTTTATACAGTATAAAGAATCTATTTCTTATAGACCTTCCCTTGTTTCATTACAAACCTCACTTCTTTTAGCGTTTCTATATTTTCAGTGGGATCCTCATCTACGGCAATAATATCGGCATAAAAACCTTCAGCGATCTGGCCGAGTTCATTTTCCATTTTCAGAATTTTAGCCGCAGTTACTGTAGCGCTTTGAATTGCTTCAATGGCAGGCATTCCGGCTTCAGTCATATATACAAACTCTCGGGCGTTTTCCCCATGTTTAAAAACACCGGCATCGGTACCAAATACTATTCCTACTCCCCTTTTATAAGCCCTACCAAACATATCCTGAATCTGCGGACCTATTTCCCTTGCTTTAGGAACAACGAGTTCTGGGTAATAATTTTCAATTTCAGCATTTTGGGTTACTTCCTTTCCGGCTGTAATTGTAGGTACCAAATAAGCATCATATTCCTTCATTAAATCCATCGTTTCTTCGCTCATTTTCGTACCGTGTTCAATAGTTTTTACACCGGCTCGAATAGCTCTTTGCATTCCTTCATCTCCGTGAGCGTGAGCCGCTACATGAAAATCATAATCTTTAGCCGTTTCTACTATAGCTCTAATTTCCTCTTCGGTAAATTGCGGATTAGAGCTACTTTTAGCTACACTTAATACGCCTCCGGTAGCAGTGATTTTTATTAGGTCGGCTCCATTTTTATAACGTTGGCGTACAGCTTTGGCTGCATCTTCGGGCCCGTTTACCACACCTTCTTTTGGTCCCGGGTCTCCGGTTAATTCGCTATTCATTCCGTTGCTGGGGTCGGCGTGCCCCCCGGTTGTAGCAAGGGATTTCCCGGCGGTAAAGATTCTTGGACCATCAACTTTGCCTTTATTTATTGCATCGCGAAGGGCAATATTCACTCCGCTTCCGCCTAATTCCCTCACGGTAGTAAAGCCGGCCATTAAAGTTGTTTTTGCAAAGCCTACAGCATTAAAAGCGGCATCTGCAGGATCGTTAATAAAACGTTCCATATATTTCTGCGGATTGGTCTCGCTTTCCAGGTGAACATGCATATCTGTTAATCCCGGAAGTACTGTTTTATTACGAAGATCGATTACAGAATCTTTTTCACTCTCCGGATTTACAAATCCGTTTTCCACACTTTTAATCCTTTCTTCGGAAACAATAATTGTTTTTTCAGTTAAAATTTTTCCTGACTTCGTATCTACTAATTTCCCGGCCTGGATATATAAATCCTGCGCCTGAAGACCTACAGATAACAAAATTGCAAAGCAAAAAATTAAAAGTTTTTTCATATTAAAAAATTAAGCGTTTAAAAAATCCTTGATTGTATTCGTAATATACTGAATTTGCTCTTTATCCAATTCGGTATGCATTGGTAATGAAAGCACTTCCTGTACTAATTGATTAGTAACAGGGAAATCGGCCTCGTTATACCTTGAATCTGTATAGGCCTTTTGCCTATGTAGTGGAATAGGATAATAAATCCCGAAGGGAATCCCTTTTTCCTGCAAATGTTTTGCAAGAGCATCTCGCTTTCCTTCCTGGATCTTAAGGGTATATTGATGGTAAACATGAGTATCACAATCTCCCACCCTATAAGGTATTTCTATGTTAGGCTCATTTGCAAATGCACTGTTGTAAAGATTAGCTGCTTCTTTGCGCGATTCATTGTACAAATCCAATTTTGGAAGTTTTGCACGTAAAACAGCGGCCTGCAAACTATCTAACCTGGAATTAACTCCAACCACATCGTGGTGATATCGCTCATACATACCGTGATTTACGATACCGCGAATAGTGTGCGCCAATTTATCATCATTAGTAAAAATAGCGCCGCCATCACCATAACAGCCTAAATTTTTAGAAGGAAAAAACGAGGTGGCACCTATATGCCCTATGGCTCCAGTTTTGTAAGTTTCCCCTTCTTTATTATGATAATTACCGCCAATAGCCTGGGCATTATCTTCAATCACATAGAGATTATGCTCTTCTGCAATCTCCATAATGGCATCCATATTGGCTACCTGTCCAAAAAGATGAACAGGAACAATCGCTTTAGTTTTTGGGGTTATGGCTTTTTTGATGGCTTCGGGATCTATATTAAAGGTATCTGGTTCTACATCTACCAAAACCGGGGTAAGTTGCAAAAGTGCGATTACCTCTACAGTTGCCGCAAACGTAAAATCTGCGGTGATAACCTCATCACCAGGTTTTAGCCCTAAACCCATCATTGCTATTTGCAAAGCATCAGTTCCGTTAGCGCAGGGTATCACATTTTTTACCTGCAGATAATCTTCTAAATCTTTCTGAAATTGCTGAACTTCAGGACCATTAATAAATGCCGCATTTTCTATCACTTCCTGAAATGAAGTATTCACCTGATCTTTTATTCCCTCATATTGCCCCTTAAGGTCAACCATTTGTATCTTTTTCATCTACTATAAATTTTCTTCCACTTTTAAATTGACAAATAATAAAGTTCAAGTCTATGCCAATTTTCAGGTTCAGCATCAAGCTGGTTTCAAGTATTTTTTTGAGTGCAACGAAAATACGAAATAAGCTCCCTATTGCCAATCAATTTTAATTAAAGGGCTATTTTCGCATTAGAAATCAGTTATTTTGAATGCACTCTACAACATCGCGATAAAAATTGCAGAGAATACACTTCCTCTGGCTGGCAGGTTTAGCCATAAATTAAAATTATTTACTGAAGGCCGAAAAACAGTTTTTAGCAAATTAAAACGAGAAATAGATCCTACCGCAGAATATTTATGGTTTCACGCGGCTTCCCTGGGTGAATTTGAACAGGCTTTACCTATAATAGAAGAGGTGAAAAAGGAATTTCCCAAATATAAAATCTTAGTGAGTTTCTTTTCCCCCTCCGGCTATGAAAATAAAAAACATCATCCGCTGGCCGATTTAATTACTTATATGCCTTTGGATACTCAAACAAACGCTAAGCGATTTCTTGACCTGGTTAATCCAGAAATGGCTTTTTTCATTAAATATGAAATCTGGCCCAATTTCCTTGTTGAATTAAAGAAGAGAAGTATTCCAGCTTTATTGATATCTGGAGCTTTTAGGGAAAGCCAAATCTATTTTAAGCCCTACGGAGGCTTTATGCGAAATGCTTTACACACTTTTGATCATTTCTTTGTTCAAAATGAAGAATCTAAGCTGTTACTGGAAAATAGAGGTTTTAATAATATAACAATAAGTGGAGATACACGTTTTGACCGAGTTTCCCGGCAAATTCAATATAATAACAAGCTTGATTTCGCTGAAGAATTTATAGACAAAAAAACCTGCCTTGTGGCGGGAAGCACCTGGCAAGAAGATGAAGAAATTTTACTTCCATTTATCAATAATACTTCTGAAGCGGTGAAAACCATAATCGCTCCTCACGAAATTAAAGAAGAGAAAATAAAGGTTTTAGAACAAAAGATTAAAAAGAAATCTATCAGATATTCTAAAAGGGAAAATCAGGATTTAGCAAGTTCTGATGTTTTAATATTAGATACTATTGGTTTACTGGGTAAGGTTTACAGCTATTCAGATATCGCATATGTGGGAGGGGCAGCAGGCACCACCGGGCTTCATAATATTTTAGAACCTGCTACTTTTGGAATTCCAATAATTATTGGTAAAAATTACGAGAAATTTCCTGAAGCCATACGTTTAAGACAACTTGCTGGTCTATTTTCAGTAGAAGATTCAACAGAATTTACTGAGGTTGCAGAAAAACTGATTTCAAATAAAGATTTTAGAATAAAAACAGGGATGATTTCAGAACATTTCATAAACAGTAACACCGGTGCTACTCAAAGTATAATGACTTACCTAAAGACAGATAACAGATTATCTATTTAGCTAAAATTTCCTAAAAATAGAATCCACGCCGTATTAAAATCGTAATTTCGATTACTAAACCAATAAATTAAATTTTATGAAACGAGTATTTATTGCTGGAGTAATTTTGTTTTTTACCGGGTTAAGCTTTACTTCTTGCCGGGATACCGAAGAAAAAGAAACCGTAGTGAAGGAAGTTGAAGTAGAAAGAGAGCAACCAGAAGAGGTTGAAGAAGAAAGAAAAGGCATACTGGAACGCGCCGGTGAAAAGGTTGACGGTAAAGTTAACAAAGAAATAGACGAAGAAATTGATAAAATAGGTGATGACAATTAAATTTAATGGAATAAAAAGACCACAAACACCTAATTTTTATTGATGTTTTAAGAAAATTTTAATATTATTTCTGTTAAATTACTCTTTAACATCTCTAATTTTGCTTCTACAAACCAGAAACAACCAAATTTATGAAAAGATCAATTTTGATGCTCGCAATGTTTTTCACCCTAAGTACAGCTTTAGTTTCTTGCCGCGAGGTTAATGAAGAAGAAAATGAAATGGAAATGGAAAGCGAAGAAATGGAGCGTGAGATGGATAATGATATGGACGATGTTGGAGACGACATTGAAAATGCAGCCAATGATGCCGGTGATGCGGTAGAAAACGCAGCCAACGAAACAGGTGAGGCGATTGAAGATGCTGCCAATGAAGTTGAGGATGAGGTTGATGGTAACGACGACTACTAATCCATTTAATAATTTAAATTTAAAACTATGAAAAAATTAATTTTAATGCTCGCTATTACTTTTAGTACCGCTGCGGTTTTTACTTCCTGTAGAGAGGAAAAATCTGGTGTGGAACAAGCTGCAGATGATATTGAAGATGCTGCAGATGATGTAGGTGACGAAATTGAGGACGCTACTGATGATATGTAGTATTTAAAGTCTTAACCAACCAAAGAAAAAATCCTTTTTGATTAATTTCAAAAAGGATTTTTTTATGTTAAGCCTGTTTTTTAAAAGATCTTAATTCTCGCTTAAGATCTTCCATAGATTGTTTTAATTCTCTAAAAAGTCCGCTTTCTGAAGGGTTATCAAGATTAAAAGTAAGTTTGGAATTTACCTGCCAAATCTCCTGTATTTCATTAATATTTACTTCAATAGGTAGATATTCCTCATTAAGTGAAATTAATAAGACCTTAGAAGAATCTGGCAGCTTTTGAAGCTTCTTTACCAGGACTGAATCCTGTAAAACTACCACATAAATTTTATTATTATTGGCTTCATCAAGATCTGGCACTGCCTTAGCTAAAACCCATTCATTGGGATAATAGTTGGGTAACATACTATCACCTTCAATTTGAAAACCGCGATAGGTTGCATTCCTAAATTCTGGCAGCGGAATATCAAAAGCAGGTAATTGCTGGTACCACTCTACGTCCTGCACATTATGAGGATATCCGGCGGCTGCCTTTTGATTTACCATTACCATGTTCTCATTGTCAGAGGAATCTACGGTAACAACTTTTGGACTAACATCACCTTTACTTAGCTGTAAATATTTCTGTCCACTCTGACCAAAAAGCCACAAAGGATTAATTCCAAATTGACCTAAAAGTTCAGCAACCACTTTTCCCGAAAGCTTGGTACGACCGCGCTCAATATCTGCAGTAGAATTTTTTATTCCCAGTAGATCGGCAAATTCAGATTGAGTAAAGTTATTCTCTTCCCTTACTTCTTTAAAATGCTTAATTTCAATAGATGGCGGTTGGCCCATAATTTCTCTAGTTTAGGAATTTATCCAATAATAATCAAATTTATTGGATTATTTCCATACTTACAAGATAAAAATGCAGCTATTCTTTTGAAGCGAGAATTTTTTCTATTCTTTCGGTAAGGTCTTCTACTTCAAAAGGCTTCGCGATAAAATCATTAGCGCCCGCCTTTTTACATTTTGGACCAGCATCGTGTAGTGCCGACATCATTAATACCGGGGTTTTCGTAGTCTCAGGATTTTCTCTAATTCCGGCGCAAACATCAGTTCCATCAACACCAGAAATAAGCATATCTAAAAGTACAATATCAATATTTTCTTGTTGAATTAATTCTTCCGCCAAAAGTGGCTTTTCGGTAACCGTTACTTCGTAGCCGTAAAACTCCAGTAATGTTTTTAACATTTCACCAATTCCCGAATCATCATCTACCACTAGAATTTTTGTAGTTTTCTCCATATATTTCTTTTAGGAAGTAATTTGTTGAGCATTCAGAATAAATGAAAATTCTGAACCTTCGCCTAACTTACTTTTTAATTGTATTTCTCCGTTATGTCTTTCTATAATTTCGTTTGCCAAATAAAGGCCAATTCCAAAACCTGAATAGGTTTCCTCACTTTTTACCCCTACGCGATAGAAGCGTTTAAAAATTTTCTTATGATTCTCTTCTCCTATTCCAATTCCAAAATCTTTTACGCTAACCTTCACCTTATCTGTAGAGACTTGCTCAATTTTAACGTTAATCTCCTGGCTACCCGGTGAGTACTTTATTGCATTCATTACAAAGTTTATAATAACCTGCCCTATTCGATCTCTGTCTGCAATTATATCACAATTTACCTCATTTTCCAGGGAAATTTTATGTTGGGTATTGGTATAATTTATATCCTGAATAGTCTCAGCCACCAACTCGTTTAAATTGAATTTTTCATCTTTTAATTCTAACTGATTCTCCCGTATTCTGGAAAGGTCCAGTATTTCTGAAATTAAACGCGTTAATCGAGAAACCTGATGATTTATTCGCTCTAAAGAAGGCTGTAAAGGAAGTTTTGAGGTTTCTACTTCCTGCTGCTGCTTTTTAAGTAAGCTTAATAAGAGCTGCACGTAACCTTTGATGGAAGTAACCGGAGTTTTTAGCTCATGACTTACCATCTTTAAAAATTCTTCTTTGCGCTTTTCCTCTTCCTTAATTTTATCGATTTCTGTATTGGCTGCAATCCACATTTTTACCGTACCATCATCTTCCTTAACTGCTTCACATCTACTTAAATGCCAAATATACTTTCCTTCTTTATTCTTTAAGCGAAGTTGCATTTCCAGATTGCAGCCTGTATCTAGGCAATTTTGCCATGATTCAATAAAATCTTGTTTTTCTTCGGGGTGTATATAGGCTACCCAGCCAACATTCTTCAAGTATTCACTTCCTTTACCTGTAAAATCGAGCCAGTTTTTATTGAAATAGATATCTTCACCATCCCCATCAGTTTTGGAAACCATCCCAGGCATTAAATCTGCCATTTGTCTAAAATGAAATTCACTTTCTTTCAGCAGCATTTTAGAGGTAACCGATTCTGTAACATCTATGGCCATATTTAAAATCCCATAGATATTCCCGCTTTTATCCCTTAATGGCTTGTAAGTAAAGTTGTAATATCCGGTCTTCATTTCCCCATCTATCACAAGATCTACAGGATCTTCTTTACCCCAGTATGTCTCACCCGTTTCATAAACGTTTCTAAGCAAATCTAGAAATGGTTGACCATCCAGTTCGGGTAAAGCCTCGTGTAGCGGCTTTCCTAAAACCGATTGATCTTTTCCCCACAGTTTAATCATTGCATCATTGGCCAACTCAATATTCATCTTCAGACCTGTATAGATCGCAGTTGCTACGGTGGCTTCCTTTACAATTCCCTGCATACGGTGTTCTTGCTCCCGCACTAAGCTTTCTTTTATTTTTTCTTCATGCACATCGATCACTGTGCCAATCATTCCTTCATAATTGCCATCGGCATCAAATTTAGGACTGGCTTTATCCAAGGCCCATCTATATTCCCCATTTTTCTTCCGTAACCTATAGCTTACACTAAATGATTTCTTTTGATCATGAGCTTCCAAAAAATCAAATTCTGCCCTTTTCCTATCTTCAGCATGTATAGCATTTAGCCACCCCATTCCCTTTGCATCTTCATTGCTCTGGCCAGTATAGCTATACCAGTTTTTATTCAAAAAAACACTTTGCCCTTCGGTATTAGTAATCCAAATAATAGCCGGTACAGTATTGATCACGGCCTGTAGCCCTGCTTCACTATCTTCCACAATTTTGCGCGCCGCTAACTCTTCGGTTACATCTACAGCGTGAACAAAAATACCATCTATCTCACCTTTCTTATTTCTGGTTGGCTGATAAACAAAATTTAAATGAGAGTTTTTAAATTCTTCATTTCCTACCTGGAGTTTTACTGAAATTTCGTTCCCTACGTAAGGTTTACCGGTAGAATAAACACTATCTAAAAGTTCTATAAATCCCTGACTTCCGATTTCCGGAAGGGCTTCTTTTACCGACTTGCCAATAATATTTCTATGCCCAATTAATTTAATATAATTCTCATTGGCTACTTCAAAAATATGCTTCGGACCTCTCAAAATACAAATTGCTGCGGGAGCATTAGAGAGTATATCTTCTACCAATTTATTATAAACTTTTTCCTGCCTGGATAATTCTCCAATCTTTTTTAGCTTTTTAAAACTTAAAAGAATTAATGAATTGTCGTTAGGAATAGGAAGTATAGAAGCATTTAATTTAAATTCCTTTTTTCCTTTCTGCGGAATCTCAACCTGAATTTCTCTCTCTTCTATAGTTTCGCCCCGGGTTTGAAGATCCTTTAAAATCGCCCTGAATTCTGACGTATCAAATTGATTCTGATGAAAATTAAAAACAGAAACATCATCTTCAACCTCTTCATTAATGTTGAATTTCTTTTTAAAACTTGTATTTAACCCCACAACATTCTTATTCGTGTCTAATACCATTAAAGGTTCACGAAAAGTTTTGAGCAAACGTTGTGTGTGATTTTTTATAATACTTAAATCCTCTTTGGAAAGTTTTGAGGTGCCAAATTCTAACATAAATGTGTACTAAATTCCCGGAGATATCCCCCCTAATTTGATGGGGACTAAAATACTATTTTTAGTTGCAAATTTCATTTTCATTATCTTATGAAAATCATAAAGTTATCATACAAAAAAAGCCAGCTTAAAATTGGAAACAACAAAACCGATAAAAGCAGGATTTATCGGTTTTAAGGGATTAAATCAAAGAAAATTATTGCGCTAAATACCCACCATCTATGGGGTAATAAGCACCTGTAGCAAACGAAGCTTTATCACTAGCCAGCCATAAAAACATTTGAGCTACCTCATCTGCCATTCCCAGGCGACCAATAGGATGCACTTTTATTAACTGATTTAATAAATCTTTATCTAAACCTTTTAACAAAGGCGTTTTTATAAACGCAGGCCCAACAGAATTCACCCTTATTCCTTTTGCAGAATATTCTAATGCAGCCGATTTAGTTAAACCTACTACGCCGTGTTTTGCAGCAACATAAGCTGCAGAATTTGCGAATCCCACACTACCTAAAATTGAAGCTACGTTTATAATACTTCCTGCACCATTTTTAAGCATGGCAGGAATTTGGTACCGCATCCCGTAAAAAACACCTGAAAGGTTTATCGCAATAACTTTATCCCAGGCTTCAATAGGATATTCCCCAACCGGTTGCTGTGCGCCGCCAATTCCGGCATTGTTTACTGCGATATCCAGTTTACCAAATTGCCTCAAAATTTCAGATACACTTTTTTCAGAATCTTCTGGTTTTGCTGTATCGGCTTTAAAAAATACCGCTTCCCCTCCATTTTCCTCAATTCTCTTTGCTAACTTTTCTCCTTTTTCGACATCGATATCGGTTAGAAAAACCCGGGCACCTTCCGCAGCAAAAAGTATTGCTGTACTTTCTCCTATTCCCGATGCTGCCCCTGTGATAAGCGCTACTTTTCCTTTTAATTCCATGGCCTGTTTATTTAAGATTTAACTATTTAAAATTAGCCTTTTATATCCTGGTAAAATATGAGAAAGATCAGGGAATTATATTTTAAGTAACTTGGCTATAAATTCATCAAAAATGAAAAGCTTAAGCTCCCTTTTAATCTTTATAATTACTCTAAATATAGGCCTGGCTCAGGAAAAAAATCTTCCTGAAGGATTTATATATCTTAAAGATGAAATCTCCGATATTGAACTGGAAATTCGCTATGCCGGAAGCAATAATTTTATAGGCAAAAAGGTAAATTCTTATATAAAACCGGTAGCGATTATCTCCAAACCTGCTGCCGAAGCTTTAAAAAAAGTGCAAAAGGATTTAATGGCAGAGGGTTACTGTCTTAAAGTTTTTGATGCTTATCGTCCCCAAACCGCTGTAAATCATTTTATCGAGTGGGCAAGAAAACCGGAAGACACACTCACTAAGCAACAATTTTATCCTGATATAGATAAGAAAGATTTGTTTCAATTGGGATATATAGCAACCAAATCTGGACATTCCCGTGGGAGTACCATAGATCTCACTATTATAGATGGAGAAACAGGTAAAGAGTTAGACATGGGAAGTAGCTATGATTTCTTTGGAGATATTTCTCATCATAATACCACAAAGATCAATAAGGAACAAAAAGCTAGGCGCTCTTTATTAAAAAGAATAATGATAAAGAACGGGTTTAGACCTTATCCTGAAGAATGGTGGCATTATACTTTAAGAAATGAACCACACCCCACCACATACTTCGATTTCCCTGTAAAGTAAAATACCTCAAGGCAAAACCTCGAAGTATTTCTTAGAAAACATGTTTAGAGTCAACCCCATAACATTTCAATCTCAACTTTTAGATTCAGGAAATTAAATCTATAGTTTGATTGTGAGATTCGTGGGTATCTTCTTTTAAGTTCTGAAGGACAAAATTAAATCGTTTCATAAGAACTTCCTGTTTTAAGATTTCCGAAAGTTCATGGGTGTCCAGGAACTTATCGTAGTACCCAACAACCCGGCTATACCTTAATGCCCGCTCTTCATCTGGCGATTGTATAGATGCGCTTAATATTATTACGTAAAGTGAATCTTTGAATTCAAAATCTTCAATAAAATCAAGCACCTCCCAACCATCTACTCTAGGCATATTAATATCCAGGAATATAAGTTTGGGCTCCTCTGCATTAGCAATTTCCTTTAAATACGTAATTAACTCGCCACCGTGCCAAAAACTTTTAACAGGACAAATCACTAATTTTTTTAAATTTCTTAATTCTAATTTTAGAATTAGCGAATCATCTTCAGCTACTAAAATTTCATATTTGGGGGGATTCTTCATAATCTCAAAATTTGGGGCTAAAGTTTATTACTTATAACTTTAACGAGACAAAGCTAAGCTACAATTTACTTGATTCTATTATAAAAGAGATTTAATTATTATATTGATGATAACAATCATAGGCGTAAATCATAGCGAGTGAGAATGGCGTATTTTTACACAACATCTTAGAAATCAATGAAGATAAAATTAGATGACGAAAACAGGGAAATTAGGATTGATGATAATATTAAAATCACCTATTGGATGCTCAAATTCGTAATGATTTCAAATATATTTCAAATGCTACTCCAGGTTTTCAACACTCCGGTAGCTAACTGGGATGTCCTAACCTGGTTTTGGATTCCCATAGGTCTCACATCACTTTTTATATTGTATTATTTTACTAAACTTAGCACTGCAGAAGTAGTTCCTTTAGAAGAAATTCAACATCCTGTTCTTAAAAATTTCTTCGGAAGAAAACGCCTGAGCCTTAAACTTAAAAATGGCAAAACAAGACATCTCCCAACCAATTCAATTAAGGAAATGGAGCACATAAAGAATTTCATAAGCTCCCCACAGAAAGTAGCAACTTAGATCCTGAAATGATCCTGAAGCGTTTAAACAGAAACGAGTAAAAAATAAAACCCCGAAAACACGAATGCTTTTCGGGGTTTCTAGTGGTATTATGCTAACATTAAGACTCTATATCGAGCGCAGCATCTATTCTGGCAATTAGATCCTCCCAGTGATATTGGGTTAAGGAATTATTTATCCCAGATTTTCTACGATTTATCTCTCGCTTTAAAGTTTGCATTTCGCCTCGCATTAATGGCAAAATATCAGACTTCAACAAGTCCTCGTTATTTTCAGCATTTAATTTTCTAAGATATTCTGAAGCAATATCTACATAAGAACGCTGGAGATTACGCCTATAAGCATCAACTTTATTTCTACTATAAAGTTCACTGAAAATCCCTTTTCTAAGATCGCTCATCAAATTTACCGCAGTATAGGCTTTATCACCATTTACTTCTTCGTTGGCGATTATTCGGTTTAAACGATCTTCATCTAGCAAGCTAGTTAGGGCCCGGGTTTGTAAACCCTGTACTCGTTCTATAGCTCCAGAAGCTTCAATTCGGTTTAATATTTCCTGATTAAGCAACCAATCTGGTGTTGTAAAAGCTTCCGCATTTAAAAAATCTACGGCTTCCTGTTGCTTTTCTTTTGGTACGTTTTCGTAAACCACACCATCCTGATCTGAAGTTTTTCGGGTTTCATAAACACCGCCAACATTTGCGACAACATGAGAAGTATAGCCGCGCCACATATAAGTTAACTCTCTGTACACTTCTTTAAGATCGTCATAACCATAACCGTCTTTAGAAGTCCACTCAATTAAATTTGGAACTACTTTTTTAAGATTCGCTAATCCATATTCACTGGCTTTCACCTGGTCATCTCCAAGGCTTTCACGCTGTGATTGTGGATCTACACCACCGTAACCACTACCGAATTCATACCATGGATTTCCTGCTTTTTCCAGGATCCATTCATCTAATTTTTCTTTCTCTGCTTCAGCTGATTCGGCTTCAGGTAAATATCTGTAACCCCAGTTTATGGCATACAAATCATAAGGTCCCATCATTCTAATATATCGAACACCTTCATCTTCTGGCTGTGCTACATAATTCACACGTGCATAATCCATAATCGATGGTGTTAAGCCGTATTTTTGGGTAAACTCAGCCGATCTTAGTGAATCTGTGGGATAAGCAGCGCTCGCTTTCATATTATGAGGTAAGCCTAAAGCGTGGCCAACCTCGTGTGCAATTACCATACGCATCATTTCACCAATTTCAGATTCTGGGGTATTTAAAGTCCTGGCATCTTCGGTCTGCGCTCCGGCTTCAATCATATAACGATTTCTATAAGAACGCAAATGATTGTGGTACCAAATAATATCACTTTCGATAATCTCCCCGGTTCTGGGATCGGTT
This sequence comes from Salegentibacter sp. Hel_I_6, assembly GCF_000745315.1. NCBI lineage: Bacteria > Pseudomonadati > Bacteroidota > Flavobacteriia > Flavobacteriales > Flavobacteriaceae > Salegentibacter > Salegentibacter sp. Hel_I_6. The sequence goes on along the minus strand of NZ_JQNQ01000001.1, from coordinate 2,788,889 downwards.
ACCGAAGGCCCCACCGCATTCCTGGTAGTGCTGGCTACATAACGAACCACCGAGTAACGCACATCTTCAGGACTAAATTCAGGATCCTCTTCTTTAGTTGGTGGATCTTTAGCAATTATCGCATTTTTAAATCCTGCTTCTTCAAAAGCCACATTCCAGTCCTCAATTCCCTGCTTAAAATAAGGTCTCCATTTTTCAGGAGTGGCAGGATCTAAATAATAAACTATTGGTTCTTCAGGCTCTACCAGCTCCCAGCGCTTATAAGCTTCAATATCTTTTGGCACCAATTTCCACCGGCGAATCAGCTCATAATCATCGGCTTTTAATTCTTCTGAGTTATAATCGTATTTATCTATCGTAAACCAACCCACACGATGGTCTGCAATTCTAGGCTGCATTTTATCATCTGGTAGCAAAATCATAGATTGATTCATCATCATTGAAATCGTTCCCGCCTGGCCCCGGGATGGTGGCTCTTCGGCTTCATAAGTCATCACGTGCTTAACCTCTACATTTTCAGGGTAAGAATTTGCAGATTCAATATAAGACCTGCTCTGGTCCAATTTTTTCACTTTATAGCGTTTACGAAGTGATGAAGAAAGCCCATTAATGGCCTGCACTTCATTTTCAAACAAAGCACTGGCATCAATCACTACGCTAGTAGAATCCTGGTTATAGGTTTCAATTTTTGAACTAAAAAGAATTGGAAAATAGTTATTAGCCTGCACCGATTTGTAAATAGGCGATTCTTCATCACTCATATTTTCGAAACTAATCACCTTTACATCTATATTGCCTTTGCGCTTGGTCCAGCGCACTACCTGCTCATTAATTTTAGAACCGGCATTAACATAACCGCCACCATAACCATCTGGCACACCTGCAATACGACTTACCAAAAGCATATCTTTTTCCAACAAATCTATGGGGATCTCAAAGTAGAGTTTATCATCTACAAAATGAGTGGTGAAAAGACCTTCATCAGTTTCAGCATCTGAAGTGATTATTTGATTGTAAGATTTTGAGGTTTTCCTTGATTTTTCAGGAGCATTTTCTGCAGACTTATCTTTCCCTTCAAAAATAGATTTTTCACTTCCACAGCCCGCTGCAAGTAAAGCCGCCAGCCCCAGAATTGGTAATTTTTTGATCATAGAATTTTATTTTGGCTTCAAGATAAGCAAACCTGATAAAAGGTTGAAACAATCCCACTGGAAGAATCTAAATTGGCAATACCATCAAGCTGAACTTGTTTCAGCTTCTAACATAATTAAAATGTTCACATCTTAGATCCTGAAACAAGTTCAGGATGACATATAATAGCTTCTCAAATCAGCCTTCCTTACTCAGAAGAAATCTTCGAATTGCTTTCGGTACGCATCCATTGATCCCAAAAAGTAAAATACAAACCGAAATTGGTTTTGAATTCAGCGTGATGGAAATGATGATGTGTTGCCCCAATAAATAATTTTCCAAAGCGACTTTTTACAAACGCATCAGGATAAATTTCAATATCTAAATGATTAATTACACTACTAAGCGTCATAAAAAGTAAATAAACACCAATTATAAATGGATGAACTGGTAAAACGAGTAAAATCACCGGAACAATAAGTGCTTCCAATAAAGATTCCCATGGATGAAAAGAAAAAGCCGTCCATGGGCTGGGCACCAAACTATCGTGATGTACTTTATGAATTTTTTTAAAGATTCCAGGTTTGTGCATCCAACGGTGCACCCAGTAATAATATGTTTCGTGAAGCAGTAAAAGCAGGATAAAACTTAATGGCAAGTACCAATATCCAAATTTATCTGGTTCAAGATAAATTGCGGTAAGATCTTTTTGCCATAGGAAATAAGTAAGCGCACCAAAAAAACCAAAAATAACCGAAGACCACATACTCCAGTAGATTTCCTTTTTTAACTGCCCCTTTCTAAAACCTCGCTTACTTAATCTCTTATTTCTAAATTTCTCGCTTTTTAGCCGGTAATAGTACCAGTAAAATATGCCTGCAGAAATCAAATATCTAAGAAAAACGGCAGCAAAAAAGATAAGCACACAAATAAGGAAAAGCCCCGGATTATTAATTTCGAAAAAAATCATAGAACACTAAATTAATTAAAATACGATATACGTAAGTTTAAATTTGCTGGCAGTTTTATAAAATTAAACAGCCAGCATTGGTCTACGGTTTTAGGTCTTAAGCTGAACACTTATTGATCGTCCAGAGTTATAGCATCTGTATGTGCACCTAATTTTTCTAAAATATCACCTATCTCTTCGGTCATTTTAGGAGGACCACATACATAAAATCTCTCCTCAAAATTAGCAATATGTTTCTTCAGGAAATCTTCATCAATATAAGCCTTGGTAAATTGAGTATCATTTTGATCGGTAATTACATAAGTAGCATTGTTACCCAACAAGGCATCTAATTCTTCTTTTAGAATAATATCCTTATCAGCCTTATTAGAGTAAATCAATTTAATACCATCTAATTTGTTCTTCTTCTTAAATTCTCGAAGCATCGCAATATAAGGTGTGATTCCTGCGCCTCCAGCGATAATATATCCGGGACCCTTATATTCTATGGCGCCCCAGGTGTCACGAACGATCAATTCGTCTCCCGGTTTTAATTCATCCAATTGTTCAGTTACACCATCGTGATCTGGATAAATTTTAATGGTAAATTCTAGATAATCATCTTCATTCAGGCTAGTAAAAGTGAATGGCCTTTTTTCATCTTTCCATTTATCCATATTTATAGAAACTTCGGTAGCGTGACCCGGTGTAAATTTATAGCCATTTGGTTTTTCTACTAGAAATTGTTTAACATCATGAGTAACCGACTTAACTTCTTTAATTTTTACTGTCTTTTCCATTTTTATATTTTTTGAAAACTTTTATCTGAATTTACCAGTTTAAAAATTTGGCTTAAAGTTATTTAACCTTCTTTAAAGACTTTAAGCCTTAGTTTTAAGGAAGCTTTATTAATATCAAAAGCTTATTTGAGGAAATGCAAATAGTTCAAGCCGTAAAAACTATTTCTTATATTCGAATTAAGTTTTGAAACCCTGAATTTATGAAGCCATCTAACCCAATTTATCTGGTTCTAATTACTATACTACTTTTGCTATCAAGCACAAGTATTCAAGCTCAATTTCCTTTATCTACCAATCAAAAAGATCAGGAAACAGAGAAAATTCCGGAAGACCCTTTAAAACGAAGAACACCCCGAGGCAGTGTTAACGGGTTTATAAATGCTATGGCCGGGCAAGATTTTAATCGTGCTGCCAGATTTCTAAGTTTTCCGCCAGAAATTTCTTCGGATGAGGATAAAGAGCAAGTTGTCCAGGTTTTACAACGATTATTTGATCAAAAAGGAAATATTCAGCCCTATTATTTGATTAGCGATGAGCCCGCAGGAAAACTGGATGATGGAATAGACGAAAACCTGGAAAAAATAGGAAGCATAGAAGCCGATGATGAGTTAATAGAAATTTTTCTAAAACAGTATGAGGACGAGGCGGGAAATCCAATTTGGCTATTTTCTTCAGAAACCGTGAGTTCAGTAAGCTCACTTAGTCTTAAAAACACTGCTTTAATAGACCAAATAATGCCAGATTTTTTCAAAAAGTATCTTTGGGGTGGCGTCCCGGCCGGGCAATGGTTTATTGCTCTTTTACTAATAGCACTAAGCTATATTCTTGCCTATTTAATAATTTCTATCATAATATTTCTATTAAAGAAATTATGGAAAAAAGCCAGGGAAGCACCAGTTGCCGGGATTCTCGTTGCACTCAAACTTCCGCTAAAACTATATATAGCTGTATGGATTTTTGTAGCCCTGTCGAGAAATCTTGAACTTTCAATTATTTTGCGTCAGAAATTTAGCGTTATTACTATTATAGTTGGAATTGCGGCCATACTTCTTCTTCTATGGCGCCTATCAGATTTTATAGGAAAATTTAGCCAGGAAAAAATGCTTTTAAGAGGTAATCCTGCTGGGGTATCTATAGTTTTATTCCTTCAGCGTGCAGCTAAAATAGCCATTGTTGTTTTCGGAATAATTGCAATTTTGGGAGCGGTGGGAATTGATGTTACCACGGGACTTGCCGCATTAGGTATTGGTGGTATTGCTCTTGCACTTGGTGCTCAAAAAACCATAGAGAATTTCGTAGGAAGCGTAACTTTAATTGCCGATAGGCCTATAAGGGTTGGGGATTTTTGCCGGGTTGGGCAAATTACTGGCAATATTGAAAAAATTGGAATTCGGTCTACCCAAATTCGCACATTAGACCGCACTATAGTTAGTATTCCCAACGGTGCATTTTCATCTGATACTATTGAGAACTATGCCCATAGGGATAAATTCAGATTTATAACTACTTTAAATTTTAGATACGAAACTTCGCCAGACCAATTGCGATTTTTACTTACAGAATTAAGAAAAGTTCTCTACGCGCATCCAAAGGTTTATGAGGATCCCGCTAGAATTCGTTTTACAGGATTTGCTGCACATTCTTTAGATATTGAGATTTTCGCATATTTGGAGGCTCGTGATTTTAATGAATTTTTGGAAATAAGAGAAGACCTAATGCTAAGAATGATGGACGTTGTAGATCGCAGCGGTACCGAATTTGCTTTCCCTTCTCAAACTATTTATTTCGGGAAAGATCAGGGATTATCCAAAGAAAAATCGGCTGAAGCCGAAGCTGAAGTTCAAAACTGGAAAAAAGAACGGGAAATGCCGCTTCCACAATTTACCAGAGAACAAATTGATGCACTCAAAAATAAATCCAGCTATCCTCCTGAAGGTTCAAGTACATCAATTCAGAAAAATGGAGATTAAAAGACTTAAGACTAATAATTAAATTAGTGGTTCCGATTCTAACTATTAGGGAAAAACTACTTCTGATTCAATAATTCATTTTTTTTAACAAAAGGCCTAGGTAAATAGTTAATTTTATCTTAAATTAATATATTAGCAGCCCTTCTAAAGTTAAACATATATGAAACTCTTAACATCAGGATTAGTTACAATTTTTCTTCTATGTTGTTCATGTAAAAAATCATCTGAGCTCAGTGAAAATAATGATTATTTATTAAACAAACTTTCTCCAGAATCTACTAAAATTGATTTCACTAATCAAATTATAGAAGATCCAGAGCATAGTATAATTAATTATATTTATTACTATAATGGCGCAGGTGTAGCTGCAGGAGATATAAATAATGATGGCCTTCCAGACCTCTATTTTGTTTCTAATATGGGTAAAAACAAGCTATTTCTTAATAAAGGTAATTTACAGTTTGAGGACATTACTGAAGAAGCAAATGTAGGAGGAAAATCCAGTTGGAATACCGGAGTCACCATGGTAGATATTAATAACGATGGATTGCTAGACATCTATGTTTCAGCCGTATCTGGCCTGCTTGATTTTGAAGGACATAATGAGCTTTTTATCAATAATGGCGATGGCACATTCAGTGAAAAATCGGCAGAATATGGATTAGACTTTAAGGGTTACACAACCCAGGCCTACTTTTTCGATTATAATAATGATGGAGACCTCGATGTATACCTTGTTAATCACGCAATACATACCACGCTTTCTCATGGTCCTGCAGAGGTAAGAAACAGAAGGGTAGCGTTGGTTGGGGACGTCCTTCTCGAAAATAACAACGGAAAATTTACCGATGTAAGTGAAAAAGCAGGCATTTATGGAGGTATAAATGGTTATGGATTAAGTGCAAGTTTAGCAGACTTCAACAATGATGGTTGGACAGATATCTATGTTTGTAACGATTTTCACGAAGATGACTATTATTATATAAACAACCAGGATGGCACTTTTACCGAAACCTTAAATTCTGCATTTTCGGCAATAAGCAGATTTTCTATGGGGAGTGATGCCGCCGATATTACTGGCAACGGGTATCAGGATCTAATTACTTTGGATATGCTTCCAAAAGAAGAAAAAGTAATTAAAGAAAGTGAAGGCGATGATGCGATGTATAATATGCAGAAACGGCTAAAAAAATTAGGCTACCGCGATCAATATGCCCGAAATATGCTTCAAATTAATAATGGAGGTTCTAATTTTCAGGAAATGGCCCTTTACAATGAAATTGCTGCAACAGATTGGAGTTGGGCACCATTATTAGCCGATTTCAATAACGACGGGCATCAGGATCTCTTTATCTCCAATGGAATTCTTCGTAGACCAAATGACCTCGATTTTAAAAATATTGTCTCTACTGCATTTAAAAACAGAAGCCCAAATGAAGGAATGAAATGGCTTTACAACTCTAAAGATGAGATGCCCGAAGGAAAGGTTTCTAATGAAATCTTTATGGGCAATTCAAATAAATTTGAAAGCAAGACTGGTGAATGGTTAGAAGATAAAGCCAGCTTTTCTAATGGCGCCATTTATGTAGATTTAGATCTGGATGGGGACCTGGATCTTGTGGTTAATAATTTAAATGAAAAAGCCGGAATTTATGAGAACACTACCAATGCTTCAGGAAACTATATTTCTCTGGAATTTGAATATCCCAAAAACATAAATGGTTTAGGAACAAAAGCCATACTCTTTTCAAAAGAAAAAAAGCAACTTAAGCAATTATTTAATTCAAGAGGATTTCTATCTTCAGTAGAAAACAAACTCCATTTTGGGCTTAAAACCGAAGAGAAAATCGATTCAATTTATATTATTTGGCCAAATAATACCTATCAAAAAATTCAGCAGCCAGAAAAAAATCAACATTTAAAAATAGTTTATTTAGAAGAGGCTAAGAATTATGATTATGATAAAGATAAACAGCAAAAAAAATATTTTAAACCTACAAAAGCATTAAGCCACGCTCATAAAGAAGATGAATATGATGACTTTCATCAGGAAAAATTGATACCTTATATTGTTTCTATGCAGGGGCCTGCAGTTAGTATTGGCGACATAGACAATAATGGATTTGATGACATCTATATTGGTGGGGCTTCCGGCCAACCTGCTAAACTCTACCTTAATAATGGACAAAGCCTGGAAGAAAGCAGTAATGATGTGTTTACAAGACACGCAGAATTTGAGGATAATGACGCGGTATTTTTTGATGCTGATAATGATGGAGACCTCGATTTGTATGTCGCTTCCGGAATAAATTCCAACCGAATACAGTTTTTTGAGAAAGACAGACTTTACACAAATATCAATGGGGAATTTAAAGAATCTACTGCCACTATACCGAATAATAACCTGAACACCTCTTCAGTAGTAAGCCTGGATTACAATCAGGATGGATTTGATGATCTTTTTATAGGGAATCTGTCTGAACCAGGCAATTTTGGAAAACAAGTGTCTTCTTATCTGCTTAAAAACGACCAAAAAGGCAACTTCCTAAAAGATCCAGATTTTTCATTAAATGCTATGGTAACCGCTGTTAAATCAGAAGATATAAATAATAATGGATACCCAGACTTAATAATAACCGCCGAGTGGGACACCCCTAAAATTTATTTAAATGAAAAGGGGAGTTTTAAAGCCGCAAAATTACCGGAAAATCTCTCAGGATTATGGCAAAGCATTGCTTTCTATGATATTAATAAGGATGGAAATAAAGACATCCTCCTGGGAAATTGGGGATTAAATACCAGGTTTGAAGCAAAAGAAGGTGCTCCCATAAGAATGTATTACGCTGATTTTAATAAGGATGGAAAATTTGAAACGATTACTGCGTACAATAAAGATGGAAAATATTACCCATTAAACTCCAGGAATGAATTGGCTTCCCAAATGAGTTCTATAAGCAAAAAATTCCCCACACATCAGGAGTTTTCTTTAAAAACCATGGAGGAAATCTTTACTGCTGAAGCATTGTCCTCAGCAAAAATTTATGAGGTTAATACGCTAGCTTCTGGTTATCTCAAAAACAATAATGGTGAATTCACTGAATTTATTGAATTCCCAAAAGCATTTCAAACCGCACCCATCAACTCATTTCAGGTGCTCAATATAGATGGAGAAGAACAATTATTGGTAAGTGGGAATTCTTACAAGGTAAACACTTATCACGGAGGCTATTCTTCTCTAAAAGGTTTGCTCGTGAAAAGCATCTCAGATTACAAAGAAGTCTCCAACTTAGGAATCAAAGCCTTCGATCAACAAATAAAAAGAACAGTCTCGATCCCAATGGCTAACGAAAACCTACTTCTTGTTGTTCCTAACAATGACAGCATCACTACTTATTCTTACGGAAAGTAATCTCCAATATTGGGATATTTTTTTCAGTTCGAATTTATAATTATATTGATTTTCAATAGATTTTTTTTCGAAAACGAGTATTACTTAAGAAAAGTCGAAAAAACCTAACGTTTAAATCAAATGATTAACAAGGCTTTAAGTACTCGGGACGGTAGTGTTTCCTTAAAATTTTAAGTTCATTTCCTATATCTACAAAAACCAGTATAAGCTTAGTAAAATCAACAGCTTCCGGCAATATGTTGTCCCTGGATAATTAGATATGGATTGCGTTAAACTCTTTTATATTCTTGCTCGTGCGTACATTTTGCGTACAACAAAAATGAATATGTCTTATCTTTATATTTATTCAATTTATCCTTATGGCTACAATATATTTTCTTTACCGTTCCAAGAGGCAATATGCTCCACTTACAGTGCGCCTACAAGATAAGGATAAAAATCACAAAAAGTTTCAATTTGAAGCTAAAACAGAGTTGGAGGTTCCACAAGAATATTGGAAAACTACAAGGCATAAAAGGCGGGGTTTAGATGCAGTTGACAAAAGAAAAATAGCCGAAGTTAATTCAAAACTGTCCGAATTAGAAGACTTTGTTCTTTCTAAGTATAAGAAGCAAAAACCCAAACCTGAACAGAAAAGTTGGCTTAAAGAAATTCTTATTAATTTTTACAATCCAGAGGAAGATGAACACGAAGATGATGAAATTAAAAGTGATTTAATAACAGATTGTATTCAAGAATTAATAGACAACGCTCATACCCGAGAAAACGCTAGAGGAGGCCTGGGAATCTCTTTAAGTAGGGTTAAATCCTATAAGAACCTTTTGAACGTTTTCAAAAAGTACCAAGGGAGTAAAAAGTATCGAGTTAAAGATGTAAATATCAAATTTGGTAGAAAATTTTTGGATTGGCTGCTCAGTTCACAGAATTATTCTGAAGGTTATGCCAGAAAAAAAATTGATGATCTCAAGTCAGTCTGTGCAGATGCTGAAATAAATGGTTTAGAAGTTAGTCATCAACTTAAGAAGGTTAAAGGAGGGAAAACAAAAAATGACTTCATCATTTATTTAACTCCGGATGAACTTCATAGAATTGAAAAGGCAGAATTAGAATCTGATAGCCTTAAGAATGTTAGAAAATGGCTTTTATTGGGTTGCAATATTGGTCAAAGGGGAGGTGATCTCCTCCGCCTATCGAAAGATAATTTTATTACAAGAAACAGCTTGGACCTAATTGAACTGAAACAACAGAAGACAGGCAAAAATGTTACTATACCTGTGCTTCCTACTACCAAAGAAATTTTAAAAGAAGGACTACCCTATCCATTAGCCCTTCAAAATTTTAATAACGATTTAAAAATTCTATGTAAAACGGTTGGAATAAATTCACTTACAGAAGGAGCTAAAATAGTTATGCTTGATGAAAATGGTGAAATACTTGAAAAAGATGAAAAAGGCAGGTATAAAAAGAAAGGCACTAAAAGGAAAATAACCGGCACTTTTCCCAAACACGAATTGATTACTTCTCACGTATGTCGAAGGACTTTTGCAACTAACCAATACGGTATAATTCCCACACCATTATTAATGAGAATCACCGCACATAGTACGGAAAAAATGTTCTTAGGATATATAGGAAAATCTGCTATGGATAGTGCCCAGCAAATAGCAGATTTATACGAAAAACTGGCGGCTAAAAGTTGATTTTAATTAAATGGAAATTAATGTGGATCATATCAATCTAAAAATATGAAGCCGAAAAATATTGAATATAATCAGTTACAGCTACCAATTTTAAAGTTATGCTCCTTAAAGGAATTTCTGGAAATCGATATCAATTCCGCATTTTATGATTTTTATTTTAAGAAAGCCCACGGAAGATATTTTAAGGTTGATATGGAAATCTTTATGAGGGATCTGTATTACGATATTCTAATTTTCATCAATAATTATAAAGTTCTACCCTACCAGGTCAAGGCCTATTTTAATACTACTTATAAAAGACCTCTTTTCTATAAAGGAGTACCATTACAAACAAAAGAAAAATACCACTTCCTATTATTTGAAGCTATTGTTCAGCAAATAACAGGAGTTTTAGCTGTAGATAAAAATTTACCTAGCTTACCAATACAAAGTCAACCTAACCTTCTTCCTGAATATGATTTTATTCAAGCTTTTCATAATAAACTGGCTGAATTTCATATTCCGGAGAAGGATAATATTATCACCGACTTTTTCACCTTCCATAATTCGTTACCACAATATTCCCAACAAGAGACATCAGATTTCAAAAAATCTATTCTTAGCCTTGATAAACATTCTAAAGTAAATAGTATTCTACATGACCGGGAATTGAAAGGAATCCAACAGGAAAATCATATTAAGTGGCTGGGTACTCCTCTCGAACTGGCCGAGTTGATTAAAGCACTTATCCAGGCTAAAAAAATTAATGGTGGATCTGAAAAGGAAGTGTTTGACTTTTTCCAGCAACTATTAGATTTACCTTTTGACAAGCGTGAAAAACTTCAATCTATAAGAAAACGTTCCACAGATTTAACACCCCTAATTCACGAGCTGGAATTCCATTTGAAACAATGGATCAACCGATCTTAAGTTAAGAAAAAGTTAAAGTTACAACGTACTAACGACATAGTATGCCAATGGTATGCCATTAGATTTTATTGATTTGCATTGTAAACCAAAAAAACACAATGTAATGAAAAAAGTTATCCAACTTCACCAGACTACTCCTGAAGAATTAGTAAACGTTATTCTACTTGGAGTGAAGAAAGAAATTGAAATCCTTAAAAAAGAATTTCGCCCAAAGGAACCGGAAGAATACCTCACAAGAACTGAAGTTTCTAAAATGCTTAAAATTGACCTTTCAACTGTACACCACTGGACCAAACGGGGCAAACTGAAACCATATGGATTGGGACGACGTGTGTATTATAAGCGAAGCGAAATTGAACAGGCACTTATAGATTTAAGCCCGATCCATTAAAATGGATTTTTCAATCCACTCATAAATTTTATTCCTATGAACGGATACGAATTTTCAAGGGCGTGGTTTGATTTCAGTTTTAATCATCCCAACAAAGTTAAACCCTTACATACCGCTATTTACTTTTTTGCTATAGAACGCTGCAATAGGTTAGGTTGGAAAGAAAACTTTGGTTTTCCAACCGACCTGGCAATGGAAGCTTTGGGAATTAGGAATTATAAAACTTATATCCGCGCGCTTGAAGACCTGGTTGACTGGGAATTTATTAAATGGGTCCAGAAAAGCAAAAACCAATATACCTCCAACATTATTGCTTTGGTAAAAAATACCAATGCACCGCCTAAAGCATTGGACAGAGCATTGCACACAGCAGTGTCTGAGCAATGCTCAAAGCAAGTCCGAAGCATTGCGAGTATAGATAAACAATTAAACCTTAAACTAAAAAACCTTAAAGCTTTAAATAAAAAAGAATTTCTAAAAGTTGATAAATCTGAAATTCCAGAAAACTATCTGGGCTATTTCAACTGGGCATTTAAATTTCAGCAACTCTTTTTAAAAAATTTAAAAAATAAAGGCGCCCCAACAAAAAAATTAGATCAGGCGGGATTCGAGGATTGTTTGAAACCAATTCGGTTGATGCTGGAAAAAGATGGTGTTTCAGAAGAACAACTTCAGGTTGCTTATGAGTTGCTAAATGGTTCTGAAGAATTCTGGAAAGGAATAATCCTAAGCACCCACAAACTCAGGGAGAAAATTGGGCAGTTAATTGCTCAAGGAAATAAGCCGATGAGACTTAAAACAATGGACTTACAGGTTCAGCATAAAATTCAGAGTTATGACTAGCACCCAGTTTCCAGATATAATATCAAAGTCAGTTGTAAAAAATAGGCAACCTGACTTTAAACGAACTCTGGTTAGCAAACAAGTGTTTTGGAATTTATTTCGTACTCAGTATCCCGAATTCCAAATAACGGAGGAAAACCAACACGTAATTTTCAGCATTTTCCGGTATTTCTTACAACAGCAAGATTTTAATGAGTTTGGTATCATAAAAAATAAACCAGGACTTGACAAAGGATTGTTGGTGTACGGAGGTTACGGCGTAGGAAAATCCACGCTTTTTGATGCCCTTCATCATATTGGAAGAATAATTCTAGAGCAAACCCGAAGTACACAACTTTGGTTCCCCCAGATTTCGACAGTTCATTTACTGACCCGTTATTACGAATCGCAACAGAATAAAAACAGCAATTTTAAACTGGAAGATTATTATCGCGGAAAACTTTACCTGGATGATGTAGGTAAAGAAAACAAGGCTTATAACCGGGAAGAGATCATCGGAAAATTGCTTTATGAAAGACACCGGCGAAGATTAAAAACTTTTGTGACCACCAATGAAAATCCATCAGCTATATCCGCCCGGTATGGACATCATATTGGAGACCGGTTGCCGGAAATGTTCAATATCATTAAATGGGAAGGTAGAAGTTGGCGAGAATGATTAGTATTAAGAAGTCCTCACCACATTTTCCACGCCTTCGTAAAAGCTACAGCTTAGGAAAAAGAGGTTCGTCCAGAAATAGGATTCGGAAGTAAGCCAAAAATAGAAAATATGATCGATTGGAATTCAGAAATAGTAATCAAAAATGAATTCTAAAACCAACCCTAAAAGAATATTTTGGCTTACCTCCTCTACATCTTTTGAACTTAAATTTTCAAATAAAGTAAATCATTTTAATGATACAGGGATTTTTTATGTGGCTTATAGTGTTCAATAAAAGTTTGATTTTTAAAATTAAGACAACTCATAAAAAGCTGTTTAAATTCTAGTAGCGTAGCGAAAGGAATTTGAATAGCAAGAGGGTAACCTGCTAGCGCAAGGTTATATTTTTCAAATTCCTGTTATTCAATTGTTTAAAAATTAAAAAGACACAAAAATATCCACCCCAGTGGATATACCCCTCTGGAAGGCTCTTTAAAATCGAGATGGCTGTAGCCAGTAAGTATTGAAATAGTATCCATTATGACAAAATCAAGGCTTCAAGTAAAAGCAAGTACAGCAAAAAGATTTCGGGAGTTTTCCAAAAAGAATAATTGTAACCAGTCCGAAACTTTAGACTTGATTCTCGACTTTTTTGAGAAAAATAATCTCTCCCCTTTTGAGACCTTAGTTCCTTCAAAAGTGAGCCTTGAACAACTTATTAAAAAAAGAATAAATGCAGTAATCGCCCTTTTGAAGGATATGGAAAAGAATAAAATAAACCCAACTTTAGCCATTTTACAATCCCTAATAGAAGCTGCAGATCCCAAAAATAATTACGAGAATCGGAAAAGGGATTACGAGGAAGACGATACACATCCTGATTTTTATAAATAAGAACAATGATTCTTAGTTTGCGGCTAATGCTGTTAAATAGATTAAATAAAAGAACCACAATACTATGCGCCCTATGCTGTTTTTACTTAACGCTTAACTTCCCGGACACTATAAAAACAGCATAGGATCCGGCGCAAGGTTATGGTAGATATGGGGGCAAAGGACAGATTAAACTTAATTACTGTATTTATTATAATACACATATTAGCATTTTTAGCTATATTTGTTTATTATAACATACATCATGCTAAAGCTAGTTACTATAAAACAAACTAAAGAAGAACTTGGAAAATGGTGCAAATTTCAACGGGATCGTTTTGAATTAACCCAGGAGGAATTAGCTGTGGCATTAGGAATATCACGCTATACCATTCAAAAGTTTGAAAGTGGGAAAAATTCAACAATTGACACCGTTTTAAAAATTGCCAATCATTTCGATGATCTTGATAAGTTTTATAATAGTTTGAAATCCTACAATGATCAAAATACCAGTCGGTCTTTATACTAACTAATTATGGCTAAAAATACTATTCTAAATGTAAAGCTTTTTGATAGGGAGATTGGAAAGTTAGGTTACGATTTGGATCAGCGGAAAAGTTTCTTTCAGTATAATCCAGAGTTTTTAGAAACAAATCAATTACAAAACATTTTCCCGTATATCATTAAACGAATAAAACCTGTTCAGGTATTCTCCGAATATGAAGGAAATACTTTTAAAGGATTACCTCCGGCCATAGCAGATTCCCTTCCAGATATGTTTGGAAATATTATTTTCAAGGAATGGTTTGAAGCTAATAACAAAGATAAGGCAAAACTCACCCCACTGGAGCAGTTAACCTATGTAGCCAATCGTGGAATGGGTGCTCTGGAATATGAACCTGCCCAAGATATTCCCAAAACTTCAGCAATTGACCTTGAAGAAATAGTTAATGTACTCAAACAGGTAATTGATCAAAAAGAGCAAACTTCAGAAAGGAAGTTTGATAATCTCGCGTTGCTCAATATTTTTAAAATGGGCACCTCTGCCGGTGGAGCCAGACCGAAACTTTTAATTTCAGAAAACATTGAAACAGGAGAGATAAGTCCGGGGGATATTGTTTCCTCTAAAGATTACAAGCATTACCTGGTAAAGCTTTCTTTAAACGAAGGTAATTATAATAAAGAAGTTATAGAATATGCTTACTACAAGATGGCTAGCGCTGCAGGAATAACAATGATGCCTTCTAAACTTATCAACGATAAACATTTCACCACGCTGAGATATGATAGGCAAAATGGAACAAAACAACACGTTTTAACCGCAAGCGGTTTGACCGGATGGGACTTTCAAAAACCAGACAACTCATCTTATGAAAATCTTTTCAAATTAGCACTGGACTTAAAAGTACCATACAATGAGATTCAGGAACTTTATAAGCGATTGGTTTTCAATTTGGTCTTTGCTAATATTGATGATCACTTAAAAAATCATTCTTTTATTTATGATAAAAATTCTGACAAATGGAACCTGGCTCCAGCTTATGATCTCACTTACCCCTTAAACGTAGATTTCAATTATCATAAAATCAGCCGTGCGTTGTCTATTAATAATAAACGTGATAATATCCAGCTAAAGGATCTACTTGGGTTGGCAGAAGAATTTTCGATTAAAAATCCGAAAGGTATTATAGAGAAAGTCCAGGAGCAGATTTCTGAATGGCAGCAAATATCAGAAGAGCTTAATATTCCTGCATACGTCGTGGAGAAAATTTCAAAAGAATTCAAAAATTTTATTTAACTACGGGTTTTCCCTTATTTTTTGTAGGAAATCATAATTATTTTTAGTAATTATGTTAATATAAATGACTTACCCTACCGTTCCAAAAAGTGAAAGCGACCCGTTAAGGCCGCTTTAAATGTTTTCACAACGGAATAATCCTTATTGTGAATTGCTTCAAAATTGTAGAACAAGTATAAAACAAATATTTGAATTGTACAATGTGGATTTCCGTAAAGGGATAAAACTTGTATTACTTAACTTACCGAAAATCATAGTATATGAAACGAATATTAGGACTGGATTTGGGAACAAATTCGATTGGATGGTCACTTATAGAGCAGGATTTTAATAAAAAAGAAGGGCAAATTCTGGGCATGGGGACTCGAATAATTCCTATGAGTCAGGATATTCTTGGTAAATTTGATAGTGGTAACTCTATTTCACAAACAGCGGAGAGAACTAGTTATCGTGGAATGCGAAGACTAAATGAACGATATTTATTACGTCGGCAACGATTACATCGTGTTTTAAATATTTTAGGCTTCCTTCCAGATCACTATGCAGCATCCATTGATTTTCATAACAAATTAGGTCAGTTCCTTCCTGGAAAAGAAGTGAAGCTTAATTATATATTAAATGGCGGTTCAAAACATCATTTTATATTTCAGAATTCTTTTGATGAGATGGCAAAGGATTTTAAAATAAAACATCCTGACCTGAAAATTCCTTATGATTGGACTCTATATTATTTGCGCAAAAAAGCATTAAAAGATAAAATATCAAAAGAAGAGCTTGCTTGGTTAATTTTAAATTTTAATCAAAAACGTGGCTATTATCAGTTGCGTGGAGAGGAAGAAGAAATTGAAAAAAACCAGGAATATGTTTCTTTAACGGTGAAAGAATTAATTAATACTGGTGAAGCTGTAAAAGGAAAGCCACTTTACAAAGTTATTTTTAAAAACGGGTGGGAGTATGATCGCGAAATTACCAAAATAGAAGACTGGGAGAAGCAGGAGCGGGAATTTATTGTTACTACTAAAACTAATAAAGATGGTAGTCTTAAGCGTACATTTAAAAAAGTAGATTCTGAACAAGACTGGATTGCCATCAAAAAGAAAACAGAACAAAACATAGATGAAACTAACAAAACCGTAGGTGAATTCATTTATGAGACTCTGCTCAAAAAACCCAGTCAGAAAATACGAGGTAATTTGGTAAAAACCATTGACCGAAAATACTATAAAAATGAACTTATAAAAATCTTAGAAGTTCAAAAGGAATTTCATCCTGAATTAGAAAATAAAGATTTATATAAGAAATGCCTGAACGAGTTATATCCGCGAAATGAAGCACATCAATCAAATATTAAGGAAAAGGATTTCACCTATTTATTCGTAGAGGATATTATTTTCTATCAACGCCCCTTAAAAACCAAAAAATCTACCATTTCAAATTGCGCCTATGAGAAAAGGTATTTCCAAAAAGACGGAGAAATTCAAGAACAACCATTAAAGGGAATTCCTAAATCTAATCCATTTTATCAAGAATTTCGATTATGGCAGTTTATTCAAAACCTCAGAATTTATAAGAAAATTGCTTTAGATAAGCAAAAGGCAAAGATTGACGAAGACATCACAAACCACTTATTACCCGATACCAAATCTATAGTTGAGTTATTTGATTTTTTGAACAATAGAAAAGAAATAGACCAAAACCAATTACTGAAATATTTTTCAGATTTAAAGTTAATCCCTAAACAAAAGAAAGATGCCCCCTCCTACCGATGGAATTATGTGGAGGACAAAAAATATCCCTGCAATACGACGCGAGCCGAATTTTTGACAAGATTAAAAAAACTTAAAGGCATACAAGAAAACTTCTTTGATAAAAAAACTGAAAATGATTTATGGCATATTGTTTACTCGGTAAAAGACAAAAAAGATTTCGAAAAAGCTTTAGGCACTTTTGCTAGAAAAAAGCGAATTTCAGAATCGAAATTTGTCGAAAATTTCAAGAAAATAGCTCCTTATTCAAATGATTACGGAGCTTATTCAGAAAAAGCTATTAAAAAACTTTTACCGCTAATGCGGATGGGAAAATATTGGAATGAGGAATCTCTAAAACCTGAAATTAAAAATCGGATAGAGGATATTCAGGAGCGATTGAGAGCTATTAATTTTAATAAAGATGAAATTGAGACAGTTGCAGATGATGCCTATAAAAAACAAGTACTAAAAAGCTTTCTCAAGTCTGAAAATAAAAAAAATCCTTTTGAAGGTTTAAATACTTATCAAGCCTGTTATGCTGTTTACGAGCGGCATTCAGAAGTTTCTGAAATAATCAATTGGCAATCACCATCAGACATCGAATTTTATTTAAACGAAACCTTTAAGCAACATCAACTTAAAAATCCAATTGTTGAGCAAGTTGTTACTGAAACTTTAAGGGTTGTTAGGGATATTTGGAAATATTACGGTAATAGTAAAGCTGATTTTTTCTCTGAAATCCATGTCGAATTAGGTCGAGAAATGAAAAATTCAGCTGAAAAAAGGCAACGATTAAGCAATCAAAATAACGAACGGGAGAATACAAACCTGCGTATAAAAGCGGTTCTAGAAGAACTACAAGATGAAGGTGTTGAAGAAGTAAAACCTTATTCCCCCAACCAACAAGAAATTCTAAAATTATATGAAGAAGGTGTTTATTTTAACGCCAAATACGATCAGGTAAGTGAAGATGAAATTGAAGCGATAAGGAAAAAGAACTCGCCAACCAAGAAAGATATTTTACGCTATAAATTATGGTTAGAACAGGGGTATCGTTCACCATATACGGGAAATATAATTCCAATGAGTAAACTATTCACTACAGATTATCAAATTGAACATATAATTCCGCAATCACGTTTCTTTGATGATTCTTTTAATAATAAAGTTATTTGTGAAAGTGCTATTAACCCCTATCCTTATAAAGATAATCAGACCGCATATGAGTTTATAAATAACAGCCGAGGATGTGTTGTGCCGGAATTAGGAATAAACGGCAAAGAATGTACAATTTTCACAGTAGAAGAATATGAAGCCCATTGTAAAAGCTATTATAGCAAAAATCGAACAAAGTTAAAGTACCTGTTGAGCGAGGATATTCCAGAAGGTTTTATTAATCGGCAACTAAATGATAGCCGATATATAAGCAAATTTATAAAAGGTTTATTAAGCAATATTCTAAGAGAACCCAACGAAAGAGAAGCTACAGTAAAGAACCTAGTACCGGTAAATGGAGCTATAACCAGTCAACTTAAACAAGATTGGGGGCTAAACGATAAATGGAATGAAATTATCGCTCCGCGCTTTAAACGTATGAACGAAATTACAAAATCTAACGACTACGGCTATTGGGATAATAAAATTAATGCTTTTAGAACACAAGTTCCTAAGGATATTGAAACAGGCTTCAGCAAAAAACGCATAGATCACCGTCACCACGCCTTAGATGCTTTAGTAATTGCCTGCACAACGAAAGATCATATTAATTATATCACCTCAATTAACACCGAACGTAAAAACCACAGTTTAGTGAAAAAATTACGCAAAACTAAAGATATAGAATTAGGTGGTAAAAAACGGACCGTTGCAAAATCTTACAAACAGCCCTGGGAAGGCTTTACAATAGATGCCAAAAATGCTCTGGAAGAAATTGTCATAAGCTTTAAAAAGAATATCCGGGTAATAAATCGAACCAACAACAAAACCTGGCATTGGGAAAAGAAAAATGGACAGTGGAAAAAAGCTTTAAAATTTCAAAAGGGAAATAATTTTGCTATTAGAAAACCACTTCACAAAGAAACTGTTTCCGGATTAATTGATATCCCCACTCCCAAAGGAAAAGTGGCTACTGCCACACGGACGAATATTTCAGATATAAAAAACCACAAACATATAGATAAAATTACTGATAAGAGCATACAAAAAATTCTAAGGAACCATGTCAAAAACTATCTAGATCAAAATGGGAAGGAAGATTTCGCAGAAGCATTCAGTCCTAAAGGAATTACTGATTTGAATCAAAATATAAAAGAATTAAACAGCGGTAAAAATCACCAGCCCATTTATAAGGTAAGACAATATGAAGTAGGTAATAAATTTAGTGTAGGGGAACGAGGTAATAAAACAGATAAGTATGTAGAAGCTGCAAAAGGAACAAATCTTTTCTTTGCGGTTTATTGGGACGATAAGAAGAAAAAGCGAAACTTTGAAACCATCCCTTTAAACGAGGTTTTAGAGCATCAAAAACAAATGGCTCACATCCCGATGAAGGACAAAGAACCAATACCTATAGATCATACAAAAGGCAAATTTTTATTCTTCCTATCGCCGAATGATCTGGTTTATATTCCTGATAGAGAGGATATAGATTCAGACGTCATCCCTGAGAATCTAAAAAAAGAGAAAATCTATAAAATGGTAAGCAGTACTGGAATTCAATGTTTTTTTATTAAACATCAAGTTTCTACTGTAATTCAAAATAAAGTGGAGTATTCCGCATTAAACAAGATGGAAAAAGATATTGAAGATAATATGATTAAAAATATCTGCTGGAAACTCGAAATTGATCGTTTGGGGAATATTAAAAAGATCGTCAAATGATCAAACGCAGCCTCTTTTTCGCCAATCCAGCTTACTTAAGCACAAAAAATGAACAGTTAGTGGTTTCTTTCCCTGAAGAAGGAAAAGAAGATAAAACAGTACCTATTGAAGATATTGGGATGGTGATTTTAGAAAACCCGCAGATTACTCTAACCAACGGACTAATAACCAAACTTATTCAGAACAAGGCTGCGGTAGTAAATTGCGATAAACAGCACTTACCCTGCTCTATTTTGCAACCCCTCGTGGGGCATACGGAACAAACAGAACGCTTTTCGGCGCAACTCAGTGCTAGTTTACCTTTAAAGAAAAATCTATGGCAGCAAACCATTAGTGCTAAAATTAATAACCAGGGGCAACACCTTTTTAAAAGAAATAAAAACCATAAAAAACTGGTGCGTTGGGCTGGAGAAGTAAAAAGCGGCGATACCGAAAATCATGAAGCCGTTGCAGCTGCTCATTATTGGCAAAATCTTTTTGATATAGAAGGATTTACCAGATATCGGCACGGAGACCCTCCTAACAATTTACTTAACTATGGGTATGCGATTCTACGAGCAATTACTGCAAGAGCGCTAATTAGTTCCGGATTATTGCCAGGTGTGGGAATCTTTCATCATAATAAATACAATGCCTTTGCCCTGGCCGATGATATTATGGAACCTTATCGCATTTATGTAGATGACCTGGTTTATGAAATGGTGGTTACGGAAAAGAATATTGACGAATTGACTACAGACTTGAAATCCCAACTTCTAAAAATTCCTGCTTTAGATGTTTTTATTGATGGAAAATGGAGTCCGCTAATGGTAGCACTTAGTAGGACGACTAATTCACTTTACGAGTGTTTTGCTAATCTAAGCCGAAGGATTCTTTATCCAGTTTACCAATAATGATATGCGGTTTGGATAAAATTGAAAATTCAATAGTAACTATATGGATGAAAAATTTTCACGTTTAAACCAGTATCGAAGTATGTGGGTATTAGTATTTTTTGATCTTCCAACGGAAACCAGGGTAGAACGAAAAGCAGCGAACCGTTTTAGAAAAGACCTTCTTGATGACGGTTTTGGAATGTTCCAGTTTTCAATTTATACCAGGTTTTGCGCCAGCAGAGAAAATGCAGATGTACACACCAAACGGACCAAGAAAAACCTTCCAAAAAAAGGGAAAGTATGTATTATGCAAATAACCGATAAGCAGTTTGGGATGATTGAACTTTTTCACGGAAGAAAGGAAACCGCCCCAGAGGCTCCTACCCAACAACTTGAACTTTTCTAGGATTACAAATCTCCCATTGAATGTAGTCAAGACATCTCAAAAGCTTCTTGTTTTTTAATTCTAAGAGACACCTTAAAAAACAGGATACCAGCATTTTATAGCGGGTATCCTGTGAATCCTGATTAAAAATACAATTCTGAAAGCAATTCACAACGCATAGCTCTTTGACGTTTTATAAGCTTTTCCTGTGAATCCTGATTAAAAATACAATTCTGAAAGC
This sequence comes from Salegentibacter sp. Hel_I_6, assembly GCF_000745315.1. Lineage (NCBI taxonomy): Bacteria > Pseudomonadati > Bacteroidota > Flavobacteriia > Flavobacteriales > Flavobacteriaceae > Salegentibacter > Salegentibacter sp. Hel_I_6. The sequence continues at coordinate 2,767,347 of NZ_JQNQ01000001.1, read as the reverse complement.
AATTCACAACAACCCGTTTGAGCTATTCAAACGGGTTTTCCTGTGAATCCTGATTAAAAATACAATTCTGAAAGCAATTCACAACAAAGTTCATTGGTGAAATTCTCTATTCCTTCCTGTGAATCCTGATTAAAAATACAATTCTGAAAGCAATTCACAACTAACCAGGTGGAATCAAATATGATTATAGACCTGTGAATCCTGATTAAAAATACAATTCTGAAAGCAATTCACAACATACCGCTGGTGGGGGACAGCCTCACGAAACCTGTGAATCCTGATTAAAAATACAATTCTGAAAGCAATTCACAACAAATGACAGGCGACACCGTCTTTACCCAAACCTGTGAATCCTGATTAAAAATACAATTCTGAAAGCAATTCACAACTGTGCCAACTGCTTTGGTAACTCGTATTCTCCTGTGAATCCTGATTAAAAATACAATTCTGAAAGCAATTCACAACTCAGAAAACGGGTATTACTCGCGGTGTATTCCTGTGAATCCTGATTAAAAATACAATTCTGAAAGCAATTCACAACTGTATACATTTGTTTAATACCACTAAACAACCTGTGAATCCTGATTAAAAATACAATTCTGAAAGCAATTCACAACACACGTTTAAAATCTGTTTTCTCTACTTTTCCTGTGAATCCTGATTAAAAATACAATTCTGAAAGCAATTCACAACGATTTGCTTGTGCATTGTCTACTGTGTTAGCCTGTGAATCCTGATTAAAAATACAATTCTGAAAGCAATTCACAACGGACTTTGAAAGTAAAATTTCAGCACTTAGCCTGTGAATCCTGATTAAAAATACAATTCTGAAAGCAATTCACAACTACCGCTGCACGATGATCTAAGAAGGTCTCCTGTGAATCCTGATTAAAAATACAATTCTGAAAGCAATTCACAACCTATTAAAGGCGTTCAAAATGCCAGCTCTGCCTGTGAATCCTGATTAAAAATACAATTCTGAAAGCAATTCACAACGGAGTTATCGTTATTATCCAGAGCGTTGCACCTGTGAATCCTGATTAAAAATACAATTCTGAAAGCAATTCACAACGAGTTCGACTTGAAAATGCAAGAATTGCTTCCTGTGAATCCTGATTAAAAATACAATTCTGAAAGCAATTCACAACGGCATCGCTATAGATCTATCGGCGTTTCCCCTGTGAATCCTGATTAAAAATACAATTCTGAAAGCAATTCACAACAACTTCTGGGCAGTCCCATTCATTTAAATACCTGTGAATCCTGATTAAAAATACAATTCTGAAAGCAATTCACAACTCCATTTATAGCGGGCGACCGAGTAATGGTCCTGTGAATCCTGATTAAAAATACAATTCTGAAAGCAATTCACAACAGAATATTAATAAGCAGCTGAATGACTTCCCCTGTGAATCCTGATTAAAAATACAATTCTGAAAGCAATTCACAACAAAAGGCTACGCCTTCGTCTTCTTCTTAATCCTGTGAATCCTGATTAAAAATACAATTCTGAAAGCAATTCACAACGTTGGCTTACAAGATGGTGTATGGACTTTACCTGTGAATCCTGATTAAAAATACAATTCTGAAAGCAATTCACAACCGTACCATTCGATACATATCAAAGTTCAAACCTGTGAATCCTGATTAAAAATACAATTCTGAAAGCAATTCACAACTACCGCCTGGTACAAAGTCATTATTGAAAACCTGTGAATCCTGATTAAAAATACAATTCTGAAAGCAATTCACAACAAGGTCATTGATAAGCGATCGGTAAGTACCCCTGTGAATCCTGATTAAAAATACAATTCTGAAAGCAATTCACAACGCTATGTATCGGTTAATCGCGATGCAATGACCTGTGAATCCTGATTAAAAATACAATTCTGAAAGCAATTCACAACCATTAGACGGTAACAAAGTTTGGTTTTATACCTGTGAATCCTGATTAAAAATACAATTCTGAAAGCAATTCACAACCGGTGCAGCTCCAGATACAAACTACCAGGTCCTGTGAATCCTGATTAAAAATACAATTCTGAAAGCAATTCACAACATTTGACTGTAAAGAGCTTTCAGATCTTCCCCTGTGAATCCTGATTAAAAATACAATTCTGAAAGCAATTCACAACAAAATGTTCTTGCTATAAGTCATTACGCAGCCTGTGAATCCTGATTAAAAATACAATTCTGAAAGCAATTCACAACAAAATGGAGAATTAAAAAAAGGAACTGGAACCTGTGAATCCTGATTAAAAATACAATTCTGAAAGCAATTCACAACTACGCTTTACAACGTAGCAAAATTGGTTGTCCTGTGAATCCTGATTAAAAATACAATTCTGAAAGCAATTCACAACTGCCGGTGGGAAGCTACTTTGCGGTTGTAGCCTGTGAATCCTGATTAAAAATACAATTCTGAAAGCAATTCACAACATGGGTGTCGAAAAACAACAACTTAAAAAACCTGTGAATCCTGATTAAAAATACAATTCTGAAAGCAATTCACAACACGGTAAAACATCTAAAAAACGAAGGCGGGCCTGTGAATCCTGATTAAAAATACAATTCTGAAAGCAATTCACAACTGCAGCCGTAAGAAAATCAGGCGGTAAGACCTGTGAATCCTGATTAAAAATACAATTCTGAAAGCAATTCACAACGGATTGTGGTAAATGCTTCCATAAACACGTCCTGTGAATCCTGATTAAAAATACAATTCTGAAAGCAATTCACAACACGAACTTCATAGATTTGATTGTAAAAATTTCTGTGAATCTAATTAAAAAATACAGAATCATAGCGATATTTATAGTTCTATTTCCCTTATATACGTCTTCTAAGCTCAGATATAGCTCTTTCTCGCTCTCGCTCTTCCTACACGAATTGCGTCTACTAATGCTAATAATTCGTGCAGAATACTATCTTTTAAAGCAGCATCCGGAGCTGAAGAATATAAAGGTATTATACTTTGCCCTCTCAACATTCCTTTACCAGAAGGCCAAACATAATTTTCACTACTTTTTATTTGATCCTTTAAAGGGGCGGCTGAATGAGAAGTTGGAATACCACGTACTACCGGCCCCGGTTTTTGTGGAAAAACATATTTTAATCCGAATTGCAAAAAATCAATGAAAGCTAGTTTCATTACTTTTTTTCCTTTAGGATCTAATAGACCTGAATATTTAGAACGGGCTACCGATTCACTCACTTCAGATTGACTCATCCCTAAAGCTTCGGCTACATATTTTTGTTTCCAGGTGACATCATCAAGACTAATAAGCTTTAGCAGCAATAGTATATCTTGAGGTTTCATATGAATATTTAATCCTTTCATAACGCATATTGTATATTGCGATATGCAATATAAAGATTAAAAAGTAATAATATCATCATTTTAAAATTGCTATTATCGATCGCAATACTCGAAAAAATATAAGTATTTTAAAATTTAGCCTTTATAAAATAGATTCCCGAGAAATTATATTATTTGATGTTATTCTTCACTATTTGTGGTAATACGATGTTGAACTAAACCTAAAGGTAGCTTCAAGAGATCGCTAAATCACTATTCACTACCTTTAGGTATTGTGTAATTAATTCATTGAAAGTTATGAAAAAAAAGTAGTACCCTCATTGAAAGGGCCTGTAATTCTGTACCCGAGTTTGATCAGCTGTACCGTAAATTAAAGCGTTCCGTAGCACTCGCCGGCAAAAGCCAAAGTACCCTTACCAACTATGCCCGCTGCCTTGCGCATATGTCCCTCCATTTTAAATGTAGTCCCCTGGACCTCGATGAAGAACAGGTTTTGGACTACTTGCACCTTCTAAAATCCCAGCACAAAACACCATCGGACAGTTTCTTTAAGCATACGGTCTATGGTCTTCGCTATGCCTATCGAATCTCCGGGATGAAAGCGATGCGGGTCATGCTACCTTCCATTGAACGGCCCCACAAACTCCCGGTGGTGTTAAGCCGTAGCGAGATTAAACAACTGCTTAAAACTCCCAAACTTCTCAAACACCGGTTGGTACTGGCAATGCTTTATGGCTGCGGCCTTCGCTGCTTCGAACTTCGTGGCTTGCAACTCAAAGATCTGGATTTTGATCGTAAGATGCTTCACATCCGCCAGGGCAAAGGCAGAAAAGACCGCTATGTTCCTTTATCCCAGATGCAAATCCGTGGCCTAAAAAAATATATCGCTGCAGACCATCCTACCACCTGGTGTTTTAATGGCAACGACAGGAAAGGTGATCCAGCCCAGTTATCTGCCATGGGGGTGCAATGGATCGTTCGGGAAGCCCGTAAACACAGCGGGATCCAGAAAGATATCACTACCCATAGCCTTCGGCACAGTTATGCCACCCACCTTTTGGAGATGGGATTGGATATTATCAGTGTCAAAGATTTACTGGGACACGCAGATATCCAAACCACGCTCACCCTACCTTCACGTGGCACAACTCGGTAGGCAGAAGCCGTTCAGTCCGCTTGATCGGCTCTACAAGGAGTAGTCGTGAAACCTGCTGCTCACGAGGTGGCCCAGGTACTGGAAAGGAACACGGAATCTTTATCCAAATACTGTTACAACAGCTGGCAGGCAAGAACCCTGCACGCCTTGCGTAAATGCCGCACTGCTGCCCTGGGTGGCCATATCGACCGCTGTAACAACCCTTCCTGCCATAGGCTCCATCTTAGTTATAATAGTTGCCGGAACCGCCATTGTCCCAAGTGCCAGGGACATAAAAAGGAGGAATGGATCCGGGCACGGGAAGAAGAACTCCTAAACGTGCCTTACTTCCACGTGGTCTTCACATTGCCATCAGCGCTCAACCGCCTATGCCTGTACGAACCTAAAAAAATGTATGGCCTACTCTTCAAATTAGCCTGGCAGGTGGTTCAGGGTTTTTCATCGAACCATAAATTCCTGGGTGCCAAACCGGGGATGATCGCCATCCTGCACACCTGGGGGCAAAACCTTTCTTTACACCCACACCTGCACTGTATTGTTCCCGGGGGTGGTATTGCTCAAAGCGGTCAATGGAAATCTGCAAAAAGCAAAGGTAAATACCTGTTCCCGGTTAAGGCTATGAGCACCGTTTTTAGGGCTCGTTTTGTGGCTTCCCTTCGCAAGGAACTGGAACCGCAATCCAAAGACTTCTACGAAAGCCTTTTTAAAAATGATTGGGTAGTTTATTGCAAACGCCCATTTTTAGGTGCCGCCCAGGTGGTGGAATACCTCGGCCGCTATACCCACAAGATCGCCATCAGTAACCACAGAATTAAAAACCTGGATAATGAAAGCGTTATATTTGCTGTAAAGGACTACCGCCACGGGGGAAGAAAATCCTTGTTGCGTTTATCCGATGCAGAATTCATCAGGCGGTTCGCGCTTCACATACTTCCCAAAGGATTTGTTCGCATACGGCATTATGGAATCTTGAGTTCCTATCATAAAAAAATCACCCTTACCCAGCTACAGAAAAGCCTGGGACGAGTACAACTCACAGAGCGTAAACCACTTCAACACCGCCTGTGCCCGGTATGCAAGAAAGGAAAATTGGTGACCCTTACTACCTTTACCCCGCGAGGCCCACCAGGATACTGGATGGAAAAACTAAGAAAACAATCAAATAAATAAGTATGAAAAACGATCCTTCCGGGCGTAACAGGAAACCTATGGCTCAAAACGATCAAAATTGTATTAAATCCTATAAGTACCAGGGAAAAACCATAGTAAAAAGCAGCTTGACCTTAGGTCAATAGCCAAAAGCCGATATCTTGCATAGAGGCTAGGTTTACTATCCGACAAATACTACCTCCTAAAAACAGACTAATCCCCATATATGGCTGACCGGCAAAGAACCGGTTTAGTCAACAGGGCGTTCATGTTCGGCCGTTCCGGCCACACGAACGCTTAGTTATTATTTAATGTTATTTATGAGTTTTTGTGAGTAGAAAAATTAAAACAAATTATGTTGGACTGATTTAATAATAATATCAGAAAAATCTTACAGGAGAAAGTTAAAATAGTGAATCTGGTATTTTTTAACATTTTGCGTACAATTTAGCGTACAAATACAATGTTCAAAAACAAAAAAGCCTTGAAAATCAGATGATTAACAAGGCTTTAAGTACTCGGGACGGGAATAGAAACCCTCATATCTTATCATTTTCACAACACCTATAAAATCTCAACTCATACCCATAAACCAACTATTAATAAGGGTTTATAAAGGGTTTCGATAAATGCCTTTAATTGTATAAAATCGTATACGGTATGGAAAATGTTTGGAAGATGTTTGGAAACTGATTTTTTTAAATTACTTTAGTACTGTTCAAATGTTCAACTTCAAATTATGGCAACAATTAAGTACCGTATACGCGGAAAAGGAAATAACAACGTAACAATTTACATTTACCTATCTACTGGCCGCGGTAACTTCATAGAGACCTCCAGCGGATTTACAATTAAACCTAAAGACTGGAGCAAGACCACCAATAAACCCAAACAGAATACTACAGAAAACAAAGTTACTTTCATTCAGTTAAACAAGTTGGAGAGTTATATTTATGATGAGGTAAATAAAGCTAATTCAAAAGGACAGCTGATTGACATAAACTGGGTGAAGGAAAAAATTAACCAATGTTTTGACCGGGTAAAAAAAACAGACAACAGCCTTTTAGTAAATCACATTCAATATATTATTGATAATGCTAACACTCGGAAAATAAAAGGTAAAGATAAAGTAGGACTATCAAACCGCAGGGTATTAGGTTATAAATCATTTAAAAGCCTAATGCAGACTTACGAAAAGAAGATTAAGAAAAAAATTCACTTCCAGGATATTAATAAACCTTTCGTAAATAAGTTTACTACCTGGTTAATGAATACCGAAAACTATTCTGTGAACTATTCCGGTAAACAGCTAGATAATCTAAAAACAGTTTGTTTGGATGCCGAGGAACAGGAAATTAAAATAAATCCCTATTGCCATAAAATAGAAGGGTTCAAAGAACGTAATGAAGATAGGTTTATAGTTACTCTTTCTTTTAAAGAATTAGAACAAATACGAACGGCCACCCTTGAAACGAAAGCACAGGAAAACGCACGTAAATGGCTTTTAATTGGTTGTGAAATAGGACAGAGAGCCGGAGATTTATTAAAGATCACCCCTGACCATTTGAGATTTAAAAAAGGCCGGATTTATATAGATATTGAGCAGCAGAAAACAGGAAAGTTCGTTACAGTTGGGGTTATAAACCCTCATGTAGTTGATATTTTAGAAAATAATTTCCCATATCCTATTAGCACTCAAAAACTAAATATTCACATAAAAAAAGTGTGCGAACTTGCTGAAATAGATGAGTTAATTGAGGGGAAAAAGTTTGATAAAAAAACCAAAAGGAAGAAACTTGACTTTTACCCTAAACACGAACTAATCATTTCACACACTTTCAGAAGATCATTTGCAACCAATTATTATAAAAAAATACCAACTGCAGTACTTATAAATATTACCGGACATTCAAAAGAAAGTATGTTTCTGGAATATATAAACCAGAGAGAGGATAAAGATGAAAACGCAGATATGTTTATGAAATTCTATGAGACCATTAACCAGGATAAAGAGCCGGAAATGAAAGTTATTAAAAACGCGGCTAATCAATAAATTTAAAACATCCCCCAATGAATTTTAACAACCTCACTACCACAGAAAGAAGCATTCTAAATTCTATAAACGATGCTCTAATTTTAGAAAGATTACAGAATGATAATTCAGATCATAGCATATCTATTAAGGAAAATTGTCAAGGAATAGAAATAGCCTTTAAAATTTTAGGTATAACCTCGGAACCATTGAAAGAGGATCTAACAGAAATTTTTACAGCCGTTTCAGATTTAAACCTTGAATTATTGAAAGCAACTAAATTAATTTATTCTGAATGGACCTGTGAAATTATAAACCAGACTAAGATTAATTCTATAATTAAAAGTTTAGAGAAATAACATTTAATATGGCTGAATCATCACAAGCAATTTATTTACACACAGCTAGTCTTTTGCAGGAATACATTAGCCTTTCCCCTATGGATGGTTTTAAGAGCAAAGAAGATCCTTCAGGAAATTTTAAGGACTTAGCACATAAAATTATTAAGAGCCTTGATAATCTTTTTATTCAAAGTAATGAGGATAATTTATACTGGACTGATTGCCCTCTAAATGTCTATAAGGAAACCTTAGAGGAAAGGTTGAGGTATTTACGAAAGAAAGACAGAAACCCGGATTTAGATTTAGATGATTTATTGAAGCAGGACTATATGTTTTACGATCGGATACCAAGGACCAAGGAAAGAGTATTAATTGCAGATAATGAAGATTTAACCGACTTTGTTAGTTACAATTATTTTGAAATACTGAATAGTATAGACTCAACAAGTGGGGAATTTGTTTTTTCGAAAATAAGAACCAAGTTTGAGAATAGTCGACATAAGAAAAAAGATTATATACAAAAGTATTTCAGGAAAAGAGGTAAAGAAATAACGGAGCAGGAAAACAAATATTTCCTCAACGAATTTACCGGAAATCAAATTAATACCATTGGCGATATTCAGCCGGTAAGATGGAAAGGCAATAACGTTGAACTTGCCGAACTTATTAAAGCACTTATAGAGTCCGGAAAATTAGAAGGATTAAATCAGAAGATTATTTTTCAAAGGTTTGCGGCCTTCTTTAATTTCCCATTAAAAGAAACTAAAGGCCTACAGAATATCACTACTAGAGCAGAAAACGGAGGAGAGGTAGCGAAATTCTTGATTTGTCTAAAGGATGCGTTAGAAACCTACAACGAAAATAGAGAAGAGAGGAATTTAAACAACTCGCAACGAAAGTAAATCAGGGTAGCAGAAAGGTAGTACCCCATTCGCGTTCAACTATATAAGTTATTTAGCCATTGTAATTAAAATCAATTTACAATGGAAGGAAATATACAGTTTATCCAAATTACCCCTCAACAACTTCAGGAACAAATATTAGCAGGGGTCAAAATTCAACTTGAAGAACTTAAGAAAGATTTTCAACCGAAGACACCAGAAGAATATTTATCCAGGAAAGAAACCGCAGCTCTCCTAAAAGTCAACCTCAGCACTTTACACGCCTGGGCGAATAAAGGCACAATTACACCCTTCGGTATTAATGGCCGTGTATACTTTAAACGCAGTGAAATAGAGAATGTATTAACCCCTCTAAAGTAACTCGGTATGGACGGCAACGCAGAATTTAAACGGCACTTATTTACAGTTTCCAAAGTATTAGAAACTGTTCTACACTACGAACAACACCCCGAAAACCTTAATAACCTACTTACCGAAAAGATTAAATTCTCTAAAGACAGGGGCTATTCCCAGGCATCGGGAATTCTTTACTGGTTACACCTTAGAGAAAAAACAAAATGGGGCAGACAGCTAACGGGTTTACGACCGGTTAAGGATAATGTTTTCTACGGAGATATTAAACTTAAAGGCAAAAAAAGCCTATTAGTTTTTCAGTTTGATAAAGACAAAGGAAACTTAATTGTAGACGTTTTCCGGGGTTTTTATCCTACCCACAAAGGAATACTCAATAAAATATTAGAAACGCACCCGTACTACTTTAAATAAAAAAAGAAGTGCAAAATTTATTAATGAAATGAGCGAGATTAAAAGAACATTCCTTCAGGGAAAGATGAATATGGATCTGGATGAAAGGATTATTCCGGACGGCCAGTTTGTAGATGCACTTAATATCCAGGTTTCAAAATCTGAAGGTAGCGACGTAGGAGCCATAGAAAACACTTTGGGTAACGAGCAAAAAACAAACCACTCTTTTACCAATGCAAAGTGTATCGGAACATTTTCCGATAACTCAAACCAACTTATTTATTATTTCGTTACTGCAGATGAAGTAGATTTTGTTGCGGAGTATGATGATAAAAGTCAGAGTTCTACAATGCTATTAGAAGCTTCCCGGGTAGACGGGAAAACCTTACTTAATTTCAAAACAGATAAATTAATTACCGGTGTAGTTAAAATGATTAGCGGCCAGCCTGGAGAAGATTTATTAGGATGGACCGATGATAATGAGCAACCAAGAATAATTAATATTGAACGTGCTAAACGATATGGTTTAGATGGGTTTGAGGAAGATGATATTTCGGTGATCAAGAAACCACCATTACAGGCACCGGGAATAAATTTAACCTATGCCAGTCAGGGTGATGATAGTAATTTGAATGACAAGTTTTTATGTTTTGCTTATGCTTATCGTTATTTAGATGGTGAAATGAGCGCATTAAGTCCGTTTACTACTGCGGCATTTTCCCCCAATAAGTTTCAATTAGATCAACAGACCTTTGAGAATAAAGGAATGCAAAACATTTTCAGCGCAGTAGATTTAAGGTTTAATACCGGGAGCAAACGCGTTACAGATATAATGTTGGTTTTTAAAGAAACGAATTCCAATGTATGCTATGTAGTAGAAACTTTCAATAAGAAAGATCAACTTTGGGGAGATTTTGAAACCCAGAGCTATAAGTTTTCCAACTCCAAGATTTACCGGGTACTGGATGAAAATGAATTATTCCGATTATACGATAACGTGCCAAGGAAAGCCAAGGCAATGGATATTATAGGCAACCGACTTGCCTACGGGAATTACCTGGAAGGATATAATATGCTTGATAAATTCGGGCAGCGTTTAAAGATAGATTACAACCTTTCTTTATACACCCGGAACTTAGAAGGTAAACTTTTAGGTTATGAACTTTTGACTTTAAATGCAGAAAACGACCTCATCACTATAGATTTATCGGGAATTACATTAGCTCAAAATACCCGGTTGAGGTTTAGGTTTGAACTGATTGAGGAAAACGGAGGTAATGGAACTTATGAGGGAGATTTCGATTTTATCTTAAATAATGATTTCGATGATGCTACAGACTTAGGAGTAAATCCAGATTTTATACAATTCATAGAGGAAGTATTAACACAAAGTTTTTTAGCTACGTATACCAATACCCCACCGGCTAACAGCGAACTAACCGGAAGCAGTCCGTTTTTAATAGATAGTTTCACTCCCACCAGCGTAACATTATTAGCGCCTACACTAATTTATGATGTAGATAATACCCCAGGGAATAGTGAGGATGATGATTTTTCAACTCAAAATATACGCTGGAGTTTTATAGAGGAAAGCCAGATTTATTACAAACAAAGTGCGACAGATTCCAGTTGCAAAACTAACCGAAGTTATGAGGCTGTAATGATATATTTAGATCAATACGGGCGCGCCTCTACTGCTATGAGTTCACCATACAACACATTATATATTCCGCAGGAAAATTCCATTTACCAGAATAAAATACGGGTAAACGTAAACCATACCCCCCCGGACTGGGCTAAATATTTCAGGTTTGCATTAAAGCAGAATAAACGGGAATATCAAATAATCTATGCCACTATATTTTATGAAGATGGTTTGTTTCGTTGGGTTAAACTAGATGGAGCCAATAAAGATAAAGTTTCTGAAGGCGCAACATTATTAGTAAAATCTGATTTAGGAGGCCCCGTTGAGGAAGTGGTTAAAGTTCGTGTGCTGGAGATTAAAAGCCAGGAAACTAATTTTCTTTCAGATAACCTTGATGAAAATGAACAGGAAATAAAAGAGGAAGCCGGTATTTATATGAAAATAAAACCTTCGGGGTTTGATATGAATTATGTAGGTGACACTTTCGTAAATATCCCAGAGCAATACGATAGATCAGACAGCCGCGCTAGGATTAACTTAGGACCATTCGGAAAAACTAATGCGGATGGTATTTATGAAGATTACCCGGTAGTTTCAGGTAGTCAAATAGATATATGGGTAAGATCCTACGGACGTGATCCGGAACAACTATTTGAAAAATCTTATACAGCAACAGAGAGTTATGATAACTTTCAATTATGGTTTGAAGCCGAAGTAGGCAGTTTTGATAATAAGGTAAACTCTTATGAATTCTTTAGAAATTCAAACGGTGAGTTATATTTAAATCTGGTAAGTTTTCAACACGGCACATTTATAAACAGGACGAAAATAAGAGGTTATATTAATTTTAGATTTACTGAAGGCATTACCGTTTTTGAAACAGAGCCGGAAGATGCACTAAGTGATATTTATTATGAAGGAAACCAAACCTTTGAAATATTAAATCAAAGTTCCCACACCGGAAATATTCAGGAGCAAACCACGGAACAACCGGCAATAATAGAATTAGATTTCTTCAACTGCTATGCGCTGGGTAATGGTGTAGAAAGCTACCGCTATAAAGATGCTTTAAACTCAAAGTACCTCGACATTAATACCCGGCCAACCGCTAAAAGTGAAAGCGAATATCGCGAGATTAGGAGGTATGCGGATATAACTTACAGTGAACCTTATGTTGAGAGTTTAGGAGTAAACGGATTGAATAATTTCAATTTAGCCAAGGCCAACTATAAAGATGATGTAGTTAAAAAATATGGTGCTATTCAGCATTTGATCGCGCGCGATACAGACCTATTATTATTTCAAGAAGATAAAATTTCCCGTGTGCTATACGGTAAAGAACTTGTTGTAAGTCCGGATGGAAATTCAAACCTTGCAAACATTGAACAGGTGTTAGGCACGCAGGTAATGTATGCAGGGGAACACGGTGTAAGTCGTAACCCCGAAAGTATTGCAATGGAAGGTACTCGCGTTTACTTTACCGATGCTAAAAGGAATCAAGTATGCAGATTAGCAACTGATGGCATAACAGTAATTTCAAGTTATGGCCTTACTTCCCACTTCCGCAATATGTTTTCTGAATCTATGAATAAAGCCAAGATAGGCGCCTACGATCCATACAACGGAAAATATACTTTAGGAAGTAATACCCAAACTATTTATAATCCGTTCGTTGGAATCACTTGCGAGCAATCTATAAGAAAGCAAAACTTCAGCGGAACCTTTAGAGCAGAAATAGACTTCGGAATATCTACAGGGGAAGTCGGAGTAAACATTGTTACCGATAGTGAAATAACTGTAAACCTCATCTGGGGAAATCAAGTATTTGAAGTTACTACCGATGGCATAGACAGTTTGTTTTTCGATAAAACCACCCTCCTACCCCGTACCGCTGAATTGGTTGTGGAAGCTGTAGAGCCCGCCAATTTTGAGATAGGTGGTAATTGTGCAATCCTGGATGAAATCACCGTAATAAGTGTTATTCGTAGCAACGTGCAGGATGCCGGTGATATTTTAACTAACAGATACAAATGGTTGCTTGATGATTACCCAGGACCATATAAATATTACAGAGAACCATTCCCGGAGGATGGCGGCCTAGCAGTTTATAATATTGAGCAAGGTGATGAAGGAGTAGGGTATATCCCAAAAACTGGAAGTAAAATATTATTAGAATCCTTTAAAGGTTACGGTGACACCGGAAGTTTTGGGGCCGATGATGTTTTAGGATATTTGGTAAGTGATACTTTGTATACGGAGAACGATATAGATGAATTGGTAGCAGCCGCAGAAATGAGCTCACCCGAGCCAGAAAATACAGGAGGCGGTGAGGTGATCAATAAAGTTACTTTTGATTTCCTACGCCCTAATTCAGAGCAATACTTGTATTTAATATGGGATTATTCTTCATTAAGTATAAATATCAACACGCATATTTATATCTACTTTGATAGTTCCGGAAGTATGAATACAACTCTTGCACCACTTCAGGAAATGCGAGATACAATTTTAAAAGATGCTTTATTACCACTTTATGAGAATGATGAAGCAGCCTATAACGAAAAAGTAACTGTTATTTCAAATAGTTCAGAAAGGACTTTTCAATATTTAAACTTCACTAATAATCAACCCCCAGAGGGTAATGTGATTTCATTAGTGTTTCAAGACGAAGCACATAACCAGGGTAATTATCACGGATTAGGTGGGCAATGGACTATTAACGACCCCAGAACCAATAATTATAATACAGATTTATCGCAATTCAGGTCAAGGTTAAATTCCTTCCCTTCTAACTATTACAGAGGTGTTTTGTTCCAGGTAGCCACGCCGGATGCAGGAGGCCAACACACTAACTTTAAACCGCTAATGCAAGCAGTAGAAAACGGTGACGGTCAATATTCGGGAGTAAACGGATTATCAGACCGTAACGAAGTGGCATTTAATTACGATGTTACACCAGGAGCCGGTACTGCATACTACAAAGACTTAATAGTAACAACCCTACGCAATATGGGTTTCAATTTATAAACGAGAGAAATAATATTTAAAAATAAAATAAGATGAAAAATAATAAAACTGAATTCACCAGGCACGCATACGAATTAACAGAGGTTCTTGATGCTGTTATGCATTTTAAAATTATTGAGAACTCCCCGGATAAAATTCTACCAGAGGTATTAAAATTAAATTCTAAGGTTTGCAATGCCAAGAACCAAAGGCCAGAATTTACATTAATATTCAAAGATAAAACCGGATGGGGTAAAGAATTGGCAGTAAACCCTTCAGCCAGTAAACCTAATATTTACCATACTTCGCGGGTGATAAATGGAAAAAAGAGCCTATTAGTATTAAAGGTTGACATAAATACAAAACTGCTCTTTATAGACGTTTTTAACGGGTTTTACCCAGACAACCCAGGGTTATCTATAGAAGCCATAGGAATGCATCCATACTACTTATAATCGTTCAAGAATACGGCAAGAATCCATAACGCAAAGACACATTATTTAATGATTGATTACCTGAAAATTTACAGCAAGGATAAAGAATTAATTAGCCGGTTAAACAATAACCCCTTACTAACTTGGTCGGGAGATAGGGAGAAATTATCTCACATAGAGAAGGAAGCAGAGGAAGGAATAATAAAGGCCGAAACTAATAAAACTTATAAAGGAATTGTTTTCTGTTTTAAAGAAGATAACCTTTTGATATACTTTAAACCACATTATTATTTTAATGACAACCTGCATAATGCAAATGATTTTTCAGTTAATAATTTCCTTATGGTACTAAGTGAAGTTTTGGAAGATTTACAACTTGAGGATCTAACAGACAGGTTATTTATTATAAATATAGAGTATGGAGTAAATGTATTGAGCCCTATAAAAATTGAGGACTTAATAACCTTTATTGCCTACCACAAGAAGAATGAATTTAGAACCGATGCAGGACTAATTTACAGTAAAAAAAGCCAAAGTATTAGCAGCAATGGAAAGGCTAGCAGGTATCAAATAATTAAAGCATACGCTAAGGGAATTCAATTCCCCACACACGCACCGCATAATACGTTGAGGTTTGAAATCAAGAGCCAGGAGAGCCGCAAAATAAAATCATTAGGTATTTACTCAATTAAGGATTTATTGAACCCAGAAACGTTTAAAACATTAGAGGATGATTTAATAGGCAGATTTGATGAGGTTCTAATACTTGATAGCAGCGTAGACCTATCGAAATTAGACCATAAGAGCCGAATTAAGCTAATAGAGAGGTTAAATTCCCATTACTGGTATAAACAGCAGCAAAAGACCCGTAACACATTCAACAACTCTAAGAAAACTTATTTTAAACTTCTGGATAAGACCGGTTACAATATTCACCACGATTTAAGAAAAATACTTATTTCTAAATTAGATGATTTAAAATATTGTGCAAATACGGAGACCCCCAGAATTATAAAAAGTTGTGCAAATACGGATATATATATAATGCGTAACTGCACAATAAACGAACTGAAACGTGAGTGTATTTTCACAGGCAGAGAATTAACCATTCCCTCGGAGGAAATTAAAGGTAAATCCCAGGAAGAAATCAAGATTAAAATATTTATTGAGAATTACACAGTAGCATTATTCAAAGAACACTTAGAAGATCCTGAATATATTATTCCAGATGGCAGAGGTAAAGTAAAACACTATTACGGGCAACACGTAGAAAATGTTATAAAGGAAACCTTTGTTGAGGTGAGAGAGTTATTTAAACCTTACTTTAATAAGTTTGACTTTCAACCAGGTTGCAGAGATAAGAATTACTTTAGGAGTCCATTAGGAGGTAGTGTTGTAGGTTGGGAAATGCAGGATTTACTAATTAGGTTTCAAGATTCATTTTACCTCAGCAAGAAAGGGCAGAGTAAAAAGAGAATGGGATATAGAACGCGGGAGTTAATTAGTTGTTGAGATTTGATAAGGCACTACACGAATAAGAAAAAGTGAAAACTTTTTAGATTGCCTGAAAACTTCGACCCCACCCCCTCAAAAATTTACGTTTTCCCATTGAGGATTTGACCCCATATATACTATATGGTCACGGCACCAAATGCACAGGATTTTTTTATTTCCCTACTACCTATAGCGGATTTTTTAACCGGATGCATTTAAAGCAGGCATAGACAGCACCAACTATTGCGGATATAGCCATTATTATTGATAAGTTATCGTAGGTAACATAGGTTGCTAAAAACACACTTAAACTCATAGCTATTGCGAATAGTAAAGTTAGAATAATTGAAACCTCCTTTTTGAATGAAGGGGCTATAAAAAAACCGGTTGCTACAAAAGCTATTCCGGTATAACCCGAGCCTATAATATCATAACATATCAATTTTAGTATAGCATAGTCGCCAGTAGTAAAAATGATAATATTAAACAATCCCCAGGTTATCATAGTAGCCAAGAGAAATCCTATTATCGAACCTGGCAATACACCTAACCACCTTAAAAAGTAAATTGCTGTTTGTTTATAACCGTTTGTAGTTTGTGATTTATTTGGTTCTGGTTGGATAGCAATCTCTCTCTCAATTGCTATTTCATCAAGTCTTTTCTGAACCCTCTTTGCAAATTCCGGATCTTCATTTGCCTTTCTGATAATTTTAAGTTTAAGTGCTGATCGTTGCCCTGGTGTTAGTTTAAATTCCTTCATAGGTCATTAATATAAAATAGAATACTTTATACTACTTGTATTCTAGTGATTGGGTTAGATTTATATTGAGAATGAATTACTATGTAGGGATAGTCAAAATTATTCAAATTTTTTAGAAACAACAGAATTTAATAAAAGAGTTAAGTTTTTGTTTGTACGCGAGGTTTTCAGACTGTGTTACTAACACGGAGACGTATACATAGGGAAACTAAATTATTACCGAGTAAAAGTCTCTCTTAACGTTCCTTCCCCTTCAATTTCAGTTTCCCACTTTAAAGTAGTATCCGTGAGTTCCTGAATTTCTAAAACATAGGTTCCTAAACCTTCATCGGCATCATCCCAGGAAATAGTTAGAGTATTATTACTTTTATTCCAGGTTCCGGTTTCCGTTAGATCATTATATATAAATTCTGTTTTACTGTCGGAGGTAAATTTTACAATATTCTGGGAGGATACCGGGTCCCCATTTAATTTACTTTCCTGCATCGTCCAGCTGCCAACAATACTACTTTCATCCTCCTTGTTATCATCTTTTGTACAGGCAGTAATTAAAAAGGTCGCAAGAATTAACGTGTATATTTTCTTCATTCTATTCTTTATTAAGTTCTAGTCTGTATGTTTCATTAACTCCGTCTATGGAAACCTCATCCTCTATAATGAGCGTAGTATTATTAAGAGTGACAATTGAAAAAGAGTAATTAAGATCGTCGCTACCTTGTAAACCTGTTATCTCTAAAGTATTCCCACTGATCGCATAATCACCCGTATAATTCTCACCATCCTCACACGGCTCACTATAAAGTTTTACACTTACGGACCCGTTAGAAAAGAATTCGTAATACTGTTGAGTAAAACAATTTTCTGGATGCGTTATTTGCTGTTCATCGTAGGACTCGGCAACATAGAACCATTTTCCTAAAATTTCATTTTCTGATTCTTCTATATTATCATCATCGGAAGTTGAGCAAGAAGTGAATAATAAAATGAAGAGTGTAAAAAAACAAGTAATTTTTTTCATAGTTTTCTGGTTAAGATTAAGGGATTAAAGATATAAATTTTGTTGAGGTGCAATACAGTTTTAAAATAACTGGAAGAATTCCACCTAAAACCGGTATAAATTGAAATTATTTGGAAGATGTTTGGAAAACAGAAATAAAAAAACCCGTAACTAACTGATTAACAGCTAAATTACAGGTTTCTTAAGTACTCGGGACGGGACTTGAACCCGTACGGACACATTGTCCATTGGATTTTAAGTCCAACGTGTCTACCAATTCCACCACCCGAGCGTGGTAATTTTATGTATGAGCGAAAAACGGGATTCGAACCCGCGACCTCCACCTTGGCAAGGTGGCGCTCTACCAACTGAGCTATTTTCGCGTGTTTAAAAGAACTTCCACGTTTAACGTGGCTGCAATAGCGTATTGCGGATGCAAATTTAATATAAATCTTATAATGTCAAAGGCTTTTTCAAAAAAATAAAGAAAATCTGAAATAAAAAATTAGCTCATTAATTCTTGTCCAAATGTTGAAAAACACAACTCGTTGTTTACCAATACTTACCAATCTATTTACCTATCTTTTACTGAAAATTCATAACCGAGAACTGCAAACTGTTTAAGCTTTCGTTTTCGCTTTTTCCTTTCCAACTAAGGTTCTTTTAATCTCGTTTAGCTTCATTAAAGCTTCTACAGGCGTAAGCGTATCGATATCTAAATGCAACACCTCTTCTTTTAATTCCTGAAGAATAGGATCATCCAGATTGAAGAAACTAAGCTGCATCTCTTCTTCAGCCGACTTCTTTAAAAGCTCACTGGAGTCTTCCATTTTGTGGGATTTCTCCAGCTTCTTCAGAATTTTATTTGCGCGGTGTAAAACCTGCTGTGGCATTCCGGCCATTTTGGCCACGTGAATCCCAAAGCTATGCTCGCTACCTCCCGGCACCAGTTTCCGAAGAAAAAGTACATTATCTTTTAATTCCTTTACAGAAACATTAAAATTCTTGATCCGTTCAAAAGTATCGCACATTTCATTGAGCTCGTGGTAATGCGTAGCGAAAAGTGTTTTAGGTTTGGCGGGATGTTCGTGTAAATATTCGCTTATCGCCCAGGCAATAGAAATCCCATCGTAGGTACTGGTTCCGCGGCCAATTTCGTCTAAAAGCACCAAACTTCTATCAGAAATATTATTCAGGATACTGGCAGTTTCGTTCATCTCTACCATGAAAGTTGATTCGCCCATAGAAATATTATCGCTCGCGCCTACCCGGGTAAAAATCTTATCTACCAAACCAATATTTGCCGCTTTTGCCGGGACAAAACTTCCCATTTGTGCCATTAGCACAATAAGTGCGGTTTGCCTCAAAATAGCAGACTTACCACTCATATTAGGCCCGGTGATCATAATTACCTGCTGATTTTCGCGATCTAAAGTAACATTATTGGTTACATAAGATTCGCCAATAGGCAATTGCTTTTCAATAACCGGGTGCCGCCCTTCTTCAATATTTAGATCGTGATTTTCTTCAATTTCAGGCTTACAATAGTTTTCGGCTTTGGCCTGTGCAGCGAAAGAACACAAGCAATCTAGCTGAGCAATAAGTTGCGCGTTTTGTTGTACAGGCTGAATATAATCGTTCATCCAAATTACCAGCTTACCAAAAAGTTGCTGTTCCAGGTGCAAAATTTTTTCTTCAGCCCCTAAGATCTTCGCTTCATATTCCTTTAATTCCTCTGTAATATAACGCTCGGCATTTACCAGAGTTTGCTTTCTAATCCAGCTATCGGGAACTTTATCTTTATGCGTATTGCGCACTTCAATATAATAACCGTAAACATTGTTACTGCCTATTTTAAGTGAGGAAATACCGGTGATTTCGGTTTCCCGTTTCAGCATATTATCAAGGTAATCTTTTCCTGAAAACGCTATTTTTCTAAGCTCATCCAGTTCTTCCGAAAATCCTTCGGCAATACAATTTCCTTTTAAAATATTTACCGGCGCATCTTCGTGCAGACTTTCGGTAATCTTACCTCGCAAAACCTCGCAAGAATGCAAATTATCGCCAATCACTTTAATGGCCTCATTTTTACTTTTCAGCGCGAGCTCTTTAATAGGAATTATCGCTTTTAAAGAATGGTTAAGCTGAAGTACTTCCCGCGGAGTTACCTTTCCTGTAGCGACTTTAGAAATGAGCCGTTCCAGGTCACTTATCTTTTTGATGTTTTGCTGAATTTCAACTAAAACTGATGGATTCTCTAGTAAAAAACCAACGACTTTGTGACGTTTTTTTACTTTCTCGGCATTCTTTAAAGGTAAAGCAAGCCAACGTTTTAAAAGCCTTCCGCCCATTGGCGAAATTGTTTTATCAATTACATCCAATAAGGTCACCGCGTTTGCGGCGTTAGAATGATATAACTCCAGGTTCCTAATCGTAAACCGGTCCATCCATACATATTCCTCTTCTGCTATTCTGTTTATTGCAGTTATATGCTGCAGTTTTCGATGCTGGGTTTCCGCGAGGTAATGTAAAATAGCCCCGGAAGCAATAATTCCTTCTTCCAAATGCTCCACCCCAAAGCCTTTTAAAGATTTGGTCTGAAAATGTTCATTTAAGGTTCCGTAGGCAAAATCCTGTTTAAACACCCAATCTTCCTGGTAAAACGTATGGAAATTTTCGCCAAAAATCTGCCTAAAATCCTTCTTATTCTTCTTCGGAATTAAGACCTCACTCGGACTAAAATTCTGAAGCAGTTTATCTATATATTCTGAATTACCCTGTGCCGTGAGAAACTCACCGGTAGAGACATCTAAAAACGAAACTCCAAAAATTTTCTTTCCGAAGTGAATAGCACACAAGAAATTATTCGATTTACTTTGAAGAACCTCATCGCTTAAAGCTACACCCGGAGTCACCAATTCAGTTACACCACGCTTTACGATATTTTTAGTCATTTTAGGATCTTCCAACTGGTCGCAAATTGCAACCCGTTCCCCGGCTTTTACCAACTTTGGCAAATAGGTATTTAAAGAATGATGCGGAAATCCTGCCAGCTCGGTGCGCTCGCTTCCGTTATTCCTGTTGGTGCAAATAATATTTAGAATCCTGGCAGTTTTTACCGCGTCTTCCCCAAAGGTCTCGTAGAAATCGCCCACCCGAAACAACAATAAGGCATCAGGATACTTTGCCTTGATGGCATTGTATTGTTTCATTAACGGAGTAACTTTTTGAGGTTCTTTTGCTGCCAAAATTCTGGAGTTTTAGGTTTGCTAAAATACGGATTAGGCAGTTTGCTTAAAAATTATAACCTGAAATTTTAAGGATTAAACTACCAAAAAACAAAAGTGACCATAAGAAAGTTCGCCACCAATTCTTTACTTCTAAAGTGCGGGTTATTTTTTCGCAAGACTGCTTAGGAGAAATAGAATTATGCAAAGGCACAAAAACTAGAAAAGTCATCGCCCAGATAATAGCGATAATAAGCATGCTGCCCCAGGTATAAAAATTCGGTTGTTGCCATAATTGCCAGGAGGCCACCAACAATTGCGCAATCATTAATGGCCCAACGATTATGCCTATACGCCCGGTATAAATTTTATGCCATTTCCCCAGGTCTTCATTTTTATAATAACACAAGCTCGGATAAATCACCAGTTGCACTACCCAAATTAAGACCACTAAACCGAAATCGAGTAAAAGGCGTATTAATTCAATATTCATGTTTTTTTATCTTCTAGAGTAAGCGAAACCTTTTATTGGTACCCCTGCGCCTGTAGGTTGAACAATTCAGCATATAGTTTATCGTTTTTCATCAATTCCTGATGGGTTCCAATTTCCAGAACAGCACCATTTTTTAAAACCATAATTCTATCGGCTATTCTTACCGTGCTAAAGCGATGGGAAATAATAACCGCTGTTTTTCCTTCAGTTAATTTAATAAACCGGTCAAAAGCTTCGGTTTCGGCGCGTGCATCTAAGGCCGAAGTGGGTTCATCTAAAATCAAAATTTCGGCATCTTTCATATAAGCTCGAGCGATTGCTATTTTTTGCCACTGGCCGCCAGAAAGATCTTTTCCCTGCTTAAAACGTTTACCAAGTTGCTGGTCGTAACCGCGTGGCAAACCGGTAACCACTTCATTTGCCAAACTTTTCTCGGCAGCACTGTCTATTCTTTCCTGGTTTTTAATTTCTTCAATTTCACCCATCGCAATGTTCTCCCGAAGCGTAAGTTCAAATTTCACAAAATCCTGAAAAATCACTCCGAAGTATTGTTGATATTGAGTTTGATTATACTCTTTAACCGGAATATCGTCCAATAGAATTTCTCCTTCAGTAGGTTCATAAAACCGAAGCAGTAATTTGATAAGCGTAGTTTTCCCGGCGCCATTTTCACCTACAAAAGCGAGTTTTTCTCCTGCTTTTAGCTCAAAATTGATATTGCGCACCACCCAGGCTTCAGATTTAGGATATTTAAAGCCTACGTTTTTAAACTCAAATCCTTTTTTAATTTTCTTCGGAAGCGGTAATTTTTCTTTATCTAGATCATCAGAGTATTTAAGATCCAGGAACTCAAAATAGTCCTGGAGATAAAGCGCGCTTTCAGTAATAGCAGTAAACCGGGTAAAAAATCCCTGTAATTTAGATCGTAACCTATTAAAAGACCCGGAAAGAAAAGTAAGATCGCCAAGGCTAAAGATTCCTGCTACGGTTCTAAAAACTATCAAAAGATATGCGCCATAATAAGCTCCCGTTCCTATTACGTTAAAGAGCGAGCCCCAGCCGGCACGTTGTTTTGCCAGTTTTTTACTCATTAAATAATAGGTATCAGAAAGGTTTTTAAAACGATCTGCCAGGTAATTTGAAAGTCCAAATAGTTTCACCTCTTTCGCGGTGACATCGCTGGCACCGGCATAGCGCAAATAATCCAGTTCGCGGCGCTCCTGGGTCCAACTTCGAGCTAAAGAATAACTGGTACCGCTAAACTTAATTTCATTAATTATTGTAGGAACTACCGAAACGACCAATAAAATTATTAGCCAGGGTTCAAAAGCCACAACTCCGGCGAGTAAGGTAAAGATCACCACCAAATCTTCGGCCTGGGTAAGAATATTAGACATTAGCCCTACCCTACCTGTAGTTTGCTGACGGGCACGTTCCAGTTTATCATAGAACTCGGCGTCTTCCAGCTGATCCAGGTTGAGTTCTGAAGTTTTTTTAATGATTCGAACTGAAGTGTCTATGCTATATTGGTCTCCCAACAACCCATCGGTTAAACTAATGGCCCTGCTCATAAGATCTGATAAGATCGCGAGTCCGAATTCAGCACCCACAAGCCACCAGAGTCTTTCCAGGTCTTTGGTTTCAGCAGAAATTTGTAAAACCACCTCATCAATAATCAATTTCCCTACGACCAGAATAATTACCGGCAACACAGCATTTACCGTTCTGGCCAATAAATTAGCATAAAACAGCATGGGATTAACCTTCCTGATCTCTTTAAAAAATCGCGGTACAAATTTTAGGGAATCAAAGCTTCCCTTGAAGGATACTTTATTGGCTTCTAATGATTTTTTCGGTCTTGGCAAGGAGGATTTTTTCTTTGCAAGTTACGGATGAAAAACTGAAAATTTATTAGGAAATATTATCGTAAGTTCTCTAACATAGTATCCAGGCTTTTCCTATCATAGACTCTCCCGCTCTTGATCACAGTATTTATCTTTTTCAAATTATCTATATTTTCCAGCGGATTTTTATCTAAAATTAAAATATCAGCCACTTTTCCTGAAGCGATGCTTCCGTATTCATTGCCCAGATCAAGAAATTCGGGACCATTAATTATAGAGGTTCTTATGGTCTGGGTGTTGCTTAAGCCTGCTTTAGAAAGGGCATTTAGTTCCCCGTGCAAAGATTCGCCGGGATAAACATAAGAATTAAATGCTCCGCAATCTGAACCTGCTAAAAGGCTAACTCCTGCATTTTGCATTGGCTCGATCATTCGGGCACTTATTTCTTCCATTTTCTCACGCATCTTACTGCCGGAAGCTTTGGCCCGTTTTGCTCCTTCTATCCTGCCCTGGTAAGTTTGTTGAATTCCGGGACCAATATAGTTTAACAATGAATCTTGTTGGTGATTTACTTCCAAAATTTCCGCCAGGGTTTTCCCGATATAAAGTGTAGGGGTAACATATACATTTTCTTCACCCATTTTAACAAAAACATCATCGGCAAGTTCAGGATCATAGCTGTCAATTAGCGGTTCTATCATTCCGTAGCCAAGATCGAGTTCAGTAAGGCTACCGGCGGCAGGTGAACAGGCTTTTAACGGATAATACATATGCTCGGCACCATCAAGGCCCAGGGATACGGCTTTCATAAAATCGGCACTCATTGGCATATGCCCAGTGACTTTTAGGCCACGTTTTTCGGTTTCTTCAATGATATTGTAATAATTTTCTGCGGAAAGATTTCCATCATAAGTCTTTACATAATCTACCTCAAGGCTTTCCAGCGAATCCAGTGCAGTAACAACCTCAGCTTCGCTGGTAACTTCTATAGAACCCGGCCAGGCCGGTTTGTCACCATCCAGCTTGGGACCGGAACTAAAAATCCTGGGACCATCTAACTCACCCTTTTCAATTTGATCTTTCCATTTCAAAACACTCGGAGTGATATCGCCACCGGCATCTCTTACCGTGGTAATTCCGTAGGCTAGAAAAAGTGGCAATAGATCTTTGTTTTCTTCTACCAAAGTATCACCACCTCTAAAATGAACGTGATTATCCCAAAGTCCCGGCATCACAAATTTCCCATTAGCATCAATGAGGCGATCAGCAACAAATTGTTCTTTATCAATACTTTTACGAACCGCCACAATTTCTCCGTCAGAAATAAAAATTGATTGGCCTTCGCTTACACTTTCATTCTCTACATTTATAATTCGAGCATTAAGAATAACAAGGTCGTATACTTTGCTTTCTTTATTCTTACAAGATGACAGGGTAATCGCCAGCAATAAGAAATAAGTGAGTTTATTCATTTTTATAAGACTTTTAGACAGAAAACTGGTAATCCAAATTCCCGCTTTCTAAATTTTAGATTATTCGCAAAAGAATATTAGTTATCTGTTTTATCAGGATATACCGGGGAAGGCACTTCTTTCGGCGGGTTTTCCTCCAGCTGTTTCAGCACAATCTCAATGGCTTTTTCCAGTTGAGGATCTCTCCCTTCTATAACTTCTTCCGGCCATTGTTCCACCTCAACATCGGGTGCCACTCCTTCGTTTTCCACCCTAAAACCTTCTTCGGTATAAAAAGCAACATTTGGTGCGGTAACAGAGCCTCCATCTATAAATTCAGGATAACCCAAAACTCCTACCAGGCCGCCCCAGGTAGTTTTCCCGACGATAGTACCCAAATCAAATTTTCTAAACATCCACGGCAGGTAATCACCTCCTGAACCGGCAGTTTCATCGGTAATCATCACTTTTGGTCCTTGTATGGAAGCACTCGGCGATTTTAGGTCCTTCCCATAACGGAATCTCCAGTGCGCCTGCTCTGGTTTTTTAAGAATATCTATAACATAGTCTGCCAACTGGCCACCGCCATTAAAACGTTCATCTACTATAATGGCCTGCTTGTTTGCCTGTGGAAAGAAGTATCGCTTGAAGTATTCGTGCCCTGCCGTCGCAGTATTTGGGACATAAACATAAGCTACTTTACCGTTAGTTGCTTCCTGTACTTTTTGAATATTACCTTCTATCCAGTCGCGGTTTCTTAAAGCCATTTCATTTTCTACCGGAGTAACTTTAACCTTCCGTGAATTTTTCATATTAGGATTTGGACCTACGGTAAGCATCACTATTTTACCTGCGGTATT
This sequence comes from Salegentibacter sp. Hel_I_6, assembly GCF_000745315.1. NCBI lineage: Bacteria > Pseudomonadati > Bacteroidota > Flavobacteriia > Flavobacteriales > Flavobacteriaceae > Salegentibacter > Salegentibacter sp. Hel_I_6. Next base: position 2,741,493 of record NZ_JQNQ01000001.1, on the reverse strand, counting down.
TTCAAAGTATTTATAAAGATTATCATCTGCATTTAATTCTTCTCCATTTACTGCTAAAAGATAATCGCCTTCTTGCACATCTACTCCCGGCTCGGTAAGGGGAGAACGCAAATTAGGATTCCAATTAAGTCCGCCATAGATTTTCTCGAATCTATATTTGTCATTTTCTATGCTGAAATCTGCACCAAGGAGACCTCCTTTGACAGATTCTTTAGAATGAAGCCTGTCACCTCTACCGGAAAACCGGTGATGCCCAACTCCAAGTTCACTAAACATCCATTCCATCACACGGTAGAGGTCGCTTCGGGAAGTAACATCTCCTATAAAAGGCTCGTATTTTTCTTTCATTTTATCCCAGTCTACGCCGTGCATTCCCGGATCATAAAAGTAGTCTCGATTAACCCTCCAGGCTTCATCAAAAATATTTGGCCATTCGGCTACAGGATCAATTTTAACCTGAATATCGCCGGTATTAAGCGTTCGCTTTTCTTCAATTTTATCAACTTCAGCGACACCCCATTTTTCTTCTGCCTTATAAAGTATCTTTTTTCCATTGGCTGAGATCTCGTAAGAAGTGGCAGGCATTATCTCCTTATTCTCCCTTTCTTTAAGATCATACATATTTAAAGCTCCTTTATTCTGCTCGTGAGGAGGATAAGCTAAATAATAGAGATTTCCTTCCTTTGGTGAACTTAGGTTAGCATATTTACCGGCGGGAAGCGGTACATCTACGATCCTGCTTTCTATTCCCTTGAAATCGATTTTTAAATCGGGAACTTTTACTTCCTTATTTTCTTCTTCAGCTTTTTTCTTTTTTTCTTCTTCCTTTTCGGCTTGCTCTATTTTTTCAACATCATTTTCTCTTGCAAAGGGAGATTCTACATCTTTCTGCAAAGTCACCAGGTAAATAGAACTGGTCATTTCCATATCCTGGTTAGACTGATCAAACCAATTTACCACCGGCCCGGCATCTGTAGAAGCTAGTATATAAAGATATTTTCCGCTGGGATCAAAAACCGGACTGGAAACACTGGAGAATCCGTCAGAAATTGGATAAGATTTATTCTCTGAAAGCGAATACACAAAGGCCTGCTCAAAACTGGTTCCTGTTACTACGGTATAACTTATCCAATTAGAATCGTGAGACCAACTACCAAAAAGATCTCGGAAAACACCGGGCATATAACGCTCATCTTGCGAAACTTTTGTCACTTTTCCTGAGCCTGTATTGAGTACATAAAGATTACGACCATTATCTACGAAACTTATTTTCTTACTATCTGGAGACCACTTCGGATAAGCATAAAAACCTGCACCATCAAGTTTAAATTTTTTAGCCTCTTTTTGTTCGCTTTGATCCTGAACGTGCAGCGCATATTCTCCGCTTTCATCGCTAAAATACGCGATGAATTTTCCATTTGGAGACCACACAGGGTCTTGTTCATGTACTCCAGAAGTTTCGGTTATATTAACCACATCCCCTTTTTCAGCGGGCACCGTTACTATTTCTCCTCTAAAATCCATAACTACTCTTGCCCCGGTAGGCGAAACAGAAGCGCTACGGATGTATTCATCACCCTTTACAAAGCGTGGGCGCAGTTCCAGAAGATCTGTCGCAATCCCAACCTCGATTTTTTCAGTAGTATTACTTTCCGGATTATAGGTATGCAGATATCCGGCTTGCTCAAAAATGATTTCATCATTTCCTGCGGAAAGATCTAAAACCGGGAAATCTTCATAATTGGTAAGTTGAATAACCTCCTGGGAATTCATATCATAACTGTACAAATTAAATTCCCCATTCCTGTCACTCCTAAAATAAACTTTCTCATCCAGCCATTGCGGTCTTGTATCGTTGCTTCCACCTTCCGGTTTTGGGACCTCGGTAACAGAATGGTCATTGGTATCATAAATCCAAATTCGGGAAGCAGTACCACCGCGATAATACTTCCATTGGTTAAAAGGCTCGTAAAGGGGGGTATAGGCAATATACTTTCCATCATCAGAATAATCTGCCCAAAAAGCATTTGGGATTTCCAATTCCTTAACCTGGCCACCATTTACTGAAACCTCAAAAAGTTTCATATATCTATTTGTAAAAACACTACGCTGAGAACCAAATAGTATAGCAGAACCATCTGGGGTAAAACCACGAACCAGGTCGTTGCCGGGGTGCCAGCTGAGTCGCTCCGGTACTCCCCCATTAGCAGAAACCACATACACATCGGTATTGCCGTCATATTCAGCGTTAAACGCTATCAAACTTCCGTCTGGGGAAAAAACAGGATTAGACTCAATGCCATCGTCTACCGTGAGACGTTTTGGCGAAGAGCCATCCTTGTTAGCCACCCAGAGATCTTCAGCATAAATAAAAGCGATTTGAGAATCACTCATCGCCGGTTTTGAAAGTAATCGGGTATCATCTTTATTAATATCCTGGGCTGCAAGAGAGAAGGACAGGAAGAAAAAAAGTAGCAGGGAAGAAGTTTTATTTATCATATTAGAGAAATATTTTATCGTTTACTAATATAAAACTAAAATGTAAATAACCTATGACGCCCGGTAATGGTAAAATGTTGAAATTAGCAATCCCTGGCTTATCAACCCCAGTCTTTTTAAACTTAAATTAATTTATTTCTTTACATTCCTATTAATTTTGCCGCTATGGAAAACCGAAAATTAAAAAACAGCGAATTAGATCGTAAATCAGTACAAGAATTTAAGGAAGCTGAAAAAACACCTATTATTGTGATTTTAGACAATATTAGAAGCTTAAATAATATTGGATCGGTTTTTCGAAGTGCCGATGCTTTTTTAATTGAAAATATTTACCTGTGTGGTATTACCGCTCAACCACCACATAAAGACATTCAAAAAACTGCTCTGGGTGCCACAGAAACCGTAGCCTGGGAATATTTTGAAAATACGCTGGAGGTAGTTGAAAAACTTCAAAAAGAGAAAACAAAGGTATTTTCAATTGAACAAGCTGAAGGCTCGGTGATGCTAAATGATTTTAAAGCTCAACCGGGTGAAAAAATCGCCGTGGTTTTTGGAAACGAAGTAAAAGGCGTACAACAAGAAGTGGTTTCGGCGAGTGATGGGATTATTGAAATCCCACAATTGGGAAGTAAACATTCGCTAAATATTGCAGTTAGTGTGGGCGTGGTTCTATGGGATCTATTTTCTAAAATAACCACCAATAATCGCGAGCAATCTTATATGGCTCACTAAAAGCTTCTCTGATTAAGCTTTGATTTCTTCCAAAATAGAAAGATAATCGGCACGGTTGTTTACAAAGTCTTTCCCTGAAATATCTATAATTTGCACCTTCATATTGGTTTGGGTCTTTATAAAATTCAGGTAACTTTTATTGATTTCCACTAAATAATCTGGCTGAATATTCTGCTCGTAATCACGACCGCGAGCCTTGATATTCTCCAATAGTCGATCTGTATTTTGATAGAGATAAATGTATAAATCTGGTTTTACCAATTCCTTGTACATTAAATGAAAAAGCTTGTGATATAAAGCATATTCGTCTTCGTGCAGCGTGATTTTAGCAAAAATCAATGACTTAAAAACATCATAATCTGAGATCACAAAATCTTTAAAAAGATCATACTGCGCCAGATCATCTGATAGCTGTTGGTAACGATCGGCCAGAAAAGACATTTCCAATGGAAAAGCATACCGCTCTTTGTTCTCGTAGAATTTTGGTAAAAACGGATTGTCTTTAAACCTTTCTAAAATGAGTTTCGCATTAAAATCTTCTGAAACCATTGTAGAAAAACTGGTTTTCCCCGCTCCAATATTTCCTTCAACCGCGATATAATTCAGTTTGTTTAAATTGAAGGCTTTTTTAGGAACTTCAAGCTTTTCAGAAATCACTTTTATTTCTGAATTGTCCTCCACCCGTTTCAGTAATTTTTCAATAGAAACTTTAAAAATGGGATGGTTTTCCTTAGCAGCGATATCGGCTAAGGGTAACAACACAAATTTTCGGTTTTGCATTGCAGGATGCGGCACTATCAAATCTGAGGTTTCTAAAATTTCATCCTCAAAAAGAAGAATATCCAGGTCCAGGCTTCGGTTTTGGTAATTTTTCGCATCAGAGCGAACTCGCCCGGCATCAGCTTCAATCTTTAATAATTTCCGAAGAATTTCTTCCGCAGAAAACCTTGTAGAAACTGCAATACAGGCGTTTAAAAAAGCATTGCCCTCAAAACCCCAGGCAGGTGTTTCATAAACCTGCGATACCTGTTGCACCTCGCCAATTTCTAAATATATTTTATGCAGTGCATTTTGTAGAAGCTCAAAGCGGTTGCCCACATTGCTTCCCAGGGCGATATGTACTATTTTTGGGGAATTCAAACTAACTGAAGAAAAATTATTAAAGCTTATCCTGTAAATTTCACAGCAAATTAAGTAAAACAAAATCACATACCCCTAATTTTGTAGGAAGACTTAAAAAATAAATTTGGCTAAACTTTTACTGAAAGACAAACTCGCGGCACAGCGCGTATATTTAATATTGGCCGGGCTTTTTATCGCCTCCCTGGTTGTTTCGAACCTAATATTTCAGAAATTCTTTAGCTGGGATTTTTTTGGACTCTATACGTTTGAAATTTCTGTGGGAATTTTACCATATCCGGTTACTTTTTTGATCACCGATATTATTAGCGAGATTTACGGTAAGAAAAAAGCCAACCAGGTAGTAACCACAGGAATTTTTGCTTCGTTCTTTTCTTTATTGATAATTTACACTGCAGATGCAGTGCCAGCTACCGAATGGTCTCCCATAGGCGACGATTTGTTTACACAGGTTTTTGGCGCTACCACTATTGCCGTTTTTGCCTCAATGGTTGCCTATTTATTGGCACAGTATATAGATATTCACTTATTCCATTTTTGGAAAAGATTGACCAAAGGAAAACATTTATGGCTCCGGAATAACTTTTCTACCTTTCTCTCGCAGTTTGTAGATACGTTTTCGGTCTTGTTTTTGCTCTGTAGTTTTAATAAAATTGAATGGGAGTTATTTGGCGCACTTTTACTTAGCGGATTTTTATTTAAAGTAATTGTTGCCGCACTGGATACGCCCCTGCTCTACGCTTCGGTATTTGCTTTTAGAAAGCGATTTAAACTGAAGCAGGGAGAAGAATTAAAATATGATTAATTTAAATAAACCAGTTTAATTGGTTTGAATTAAATAATATAGAAATAAAACCAGCATGCTGCTGGTCCCAAAGATTGGTAATTCACAGGATAAAAATAAAAGCCTGTGTCTAATTCCAGGACTGGGATAAAAATTTTTAAGTGATGAAGAAAGTATTTAAAATAATTGGTATTGTATTGCTGGTAATTGTAGTAATACTGATTGCAGCGCCGTTTTTGTTTGAATCACAAATAAAAGATTATGTGAGAAAAACCGCCAACGAAAGTGTGGATGCACAAGTAGAATTTAGCGACATTAGCCTCAGTTTTTTTAGGAGTTTTCCACAGGCTACGGTGGTAATTGAGAATTTTAGCGTAATAAATAACGAACCATTTAAAGGCGATACCCTTGCCATTGGGGAAGAATTACAGCTGGAAATGTCTATTAAAGAATTATTCAAAGGTGCCGACGAGCCAAAAGTGCTGGATGATATTAAGATCAATAATACTTTTTTAAATATTAAAGTAGATTCTTTAGGAAACGCCAACTACGATATTGCAATTGAAGATACCACCGGTGCAGCTGCAGATTCGGCTTCTACCGGATTTAGCTTCGATCTTAAACATTATGAAATTAATAACTCCCGGGTAAAATATTTAGATGAAGGCCAAAAACTTTTACTGGATGTAGAAGAATTAAATCACCAGGGAACCGGGGATTTTTCTTTAGCTGAAAGCGAACTGGATACCGAATCTACAGCGCTGGTTTCATTAGATTTTGACGGCGTAAATTATTTAAATCGAAACAAGGTTTCTCTTGACGCGGTAATCCAAATGGATTTAGAAAATATGCGCTATACATTTCTTGAAAATGAAGCCACGATTAATCAATTACCCCTAACTTTTGAAGGATTTGTGCAGGTAAATGAAGACAATAATGAGATAGATCTAAGCTTCCAAACGCCTTCTTCAGACTTTAAAAACTTCCTTGCTGTTATTCCTGAAACCTATGCAAAGAATATAGAGAACGTTGAAACCAATGGCGATTTCATCGTAAATGGAAAAATACAGGGAATTATAGACGATACTTATATTCCTAAAATGGATATTAAAGTGAGTTCTAATAACGCCTCTTTTAAATACCCCGATCTTCCTAAAAGTGTTGAGGATATTAACCTTGATCTCCAGGTTTTAAATGAAACCGGACTTTTAGAAGACACTTACCTTACTTTTGATAATGTAACTTTTAGAATAGATCAGGACAGATTTGCCACAAATGGCAGCGTAAAAAATCTGATGGGAAATATGCTTGTAGATATGGCTCTTAAGGGCACGCTTAATTTAGCCAACCTGGAGCAGGCCTATCCGCTGGAACTGAAACAAGATCTCAACGGAATTCTAACCGCCGATGTCACCACCCAATTTGATATGAATTCTATAGAAAAAGAACAATATCAAAATGTAAAAAGTAGCGGTACAGCCAGTATTAAAAATTTTAGTTATAAATCGCCTGAAATTCCCAATGAGGTGAAGATCGCCAACGCGACAATGAATTTTAACCAGGGTAACGTGCGTGTTCCCGAATTAAAACTTACCACGGGGCAAACAGATATTACAGCTTCGGGAAATATTGAAAACCTAATGGGCTTTCTATTTACCGAACAAAACCTAAAAGGAAAATTCAAAGTAGATTCTGATGTTTTTGCCATCAACGATTTCATGATTGCTGAAACAGAAACCGCAACCGAAGAAACATCAAACCAGAGTGCTACTGAAACCACTAATGAAGCAGTAAAAATCCCTTCTTTTCTGGATACCGAACTTGCCTTTATTGTAAACACGGTAATTTATGATGACCTTGAACTGAAGGATGCAAAAGGAACTATAATCCTGCGTGACGAAACTGCCACTTTACAAAACATAACCACTAATATTTTTGGCGGAAATATCGCCCTGGCAGGAAATGTTTCTACCAAAGGAGCAACACCAACTTTTGATATGGACCTCGCGCTAAATGCGCTAAATATCGCTGAATCCTTCAACGGATTGGAGATGTTACAGGGACTTGCTCCGGTAGCCCAGGCATTACAGGGTAAATTGCAGACCAACCTTAAATTAAATGGAAATTTAAATAACGATCTTACTCCGCAGCTATCTACCCTTGCCGGGAATGCACTTGCAGAAATACTAACTGCTGAGGTGAATCCTGAAAAACTAGCTTTGCTTTCCCGTTTAGATCAGCAATTAGACTTTATAAATTTAAAAGATATTGACCTGGATAAACTTAAAACGCGTTTGACCTTTAACGATGGTATGGTGCAAATTGAACCTTTCAACTTTAATGTAGAAGGAGTGAATGTGGAAGTTTCCGGTAGTCACGGATTTGATATGAATATGAATTACAATCTTAATTTGGATGTACCTGCAAGGTTGTTAGGTAGCCAGGTAGGGAATGCACTTAGCAAGTTAAGTGGAGATGAAATACGAAATATGACCGTTGCACTGCCAATTGGTTTAAAAGGAACTTTTCAAAACCCTCAGATTAATGTGAATATGCAGCAAGCGGTAACCAACCTTAGTCAACGCATTGTTGCAAAGCAAAAAGAAAACCTGCAGGAACGTGGGCAGGATGCGATAAGGGATATAATTAATAAGCAAACCGGAAACCGAAATCAGAAACCAAAAAGCGATACAACCGCAGTACAGGACTCAACACAAACCCAAACTCCTCAAACTGAACAAAAACCTAAAAATCAGGAGGAACAGGTTAAAGATGCCGCTAGAAATATTTTAGGCGGGATTTTAAAGAAAAATCAGAAGAAAAAAGATACTACAGGCAAATAAAAATAGAACCCTCACGCTTTCCAGTATTTTTTGGAAATTGTGAGGGTTTATTATTACTGTCATTGCGAGGAGACGCAGTCTACGTGGCAATCTTTCAACTAATAGTTATTCAATAATATAGAGATTACTTCTCCCGATAAAAATCGGGATCGTAATGACGACTATAATCTTGAAAGGAAATATTAAGATTTCTCTTTCAGTAAAAATGTTTAAAAAATCGTCATTGCGAAGAAGGAACAACTGGAGCTATCTGGAAATCCAATGAGTACTTATCACGTTTTCGTAGGATGCTAACGTGTTTTAATTATCCTCATGTTAGATGCTGAAATAAATTCAGCATAACGTGCTTCTATCAGATATATTCAATTAAAGCACACCTAACTCCACCACAAAACCTTCGTGGGCGCGGACGTTAAAAACGGTGCCGTCTTCAAAAATTAGATACTGTCCTTTTATTCCTTTTAAAACGCCTTCGTAAAATGGGTTTTTGCCAAGATTAAGCGTTTTTATTTTCTTGGGAAATTCCAAAACAGGAAAGTCAATTTCAAGTTCCTTTCTATCAGCCAGGTAATACTCTTTAGCTTCGTCGGGAATAAAATCTTTTAGTTTATCGCGTTCTTCGGCAAGGTTAAGATCTAAAACATCGTTGGTCAACATTTTTCGCCAATTGGTTTTATCTGAAACGTGACTTTTTAGTGCAACTTCGGTGATCCCTGCGAGATACCTATTGGGCACTTCAACAATCTCAATAGCTTCATGCGCACCCTGGTCTATCCAACGGGTGGGAATTTGCGTTTTTCGGGTTACGCCAACTTTTACATTGCTGGAATTTGCTAAATACACTACGTGCGGTTGCAATTGCGCCTGCTTTTCAAAATCCAGGTCACGATCTTCTTCATCTAAATGGGCTTTACTAAGTTCGGGACTCATAATCCAGTCGCCCGCTTGTGGGATAGAAGTAAAACAATCGTAACAATAGCCCTGGCGAAATATTTTTTTTTGCAATCCACAATTTAAACACTGAAAACGAAGAAAATTAAGACTTATTTTCTTCCCGAGAATCTGGTTCATATTTATAAAATCGTCTTCAAAAATGAGGTAATACTGCACCTTATCGGTGATCTCAGTTCTCATTTTTCTAAACACCCCTTCGTATCTCATCTTTTTTTCCCTATTTTTATCCGAAGTTGATTTGTAAGCTTCGAAGTTTAAATTAATTTTAGCCAGCCAACCAGCTGAAGCATTGTCAGCGATAAAGATATAAAGAATAATGCCAATTCCATTAGTAAACTCCATTGCTTCGTGGTTCCTCAAGAAGCGAATTCACCAGATGGAGTTATTTATAAAATACCCGCACGAGGTTCAGCATGAGTTGCTTAAAAATCTAATTTCAAAAGCAAAACACACTGAAATTGGCAAAAAATATAACTTCGCAGAAATAAAAAACCATAACCAATTTGCCAATAGAGTTCCCATCCAAAAATATGAAGATTACGAGTCTTGTATTGAACGTAGTCGCCAGGGAGAAACTAATATTTTTTGGCCAACTCCTATTAAATGGTTTGCAAAATCCAGCGGAACTACCAGCGCAAAAAGTAAATTTATCCCGGTAAGTGAAGACTCCCTGGAGCATTGCCATTATAACGCAGGCAAAGATCTACTTTGCATGTATTTAAATAACAATCCGCAGTCCCAACTTTTCACCGGAAAAAGTTTGAGATTAGGTGGCAGTAAAGAAATTTATAAGAATAATGGTACGGCTTACGGTGATCTTTCGGCTATTTTAATTGCTAATATGCCATTTTGGGCAGAATTTAGCAGCACGCCCAGCAACGAAGTTTCCCTTATGAACGATTGGGAAGTAAAAATGCAGGCTATTGTAAATGAAACCATTAAAGAAAATGTGACCAGCCTGGCCGGAGTTCCCAGTTGGATGTTGGTTTTACTGAATAATATTTTAGAAACCACAGGAAAAGAAAACCTATTTGAGGTTTGGCCTCACTTAGAAGTTTATTTTCACGGCGGGGTAAGTTTTGACCCTTATGCACCGCAATACCAAAAGATTTTGCCCAAGGAAGATTTCAGGTTTTATGAGATCTATAATGCTTCAGAAGGATTTTTTGCCTGCCAGGATCAAAACGATTCTAAAGAACTTCTTCTGATGCTGGATTACGGAATTTACTACGAGTTTATTCCTATGGATAGCTACGGAAGCGAAAATGAAAAAGCAATTCCACTGGCTGAAGTTGAAACCGGAAAAAATTATGCGGTGGTAATAACCACAAATGCAGGTTTATGGCGCTATAAGATAGGCGATACCGTTAAGTTCACTTCTACCAGCCCTTATCGTATAAAAGTAACCGGTAGAACCAAACATCATATTAATGTTTTTGGGGAAGAATTAATTATTGAAAATGCGGAAGCGGCTTTGAAAAAGACTTCCCTGGTTACTAATTGCGAAATCATAGATTATACCGTTGCTCCTATTTTTATGGAAGGAAAAGAAAAAGGGGCACACGAGTGGATTATAGAATTTAAAAATCCGCCGAAAGATTTTGAGAAATTCAGGTATGAACTAGATTTGGCTTTACAACAGGTTAATAGCGATTATGAAGCTAAGCGATACAATAACATGACGCTAAATATGCCGAAAATTCACCAGGCACGCGAGAAACTTTTTTATGATTGGTTAAAGAAAAACGATAAACTGGGCGGCCAACATAAAATCCCGAGACTTTCTAACTCCAGGAATTATGTAGAGGAATTGTTGGGGATGAACAGGTAGTTGCGTCATCCTGAACTTGTTTCAGGATCTAAGAAGATTAGAAGCTGAAACAAGTTCAGCTTGACGAGAAAAGACATTTACCTTTTCAATGTGAAATTAGCTCCAAAATGATCACGGGTGCCATTGTTCGTCTTGAACTCTACCCTAAACCAGTAATCGTTGGAGGGTAAAGACCTTCCGTTATAGGTACCGTCCCAACCTTCGCCACCGGGGGTTAATTCTTTAATTAATTTCCCGTAGCGATCAAAAATATAAAGTTTTAGAATTTGGATCTCATCGGTATTTTCAATATTCCAGGAATCATTATATCCATCCCCATTTGGTGTGAAGAAACGCGGATAGCCCACCAGGAAAAATTCTTCAGAAAAGGTAATTCCGCAGCCATTAATCTCGCGAGCACTTATACTATGATTTCCGGGGCTTAAGTTTCTAAACACAGGGCTTTCCTGCCAAAGGCCATCATCAGCCCGGTATTCGTAAGAAGTCGTTTGGCTTCCCACCCCTCCGGTTGCTTCAGCGGTAATTATATAACCGCCGGTAAAATCGCTTCCTTCAATTTCTACAGAAACTGCTTCGGGTCTTGAATAGGTTAAAAGTGTAGTTTCAAATTCTTCACTACAATTAGAACGAGTATCGGTGACAATAAGTGATAGTTCACTGAATTCTGGGGTTTGAGAGAAATTTAAAATTGCTTCAGTGCTAAGAGTATTTCCTTCAGCTATCCATTCATAATCATAATCTTCGCCCAAATCTTCACCAATTCCCGATTGTTCGATTACAGAACCATCTAAGTTTACACATCTTACGGTTTCTTCCGGTAGGAAATTTTCAGGAAGAAATTCTAAGACTACATTAAATGAAACCACTTCTGAGAGACAACCACTTTCCACACCTTCTACTTGCACAAATAATTGGCGTGTTGCCTCAATTGGAAATGCCGTAGTGTTGGTAATTGGATTTTCATCTTCTAAATCCTGGGTAGATTCGTAAAAATTAACAGTATAATCTTCTTCGGAAGTATTTCCGACAAGAATTTCCTCTGAAGCATCGGTTAAATTTATAGTATTTTGGTTAGGATCACAGATATACAAATCTTCCGGAGTATTAGCTACTGGTTCATCATAAAAAGTGACCTCGATCTCGTCTTCATCGGCCTGTTCGGTAATATTTTCGTACACAATTACTTTATAGCGACCTGAATCTGTTACGCTTAAAGTGGGGTTTTCTTCATTTGGAAGAATCTCAAAATTGTTTGTTGCCTCATCAAGCTTATACCATTCGTAACGCCCAACTCCATCTGTAGTGGCATCTAAAATAGTTTCATTTTCATCACAAAGAAACCTGTCTGGGCCCAATACTTCATCTAAAATCCCACAATCTGTAGAACCGGAATTAGCCTGATCGGCATTGGTTTGCCGCAGACTTATAAAACCAGGTAGTTCATCATAATTGGTAATTAAAACTACATATACCTGGCCACTTTCAGCATTAGGAATACTCATTTGTTCCACGGCATCAGGATCGTAACTACAGTCAATTATATTACTGGTACTTAAAGATTCGTTGGAACAATAATCATCTGTTCGTTCAAAAGGTCCCCATACAATAAAATCTACATCATATTGAGCGCCACTCCCGTCTTCATTTTGAAATTGAGAAATATTAAAATTCAGGTTTCCAGATTCTTCCACTTGTAGATAAAACCAGGCAGGGTAAGGTTGCGACAATAAACAGCCATAATCTGGCCCGGGCTCCCCATTTACAACACTGCTGTTATTGGCATTAGAATTAGGAAAAACCAATTCCTCATTACCGGCGCAAAATGGATCTAAACTTTCGCAAGAACTTCCCTGGGCAAAAACCACCTGCATACTTCCGTAAAGAAGAAAAATACAAAAGAGAAGTAGGGATCCTTTTTTCATAATAGGTTTAAGAAGTTACAAAATAACGAATATCTATTTAAACCCCGGCTTTTATGATTACATAAAAACCTATTAAATATGTATCTTTGCAAGCCAAACAATCGGTTTACGACTATTATTGTAAAAACGGTATGAAAATAGACAAAATTTTGAATGAAATTGATGAGCAGGGAGATGCTCACGCTGGCAGCAGTGCAGAGACCCCTATTCGCGAAGATGCTTTTGATTTGAGCAATATTGAAAAAGTAGCGCTCATCAATAAAGATGTAAAACACATTATGGAAACTCTAGGCCTGGATCTTACTGATGACAGCCTAAAAGGAACCCCACAACGGGTGGCAAAAATGTTTGTAAATGAGATTTTTGCAGGCCTGGATCCTGAAAAAAAACCTATTGCATCTACTTTTGAAAACAAGTATAAATATGGCGAAATGCTGGTAGAAAAGAATATTACCGTTTATTCTACCTGCGAACACCACTTGCTTCCTATAGTTGGAAAAGCTCACGTAGCCTATATTTCTAAAGGCCGTGTTATCGGGCTTTCAAAAATGAACCGAATTGTAGATTATTTCGCAAAAAGACCACAGGTACAGGAGCGAATGACGATGCAAATTGTTCAGGAACTACAAAAAGCTTTGGGTACACCAGATGTTGCCTGCGTTGTTGATGCCAAGCACCTTTGCGTGAACAGCCGCGGAATTAGAGATATAGACAGTAGCACCGTAACCAGTGAATTTGGCGGAGCTTTCAAAGAAAAATCTATAAAAAGAGAATTCCTTGACTATATAAAATTAGACACTACTTTTTAAAAATTTTCTATTTCTTAATAACCAACAACTAACTATCTATGGCGCTATACCAGGAACAAAGCTTGAAAATGTACAATTCTATGACGGGGGAAAAGGAAATCTTTAAACCCATAAACGAAGGAAACGTTGGAATGTATGTTTGCGGCCCTACTGTTTACAGTAATGTTCATTTAGGTAATTGCCGAACTTTTATCTCTTTCGATCTTGTTTTTCGTTACCTGAAACATTTGGGATATAAAGTAAGATATGTTAGAAATATTACCGATGCCGGTCACCTTGAAAATGATGCCGATAGCGGTGAAGATAGAATTGCAAAAAAAGCACGTTTAGAACAAATAGAACCTATGGAAGTGGTGCAACGCTACACCATAGATTTTCATAATATTCTGCAGAAATTCAATAACCTGCCGCCGAGTATAGAACCAACGGCTACCGGTCATATTGTTGAGCAAATTGAGATCATTAAAACCATCATCGAAAAAGGATTTGCCTACGAGGTAAACGGATCGGTTTATTTTGATGTAAAGAAATTCAATGAAACCAACCATTATGGTAAGCTAAGCGGAAGGGATATTGATAATATGATCGCTAACACCCGCGAGCTGGCTGCACAGAGCGATAAGAAAAATCCACAGGATTTTGCGCTTTGGAAAAAAGCCGAACCCCAGCATATTATGCGCTGGCCTTCGCCCTGGAGCGATGGTTTTCCCGGCTGGCATTTAGAGTGCACCGTGATGAGCACAAAATATTTAGGCGAAGAATTTGATATTCATGGCGGCGGAATGGATCTAAAATTTCCACACCACGAATGCGAAATTGCCCAGGGTGAAGCCGCTACCGGAAAAAACCCGGTTCATTACTGGTTGCACGCCAATATGCTTACTTTAAACGGTAAGAAAATGGCAAAAAGTACCGGCAATAATATTCTTCCCGAAGAAATTTTCTCGGGGAATAATGACATTTTAGATAAGCCCTTTTCACCAAATGTGACCCGTTTTTTTATGCTTCAGGCGAATTACAGAAGCATTCTGGATTTTTCAGATGAGGCACTAAAAGCAAGCGAAAAAGGTTTTAATAGATTAATGGATGCTTACCATGCGATAGGTGAGCTTCCGGTTTCAGATAAATCCAGCGTAGATATTAAAAGCTGGAAACAATCTTGCTACGATGCGATGAACGATGATTTTAACAGCCCTATTTTAATCGCTAAACTTTTTGATGCGGTTAAAATGATCAATAACATCAAGGAAGAAGCTGCTACAATTACTTCAGAAGATAAAGAGGAACTGCAAAAAACAATGTCAGCTTTTATGTTTGACGTCTTAGGCCTTGTAGACAAAGTTTCTGAAAATAATGATACTTCAGATAAGCTTTCTTCAACAGTAGAATTGCTCATAAAACTGCGAGCTGAAGCAAGAAACAATAAAGATTTTGCTTTAAGTGACCAGATAAGAGATCAATTACAGGAAATGGGTATTCAGCTTAAAGACGGGAAAGAAGGCACTACTTTTAGTATCAAGTAATTAAAACAGGAAAAACGATGCTTAAGAAATGGTTAGCATATCCGTTTATCCTGTTGGTGAGATTTTATCAGAATTTCATTTCCCCGCTTACCCCGGCAACCTGCCGTTATACCCCAACCTGTTCACAATATAGCCTAATCGCATTGCAACGTTTTGGCATTTTTAAAGGTGGGTGGCTTAGCTTAAAACGCATTTTTAGTTGCAACCCCTGGGGCGGAAAAGGCTACGACCCTGTTCCCGAAAAAACAAAAACCAAAATATAGGGCAACTACTTCCAAATATGTATCTTTACCCTACTAATCAATTTTAATTTATGCTTTTTAACGCGATCACCTGGAGCCCTTCAGAAGGTTTAGACTTAGGTTTTTTCACCCTTCACTACTACAGTTTAATGTTTTTGATAGCCTTTGGACTGGGCTGGTATATTATAAAAAGCATTTATGTGAGAGAGAAAGTATCTATAGAAAAACTGGATTCCCTTTTTATATATACGGTGCTAGCTACATTGATTGGTGCAAGATTGGGCCACGTTATTTTCTATGACTGGGATTACTTTCAAAATAATTTATTAGAGATATTCTTACCGGTTCGTTTTGAGCCAGAATTTGAATTTACCGGTTTTAGAGGCTTAGCCAGTCACGGTGCAGCGATAGGTATTATTATCGCTATGTACCTTTACCGTAAACGTGTTTTAGACAAACCTGTACTTTGGGTTTTAGACCGCATTGTTATTCCGGTAGCTAGTGGTGCCATTTTTGTAAGAATAGGAAATTTTATGAATTCTGAAATTATAGGAAAACCAACCAATTCAGATTATGGAGTGATTTTCGAAAATTTAGGGGAAACTTTTCCGAGGCATCCAGCCCAATTATATGAATCTTTCTGTTATTTACTTATCTTTATATTGCTTTGGTTCTTATACTGGAAAACCGAAAAACGCCATAAAGTAGGATATTTATTTGGTCTATTCCTGGTCTTACTCTGGACGGTAAGATTCTTTGTAGAATTTGTAAAAGAAGCCCAGGTAGAAGAACGCACCACCTGGTTATTAAATACCGGGCAATGGCTTAGTATTCCGTTTATAATTGCAGGATTTTACTTTATGTATCGTCCTACCAAACCAAGAACTGTATGATACGTAGATCCATTATTTTATCGGCTGTTTTAGCGGCTTCTCTCTTATCTTCCTGTAAAGATGATAATACTACCGAAGACCCTATAGAGACTGAAGAAATTGCTTTTACCAAAGAAGGAGAAGCGATCTTGTTAAAACCTAATGGAGATACCATACAGCAAATTGATATTGAAATTGCCGATAATGCTTATGAACGGCAAACCGGACTTATGTACCGCAATAGTATGGAAGACGACCAGGGAATGCTTTTTATTTATGAAAACGAAGCGCCCAGGGCTTTCTATATGAAAAATACTTATATTCCCTTAGACATTATTTATTTCGCTGCAGACAGCACCGCAGTGAGCTTTCAGAAGAACGCTCAGCCGCAAGATGAAACTTCTTTACCCTCTGAAGCACCGGCTCAATTTATACTTGAAATAAATGCCGGCCTTGCTGACGACTGGAATATTGAAGTTGGCGATAAAATAGATTTTGAGCGGGTAGATTAGGTTTTGAAATCTATATTTTATGAACTCAGCTCATTTTATATCGAACCTAAATTTTGTGTTGTAGTTTTCTAGAAAAGTGTAGTTCTTAATGATTTTTAGATTAGATATTGCTTAAATCTTGTTTTCCGATTATTGCCATAATTTCTACAAAATCGTTTTCTACACGATAATAGATACTATCAACGCCACATACACATCTTCTATATCCAGGTTTTATGAAATCAACTGCTTCGAAGGAGAAAGGTTGTTCTGCGATTAATTCAAAATACTCAAAAAATCTTTCGAAATAGCTATCTGCCTGAGTAACTCCAAACCTTTTTACTCCAAATTGATGAATTCTAATTAAATCTTCTTTAGCAACATTACTTAATCTGTATTTACTCATTACGTAAAGACTTGGATTGTGCTAAAATCTGTTCCTTACTATCATTTGTAAATCCGCTTTCTTCTGCTTTTTCTAATTTACTTTTTATCCAATCAATTTGAACCTGCTGATTCCTGGCCTGTCTTATTAGGTCATTAATCAATTCACTTTTACTTGAATATTCTAGGCTCTCAATTTGAGATTTCAGCCACTCGTCATTTGGTTTTGTAAATGAAATACTTTGTCTGGGCATAATATTTTATATTTGATGTAAATTTGCATCATTTTTACATCAAAAGCAATTTTTTATTTAATTAGTGAACTAGCATTGCTGATGACTGGAATATTGAAGTTTGTGATAAAATAGATTTTGAAAGGATCAATTAGGCTTGAAATCTTGATTTACTTATTTATATAATCCCTGAAAAAGTCTTTATAATTTTTAGTAGTTCTGATCTCTGACTCAAGGATTACTGTTATGGAAAAGTATGGGAAAAGTGGAGGCTGTTATTTGCAATGAACCGTTTTCAGCGTTAGTTTTTTATTTGTTTTTATCGAATGTGATTTCAACCCCCGTAATCCTTGATATCGTTTTATATGGAAACCAATACATTTGAACATTAGGATTTTTTTCCGGGCCGCTAGCCATTAGTATAGTCGGAATTCCATTTCCTTTAATTTGAGTTTCGTGGATAAGTTGCAATAATCTGAAACCTTCATTTTTAAAATTTTGAATTAAAACTTTATCTATATCATTATTAATATTTTCCTGGTTATGTATCACATCATTTAATAATGGAATTATATCAAAGTATTCAGCTTGATTAACTAAATCTGGTTTTACTTTTTGACTCCAGGAATCATATTTTTCTAAAAGATCATTTCGTGAAAGACTAATTTCTATTCTTTTTCCATTTTTGTTTTCTGAAAAAATAATTGATCCAGTTGGTAAACCACAATGCTGTGAATAGTTTCTTAGTTTGGTTAAGAACCGATAGGAAAAATTTTCATCATAACATCTAGATGTTAAATTTTTAAACAAGCTATATTCATCAGATTCATCTCCAAATTCTCTTTTTAATCGAGTTTCCACATGATCTTGATAAGTTCTAATAGCGAATAAGCAATTAAGAATATGTCTATTTAAATCAATGTATATATCTACATTATCATCTGTTTTGAAATCTTCTTTCGCTATGTAGAATTTGATTTTTCTTTTAAAGTCTTCGTAATTAAGCTTTACTATATCGAACAGTGAATTCTGTTTTTGATATAAATTTAATTTTTTGATGGAGCTAGTGTAGAACTCAAATTCACCTTTAGAAAAGTACCTAATTGTATCAATCTTCTTATATTGATTTTCTCCATTAATAACTGAAAGTTGATATTCAATATAATCCATAAATTACCGCTAACTCATTACAGTCAACCAAATATACAAGTTTAACCTAAAATCAAGTCGGATAATCTGATATTTCCAAAATTGCCCAATTAGGACTATCGCACTCTAAAACCTATTTTCAACAAAAGCAACCCATAAAAAAAACGCTCCTAATTGGAGCGCTTTTACATTATATATTTCCTGAAGAAATCTTAAGCAGTAGTTGCTTCAGAATCTTCTTCAAGTTTCTTTTTCTTTTCGATCTTAGATTTATCGGTCACACTGTCAAACATAACGGGAGTCGCGATAAACAAGGACGAATAAGTACCTACAATCACACCAATGATCAAGGCAAACATAAAACCTCTAATGCTTTCTCCACCAAAAATAAAGATGGCAAGTAAAACGATCAAAGTAGTAAGCGAGGTATTCAACGTACGGCTAATAGTACTATCTAAAGCGCTATTTACCGTTCTGCCTAATGGCCAGGTAGTATGCTCGTTTACAAATTCCCTAATCCTATCAAATACAACCACGGTATCGTTTAATGAGTAACCAATTACCGTAAGAATTGCGGCGATAAAAGCCTGGTTAATTTCCATACTAAATGGCATCACTTTGTAAAGTAGTGAGAAAATACCCAATACAATAATAACATCGTGAGCTACTGCAGCAACGGCACCAATACTAAACTGCCATTTTCTAAATCGTAATAAGATGTATAGGAAGATAACTATGAGAGATCCTAATATCGCCCAGAAGGAATCATTTTTAATATCATCAGCAATAGTTGGACCTACTTTCATAGATGACATAATTCCGATATCCTGTCCGGCACCACCTGCGGTAAACTCATCATAAGAAAGATCTGCAGGGAGATAAGATTGTAAAGCTTCAAACATAGACTCCTGGATCTCGTTATCTACCTCAGTGCTTTCTTCGTCAACTTTATATTTGGTAGTTATTTTAAGCTGATTATTTGGCCCAAAAGTTTTCGCTTCGGCACTACCAAATTCAGCAATAAGATCCTGTTCAACATCTGTTGGGTTTACGTCTTTATCAAAACGCACTGTATAAGTTCTTCCTCCTAGAAAATCAACTCCTTCGTTTAATCCCTGTACTAATAAAGATCCCACACTAAGAATGATCAATATCCCGGAAATCACATAAGCTACTTTACGTTTTCCTAGCCAGTCAATTTTCACATTTCTGAAAAGGTTTTTAGTTGCACCTGTGGAGAAATCAAGAGATTTTCCATTTTTACCATAACCATCAATAAACAATCTGGTAATAAAAATCGCAGTAAATAACGAAGTTGCGATACCTATTAATAATGTAGTGGCAAAACCTTTAATTGGTCCTGTACCTAAAATTAATAAGATAAAACCAGTTAAACCGGTTGTAATATTCGCATCTAAAATTGAAGAAAGTGCGTTACTAAATCCGTCTTTTATGGCATCTTTCTGTACTTTCCCTTTAGCAAGTTCCTCTCGAATTCTTTCAAAGATAAGTACGTTCGCATCTACCGAGATACCAATTGTTAATACAATACCGGCAATACCAGGCAAAGTTAACACAGCCCCTAAACCGGCTAGAATTCCGAAGATAAATAGAATGTTTACTGCAAGGGCAACATCGGCAAAAAGACCGGCCTTACCATAATAAAAAATCATCCAGATTAATACAAAAATAAGCGCAATCCCGAAAGACCAAATTCCACTATCTATAGCTTCCTGACCTAAGCTTGGCCCAACAATTTCACTCTGAATAATATCTGCGGAAGCAGGAAGTTTACCCGCTCTAAGAACGTTTGCTAAATCCTGACCTTCGGTAATACTAAAATCACCACTAATTTCACTTCTTCCACCTGAAATAGCGCCGGTCGAAACACCTGGGGCAGAATATACTGTATTGTCTAAAACAATAGCTATGTTAGTTTGTTGTGCAGAAGCCTGCCCTGTCATTTCTTCCCAGGCTTTAGCTCCTCTTCCATCCATTTGCATAGAAACTGCAACACGACCCATTTGATCGTAAGTTTGCTGGGCATCTGTAATTACATCACCACTAAGTGGTGGTTCCATATTACGGTTACCTTTTATTGCATATAAACCAACAATTCCTTCTTCATCCTCTGGAATTCCCCAGGCAAATTTAGCGTAACGTTGATCTGCAGGAAGTAAAGATCTCACCTGAGACATTTCAAGATAATTGTTCACTTTTGCCGTATCCTGAACAGAGAAATAAGCAATAACAGGACCTCCCTGGAATCCAGGACCTTCAATTAATTCAAATAAAGGGTTGTTTCCTGTAGCTACATCTGTGGTATCTTCACTTTCGGCAAGTAAGTCATCTATATCGCTACTAGATTCTGTAGCGGTAGTATCGGTTTGAGTTTCTGCTTGCTCGCTTTCTTTATCTACAACATTCTTAAGAACATTATTAGCCTGAGCAAGGAAATTACCTAATTCAGTGTTTTTATATACGTGCCAGAATTCAAGCTGTGCAGTACTTTGCAGTAAACCTTGTACACGATTAATATCTTTAGCACCGGGTAATTCTACAAGTATTCTCCCTGAATTCCCTAATCGCTGAATATTTGGTTGGGTTACCCCGAATTTATCAATACGTTTTCTTAGTACTTCAAAAGCTGAAGTAATAGACTCATCAACCTTTCTTCTAATTACGGTTTCAACGTCACCATTAGACATATCAAAAGTAATCTCGTCGCTCAAAGTCTTATTGGCAAAAACATCTGGCGAGGCAAGTTTTGCGTCTGGGATGTCGTTATAAGCAGCAAAGAAAAGATCAATATAATCATCCTGGCTATCTTTTGAAGCTTCACTGGCTTCAGCTAAAGCCTGATTAAAAGCAGGATCATCTGTATTATTAGCAAGACCGGCTAGAATATCTTTAACCGAAATTTGAAGGATTACGTTAATTCCTCCTTTAAGGTCAAGCCCTTTATTTAGTTCCTTGTCTTTGGCGTCACTGTAAGTAATCCCGGCAATAATCTCATTGTTCGCTACCGAATCAAGATATCTTTGCTCCTCAACATCTCTCAATGCTGAATAATTCTCTACATTTTCGCTAATTCTTTGCGTGGCAAAATCTTCAGCTTCACTTTCTACACTATTCGTAATAAAAGTAAAAGACAACTGATATATACATACCAGTCCAAATAAAATTGCAAAAACCTTAATCAGTCCTTTGTTCTGCATTATTCCTTAAATTATAATTAATTAGGTCGATTTTAAAAACGGACAAATATAGGGTTTCAAAAATGAAATGCCAACAATTTTTTTTTGAATAATTTAACTTTTAAACATAAAAAAAGACCGCAAATAATGCGGTCTTTTTATTATAATTTAGTGAATCTATAATTACTTATAGTTCTAAAAGAGCGTTGGTTTTCTTAACTCCTTCAGCACTTTCTTTAATCTTATTAGACTCTTTATCATCAAGTTCTATTTCTACAATTTTTTCCAATCCATCTTTGCCTAAAATCGCAGGTACTCCAATACAAATATCATTTAATCCATACTCACCTTCCAGCATTGCTGAACAAGGGAACATTTTTTTCTGATCGCAAGCAATTGCCTGAACTAAAGCAGATACTGCTGCACCAGGCGCATACCAGGCACTGGTTCCTAACAACTTAGTAAGTGTTGCTCCCCCAACTTTAGTATCTTCTGACACTTGGTTTAAACGATCTTCAGATAAAAATGCTGAAACAGGAACTGAGTTTCTTGTAGCCAATCTTGTTAACGGCACCATCCCGGTATCACTATGGCCTCCAATTACCATCCCATCAACATCTGATGGCGGACATTCTAAAGCCTCACTCAATCTAAACTTAAAACGAGCGCTATCTAAAGCTCCACCCATTCCAATAATCTTATTCTTTGGAAGACCGGTAGTTTTATGCACAAGGTAAGTCATAGTATCCATAGGATTACTTACTACGATCAAGGTTACATTTGGAGAATGCTTAATTAGGTTTGAAGAAACTTCTTTTACAATCCCGGCGTTTATCCCAATTAACTCTTCACGTGTCATTCCCGGTTTACGAGGAATACCACTGGTTATAACTGCTACATCACTGCCTGCAGTTTTAGAATAATCGTTTGTTGTTCCTGTAATTTTAGTATCAAAACTGTTCAGGGTTGCAGTTTGCATTAAGTCCATTGCTTTCCCTTCGGCTACTCCTTCTTTAATATCGAGAAGAACAACTTCTGAAGCAAAATCTTTAATGGCAACATATTCAGCACAACTGGCCCCAACGGCACCTGCTCCTACTATAGTAACTTTCATCTTATATTTTATTTAAATCGATTAATATTTGAACCCAAAAATACAAATATTGATATAGTATTACTATAAGATATGGTTAAAACTATGAGATTTAAATTCTAAAGTGTAAGCCCAAGTTTAGATGAAAAAACTTGCCTGCAGTCGCCATGGTACTAATTTTAAATCTATTGAAATAAATATTAAAACCAAGATCGGCTTTTATCTGCGCCTGAGTTTGATCCAGTCCTCTAAGAGCTGTATTAATTGGCGATAGAGCCACACCATTACCTCCCATAGCATAGTTAAAACTAGAATTTGTAGCTCCTAAAGCTCCAAATACTTCAAAACTATCTCCATATTTCTTAGAACCCATTACAGAGGCCATCCAAAGATTGGCATTCACATCTACCAGGTTTAAATTTACAATATTAGGAATAGTCACTGGCGAAAATTCGTACTCTACATTAAATTTACTAAATGCAATTATTGCAGCGGCCTGAAAATCATCTTCGTTATTAAATTTAAAATATTGTGAGAAATTATGCTTTAATCCTGCTCCGTATGTAGTTACCGCTACACCATCTACGGTGAATTGAGGCAAAAACCTGGCAGCAAATTCAGTTTCATAAGGTAAACCCACAGTAGCCTGAACAAAAGGATAAGCTACTACACCTTTATCAACTCCTTCCAGGGCCTGGAATTCAAAAGATTGTCCTAAAAGACTACCCTCAAAGAAAACATCTGTTTCCCCACCAAAAGCAGTAGGAACCACGGCGTTACTTCCTTCTCCTCTAAGACTTAAAATAGGACCACCGTTAGCGTGTACCCCGGCAAGATCATTATTCGAAATAGTATAAGTTTGTTTATTGGAAGGCACGAATAATGCATTTCCATGAAATGAAACTTCTACTTTCCATGGTTTTAATGCCGTGGCCGAAGTAAACCAACCGGCACCGGCCTGGTATGCTGCGCCTTCTGCTGCAGGGCCAGCGAATTCATCGGCGATGTAAAGCATTTCGTTTGCAAATTTCTGGAGATCATCTTGTGCAAAAGATTTAGAAACAAATGATACACAAAGTATCAAAACTAAGTATTGAATTTTCAAAATAAGTAGGTGTTAAGTTAGAGGGTAAAAATAGCAAAAAATATATTCCAAAAATAATGTTAATTAAAGGCAATAAAAAACCCCGTAAGCAAAGGCTTACGGGGTTTCAGATTTTACGGGGATTATAATTACTTAAGCATCAATATTAGCATACTTAGCATTTTTCTCAATAAATTCACGTCTTGGTGGCACCTCATCTCCCATTAACATAGAGAAAATTCTATCGGCTTCACCACTATTATCAATTTTCACCTGTCTTAACTTACGCCTTTCAGGATCCATTGTGGTATCCCAAAGTTGCTCGGCATTCATCTCCCCCAAACCTTTGTATCGTTGAATCTGAACTCCACCGCTATAACTATCGGCAATTTCATCGCGCTCTTCCTCGCTCCAGGCATAACGCTTTCTGCTACCTTTTTTCACTAAATACAAAGGAGGAGTGGCGATATAAATGTGCCCTCCTTCAATCAATTCCTTCATATACCTATAGAAAAAGGTTAAAATAAGTGTTTCAATGTGACTACCATCTACATCGGCATCACACATAATCACTACTTTATGATATCTTAATTTATCGGTATTTAAAGCTTTACTGTCTTCTTCAGTCCCTATGGTAACCCCAAGCGCGGTATAAATATTTTTTATTTCTTCATTATCGAAAACACGATGCGTCATCGCTTTTTCAACATTCAGAATTTTACCTCTTAACGGAAGAATAGCCTGAAACTTTCGATCCCGCCCTTGTTTGGCAGTACCACCTGCAGAGTCACCCTCTACAAGAAACACTTCACTTTGGGTAGGATCCTGCTCGGAACAGTCAGATAATTTCCCGGGCAAACCGCCAATACTCATTGCCGTTTTACGCTGAACCATGTCACGGGCCTTCTTAGCCGCATTCCTGGCCTGGGCTGCAAGAATTACCTTTTGAATAATGGTTTTTGCATCATTCGGGTTTTCTTCCAGGTAATTTTCAAGCATTTCTGAAACTGCCTGAGAAACAGCCGAAGTCACTTCCCTGTTACCTAATTTTGTTTTTGTTTGACCTTCAAATTGAGGTTCTGCAACTTTTACTGAAATAATCGCGGTTAATCCTTCACGGAAATCATCTCCAACGATCTCAAATTTCAATTTATCCAGCATACCCGAAGCATCGGCATATTTTTTAAGCGTGGTAGTTAAACCACGTCTAAAACCAGATAAGTGTGTTCCTCCTTCGTGGGTGTTTATATTATTAACATAAGAATGCAGGTTCTCACTAAACGAGGTATTATAAACCATCGCTACCTCAACCGGAATATCATTCTTTTCGCCTTCCATCGCGATTACATCAGCGATAATTGGCTCACGATTTCCATCAAGGAATTTTATAAATTCTTTTAAGCCTTCTTCAGAATGAAATCTTTCTGAAAGATATTCACCTTCTTTATTAACCTCACGCTTATCGGTAAGTGTAATTTGAATTCCTTTGTTCAAATAAGCCAACTCACGCATTCTGCTAGACAAAGTTTCGTAGCTGTAATCTACACTTTGCTGAAAAATACTCGGATCTGGTTTAAAGGTAATCACGGTACCATTTAGTTCGGTTTCACCAGCAGGTTTAACCGGATACATCGGTTTTCCTTTTTCATATTCCTGCTCCCAAATCTTGTTATCTCTGTAAACCGTGGCTTTAAGCGTAGAAGAAAGTGCATTCACACAACTTACCCCAACCCCGTGAAGTCCACCAGAAACTTTATAAGAATCTTTATCGAATTTACCACCGGCACCAATTTTGGTCATTACCACCTCCAGGGCAGAAACACCTTCTTTTTTGTGAAGATCTACGGGAATTCCTCTTCCGTTATCTTCGGTAGTTACCGACCCATCTTCATTTATGGTAACTTTAATAGTATCACAATGGCCGGCCATAGCCTCATCTATAGAGTTATCTACCACCTCATACACCAAATGGTGCAAACCTCTAACGCCGGTATCCCCAATATACATTGAAGGCCTAAGGCGCACGTGCTCCATTCCTTCTAAAGCCTGAATACTATCGGCGGAATAACTTTGTTTTTTGGGTTCTTCGCTCATATATTTCGCTAATTAAATTCGTCTATTTTGAATAACGAACAAATATAACAAAACGCACATTTTTAATGTGCTTACAAGCTCTCTACCAGCTTTAAGTTATTAACAATTTGTGCAAAAAAAAGCCCAAAATACAGCAAAAATTCGCTGTATTCCGGGCATAACAAACCACACGATTGTTTAACCTAAATTCCTACTAATTCTTCAAGTTCTTTTTTGGCGTTTGTAGCAACGTGAGAAGTATTTGCTCTTCCACTTGGATCAAGGTCTTCCTGCCATTTCGGAATCCATCTTTTTACGGTTTTCGCAGCGTTTTCCTGTGGGAAATGACTGTGGAATATCTCTCTATAAAAATATGCTTCTTTGGTAGCCGGTGTGTTGTATGGATACTTCTCTGAAGCTGATGCCATTTGCTCATCACTAACCCTGGCTGATGCATAAGCAATTAACTCATCTATCCAGCTATAACCTACCCCATCACTAAATTGCTCTTTTTGTCTCCATAAAACCTCTTCCGGCAGAAATGGCTGCTGTGGAGTATCAAAGGCTTTTCTTAGAATATATTTTTCAACTCCATCATAAGTTTTTGGTAGTTTATGAACTGCCTCAGTTTCCATGGCAGTTTTTAAGAATGCTTTATCTAAGAATGGTACCCTTGCCTCAAGACCGTGAGCCATTGTAGATTTATCTGCTCTAAGGCAATCCGCAGTAGCAAGTCTTTGTACTCTTCTAATGGTTTCTTTTTGGAAATCATCAGCCGAAGGTGCGTTTTTAAAGTATAAGTAGCCTCCAAAGATCTCATCGGCTCCTTCCCCGCTTAAAACTACTTTTACGCCTTTTTCAGCAATTGCTTTTGAAAGGAAATACATAGGCGTACTTGCTCTTATTGATGTTACATCGTAAGTTTCTAAATGCCATACCAGTTTCTTAAGAATATCAATTCCTTCTTCAACGGTAAAATGTATTTCAGAATGTTCGGTTCCAAGAAACTCAGCAACTTTTCTGGCGGCAATAAGATCTGGTGCACTTTCGTCTAGACCAATTGAGAACGAATGTAATTTTTGACCACTGTCTTTCATCAATCTAGCGGCAATAGAAGAAGTTAAAGAAGAATCTAAACCTCCACTTAACAAAACTCCAAGAGGCACATCTGCCATCAGTCTTTTTCGGGTTGCTTCAATAAGACTTTCTCTTAATTTAGTAAGGTCTAATTTTTCTGTTGCTTTTCTATAATCAAACCAATCTGGAGTGTAATATTCTACAAAACCAGTTTCCGGGGTGTAATAGTGCCCCGGAGGAAATGCTGCTAAACTACTACACTGATCTACTAAAGCTTTCATTTCACTGGCAAACCAAATAGAACCTTCATCATCGGTTCCATAATAAAGTGGTTTCACCCCAATTGGATCTCTTGCTGCGATAAAATCTTTCCCATCTACCACCACAAAAGAGAATACTCCGTCTAATTTATCAAGGAAATCAACCCCATATTCTTCATATAAATGAACGATTACTTCTGAATCTCCTGTAGTTCTAAAGGAATGATCTTTTAATTCATTAATTCGCAAAGCCTGGTGGTTATAGATCTCTCCGTTGTGAACCATCCAGGCAGTTGAAGTACCCTGGATAGGTTGTTTTCCGGTTTCAAGATCTACAATAGACAATCTTTCGTGACTTAATACATAACCTTCTTCGGTTACGTGCACATCACTTTCGTCTGGACCGCGATGCAACATTCTTTTTGATAGCCCGCTAATCTTTTCTTCTGATAATCGTTTCCCGATTACTGCTAAAATTCCACACATAACATTTGCTTTATTAATTCCATACAAATATGCAGAAGAGATTACATTTAATAAACAGATGATAGTCTATTCATATAAAATGAAAATAATATTCATTAAATTAGAATTCATTTATAAGCAAAAAATGCATCAAATGCTTACAAACTTTACATCTGTAAAAATTTAATATTTTAACAGCAACTAAATAGTTCTTTAACACGTTAAGAACCAACAGTAAACTATCTTTAACCTTAAAAATCAAACACAATGAAAAGAATACTTTTAACTACACTATGTTTAATAGGATTTCTTGGATTCCAGGACGTACTGGCCCAAGAAACAGAAAAAACAAACGGTCCCAACTTTCCAAAATTAGATGCAAGTCCGCTGGATATGATTGTCCACCGAGATCAATCTGATGAAGTTGTTATGCGAGTAATTTATAGTAGACCTCAAACCAGGGATCGGGAAATTTTTGGAAAACTTGTTCCTTATGGAGAAGTATGGAGAACAGGAGCGAATGAAGCTACTGAAATAACACTATACAAGGATATGAAAATTGGTAATGAAGTTGTAAAAGCAGGTACTTACACAATTTTCACTATTCCAGATGAAAAAGAATGGACTATTATTTTAAATAAATCAATACATACCTGGGGAGCTTATGAGTATACAGATAAAGAAGACTACGTAAGGATTACAGTTCCGGTTAGAAATTCAAGCAGTAAAATTGAGAATTTCTCTATGTCTATTGAACAGGAGGAAGATCAAGCCGGTGCCAATTTATTAATGGGATGGGCTGATAAATATGTAAAAGTACCTTTCTCGCCTGCAGGATAATTTTAGATTGAAAGAATTAAAAAACGGCTGTTTGATTTACAAACAGCCGTTTTATTTTATGGGATATTGAGATACTTGTGAGTTTGTAAAGAAACTTTCCACTTTGGTTTTTTCATTACATAATCTACTATAAGCGGCATCATTTTATCACGATTACTCCATTCTGGCTGAAGGTATAATATGCAGTTCTCACTAACCTTAGCTGCCTGTTCTTCGGCAAATAGAAAGTCGTGCTTATTAAAAACAATCACTTTTAACTCGTGTGCCAGCGGATAAATTTCTTCGGTTGGTAATTTTATCTTTTTAGGCGATAAACAAATCCAATCCCAATGCCCGGTAAGTTTATAAGCTCCAGAAGTTTCTATATGAATATCACATCCTTTTGCTTTTAAAGCGCCGGTAAGGCGTGTCATATCCCATGTTAAAGGTTCTCCGCCTGTAATCACAATAGTCTTACTGTTCGCTACTGCTTTCTCTACAATCTCCCCAATATGAGTTGGTGGATGAATTGATGGATCCCAGCTTTCTTTTACATCACACCAATGGCATCCTACATCGCAACCTCCAATTCTAATAAAATACGCAGCCGTTCCTTTATGAAATCCTTCCCCCTGAATGGTGTAAAATTCTTCCATTAAAGGAAGCATTATCCCATCGTCTACCAATGCCTTTGTCTCTTCTGTAATCATAGCCTGCAAAGATACGTAATCTCATATTTTTAATTCGCTCTTTACCTTGATTTCCTCCTAGTCTAAAATAAGGGCATTTTTAACTTCATATTTTTCCGCGGAAAGATCTACTAAAAAGCCATTGATTACTGCATACTCTAATTTCCCATCTTTTTCCAGAAAGAAGTTTGGCTGAAGACTATCAGGCTTATTAAAACCTTCAGCTACAAGATTAATTGGTATTTCTATGAAATCTTCCTGCGGAAGTTCTTTTAATGCAACATAAGCATATCCAGCTTTCAAAATTTTTAAAATATCTTTTTCCTGAAGTCTCGCTATATTTTTAAAGGTTTTAGGATAAACTTTCCCTTCAACCAACTTATACGCGGAAGCTTCAAGTTCTTTATAAGCATAAAAGGTAGAAAGATCGCCCCTATCTGAAATATAGGCATCATAGTAATAATCCAGGTTTTCATCCTGAATTTCCCTTTGGTTGATTCCTAAATCTAAAACATAGTTTTCCCCTAACAATTCATAATTAAGGCCAGTTAGTTTTAAATCAAATAGCTTTCTATCGTTATTGGGAATATCTTCATATTCAGAAATATCGATTTGCTTATAATCTTTATTCGCAATAGAAAATACAGCAGCAAGAATTGATACATAATTCAACTTTCTTATTTCCTGTTTTTCCGGATCGTTAGGATAACCGCCAGACTCAATTAAAATGGTGCTCGTTCCCCATTTCTGAATATTATCTCCAAAGGCACGCGGCTCAAAATCGTCGTTATACCTACCAACCTGGCCGGGGGCATATTCCTGCAATATAGTATTCATTTGCACAATTACCTGCATTGCTGCACCACGGACCTCATTTATAGACTTTTCATAATTATAAGCTGGAGCCAGGTAGGAGATGGTTGCAGGTTTCGGCGTTCTTTCGGCATTATAATAGGTGCTTTGATCGTGCAGGTTAAATCCAAAATCGGCTTCCAGGCTATCCCGAACACGTTTTAAAGTTCTACTTTCCGGGGATTGCAAACGTAGCGCATCCCGATTAATATCTATTCCTAATAAGTTTCTACGCTGAAAACGCTCTGCACCATCGGGATTTAGCATAGGCAAAAAATGAAGCTTTACCTCCCTCAACATTGCTTTTTTTTCTTCTAAATATGCTTCGGAATCGAGAAAATTAAGAATATCGAAAATAGCCATGGTTGCGGTAGATTCATCGCCGTGCATCTGCGACCAGAGGAAAATATCTACATTGCCCTCACCAATAGAAATTAATTGGAGAGGTCTACCTTCTATTGACTCCCCTACTTTCGTTACTTCAAACTTATTGTTTTGTTTAAATTCCTGTATTAAAGGTTGAATTTTAGCCTGGGTGAATCGGCGTTTTTCAATGGACTGTTCTTTAAACTTTTCATAGGAATTGTAAAGCTCTTTATAAAGCTCCTTTTCCTGTGAAGAACCTACATATGCCGTTAAGAGAATAATCAGAGATAAGCATATATTTTTATAATCAAAATTCATCATTTTACCGGTTTTTAGGTAAGCTTTAAAATTAGGCATTTAGCAATAATAATTATACTTAAACCATTTAAAACTAAAATCTCCCGGCAATACCGGGAGATTTCAAATTGTTTTAGTTGTTAAGGATTATTCGTCCCAAAAAATACGGTCAAGCAAAGTCACTTCTGGCACATTGCTACCGTTTCTACCTAGTTCAGAATCTGGATAGCGCAACCTTCTAATAAACTGCCCATTAAGATCTGGATTTAAATTTTCAGGAAGATCAAAATTTTCATAATCATAATCATACCTTCTTGCATCTACCCAGGCTTCAGGATGCAGGAACATAGCGATCCATTTTTCTTTAAAAATATGATCCAGACTAAAGTCTCCTTCTCCAACACTCACTGCTGCACTACTAACATATTCATCAATCTCAGCCTGTTCAACTCCCAGCATTCTCATGTGCGCTCTAATTCCTTCCAGATATGCATTATAAGAACGGGATTTATCAACTTCAAACGCTGCTTCAGCCTCAATAAATTTTTGCTCAGCATAGGTAGCAATCAAAACCGGAGATTGTTCTGAAGTATAAAAATCGCCCGGAACAAGAGTGGAACGCTCACCAGATTCGGCTGCACTACCACGGCCGGCTCCATTTGGAACACCAATATAATCCCCATCATCAGTGGTACCAATCATGAATGGCAAACGTGGATCTTCAACTCCAAAAGTTGTTCCGTCGGTGGCTTCTACAAATTGTTCAGAAATCCAACCCCCAAGAAGCAGGTTCTCGTTATTAATAGCAACATTCGCCCAAGGATTAAATTCTTCTTCAAAATATTCTACTTGTGCATCGTCCGCATTACTTTCAAAACCTGCTTCAATTGCAGCCAGGATTTCCGTAGGATTATACTGATCTGTTTTACTTAAGTGGTTTAAATAACGTGCTTTAAGCATATTTGCAAATTTAATCCATTGATCTGCATCCCCATTATAAATAAAGTCATCTGAACCTATCGGCAATTCTGTTTCCTGGGAAAGATTAGCTATACCACTATCAAGCAACGTAAAAACCCTGTTGTATAATTCGGCGTCATCATCATATGCCGGGGTGATCGTCTCAAAATTAAAACTTTGACTAAATGGCACATCTCCAAAAGCGTCAACGGTCATTGCCAAATTTAAAGCCATTAGCACCTGGCCGACCCCTTCATAATGATTCGCTCCCGTTTCATTTGCCTCAAGAATCATATCGTTAAGATCTGTCATCACATTGTACAAAGAAGACCAGGTTGCGTTAAAACTGAGCTCATCCATAACATCTGACGCACTTCCCTGGTTTGGAGATGCTAAATGTTGAACATAATTAGAGGTAGTATTTCCTATTCTAAACGTATTTTGAGCTGTTTCAAATGTAGAATTCACCATTAAACCTGCTAAAGGAGCAGTGGTAGGATTATTTGGATTCTCATTTATATCCAGGTAATCGTCACAGGCTGTGAACGTGAGAAATAGCCCTGCAATTACTATATAATTATATGTTTTTCTTAAAATTTTCATATTCAGTATTTTTTATAAACCTAAGTTAAGAGTAAAAAACAAGCTATGCACTCCAGGGTATCCCAGTCCTGTAAAGCCTGTAGCATTTCCACCGGCACCGGCACTAAATGATTCCGGATCAAAACCGTCCCAGGGCGTATATAGTATAATGTTATTGGCCGCTACTGAAAATCTAGCGCTTTGAAGGAAGCCAATCGAGTTTAAAACATTATCACCAAAATTATAGCCTAAAGAAATGTTTCTAAGTTTTATGAAAGAAGCATCGTGAACAAAATTTTCACTCACCCCACGATAACTATTTCTATAGAAACCTGCTCCATAATCCCTTCCATCAGGGCCAACTCCCTGCCCAAGCCAAACTTCCTGAGTATTTGGAGAGCCATTTGCAAGTACTCCATTAAAAACACGAGTATCGTTTCTATCTAAGGTATATTCAGAAATACCAAAGGCAGAGAAAAAGTTATCATATTGACTGTATTGTTGCAGACCTGTTCTAAAATCAATTAAGAATGAAAAATCAAAGTTCTTATATGTAAAATCGTTTTTCAAACCACCAATCCATTTTGGGGTAGAATTCCCTAGAACTAATTGAGATCCATTTCTTACCGGGAATCCATTTTCACCTATAACAACGGGCAGATCCTCATTTAGAAAAATACTATTTTCGTCGGCTCCAAAACGTTCATAACTACTTCCAAAAATATTACCATAAGCTTCCCCTTCAATAAGCTGCATTGTCACTGTACTTCCTACATAACCAAATTGGCTTCCCACCTGAATTTGTTCTATTCCTTCCCTAATACTTACTACTTCGTTTTGATTATAGGCAGCATTTAAGGCAATATTCCAGGTAAAATCTTCAGTTCTAATAGGATTACCAGAAATGATAAATTCTACACCCTGGTTTTCAATTTCCCCGGCATTGGTAATAAAGGTTGAAAAACCAGAAGACTCAGAAACCGGAACAGGAATAATTTGATCTTTACTATTAGATTTGTACCAGGTAAAATCTATTCCCAGTCTATTTCCGAAGAATCTAAGATCTGTACCAAATTCTATAGATGTAGTTCTTTCCGGTTTTAGCGCTAAATCTCCAAATTGGCTAAATCGTGTAAAGCCAACTTCGCCTCCTAATGGGAAAATATCTGGTGAGGTATAGGTCTGGCCTATTCTATAAGGATCGGTATCCTTACCCACTTCGGCATAAGAAGCTCTAAATTTACCATAAGAAAGCGCTTCAGGAATTTCAAAAGCTTCTGTAAAGACAAAACCTAAGTTTATAGAGGGATAAAAGAATGAATTATTCCCTTGTGGCAAAGTAGAAGTCCAGTCGTTTCTTCCTGTAATATTAAGAAACAACATATCGTCATAATCTACCATAAGATCCCCATACAAACCTACCAGTCTTTTCTTGCGTTTATCCTGTGAGTTTGATATTTGACTTGCATAGCTTAAATCATAAAATTGCGGAATTACAAAATTCTCTCCAGTGGCTTCTACCCTGCTGTAATCGCGCTCAAAAACATCGTTCCCAAATCGTAAAGTGGTGTTCCATTTATCGTCCCATTGCTTTTTTAGTGTCACAAATAAGTTAGAGTTAATATCCCTACTTTCTATTCTTGTTTCGGTAATAAAACCCTGTGAACTTAAAGCAACTTCACCATCAATACCTAAAGGACCCGGAGTAATTTCTGTTCGGGAATCAGTATAAAAATCGGTACCTATTAAATAATTAACATCCATCCATTCAAAAGGGCTATAGGTAAATTGAAGGTTTCCAATTATTCGGTTCACCTCATCCTCAAAGGTACTAAAGCGGGCATCGTAAATAGGGTTCGTATTACCCCCAACAGTTTTCATTGTACCGTCTTCATTTATATAATCATTAATATCCTGCATAGGAGAATTATAAACCATACGCTCCATAAAACGATCATGTGGTACCCGATTACCTCCAGAAATAGTATAATTCATATTTCCGGCCACCTTAAATTTATCGTTAAACTTCAACTGCCCATTTAATCTTGCCGAAGTTCTCCCCCAATTACTAAAAGGGATAATACCTTCCTGATCCAGGTTATTTAAAGAAGCATAAAAATTGGCTTTCTCATTACCACCAGAAATACTGAAAGAATTATCAATTTGCACTCCAGTTCTCATAGCATCTCTCCAAATATCATTAATCTCGGCATCAGGATCTATTTCCCTAATCTCATCTATAGAAGGACCCCAGTTTGGCCAAAATGAATTAGGATCGTAAACTCCTCCAAAACCCTGACCATAGACATCCTGAATTTTAGGGTATCGATTTACTTCTTCAAAACCCACGGTACTGTTCACATTAATACGAACAGCACCTTCTTTACCTTTCTTTGTAGTAATAATTACCGCACCATTTGCTGCTCTAACCCCGTAAAGTGCTGTTGCAGCCGCACCTTTTAGTACGTTCATAGATTCAATATCGTTAGGGTTAATATCGGCGGCCCGGTTAGATAAGCCACGGGGTGTATTACCACTTTCTGTAGTAGAGTTATCTACTGGCACCCCATCAATAACAAATAGAGGTTGGTTATCTGCATTAGGATCGAGAGAGTTCACTCCTCGAATAATTATCCGTGCGCTCTGTCCCGGTGCACCCCCAGAATTTGTAATTTGAACACCGGCAGTTTGTCCCTGAAGTGCATTTACAATATTAGGCTGATTCGTCTTAACAATATCTTCGCCTTTTACTTCCTGTACCGCGTAACCAAGTGCTTTTTTCTCTCTTTCAATTCCAAAAGAAGTCACCACAACTTCATCAAGACCCTCTAGATCTTCACTTAATTGTACGTTGATCACACTACGCCCATTAACCGATTGTTCCTGCCTCTCAAAACCTAAAGAAGAAAATACTAAAACTGCATCTTCTGGCACTTCGATAGCGTAATTACCATCCATATCTGTTACAGTCCCGTCATTTGTCCCCTTTACCAGAACATTTACCCCCGGTAAAGGCATTCCATCACTGGCCACGGTAACCGTTCCGGTCACTTCTTGCTGCTGGGCAAACATCCCTGTAACTTGAAAAAAAGCCAGCAAAGCCATAATTGTAAATTTGTTTCTCATTCCTTTTGTGTTAAAGTTTTCTGAATTATAACTTAAATATACCGAAAAGCGCAATACCTAAACAAATTTGTTCACTTAAAAATTAAACTTTTATTAACTTCTTGATTATTAATTTAACTTTGTACTAATTTTTTAAAAATATGTAAACCTATTCTAAATTTTACAATTGTGAGAAGTCGCTTAATTTTTAAAATTCTGTTTTTTTCAACCATTATTATTTTTGGTTCTTGTGCTACTCATCAACAAATACGCAAGCCCTTAGACAAAATATTCAAGGAATCTCCTGTTTTCCAAAAAGGCTTCGTAGGTTTTATAGTTATTGATCCAGAAAAAAATGACACTCTTTATAGCCATAACGCAAATAAATATTTCACGCCGGCCTCTAACACTAAACTTTTTACTTTCTATGCCGGATTAAAAATCCTGGGAGATTCTGTCCCCGCGCTTAAGTATGAAATCCAAAACGATACCCTTTATTTTAAAGCTACAGGAGATCCATCTTTTTTAAATGAAAATTTACCCAATTCCAAAGTCCTTGAGTTTTTGAAAAATAGGGGAAATCACCTCGCCTATGTAACTCCAACTTACACCGAAAAACATCAGGGTCCCGGTTGGGCCTGGGACGATTACAATGCATACTATTCCGCAGAACGCACCGCCTTTCCTATTTATGGCAATATGATAGGATTTGATTTCGAAAAAAATAAGGAGTTTCCCGTGGTTTGGCCAAAAATCTTTACAGACTCTTTGGTAAGCGTAAAAGACAGTCTTAGTTCTTCCCGACTTAGACGGAATATGGTTAGTAACCGGTTTGAGTTCAACAATCAAAATAAAGAATCAGATTTTTCGCAATCTGTACCCTTTAAATATTCATCCAAAATTCTTATCAAACTACTAGTAGATACCCTTCAAAAACCGGTTAGCCTGGTTCAAAATTCAGAATTAAACAAAAAACTTACTAAAACTATGTATAGCATTCCCAGCGATAGTATATATAAGGAAATGCTGAAGGTAAGTGATAATTTTATCGCTGAACAAATCCTGATTATGGCAGCCGGAAAAATTTCAGATACCTTAAAATCTGATATCGCTATAGAGTATATGAAGGATAATCATTTAAATGATTTACCAGACGAACCTATGTGGTATGATGGTTCTGGGCTTTCAAGGTATAATCTTTTTACCCCACGAAGTATTGTAAAATTGCTTCAAAAAATCAAAGTTGAAGTTCCCGAGGAGCAATTACTAGATATGCTACCAACCGGAGGTCACTCGGGTACTATAAAAAATTATTATAAAGCTGATGAACCTTATATTTTCGCTAAAACCGGAACTTTAAAGAACAATCACAGTCTTAGCGGATATCTGAAAACGAACAGTGGCAAACTTCTAATTTTCAGTTTTATGAATAGTAATTACACGATTCCAACCTCAGTACTAAAAGCCGAAATGGAAAAGGTACTGCTCCAAATTCGTGATAATTATTAACTTTAAATCTCCTAAAACACTGCAAATGCAACGAAGAAAATTTATTCAAAATCTAGGAATGGGGAGTTTAGCTTTCCCGTTGGCAAATTTTACAGGAATTGATAAAATTTCACCTTCAAGCAATTCGGTTTTAATTCCAAAAGGATTAAAAAAAGGAGATACCGTGGGAATTATTAGTCCCTCCAGCGCAATTTTTGAAACCGCACCCTTCGAAATCGCCAAAGAAAACCTGGAAGCAATGGGTTTGAAGGTGAAATTTGGAGCTTTTGTAAAAGGGCGTTATGGCCATCTTGCAGGAACCGATGAAGAACGAGCGCAGGAATTAAACAATATGTTCCGTGATGATACTATTCAGGCGATTATGGCCCTCCGTGGGGGATCTGGCGCGGCGAGAATTCTGGATAAATTAGATTACAAAGCAATTAAAAACAATCCCAAGATTTTTATAGGTTATAGCGATATTACTGCGATACATTTGGCGATTTATGAAAAAACCGGCCTGGTTACTTATCACGGTCCATTAGCGGTTTCAACTTGGAACTCTTTCAGTTTTGATCATTTTAAACGTTTATTATTCGATAAGGAAAAAATCACTTTTTCTAATCCTACCGATAAAGGGGATAACCTCGTGCAAACTAAAAACCGCATTAGAACCATTCAACCCGGCGAGGCTACAGGTAGACTAATTGGCGGAAATCTCTCGGTGCTTACCGGTATTATGGGATCTGAATATTTCCCTACAGATTGGGAAAACAATATCCTCTATTTAGAAGATGTTGGCGAACAAATTTATGCCGTAGACCGCATGATGAGTCAGTTACAGTTAGGTGGCGTACTTGGCAAAATTAGCGGCTTTGTCTTCGGGAAATGCACCAACTGTAATCCCGGCGGCTCCGGTTATGGCTCTTTAACGATGGAAGAAGTTTTGGACCATTACCTAAAACCATTGCATATCCCTGCCTTTTCAGGCGCGATGATTGGCCATATAGACGATAATGTTACTATCCCTAATGGACTGAAAGCGAAGATAAACGCAACAAAAGGAAGCATAGAACTTCTGGAAAACCCCGTCAAATAATTATTTCATAAAAAGTAAATTGGCTTAAAACTGTCGATTATTCCCAACAATTCTTATTTTTAAGAAAATTTGAAGCGTGGATAAAACACAAGAGTTTGTAGAACATATCAGCCAGGCCTACAATCCTAAAGGCGATTATATCCATTTGGGTGCCGCAATGCTTAACGGTGAAACTTTTGCCGATGCTGCGGTTAAAATTCCGTTGAAAACAATGAACCGCCACGGGCTTATAGCCGGGGCTACCGGAACAGGAAAATCTAAAACCCTACAAATTCTTGCTGAAAACCTTTCTCAAAAAGGAGTGCCTGTTTTATTGATGGATGTAAAAGGTGACCTTAGCGGAATCGCAAAGGAATCAGCTGGAGAAGAATTTTTACACGAACGTCATAAAAAACTTGGATTTCCATTTGAAAGTTCAAAATCCCCGGTAGAATTTCTCACAATTTCAGAACAGGATGGCGTAAGATTAAGAGCTACGGTTAGCGAATTTGGTCCCATTCTCTTATCTCGCATTTTAGATGTCACACCCACTCAGGAAGGGATTTTAGCTATTATTTTTAAATACTGCGACGATCATCATTTACCGTTACTGGATCTTAAGGATTTAAAAAAGATGCTTCAGTATGTAACTAAGGAAGGAAAGGAAACTATAGAAAATGAATACGGAAGAATTTCCAGTGCTTCTACCGGTGCTATCCTAAGAAAAATTGTTGCACTCGAGCAGCAAGGCGCTGAACGCTTTTTTGGTGAAAAATCTTTTGAAGTTACCGATCTTACCCGGAAAGACGAAAAAGGCCACGGGTACGTAAATATCATGAGGCTAACCGATATCCAGGATAAGCCAAAGTTGTTTTCAACATTTATGCTAAGCTTATTAGCTGAAATTTACACTACATTTCCTGAAGAAGGGGATAGCGATAAACCTAAATTGATATTATTTATAGACGAGGCTCATCTTATCTTCAAAGAAGCTTCGGGTGCATTAATGGATCAAATTGAAAGTATTGTAAAGTTAATTCGGTCTAAAGGTGTGGGCCTTTATTTTGTAACTCAAAATCCAACAGATGTTCCTTCGGAAGTATTGGGACAGTTGGGGTTAAAAATTCAACATGCCTTGCGGGCGTTTACTGTAAAAGACCGAAAAGCGATAAAATTATCGGCTGAAAATTATCCGATTTCAAAATATTACGATACCAAAAATGAGCTTACTTCGTTAGGTATTGGAGAAGCCCTGGTATCTGCTTTAGATGAAAAAGGAAGACCTTCTGCCCTGGCAGCTACAATGCTTAGAGCACCAATGAG
The DNA here is from genome assembly GCF_000745315.1 of Salegentibacter sp. Hel_I_6. NCBI lineage: Bacteria > Pseudomonadati > Bacteroidota > Flavobacteriia > Flavobacteriales > Flavobacteriaceae > Salegentibacter > Salegentibacter sp. Hel_I_6. Next base: position 2,702,277 of record NZ_JQNQ01000001.1, on the reverse strand, counting down.
TAGAATGGATATTTTAACCGATACCGAACTCGAAGAACTTGTTCTACAATCTAAATTACGAGCAAAATATAATGAAGAAATAGATCGCGAAAGCGCTTACGAATTATTAAATAAAAAAATAGATGAAGCTGAAGCTAAAGAAGCCAAAGAAAAAGCCGAAGCTGAAGCTTTAGAACGCGAAAAAGCAAGCAGTAAGACGTCCCGAAAGACAACTAATAAAACCCAGGGAGCAGTAATTAAAGTGCTTACCAGTGCCACATTTATAAGAGGTGTTATGGGAGTTTTAAATAAATTATTAAAATAAATATCATCAATATTCAATCTAAGAAATGAAAAAATCATTGCTACTTATTCTAGGCTTAACTTTAGGTCTAACCTCATGCCAAAAAGACGAAGACAATCCTTTTTTAATTACTGCTAACCAGGTGGGTCCTGTGCACCGCCATATTAAGATTAACCAATTAGACTCTATTTTTGCTGAAGATTCTCTTATAAAGCAAAAAAGCGGTGTTGAAGAATTTCGTGCAACAAGCGAAATAAAAGTGTTTGAAAAAGGCGGTAAACCATTAATGGTTCTAGAACCCCTTCAGGAATTTGATTCTACAAGTACAATTGGTTATATAAGGGTTCTGGATTCTCGCTACGAAACCAAAAGCGGTTTAAGTACAGCGAGTACTTTTAAAGATATTCTAGAAGATTATAATATTTCAAGAATTGAAAACACTCTTAACGCTGCAGTAGTTTTTCTAGATGAAATCAATACTTATATCACCATAGATAAAAAAGAATTACCATCAGACCTAAGATACGATACCGATTCAAAAATAAGAGCTTCACAAATTCCGGATGATGCGAAAATCAAATATTTTATGATCTATTGGGATTAAATTAAATGATGAAATTTCCCACGTATAACTTCTTAATAATTGGTTTACTGCTGCTGGCAGGCTGCAAGAGTTCTCAAGACCTCGCGAACATTCCATCTAAATCTAAAAATGGAAATTTCCAGGCGGTAATTGAAATTCCCGCCGGTACCAATAAAAAGATAGAATACCACAAAACAAAAAAGAAGTTTTTAGTAGATCAACGGGAAGGTAAAGATCGTATTATAGATTTCCTGCCTTATCCCGGCAATTATGGTTTTATTCCATCAACATTCTCAGATCCTGAGCAAGGTGGTGATGGGGATGCCGTAGATGTCCTGATACTTGGAGAAAGTAAAAATACCGGAAGCATTATTGGAATAATTCCTATCGCAGTTTTTAAACTAATAGATGAAGGGGAACTGGATTACAAGATCATTGCTATACCTGCAGACTTGAAAGCACAAATTATAAAAACAGAAAATTATCAGGGCTTTACTTCAAATTATCCTGAAGTAATCAAAATTCTGGAAAGCTGGTTTAGCTTCTACGATAAGTCTCAGGTAATAGAAATTGATGGCTGGGGAAATGAAACCGAAGCAATTGAAGAAATAGAAAAGTGGCTCAAAAAACCTTGAAAACCGCGCCATTTCTTTAATAAATGTTAATCACGCATACAATTTCAAATCTTTGGCTACCTTTATTTCCCTAACCAAAACACTTTAGTTATGATTAAAATCTTAGGAATTATCTTAACCATTGGTGGGGCGATAGCTCTTGTCATGGGAATTCTAGGAATTTTTGGAAGTATTGCGCTTATGTTAAGCCCCTGGGCGCTTGCAATTATTGGATTTATTTTCTTTATTTCAGGAATTTCCCTAATTAAAAGAAGAAAAGATACCGAAGATATTCAGGCTGAAAATAAATAAACCTGAAGCAATTTTATTAAAATTAAAAAGGTGCCCATTGTGAGGCACCTTTTTTATGAACAGTAATATATAATAAAGATTGGTATTAGTCTACATTATCGTGTAGAAAGGAATTGTTTCTTCTAAAATGAAGATCATCATTATCGTCTTTTCCTAAAGTAGTGCGCGATAATTTCCCCTCTCCTTTTTCACTTTTATCCAAATCTACTCCCTGTCTTTTGTAAGCAGGTTGTTTTTCAATCTCATCAATTTGAGCAGCGTTGCTTCTAAATTTGTAATTGAATTCTTTCATTTTCGCCCTACGCTCAGCTGCCCGTTCTATTAGAACTTCAGAAATAGGGTTATTAAACGGATCCTCCTCCCCGTGCTCTTCCTGATTTTTTTCAGGGTTTTGAGGTTCTGGTTTTAAGGTTTTCTTTTCAAAAGCAATAGCTTCATCTTTTGGCTCTTCCTTCTTTTTAGCCTGAGGTTTAGATCTATCTAAAGATTGCTCAAACTCCATATAATCATCAAGACTATATCTTTTTACACCCCTGGCAGAACTTTCAGTTACGGGAACGATCTCAACAGGTTCGTTTACTTCAATATTTTTAGATTCATCTTCTTCAAGTTGATGTCTAATTTCTTGCTTTTTTTCCTGTTTTGGTTGTTGCGGTCTTGGCTGTTCCTGTTTTGGTTGCTCTTGTTTAGGTTCCTCTTTCTTTTCCTGATTTATAGGAAAATCGAAAGTAAACATTATTTGATCTTCATTAGTATTCTGAACCTCTTCTGGCTCGTTCAACTCCATAGACTTCATTTCTTCTGAAGTATCATTTATAATGAAATCATTAGGGTTTATTTCCTCGTAAGAAACCTCCATATCTCTCGCCGATCTTGGCGTATGATATAATTCGTCTTCCTTAACCTGAATATTCCCTACTTCATCAACTTCCTCCACGCTGTCGTCTAAAGTATGTACAATAGTATTGTCTGGCTCTTGAGGACTTTCATCTTCTTTAGAAATAGGCTGCTCTTCAGTTTTTCTATTCAATTCAGGATAGAAACCCCTTTTTTTCGGATTTAATTTTTGTTCCGCTTTTTGCTCGTCTTCTAAGGTGTGGATTATCTTTTTAGTTTCTGTATTTACAATTTCGTTCTGTTGTTCTACATTAAAACCCGTAGCGATAATTGTAACGGAAATTGCTTCATCCAAAGCTTCATCTTCACCAACACCCATAATAATATTGGCACTGTGACCAGCTTCTGCCTGGATGTGATCGTTGATTTCTCCAATTTCGTCAATAGTGATTTCTTCAGAACCCGAAACAATTAGCAGTAATACGTTTTGGGCACCGGTAATCTTATTGTCATTTAATAACGGAGAATCCAGGGCTTTGCTAATCGCATCCTGAGCTCTGGTGGCACCAGTTGCCTGTGCAGATCCCATAATTGCTGTTCCGCTATTACTTAAAACGGTTTTAGCATCCCTAAGGTCAATATTTTGTGTGTAGTGATGGGTAATAACTTCAGCAATACCTCTCGAAGCGGTTGCCAAAACCTCATCGGCTTTAGAGAAACCGGCTTTAAAACCAAGGTTTCCATAAACTTCACGAAGCTTATTATTGTTGATCACAATTAAGGAATCAACGTGACTTCTAAGTTTTTCCACACCAAGCTGAGCTTGTTCGTTTCTCATTTTCCCTTCAAATTGAAAAGGAATGGTCACGATCCCAACGGTAAGGATATCCATATCTTTTGCCTGCTTGGCAATAACAGGCGCGGCACCTGTACCGGTACCCCCACCCATACCTGCAGTGATAAATACCATTTTGGTATTTACATCAAGCATTTGTTTAATTTCATCAAAACTCTCTACGGCTGCCTGCTCCCCTATAAGTGGATTCGCCCCGGCCCCTAAACCTTCGGTTAAGCTTACCCCTAACTGTATTTTATTGGGAACTGAACTATTATCCAGGGCTTGCGCATCTGTGTTGCAAACCACGAAATCTACTCCTTTTATCCCTAACTGGAACATGTGGTTTATGGCATTGCTGCCTCCTCCACCTACACCAATAACCTTAATGACGTTCGATTGATTCTTTGGTAAATCGAATGCAATGTTGTCGAATTCTGTACTGCTCATAAATTCTTTTTTACTGGTTCTATCTTTTACTCTGCGTTATCTAAAAAATCTTTAAACTTCTCTGCCCACTTATCAAAAATGCTCTTTTTGGGTGGTCTCTGTGGAGCCACTGGATCCTTCTTCAACTCATCACCTTCTGGTGTATTTTGCTCAAAATCCTCCTGCAACTCCAATTCTTCTTTCTCTCTATCTTCTTTGCTTTTCAGCACTACCTCTTCCTGAAACTTCTTCTCACCATGTTCAAGGCTGTTCATGACCAAACCAACTGCTGTAGCATAAACGGGGCTGGTGGTTTCAGTATCATTATTACCAGCTAAATGCTCGTTAGGATAACCTATTCTGGTATCCATTCCGGTGATATACTCTGCCAGTTGTTTTAAATGCTTCAACTGTGCGCCACCTCCGGTTAAAACCATTCCGGCAATTAATTTTTTCTTTTGCTCTTCGTGGCCGTAATTTTTAATTTCCAGGTAAACCTGCTCTATAATTTCCACCACACGGGCGTGAATTATTTTTGAAAGGTTTTTTAAGGTTATTTCCTTAGGTTCCCTTCCACGTAATCCTGGGATGGAAACAATTTCATTATCCTTATTTTCTCCCGGCCAGGCAGATCCAAATTTGATTTTTAGTAACTCGGCCTGCTTTTCTATAATTGAACATCCTTCTTTAATATCTTCAGTAATTACATTTCCACCGAAAGGAATTACTGCGGTATGCCTGATTATCCCGTCTTTAAAAATTGCCAGATCGGTTGTACCACCACCTATATCAATAAGCGCTACACCTGCTTCTTTTTCTTCCTGACTTAAAACTGCATTAGCTGAAGCCAATGGCTCTAAAGTCACTGCTGAAAGTTCTAAACCGGCGCTTTTTACACATCTTCCAATATTTCTAATGGAAGAAACCTGCCCAACCACTACGTGGAAATTGGCTTCTAATCTTCCACCGTACATTCCAATAGGCTCCTTAATTTCTGCCTGGCCGTCTACCTTAAATTCCTGAGGTAAAACGTGAATAATTTCTTCACCCGGCAACATCACTAATTTGTGAACCTGGTTGCAAAGGCTGTGAATATCATCGGCATCTATAACCTCTTCAGGATTCGTCCTGGTTATATAATCACTATGCTGCAGGCTTCTAATATGCTGACCTGCAATTCCAACCACTACATCACTTATTTTTAATCCAGAATCTGCTTCTGCTTCCTGTATAGCCTGTTGAATTGATTGAATGGTTTGAGTAATATTATTTACCACTCCGCGGTGAACACCAAGGCTTTTGGATTTTCCAATACCTACGATTTCCACCTTTCCATACTCGTTCTTACGCCCAATCATGGCCACAATCTTTGTGGTTCCAATATCTAATCCTACGGCTATGTCGTTGTGTTCCATAATTTACTTTTTAGTGCAAACAACCTGATCTCCAAATTGTAAATTCACTTTTTTGTAGGTCTCTAATTTCTCGTCTCTCAATGCTTTTTTATAAAAAGCTTTAAAATTATTGAACTTTAGGTTTATGCTTTCGGCTTTACCGAAATACACCGTAAAGTCCAGTTTTCTCATTTCTAATTCAAATTTATCTCCGGGCAAACGTTTAACACCGGTAATATGCCGGGTTAAAAATTCATCTTTCTGAATATAGTCTACCAACGGGTATGCTATTTTTACATTGCTCGAATCCACTCCTGATACCAGAGGCACTCGGGCAGCATAATATGGTGAAAGCGGCATTACAAGCCCATTTTTATCTAAGTAAAAAGAAGAATTACCCACTATTCTACCAATGGGTTTACGCTGACTTATTTTAGTCTGGAGCTTCCCGTCCAGACTTAAAAACACTTCAGCATTTTCTATCATATCGTGATTATTCAAAAGGCTTTCTACCCTATTCAAATCTAAAATTTCTTTGTCTATGCCCGCCGCGGCCACATCATTTTGTATCAACAACTTATTAACCGCTTCCTCAGTAACATACAGGTTTTCACCCGCTATAAATTTCACCTCTACATCGCTTATTTTTCGAGCATTATTCCTTTTTTCAGCAAAACCGAATAAAAAACCCACTAAAATGAGCAAAACCGGCAGTTTTATGTATGCTAGTTTAAACTTCATTTTCCAATGCTTTTTTCACGTTTTCCACTTCTTCCCCAATACTGCCGGCACCCATAAGCACCACAACTTCAGGATTGGATTTTTTTATCTCTTCAGCTATATTTTCTTTCTGAATTAGTTTCTTATTAGAATTTTGAATTTTTCCCAAAAGCCAGGCTGAAGTTACTCCCTCAATAGGAAGCTCTCTTGCGGGATAGATATCCAATAAAAACAACTCATCAAACAAAGCCAAACTTTCAGCAAAATCATCTATAAAATCTTTAGTTCTGCTAAATAAATGAGGTTGAAAAACTGCCAAAACCTTCTTCCCGGGATGCATTTCTCTAACCGCCTGATTCACCGCAGCAATCTCTGCCGGATGATGTGCATAATCATCTATAAGCACCAGCTTATCTGACTTAATTTTATAAGAAAATCTACGTTTCACACCTTTAAAACTATATAACGCCCTGGCTAGCTTGGGGATTGGGGATCCAAATTGGATAGCCATCGCCAGGGCGGTTATAGCATTTAGCAAATTGTGTTTGCCGGGTAGATTAAACTTAAAATCTTCAATAACTCCGTTAGGAGTTTTTAGATCAAAATGATATGTTCCATTTTTAATCTTTATACTTTGTGCCGAATAATCGGCGTTGTCTTCAATTCCAAAAGTAATTCCATCTAGAGGCAAGCCATTTTTCACAAATAGCGTTCCGTCCTCTGGCACGAGAGCAGCAAATTGCCTAAAGGTGTCTTCCAGCTCCTCTTTTTTACCATAAATATCTAAATGATCGGCATCCATAGAGGTTACTGCCGCAATATTTGGGGAAAGATGAAGAAAAGACCTGTCAAATTCATCAGCTTCCACCACAATAACTTCGTCGCCTTTTAGGATTAAATTGCTTTGAATATCTTCACTTATTCCTCCTAGAAATCCGGTGACTTTTGCATCGGTTTCTTTAAGTAGATGACCTAAAATTGCCGTGGTTGTAGTTTTTCCGTGAGTTCCAGCTACCGCCAGTGTGGTTTTTCCCTTAGAGATCAACCCAAGCACAGCAGCTCTTTTTTTCAAGTTAAAGCCGTTTTTTTGGAAATACGTAAGTTGTTCGTGAGCGGCAGGAACTGCGGGTGTATAAACAACCAATGTATTTTCTTTATCTGTGAATTCGGTTGGAACCAAATTCATTTTTTCATCATAAACCACAACAATATCTTCGGCTTCCAGCGTTCTGGTAAGCGAAGTTGAAGTTTTATCGTAACCGGCTACTTTTTTTCCCTGGAATTTAAAGTAGCGCGCTAACGCACTCATCCCAATACCGCCAATGCCGATAAAATAAATGTTTTGTATGTGGTTTAAATCCTGCATTCTATTTTTCTTGAGACCTCACAGGTTTTGAAAACCTGTGAGATCTTTATATAATTTATTTAATCAATTTCTCAACTTCGTCTACAATCCTTGCGGTTGCATTTGGCAAAGCCAGTTTCTTTATATTTTCTCCCAGTTCTTTTTGCTTCTCTTCGGAAGCCATTAATGCGAAAAACTCGGTTTCAAATTTTTCATCCAGCTCATTTTCTTTCAACATCATCGCCGCATTTTTCTTCACTACGGCCAGTGCATTCTTAGCCTGGTGATCTTCAGCTACATTTGGAGATGGAACGAAAAGTACCGGTTTTCCCACAATACTTAATTCTGAAACCGTGCCCGCTCCGGCTCGTGAAATAATAACATCTGCAGCGCCGTAAGCAAAATTCATTTCATTCAAGAATAAATGCGTTTGCACCAAGCCTGAATTGTACTTTTTATATTCTTCGAAATACAGCTTTCCGGTTTGCCAGATAAGCTGAATATTTTCCTTTTTAAATCTTTCTAAATTGGTTTCCACCAACTGATTAATTCTTCTTGCGCCAAGGCTTCCACCTAAAACCAGCAATACTTTTTTGTCTTTTTCAAGACCAAAATGCGCAAGAGCTTTTTCCCTGTTTTCGTCAATCTTCAGCAAATCCTGTCTCACCGGGTTGCCGGTAATTATAGTTTTTTCGGAAGGAAAAAATCGTTTAACTTCCTCATAAGCGGCGCAAATCTTATCGGACTCTTTTGCCAAAAGTTTATTGGTAATTCCCGGAAAAGAATTCTGCTCCTGAATAAGAGTTGGAATGCCCTTCGAGTTTGCCACTTTTAGTAAAGGTCCGCTGGCAAAGCCTCCCGTACCTATTACCACATCTGGTTTAAACTCCCTTATTATTCTTCTGGATTTCGCCAAACTACTTAGTAGCTTAAATGGAAACATTAGATTGCCCACAGTCAATTTTCGCTGAATTCCACTAATCCAAAGACCTTCTATTTTGTAACCTGCTTGTGGTACTTTCTCCATCTCCATCCTGTCACTGGCACCAACAAACAATATTTCTGCTTCAGGATAACGCGCTTTTATCTCGTTGGCAATAGCAATGGCCGGGTAAATATGCCCGCCGGTGCCGCCTCCAGATAATATTACACGTAAATCCTTTTTCATCCTTTTATATTTTTTAATTCCAATTTTTGGAACTTAATCATAAACTTCAATGCAATTTCTTGCGTTCCGCATAATGCTGGTTATATCGCTTCACTTAAAATATCTAACGGATTTTCATCATCCAATTCTTTTTCAGCTTCTTCGCGTTGCTTCATTTCCTCGCGTTTGGCGCTTACGCTCAAAATAATACCAAGTGCCATACAGGTCATCCAAATTGAAGTTCCTCCACTACTAATTAAAGGCAAAGTTTGTCCCGTAACCGGAAACAGCTCTACCGCAACGCCCATATTAATTAAAGCCTGAAAGATTATTGGCAAACCAACGCCCATAACCAGTAATTTCCCGAATACAGTATTGGCTTTTGTGGCTACAATCACAATTCTAAAAAGCAACATTAAATAAGCCAGCATCACTCCAAAAGCGCCTATTAATCCCATTTCTTCAACAATTATCGCGTAGATAAAATCTGATGAAGATTGCGGTAAAAAATTTCTTTGCACGCTTTTACCAATTCCCGTTCCTGCAACCCCACCACTTGCAATAGCGATTTTCGCCTTTTCAATTTGATAATCGGCTTCGGTATCTTCATCGTTAGAAAAACTCTCAATCCTGCTCGCCCAGGTATCTACCCTGTTTGGTAAAAGTCCCGGAAATGCTTTCGCTGTTAAAATGAACATCGTTAGCAAAAGCAGGCCTGCAGCTACAATAATTCCAAGGTATTTTATGGGATATCCACCTAAAAACATAAGTACCAGCACCATAGAAAAAATAATGGCAGTTGTGGAGAAATTGGCCGGCAAAATTAGTAATAATACCACACCCACAGGCACCCAAAGCGGTAAAATTGACTCTTTAAAGGTTAGATTTTCATTGGTTTTTTTTGATAGGTAACGCGCCACATAAATCATTAAAACTACCGATGCCAGGGTTGAAGATTGAAATGAAACTCCAATACCCGGAATTTGAATCCAACGGCTCGCATAAGCCCCATCAATCATAGTTCCCTGTGCTACTGTATAGATCAATAATACGATCACCACCGGTAAAAAGAGAATGGAAAGCCCCCTGAAATAATGATATGGAATTTTATGAACGGCAAAGAGCAAACAAAAACCTAAAAGCAAATGGAAGAAATGCACCACCACATACTGAAAGGTGCTTCCGTCTCCATATAAATACGCAAGATTACTACTGGAACTGTAGACCGGCAAAAATGAAAATATCGCCAACAGCCCGGCCGTAGCCCAGATAACCTTATCGCCTTTAAGATTTGAAAAAATGTTACTCATTTAAATCTTTAATTTCCTTTTATCGTCAAGCTGAACTTGTTTCAGCTTCTAATATGTTTTGATTATCGAACAGTCTAGATCCTGAAACAAGTTCAGGATGACGAAATATCAACAATTTTGGCCACAATTACCATTATAGATTTCTAACTGCCTCTTTAAACTGGCGTCCCCTATCTTCATAATTTTCAAAAAGATCAAAACTGGCACAGGCTGGAGAAAGTAAGACCGTATTTCCTTTTTCTGCCAGGCTATAAGCCATTTTTACAGCTTCATTCATAGATTGCGTTTCTAACATTGTATCTACACAATTCCCGAAGTTTTGCATCAGCTTCTGGTTGTCTATTCCGAGGCAAATAATTGCTTTTACTTTTTCATTTACCAGCGGTAAAAGGTCGTCGTAAATATTCCCTTTGTCCACGCCTCCAACAATCCAAACGGTTTCGCTCTCCATACTTTCCAAAGCATAAAAAGTAGCGTTCACATTGGTTGCCTTAGAGTCATTAATGTATTGCACATTATTAATTTTCAGCACTTTTTCAAGTCGGTGTTCTACGCCCTGAAAACTCTCCATACTCTCCCGAATAGTTTCCTTTCTAATTCTTAATAATTGGGAAACAGTGGCCGCAGCCATAGCATTTTTGGTATTATGTTTTCCCTGTAAACCTAACTCTGTTGTTGGCATATTAAATTGGTTGTTTTTTATGTTGACAATAATATTTTCATTCTCTATATAAGATCCGTCTTCCACTTTTTGTTGAAGTGAAAACGGAAGTTTTTGTGCTTTCACCGGATTTTTCGCTAACCATTTCGTAATAATTTCATCATCTAAATCATAGATGAAATAATCTTCCGGGCTTTGGTTTTCGGCAATTCTAAATTTTGAAAACACATAGTTCTCAAGTTTATGCTCATAACGATCTAAATGATCTGGTGTGATATTGGTTAAAACCGCAATATCAGGTCTGAAATTTTTGATTCCATCCAACTGAAAACTGCTTAATTCTAATACAAACCAGTCGGGATTTGTTTCGGCAACTTGTTTAGCAAAACTATCTCCTACGTTCCCCGCCATTCCTACTTTAATTCCTGCATTTTTCAAAATGTGATGCACAAATTTTGTTGTGGTGGTTTTCCCATTACTTCCTGTGATCCCAATAATTTTGGCTGAAGTGAAAGCGGCTGCAAATTCTATTTCTGAAATCACCGGAATAGCTTTTTCCTGCAATTGCTTTACAATAGCTACTGAATCTGGAATACCCGGGCTTTTCATCACCACGTCAGCATCCAATATTTTAGCTTCAGTATGTTGCTCTTCTTCCCAGTCGATCTTTAATCCTTCAAAAACCGACTTATACTTTTCTTTTATTTTTCCTTTATCTGAAACAAAAACTTCAAAACCTTCTTTAACTCCAAGAATAGCAGTCCCTGCACCGCTTTCGCCGCCGCCAAGGATCACCAGTTTTTTACCGGAATTGTTAGTATGTTGAGTTTCAGTTTTCAATATTTCTTATCTAACTTTTAAAGTGATTATAGTTACAATGGCCAGGAAAATTCCAATAATCCAGAACCGCACTACTATTTTACTTTCGTGATAGCCTCTTTTTTGATAATGATGATGCAATGGCGCCATTAAAAAAACCCTTCGGCCTTCGCCATATTTTCGTTTTGTAATCTTAAACCAAGCCACCTGTAAAACTACCGAGAGGTTTTCCATTAGGAAGATTCCGCATAAAATGGGGATCAATAATTCCTTTCTTGTGGCTATTGCGAGTACGGCTATAATTCCGCCAATGGTTAAACTTCCCGTATCTCCCATAAAAACTTGCGCCGGGTAAGTATTGTACCATAAGAATCCCACCAAAGCACCAGCAAAAGCACTTATAAAAATCGTCATCTCACCAGAGCGGGGGATGTACATAATGTTCAGATAATCTGAAAAAATAATGTTACCCGAGACCCAGGCAAAAATCCCCAGGGTAAGCACAATTATTGCTGAAGAGCCTGCGGCAAGACCGTCTATTCCATCGGTTAAATTTGCGCCATTGGAAACCGCGGTCACAATAAAAATCACAATAGGAATAAATATTAGCCAGGCATAATTTGCCAAAGCTGGATCTATCCAACTTATCAAACTCGAATAATCGAATTCGTTATTTTTCACAAAAGGAATGGTAGTGGTGGTCGTTTTAAGTTCCGGCCCCATTTCCCGCATATTCTGAAAACTATCTACTAACTCCTGCTGCTCTGGTGCGGGTTCGTTGGTTTCTTCTTTTACAGTCACTCCCGGATGAAAAAACAAGGTTCCCCCTACAATTATTCCCAGACCAACCTGACCTAAGATTTTGAATTTGCCCTGAAGGCCTTCTTTATCCTTTTTAAAGGTTTTAATATAATCGTCTATAAATCCTATAGCTCCCATCCAAAGAGTGGTTACTATTAAAAGTATAACATAAATATTTTCAAGTTTAGCAAGAAGTAAAACCGGAATAAGGGTAGCAATAATTATAATAACCCCACCCATTGTTGGAGTACCGGCTTTTTCACTCTGCCCTCTTAAACCAAGATTACGAACACTCTCCCCTATTTGTTTCGCCTGTAAATAATTGATTATTCTTTTCCCGTAAATCGTAGAAATCGCTAAAGAAAGAATAATGGCCATCGCCGATCTAAATGAGATATACCCAAACAAGCGCGCCCCAGGCACCTGGTATTCTGCATCTAAATATTCGAATAAATAGTATAACATAATTTCTTGTTGCTTTTCCTACAGAAAAGTTTTGGGGTTACTTATCTAAGTGTTTCAAAAATTCGGTTACAATCTTAAGATCATCAAAATCTTTACGCTCGCCATTTACTTCCTGATAGGTCTCGTGACCTTTCCCGGCGATAAGAATTATATCGTTTGGTCCCGCAATTTGAACAGCGCTTTTTATGGCCTGTTTTCTATTGGTTACTGACATGATCTTCTTAAAATTCTGCGGTTCAACTCCGGCTTCCACATCTTCTATAATCTTTTCCGGATCTTCAGTTCTTGGGTTATCACTGGTAAAAATCACTTTGGTACTCAATGCCGAAGCGATATGCCCCATTTTTGGCCTTTTTGTTGTATCACGATCGCCACCGCAGCCTACCACTGTAATAAGTTCTTCATTTTTTGTACGGATGCTATTTATAGTTTCCAACACATTTTTTAAAGCATCAGGCGTGTGTGCGTAATCTACAATTGCGGTAATTTTCTCTTTTTCTGAAATGATATACTGGAATCTTCCGCTTACAGAATTCAATTCACTAATTATCTTTAAACTTTCCAGAGACTCCAGGCCTAAAAGTTCTGCTGTAGCATAAATCGCTAAAACATTATAAGCGTTGAAATTCCCAATTAGGCGCGTCCATAATTCCTGGTCGTTTACTTTTAACAATAAACCTGTGAAAGAATTTTCAAGGATTTGCGCTTTATAATCGGCGTAAGATTTTAAGGCGTAAGTATATTTTTGCGCTTTGGTATTTTGAAGCATTACCTGGCCATTTTTATCATCGGTATTTGTAAGTGCAAATGCCGAAGCCGGTAATTCATCAAAAAAGCGTTTCTTAACATCACGGTATTCCGCGAAATTGCTATGATAATCTAAATGATCGTGGCTTAGGTTAGTGAAAATTCCACCGGCAAAGTCCAGGGCTGTAGTTCTATGCTGATCTATCCCATGAGAACTTACTTCCATAAAGCAAAACTCCACACCTTCGTCGTTCATTTGTTTCAAATAATCGTTGATGGTAATAGAATCTGGTGTAGTTCTAACCGCGTCAAAAGCATGTTCAGCAACCATTACTTTAACCGTTGAAAGAAGTCCAACTTTAAAACCGGCTTTTGTAAATAAATTATATAAAAGTGTAACGATCGTGGTTTTACCGTTGGTACCGGTAACACCTACAAGTTTTAATTTTTCTGAAGGGTTATCATAATAATTCGCTGCCATAAAAGCCAAAGCTTTTTGTGCGTTCCCAACTTTCACATAGGTAACTCCGTTTACAATTTCCTTCGGAAATTCCTCGCATACCACGGCTAAAGCCCCGTTATTTATAGCCTGACCTATATACTCGTGACCATCTGAAAGACTTCCGCGAATAGCCACAAATGCATCATTAAGTTCAACCTTTCTAGAGTCAAACTGGAGCTTGTTTATAGTTACCGAAGTATTTCCTACTACGGCATCGATCTCCACTTTATACAATATGTCTTTTAAGACTCTCAACCTATATTAAATTTACTTGCTGATTAGTTTCTATTTTCTGTCCCGCCGATATTGATTGGCTGTTAACCCTCCCGGTTCCCTGGAAAATCACTTTAAGCCCCAGGTTTTCTAATAATGAAACAGCGTCCATTGCCGGCATACCGGTTACATCTGGCATCACTATTTTTTCATTATCTATTTTCGCGAAATAAGCTTCAAAATCATTTTCAACTTTTTCGTTTTTTATATCAAGTGATGGCAGCGTATCCATCACAGGAGTATCGGTATAAATTTTTTGTGCGATTTGTTTAAAAACCGGTGCCGCCACAATATTCCCGTAATAACCTTTGCTTTTATTAGGCTTGTGAATAATTACAATGCAGGAATATTTAGGATCCTTGGCTGGAAAATATCCTGCAAAGGAGGAAATATATCTTCCCGGCTCTATCCAGTATTCTACCTGGCAGGTACCTGTTTTCCCGGCCATAGAAAAGTTAGGGGTATAAATATTTGCAGCAGTACCTTGCTCTACGGTATTCTGCATCATTTTTTGAAGTTTTTTAGCTGTTTCAGGAGAGCAAATTCTTGGATTCATTACCTCTCGTTCAACTTTTAAAATACTTTTATCCCATTCTTTTACTTCTTTTATAAATCTTGGCTTCACCATTTCGCCATTGTTAGCAATAGCGTTATAAAAGTTTAAAGTTTGCAACGGTGTTAAAGAAACTCCATAGCCAAAAGCCATCCAGGGAAGGCTTAAACCATTCCAACTCTTATCTTTTGGATGTGGAATTCTAGGAGAGCCTTCTCCTTTTATATCCAACCCAATTTTACTGTTTAGTCCCATCTCGTAAAGCTTGTCTACAAACCTGGCTGGATTATCTTTATAACCTTCAGTAATAATTTTTGTAAATGCAGTGTTTGAAGAAACCTCAAAAGCTTTTCCTGCAGAAATTTTACCATAGCCTCCCCGACGGGAATCTCTAACCGGTCTCCCGTAATATCTCACTACGCCATTTTCAGTATCTATAACCGAGCTGGTGTCTATAATGTTATCCTCTAATGCGGCGGTCATCGCCATTAATTTAAATGTAGAACCCGGCTCGCTAGATTCATAAACCGCATAATTTCTCTTTTCAAAATAACTTCCTCCCTCGGTGCGCCCAAGATTAGACATTGCTTTAATCTCACCGGTTTTGGTTTCCATAACCACTACGGTACCGTGGTCGGCTTCAAAATGTTCCAGTTGCTTTAATAAAGCGTGATGTGCGATATCCTGAATATTCACATCTATTGTAGAAATAACATCATAGCCATCTTTAGGCTCTACTTCGTTATTATCACTTATTGGTTTCCACTGGCCTTTAGCAATTTTTTGTTTTAATCTACGTCCGTCGGTTCCTCTTAAATAAGAACTAAAAGCGCCTTCCAGGCCAACACGTGTAAAATATCCGTTTTCATCCTGCCGCTCGTAACCCACCGTTCGTTCTCCCATTTTCCCTAAAGGATGCTCACGTACTGTTCTTTGCTCTACAATAATCCCACCTTTATAAGTGCCAAGGCTGAACATAGGAAAGCTTTTTACCTTCATATATTCAGAATAACCAAGATTTTTAGCAATGGGTAAATAACGTTGCCGGTTAGCTCGCGCCTGCCTCAAATATTGAGACCAATACGCAGAAGACTTCCCAAACATTTCGGTTAGATTATTGGAAAGTGGTACTATATTTTCCTGAAAATTTTTATCTGAAACGGTAACTGCGTCAAAGCGTACATCATACTTAGGAACTGAAGTCGCTAAAAGATTACCTTTAGCATCGTATAAATTCCCACGGCTGGCAGGGATTTTAAAACTTCGCACTGTGCGTTCTTCCGCCAGGTTTCTGTAATAATCTCCCTCCACAAACTGAATATCGAGCAGCTTCACGCCTACCCCAACAGCGAACACGAACATACAGGCCGCAACCACGTATAATCTATTCAATATGCCTTTTTCAGTTGTAGCCATTTACTCTTTTATATTCACTTTTATTTTATACGGCGGATTCTCAGAAGGCAGTATTCCCCTTCCTCTCATTTTATTGGTAATTGTAGATTCCATCTTTATTCGCATAAGCGCTGAACGCCGATCTACAAATTCACTTTTTAACTCTCTTACTTCAGTATGAAGTTTTGCTATTTTATGCACTTTGCTCTCTGCACTATGGGAGCTGGCAATCATAACAATAGCCAGTAGTGTGCAAAAAACTATAAAACGCCAGTTGTTTACCGCATCCCTGCTAATAAGAAAATTAGCTCGTAGTATGTTGTAAAAACCTTTTTTCATAAAACTTCAAAAACCTATAATTTCTTTGCCACTCTTAATTTGGCACTTCTCGCTCTATTATTCTCTTTAATTTCTTCTGAAGAAGGCACTATAAGTCCGCCTACTTTTTTGAAAGGAACTGAAATATTTCCGTAGAAATCTTTTTCAGGCTCACCCTGAAACAAACCGCTCCTTATATATCGTTTCACCAACCTATCTTCTAAAGAGTGATAAGAAATAAGACTAATTCTCCCATTTTTTACCACCATCTCTTCAGTTTGCTTTAAAAATTCCTTTAAAGCTTCAATTTCCTGGTTTACCTCTATTCTAATTGCCTGATAAATCTGCGCCAGAATTTTATTTTCCTTACCTTTAAAAAGATGTGGTTTCAGTAAATCATTTAATTGCTCACTGCTTTCTATAGACTTTTCTTTTCTTGCTTCAACAATCAAATTCGCGAGCTTCGGCGCGTTTTTCAAATCGGCATAGTCATAAAACAACATTTTAAGTTGCTCTTCTGTATATTCATTGATCACCTCAAAAGCACTCAAACTGCTTCCCTGGTTCATTCTCATATCAAGACGCGCATCAAAACGTGTAGAAAAACCTCTTTCTGCTTCATTAAACTGATGAGAGGAAACACCGAAATCACCTAAAATTCCATCTACTTTTTTAATACCGTAAAACCTTAAAAACCTTTTCAGGAATCTAAAGTTCTCGTGAATTAGCGTAAATCGAGGATCATCAATTTTATTTGCTAACGCATCTTCATCCTGATCAAAAGCAAAGAGCTTCCCTTTAGGCCCAAGCCTGTTTAGAATTTCTCTGGAATGGCCACCTCCACCAAACGTAACATCTACATACACGCCATCTTCCTTAATATTAAGGCCGTCTACTGAATCTTTTAATAAAACCGGATTATGATATTGCATCTAAATCATCGTTTCCCATTACTTCTTCAGCCAATTCAGCAAAATCATCTGAAGTCTCATCAATGGTGTTTTCGTATTTATCTTTATCCCAGATCTCTATAATATTCACTGCAGAAGAAAGCACGATTTCTTTACTAATTCCGGCAAACCCAACAAGATCCTTCGGAATTAAAAGTCTTCCATTAGAATCTACTTCTACCATCTTTACACCAGCCTGAAATTTTCTAATAAAATCGTTATTCTTCTTTTTAAAGCGGTTCAACCCATTAATTTTTTGCATTAAAACATTCCATTCCTGCATAGGATACAACTCCAAACAAGGTTGAAAAACCGAACGCTTAAGCACAAAACCATCTTGCAACATAGGCGCAAGCTGCTTTTTTAATGCCGAAGGGACCATTAGCCGGCCCTTGGCATCTGCTTTACATTCGTATGTCCCAATGAGGTTTACCACTTGAATACTTTATAGAGTCAAATATATTGAAAAAATTACCACATTTTACCACTTTATACCACTTTGTTGATAAGTTTCTCCACTGTATTTAGCTGAAAGACTATCAAATAGCGCTATTTGTTTAGGTTTCAGAGGCTTGGTTTTTATTGCACTTTTGTTGTTAAAAATTTTACAAAATAGCGGTGAAAAGCATTTCTTAAATGCCTTTGCTATTTCTTAAAAATGATTATACTTGTAATGAAATCGCTATATTTGCGATTGCTAACCGCAAAGCCAATCAATGAAAAATAATTTAAGGCAAGAGGGAAAGTTTACGTACCTGGAGCAAGGAGAAGGAACCCCGATAGTTATTTTACACGGACTTATGGGCGGTTTAAGTAATTTTGATGGGGTTACCGAATATTTTCCGAAGCATGGTTATAAAGTTGTAATTCCAGAATTGCCTCTATATTCCATGTCGCTGCTTAAAACCAGTGTACAGACTTTTGCTAAATATTTAAAAGAATTTGTAGACTACAAAGGTTACGACAAAGTAATCCTGCTAGGTAATTCGCTAGGTGGCCATATCGCTTTATTGGCCACTAAATTATACCCAGACATTGTTCAGGCGCTGGTAATTACCGGCAGCTCGGGTCTTTATGAAAATTCTATGGGTGAGAGTTATCCGCGTAGAGGTGATTACGACTTTATAAAGAAAAAAGCCCAGGATGTTTTTTATGATCCCGAAGTGGCTACTAAAGAAGTGGTAGATGAAGTTTACGAAACGGTTAGTGATAGGAATAAGTTGGTAAAAACACTTGCTATTGCAAAAAGCGCTATTAGGCATAACATGGCTAAGGATCTACCAAAAATGGAAACTCCTACTTGTATTATTTGGGGAAAAGATGATAATGTTACTCCACCCGAAGTAGCTGAAGATTTTCAACGTTTACTTCCCGATGCCGATCTTTACTGGGTAGACAAATGCGGCCATGCTGCAATGATGGAACATCCCATTATTTTTAATGAGCTGCTTCACGCCTGGTTACAGCAACGAAATTTTAAATAAAGTTTTAAAGCTTTAAAAGAACTTCATTTCTGGCTATTTCAAATACTATTTTTAAACATTTTTAAAATGAAAATCAAGTCGGCTGAATTTGTGGTAAGCAATACCAGGGTAGATCTTTGCCCCGATAGTAAATTGCCTGAATATGCTTTTATTGGTCGCAGTAATGTAGGGAAGTCTTCTTTAATAAATATGCTTACCGACAGAAAAACTTTGGCAAAAACCTCAGCTAAACCGGGAAAAACCCAGCTTATTAATCATTTTTTGATCAACAAGAACTGGCACCTGGTAGATCTACCGGGTTATGGCTATGCGAAAGTTTCAAAAACCACAAAAAGAACATTTCAGAAATTCATCACTAAATATTTTGAGCTGCGAGCGCAAATGATATGTGCTTTTGTGCTTATTGACAGCCGGCACGAACCACAACCTATAGATATGGAATTTATGCAGTGGCTGGGAGAAAACAATGTTCCTTTCTGTATTATTTTCACTAAGGCTGATAAACTGAAGCCCAAACCCCTGGAACGAAATATTAATTTTTACAGGGAAAAAATGCTGGAAAGTTGGGAAGAAATGCCTCAATATTTTATAAGCTCTGCGAACACAAAATTAGGACAGGATGAGATATTGGAATATATTGAAACAATTAATGAAGAATTAAATTCTTCAAATTTACGGGCTTAAACTTCAAACCTCTCTTTTATAAAAGCTATTAGATCTTCAGCAGTTTGAGTTCGGTCTAATTCTTCAGTGGTAATAAAAATCCCCATTTCCCCTTCATCTTCCCACAAGACTATGGGAAACGTGTATTTAAAACCGAATTTTGACGCATACTTTTTCTGAAACTCATCAATATGCAGAAACTCCATTTCAGTGTCTGAATTTCTCCTGAATTTTTTCCAGTCGGTATTTTCAGAAAAGATGCCATAAGTCACTTTACAAAGACTACAAGCGTAAGAATTTGGCTTAATTAATTTATGCAGCGCATCCAGAACCGCATGTTGAGTTCCGGAATACGCGTTATATACAAAAATTAGTTTCTCCAATCGATAATCAAGTTTTATACTCTGTTCCTAAATTAAAATATCATTAATTTATGCTTTGTAAACTTGCCCTAAGGTAATTACTTTTGAGTGATCTCTAATTTTTCAGCAAAATAATCGCAAAAATCCTTCATTGTCGCGGTCATTTTTTCGTCTTGCGTGGCACGGTTAAAAGTATCGCTCATAGAAACCAGGGTTTGATGAAAGAATTTCTTCATCTCATCTACCGGCATATCTTTTGTCCAAAGATCTATTCTTAAAGTTTCCTGGGTTTTACTATCCCAAACCGAAAGCATCAAAGCCTTGGCATCTTCTTTATAAACATTACCGTCTTCGGCACTCCAGGTTATTCCTTCTGGGACCTTATTTTCATCGGTAACTACTTCTATATTTATTTCTGATTTTTTAAATTCTGACATTACTTTCTTGGTTTAAAATTCGCTTTATTAAATATTGTTTCGGCATCTGTTGCTATCATTTCCTCCAAAGATGCATTGGTTTTTTCCATATAACTACGCACAATTTGCCAGCCTATATACTGGCCCAGTCTTGCGGGAGATTCAGCATCAAGTTCCAGGTAGAATTTGGAAAAGGGTGCAGGGTATAGAAACCGGGAGTAAAGTTCGGTATCGGTATCAAACAATAGTTCATTTTCTACAAAGTAGCGCCATATTTGCGCTTCGTTTTTTTGCGCCCAGATGCGTTCTTCTTCGGTATAACCTATTTTTTCAGCATCAGTGATTTCAGGAGTAAACTTATCTTTTAAAACCAATAACTTCCCATAATAAAGCATATGCGCCAGGAAAGTTCTTGAATTTGGTCGCGGGACATATTTTTCTGCATAGGCATTTGCAACATCAGGAATTATTTGTTCCTCCTTAAAATTCTTTTTTAAATATTCCTGAATTCCGATATAGAAATGATGCTCTTCTCCCAAGTAGGTATCAAGAGAGATAAAAAGATATTCATCCTGAAGGATAACTTTATTTTTATAATCAACTTCTGATGTTACCGTAAATACTTTTGGTACTTCGAATTGCGGAAAATAATATTTTATATGCTGAAAAAGGCTATGAAGTTCTGCTTCCTTGTTTTCAAATGAAGGGAAAGCCTTACCTACTTCAACATTTATTTCCTGTTGAATGGTATCATTAAGCTTTTGAATCCATACCCTATCTGAAAATTGCTGCGGAAACAAAAAAGGATATTCCTGTTTTAAATCCATTAGCTTTTCTGGATTTGCTTCGGCAAATTCCCTATCAAAGCGAACCACTTCAAAATCTACCGGCACTTCTGCGATCTCTTTCTCAATTTTAGCATCTTCGTTACACGATATAAAAACAATTGTGCAAAGCAGTAAAATTATCTTTTTATACATAGGCATTCTTTATGAAGGCTTTAACGCCCTGCCCTTTTAATAATTATGTTTAAATAGTAGATTTGTGTACAAAGGTATTATTTACAAACTTAATCACCCAAAATTATGCAAACTGAAAAAGTGGTAGATCACATAGTTAACTGGCTAAAAGAATACGCTACAAATGCGGGAATGAATGGGTTTGTCCTGGGAATTAGTGGCGGAATTGACTCTGCAGTAACCTCAGCACTTTGTGCAAAAACCGGTTTACGTACCCTATGTCTTGAAATGCCAATTCACCAGCATACAGATCAGGTGACCAGGGCGCAAAAACATATTGGTTGGCTGAAGCAACATTATGCCAACGTGAGTAACCTGGAAGTGAATTTAACTCCTGTTTTTGATAATTTTACAAATGCAGTTCCAAAAGTTGAAAATTCAGAAACATTAGAGCTAAGTTTAGCCAATACCAGGGCTAGATTAAGAATGTCTACGTTATACTATTTTGCGGGATTACACAGCTATCTTGTAGCAGGTACCGGAAACAAAGTAGAAGATTTTGGCGTAGGTTTTTATACTAAATATGGTGATGGTGGTGTAGATCTTAGCCCAATTGCCGATCTTATGAAAACTGAAGTTTATGAAATCGGGAAGTTTTTAGGAATTGATCCCGACATAGTAAATGCAGAACCCACTGACGGACTTTATGGCGATACACGTACCGATGAAGATCAAATTGGGGCATCTTATCCCGAATTAGAATGGGCGATGAAAGAAGCTGAAAACGGAAAATCGGCTGAAGATTTTGAGGGACGCCAAAAAGAAGTTTTTAAAATCTACAAGAGTCGTCACCGAGCTAACTCACACAAAATGAAACCTATACCTGTATGCGATATTCCCGTTAGTCTTAAAAATTAATACTTTTATCGAATAAACTACTCAAAAAAAGGATTGATAGAGAAATTCTGCTAAATTTAGTAGTATAAATGCGCTTGACCTACCCCGGCGTATTTTTCAACCAACCTAATGTTATGAGTACAGTATTAATTGCAGATCATCACCCTGTGGTGCATGAGGGTATTCGATGTATTCTCAAAAACAACCCGGCGCTTGAGGTAGTGGGAAGCGTACATAGTGGAATGGAACTTTACGGGTTCTTAAGCGATCGCCAGCCAGATGTTTTAATCATTGAAATAGACCTTCCTGAGATAAACGGAATCAACGCGCTTCGTACCATTAAAAAAGATTATTCTAAAGTAAAAATGCTTGTTTGCACGAGCCATCCTGAAGAAGTTTATGCTTTAAGTGCCATAAAATCTGGAGCTTCAGGCTATGTTTCAAAAATGGCAAAACCAGAAGAACTTGAAAAAGCAATTTACCAGGTAGCCAGAGGAGGGATTTATCTAAACAAAAAAATCACCGATAAGCTAAACGAGGGTATGTCCCCCGGAAGAAATCTAATCGCTAAATTCAAGAAATTATCTACCAGGGAGTCTGAAGTTTTAAACCTCATCTCTACAGGAAAACGTAATAAAGATATTGCTGAAGCCTTGCATATAAATGAAAAAACGGTAAGCACTTATAAAACCAGGTTGCTAAAAAAATTACAGGTAGATAATGTAGCCGATTTAATTACGCGTTCTCGCTTATTACAAATAAGTACTACATAACACGATTCAATTTTTCTGAAAGCACTTTTTTCAAGCTTAAATAGTCTTTCACATCTTCCAATATATGCTGAGTTTGCTGCGCTTCTACAGGAGTTTTTACTTGCTCAGAAAGCTCATTAATTTTCTGATTAATTAAAAACCTGCGTAAAGAAAGAATGGTTTCACTAACGTGTCGCGAAATAGTCTCAGTTTTTGCTTTCACGAAAATATTCTGCCTGTCCCATTCATGCAATTTATATTGCTCCTCTTCCATTAAAATTGAAGTGATCTCAGAAGCCTGTTCTGGATCTATATCATTAATAAAATTCTTGACTTCAAATTTTTCTTCACTATTTAGCCGAGCCATTAATTCAGTATAAATATCTCGGAATTTAGGATTGGTAAAAGCAATTTCATCTTCCTGAAGATCTAGAAATATTTTCTCAAAAACTCTTGTTCGTTGTATTTCTTTTTCCAAACCAAGCTCCCCGTCTTCTTTTTCTTTAAGCACCAGGTCTTCAAAATCTTCCTCTACAGTACCATACTGAAGCAGCAGACTAATAATTTTTTTCTCAAGCTCGTATTGCTCGTCTACTTTAGCTGCCTTTGGTTGCGGTTCTTCTTTAACTACATCAAAAGATTTTTTTTTCTGCTGTTGTTGAGGAGAAGTTCTTCCACTTTTCGCATTTAGCTGTGCGAGGCTGGAAAATAGTACATTTTCAGAAATATCCATAATCCTGGAACATTCCTGCAAGTAAACTTCCTGCTGTATTGTATCTGGAATCTTCGAAATACTGTTCACAATATCCCGAATTAATTCTGCCTTTTTAACCGGATCTTTCTTCGCTTCCTCCATTAGTAAAGAAGCTTTATAACTAATAAAATCCTGTGCATTCTCCTGCAAATATTCAGCTAAAGCTTCATCTGAATTATTCTTAGCAAAACTATCGGGATCTTCTCCCTCAGGAAAAGTACACACGCGAACATTCATTCCTTGTTCCAGGATCAAATCTATTCCGCGAAGCGAAGCTCTTATTCCAGCGGCATCACCGTCAAAAAGTACAGTAATATTTTTAGTTAAGCGATTGATCAACCTAATCTGTTCCGGCGTTAATGCCGTTCCTGAAGAAGAAACCACATTTTCAATCCCACTTTGATGAAACTGAATCACATCGGTATAACCCTCAACCAAAAAACAATTATCTTCTTTGGCAATGGCTTGTTTCGCAAAATTTATCCCGTATAAAACCTTACTCTTATGGTAAATGTCACTTTCGGGTGAATTCAGGTATTTTGCCGCCTTTTTTTCGTTGGTAAGAATTCTGCCTCCAAATCCTAATACCCTGCCAGACATAGAATGAATAGGAAACATGACTCTTCCTTTAAAGCGATCAAACTGCTTTTCGCCTTTTACAATGGTAAGTCCGGTTTTCTCCAGGTATTCCAATTTGTAAGCTTCAGCGAGCGCTTCTTTTGTAAAATCGTCCCATTCATCTAAAGAATAACCCAGTTCAAATTTCTTGATGGTTTCTAAAGTGAAACCGCGCTCCTTGAAATAACTTAAACCAATAGCTTTTCCAAAATCGGTTTTATGCAGGTTTTTCTGAAAATGTTTATTGGCAAATTCTGAAACCAAATACATACTTTCCCGTTCGTCGGCTTGCTGTTTTTGTTCGTCGCTTTGCTGGGTTTCTTCAATCTCAATCCCATATTTTTTAGCGAGATATTTAATGGCTTCAGGGTATGTGAAATGTTCGTGCTCCATAAGGAAGGCAACGACGTTTCCTCCTTTTCCACTAGAGAAATCCTTCCAGATTTGTTTTACGGGAGAAACCATAAAACTTGGCGTTCTTTCATCACTAAAGGGACTTAAACCTTTAAAATTAGATCCTGATTTTTTAAGCTGAACAAAATCACCAATTACCTCCTCTACCCGGGCGGTTTCAAACACATTGTCTATAGTGGATTTTGAGATCAAATTGACGTTATTTAAGCGGTTAGACCCCACAGTTTTGAAAAACCTGTGGGGTCTGTTTTACGGAAAACAAAATTACTAAATAAAAAGTGGCTAATTCTAATATGTTAGTAAGTAAGACTAGATTTGATTCCGCACTTCAACGGGAGAATTAAACCAAGCATATATTATGCGCCAAAGGCTATAAAATACCGTGTTTCATTTAATCAACGTCAAACCTAAGTCCTAAAGAAAAGTTGTGTAATTCCCTGTTTGGGTCTTGAAATATTGGGTTTAGATCGTATTTTCCATAGAGTGTGGCACCGCCCCAACCCAGATAAGCACTAACCCCATAAACCAAATCGTTGGTGTTGTAATCATTCTTTAATTTCTCCTTTACCTTATCGCCATCATCCTTATATTTTAGTTTTTGACGTTCTCCTATGTTAAATCCGGCATAACCTCCAAAACCAATTTTCAGCATTTTATAAGTAGAAAAATGTAAACGATTTTCGGTTTCGGTTTTGTTTGATGGTCCAATTTCAAAATGCACAGGAACTACCAGGTTATCCATTCTAAATTTAGATTTATCAAGATCTAGTGCGAATTCCTGTAGGTAAGTTTCATTTCCATCTTCTACAAAAATACGGTTATCGGTAGGTTTTAGTCCATTAAACTGAAAGGAAACCCCATAGCGCAAACGCAACCAGTTTGTTTCTTTAAAAACTCGTGTTTTCCAGGCCCAACCAATTTCGAAGAAGCGGCTTCCCGCCAATTTAAAATCTGAATCATTTAAGGATTGCCCCTCTTCCAGCGCATTATTGAAACCGGCGGCAATTACTAAATCGCTGGTAGTACGTTTATCGTATCTATCCTTTTTATTTATATTGATATCCAAAGCTTTTCCCTTACCGCCAATAGCTATATAATTCCCTGAAGTATCTGCATTCCTGTCTCTGAGTTCCATTTCATTTTCCAGGATTGCTATTTTATTCTCAATATTTTTTGCGTGTTTTTCAGCTAATTCCTTCTTTTGCTTTTCGCCTTCTTCTTTGGTTATTTCCCCTCTTTCCAGTTCGCCATTGATGCGTTCTATCTGGTATTTGAGTTTTTCTTTTTCTTTGGAAACAATTTCTGCTTTTTGCTTTTCAAAAAATTCTCTGGCTTTTTCTTCTGAAGATATTTCTGTTTCTACAGAAGCTACTTCCTGCGCCAAAACCTCCTGCTGCGCAAAACTGAATACTAATAGTGTGACGTAAAAAGTAAGTGTTTTCATGATAATTGATTTTAAAAATTGATGAATGACCCTGTTTGTGGGATTTTTGATGATTATTAATAATTACGGTTAGCAACCGCTGTTTTAGCTTTTAGGTACCCCTCCTTTAAAACTTCAAAAACTTTGGCTTTAAAAGATTGATAAATCTCATCTTCTACTTCGGCTAGCAGTGCATTTGCACTTATTTCGGTATTTGAATTGTAAAATTGTGACCTGTCTCTATCCCTACTAATTTCTGAAGCCGCCTGGGCTAGCAATGCGTTTACTTCATCCTCAGAAATTTCATCATCATTAGCGGTAGAAGCAATAATTTCTTCAAGTTTAGATTGAATTAATTTTTCTTCTAAAATTGGAGGATCCAGGCTAATTGTTTCCAGCACAACGGCTTCTTCAATTCTAACTTCTTCTAAAACCGGTGCTTCTGAAGTTTTTTCTGCTAGTACTGCAGGTTTAGACTTACTGGCAACTTTATTTTTTATCTTTTTTTCAGCTGAAATTTCTTTCTCTTTTTCAATTTCTTCAGCAGCTATTAGTGTCTTATCTTCTGGTGTAAAATCTTGTTTTACTTCCGGTTTTTTTATGATCTCGTTAACCGGTTCTTCAACAACCTGCGGGCTTTCGGAAAAATCATTATTCCACATAAAAGTTCCTGCAATTATTAGTACTGCCACTGCAGCGGCAATATATTTCCAGGGTTTTTGAGAAATTTTGTGTTCTTCCGCATCTAATTTAGCCTCCAACTTTTCCCAACTTTGGGCAGAAGGCTTAATTTCCCTTTTCCCTAATATTCCCCTTGTATTTTCTTCGAATTTATTTAATTCCATAATCCGATGTATTTTGTGTTTTTAACTGCTCCTGCAACATTTTTCTCGCTTTAGATAATTGCGATTTTGAAGTCCCTTCGGTAATCTTCAGCATTTTCGCAATCTCGGCGTGTTTATATCCTTCTACTGCATACATAACAAAAACCATCCTATAGCCTTCCGGCAAATTGTCTATGAGGTTTTGAATATGCGCTACATTTAGCTCTGTATTCATTTCCGCAGAAAAACCAGGGTCTGCAATTTCTTCTTCACTAAAAACAATCTTCTTTTGTGATCTTAAAAAAGAAATTGATTCCCTTACCATAATTTTTCTTATCCAGCCTTCAAAACTTCCTTTAGATTCAAAATCTTTAAGGTGCGTAAACACTTTTAGAAATCCGTTAAGCATTACTTCTTCAGCGTGGTGCATATCTTTTATATACTGCCTACAAACGCTAAGCATTTTTCCTGAATGCAGCTCATATAGTTCGCGTTGCGCCGCTCGATCGTTTTTGGCGGCACGCTTTATAAGCTTAGATTCGTTTTTAAAAAGTTGAATTACTTTCACCCGGTTTCTTAATTAAAAAGACCTTCTATTTACATAGACGCAGGAAAGTTACAAAAGGTTGCCTGTACCTTGATTATTTTTTAAAAAATTAGTTTCGCAGCGAATTCTTGTATCTTTGCAGCACAATCTTTTTTATGTCTGAACAGAAGCTTACCCGAATAAATAAATACTTAAGTGAAATAGGTTACTGCTCCCGCCGTGCCGCCGATAAACTCATAGATCAGGGCAGGGTAACCATTAATGGAAGTGTCCCCGAAATGGGAACTAAAATTGCTCCCGGTGATGTGGTAAAAGTTGATGGGAAAGCAGTTTCTGAAGAAGAAAAAAAAGAACCCAATGTTTACCTGGCTTTCAACAAACCGGTAGGCATAGTTTGCACTACAGATACCCGCGTTGAAAAGGATAATATAATTGATTATATAAATTATCCGAAACGAATTTTCCCTATTGGCCGGCTCGATAAACCCAGTGAAGGGCTTATTTTTCTTACCAACGATGGGGACATTGTAAATAAGATCTTACGCGCCCGGAATAATCACGAGAAAGAATATATTGTTTCGGTAAATAAACCAATTACCTCAGATTTTATTCGCAGAATGGGAAACGGCGTTCCTATTTTAGGAACTACTACTAAAAAGTGCGAAGTAGAGAAATTAGGGAAAAATGACTTCAGAATTGTGCTTACCCAGGGACTAAACCGACAAATTCGTAGAATGTGTGAATTCCTAGGTTATGAAGTTAGTGCACTTAAACGTATTAGGATTATGAATGTAAGCCTGGATATCCCCGTGGGGCAATGGCGTGATCTTACTCAAGAAGAATTAGATACCATAAATAAGATGGTTGATGAATCGAGCAAAACCGAAGAAGCTTCCCGTCTTAAAGCTACCGCTTTAAAACCTAAACCAAAGCCACGCTCTGGACAAAGACCTCGCAAAGACAAATCTTAACACATTATTAGCGGTATTCCTTGCAGGCATGTTGAGATTACTTGTTAATTTTAATAGCGTCTAATATTTTAAATGAGTTAAGATTTATGAAGGTACAACCGTTTCATTTAGCTATCCCGGTATCAGATTTACAAAAAGCAAGAAAATTCTATAGAGAGATCCTCGGTTGCGGTGAAGGCCGTAGCAGCGATCAGTGGGTAGATTTTAATTTTTTTGGTCATCAGTTGGTGATTCATTATAAACCCGCTGAGGAAACAGAAAAAGCGCATAGTAATCCGGTAGATGGTAAAGATGTGCCAGTACCACATTTTGGCGTAGTACTGGAATGGGATGTATTTCAGGAATTTGCCAATTTATTAAGGTCCAAGAATATTGATTTTGAAATCGAACCTTACATTCGTTTTGAAGGACAGGTTGGTGAACAAGCCACCATGTTTTTTAAAGACCCCTGTGGAAATGCCCTTGAATTCAAAGCCTTTAAAAATAAAGAACAACTATTTGCAAAATAACCAACCAATCTTAAAAATATGGATAGATTAAAACCGGCATTGGTACGCCAAATTTTCGTACTAATGCTTATCCTGTTTCTAACGGTTTTAATTTTTAAAGAAATTGTACCTTATCTCTCTGGAGTTTTAGGTGCAATTACCCTGTACGTTCTTTTACGTAATTGGATGAAGAAATTAGTGGACAGGGGCTGGAGACCACCGGTAGCAGCCACCGTACTTATGGCAGGTTCTTTTGTAGGAATATTGGTGCCAATTAGCCTGATTGTGATCATGCTTTCCTCTAAAATAAGTAAGGCAGTAGCCAACTCTGAGCGAGTGATAAAAGCTGTGAAAGAACAATTAGCGGAAGCTGAAACGTACATTGGTTATAGCTTAAGTGATTCTATTGACACCTCATCAGTTACTAATTGGATGTCTGGAAATCTGCAAAGTTTGGCAGGAGGAACTTTTAATGCATTTATCGCTATCGGTATTATGTATTTTATGCTTTACTATATGCTCATAAAGCGGGATTCAATGAAAAATTCCCTTATTTCTTACATCCCCCTGGGCAATGATAATTTAAAAATAATAGGAAAGGAAAGCGATCAACTCGTAAAATCTAACGCCCTGGGAATACCACTTGTAGCAATTTTTCAGGGAGTTGTTGCTTTGATTGGATATTTAATTTTTGGAGTTCCAGATCCTTTCTTCTGGTTTGTGATTACCGCTATAGGATCTATGATTCCTTTTATTGGTACTGCGATAGGGATTATTCCGGTAGTAATACTTTTAATTGCGCAGGGCGATAATTGGCAGGCTATTGCAATGTTGATTTATGGCTTTGTAGTAGTTGGATCTACAGATAATTTGATTCGACTTTATATATTAGATCGACTTGCAGCCGTGCATCCCCTTATTACGTTATTTGGTGTAATTGTGGGAGTACAGCTTTTTGGATTTATAGGATTAATTTTCGGGCCATTACTTATTTCTCTGTTTTTATTAATTCTGAAGATCTACAAAAAAGAATACGGTAATGCCCATGACCGACTTTAAAAAATAACTCTAATCAAAAAATAAAGAATTATGAATATGTTTAGCAAAAAGAAAGAAGAATTTGATGAAAAATATCTAAAAAAAGGAGCTACTCAGATTAAAGATGGTGATGTTGATATTGCCGTAGAAAATCAAAAAGAAATTGATGACAAAATTAATAATTCAGGTGCCTTAAGAAAATATACCGAACTGGGAAAAGTGATGTTCGGGATGCTAAAAGATTACCGAAAAGGTGTTTATAAAGATATCCCGTGGTTTTCTATAGCCGCGATTGCGTTTGTACTTCTATATGTTTTAAACCCTTTAGATATAGTTCCAGATTTTCTTCCGGGGATTGGTTATATAGATGATTTCGCACTACTAACAATAACCATAAGGTTTATTGAAACCGATCTTCATAAATATTTAGATTGGAAGTTGGAGGAAGAATAATTCCATCACTTGAATTAAAACCATAAAAAAATCCTATCAGTCCCTAAAATAACATTTAGATTGATAGGATTTTTTTTATAACTAAACTTCTAAAAGCTATTTATTAGCCTTACTTCTTTCCTTTGCTCTTTTTTTGTGGCGCTCTGTAGCCAACAATGTATTTTTAAGCAACATAGAAACCGTCATTGGTCCTACTCCACCTGGCACAGGTGTTATATATGAAGCACGTTTGCTTACATTATCAAAGTCCACATCACCTTTAATTACGTAGCCTTTTTCCGCTTCATCATTTGGCACCCTGGTAATTCCAACGTCAATAATTACGGCGTCATCCTTGATCATTTCAGCTTTTAGAAAATCTGGAATTCCTACCGCAATAATTATAATATCAGCCTGCGAGGTGATTTGGGTAATATTTTTAGTGAATTCGTGAGTTAAGGTTACAGTTGAGTTTCCGGGGAAACCACTTCTTCCCATCAAGATACTCATTGGTCTTCCAACTATATAACTTCTACCAATTACTACCGTATGTTTTCCTTTAGTCGGAATATCATAACGCTCCAATAATTCTAAAATTCCAAACGGAGTCGCCGGAATAAAAGACGTCATATCCAAAGCCATTTTTCCAAAGTTGGTAGGGTGAAAACCGTCTACATCTTTATCGGGGTCTACAGCGTTTAGTACTTTTTGAGTATCAATTTGCGGAGGCAAAGGAAGCTGAACAATAAATCCGTCTATATCGTCATTCTGATTTAGTTCTTCAATCTTATCAAGAAGTTCCAATTCACTTACCGTATTTGGTAATCTATAAAGAGAAGATTCAAAACCAACGCGTTTGCAGGATTTTACTTTTGCATTTACATAGGTTAAGCTGGCACCGTCGTTCCCAACGATAATTGCAGCTAAATGAGGCACTTTTTCACCTCTCTTTTTAATCTTTTCAACCTCAGCAGCAATCTCGTCTTTAATATCGTTGCTGGTTTTTTTTCCGTCTAAAATAGTCATCTCAGTTAGCAGTAATTAGTTGGCAGTTAGCAGTCAGTTTTGACTCCAAATTTACCGGGATTATTTTTCATGTAATTTATAAGTTTCCAAACCCCCTCGCTTTGGGATTGCAAAACTATCTTATGCTTTTCTGGTAAGTAATTACAAGCTTGAGCAAAGTCAAGCCATAATTGTGTTTCAGCATTCTCAGAGTCAGCATCTGTGAGTTTATTTGTAAAATATTTAGGATATTCTCTTTTTCGATAAGCTTCAGCTATTGCAGAACATACACTCTTTGAGGACCGTATGATTTGATTGCTCAAAGCAAATCTTTCTTCCGTAGGAAAAGTTTTGGAAAACTTAAAAACTTCCATTGCTAGATCAAAAGCTTTTTGATAAGCGTATAAGGTTTTGAAACTCATTTTACTGCTAACTGCATACTTAAATACTGCAAACTATTTCATTCCCTTCATCATCTGCATCATCTTCTGGCCACCGCCACCTTGCATCATCTTCATCATTTTACCCATCTGGTTGAATTGCTTCAACAATTGGTTAACTTCCTGTACCGATGTTCCCGAACCTTTACTAATTCGTTTCTTACGGCTTGAATTTATAACTTTTGGGTTGCTTCTTTCTTCAGGTGTCATCGAGTGGATTATCGCTTCAATTCCTTTAAAGGCATCATCATCAATATCCACATCTTTCAGCATTTTTCCGGCTCCCGGAATCATTCCCATAAGGTCTTTCATAGACCCCATTTTCTTAATTTGCTGTAATTGCTTCAGGAAATCATCAAACCCAAACTGGTTCTTAGCAATTTTCTTCTGAAGTTTTCTTGCTTCTTCTTCATCATATTGTTCCTGGGCACGTTCTACAAGAGACACCACATCTCCCATCCCAAGAATCCTATCGGCCATACGGTCTGGATAGAACACATCTAGTGCATCCATTTTCTCCCCGGTACCAATAAATTTAATAGGTTTATTAACTACCGATTTAATGGAAATCGCCGCACCACCACGAGTATCACCATCTAATTTTGTAAGGATTACACCGTCAAAATTCAACCGTTCATTAAAAGTTTTTGCTGTATTCACCGCATCCTGACCTGTCATAGAATCTACCACGAATAAAGTCTCGTGCGGTTGGATTGCTTCGTGGATATTCGATATCTCGGTCATCATCGCCTCATCTACAGCTAAACGACCGGCGGTATCTATAATCACCACATTATGGCCATTTTGCTTGGCGTATGCAATTGCAGCTTTAGAAATAGCCACCGGATCCTGGTTACCTTCATCTGAAAACACCTCAACACCAACCTGCTCACCAACTACGTGCAACTGGTTGATTGCCGCAGGACGATACACATCACAAGCAACCAAAAGTGGTTTCTTAGTCTTTTTAGTTTTTAGGAAATTAGCAAGTTTTCCGGAAAAAGTTGTTTTACCACTACCCTGTAATCCAGACATAAGAATAACAGAAGGATCTCCTGAAAGGTTAATCCCTTCGGCCTCGCCACCCATTAACTGGGTAAGTTCATCCTTCACCAATTTCACCATCATCTGGCCTGGTTTCAGGGCGGTTAAAACGTCCTGTCCCAAGGCCTTTTCCTTTACAACATTGGTAAAGTCTTTGGCTATTTTATAGTTCACATCGGCATCCACCAAAGCACGTCTCACTTCTTTTAAAGTTTCGGCAACGTTTACCTCGGTAATCTGGCCGTGGCCTTTTAAAACGTGTAAGGCATTATCTAACTTATCACTTAAACTATCAAACATAATCTTCCTATGGTTTAATTTCCCATAAAGGGTATAATTCTGTCGAGGCTAGCCCCGATATTTTGAAAACTTTTTTCAATTTAAACCTTCAAGATTTATCCCGAGGTTTTATTCTCGTTTTTCAACGAATTGCAAATTTAATGATTTGAGCCTGAAGTGAAAACTTTTATTTCAGTTCTCAGTTCTCAGTTCTCTGTTTCTAATTTTAGGTACCCTACCAATCTTTTATTTCTCTCGGGGGCTTACATTCTTTCCGGAACCTGGATTCCTAACAGGCCAAATGAAGATTTTATAACATTCCCTACGCTATTTGCTAACTGTACTCTTAATATTTTCTCGGAAAGATCTTCAGTGCCCAAAATTGTGACATTTTGATAAAACGAATTGAATTCTTTTACCAACTCGTAAGTATAATTTGCGATTAGCGCCGGACTATGGTTCTCGGCCGCCATCTGGATTGTTTCCGGATATAACTGAAGCTGTTTGATTAATGAACGCTCTTTTTCATGGAACTGATAATCCTCTATGGATTTCTTAAAATCGAAATCGGCTTTTCTAATTATGGACTGAATCCTGGCGTAAGTGTATTGAATAAACGGCCCGGTATTTCCCTGAAAATCTACCGATTCTTCGGGATTGAATAGGATTCGTTTTTTAGGATCTACTTTTAAAATATAATATTTCAAAGCTCCCAACCCAATCATTCGGTAGAGCTCTTCTTTTTCAACTTCGGTATAACCGTCTAACTTTCCTAATTCTTCAGAAATATTTCTGGCGGTTTCGGTCATTTCAGATATAAGATCATCGGCATCAACAACGGTACCTTCCCGGCTTTTCATTTTTCCGCTGGGCAGGTCTACCATTCCGTAGCTTAAGTGATACAGGTAATCCGCCCAGTCAAATCCGAGTTTTTTCAGAATCAAAAACAAAACTTTAAAATGGTAATCCTGCTCGTTACCTACGGTGTAAACCATCCCGTTAATATCGAAATCCCTTACCCTTTGAATGGCGGTTCCAATATCCTGGGTCATATAAACCGCAGTACCATCACTTCGTAAAACGATTTTTTCGTCCAGACCTTCGTCAGTAAGGTCTATCCAAACACTACCATCTTCTTTTTTATAAAAAACACCTTTTTCAAGCCCCTGATTTACTACATCTTTTCCCAATAAATAAGTTTGGCTTTCGTAATAATTCTTATCGAAATCCACTCCTAGAGCATCATAGGTTTTTTCAAAGCCATTATAGACCCATTGGTTCATTTTTTCCCAAAGGGCAACCACCTCTGGATCTCCGGCTTCCCATTTTAGCAACATTTGCTTGGCATCAACCAAAATTGGCGCTTCTGCCTTGGCTGCATCTTCAGAAATACCTTTGGTTTCCATTAACTCGGAGATCTCCTTTTTGTATTCCTGGTCAAACTTTACGTAGTAATTCCCAACCAGTTTATCACCTTTTAATCCGGTAGATTCCGGGGTTTCACCGTTTCCGAAACGTTCCCAAGCCAGCATAGATTTACAAATATGAATCCCGCGATCGTTTATGATCTGGGTTTTGTAGGATTTATTCCCTGCGGCACTTAAAATTTCAGCTACAGAAAAGCCTAATAGTATATTCCTGATATGCCCTAGGTGCAGGGGTTTATTTGTGTTTGGTGATGAATATTCTACCATAATCCCCTGCGCATCTTCCGCCGCGGGAAGAACACCATAATCCTCTCTGCTTTTCATCTGATTGAAAAAATCAAGGAAATAGGTATCGCTTAAAACAATGTTCAAAAATCCTTTAACCACGTTAAAACCGGAAACTTCAGCAACATTTTCTGACAAATAATTTCCAATTTCTCCTCCCAGTTTAACGGGATTGGTTTTTAGTGCTTTCAACATTGGAAAAGTCACCAAAGTAATATCGCCTTCAAAATCCTTACGCGTAGGTTGAAATTCAAGGTTTTCAATTTCAATTTCATAGATTTTCTTAACAGCATCTTTAACGTGTGCAGCCAGGGAATTTTGAATATTCATTTCTTACTTCTGTTTATGGTTTTAAGCCCTGCAAAGATAACAGAAAATAGGCTTTTGCCTATAATTTACTCGATAATCGAGATTAAATGCACCGAGACCTATCTCGAATTGTAAATTATTTTTCTGAATACTTCATGAGTATGTCCCGAAGTAATTTACTTATCTTTAAACAAAAAGCTATGTTATTAAATATCTCCTATAACAGACCAAAAATTAAACAGAAAATTGAGAAGGAAGTGGGCAAACCTTTTACGCTACTGCACCGAATGAAATTGAATGGCACCGGCTCTCCCAAATTGCATATTACTGACACCAGCATAGACATCCATAATTTGCTTGTTCTAGATAACAATGCCAATACCTGTAATGCTGAAATGCGTCCCAGAGGGATAATTGTAATGTTCCGCTCTTTATTAGAAACTTACGCTCTGGTTATCCCCTATTACAAATTGCATCTTTACAAAGGCAAGGCCGAAGAATATTCAATTTATAAAGACCATTCCAAAATTAAGGTAAAGGCCGATACGCCTGCTATTCATAAATATTTTAAAAAGATTTTGGATTATAAATCTGACAACGCATTAACCAAAGTAGAGGATCTTTAAATCAGCTTAGCGTTTTCCAAAAGCAAGCCCACCTATCAGGGCTAAAACACCAAAACCTATCATTGCATAAGACTGGGTATTATCTCCATGAGCTTCAACTTGCAAAGGCCCCGCATCTATAGAGAACTCCGGGGTGATTAGCCTGTACAATCCGTAGGTAATCATTCCTACCCCAATTACTAAAAGAACAATTTTAAGGACGTTATTCATTTTATAAAGTTTTACTAATCTGGCTGAAAAGTACTAATTTAAATGGTATTTTAAGCTTAAAATCTTTCTATGAGAATTCTTCTTACTGGCGCCAATGGTTATATAGGAATGCGACTACTCCCCGAACTTATTGAACAAGGCCACGAGGTGGTTTGCGCGGTGCGAAACAAAAATCGATTTACCTCTAACGAAGAGTTACTCAGTAAAATTGAAATCGTAGAACTTGATTTCTTAGAGGATGAAAAAACACCTGAGAAAATTAAGAATATTGATGTAGCCTATTACCTCATCCATTCCATGAGTGGTTCTACAAAAGATTTTGATAGCCAGGAAGCACAGGCCGCAAAGAATTTCAATAAAATAATGGCCGGAACTTCGGTAAACCAGGTTATTTATTTAAGCGGAATAATCAATACAGAGGAACTTTCTAAACATCTTAAATCTCGAAAAAAAGTAGAAGAAATCTTATACAGCGGAAGTTTTAAACTTACCGTGCTAAGGGCTGCTATTATTGTAGGTTCTGGCAGCTCATCCTTTGAGATTATTAGAGATCTCTGTGAGAAACTCCCGGTAATGATCACACCAAAATGGGTGGAAACCAAATGCCAGCCCATTTCTATTCGTGACATTATTAAATTTTTAACCGGAGTAATTGGAAAGGAGC
The DNA here is from genome assembly GCF_000745315.1 of Salegentibacter sp. Hel_I_6. NCBI lineage: Bacteria > Pseudomonadati > Bacteroidota > Flavobacteriia > Flavobacteriales > Flavobacteriaceae > Salegentibacter > Salegentibacter sp. Hel_I_6. Next base: position 2,665,653 of record NZ_JQNQ01000001.1, on the reverse strand, counting down.
AATGTTATAATGAATCTTTTGATGTAGGTGGTCCAGATGTGCTCACTTATAAAGAAATGATGTTGAAATATGCTGAAATTCGAAAACTAAAATTATGGATTTTGAGCGTGCCGGTAATGTCTCCAAAACTTTCTTCATACTGGCTTTATTTTGTAACCTCAACTTCATATAAACTTGCGCAAAACCTTGTAGACAGTATGAGTGTTGAAGTGATTACCAATGACACCCGATTACAGGAAATTTTAAATATTGTACCCATATCTTATACCGAAGCCATAGAACTCGCTTTTTACAAAATTGAACAAAATCAGGTAATTTCAAGTTGGAAAGATTCATTAAGCAGCGGTCGTTTTGGCAAAGAATTAAATAAATATATACAGGTTCCAAAATATGGTTGTCTTCTCGACAAGCAATCGGCTAAGGTAGAGAACCCCGAGGAAGTGTTGGAACGCATTTGGGCGATTGGCGGATTAAATGGATGGTATTACGGAAACTGGTTATGGAAATTTCGTGGGTATATAGATAAGTTTTTTGGAGGTGTTGGATTGCGACGCGGAAGAACACATCCCAACAAAATAGCTTCTGGTGATTCTTTAGATTTTTGGCGTGTACTTTTAGCCGATAAAGAGGAAAGAAGATTACTACTATTTGCCGAAATGAAAGTTCCCGGCGAGGCCTGGTTAGAATTTTGTATAGACAAGGAAAACGTGCTGCACCAAACCGCTACTTTTAGACCAAAAGGTATTTGGGGAAGATTATACTGGTATGCTATGTACCCTTTTCACTATTTTATTTTTGAAGGAATGCTGAATAAAATTATTAAAGGTGAGTCCAAAAAACAAGTTGCCTGATTCTTTTTGATAGGTCTAAATTTAAAAGCCCATTTAGCTTGGTAATATAAACTGAAATGCAGTAAACTTTGAAGCAACTTACACGCGCTTTTTTGAGAAATCCTTTACTCTATATCGCTTCAGGGAGCTTGTTTTTACTTGCACTTTTCATCTTTATCTTTACTGGTTTATTTTATGAAATAATTGAAATTGGTTCCATTTGGGTGCGTGAATTTTTTGGTGGATTTTATTTATGGCTCGGCTTATTATGCGTGTTTTTTCTCATTTTTATCGCTTTCTCAAGATTCGGAAAAATAAAGCTGGGAAATTCTCCACCAGAATTCGACCGACTTTCATGGATTGCTATGCTTTACAGTGCGGGAATGGGAGCCGGTATTTTATTAAGGGCCGTGCAGGAACCGGTTTTTATGTTTTTAAATCCGCCAATTGAAACCGGCTCTTCTCCTGATGTAATCTCATTAGAATATACATTTTATCAATGGGGTTTTACCGCCTGGGCGTTCTACGGGATCTTCGCATTACTTATCGCCTACTCCCTATTTGTGAGAAAATCTGATATCCTTTTAGGAACCAGTTTACCTCAACTTAAAAAAATAAAATACCTACCACAAGGAGTAAATTTACTTACTATTCTCACTACAGTTTTTGGTTTGGTTGCAGCAATTGGATTGGGCACCACACAAATTGAAGGAGGAATTAGTCATCTTACTTCAAAGCCACCCGGAACTCTTTGGATCACCCTCTTTTTAGTTTTATTAATTTGCTCCCTGGCATTCATCTCGGCTTTCGCCGGAATAAAAAAAGGCATTAAACGTATTTCTAACTGGAACATCTATATAACCTTTTTCCTGATGCTCTTCGTGTTTCTACAAGTGGATATTCTGAATGTCTTCAGCCATTTTTTTGAATCTTTTTACCGCTATATTATAGATTTTGTTCCGCTTAGTTTAGCACTTGGGAAATACAATCCCGGAAAAGAATTTCTAACAGACTGGACATATTATTACTGGGCTTTTTGGTTAGCCTGGGCTCCATTCACAGGAATTTTTATCGCCAGGATTTCTAAAGGTAGAAGTATTCGAGAAATGATTTTGGGAGTTTTACTAATCCCCTCACTGGGGAGTTTCTTTTGGTTCAGCGTTTTTGGTTCTGCTTCTTTCGATCTTATTGGAGGTATGGAAAGCTATAACGGCGAATTTGATAATGTTTTCACCTCTATGTTTCGATTTTTTGAAGCTTTCCCTTTTTCAAATTTCACTAATATCGTTACCATACTTCTTTTGATTAGTTTTTTGGTGACTTCGGTTGATTCAGCAATATATGTACTGAGTATGTTTAGCGATAAAGGAAAAGAACATCCCAGAAGAAAATTCAGGCTTATCTGGGCGGCGGTAATCCTCATTTTTTCCGAAGCAATAATAATTCTTGGCAACATAAAACCCGATAGTGATGTGCTTACTGCAATGCAAAAGTTTTTGATAATAAGCTCCTTACCTTTTGCGGTTTTTACAGCAGGAATTATGATCTTGTTTTTAAGGGAGTTATTTAATAAGCATTAGGTTTTTAGCTTCGTCAAGCTGAACTTGATTCAGCTTCTAACATGTTTATATTTTAACATCTTAGATCTCCGAATAAATTTCGGAGCAGGCTCTGAAACAAATTTAGGATGACGATTTAAAACTAAGCTTTTGGTAAAAAAACTTCAGCCATCATGCAGCGGGCGCTTCCACCTCCACAGGTTTCTATTACATCAAGGTCACTGCTTAAAATCTCACAATGATTTTCGATTTTTGATATTTGATCTTTTGTCAAACTTTTATGAGCACGGGCACTCATCACCAAATATTTCTTATCGAATGCTCCCTGAACCTGCAGCATATTTCCGGCAAATTCGTGCATTTGAGATTCGGTAATTGCAATTATTTCCTTGCCATCATCTTTTAAATGTTTCAGCACATTTTTGCGTTCCTTGGCTTCATCAATAGTATCTAAACAGATAACAGCGAATTTTTCAGCCAAACACATCATCACATTGGTGTGGTAAATAGCTTTTCTTTTTCCTCCAACACTTTGATTAGCATTGAAAATAACAGGAGTGAATTCAAAATCTTCGCAAAATTCGATTAAAAGATCTTCTTCAGCGCGGGGAGATAAAGCACAATAAGCTTTTTGATTTTGCCTATCTAACAAAATACTACCGGTTCCTTCCAGAAATAAGTCGTGCTCTTCAGCCGAAGTATAATCTACAACTTGAGTAATCTTAAAACCGCTTTCTTCTAATTTCGCGAAATATTCCATTCGGCGTTCTTTTCTCCTGTTTTCAGCAAACATTGGATATAAGGCTATATGTCCATTTTCGTGAAAAGAAACCCAATTGTTAGGAAAAATAGAATCTGGCGTATCATCCTCTTTCTTATCATCAACTACAATCACATTCACTCCAACTTTTCTAAGCTTTGAAGCAAATTCATCAAATTCTGCCTGGGCACGTTCATTTACATTATTTGCGGTAAGATCTTTTTGAAAATAGTTATTCACCGCGGTTTGCTCATTCATTCTAAACGCCACCGGGCGTACCATCAAAATTGTATCTGTAATCTGTCTCATAATTCTATTCTCTAATTAACGGTAAAGTTGAACAACGCAAAAGCCCTTCCTGCTTAGAAATTTCAGCATAAGGCACTTCTTCCACAGTAATGCCCTGTTCCCTTAACCAGGCATTTAATCTTGTAAAATTCTTTTCTGAAATCACCACATCTTCAGCAATAGAGAAAATATTGGAATTCATATAATACATCTCATCACGAGTGATTTCAAAAACATTCTCTTTCCCGAAGAGGTTCACCAACCAGTTATATTCTTCTTCTTCCAAAAAGCCATTTCTATGAATAATTGCTTTGCCTTTTCCAACAGGCTGAAAACAACAATCTAAATGCAAAGCATTATCGCGAGGCTCGGTATTCGATTTTCTTAAATTGAAAGAAACCACTTTTTTATTCGGAAACAATTCCTGAAGTGCTTCTACCGCCTGCACGTTAGTACGCGCCGTGATATAATCTTTATAATCTGCACCGCGATACGTCCCAACTAAAATATAGTCCCCAAAAGGCATTACATCTCCACCCTCTATATGCGCGTCTTCTGGTAACTGCAATACTTTTGAAGGATCTATATGCCTTATTACATGACTAATAGCTTCAATTTCCTGTTCGCGATCTGGTAAAATATTTGATTTTATAAATTTATCTTCTATTACAAATGCAATATCCCGGGTAAAAATCTGGTTATAATCTTTTATAACTTTTGGTCTAAAAACCTGTACATTATACTTTTCCAGCACTTTAGCCACGGCATCCATTTCAGCGATCATATCTTCTTCTTTAGGATATGCGCCCATTTTGATGAATTCGGCTGATTTTGGATCGTATGCTTCTTCTAAAGAAGGTACCGGTCCATTGCTTTCTGCTGTACCTAAAACCACCGCCTTAAGACGGGAAGTTTCATTATTCACATTTAATTTCACAAGTCAAATTTTCACCAAATATAGAAAAAGCTTCATACGATGATGAAGCTTTTTTCTGATTTATTAATATGTAAAAGATATTCTTATCTTTTTTCAACTTCTTTGAATTCACGTAGGTTTTCACCGGTATAAATTTGACGTGGTCGACCAATTGGTTCTTTCATCAATCTCATTTCTCTCCACTGAGCAATCCACCCAGGAAGTCTACCAAGAGCGAACATTACAGTAAACATTTCTACCGGAATTCCTAGGGCGCGATAAATAATTCCTGAATAGAAATCTACGTTTGGATATAGTTTTCTATCTACAAAGTACTGATCTTCTAAAGCTTCTTTTTCAAGACCTTTTGCGATATCCAAAACTGGATCATCTACACCTAGTTGCGCTAGAACTTCATCTGCAGATTTTTTGATAATCTTAGCTCGCGGATCAAAGTTTTTATAAACGCGGTGACCAAAGCCCATTAGACGGAAAGGATCTTCCTTGTCTTTAGCTTTTGCCATAAATTTTTTGGTATCACCACCATCTTCTTTAATTCTTTCCAACATTTCTATCACCGCTTGGTTAGCACCACCATGAAGTGGTCCCCAAAGTGCAGAAATTCCTGCAGAAATTGAGGCAAAAAGCCCAGCGTGCGAAGAACCTACCATTCTCACCGTAGAAGTAGAACAGTTTTGCTCGTGATCTGCGTGAAGGATTAATAATTTATCTAAAGCTTCAATAACTTCTTTATCTACCTTATAACTTTTACCCGGTTTTTCAAACATCATTTTATGGAGGTTCTCTACATAACCAAGAGAATCATCCCCATAATTAAGCGGAAGGCTATTTTTCTTTCTAAGTGTCCAGGCTGCAAGAACCGGGAACTTACCAAGAATTTTAACAATAGCCTTGTACATATCTTCTTCAGATTCTACATTTACTGAAGATGGATTAAAGGCAATAAGTGCACTGGTTAAAGAAGAAAGTACGCCCATTGGGTGAGCAGACTTTGGAAAACCATCAAGGATCTTCTTCATCTCTTCATCTACCGTAGACTCTTCCTTGATATCTGCATAAAATTTGTCTAACTGAGTTTTTGTTGGTAATTCCCCAAAAATAAGCAGGTATGCTACTTCAAGAAAATCTGCCTTTTCGGCAAGGGCTTCAATAGAATATCCTCGGTAACGAAGCACTCCTTCTTCCCCATTAAGAAAAGTAATAGCGCTCTCACAACTACCTGTATTTTTATACCCACGATCCAGGGTAATAACCCCTGCCTCTGCACGTAATTTTTTAATATCTATTCCTAATTCATTTTCGGTTCCTTCTACAACGGGAAATTCGTATTTTTTCCCATTTATTTCAATCGTCGCTTTTGACATATCTTAATTTTATATACTTGATTCAACTTATTTTCGAGAGTTGCTAATTTAAGAAATCTACTGTTAATTTTGCGTTAAGCGTTGATAAGATTTTCATTGAAACAGGCGATTTTGAGGGCTTTTTTACTGAATTATCTCCAAAAAAAATCCCTTTTGATATTTCTTCAAAAGGGATTCTGTTTTTAGATAAAATCAATAATTAGATTTTGAATGCTTTTCGCTTTGGAAAATAAGCAACTTCACCCAATTCTTCTTCGATTCTAATTAACTGATTGTATTTTGCCATACGGTCACTTCTTGAAGCTGAACCGGTTTTAATCTGCCCGGTGTTTAAAGCTACAGCAAGATCGGCAATAGTATTATCTTCAGTCTCTCCAGAACGGTGGGACATTACTGAAGTAAAGCCGGCATTATGCGCCATATTTACAGCTGCAATAGTTTCAGTTAGCGTACCAATTTGATTTACTTTAATAAGAATTGAATTTGCAATTCCTTCTTCAATTCCTCTTGAAAGTCTTTCAACATTAGTTACAAAAAGGTCGTCTCCAACCAACTGAACTTTATCTCCAATTTTATCGGTTAAGGCCTTCCAACCATCCCAGTCGTTCTCATCCATTCCATCTTCAATAGAAATGATTGGGTATTTAGAAGAAAGTTCAGCAAGATACTCAGCTTGTTCCTCGCTAGATCTTATTTTCCCGCCTTCACCTTCAAATTTCTTATAGTCGTATTTCCCATTCTCATAGAATTCTGCAGCAGCACAGTCTAAAGCGATCATCACATCGTCACCACCTTTATAACCGGCATTCTTTATAGCTTTAAGAATTGTTTCTAAAGCATCTTCAGTTCCATCCAACTTTGGCGCGAAACCACCTTCATCTCCAACAGCTGTGCTTAAACCACGATCGTGAAGTACTTTTTTTAGATGATGAAAAATTTCAGTTCCCATTTTTAAGGCGTGAGAAAAGCTTTCGGCTTTTACCGGCATTACCATAAATTCCTGAAATGCGATTGGCGCATCACTATGTGAACCACCATTTATAATATTCATCATTGGCACAGGAAGCGTATTAGCACTAACCCCACCTATATAGCGGTATAATGGCAAACCAAGTTCGTTTGCAGCTGCTTTAGCTACGGCAAGAGAAACACCTAAAATGGCGTTTGCTCCTAACTTTGCTTTATTTGGCGTTCCATCTATTTCAATCATTGCTTTATCAATCAGGTTTTGTTCAAAAACAGAATAACCTAATAATTCTTCAGCAATTATATCATTTACATTTTCTACGGCTTTTGTAACTCCTTTACCCATATAATCATCGCCGCCATCACGAAGTTCTACTGCTTCATGTTCCCCGGTAGAAGCTCCAGAAGGCACTGCTGCTCTTCCTAAAATTCCATTTTCAGTTAAAACATCTACTTCTACGGTTGGATTTCCTCTTGAGTCAAAAATCTGACGGGCGTGAATATTTATTATTACACTCATAATCTTCTTTAATTAGTTAATTGATTCAACTGCAAGATACAAATTGAAGCTCAAAATAGCGAGTGAAACAGGTAGTTTTAAAGCATTTATAACATTATGAAAACACGAAATGGTTTTCTAAAACAAAGTATTTAAAAGAATCTCAGGAAAAGGTTTTATTTGTTATGAATTTCGCTAATTCCAAAACAGAAAAGTATTTGTATAATTTAAAAGTTTCATTTGAAAATTATTCAGGTAGTTTTTTAATCATTTTCTGAACCGAAAGGATTGTAATAGAAACGAAGACCCAGTCCTATGGTTGAAGTTGAAGCTGACTGTATAAATGCATCTTCTGTTGAAAACTGCATCGTGTCCCAAACATCATTCGCATTAAGCAGTGTATAATGAAGCGAAAGAGCAAACCAATATTTTGCAGTAATCTGCAAACCTTCAAAACCAATAGCGAAACTCCAAAATGAGGTATTGATTCTGGATTCTTCACTTTCTTTCAAACCTATGTACCGGTTATTATCCCCACTGTATTCCAGATAAGCCGTTTCTCCTCTTAATCTCCCTATATGATATTTTGGAGAAAAGGTAATATAGGCGTCTTCTTCACCAAATTTAAGTTTCGGATTTAAAGTGATTACTGAAAATTTAAAGCGTTGCCTCAAAAGCCCTTTTCTTGGATCTTGAATATTAAAATTTTCTCCAAAGACGCTTCTTTCCGGAAGCGTGCCTCCCCCAAAGTCAAAACCTATCTCGGGAGCGAAGAATTTTATCTGATAAACCTGAGAACCCACCGAAAATTTCCCAAAGCTATTATCTTCAAAAGCGGTATGCCGGTACATTTCTATACCTCCATAAAATACAGGGTGTTTCTGCGCCTGCATTTCAGAAATACATAAAAATAAAAGACTGAAGAAAATTAATTTGAAAGAAGCCATCCAAGTCTAATTCCTATGATTGGCGAAAAATATGAATCCCCCAATTCATCAAAACCATATCCAGCTCCTAAATTAAGGTCTAATTTAAAACCACTGCCATAGTAACGTTGTAAACCCCATACCGGTCCTATAGTTCCAAAATAATCTGCGGTATATTCAATATTCCCAATAATGGGTTTTCCAGATTGGAGACTACCGCTAAGTGCAATATAATTTGCGCTATTATTTTTTACTGTTTTATTTTTTTCAATTCTATTCCTGAAATTATAATAATAACGATACTGAGCAGAAAAGACCGGAAAAATTCCGAAAAAATCTCCTGATGAACCGGTACCAAAAGCGATACCTGAACCTGCCCTTAAATCAAGAGTTGTAGAATTTGCAAGTCCAAATTCGTACTCTAAACCAGGAGTTAAGATGTTTATTGACAACAAACCATCTTCTACCGAAGCCTGATCTTGTGCGTTGATGGATAGAAAAGAGAAAAGGCAGAAGCTGAATAGTAGTAATTTTTTCATTGATGCGTTTTTGATGAATTAATTGATTTTGTCTTACAAGTCAAAACCTAGATTAAGCTGAAACATAATCGGAAAAATATTCCCGTTTCCATGTGTATCCAAATAATAATGTGGACCTACATCGAACAGTAGGTGAAAATTCTTGCCATATTTTCTCTGAATTCCCCATGTAGGGCCAAATGCAAAATCATAATCAGAAGTTCTATAAACATTTTCTGCAACTGAAGGCCCACGAGTTATTAATCTGAGTGAAACAAAATTTCCAGAATTGTTATCCACGGTCCGATCTTTTTGTACACGCTTGTTTAGATTATAAAACCATTTTTGCTGTAAATCCAGAAATGGGGCAATTATATAAATGAATCCAGGTGCACCATAAGTAAGGTCTGGATGACCTCCACCATAACCAATTCCCAGACCGCTAGAAAAAGTAGAATACTCACCGGTTGGATGCTCAAGCTCCACAGCGGGATTTAAAAAATTAATTCTCCATACTTTTTCAGTGGAAATTTGGGGAGTCTCTTGTGCAGAAATATGAAAAGTAAAAAATAATAAAATGGATAATAGTAATAGTTTTTTCATTGAGGAGTTTTGATGAGTTTTTGATGAATGAGGTCGCAATTTAGAATAAATCTAGTTTTCATAAAAGAAAAGCCCAAAATCTTTAAATTTTGGGCTTTTTAATTAGTTTTAATGAAAATACTTTAAGCTTTTACTCTTTTAATTCTATCCATAAATTCATCAAATAAATAACTGGCATCGTGAGGACCCGGACTTGCCTCAGGGTGATATTGTACAGAGAAACAGTTTTTGTTTTTCATGGCAATCCCCCCAACAGTATCGTCATTTAAACAAATATGGGTGATCTCTACTTCAGCATTTGCTTCAGTTTCGGCCTTATCCACCGAGAAACCGTGATTTTGAGAGGTGATTTCCCCTTTTCCGGTTTTAAGATTTTTCACGGGATGGTTTATTCCGCGGTGACCGTGGTGCATCTTATATGTTTTAATGCCATTTGCAATTGCAATAATTTGATGTCCCAGGCAAATTCCAAAGAGCGGATGATCTTTCTCTAAAATAGCTTTAGTAAGAGTGATCGCACTTTCTAATGGCTGCGGATCTCCAGGTCCGTTTGAGAGAAAGTAGCCGTCAGGATTCCATTCCTTCATCTCCTCGTAAGTAGCATTGTAAGGAAAAACCTTTACGTACACATCACGCTTCTCAAAATTGCGAAGAATGTTCTTTTTAATTCCAACGTCTAATGCAGCTATTTTATAAGTGGCATTTTCGTTCCCAAAGTAATAAGGCTCTTTGGTAGAAACCTTGGAAGCAAGTTCCAAACCATTCATATCTGGTACTTCGGCAAGCTCTTTTTTAAGCCCTTCTATATTATCTACATCTGTCGAGATAATAGCGTTCATCGCCCCATTTTCTCTAATGTAAGTTACCAACGCCCGCGTATCTACATCAGAAATTGCGAAAAGATTACTTTCATCTAAAAACTCCTGGAGTGAAGAATCGGCAGCTGGGCGGGAATGAGTGTAACTGAAATTTTTACAAATAAGTCCGGAGATCTTAGCTTTATCGGCTTCGCTTTCCTCGGCTAAAGTTCCGTAATTCCCAATATGGGCATTAGTTGTAACCATAAGCTGACCGTAATAAGAAGGATCTGTAAAGATCTCCTGGTAACCAGTCATTCCGGTATTAAAACAAACTTCACCAACGGCTTTACCGTCTTTGTCTCCTACAGCCTTACCGTGAAAGATAGTGCCATCTTCCAGTAAGATAATCGCTTTTTTTCGGGTTTGATATTTCATTCTTATTAATTTGTTGTGTTGCTGGTGTTTCCGCCTGAGCAGAAATGAACTTTAGTATTTAGATTTCCGTCTGCACGGAAATAGACTCCTACTTTTGAGATTTCCGCCTTCGCGAAAATGACTATTTCATTTTAATATATAAAAAAAGGATAAACCCAGAGAGTTTATCCTTTTTAAAAATTAGAACTTTAAAAGATTCATTTCTATTCCTCTTTTTTGTCTTCTTTATTTTCTGAAGATTTATCTTCTGTCTTTCCTTCTGCCTTAGGAGCATCTGGAGTAGCTTCAGTAGATTTCTTTCTACCCGCTCTACGTGTAGATTTCTTCTTCTCTGTTTTACTTAGGTTGTAAGTTTCGTTGTAGTCAACTAACTCGATAAGGGCCATATCGGCATTATCTCCAAGACGGTTACCTAATTTAATTACCCTTGTGTATCCACCCGGGCGATCACCAACTTTAGGAGCTACCTCACGAAACAATTCGGCTACAGCTTCTTTTTGACGAAGTTTACTAAATACCAATCTACGATTGTGAGTAGTATCTTCTTTAGACTTAGTTACCAAAGGCTCTACAAAAACTTTTAAAGCTTTTGCTTTAGCTACGGTGGTATTGATTCTCTTGTGCTCTATAAGAGAGCAGGCCATATTAGCTAGCATAGACTTCCTGTGAGCGGTCTTTCTACCTAAATGGTTTGTTTTCTTTCCGTGTCTCATTGTTTTGTTCTTAATTCATTTTCCCAAAGCGCGATCTTTTGCCGGCTTTTATGGAAAACTACTTATATATTAGTCCTTATCTAATTTGTATTTTGAAAGGTCCATACCAAAGTTAAGTCCTTTGTTACTTACCAGTTCTTCAAGCTCTGTCAAAGATTTCTTTCCGAAGTTTCTAAACTTCATCAAGTCATTTTTATTGTAAGAAACAAGGTCTCCTAGGGTATCAACTTCAGCCGCTTTTAAGCAATTTAAAGCTCTTACTGAAAGATCCATATCTACCAACTTAGTTTTTAGCAACTGTCTCATGTGAAGGGATTCCTCATCATAAGTTTCAGTTTGTGCTATCTCATCAGCTTCTAGCGTAATACGCTCGTCAGAGAATAACATAAAGTGGTGGATAAGTGTTTTTGCAGCTTCAGTAAGTGCATCTTTTGGATGAATAGAACCATCGCTTACGATTTCAAAAACCAATTTTTCATAATCGGTTTTTTGTTCTACACGATAGTTTTCAATGCTATACTTTACGTTCTTTATTGGTGTATAAATAGAATCTGTAAATATAGTTCCAAGAGGTGCGTTGGCTTTTTTGTTTTCTTCGGCCGGAACATAACCTCTACCTTTTTCTATGGTCATTTCCATATTCAGGTTTACTTTCTTATCTGCAGTACAAACCACTTGATCTGGGTTTAGCACTTGAAAGCCTGAAATGAATTTTTGAAAGTGACCGGCAGTAATTTGTTCTTCTCCAGATACAGAAATGGTAACGGCTTCGTTATCTATTTCATCAATTTGCCTTTTGAACCTAATTTGCTTAAGATTCAGGATAATTTCTGTTACGTCTTCAACAACTCCTGGAATAGCGGAGAATTCGTGATCTACGCCTTCTATACGAATGGAAGTGATTGCATAACCTTCTAATGAAGATAAAAGCACTCTTCTTAAAGCGTTACCAACGGTTAATCCATAGCCAGGTTCCAAAGGGCGAAATTCAAATTTCCCTTCGAAATCTGTTGAATCAATCATTATAACTTTATCGGGCTTCTGAAAATTTAGTATTGCCATATTACGACTTCTGTGAATTATTATTTCGAATATAATTCGACGATGAATTGTTCATTTATGTTTTCCGGAATCTGAATACGTCCGGGTACTGAAACAAAAGTTCCTTCTTTAGTTTCGTTATTCCAGGTAATCCATTCGTAAACATTGCTAGAGTTAGCTAGTGAATCCTGGATAGCCTGTAAAGATTTTGATTTTTCACGAACACTTACAACATCACCCGCTTTCAATTGGTAAGATGGTATATTTACCAACTCGCCATTAACCGTAATGTGTCTGTGAGATACGAATTGTCTTGCGGCGCTTCTAGTTGGAGCAATGCCCATTCTAAACACTACATTATCAAGACGAGATTCACAAAGTTGAAGTAGTACTTCACCAGTAATTCCTTGCGCTCTAGTAGCTTTTTTAAACATATTACTAAATTGACGCTCAAGAATACCGTAGGTATACTTTGCTTTTTGCTTTTCCATTAACTGGATAGCATATTCAGATTTTTTACCGCGACGACGGTTATTACCGTGTTGTCCCGGAGGATAATTTCTTTTTTCAAAAGACTTATCGTCTCCGAAAATAGCTTCACCGAACTTTCGGGCTATTTTAGTCTTTGGACCAGTATATCTTGCCATTAACTTTTAATTTAGTAGAAAGGGATTATGAATTAAGGTCTCTGTCCTTCGATAATCTTAACTCCTCTCTTATTATTTATACTTATTATTAAACTCTACGTCTCTTAGGAGGACGACATCCATTGTGTGGTAATGGAGTAACATCAATAATTTCAGTTACTTCAATCCCGTTGTTATGAAGCGAACGAATAGCAGATTCTCTACCATTCCCCGGCCCCTTAACGTAAACTTTAACTTTGCGCAAACCAGCCTCGTGAGCTACTTTAGACGCGTCTTCTGCAGCTAACTGGGCAGCATAAGGAGTATTCTTTTTAGAACCTCTAAAACCCATTTTTCCTGCAGATGACCAAGCAATAACGTCACCCTTCTTATTGGTAAGGGAAACAATAATGTTATTGAAAGAAGCCGTAACGTGCGCTTGCCCTACGGACTCAACGGTTACTTTACGCTTTTTTTGAACTGTCTTCTTTGCCATATTAATTACTATTTAGTCGCTTTCTTCTTGTTAGCAACTGTTTTTCTTCTACCTTTTCTGGTTCTTGAGTTATTTTTGGTTCTCTGTCCTCTAAGTGGTAAACCACTTCTGTGACGAATACCTCTATAACATCCAATATCCATTAGACGTTTAATACTCAACTGCACTTCTGTACGTAATTCTCCTTCGATTGTAAATTCACCCACAGCTTCACGAATACGACCAATTTCATCATCGTTCCAGTCTGAAACTTTTGTGCTTTCATCTACTTTGGCCTGGCTAAGGATCTTTTCAGCCCTGCTTCTACCAATTCCGAAGATATAGGTCAATGCTATAACTCCTCGCTTTTGTTTAGGTATATCTACCCCTGCAATTCTTGCCATAATTAGCCTTGTCTTTGTTTAAATCTAGGATTCTTTTTGTTAATTACGTAAAGGCGCCCTTTTCTGCGTACTATTTTGCAGTCGGCACTTCTTTTCTTTACTGATGCTCTAACTTTCATCTCTTTAGTTTTTTACATTTCACTGAATTTTGAAATAAGCTCAAAATCAGGATTTCAGCATTCATAAATTTTTCAGGTTGCAAAAGTACTGAAAATTTTACAAATAGCTCAATTTACTTTTAGTATCTGTATGTAATACGAGCTTTACTCAAATCGTAAGGACTCATTTCCAGTTTTACTTTATCTCCAGGTAACAACTTAATGTAGTGCATACGCATCTTTCCTGAGATATGTGCTGTCACAACGTGACCATTTTCCAATTCTACACGAAACATTGCATTAGATAATGCTTCTATAATTGTTCCGTCTTGTTCTATTGCCGGTTGTTTTGCCATAATTAAGCTACTGCTTTTCTGTTTTTACCTGTTTTCATTAATCCGTCGTAATGTCTATTCAGCAAGTAAGAATTTACTTGTTGCATAGTATCTATTGCAACTCCAACCATAATTAAAAGCGAGGTTCCTCCAAAAAATAATGCCCATCCTTGTTGCACACCTAAGAGTTGCACCACAATCGCTGGGAACACAGCAATAAGCGCAAGGAAAATAGATCCTGGCAAGGTAATTTGAGACATAATTCTGTCTAAAAACTCCGCGGTTTCAGTTCCTGGACGAATGCCCGGAATAAATCCTCCACTTCGTTTAAGATCATCAGCCATTTTATTAGTAGGTACAGTAATCGCGGTATAGAAGTAAGTAAATACAATAATTAATAATGCAAATACTACATTATACCAGAACCCAAATATATCACTAAAGGCAGCGGTAACACCCTGCGCTGCATCAGACTCAGAAAGTCCTGCAACAGCAGCCGGGATAAACATAATAGCCTGAGCAAATATAATAGGCATTACTCCTGAAGCATTAAGCTTAAGAGGAATGTACTGTCTTGATCCAAAAACATTTTTCTCGTAACCACCAGAAGCAGTTCTTCTGGCATACTGTACAGGAATTTGGCGTACGGCCATTACCAACATTACCGAAGCAAGAATAATAGCAAACCAAATTACCAATTCAATAAGAATCATAATAAGACCTCCATTAGATTCAAATACCCTGGAAGCAAATTCCTGGATAAATGCCTGAGGTAAAGTAGCAATAATACCTACCATAATTAATAGCGAAATACCATTACCAATACCTTTGTCGGTTATCTTTTCACCCAGCCACATTGCAAAAATAGTCCCTGTAGTAAGAATTACCACAGCAGAAGCTACAAATGTAACTGTATCACCTAATAAAAAGGCTTGTTGCGGTAGTGTAGCAAAAAGGTTATAAATATAACCAGGTCCCTGTACTAAAGTAATCGCAATAGTTAGCCAACGAGTGATTTGATTGATCTTACGTCTACCGCTCTCTCCTTCCTTCTGCAGTTTCTGCAAATAAGGTATCGCAATACCCATAAGCTGAACTACAATGGAAGCTGAGATATAAGGCATAATTCCCAGTGCAAAAACAGAGGCATTAGAAAACGCACCACCTGTAAACGCATTTAAGAGGCCTAAAAGACCTCCATCTGTTTGGGATGCCAGATTGGACAACTGTGAAGCATCTATCCCGGGAAGCACAACTTGTGCCCCAAAACGATAAACTAACAATAGACCGAGGGTTACTAAAATTCTGTTTTTTAGTTCCTCGATCTTCCAAATATTTTGAATAGTATTGATGAATTTCATTTGGCTATCTATTATAAAGTAACAACTTCACCTCCAGCAGCTTCTATAGCTTCTTTTGCTGAGGCAGTAAATTTATGAACAGATATTTTCAACTTTGTCTTTAATTCACCTCTACCTAATATCTTTACTGGTTCGTTTTTACTTACAAGACCGTTATCGATCAAAGTACTAACCTCTACAGTATCTTTAATTTTACCTTCATCAACCAAACGTTGAAGAGTATCAAGATTTACACCTTGATAAGCAACACGATTTCTGTTAGTAAAACCAAATTTTGGAACACGGCGTTGAAGTGGCATTTGCCCACCTTCAAAACCTATCTTCTTGGAGTAACCAGAACGAGACTTAGCCCCTTTGTGACCACGGGTGGCAGTACCACCTTTACCTGATCCTTCTCCACGGCCAACACGTTTGTTGTTACTCTTAACTGAACCTTTTGCAGGTTTTAAGTTATTTAATTCCATGTGAATTTATTATTTTGTTTCTTCTACAGAAACTAAATGTTTAACTTTATTTACCATACCAAGGATGTTTGGCGTATCGTTATGCTCTACCGTCTGGCCAATTTTCTTAAGACCAAGAGACTCTAAAACCAATTTCTGATTTTTAGATCGGTTAATAGCACTTTTTACTTTTGTAACTTTTATCTTTCCCATCGTTCTCCTTGATTTATCCTTTAAAAACCTTTTCTAGTGAAATACCACGTTGTTTAGCAACAGTATCAGCACTTCTTAATTGAAGTAGCGCATCGAATGTAGCTTTTACTACGTTGTGAGGGTTTGAAGACCCCTGGTTTTTAGAAAGTACGTCGTGTACACCAACAGATTCCAGTACGGCACGAATTGCACCACCGGCAATAATCCCGGTACCAGTTGCAGCCGGTAGCAAAAGAACTCTTGCACCACCATACTTACCTTTCTGTTCGTGCGGAAGGCTTCCTTTATGTAAAGGAATACGCACTAAATTCTTCTTTGCATCTTCCACAGCTTTAGAGATAGCATCAGCAACTTCTTTAGATTTACCTAAACCTTGCCCTACAACACCATTCTCATCTCCTACTACTACGATAGCAGAAAATCCAAAAGCTCTACCACCTTTGGTTACTTTGGTCACACGTTGTACTCCTACCAAACGATCTTTTAATTCAAGTCCGCCCGGTTTTACATGTTCTACGTTTTTATAATCTTGATACATAATTTTCTAGAATTTTAGTCCTCCTTCGCGAGCACCTTCTGCTAATGATTTAACTCTTCCGTGATACAGGTAACCACCTCTGTCAAAAGAAATGGTTTCTACACCGGCCTTTAAAGCTTTTTCAGCAAGGGCTTTACCAACCAATTCTGCTTGTTTGGATTTATCACCTTCTGCTGTTACACCTTTATCTCTCGAAGAGGCTGCAGCCAGGGTTTTTCCTTCTACATCATCTATAATTTGAGCATAAATTTCTTTATTACTTCTAAATACAGATAATCTTGGACGGCTAGCGGTGCCTGTAATTGACTTACGAACACGCTTTCTTATCTTATTTCGTCTATCTTGTTTTGAAACTGCCATATCTAAACTTTATTAAGCTGATTTACCTGCTTTTCTACGTAATTGTTCTCCAACATATTTAATACCCTTTCCTTTATAAGGCTCTGGCGCTCTGAAAGAACGTATTTTAGCAGCTACCTGACCCACAAGTTGTTTATCGTAAGAAGTCAATTTCACAATTGGGTTTTTACCTTTTTCTGAAATTGTTTCTACCTGAACTTCTGGCGCCAAATCTATTACAATATTATGGGAAAACCCAACGGCTAAATCTAATTTTTGTCCCTGGTTAGTAGCTCTATATCCAACTCCTACCAATTCCAATGATTTCGTATACCCGCTAGAAACTCCTTCTATCATATTGTTAACCAAAGCACGGTACAAACCGTGTTTTGCTTTTTGATCACTTTTCTCTGAAGAACGTTCAAAAGAAATAACACCATCTTCAATTTTCACATCAATGTCGTTAATCTCTTGTTTAAGTTCTCCTAATTTTCCTTTTACCGTTACAATACCATCTTTAAGGTCTACATTCACACCTTCAGGGATTGTAATTGGGTTTTTACCTATTCTTGACATTTCTTTAGTCTTTTAAGTATTAGTAAACGTAACACAATACTTCACCACCAACTTTTTCAGCTTTAGCTTGCTTCCCGGTCATTACACCGTGAGAAGTAGAAACTATAGCGATACCAAGACCGTTAAGGATACGTGGTAATTCATCAGCGCCAGCATACTTACGTAAACCAGGTTTACTTATTCTTTGGATATCTTTAATTACAGGCTCTTTTGTGATTTTGTCATACTTAAGAGCAATTTTAATTGTCCCTTGAGCACTAGCATCATCATCAAACTTGTAACTAAGAATATATCCCTGATCGAATAATATTTTTGTAATTTCCTTTTTAAGGTTAGAAGCTGGTATCTCTACCACCCTATGGTTTGCGGCCACAGCGTTCCTAACTCTTGTCAAATAATCTGCAATAGGATCTGTATTCATCTATAATAATTTGCGGAAGTGGTTTTCGTCCCGACACTCGAGAGAACCTGCTACCAATTTATAATTTTACCAACTAGCTTTTCTTACACCAGGAATTAAACCCTGATTAGCCATTTCTCTAAACATTACACGAGAAAGTCCAAATTGTCTCATATAACCTTTTGGCCTACCAGTTAGCTTACAACGGTTGTGTAAACGCACAGGTGAAGAATTTTTTGGTAACTTTTGTAATGCTTCCCAATCACCAGCTTCTTTCAAAGCTTCGCGTTTTTCAGCATACTTTTTTACCATTTTTTGTCTCTTCACCTCACGGGCTTTCATTGATTCTTTAGCCATAATTAATTCTTTTTAAAAGGTAATCCTAGTTCGGTTAACAATGATTTTGCTTCCTTATCGGTTTTAGCCGTGGTTACAAATGTGATATCCATACCATTAATTCGGTTCACCTTATCAATATCAATCTCCGGAAAGATGATTTGTTCAGTAACACCTAAATTATAGTTTCCTCTACCATCAAAACCATTAGCTTTAATCCCGTTAAAGTCACGAACACGTGGAAGTGCCGATGTTATTAAACGATCTAAGAATTCGTACATTCTATATCCTCGCAAAGTAACTTTTGCCCCAATTGGCATCCCTTTACGAAGTTTGAATGAAGCAACATCCTTTTTAGAAATGGTTTGCACCGCTTTTTGACCTGTAATTGTAGAAAGTTCTTCTACAGCATGGTCAATTAGCTTTTTATCTGCTACAGCTGCACCAACGCCACGGCTCAAAACTATTTTTTCAAGTTTTGGGATCTCCATTACGCTAGCGTAGCTAAATTCTTCTTTTAATGCAGGCTTTACTCGCTCTGCATATTCTGCTCTAAGTCTTGGTACGTATGCCATAACTAAATTACTTCATTAGATTTTTTGGAAAATCTTACTTTCTTACCATCCTCTTCTTTATATCCAACTCTGGTAGTGTTACCATCTTTATCTAAAAGAGATAGGTTGGAAATATGAATAGGAGCTTCTTTCTTTACAATTCCACCCTGTGGGTTAGATGCACTTGGCTTCTCATGTTTAGAGATAGTGTTCACACCTTCCACGATGGCTTTATTCTTTTCTATGAGTACCTTTTGAACTTTACCTTCCTGACCTTTATGGTCACCGGCAATCACTCTTACAGTATCTCCAGATTTTATTTTAAGCTTTCTCATCTTGTTAATGTATTAAAGCACCTCTGGTGCCAATGATACAATTTTCATGAATTGCTTATCACGAAGTTCTCTTGCCACAGGTCCAAATACACGAGTTCCGCGCATTTCCCCGGTAGGGTTTAGTAATACACAAGCATTATCATCAAAACGGATATAAGATCCATCCTGCCTGCGTACTTCTTTCTTGGTACGAACTACAACTGCTGTTGAAACTGCACCTTTCTTGATATTACCGTTTGGTGTAGCCTCTTTTACGCTGACAACTATTTTGTCCCCAACAGAAGCGTATCTTTTCTTTGTACCGCCCAATACACGAATGGTCAAAACTTCTTTTGCCCCGGTATTGTCTGCTACTCTTAGTCTAGACTCTTGTTGTACCATTACTTCGCTCTTTCAATTATTTCTACTAATCTCCAACATTTAGATTTACTTAAAGGTCGTGTTTCCATGATCCTTACTGTATCTCCTTCGTTGCAGTCGTTTGTTTCGTCGTGCGCTACGTATTTTTTCGTTTTTAAAACGAATTTTCCATACATAGGGTGTTTTACCTTTTTAACTTCAGAAACCACGATTGATTTCTGCATTTTATTACTGGTAACAACACCTATACGCTCTTTTCTTAAGTTTCTTTTTTCCATCTTTCAGCAGAATAACACTTATTGTTGTTCTCTTTTAGTTAACTCTGTAGCAAGTCTCGCTATAGTTCTTCGTACAGCTCTAAGCTGTATTGGGTTCTCTAATGGCGAAACAGCGTGAGCCATTTTTAAATCTGAATATGCTTTTCTAGATTTCCCAAGCTCTTCTTGTAATTCTGCCACAGACAGTTCTTTTACTTCTGATTGTTTCATAACTTTATAATATTAAGCTTGATAATCTCTAGCTACAATAAATTTGGTTCTTACCGGAAGTTTCTGCGCCGCAAGCCTTAAAGCTTCTTTAGCAACATCCATTGGCACTCCACCAATTTCAAACATAATTCTCCCTGGTTTTACAACAGCAGCCCAATATTCTACAGCACCTTTACCTTTACCCATACGAACCTCTAGAGGTTTCTTAGTGATAGGCTTGTCTGGAAATATTTTAATCCAGATAGAACCTTCCCTTTTCATATAACGGGTAGCAGCAATACGTGCAGCTTCAATTTGACGAGCAGTAATGAAACTGGAATCCATAGATTTTATTCCAAAGGTTCCATTAGAAAGTCTATGACCTCTTTCGGCATTACCCTTCATACGGCCCTTCTGCTGTTTACGGTATTTTGTTCTTTTAGGTTGTAACATTTTTGTTTACTTTAAAAAATTACTTTCTACGACGTGATTTGTTACCACCTCGTCCGGCTCCAGGTTTTCCTCCTTGCTTCTTAGACATGCCAACAAGCGGTGAAAGATCTCTTTTACCATACACTTCGCCTTTCATGATCCATACTTTAACACCCAATCTACCATAAGTAGTGTGAGCTTCAACTAAAGCATAGTCAATATCGGCCCTAAAAGTAGACAAAGGAATTCGACCATCTTTGTATCCTTCTGAACGTGCCATTTCAGCACCATTTAAACGTCCGGAAATCTGTATTTTGATTCCTTCAGCATTCATTCTCATAGCAGCCGCGATAGCCATTTTAATTGCACGACGGTAAGAAATACGATTTTCAATTTGTCTTGCAACACTAGATGCTACTAAATGCGCATCTAATTCTGGCCTCTTGATCTCAAAGATGTTAATTTGAACTTCCTTGTCGGTAATTTTTTTAAGCTCTTCTTTAAGCTTGTCTACCTCCTGGCCACCTTTACCGATAATAATACCTGGTCTGGCAGTGGTGATAGTAACGGTTACAAGCTTAAGCGTACGCTCAATAATTACCCTGGATACACTCGCTTTAGAAAGACGAGCATGGATGTACTTTCTAATCTTATCGTCTTCGGCTAATTTATCGCCGTAGTCATTTCCTCCGTACCAGTTGGATTCCCATCCTCTTACGATACCAAGGCGATTCCCGATTGGATTTGTTTTCTGTCCCATACTCTACTTAGCTTTGTGTATTATTGTTTTCTCCAAGCACCAAAGTAACGTGATTGGATCTCTTTCTAATTCTATGTGCGCGACCCTGTGGTGCAGGACGTAGCCTTTTAAGCATCGCTCCTCCATCTACACGGATTTCTTTTACAAACAATTCAGCCTCTTCAATACTAGCTTCTTCGTTTTTAGACTGCCAGTTGGCAATTGCTGAAAGCAACAATTTCTCTAAACGTCCAGAAGCTTCTTTCTGACTGAATTTCAATATTTGAAGCGCTTTTTCTACTTTCTCACCTCTTACTAAATCCGCAACAAGGCGCATTTTTCTAGGTGAAGTAGGGCAGTTATTCAACTTTGCAAAAGCTACCTGTTTTTTGGCCTCTTTTATCTGCTCTGCTCTTTCTCTTTTACGAACTCCCATAGCTTCAATTATCTTTTACCTTTATTTTTCGCACCAGCGTGCCCTCTAAAGGAACGTGTTGGTGAAAATTCTCCTAATTTATGTCCTACCATGTTCTCTGTTACATATACAGGTACAAATTGTTTCCCGTTGTGAACAGCGATAGTTTGCCCTACAAAATCTGGAGTTATCATTGAAGCTCTTGACCAGGTTTTGATCACGGCTTTTTTACCAGACTCAATGTTTTGAGCAACCTTTTTATCTAACTTATAGTGAACGTAAGGTCCTTTTTTTAATGAACGTGCCATATCTTATTATTTCTTTCTACGTTCTACAATATATTTATTACTCGCTTTCGTTCTAGAACGGGTTTTGAAACCTTTAGCAGGTAAACCTTTTCTTGAACGTGGGTGACCACCTGAAGCTCTACCTTCACCACCACCCATTGGGTGATCCACAGGGTTCATTGCAACTGGTCTGGTTCTTGGTCTAATACCCAACCAACGACTTCTACCAGCTTTACCAGAAACCTGAAGTTGGTGATCACTATTTGAAACAGCTCCAATTGTAGCCATACAAGTAGATAACACTCTTCTAATTTCTCCTGAAGGTAGTTTCACGGTTGCATATTTCCCTTCTCTTGCCAATAATTGAGCAAAAGCTCCAGCACTTCTTGCCATTACAGCGCCTTGCCCAGCTCTAAGCTCTATACAAGAAACAACCGTACCCAGTGGAATACTTGCTAACGGCATTGCATTTCCAATTTCCGGAGCTGCAGAATCTGTACTTGACACAATGTTTTGACCTACCTGTAGCCCATTTTGAGCAATAACATATCGTTTCTCACCATCCTGGTAATTTAACAATGCGATAAAGGCAGTTCTGTTAGGATCGTATTCTATACTAGCAACAGTAGCAGGAATTCCATGCTTGTCACGTTTAAAGTCTACAATTCTGTAACGTCTTTTGTGACCCCCACCTTTATAGCGGATAGTCATTTTTCCCTGACCGTTTCTCCCACCTGATTTTTTTATCGGAGCCAAAAGGCTTTTTTCCGGCTTATCAGTAGTAATGGCGTCATACCCATTTACTACTCTAAAACGCTGACCAGGGGTGATTGGTTTTAATTTTCTAACTGACATTTTTTAATCTTAAAGATTACTGTATAAATCAATAGTTTCACCTTCCGTCACCTGTACCAATGCCTTTTTAAAAGCTTTGGTTTTACCAGTGATCATACCAGACTTTGTATATCTGGTTTTGCGATCTGGACGGACATTAATAGTACGAACTTTTTCAACTGAAACCCCGTAAGCAGCTTCTACTGCGTTCTTAATTTCAATCTTATTCGCCTTATTGTCTACCACGAAAGAATAACGATTATTTAGCTCGCTATCTCCTGTGGCTTTTTCTGTAATAATTGGTTTTATCAAGATACTCATAAGGCTTATTTACTTAAATTCGACTCAATTCCTTCTAAAGAACCTTCAAGCAGCACAATATTCTTAGCATTAAGAATTCCGTAAGTGCTTAATTCTGAGGAATTTACAACCTCAAGTCCTTTTAAATTACGTGACGACAAATATACATTTTTATTTGAGTCACCCAACACTATAAGTGATTTTTTGTCCTGAATACCAAGGGCTTTCAAAACATCTATCATACTTTTTGTCTTTGGCGCATCAAAAGAAAAGTCTTCAACTACGAATATTGATTCTCCTTTTGCTTTAATCGACAAAGCCGATCTTCTAGCCAAACGTTTTAAATTTTTATTCAATTTAAAACCGTAATTTCTTGGTCTAGGTCCAAAAATACGTCCACCACCTCTAAAGATTGGAGACTTAATACTACCAGCACGTGCTGTACCAGTACCTTTTTGTTTCTTGATCTTACGGGTACTCCCAACAATCTCAGCTCTTTCTTTAGCTTTGTGGGTTCCCTGGCGCTGATTAGCTAAATATTGCTTAACATCAAGATAAACAGCGTGATCGTTTGGCTCTATAGCGAAAACAGAATCAGAAAGCTTTGCTTTTCTGCCTGTTTCTTTTCCTTTTATATCTAAAACTGCTACTTCCATTACTTGCTAATGATTACGTATGAGTTTTTATGACCTGGCACACATCCTTTTACTACTAAAAGGTTTTTATCTGCCACGACTTTTAAAACTCTCAGGTTTTCTACTTTTACTCTTTCTCCACCCATTCTACCGGCCATTTTCATTCCTTTGAAAACCCGTGCAGGGTAAGACGCTGCACCAATAGAACCTGGAGCTCTTAATCGGTTATGCTGACCGTGAGTCGCCTGACCCACACCACCAAAGTTGTGTCTTTTCACAACCCCTTGAAAGCCTTTACCTTTAGAAGTACCTGCAATATCTACAAATTCTCCCTCATTAAAGTGCTCTACCGTGATAGCGTCACCTAGTTTATAATCTGCTTCAAATCCTTTGAATTCAACGACTTTACGTTTTGCAACGCTTCCTGCTTTTTTAGCGTGCCCTTCGGACGCTTTGTTTGCAGTCTTTTTGTCATCGAAACCAACTTGAAGTGCCTCATACCCGTCAACCTCTTTGGTTCTGACTTGGGTAACTACGCATGGACCTGCTTCTATAACAGTACAAGGGACATTTTTCCCGTTCTCGTCAAAAATGCTAGTCATGCCTATTTTTTTTCCTATTAACCCAGACATAATTAATTATTGATTATTACTTATTTATTTAAAAAAATTCAGGGCAGAAAAATACTTTCGCCCTGAATGTATCTTTCTTCCGTTTTTCCCTCGCCAACTGCTCGGGACATGTATACTTGAGTTTAACTCAAGCGTATTAAACTAGGGTCTTCTAAAAAAGGAAAACCCGGTTTTATCACACCTTGATCTCTACTTCAACACCACTAGGTAATTCTAACTTCATCAACGCATCAATGGTTTTTGAAGAAGAACTGTAGATATCTAAAAGCCTTTTGTAAGAGCTCAATTGAAATTGCTCTCTAGCTTTCTTGTTTACGTGAGGAGAACGTAAAACAGTAAAAAGTTTTTTGTGAGTAGGCAAAGGAATCGGCCCTGTTACCACCGCACCTGTAGTTTTTACAGTTTTCACGATCTTCTCTGCAGACTTATCTACCAGGTTATGATCGTAGGATTTTAGTTTTATTCTTATTTTTTGACTCATTTTCCTAATATTATTCGTTTGTACCTTTTGCTGCCTTAATTACTTCTTCTGAAATATTAGAAGGAGTTTCAGCATAGTGAGAGAATTCCATAGTTGAAGTTGCTCTACCAGAAGACAATGTTCTTAATGTTGTTACATATCCAAACATTTCAGACAAAGGCACTTCTGCTTTAATAATCTTAGCTCCAGATCTATCAGACATACTGCTAACCTGACCTCTTCTTCTATTAAGGTCACCAACAATATCTCCCATGTTTTCTTCTGGAGTTACTACTTCAATTTTCATAATTGGCTCAAGAACTACAGCGCCGGCTTTTTTAGCAGCGGCTTTGTAACCCATTTTTGCAGCCAATTCGAAAGAAAGTTGATCGGAATCTACAGGGTGAAAAGATCCATCTTTAAGGATTACCTTCAAAGTATCCATTTGGAACCCGGCCATTGGCCCGTTTTTCATGGCTTCCTTAAATCCTTTTTCTACCGAAGGAACAAATTCTTTAGGAATACGCCCACCTTTAATTTGGTCTACAAACTGAAGTCCTTTTCCTTCAAAGTCTTCGTCTACAGGTCCCATTTCAAAAACAATATCAGCAAATTTACCACGACCACCAGATTGCTTTTTATAAACCTCTCTATGCTCTGCAGTTTTAGTTACTGTTTCTTTATACTCAACTTGAGGCTGACCTTCGTTAACTTCAACTTTAAATTCTCTCTTTAAACGATCTACAAGAATTTCAATATGAAGCTCTCCCATTCCAGAGATAATAGTTTGTCCTGAAATCTCATCAGTCTTAACCTGGAAAGTTGGATCTTCTTCAGCTAATTTAGCTAAAGCCATACCCATTTTGTCAACATCAGCTTTCGTCTTAGGCTCTACCGCGATACCAATTACTGGCTCTGGGAAAGTCATAGACTCAAGAACGATTGGGTGTTTCTCATCAGTTAGCGTATCACCGGTTTTAATGTCTTTAAAACCAACAGCTGCACCAATATCCCCAGCTTCAATTCTATTAATAGGCTCCTGCTTATTAGAGTGCATCTGGTAAATACGAGAAATACGCTCTTTTTTACCTGATCTATTATTCAACACATAAGATCCTGCATCTAAAGCTCCCGAGTAAACACGGAAGAATGCCAAACGACCAACAAAAGGATCAGTAGCAATTTTAAATGCTAATGCAGAGAAAGGAGAGTCAACGTGTGGCTTTCTGCTTTCGTCTTCATTAGTCTCAGGGTTTGTTCCAACAATAGCTTCTACATCTACTGGAGAAGGCATATATCTCATTACTGCATCAAGCATTGCTTGCACACCTTTGTTTTTAAAGGCAGAACCACACATCATAGGTATAATAGACATATCTATGGTTGCAGCTCTAAGCGCAGCAATAATCTCATCTTCAGTAATTGAATTTTCATCTTCAAAGAACTTTTCCATCAATGCTTCATCATACTCGGCTACAGCTTCTACAAGCTCAGTTCGGTATTTATTCACATCATCCATAAGTTCTTCAGGAATATCTATAGTCTCATAGGTCATCCCGTGATCCTCATCATTCCAAATAATCGCTTTTTTGGAAATAAGATCAACAACTCCTTTAAAGTCAATTTCGTCACCAATTGGAACTTGCAATGGCACCGGGTTTCCACCTAGCATTTCTCTAACCTGCTTACACACATTAAAGAAGTCAGCTCCCTGACGATCCATTTTATTTACAAACCCTAAACGTGGTACTTTATATTTATCAGCCTGTCTCCAAACGGTTTCAGATTGTGGCTCAACACCATCTACAGCACTGAACAATGCAACTACACCATCAAGAACACGTAAAGAACGCTCTACCTCTACGGTAAAATCAACGTGACCAGGAGTATCGATAATATTTACCGTAAATTCCTGATCTCTATACATCCACTTACAATGCGTAGCAGCAGAAGTAATTGTAATACCTCTTTCCTGCTCCTGTTCCATCCAGTCCATAGTAGCAGCACCATCATGCACCTCACCTATTTTGTGGCTTATTCCTGTATAATAAAGGATACGCTCTGTTGTTGTAGTTTTACCTGCATCAATATGAGCTGCAATTCCAATATTTCTAGTAAATTTTAAATCTCTTTGTGCCATTTTATTTTAGAATCTAAAGTGAGAGAATGCTTTATTAGCTTCAGCCATTTTATGAGTATCAACTCTTTTCTTAACTGCAGCACCTTCTTCTTTAGCAGCAGCAAGAACTTCAGAAGCTAATTTCTGCGCCATAGATTTTTCGTTTCTCTTACGTGCAAATGAAATTAACCACTTCATAGCAGTTGCTACTTTTCTATCTGGTCTTATTTGCATCGGGATTTGAAAGGTTGCACCTCCAACTCGTCTACTTCTAACTTCAACGTGAGGCATAACATTAGAAAGAGCATCTTTCCAAATTTCCAAACCTGTTTTTTCTTCGTCTTGTTTCTTCTCTTCTATAATTGCTATTGTATCATAGAAAATTTTAAAGGCTACCGATTTTTTACCATCCCACATCATCATGTTCACAAAACGCGTAACAAGTTGATCGTTAAATTTTGGATCTGGTAAAAGCGGTCTTTTTTTGGCCTGTCTTCTTCTCATTTCTTTACATTAAAAGTTTTTAATTACTTTTTAGGGCGTTTGGCTCCGTATTTAGACCTACGCTGGCTTCTACCTTCAACACCCGCAGTATCTAATGCACCGCGAACAATGTGGTATCTCACACCTGGCAAATCTTTTACCCTTCCACCTCTAACCAATACTATCGAGTGCTCTTGTAGATTGTGACCCTCACCTGGAATATAAGCGTTAACTTCTTTTCCGTTAGTCAACCTAACCCTAGCTACTTTACGCATAGCCGAGTTTGGCTTCTTAGGTGTAGTAGTATACACACGTGTGCACACTCCTCTTCTTTGAGGACACGAATCCAAAGCAGCCGATTTACTCTTCTTGGTTATCTGGGCTCTTCCTTTTCGTACTAATTGTGAAATTGTTGGCATAATTTCTTTTACCTAATTATTAATAAATTTAATCCCCTGTTTTTTAGGGTTTGCAAATGTAGAAATAAAAACAAATTTATCAAACTATAATTAATTAATTTTCAGAAGGATGATATAACAAAAGGTAAAAACCTAAAATAAACATCAATCTAAACAACCTAGATCTCATTTAATTCTACATATTAATACTTACAAAAAAAACCTCAAAAACTCGAAACTTCAAATACTACACGCGATTAGTTTCTTTACACTCAACATACCCTAAATTAAATCTTAGGTATCGACAGAATAATGAGTCTTAACAAAACATTAAAATATTTCACAAAAGCTTGCTTTATTAACTATTTATTAGCATTTTTGGTTTGGCTAATTCAAATAAAACTCAACATGAAAATCAAAATGAACATTTTTTTAACGCTTTTCTTAGCGTTAGTCGTGCAAGTAAGTTTTGCACAGGAACGTACCATTACGGGTAGCGTTCAGGATGAAGATGGTTTACCGTTACCTGGGGTAAACGTATTAATTAAAGGAACAAGTACAGGTGTCCAAACCAATTTCGATGGTGAATTTTCTATCAATGCACAAACTGGAGAAATTCTGGTTTTCTCGTTCGTAGGAATGGAAACTACAGAATTCCCTATCACCAACGAGACCACAGAGGTTCAAATTACCATGGGAGGTGATGCCGCACAATTAGATGAAGTGGTTGTTACTGCATTAGGTATCAAATCGAATCCACGATCTCTTACTTACGCCGCCGAAACAGTAACCGCTGATGATATTGAAAATACCGGAGAAACAAACCTCGTTAACTCCCTATCTTCTAAGGCTGCTGGTGTTAGCGTAGTTAGTTCTTCTGGATCCGTAGGTGCCTCTTCTAATATTCGAATTAGAGGTAATACTTCAATTAATAGATCTAATGCCCCCTTATTTGTAATAGACGGAGTTCCAATTGACAACTCATCGTCTGGAAATGGTGTAGGTGGAGTAGATGCTTCCAACAGGGCGGTAGATATTGCACAGGCAGATATCGAATCTATAGAGATTTTAAAAGGAACTGCAGCACAAACTCTTTACGGTCTTAGAGCCGCTAACGGAGTTGTACTCATTACAACTAAAAAAGGTAAAACCGGTGCACCGGTAGTGTCAGTAACATCCACGCTTCAATTTAGCGAAGTAAATAAATTACCAAAATTACAAAGTGAATTCGCACAGGGACAACCTGTTGGTGGTGTAGCTACATATCGTGGCCCTGAAACTCAAGAAGGGTTTAGTTGGGGACCTAGAATTTCTTCCCTAGAATTTGATGGAGACACCTCATACCCTTACGATCGCAACGGTAGATTAGTGCCTGCAGGCCAGGGTAATGGCCAACCAGCTAATGCCTATGATCAATATGATTTCTTTACTACAGGAGTTCTTCAGGACAATAATGTTTCTGTGAGAGGAGGAACCGAAGATGTTAAATATTATATTTCAGGATCTCATCTAGACCAAACTGGTGTCGCTCCTCAGGAACAATTTAATAGAACGTCTTTTAGAAGTGATATAACCGCAGCTTTAACCGATAACTTTGAAATATCAGGTAGCGCAAACTTTATTAATTCCGGTGGCCGTAGAGTTCAAAGAGGATCAAACGTATCAGGTGTAATGCTTGGCTTAGTTCGCTCCACCCCAACTTTTGACAATGGTAATGGTTCATCTGGAAGAGATGCAGCCAACACACTTTCTACTTATCAATTGCCCGACGGAACACAAAGAAGTTACCGCGCCGGAATTTATGATAACCCATATTGGACAGTATCAAAAAACCCAGCTTTTGACGATGTAAAACGTTTTATTGGTAGATTATCTTTTGAGTACAAGCCGTTTGAATGGGCTACTGTTCAGGGAACCTTTGGATATGACCAGTATGCTGATAAGAGAAAACAAGGGATTGATGTGAATTCTGCAGGAAACCCACAAGGGCAAGTTTTTAACCAAACTATTTTTAATGAAGATATTAACACACAATTACTCTTTTTAACAGAGAAGGAAATTAGTGATAAATTGCTATTTAATGGCGTGGTTGGTTATGATGGCTACAAAACTGAAACTCAATTTGATCAGGTTACCGGGCTAGGAATGACAATACCAAGCTTTTTCGTTATTTCTAATACAGCAAGTCAGGCGGTATCAGAATCAATAGATAGAAGAGAGCTTGATGCAGTGCTTGCAGATGCTCGTTTTGCTTACGACGATACTTTTTTCATAAACGGAACCTTTAGAAACGACTGGTCATCTACCCTACCTGAAGACAACAACTCTTTCCAATCTTACAGCTTTGGATCAAGTTTTGTTTTTACAGAGTTATGGGACAGTGGAATTATGAACTACGGTAAATTAAGGGGATCATACGGTAAAACTGGTAATGACGCTCCAACGTTTTCCACTCTCACCTATTATGGAGCAGCCGCCGCCGGAGGAGATGGCTTTATAGACGCTAATCAATTTCCAATATTTTCAACCGTAGCTTTTGAAAGATCTGCCTTGCTTGGAAACGCTAATATAAGACCCGAGGTCACCACAGAATATGAAGTGGGAGCAGAATTCAATTTCTTCAACTCCAGATTAAAATTTGATGTAGCCTACTACAACAAAACTACAGAAGATCAAATTATTCAAGTAGATCAACCAGCAGTGACAGGTTACACGGCAAGGGTTCTAAACGCAGGTATAATTGAAAATAAAGGATGGGAAGTTACTGCCGGTTTACAACCTGTAAGAACAGAGAATTTTAATTGGAACATAGATGTTAACTGGACCACTTTTGAGAACGATGTTGTAGAACTAGCACCAGATGTTGAGTCTATTCTATTAGCTGGTTTCACCTCTACATCAAGTAGAGTTATTGCCGGTCAACCTTATGGAGCCATCTTTGGTTCAAGATTTCAAAGAAATGATGCAGGTGAATTATTAATTGGAGACAACGGTTTCCCTATTGTGAATCCAATTGATGGAGTGGTTGGAGATCCAATTCCGGACTGGACCGCGGGAATAAGAAACACACTTTCCTACAAAAACTTTAGCATCTCTGCTTTATTAGATATTAGACAGGGTGGTGATGTATGGTGTGGAACTTGCGGAATTGTCGATTATTTCGGAACTTCACAAACTACCGCAGAACAAAGGGATATTACAGACTTTGTTTTTGATGGTGTTAACGCAAATACAGGAGAAACAAATACTACTGAAGTAGCCCTTGCTGATCCAGCCAACGGTTTAGGAGGAAATTATTGGACAAGATATGCGTTTGGAGGAGTCTCTGAGGACTATATTTTTGACTCATCTTGGGTAAGATTAAGAGAAGCTTCAATTACTTACTCACTTCCTTCCAGCCTTATAGATAACACATTCTTGTCTGGCGGTTCTTTTACCCTGGCGGGAAGAAACTTATTCCTCATAACAGATTATCCTGGCATTGATCCTGAAACCAATTTAACTGGCGCATCAAATGGTATCGGTTTAGATTATTTTAACCAACCAAATACTCGCAGCTATGCGCTAACCGTAAAACTTAACTTTTAATAAGCTTCATCATGAAATATATAAAAAACAATATATCAAAATTAGCAATAATTTGTGTTGCATTTTTGAGCTCGTGTGATTATGATTCTACCAATCAGGATCCTACACGTCCTGGAGGTGAAAATGTGGAATTGGTAGCGATTGTGCCAGCGATGCAAACCCAAACCCATAGAAATATTGGTGCTGTCCTAGGTAGATATGCGGGTATAATAACCCAACAATGGGAAGGAGTTGATGCTCAGCAACTTCAATACACCACTTATGTAATAGGCGAAAACGACACCAACAATCCTTGGGACTTTGGTTTATACACAGGTTCAATGAGAGATGCTGCCGATATTATTGAAAGAGCCACGAACTTAGAGGCCCCTAATACAAGAGGTTTGGCTAAAATATACATGGCCATTAATTTAGGGTTGGCAACGAACGCCTGGGGAGACGTACCATACTCTGAAGCTTTTCAAGGGGAAGACAATTTATCCCCTAAATATGATGATCAGGAAGAATTGTATGGAGTTCTCCAAACACTTCTATCAGAAGCCATAACCGATTTAAATGCTGAAGATCCTGCAGGGATTCAAGGTGATTTAGTTGGAGGCAGCAATGAACAATGGATAAGTGCCGCCCACGGTCTTAAGGCGCGCTTTTATATTCAGCAAACTATTGTAAATCCTAATGCCGCACAAATGGCATTAGACGAATTAGATATGGCTACGAGCAGTAATACTGATCAATTAGACTTCTTTTTTGAGAATACGCAAAATGGTGGTCATCCTTTAGCACTCTTCGGATTCCAAAGACCAAACACAATGGTTATAGGAGATTATTTTTCGAATCTTATGATGGGTGACCCTAGAATGCCATTATATATGAATGAGAGCGCGGGTGGAACTTTTCGTTATTTTGACGCTAATGATCCTAACCTATTTTGGAGCAAACTAGATAGCCCTTCTCCGGTAATTAGCTATGCTGAAGTGAAGTTTATAGAAGCGGAAGCATTGGAAAGAACAGGTGGAGATGGCACCGAAGCAATGGAAGAAGCTATCTTAGC
This sequence comes from Salegentibacter sp. Hel_I_6, assembly GCF_000745315.1. Lineage (NCBI taxonomy): Bacteria > Pseudomonadati > Bacteroidota > Flavobacteriia > Flavobacteriales > Flavobacteriaceae > Salegentibacter > Salegentibacter sp. Hel_I_6. Next base: position 2,633,181 of record NZ_JQNQ01000001.1, on the reverse strand, counting down.
AAATATGAGCTACTTAGGAGTAACAACAGCAAATGCTAATGCATACCTTTCAAGTATTGGAAGCGCTAGTATAGAAACTATAATTACTGAAAAATATAAAGCGTTGTATGGTCAATCCCCAATGCAAATTTGGAACGGATATAGACGTACAGGATTCCCTAGTATAACACCAAACCCAGATGGAGAAAACGGAAATAACCCTTCAGGAATAATACCAAGAAGATTGTTATACCCAATTTCTGAAAGACAATCCAACCCAGATGCTTACGAAGCTGCAATTCAAGCTCAGGGAGGGCATTTATTAGATGACGATATTTGGGTTTTTCCAAGCAATTAAATTAACATAAACTAATAATGAAAAAGGGATTCAATAGTGAATCCCTTTTTTATTCCTGTTCATTTCTTCTTGAGAAGTTCTTAAAAACATCATTAAAATCAGGAATTTTAGAATATTTTTGGTTTTACTTAATTCAAAATATTTTTTTAACAAATTTAACAATCACTCTTACCCTCTGATTTTTAGAGCAATAAACAAATTCGGTGACTTTTGTTTAACACTTGTATTTTATTTTAAAGTTTAAATTTTGTTTAGTTAACCATTTATTAGCACTTTTGGCGTTGGCTAATTCAAACAAATTTAAAAATGAGAACAAAGTTTAGTAGTATTCTAACACTTTTATTGGTGTTAGTGGTGCAAATTACCTTTGCACAAGAACGAACGATTACCGGTACGGTAGTCGATGAAGACGGGTTACCCCTTCCGGGTGTAACCGTTTTAATTGAGGGAACCAGTACAGGTACCCAAACCGATTTTGACGGAAATTATTCCATTGCAGCCACTGAAGGCGATGTATTGGTTTACTCTTTCGTTGGAATGGAAACTGCAGAATACACTGTTGCAAATAATGACACTATAGATGTGACATTAAGTACAGATTCTGCCCAACTAGATGAAGTTGTTGTTACCGCTTTAGGTATTCAACGAGAAAAGAAATCTTTAGGTTATGCAACTCAGGAGGTTGAAGGCGCTGAAGTTTCTGATGTACCAACAACCAACTTCATGAACTCACTTTCCGGTAAAGTAGCTGGACTTAACATTAAGAGTTCTGGTACTATGGGAGGTTCTACGAATATTGTAATTCGTGGTAACGCTTCTTTAACTGGTAACAACCAGGCACTTTTCGTAATTGATGGTACTCCTATTAGTAACGAAACTCCTAACACTGCTGATCAGCAAGGTGGTCGTGGTGGTTATGATTATGGTAATGCCGCATCAGACATTAACCCAAACGACATTGAATCGATCAACGTATTAAAGGGGGCAGCTGCGACAGCACTTTATGGAGCAAGAGCTGCTAACGGTGTAATTATCATCGAAACTAAAAAAGGATCTAAACAAAAAGGGATTGGTATTTCTATCAATTCAACATTTATGACCTCTTCTGTGGATGATAATACGCTTCCTGTTTACCAGGATCAATATGGAGCTGGATATGGTGCATTCTATGACACCCCATTCTTTAACAGGTATAATAATTTAGATCTTCCTGATGGTTTTGATCCTAATATCCCATTTGTTCCTTTCACGGAAGATGTATCAATGGGGGGTCGTTTTGAAGGACAGCCAATTTACCAATGGAATTCTATTTACCCACAATTAGACACCTACCAACAAGCAACCCCTTGGGAAGCAGCACAAAACACACCTAACGATTTTTGGGAAAGAGGTTATACAGCTATAAACTCTGTGGCTTTAGATGGTGGTAACGAAACAAGTACTTTTAGACTTAGTGTAACTAACCTAAATAATCAAGGAAACCTACCTAATAGTAGAATTAAAAGAAATACTATTAAATTTAGCGGTAATCACGAATTTACGGATGATTTTAGCGCAAGCGCTAACATTACTTATACCAAAACAGACGGTAAAGGTAGATACGGTACGGGTTACGACTCAGAGAACCCAATGCAACAGTTTCGCCAGTGGTGGCAAACTAACGTAGATGTTTATGAACAAAGAGATGCTTATCTAGCTACAGGGCAAAACATCACATGGAATCCAAATAGTCCAACAAACCGCACACCAATCTATATGGACAACCCATATTGGACGCGTTATGAAAACTTCCAGACTGATACTCGTAACAGGTATTTTGGTAACATTAACCTGAACTATGAGATCAATGATATTTTTAGTGTTTTAGGACGTTTCTCATTTGATACGTACGATGAATTACAGGAAGAAAGAAGAAATGTAGGTAGTGTTGGTGTATCAGGATACTCTAGATACAACGGAAGAGGCGCTGAATACAACTACGATCTTATTTTGAACGCAAATACTGATATTGCTGAAGGATTAAATTTTGACGGGAACTTAGGATGGAACTTAAGAAGAAATGAGAACAGTTCTATTAGAGCTTCTACTAACGGTGGCCTTAATGCTCCAAGTTTTTATGCATTAAGCAATAGTGTTGATCCAATTTTACCTCCTAACGAATACGATGCCACAAGAATGATTGATGGTATTTATGCAAGAGCTAGTTTAGGTTATTTAGATACCTATTTTGTTGAAGGTACAATAAGAAGAGACCGTTCTTCTACACTACCTGCTGAAAACAATACTTTTTACTATCCATCTATTTCAACAAGTTTATTACTTTCTAATATCGTAGAGGCAGATTGGTTGAACTTTGCAAAAGTAAGGGCTAACTATGCTGAGGTTGGTAACGATGCTCTACCTTTTAGTGTACTTAACACTTATGTTCTTAGCACTCCTTTTGCAGGAGCAGGTATTGCCGGTAATCAAGCAGTCTTAAACAATGCTAATCTTAGCCCTGAAAGAACAAAGTCTTATGAAGTTGGTCTTGAGGCAAATTTCTTTGATAGGAGAATAGGTTTTGATGTATCATATTACAACAGCCAGACTGAAGATCAAATCACCCCGGTACCAGTATCTATGGCTTCTGGTTTTACTTCGGTATTTTTCAATGCAGGTACAGTTGAAAACAAAGGTATTGAAGCTTCTATACGTTTAAATCCTGTAAGAACTGAAGACTTTAACTGGAACATGAATATTAACTGGGCAAGAAACCGAAGTGAAGTTTTAAGCTTAGCACAGGGAATAGACAACCTTCAAATAGGCCCTTCTCTTCAAGGTGGTGTAACTATTAATGCCGCACCTGGTGAGCCTTATGGAGCCATAAGAGGTACAGATTACATCTACGATGACAGTGGCAATAAAGTTGTTGGAGCAGATGGTTTCTATTTAAGAAGTGCAAATAATAATGAAATCATTGGTAACATACAACCAGACTGGACCGGTGGTCTTCAAAACACTTTTCAATATAAAAACCTTAGCTTGAGTTTCTTAATCGATGTTCAAAAAGGTGGAGATATTTTCTCTCTTGATACCTGGTATGGTTTTGCAACCGGTATGTTTGACCAAACAGTTGGAACTAATGATCTAGGAAATCCAATGAGAAATTCTTTAGCTGAAGGTGGTGGCATCATTCTTCCTGGAGTTACACAAGATGGTCAGCCTAACAATAAAAGAGCTCCTTTTGATTCTCACATTAATCCTTATGGATATGCAAGAGATGCAAACAAAGGACATGTTTACGATGCTTCTTTCGTAAAACTTAGAGAGGTTAACCTAACTTATGCATTAAGCGAAAAAATAACTGATAGGTTACCATTTACAAGAGCTTCTTTTTCTGTAATTGGTAGGAACCTTTGGATTATTCATAAGAATATGCCATACTCTGATCCTGAATCAGGACTTAGTGCCGGTAATACTCAGGGATACCAATCTGGTGCTTATCCAATGTTTAGAGAAATAGGTGCAAGCCTTAAACTTAACTTTTAATAAATATTAAAATGAAAAAATATATATTAACTTTTATTGCTCTAGCAACGCTTTGGTCTTGCCAAACTGATGAGCAATATGAAGATCTCAATAGAGATCCTAAGAATCCGACGGACGTAGCTGCAGACTTCTTGTTTACCAGTGCAACTAAAGATTTGGCCAGACAAATGGCAAGTCCTAACGTTAACATTAACATTTTTAGATTTATATCGCAGTACTGGACAACTACAACTTATTTAGATGAGCCAAACTACAATATAAACAATAGAAACATCCCACAAAATCACTGGAATAGGTTATACAGATGGAGCATTTTCAACCTTATGGATGCCAAGGAGAAGGTTCAGGAAGAAGCCCTTCTTAGCGATGCAGAAAAAACAACAAGAATTGCTCAAATTGAAGTTTTAGAAATTTACACCTGGCAGGTTCTTGTAGATACTTTTGGTGATATTCCTTATACTGAAGCATTAGGAGGTGCGGATAATATTTCTCCAGCCTATGATGACGCTGAAACTATTTACAATGATTTAATCTCAAGAATAAGCACTGCTAGTGCTAACCTAAGTGCAGGACAGGGTTTTGCAGGCGCAACAGATCTTCTTTATAACGGAGATATGGGGAAATGGGAAAAATTTGCAAACTCTCTACAATTAAGATTGGCTATGCAAGTTTCTGATGTAAACCCATCATTAGCCCAAACAAATGCTGAAGAAGCATATTCTAACGGAGTTTTTGAAAGCAATGCCGACAATGCTTTATTACCTTTCCAGTCTGCACCACCAAATACCAACCCATTATGGGAAGACCTAGTACAGAGTGGACGTTCAGATTACGTTTCAGCTAACACTGTAGTAGATGTATTAAATGAGCTTGATGATCCAAGAAGATCAGCTTACCTTGATACTAACTTAGGTGAAGACACCTATGTAGGTGGAGTTTATGGAGCAAGTAATTCGTTCCAAAATTTCACACATGTTGGAGATCCATTTAGGGATCCTACCAATCCTGGAATCTTAATGGACTATGCCGAGGTAAGATTCTTACTTGCCGATGCTGCTCAAAACGGATTCGCTGTAGGCGGTTCTGCCGAAGAGCATTATGAGGCTGCCATTACTGCTTCTATGGAATACTGGAATGTTGCTGAAGGAGAAATTGAAGATTACCTATCAGATGGTGATGTAGCCTACGATGGTTCAGAAGACCAATTGGCAACTCAGTTCTGGTTAGCGATGTATGACAATCCTTTCCAGGGATGGAATGTATGGAGAAGGTTTGACGCTCCGGAATTCAATCTACCTGCGAGTACAGGAAATGATGTACCGGTACGTTACACTTACCCAATTAACGAGCAAAACCTAAACGAAGCTAACTGGAGTGCTGCTTCAGATGCTATTGGAGGAGACGAACAGGGAACTAACATTTTCTGGGACGTTGAGTAATTGGTAATTTGAACAAGAACTTTAAAAAGAATAAAATGAAAAATATTTTTAAATATATAAGCTTCTGCCTAATTGCAGTAGTTGGATTATCATCCTGCGAACCAGATGATAATGGATATAGAGATGAAAATCGCGAAGTTGGTGGTTATGCCTACTTACAAACCCGCAGCTTAACTGTCTTTGATTTTGATCAGGACTTGAACATCGAATTATTTACAGCGGAAGGTGTTACTATAGAATCAGTAGAAATAATCGAGAATGGCAGCACATTAACAACTGCTGATATTTCTGGCGATATGGCAACTTTTAACGCAGCCGATCTAGGAGCTTTCGCAGTAGACTCTACTTTTTCAGTAAAAGTACGTTCTAACCTTTCTAATGGTGAAATTTCTGAAGAACCAGCGACCATAAGTGTTGTTGAAGCTGTAGAACTTGGTGATGACAACCCGGAAGAAGCTGCTATCAATATGCTAGACGATGTTGAATTAGAATATACTGTTAGTACTACTTCTGCCCCTATAGATGAAGTTAACCTATGGGTGAAAAATGGCGAAGAGGCTGAATATATGATGATTGAAGATTTGGATCTTCCTACGGATGAAGGCTCTGTAAGCATGAGTGATTTTGATTACAGTGGACTTGATCTTGAAGTGGGAGATGTTATTTTCTATCAATTTGCAGCTACCAGAGGTGAATTAACTGAAGGTGCTGAAGGTGAAATAGAGGTACTTGAATTCCAGGAAGAAGAAGAAGAAGAAGAAGAAGAAGAGTCTGAAGAAGAAGGAGACGATTCTGAAGGAGATGATTCTGAAGGAGATGATTCCGAAGGAGATGATTCTGAAGGAGATGATTCTGAAGGAGATGATTCTGAAGGAGATGATTCTGAAGGAGATGATTCTGACGGAGATGATTCTGACGGAGATGATTCTGACGGAGATGATTCTGACGAGGAAGAATAAATTTCATTCTTAAATATTTAAAAAGCCACCCTAACTGGGTGGCTTTTTTTATGCATTAACTTTATACAAATTTAATCACAAAGCATACCTTTGTAATATGGAAGAAACTACACGTATTTTTGGAATTAGAGCGGTTATTGAAGCTATCCAGGGTGGAAAGAGTATTGATAAGGTATATATACAAAAAGGACTCTCAGGACCTTTATATCAGGAATTGAACCATCTTATTCAAAAAGGAAGTTATAATATCTCTTTTGTTCCCGAAGAAAAGCTTTATAAGCTTTCTAAGGGGAATCATCAGGGTGTGGTAGCCACCATTTCACCAATTAAATTTGGAAATCTGGAAGAAACTATAGAAAGAATTCTTACAAAAAAAACTACTCCCCTTTTCCTTCTGTTAGACCAGATTACCGATGTTCGTAATTTTGGTGCGATTATAAGAACTGCAGAATGTACCGGTTTAGATGCGATAATAATTCCGGAAAAAGGAGGCGCACCACTAAATGCTGATACCGTTAAAACCTCTGCCGGCGGAGTTTTCAACTTGCCAATTGTAAAAGTGAATCATATAAAAGATGCGGTTTTCTATCTACAATCTTCAGGAGTACAAATAGTAGCCGCTACAGAAAAAACAGATGATACTGTTTATGATGTAGATTTTAAACAGCCTTCAGCGATTGTTATGGGTAACGAAGCTAAAGGAGTTTCAAATTCAATTTTGAAAAGTGTAGACAAAAAAGCTAAGCTTCCTATGTTTGGCAAAATTGAATCGTTAAATGTATCGGTAGCCTGTGGAGTATTTTTATACGAAGCAATTAGACAACGTCAAATATCCTAATTGGAGCGTTTACCTTATTGAAATTTGGGAAACCAATTTATTAAGTTTTATCCTCTGATTTTTTATAGAAATAGCGATAAGTTATTCCAGAAGTATCTTCAGGTTCTTCTTCATCTTCTTCAATCTCAAAACGCCTTTCTATGAAATTTCCGTTTTCATCAAAATGCTTCATAAACAAATCTTCTTCTACATTATAATCAGGTTTCTCCCATTCGTATTTAGGACTTTTAGCTATATTCTTCCTATAAATTAAAGAGAGTAAAAAACCCGATACCAAACCTGAAAGGTGGCCCTCCCAGGAAATTTCGGGATTTACAGGTGTGACGTACCATAGCATCCCTCCATATAAAAAAACCACGATTAAAGAAAGCGCTACTAAGCGATAGTATTTTGAAAAAATTCCTTTAAAAAAAAGAAAAGCAGCCAGCATATAGATAATCCCACTAGCTCCAATATGATTTGCGGGTCTTCCGATGCTCCAGGTGAGAACCCCGGTAAGCAAAAGACCAATGAGTAGCACCTGCCAACTTATTTTCCTATAGAAATAAAAAAGTGACATGGAAAGTACAAAAAGCGGAATCGTATTGTTAAATAAATGCTTAAGGTCACCATGAATAAAAGGCGAAAATAGAATACCACGTAAACCTTTAACATCTCTGGGGCGCACCCCAAATTCATTAAAACTAATTCCGAAGCGAATCTCAAACCAGAAAACTATCCAAATAAGCAGCACAAAGAGAATGGGATACCCCAAAACACCAGTAGTAAACACAAATGGATTAGCCTGTTTCAAAAGAATTAGTTTCTATTAATATTACAAAAAAGAATCCATTTGTTAATAGATGACAAAGTGTTATTCAAATTACTAATTTTGTCAGATGAGTAAACCATTAGCAGAACGATTACGACCACAAACTTTAGAGGACTATTTAAGTCAGCAGCATTTAATTGGTCCTAAGGGAGCCTTGCGGCAACAAATTAAACAGGGAATTATTCCTTCCATTATATTCTGGGGGCCACCAGGTGTTGGTAAAACTACCCTGGCCAATATTATCGCCAGTACCTCAGATAGACCATTTTTTACGCTTAGCGCTATTAGCAGTGGCGTAAAAGATGTACGTGAAGTTATAGAAAAGGCTAAAAAGAGTGATGGTTTATTCACTACTAAAAATCCTATTCTATTTATAGATGAAATTCATAGGTTTAGCAAATCACAGCAAGATTCACTTTTAGGTGCTGTAGAAAAAGGCTGGGTTACTTTAATTGGCGCAACTACTGAAAATCCAAGTTTCGAAGTAATTTCGGCTTTGCTTTCCCGTTGCCAGGTTTATATTCTTAAACCCTTCAGCAAGGAAGAACTGGTTGCACTTTTGGAGAGAGCAATGCGCGAAGATAAAATCATCGCTTCAAAAAATATAAAATTAAAAGAAACCGAAGCCCTTCTTAGGCTAAGTGGTGGCGATGCGCGAAAACTGCTGAATATTTTTGAACTTTTAGTAACTTCTTCTGAAGGAAATATTGAAATAACCAATGAGCTAGTTTTTGAACGTGTTCAGCAGAATACCGTATTATATGATAAAGCCGGGGAGCAACATTATGATATTATTTCGGCATTTATTAAATCTATTCGTGGCAGCGATCCAAACGCTGCTGTTTACTGGCTTGCGAGGATGATTGAAGGTGGTGAAGATGTGAAATTTATTGCCCGACGGTTATTAATTTTAGCCAGCGAAGATATTGGAAACGCCAATCCAACCGCTTTGGTAATTGCAAACAATACTTTTCAGGCAGTTACCACTATTGGTTTCCCCGAAGCTAGAATAGTATTGAGCCAGTGTGTCACCTACCTGGCAACTTCCCCAAAAAGCAATGCGGCATACATGGCGATAAACCATGCACAAAGCACAGTAAAGAAAACAGGAAATCTCTCGGTGCCTCTCTCTATTAGAAATGCACCCACCAAACTAATGAAAGATATTGGATACGGAAAAGACTATAAATATGCTCACAACCACGAAAATAATTTTGTGGAAGCAGAATTTTTACCCGAAGAATTAAAAAGCACTAAATTCTATGATCCAGGAAATAATCCCCGGGAAAATGCGCAAAGGGAATTCCTGAAAAAAAGATGGAAATCCAAGTATAATTATTAATTAGAAGAAGCTTTATAAACTTGCTTAACCGATTTGTTTTCTGAATTTAGATATTCTACGACTAAATTACCATTCTCCTCGAAATAAGCTACACCCTGGCGAGTAAGGCTTTTATAAATAAAACTATTTTCATCTCCAGACTTTGCTAAAACCGCGAAGGGTTCTTCTGAACCTTTCTGAAAAAAAGAATAGCCTGTTTCTGATTTTTCAAGAAAATAAGACTTAGCATCTTTTTCGAAACTTAGTTCTTTTGCTGAAGCACTACTTATCATAGGATTTTCAACCACTAACTCTGGCGGAGCAGATGTTGGTGTTTTTGCTTCATTTGAAGTTTCTCGTTGCTCTGTCGCCGGTACAGCTTCTGCAATTTCAGCTTGCTCAACTTCTTCCGTTTTTGACTTATTATTGGTAGTACTTAATGTGGAAACTTCAGCAGGATCATACTGATAATTTAAATCTTCAATATCGCTAAAAGCATCACGTAATGCTTCGTGATGTGCTTTTTTATAATCTTTCTCCCTACTTCTCCCCTCTTTGGTTTCAAAAACAATATTGCCACGACAATCTTCCAGTTGAACCACGAGTTTGGTCACAAACAACCCTGAATTATCTTTTACTTTAGCACTAAGTCCAAGACAATAATTTTCCTGAAGATCAAGCGGTTTTTCATCACGCTTCATAATTGCTTCAAAACCGAATTTTTCAAAAAGAAATTTAGTAAGTGCGTTTAACTGAAATTGATTTACTTCCTTAGAAAGTTCAAATTCTTCAGGTACAATCACATATTTATATTGATTTAATTCCTGTGCAGAAATATTAAACGTTCCAAGAATCATTAAAAGTATAAAAGCTGTTTTTTTCATGTATTTTTAAATTTAAGCACTATTGAAAATCCAAATGCCACGCCTTTAGTGTCCCAATCTGAAAATAATTTAGAGAAACGGATTATAGATATCAGGATGATTCTGGTTTCATTTTTAAACTCTAATTATTGAAAATAAGTTGCATTCCTAATTGCAGCGAAGCACTATGAGCTTTTGCCAAATTAGGAAAAGCCAACAAATTATTGGCAGCCAGATAAACATTAAATTTATTAAAAGTTCTGGTATACATCAAGCCAATATTAGTTAAAGAATAATCATCTAAAGAATAAGAAACTTTAAAACGTTGATTTTCGTTAATTTTCCGGTCATAATAAGTAGTAAACGTATAAACAAAGCCCTTTGGTCTCTTCACTCCACTAAGTTGCATTCCCAATAAACTCATATACCTAACTTTTTTAGCAGTTAAATAATGACATGGTAAAAATGCAGGTCCAAAACCGTATTCCATGGCAAAGTTGACTTTTATTGGGCGCCAGGTGGTATAAGACTCATTAGTAGTTTCATCTCTTAAATTTCTGTCTACTTCGTCTTCAAAATCATCCCAATAAGGTAGTGCCTCATCATTAGCATCCAGTTCCGGAAAAAGAGGTTCCAGGCCGCTGGTTTCATAAGCGCCAAAATATCTATAATTCTCTACCTCTTTGCGTTGAAAAACCGCCCCAAGATCCTGCACAGACCCGGAAAGTATAAATTGTTCGTCTAGAATGTAGGAAAGTCCCAAATCTAGACCAAAACCAGCATTTCCTCCAAAAAAAGATCTACTTAGTAATTCGGCAGATGCCTGATCTACGGTCATACCTTCCTCTTCTTTGAGCGGCGCAAAACCAGCTGTATTAATTAACACATCCATATCTACAACTTCGTGATTGTAGACATTTCTTCCATCTGGCGTGGTGTAAGTTGTAAACCTGCCAGTATTTCCTGTACTTTCAGCATTAAAGATGCTGGAATAAAACTTAGCCCTAGCTCCTACCGTAAGTCGCCTGCTGAACTTATGATTAATGCCCAAATGATAAACCGTCATAATTTCACCGGTAAATGAAACATCATCAAAATAAAATGGTTCGTTCAGATAATTATTATTTCCTTCATTGGCTAGTATTGCCGGATCTTTGGGGAAATATGAAAATAAGTCCATTTCCTGGTAAATCCCGGCAGAGAGGTAATTCTTTCTATCTAACTTCCAGCCCATAGAAATAATTTCTAATTGCTGGTTTACCGAAAAATAATCTCTAGAATCCAAACTTCGCATAGTTTCCTGAACGCGAGCATTAATATTTGTACCATCATCAGCAAAAATATCGAAGAGATCGGCGCCGGTTGAACCTGCTGATAAGTGAATTTGTGAAAAAAGCGGAATACCAATATGGCCGGTAAAATTTATTTGAGCCCCGGGATTGCTCATTAAGGTTTGAGGAAGATCGTCTACATTAAAGAGCAGCGGTTTATTTTGCGCGGAAAGCACACAGGAATAAATTAGAAAAAAATAAATAAGTTTCCACATCTCTAAAAATCAAATGAAAAAAGACCTTTTGAAGCGAAATCCAATTCTCCTTTAAAAGTTTCTGAACCAGGTGGCACCTCTAATTCTACCACCATTTTAATACTTCTACGCACTAAATTTATTCGATCTTCTTCAATTAATTCATATTGATCTGTCATTACTGGATTAGCAGATGCTCCAGGTTTTATGGTATAATTTATTGAAAATTGTTCGCTATTGGTTTCAGAAAGAAACCTTATTTCACTTTCAATTTCACGGGGAAAAGTATTGATATGTCTAAAATAGAATTCTACAGAAGAAAGATCATTTTGTATATAATCATCATCCAAAAATTCTAACCGCACCGTATCACTAATTCGTGTTTTAAGAGCTCCCGTTATTGTATCTACAAATTGGGTTTGGTTTATATTATAAATAAGAAGATCTATTTGAATATCGGGACCCAGGGTAATGTCCTCACGCTGATTCAGGTCTATATCTTTAGCACAGCCAACAAGCAAAAAACTCAAAGCGGTTGCTTTGAGGAAGTTTTTTAGGTAAAAATATAAAAATTTCATTATTCGTTAGCTAAGTTTGCGCCAACGAATTTAACAAAAGATTATCACTACAAATAAACCTTCAGTTCATTTAACGTTTTAATATGTATTATATCGATGTTTTCCTTGTTTCCGTAGTAATCGAAAAAGATAGGTTTTATACCACAATTTTCTGCACCTGTGCAGTCAGCTTTAAAATTATCCCCAATCATAATACTGTTTTGAGGGGTAGCCGAAGATTTCTTAAGCGCAATTTCAAAGATTTGTTTATGCGGCTTTTTTACACCGGCTTCCTCAGAAGTAGTGATTGTAGTAAAATACTTACTTATTCCTGAATTTTTAAGTTTTTTATGCTGTACTTCTTCAAAACCATTGGTAATAATATGCAACTCATAAGTTTTATGCAGGTATTCCAGCACCTCTTTACTACCCTCTAAAAGGTGATTATGATCGGGAAGGTATTCTATATAGTCTATAGCAATATTATCTATCAGGTCTTTATCGGCTTCAAATTTTAAAATATCAAAACTATCTTTTAACCTCCCGTAGCGAAGCGCTTCTTTAGATACTTTATCATTGCTATAACGTTCCCAGTATTTAAAATTTACTGGCATATATACCTCTAGAAAACTATTCACTTCCAAAGGAATATTTCTGAATTTAAAAACCTTTTCAAAAGCTAAAGCTGAGTTTTTATCGAAATCCCAAAGCGTATGATCTAGATCAAAAAAAATATGATTGATATTATCTAATTTCATAAATCTGTTTTAATAATGTGTTATAAGACTGATGGTTGGAATATTGTGAAAAATCCTGATTCTTGAAAATAGCCTTAAAGCTACCTCCTACTTTTTTCACTTCGCTCAACATTTTGCCCACATCACTCGTTATTTGGGCAAAATCATTACTTTCTACAATATTTGAATTAAAAATATAAGGGTGTATTTTTAGGGCAAGAGTAGATTCAGTATTGATATCATAAAATAAAAAGGGGCTGCAGGTGCCAGCTCTAAAACCGGCAGTTTCAGGATATCCCATAGAATAATCCTGGGGAATTTCAAGTTCGGTTAAAAAAGTATAAAATTCCGGAATGTTTAAATTGTATTTTACATTAATCACCCTTTCCAGCGGTGTGTGAACCGTATTCTCCATACGAAGCTTTTCTTTACGCAGGGTTTTGAAATCTTCATAAGCAAAATACCCGGGAATTAGGCCAACTTTTGCATAATCACCTACATATTTAATAATGGATCGGTATGGGTTTCGATTGTAGTTAATATTACGATCATAAATTGAAAAATCGCTTATTTGAAACATAAAGAGTAAAGAGACTTTATACTCTTTTATAAAAGCAATTAGCTCCTCAAAAATGTTTAACGGGTCTTTTTTTATCCTTAAAAGTACCTGAATACGGTCTATGACTTTATTGAACTGAAGTTTTATTAAATCCAGATGCATCCCTGCCAAACTTCTTAAAAATCCTTTATTCTGGAAATTAAAAACATGTTCTACGGCAATAATTGCCCGGGTATGAAATTCTCTATTAGCGATCGTGATATCGGGAAATCTCTCAAGCAAAATTTCTTTAAATTTATAAGCCCAAATATCTACCACTGGAGATTGTAAAAACCCCTCCTGGTATCCCACACTTTCTGAAGCCGGAAATCTACCCGAATTATCCTTTACATGAGGCAAATATTCCTCATACCTACTTAATAAAAAGAAAGAAGCGGCAAAAATATCAAAGGGCAAAGCGCTATTTTCTGAAACAGGAAAAAAGCAGTAATTATCGCCCCAGGGCTGCACTTTTATTTCTACCTCGCTTAAGCCCTGCTCGAGCAAAAGACCAACTTTTTGCACGAATAATTCGTTCCCAAGGGCTTGCTTTCCATAAGAAAGCTTCATTCCCTCGTGGGCAATAAACTCTTCTATTTTAGTAGTGAATTTTATGGAAATTCCCAGAATATTAGTGCAAATATGTTTAAAAGTATAAACTATTCGCGGGGTGATTTTCTGGGTATAAATTAATAGCATTTAAACAATTTAGAGTACGCCTTCATCTGCAAAGCTAAAGTATGATTTTTCGGTAACAATAAGATGGTCTAACACCTTTATATCTAAACTTTGCGCGGCGGTTTTAAGCTTTTGGGTTAGCTGTTTATCGGCTTCACTGGGCTTTAAGGTTCCTGAGGGATGGTTATGAGCCAAAATTATAGAAGTGGCGCCAACTTCCAGCGCTTTCCTCAAAGTAATACGCACATCTACCAAAGTACCGGTAATTCCGCCTTTACTTAGTTGTAATTGTTCTATAACTTTATTTGAATTATTAAGATAGATAATCCAGAACTCTTCGTGATATAGCTCACCAATTATAGGTTGCATCAACTCAAAAACCGAAGCACTGGAAGTTATTTTCTTTTTCTCAAGTGCTTCTTCTGCTCTTCGCCTGCGACCAAGTTCCATAGCAGCTACAATACTCACTGCTTTAGCAGGGCCTATGCCTTTAAATTCACAAAGTTTTTTTACTGAAAGCTTGCCGAGATCGCTAAGTTGATTTCCGGTGGAAGCCAAAATGCGTTTACTTAATTGTACCGCTGATTCATTGCGACTTCCCGACCCGATTAATATAGCGATAAGTTCAGCATCACTTAGACTAACTTTCCCTTTTTGAAGTAACTTTTCCCTGGGCCTGTCGTCTTCTGCCCAGGATTTAATACCAAAACCAATTTGATTTTCATGCCCCATAGTTTTATAAAGATAAAAAATGATTCTTTATCTTTATAAAAACTACTCAAAATGAAGCTTTTAGATTAATAAAGAGCTTTTAATTCCTCCATATCTAAATGACCAAAAGTCCCACTTGTCATTAAAAGCAAAACAGAATTATTAAGATCTTTTGATTTTAGAATAGCTTGTAAAGCGGTAGTTTCAGAAATTACCTCCAGGTCGGTTTTATTAAAAGCCGTTTTTATGTCTTCAGGAGAAATAGCTTGCATTTGTTTTTGTGCAATTGCCTCAGGAGAATAAAAAACAATAGCTTCATCAGCTTTTACTAACGTATCTTTATATTGCTCAATAAATTCGGAATTTAAGCTACTAAAAGTATGTAATTCTAAACAAGCTACTAATTTTTTATCAGGATATTGTTCCTTAACAGCCTGGGTGCTGGCTTTAACTTTAGAAGGGCTGTGCGCAAAATCTTTGAAAATTATCCCGTTATTTCCCTCAAAAATCTTCTCTAACCTTCTGCTCGCACCTTCAAACTCCGTCATCGCTTCATAGAAATCGTCTTCGTCAATTCCCATATGCTGGCAAATCCATTTTGCACCGGCGAGATTATTCATATTATGCTTTCCAAAAATTTCCAAAGGCATATCACCTTCTGAAGTTTCTAAAATGGTTTCTCCATCATCAATGTGATATTCTGGGGTAGTATAAGGGTGTTTCCTAATTTGATTTTCAGTATTTTCAGCAAGTTTTTTTAAAGTTTCATCTTCTTCATTATAAACAAGGATCCCTCCTTTTACTATTGAATTTATAAAAAGCTGAAACTGCTCTACATAATTTTCAAAAGTTGGAAAAACATTAATATGGTCCCAGGCTATCCCACTAAGCAAAGCAATATTAGGTTGATATAAATGAAATTTAGGGCGAAGATCTATAGCTGAAGCAGGATATTCATCTCCTTCAATTAGCATAAAATCATTTTCATCACTTAAATTAATGGTTTTCTCAATTCCTCTAACCGGGGCGCCAAGCATATAATCTATTTCTTTTCCGTGATAATGCATTACGTGAATTATCATAGCCGTAATCGTAGTTTTACCGTGAGACCCACCAATTACTACACGGGTTTTTTCTTTGGAAAGTTCAAAAAGGAACTCAGGATAAGAATATATTTTTAATCCTAACTCCTCAGCTTTTTTTAGTTCAGGATTGTCTTTTTTTGCGTGCATTCCCAGCACCACCGCGTCCAGATCTTTTGTTAGCTTTTCGGGAAACCAGCCGAAATTTTCAGGCAACAAACCCTCTTTTTCCAAAGCCGATTTGGAAGGCTCATAAATTGCGTCGTCGCTTCCGGTAATCTTATTTCCTTTGTAATGAAGTGCCAGGGCAAGGCTATGCATAGCGCTGCCACCTATTGCTATAAAATGAAGTTTCATGAAATTCAATTTGATCTGCCATTAACCTGGCAATTTCCTACTCTTTTTCTGGCTGCAAATATAAGTAAGCAATAGGGAAAAAGCCCTTCGCTTACATCTCTAATATTTGTTGTTTCAGCTTTTCTGCTTCGGGAAAATCGAATTTATTAGCGAGAGCCTTATTTACGTGAACCAGAGCTTTATCTTTATTATCTCGAGAAGCCTGAATTTTAGCAATATGAAAATGTGCCCAGGCAGGGGATTTTAGATCTTTATAGTTGTAATTTTCTACATAGTTTTCAAGAAAATAAATAGCAGAATCTGGCATGATACCAAATGCTGCAGCCCTTTCGCCAAGCTCATAATTTTGGTAATTGCGCTCAATTAAACTCTTATCGCTAATTGCTTCACTTACTGCATTTTTCACCGCTATTTTTGTCGCCTCTTCATCCTCTTCTACTTTAGAAATATATGCCTTGGCTAAATAGGCATCTACTTTATTTATAGATTCGAGCTCTTTTACATATTGCTGGGCCACATCTTTACTACCTCCAACTATAGATGGTAATTGCATATAAAGCTCAACTAACGCACGACGGACTTCTGCATGATTTTTATCCAGCTCAGCTGCTTTATTGAGATATGATTTAATATCACCTAACATTAACGCAGCTCTAAACTTAGAGATCTCTATAGCTTTCATACCCATAGCACCACCAAGCTTGAAGTTATATGCGGAAGAGTTAGGCTGGTTTTCCACCAATTTTTCATAATGTTTAATGGCCAAATCCCATTTTTTCTCAAAACTGGCAATATCGCCGAGGTATTCTATAGCCTTTATATTCTCTGGATGCTCTTGAAAAAACCTTTTAGCCTGACTTATTTGGTTTTTTTTAAGATATTCTTCTCCAATTTTAAGAGAAGATTGAGCCGTAACCGGCGTTACTCCTATAAGAGCTAATATTGTAATTATTAATAATTTATTCTTCATCCTACTAATTTTTTCATAAATTTATTGCGATTATCGTACTAAAGCTCCAAGTATCGTTTAACAAAATGTGAGGTTATAAACATCAAATGATAAATTTTGTTAAAGTAGTACATAGTTTAACTCACAATGTTAAAAATTATTTTAATATTTGTGCTGCTAAAATTTTTTAAACCTAATACTAATAATTGAATTTTAACACCTAGCCTATGCAAAATTTTACTTTTGGGAGGAAGGGAACGAATTGGTTCCTTTTCGCCTTTGTATTGTTAATTGGAACTCTGCCCTCATTTGGGCAAGAAGACTGCCCTGAAGCAGGAGATTTTCCTGCTTCACAAACTTTTTGTTTTACACAAACTGTTAGCGAACTAGATACCGATGGTTTCCCGGTTTACCAGACAGATGATAACGCAAATGATACTCAAGCCATCCCGCAAGATGAACTTCTTGCGGATGGAGAAACCTATTTTGTAGGTGGAGAATCTGGACAATGTGAGCGTATTGCTATTGAAGTTACAGTTAATAGTCAACAACGACCTCAAAATACTATTACTAATAGTATTGTAGCAGGTTTTGAATTTACTACCTGTACACCAGCTAACTATTCCGCTGAAAATTTAGCGAATATTTTTGTTGCTTTAGATGATTACTCAATAGAAGTTTATGACAGTGAGGAGTCTACCACACCATTAACAGGGCCATTGGTATCTGGAAACAGTTACTTTGTTGCCCAAGTACCTGATGGTTCTCAAGATCCGGGCAGCAATACCTGTCCATCACAAAGAGTTTCAGTTGGGTTTAATCCCAATCAAATTGAAGCTCCTGAAGCTGAAACAGCACAAACTTTTTGTGAAGATTCGACAGTTGCGGATTTAGAAGCAGAAGGAACATATGATAACACCCAAGCCATTAGATGGTACCGTTCTCAAAATGGAAATTCTCCATTGGCACCCTCTACACAACTAATTGACGGCCAAACATACTATGCAGGCCAGGTAGTTAATGAAAGAGGAAGCCCGCTTCCTCCATGTGAGACTCCTGCTGAAGATAGAGTTGCGGTAACGGTGACTTTAGGGGAGCCGCTTTTGAGCACGGTTAGTGCAGAAGTTTGTGTTGACGAAATAATGGATAATCCAGATGCTAATGATTTTAGAGGCTTTTTCTTAACCTTAATTGGCAACCCTGGACCTGGGACTTTTGATCCTACCCCAGAAGAATTGGTCGCTCAGTACGAAAATGACCCCATCGGCACTTTTGAGACAACGTATACAATTGATGATGAATGTGAAGCAATAACAGCATCAGTAGTAGTAGCGGACACAGAAGAAGCCAATGCCGGTAGTTATGACGATTTAACTTTAGGGTGTGCCTCAGCAACCTTATTCGATCTCACTCAATTAGAAAATAATGATGATACCTTTATTGAAGGTGGAACCTTTTCTGGTGAAGGAGTTGAAAACAATCAGTTCAATACATCCCAATCCCCTGGTGAATATACTATTACTTATACTGTAGACGAATCTACAGGATGTATAGCAGGCGAAGAATCAACTCAGTTTACAATAACTCTTACCGGAGAAATACAGCAATTTGATCCTATTTCAGTTACTCTCTGTGAAGATGAAGTGAATGATAATCCTTCGGCAGGGCAAATAAGAGAATTTTTCTTAGCCCAGGTTGCTCAGAGAACAAATCTACGATTAAATGGAACTTTCGAACCAACATCTTCTGAGATCCGCCAACAATATTTAGCTGCAAACGGAATTGGAACTTTTGAAACTACTTATACGGTTCAAACACAGGAATGCGGTGAAGCCAGTATAGTAATCACTACCGAAGTGCAAGAACTTCAACCGGCGAATGCGGGAGATTTTGACGACCAATTAGTTGAATGTAATGACGAACAACTTATCGACCTTACTACTCTTACAAACAATAATGAAGATGCCAATTTAGGAGGAACATTCTCTGGAGAAGGAGTAGAAAACAACCAATTCAACCCATCAGAAGTTGGCCCAGGCACTTATACTATCACCTACGCTGTAGATGATTCCGCATTCTGTGTGGAACCAGGAACTAGTGATTCTACAACTTTTGATATTATCGTTGAAGCATCGTCCACTAGTGAAGTTGCTAGAACTTTATGCGTTTCGGATGCTACCGAATTAATTCAAAATCCTCTAGAAGCTATCGCTTTATTTAACGATCTATTAGAGGAACAGGAAGGCGATATTCCTTCTGACGGGGAATTCACACCCGGGTTGTCAACATTAATTGGAGATATTTCAACATATTTAGACAATCCAGCGGGTGAAGAAACCTTCAGCACTACATACACTTATGGAGATGACGATTGCCAGTCTGCTATAGAAATATCTTTAACTATAGAGAATGATCGCGAAGCCGAGGCCGGAGAGTTTGAGGATATTACTATTTTCTGCAATGATGAACAAACAATTGACCTCACTACCCTCACAAACTTAAACCCAGAAGCCAATACAGGTGGTGAGTTTTCAGGAGTGGGTGTTGAGAACAATCAATTTGATGCAAGTGGACTTGCAGCTGGACCTTACACTATTACTTATACTGTAGATGATTCTGCAGATTGCGTTATAGAAAATACTTCTGATGAAACAAGCTTCGTTATAAACGTTGAAACCGAAGTTGAAGAATTTGATCCTATAGTTGTTACTTTATGTGAAGATGAAGTGGATGACAACCCATCAGCTGGTGAAATAAGAGAATTTTTATTAGCTCAAATAGCTCAGATTACTGATTTGGCTTTAAACGGCACATTTAATCCTACTCCGGCGGAAATTCGTCAGCAATATATTGCGGCAGATGGAATTGGAACTTTTGAAACAAACTACACTGTTTCCACCGAAGACTGTGGAGATGCTACTGTAGCTATTACTACGGTAGTTCAACAATTGCAGCCAGCTGAAGCAGGTGAAATTGATGACATCAATTTAGACTGTTTTAATACTGGAATAATAGTTCTAGATGACTCAATTTTAGATAGCAGCGCGAACACCAGTGGAACATTTTCCGCAGAGGAAGGAGTTCTTAATGAAGATGGTAATTTTGATCCATCAATAGGCGCAGGAACTTACACCATCACTTATACCGTAGATGATTCTGCTGATTGCGTATTAGAAGGAACTTCTGACTCTACAAGCTTCGATATTATCGTATCTGAAGATTTAGAGGAGTTAAACCCTGTCTCTATTACAATATGCGAAGATGAAGTTGCCGAAAACCCAACGGAGGCTCAAATTAGAACATTCTTTACAAACCTTGTTTCTAACAATACTAGTCTTGAGGCAGGAGGAAGTTTTAATCCAACTCCAGCCGAAATTTTGACACAATTTGAAGACCAAAATGGTCTTGGTATATTCGAAACAGAATATACTGTAGATACTGGTGATTGTGGAATACTATCAGTAATGTTAATGGTAGAGATCACTCCTGCGCAGCAAGCTGATGCTGGAGATTTTAGCGATCTTGAACTATGTACTACAGATGATGAAGTACAATTATCACTAGGACAAACTGGCGGCGTTGAAGGTGGCTTCTTTACAATAGACGGTGAAGTTATTGAAGGAGGAATTTTTAATCCTACAATGATGGAAGAAGGAGAATATGAAATTACTTACACAATTAATGAAGAGACTGACTGTGTAGAAGGTGAAGATTCTACTTCATTTATAATTACTGTTTTTGAAGGTCCTAATGCAGGAAATGATTTAACACTAGCATATTGCGAAACCGAAATCGAATCTCTTCTTGCAAATCCTGAAGAAGCTCAAAACTTTTTAATTGATTTACTTGAAAGTCAGCAGGATGATGTAGACTTGAGCGGGGAATTTGATTCGAGCATAGAAGAACTTTTCGCCTACTATAACGCTGGAGAGTTCACAGAACCCTTTGTTACTACATACACTGTTTCTAACGAAAACTGTGAAGATAGCTCAGAAATCTCAATTACAATAAACGAAGTAGAAGTAGCAGATGCTGGAGAATTTGATAACTATACTTTCTGTACCACAGATGAAGATGTAAATCTTAATAATGAAGTTACGGGAACTCAAGGTGGCTTATTCACAGTTGATGGTGAGTTAATTGAAAATGGGATTTTTAGTCCTTCAGATTTTGAAGCTGGATCTTACACAATTACTTATACTGTTAACGAAAGTGTAGACTGTGTAGAAGGAGAGGATTCAACTACTTTTGAAATCGCATTATCTCAAGGTTTTAATGTAGGTGATGATAGAAGTGTTGAAGTTTGTATAAATGAAATAGTAGAAGATCCAACAGTAGCAGATATAAGGAATTATTTCCGCAATTTACTGCAAGGAAACTTCTCTTCTGAAGGAACTTTTGAACCTTCTATTGAAGAGATAAGAGCTTCTTTTCAGGAAAATCCAATAAACACCTTTACCACAATTTACACACTTGGTGATGGTGAATGTTCAGACTCAGCAGAGCTTTCTGTAAACGTAGTAGCCACAGAAGAGGCTAATGCTGGAGAAATTGAAGATCTAAGCATTTGTTCTACAGAAGAAAGTATAGACCTATTTTCTCTTCTTTCAGATGATGCAAATGAAAATGGATATTTTGAAGGCTATGAAGATGGTACTTTTAATCCTTCGATGATGGAAGGTGGAGCTTATGAATTAACCTATATCGTAGATTCAACCACTGCTTGTGTAGAAGGAGAAGACACTACTACTTTCACTATCGAAGTTCTTCAAGGTGCTAACGCTGGAGAAGATATGAATGTAACTGTTTGTAGTAACGACGATCTTCAGGATCTTTTCTCATTGATTTCTGCAGATGCAGATATGGATGGTGAGTTCACTTTAGATGGTGATGTTATTACTGATGGAATCATGGATCCTTCAGCTTTCGAAGCTGGGACCTATGAGGTTATTTATACTGTTACTGCCGGAGAAGATGATGAATGTGGAGGAGATGACACTGTTACAATCACGATCACTCTTGGTGAAGCTCCAGAAGCTCCAACCACTGGTGAAGCTGTTGCATTCTGTGCAATAGATGGTGAAACTGCAGCTCGTCTTGAAGCTGATGGAACTAATTTAATCTGGTATTCTGATGCTGCTTTAACCATGATGGTTAGCGACGAAGATCTATTAGTAAATGGTGAATACTATGTAACTCAATCATCAGACGAAGGATGTGAATCTGAAGCTGCTATGATTATGGTAAATATTGTAGATTCTCCTGCTCCAACGATTAGTTCAGATTATGAACTATGTGAATTTGACAATCCAACAATTTCTGACCTTACTGCTGAAATTAATGAAAGCGGTGAAGTTACCTGGTATAACTCGGCAGAAAGTATGGATCCATTAAGCAACAACGCAATGCTATCTGATGGAACTACTTACTACGCAACACTTATTTCAGATAACGGTTGTGAAAGTTCAGAAAGATTAGCTGTTACAGTTACTCTTGAAGAATGTGCACTACTATTCCCGGAAGCGATTACGCCAAACGGAGACGGTAGAAACGACAGGTTAGTAATTGAAAATATTGAAAGAGAATATCCAAACTACAACATTACTGTGTTTAACAGATGGGGTAATACAGTGTATAAAGGTAATGCCTCTACTCCTACCTGGGATGGAACTTCAAACCAATCTGGTAGTCTGGGAGACGATGTACTACCTGTAGGTGTATATTTCTATGTGGTAGACTTTAACGACGGAAGCACAGAGCCACGTCAGGGTAAAGTATACTTGAACAGATAATATAAAAGGATAAACATTAGAAAGAAATGAAAAAAACAATCACAAAATATTTAATATTCGCAGTCGTTATCCTTTTCTCAGTAAAGGGTATGGCTCAGCAAGACCCGCTGTTCACTCAGTATATGTATAATATGAGTGTTATTAACCCGGCCTATGCTACCGACGATCCTGGTATGCTAAACCTGGGGGGTATTTATAGATCTCAATGGCAAAATGTTGACGGTGCTCCAAGCACCGCCAACTTCTTTGCCCATACTCCAGTAAGTGAAAGGGTAGAACTTGGTTTAACTGTAGTTCATGACGAAATTGGTGGAATTGTAAAAGAAAACAATATCACTGCAGATTTCGCCTATGTACTTCCTGCTGGAGAAAACAGTAAAATCTCTTTCGGTCTTAAAGGTGGTCTTACCACTTTTGATGCAAGCCTTTCAGGATTGCGAGTAAATCAACCGGGAGATCCTGCTTTGGAAAACGTAAACGAAGTTTTCCCGGTATTTGGACTTGGTGCTTTTTGGTTTGGAGATAACTACTACTTAGGTGCTTCTGCTCCTAACGTGTTTACTTCAAAATACATTGAGAACGAACAGGAGATCGCAGCTTTAGGAGAAGAAGCAATTCACTACTATTTAACCGGTGGATATGTCTTTCAACTTAACCCAGATCTTAAATTGAAGCCCGCCTTTATGGCTAGAGGGGTTCAAGGTGCTCCGTTAGCAGTAGACGTTACTGCCAACGTTTTGTTATACGAAAGGCTTGAGGCCGGAGTTGGTTATAGGTTTAACGAAACCATTACAGGTTTGGTAAACTTTAAAATCACTCCAGCATTACGAGTAGGCTACGCTTATGACCATTTCACATCAGATTTCGCTAACTACAATTTAGGTGGAACTCACGAAATCATGTTGTTATTTGATCTTGACCTGTTTGGCCTTACTAAAGGATATGACAAATCACCTAGATTCTTCTAAAAACCGAAAAACATGAAAAATTTATATAGTACACTTTTTATTCTTTTTATAGGCCTTGCCGCTTTTGGGCAAAGTGCTGAAATAAAGAAAGCAGATAAACTGTTTGCTCAAAGGGCATACATGGACGCTGCAGAAGCTTATGAAAAAGTTGTAGATAAAAATCAACAGGTTTTACAAAACCTTGGAGATGCTTATTTCTACACTAATCAAATGGAAAGTGCTGCGGAAGTTTACCGCACACTTTTCCTTAGACACGAAGAAAATGCAGCTCCCGAATATCAGTTTCGATTTGCACATTCTTTACGCGCTACCGGAGATCAGGATGATGCTGATAAATATATGAGTGCTTTCACCGGAGAAGAAGTAAACTTCGAGGATTTTGCACGTGAATTAGATACAGTTGCTCCTCACGTTTATACAACCGAGCAAATTATGAACAACAGCGCTTCAGCTGATTTTGGTATCGCTTTTTATGAAGACCGTATTGTTTTCGCTTCAACTAGAAATCAGGAACGTCCGGTTTATCCCTGGAACAAAAAGCCAACTTTAGATCTTTACACTGCTGAAATATCTGATGAAGGCGAACTTAGTGATATCGTTCTATTTTCAGATAAAATAAATACCGATGAGCACGAAAGTTCGGCTACTTTTAGCCAGGATGGCCAGGTAATGTTCTTTGACCGTAACAGTGAAAACAGAGTAAAGAATGATGAAGGAATTCGTGTTGCTCATATTAAAATCTTCCGTGCAGAAATGGTAGATGGTGAATGGGACAATATCGAAGCACTTCCTTTTACAAGTGATGAATATTCAACAGAACACCCTAGCTTAAGTGCAGATGGAAGCAAACTTTATTTTGCCAGCGATATGCCTGGATCTGAGGGGTCTTTTGATATCTATGTTGTAGATGTAAATGAAGACGGTACTTATGGTGAACCACAAAATCTTGGTGCCGGAGTGAATACTCCACACCGGGAGCAATTTCCTTTCATTAGCGAAGAAGGAGTACTTTACTTCTCATCAGATGGTCACCAGGGATTTGGTAATCTTGATGTTTATAGATCTGAAGGAGATTTCGCTGAAGCTCAAAATCTTGGTAACACTGTTAATAGTGGTCACGATGATTTCGCTTTCGTTATTGATGAAGAGAATGAAAAAGGATACCTTGCTTCTAACAGAAGAGGTTCAGATAATCTTTATGTATTCACAAGAGAAGATTATGTTCCTCCTGTAGTTGATTACGATGATAGAGAAACAAACCTTGAAACAGGTAGACAACAGCTAAGAGATGTTGGTAATATCTACTTCGACTTTGATAAAGCTACTATTAAAGATGAGTCTAAACCTACTCTTGATAAAGTGGTAAACATCATGAACAAGTATCCTGAACTTAAGATTGAAATCGGTTCTCACGCTGATGCAAGAGGTTCAGATCAATATAATTTAGGACTTTCTGATAGACGTGCAGCTTCTACTTTAGAGTATCTTGTTGAAAACGGTATAGACCGCAGCAGGTTAACTTCTAAAGGATATGGAGAAAGCATGCCACTTAATGATTGTACACAACCTACAGGTTGTTCTTCAGCCCAATATGCTAAGAACAGACGTAGTGAATTCACCATTATGAATGATGAAGACACTACGGATTCTGAAGAAATGGAAGAACAAGAATAACTCTTCCATAGGTTAGCTACTAACTAACCAACCAAAATGTGAAAAGCCCCGGAAATTTCCGGGGCTTTTTTATTGCTAATATTCAACTAAGAAGAAAGTCGTAATTATTAATAATTTAGAATCCGAAAAGTTCTAATAGTCTTTTCACTCTAATCACACTCACTTTAATCAAAATTTTAGAGGAAATTTGAGTTTAGAAAATAATTCACTTTGACATATCTTAAGCACTTTTTTGACTCTGAAATAATCATCAAACAATATATAAGAATATAATTCTGAATTTAAAGAGAAAGATTTACTTACTGGGTGGATAACCTTCTAAGGCTTTCTGAATCATCTTATCAAACATAGCCCTGCGCTCTTCAGGAGATGCATTAGGATTAAACTTAGTCTCAACAACAGCCTGCCAAATTAAAGAATCCTCTTCTGCATTAATAAAATCTACAGTCACTTCAAGAATCACTGAATTGTTCTCTATAGGAATACCCCCCGAAACACCTACTCCACCACCGCGGCCTCCTCCGCCAATACCAACACCTATACTACTACGGTTTTGATCCATAAACTCCCTGGAGTAAGCATTTACATAAATATCAGGTTCTTTTGAAATCGAAAAGCCTTTACTTTCCATACCATTTTTTAAACTGGCTATAAGTCGGGTTTCATCTAACTGCGAAAGTCCCGATTGAAAATCGGGAAAAAATTCGTAAGTATTATATTGATTGAAGTTGACAGTATCATCATAATCATACACTGCTTTTGGGGTGTTACAAGAGGCTATTATTACACAAACAATAAATAGTTTTATAAACTTCATAAGATCTAATTTTCACTTTTTTACAAAAAAATACAGCGTTGAAATACATCAACGCTGCATAAATTTAATCAAAAACCATTCAGGAAATCTAAAGATTAACACAAATCCAAGATCTCTCTAAGCGTTTAAAACCTATAATTTAAGAAGTTTCTTTATTTAGCATTTCCCACAACCTATCTTTAAGTTCGGTTAGCCCCTGTTGCGCTACAGAAGAAATAAAAATATATGGAGCTCCTAAATTTTTATCTAATTCATGTTTCATTTCCAACTTTAATTCAGCATCTAACATATCGCTTTTAGAAATAGCAATAAGTCTGTCTTTATCTAGCATTTCAGGATTATATCGTCTTAATTCGTCTAGGAGAATTTCGTATTGTTCTGAAATATTGGGAGCATCAGCAGGAATTAAAAATAAAAGCGTTGAGTTTCGCTCTATATGTCTTAAAAAGCGATGTCCAATTCCTCTACCTTCGGCAGCACCTTCAATAATTCCCGGAATATCAGCAACTACAAAGGTTTTAAAATCACGATACTCTACAATTCCCAAATTAGGTTTTAAAGTAGTAAACTCATAATCAGCAATCTTAGGTTTTGCAGCCGTAATTACCGACAATAAAGTAGATTTTCCGGCATTAGGGAAACCAACCAATCCAACGTCTGCCAGAACTTTTAATTCCAGGGTGATATCTACTTCTGCCCCATCAATTCCCGGTTGAGAATATCTTGGCGTCTGATTTGTAGAACTTTTAAAATGCCAGTTTCCACGACCTCCCATTCCTCCTTCAGCAACGAGATATTCCTTTCCGTCTTCGGTAATTTCGTGAATAACTTTTTGAGTTTCGGTGTCGCGAATTACGGTTCCCAAAGGCACTTCAATAAATTCATCAGAACCCTCTGCTCCCGTGCTACGCTGTTTGCTTCCGTTACTACCGTGTTCGGCTCGTATGTGCCTTTTAAATTTTAAATGATAAAGTGTCCAGAGGTTTTTGTTACCTTTTACAATTACATGGCCACCACGACCACCATCACCACCATCGGGACCGCCCTTTGCGATATACTTTTCACGGTGTAAATGTGAAGATCCACTTCCTCCCTTTCCGGAAGCCACATGAATCTTTACATAGTCAACAAAATTACCTTCAGTCATATTCTTAAAAATTAATTCAGAAACCTCTGGAAAACCCAGCAGGTTTAAATTGTAATAAATCTCAATGAGATATTAAGCCTGTAGCTTATCAATTACAGCACTTAGGCGTTGGGTGATTTCCTCTATAGAACCAACCCCGTCCACACCGTAATATTTGTCTTGTTTCTTATAGTATTCTTTCAGGATCGCAGTTTCATCATAGTAAACCTTAATCCTATTTCTTATCACAGATTCATCTGCATCATCTTTTCTTCCAGAAGTTTTTCCTCTTTCCAATAGCCTATTAACTAGAACCTCATCATCCACTTCTAAAGCGATCATTGCGGTCACTTCGGTATTCTTCAACTTTAGCAATTCAGCTAAAGCATCAGCCTGGGCTGCAGTTCTAGGGAAACCATCAAAAATAAATCCGTTAGCGCCTTCATTTTTATCAACTTCGGCATTCAACATTTTTATCGTTACTTCATCGGGAACTAACTGGCCTTTATCCATAAAAGATTTGGCGTGCAGCCCTAATTCGGTTTCATTCTTAATATTAAACCTAAAAACATCTCCGGTAGAAATATGTATAAGTTGATATTTTTCTTTTAAGATGTCTGCCTGAGTTCCTTTGCCGGCGCCGGGAGGGCCGAACAAAACCAAATTTGTCATGTTTTCTTTACGTTTATAGATTTGCGTTAAGTTGCGCCCTAAACCATCATAGTCAAGACCATAACCTACAATAAATTTATTAGGGATTTCAATTCCCTTATATTTAATATTGAACTCTTTTTTATAAGCTTCAGGTTTGTAAAATAAGGTTGCCACTTCATAGTTGGCCACTTCTTCTTTTAGAAGAATTTTGTTTATTTCTTCTAAAGTATTACCGGTATCCACAATATCTTCCAGTAAAATTACATGCCGGTCTTTTAAAGATTGATTTAACCCCAGGAGCGTTTTTACATTTCCGGTTGTTTTGGTACCCTCGTAAGAACCTAGTTTCACAAAACTAACTTCGCAATCTGCATTAAATCTCTTTATGACTTCACTCGCAAACATAAAGGAACCGTTAAGCACTCCTAAAAATATAGGATTAGCATCGCTATAATCTTCATTCAACTTATCGGCCACTTTTTCTATAGCGGCATTGATCTCTTTTTCTGAAATATAAGGCTCAAACTCTAAATCGTGTAGTTTTATCAAATCTGAAAAATTTTAAAGAGCAAAGATAAGGATTCTTAACAACCCAAACTGCCAGATTTCCATAAGAATAATAGCACAACTTGACCTAAAAATTTATTTTTGCTGAAACTTTTACGGTATGATCAATTATTTTTCTTCAAACTTTAAATTAGGAATTCTAGGCGGCGGGCAGTTAGGCAAAATGATGCTCTACGAAACTCGTAAATACGATATTCAAACTAATGTTTTGGAGCCAAATCCTGAAGCACCCTGTAAAATTGCTTGTGATTACTTTGAAACCGGTGATCTTATGGATTTTGATACCGTAGTTAACTTCGGAAGAAAAGTTGACGTCCTCACTTTTGAAATTGAAGGCGTAAATATTGAAGCCTTAAAGCAATTAGCCCGGGAAGGCATTAAAACCTATCCCTCGGCTGAAACTTTAGAGAAAATACAGAATAAAGGAATTCAAAAGAATTTCTATAAAAAACATCAAATCCCAACGGCTGATTTTGAAGTTTTTTCAAGTAAAAAAGAATTAATTTCTGCACTTGAAAACAGAAAAATTAGTTTTCCATTTGTTTGGAAAAGCACCACCGGAGGTTATGACGGCAAAGGCGTTTCTGTGATAAAAAATCAAGAAGCATTAAACGATCTTCCAAATGCCGAGTGTATTGCGGAAAACCTTGTTCCCTTTAAAAATGAACTGGCCGTGATCGTTGCAAGATCGGCTTCAGGGGAAGTAAAAACCTATCCCGTGGTAGAAATGGAATTTCATCCTACGGCAAACCAGGTAGAATATGTGATCTGCCCTGCAAGAATTGAAGATTCCGTAGCACAAAAAGCCAGGGAACTGGCGGTTAAGGTTTCCGAAGCATTTGAACATGTAGGCTTACTGGCGGTAGAAATGTTTCAGACAGAAAATGATGAAATCCTGGTAAACGAAGTTGCACCAAGACCTCACAACAGTGGGCATTACAGTATTGAAGCAAGTTACACTAACCAGTTTGAACAACATATTCGCGCTATTCTAGATCTTCCGCTAGGAATAACCGATAGTAAAGTGGGCGGAATTATGGTAAATTTAGTGGGCGATGCAGCACACGAAGGGGAAGTGGTTTATGAGAATATTGAAAAAATAATGAAGATGCCGGGCGTTACTCCTCATATTTATGGCAAGAAAATCACGCGCCCTTTTAGAAAAATGGGTCACGTAACCATTGTCAACAAAGACCTGGCTGAAGCAAGAAAAATAGCCGAAGAGGTTAAGAATTCAATTAAAGTTATTTCTAAATAATAAACTTTTCGAAGTTTTTTGAACATAAAATTATGAGCAAAGTAGCAGTAATAATGGGAAGCACCAGCGATTTACCGGTAATGCAGGATGCAATAGACATCCTGGAAGGTTTTGACCTGGAAGTAGAAGTAGATATCGTTTCTGCTCATCGCACCCCGGAAAAATTATTTGAATACGGAAAAACCGCACACGAGCGTGGGATTAAAGTAATTATAGCCGGTGCCGGAGGCGCAGCTCACCTGCCGGGAATGATTGCATCGCTTTCCCCGCTTCCAGTAATTGGTGTGCCGGTAAAATCCAGCAACTCTATAGATGGTTGGGATTCGGTTTTATCAATTTTACAAATGCCCGGCGGAGTTCCGGTTGCCACGGTAGCATTAAATGGAGCAAAAAACGCAGGAATCCTTGCCGCTCAAATTATAGGAACCTCAGATAAATGTACTTTAGATAAGATATTAGTCTATAAAGAAGGACTAAAAGAGAAAGTGATTGAAGGCGCCAAAAAGGTGAAAAAATAACAAAAGCCACGTCTTGCGACGTGGCTTTCTTTGTAGTAAACTTACCTAAATCTGTAAAAAATTATTTATTAACCATTCTAAATATTTAAACCAGAAAAACTTTAAAGCTACTACAATAATTTAAGCGTCGAATATACATTTTTTTAAAGAAAAATACTGTTTTGTGTTAAAAAAAGTTATTAAAAACGTCAAATTTAGGTTAAGTACATCTGTCCTCTCGGTTAGCCCGTGATTAATAAATAAATTAGACCATTAAAACAAAGAAGATATAATGACTACTCAAAATAATCCACTATTACAAGAATTTGATCACGCTCCATTTTCCAAAATTGAGAACGAGCATTTTAAACCAGCTATAATAAAGGCCATTGAAATGGCGAGGGAAGAAATCAATGCGATTGCATCAAATGCCGACGAAGCTACTTTCCCAAATACCATTGAAACTTTAGAATTTTCAGGAGAAAAATTAGATAGAGTAACCAGTATATTTTTCAATCTTAATTCTGCGGAAACCAATGAGGAAATTCAGCAAATTGCCCAGGAAGTTTCCCCGCTTTTATCAGAATTCAGAAATGATATTATTCTGAATAAAGCACTTTTTGAAAAAGTGAAATCTGTTTACAATAAGAAAGATCAGCTTGACCTGAATACCGAGCAAAAAACGCTTTTAGACCGAAAATACAAGGCATTCTCGCGAAACGGAGCCAACCTCCCTATCGAAAAGCAAAACGAACTTAGGGATATAGATAAAAAACTTTCAAAATTAAGCCTTGATTTTGGCCAAAATGTACTTGCCGAAACCAACAAATTCGAATTACATCTTACCGATGAAAATGATCTAAAAGGCCTACCGGAAAGTTTTAAAGAAGAAGCTGCACAAGTAGCAGCTTCCAAAGAAAAAGAAGGCTGGATCTTTACCCTTGAATACCCCAGCTACCTTCCTTTTATGAAATATGCTGAAAACAGGGAACTGCGCAAGAAAATGGCACTTGCTTTTGGATCTAAAGGATTTCACGGCGACGAATTAGACAACCAGGAAAATGTGCTGCAAATTGCTAAGTTAAGATACCAGCGCGCTCAACTTTTAGGTTATAAAACACACGCACATTTCGTATTGGAAGAGCGTATGGCTGAAACCCCGGAAAAAGTAAACAGCTTTTTAGACGAAATTCTTGAAAAAGCAAAACCTGCTGCCGAGCGCGAATTTAAAGAGTTAGAAAATTTCGCAAAAGATCTGGATGGAATTGACCAGTTACAAAAATGGGATGCCGCTTTTTACAGCGAAAAATTAAAGCAGAAATTATTCAATCTCGATGACGAAAAACTAAAGCCATATTTCAAACTTGAGAATGTAATAGACGGAGTTTTCACGGTAGCTCAAAAACTTTACGGCCTTAGTTTTAAAGAAGTTTTTGATGTAGATAAATATCATGAAGATGTAAAAACCTATCAGGTACTTGACGAGAATAATAAAGAAATGGCCCTGTTTTATGCCGATTTCCACCCAAGACCGGGAAAAAGAGATGGCGCCTGGATGACGGGTTACAAATCGCAATACAAGAAAAATGGCGAGGAAGAACGCCCGCATATTTCTATTGTTTGCAACTTTACCAAACCTTCTAAAAAACAACCTTCATTATTAACTTTTAACGAGGTTACCACGCTATTCCACGAATTTGGTCACGCGCTTCACGGGATGTTGGGTGATACTGAATATCCAAGTTTATCGGGTGCGAATGTCTATTGGGATTTTGTAGAACTTCCAAGTCAGTTATTAGAAAACTGGTGTTATGAGAAGGAAGCGCTTCAGTTATTTGCCAAACATTACGAAACCGGCGAAATAATTCCTATGGAATTGGTTCAGAAAATTAAAGAATCGGCTAATTTTCAGGAAGGAATGGCCACGGTAAGACAGTTGAGCTTCGGAATGTTAGACCTCAGCTGGCACGGAGTAGATCCTTCAACAATTAAAGATGTTAAGACAAACGAAGACAAAGCTTTCGAGCGTACAAAATTATTCCCAAATGTTGCTGAAAACTGTATGAGCACGGCGTTCTCACATATTTTCCAGGGCGGATATTCTGCAGGTTATTATTCCTATAAATGGGCAGAAGTATTAGATGCCGATACCTTTGAGTATTTTCAGCAAAACGGAATCTTTAGCAGGGAAGTTGCGAATAAATTCAAGACAAATATTCTTTCGCAAGGCGGTACAGATCACCCGATGACGCTTTATAAGAAGTTCCGCGGAAAAGAACCAAAACCCGATGCCTTATTAAAACGCGCCGGATTAATTGAGAAGTAAAATTAATAAGAAGGTTGTCTGATAAACCTTCGTGTTGTTAAGCTGAACTTGTTTTAGCTTCTAACATGTTTTAATTAATAATATTTTAGATCCTGAAATAAATTCAGGATGACGATTATTTCAGACAACCTTTTCTTTTTTTATCCAATTTCAGCCTTAAAAACCTTATAAGATCTATAACTTATAATGTCAATAACTTTTGTTAATTTTGATTTGACCTTGAAGTAAGCCTATGCCAACTCATAAACTCGATCCTACAAAATGGGTGGATAAATATTCCGATTACCTATTTAATTACGCTATTGTTAGGGTTAACGATCGCGAGGTGGCAAACGATTTAATTTCTGAAACTTTTCTAGCAGGCCTCAATTCTAAAGATAATTTTGAAGGAAGGGCTACAGAGCGCACATGGCTTATTTCTATTTTGAAGCGAAAAATCATAGATTATTACCGAAAGATAAACTCTATAAAAGGTCAGGCTGAAGTTCGCATTAATTATTCAGATTCTGAAAATAATGGCGATTGGATGGAGGAACAGGTAGCCGATGCTTTTGATCGTACTGCCGAGGATGAGATGGAAAACACCGAGTTGGGAATGGCTATTTTAGAATGTCTCGATCAAATAAACGAAAAACACGCCGCCATCTTTAAGATGAAAACCATTGACGAGGCTGATACTGAGGCTGTATGTAAAGAATTTAATATTAGTCCGTCTAACCTTTGGGTAATCATTCACAGGGCGCGCACCGCATTGGCCGCATGCCTTGAAAAAAACTGGTTCTAAGTTATGCCGAAAAGAAAATTTTTCATTTTTGACTGTTCAAAAGCAGAAAATTGCTGCGACAAAAGCCAATATAAGGAGGCTGGAACACGCGAAAAAATCTCAATGTTAATGCACTTGCTTTTATGCAAACCCTGCCGCAGGTACACTTCCAAAAACACTAAGCTCACCCATTTAATAAAAAAATCTAAGCTTAAAACCTGTACGGAAGAAGAAAAAAAGGCCTGGAAAATAAAGATGGAACAAGAAATGACTAAAAAGAAGCATTAATCACCACCCAACTTAACAACCAGAAGACCGGAATTCCCTCTACCCAAAAGGCTGAATAATATCCTCCCTGATCTATCCGTGCTGCTTTAATAAAATACGCTGAAACCAATAAGGTAAGACTTAAAGCAATTACGTTGGTTACAGAAAAATAAGATTTCAGTAATTCCAGGAATAGTATAATCCCTAATAATATATAACCGATTTTTTTAGTATTCGTTATTCCAATTTGCTGCGGAATTGTATTTAAATTCCCAGAATCAAACTTTAAATCCCTTATCTCAAACGGAAGCGTTATAGCGATCACAAAGAAAAAACGCTGAAAAAAAGTGAGACCGATTTCCTTTAAATTAACCTGATCCATCAAGGGTAAAATAACAGTCACTCCGGCCCAAACCACGGCAATAATAAAAATTTTAATCCCACCAATATTTCTAAGATTTTGCCTGTTTTTACCTAGAGGAATAGCATACAGTAAAGTAAAAACGCCCAAAATAGCAGAAGCTAAAAGTATTTTTAATTCCTGCTGAAAAGCAAAATACAGCAAAGCCACGAAGCAAAAAAAGGAGAAAATCTGTATAAGTTTTAGGTTTCGGGCAAGGCTGGCGTGATGCAGTTTAGCGATGCCGGCATACTTCACAAAATTATAGCCGGTAATGCTTCCGAAGAAAATAAAAAACAGCAGGTTTTTATCAATTTCAATATTGAATTCCAGGAAGCTTATTAAGCTTAATGAAACCACGGCCAAAGCCACGTGCAGACTGCTATTTATATAGAAATCCAATATATTTTTAAAACGCTGCATCCTGCTAAATTAATCATTCTTCCTGCAACCAAAACTGACGTTATAAATCTTAACAAGTGTATATGTCTAATCACTAAAAATTTACGTTTAAAATATGTACTTTTGCAGCACAAAACACAACTTTATTTTAATGAGAACAGATTCTTTTGCCCTACGCCATATTGGCCCCAGAGAAAGCAATCTCCAGGCAATGTTGGACACCATTGGTGTAGATTCGTTAGAACAGTTAATATACGAAACCATCCCCGACGATATTCGTTTAAAATCACCCCTAAATTTACCTGCTGCACTTAGCGAAAATCAATATGCCGAGCATATTGGTAAACTAGCTGCAAAAAACAAGGTTTTTAAGACTTATATAGGTCTTGGTTACCACCAGGGAATATTACCAGCGGTGATACAACGAAATATTTTGGAAAATCCGGGTTGGTATACAGCTTATACGCCTTACCAGGCAGAAATTGCCCAGGGAAGACTGGAAGCTTTATTAAATTTTCAAACTATGGTAAGCGATCTTACCGGAATGGAAATTGCCAATGCCTCGCTTTTAGATGAATCTACTGCAGCGGCAGAAGCTATGGGACTTTTATTTGCTGTTCGCGATCGTAAGCAAAAGAAAGATGAAGTAAATAAATTCTTTGTTTCTGAACAGGCGTTACCACAAACCATAGATCTTATTAAAACTCGTGCCGATTTTATGGGCATCGAGCTAGTGGTTGGTAATCATGAAGAATTTGATTTTAATGATAAATTCTTTGGAGCTTTAGTACAATATCCAGGGAAATTCGGACAGGTTTTTGACTATGCCGATTTTGTATCAAAATGTAAAGATGCTGATATAAAAGTAGCTGTTGCTGCCGATATTTTGAGTTTAGTTAAACTACAGGCACCGGGAGAACTTGGTGTAGATGTAGTTGTGGGAACCACTCAGCGTTTTGGAATTCCATTAGGTTATGGTGGGCCTCACGCTGCTTATTTTGCTACTAAAGAAGAATATAAAAGAAATCTTCCCGGAAGAATTATTGGGGTAACCAAAGATCTTGACGGGAACCACGCTCTAAGAATGGCGCTCCAAACCCGCGAGCAGCATATTAAACGTGACCGCGCTACTTCTAACATTTGTACCGCGCAGGTTTTACTGGCTGTGATGGCGGGAATGTATGCAGTTTACCACGGACCCGATGGTCTAAAATATATTGCTAATACCGTTCATTTTTCTACAGTTACTTTAGCTGAAGAACTTGAGAAAATGGGTGTGAAGCAGCTTAATTCAGCTTACTTTGATACGCTTCAGGTTAAAGCTGATGCTCAAAAAATTAAAGCTGAAGCCGAAAAGAACGAAATCAATTTCTATTATCCTGATGCCGAAACGGTTTGTATTTCTTTAAATGAAACTACAACCCAGGAAGACATCAATAATATTTTGAAAGTTTTCGCTGCAGTTTCAGGTGAAAAATCTAATGAAATTGAAAGCTTAAAAGAGGAATCTGCAATTCCTTCAGCATTACAGAGAAAAACCGAATTTTTAACGCATAAAGTATTCAACCTTTACCATTCAGAAACTGAATTGATGCGTTATATCAAGAAACTGGAACGCAAAGATCTTTCTTTGAACCAGTCTATGATTTCGCTTGGAAGCTGTACCATGAAATTAAACGCAGCTTCAGAAATGCTTCCATTAAGCAATCCGCAATGGGGAAATATTCACCCATTTGTACCGGTAGAACAGGCAGAAGGTTACCAGATCGTATTAAAAAGACTGGAAGATCAATTAACCGAGATCACTGGATTTTCTGCAACTTCGCTTCAGCCAAATTCTGGTGCGCAGGGGGAATATGCCGGCTTAATGACTATTAGAGCTTACCACGAATCTAAAGGGGAAGGTCATAGAAATATATGTTTAATTCCTTCTTCGGCTCACGGTACTAACCCAGCTTCCGCAGTAATGGCGGGAATGAAAGTTGTGGTAACTAAAGCTTCAGAAAACGGAAATATAGATGTAGACGATCTTCGCGAAAAAGCGATAAAACATAAAGATAACCTTGCCGCATTAATGGTAACCTATCCATCTACCCACGGGGTTTTTGAATCGGCTATTAAAGAAATCACGCAAATTATTCACAATAATGGTGGGCAGGTTTATATGGATGGTGCAAATATGAATGCCCAGGTTGGTTTAACTAACCCTGGAGTAATTGGCGCCGATGTTTGTCACTTAAACCTACATAAAACCTTTGCAATTCCTCATGGAGGCGGTGGTCCTGGAGTTGGACCAATTTGTGTTGCAGAACAATTAAAACCATTTTTACCAGGAAACCCGGTAATAAAAACTGGCGGAGAAAATGCTATTGGCGCAATTTCTTCAGCACCATGGGGTTCTTCTTTGGTTTGCCTTATTTCTTATGGATACATAACCATGTTGGGCAGCAAAGGACTTCAAAAAGCAACGGAATATGCAATTCTTAACGCCAATTACATAAAAGAGCGTTTAAACGAGCATTATAAAACATTATATTCTGGAGAACGTGGCCGCGCCGCTCACGAGATGATCTTAGATTGTCGTCCATTTAAAGAAAATGGAATTGAAGTGGTAGATATCGCCAAGCGATTGATAGATTACGGCTTCCATGCCCCTACTGTTTCTTTCCCTGTGGCTGGAACCATGATGATAGAACCTACCGAAAGTGAAAGCAAAGCTGAACTGGATAGATTCTGTGATGCATTAATTTCCATTAGACAGGAAATTGAAGAACTGGATAGCGAAGAAGATAACGTGCTTAAAAATGCACCGCATACTATTACCATGCTAACTTCAGATGAATGGAAATTCTCTTACACAAGAGAAAAAGCAGCTTACCCGTTAAATTATGTATCAGAAAACAAATTCTGGCCAAGCGTAAGACGTGTAGACGAAGCATTTGGAGACAGAAACCTAATGTGCACCTGCCCTCCTATTGAGGAGTATATGGATGCATAAGTTTTTAAAGATGCCTGAAAGTTTTATTCGGAAATAATTCCGACACTATTTTCAGGCATCTTTCATTTTGTGACTTTCGTCACCTTTCAGTTTATTTTTCCATTTTGTTTAAAGCTCACTATATTTGTAATTAGTACATTCGGAGTTTAATCTTAATTTAAAAGTCAGATGAATATTAAAATTACCGGCACAGGTAGTTATATCCCCAAAGTTATAACCGCAAATGCTGACTTTGACAATCATGAATTCTACAATCTTGACGGAACAGGTTTTCCGCAGGATAATAAGACAACAATTGCTAAGTTTAAAGCTATTACAGGAATTGAAGAAAGGCGCTATTTGGAGGAAAATTTAAATACTTCAGATATGGCTGTAATTGCTGCCCAAAAAGCTTTGGAAGATGCAGGAACAGATCCTGAAACTTTAGATTATATTATTGTAGCTCACAATTATGGAGATGTTAAACACGAAAGTATTCAGAGCGATACTGTACCAAGTATAGCCACCAGAGTTAAATATCATTTACGCATTAAAAACCCAAAATGTGTGGGTTATGATGTGCTTTTTGGATGTCCCGGCTGGATTGAAGGTATGATACAGGCACAGGCATTTATTAAAGCTGGAATGGCAAAAAAATGTTTGGTAATTGGAGCTGAAGCTTTATCTCGAGTGGTAGATAAACACGACCGTGATTCTATGATTTTTTCTGATGGCGCCGGTGCCGTGGTTTTAGAAGAAACAGAAGAAGAAGGGGGAATTCTCGCTCACGAATCTGGTACTTATGCTTTTAATGAAGCCAATTATATTTATTTTGGAAAATCTAACCGGACTGAAGCTCCAGACGATTTACGCTATATTAAAATGAACGGACGCAAGATCTATGAATTTGCCCTAATGCACGTTCCCGGGGCGATGAAAATCTGCCTGGAAAATAGCGGAAAGGATATAAAAGACCTCAAAAAGATCTTTATTCACCAGGCCAACGAGAAGATGGACGAAGCGATTATAAAACGCTTTTACAAACTTCATAAAGAGGAAGTGCCAGACAGGGTAATGCCAATGACCATCCAGGAATTAGGAAATAGCAGTGTGGCTACAGTACCCACTCTTTACGATCTTGTGGTAAGAAATAAAATTGCCGATCAGCATCTTGAGAAAGGAGATGTAATCATGTTCGCCAGCGTTGGGGCCGGGATGAATGTGAATGCGATTGTTTACCAATATTAAGATGTACGAAAACACTTTTCCTAACAAACGTTATAAAGAAACTTTAGAATTTTTAGAATCCAATGTACCGGCGCCTGCCAAAATCCTAGATTTGGGAGTAAAAAATCCCTTTTCGGAAATTATGGAAAAACATAATTACAGGGTGCAAAATACCCAAGGGGAAGATCTAGACCTAAACACAAAAGCCGTAGAAAATACCGATTATAATGTGGTAACGGCATTCGAAATTTTTGAGCACCTGGTTTCTCCTTTTAATGTTTTATCAAATATTAAAGCTAAAAAATTAGTGGCTACAGTGCCTCTTAGACTCTGGTTTTCCAGTGCCTACAGAAGTAAGACCGATAGACGTGACCGGCATTACCACGAATTTGAAGATTGGCAATTCGATTGGCTTTTGGAAAAAGCGGGGTGGAAAATCATCAATAGAAAAAAATGGACGAATCCGGTGAATAAACTGGGAATTAGACCTGTTTTGAGGTATTTTACACCCAGATATTATGCAGTTTATGCCGAAAGGATTTAAGCTTAGAATTTTTGAATTGCAGAACCTTTAAATTTCGCCACTTGAAGACCTATATTATTATTCCGGCATATAATGAAGCTGAATTTATTGGCGAAACGCTTCAATCATTACTAAATCAAAGCTTCCCGGCTGATAAAATTGTAGTAATAGATGATGGCTCTAGTGATAGCACCCCGGAGATAGTCTCAGAATTTGCTAAAAAACATCCTGAAATTTCACTTGTAAAGAACACTTCCGAAGGAGTTCATTTACCCGGCAGCAAAGTTGTAAACGCTTTTAATTTAGGTTTTAAAACACTTGACGACGATTTTGATATCATTTGTAAGTTTGATGCCGATCTAATTTTTCCGAAGGATTATTTAGAGAAAATTAAGCTTCATTTTAAGGAAAACGACAAAATCGGTATGGTCGGCGGATTTTGTGAAATTCAGAAAAATCATGAATGGATATTGGAAAGGCTAACCGGAAAAGATCATATTCGTGGAGCACTAAAAGCATACCGAAAAGCCTGTTTTAAAGACATTGGCGGCCTAAAACGCGCAATGGGCTGGGACACCGTAGACGAACTTCTTGCACAATACCACGGCTGGGAAATAAAAACCGATGATAGACTTAGGGTAAAACATCTAAAACCTACCGGCAACAATTACAGCAAAACTTCAAAATATAAGCAGGGAGCAGCATTTTACAGGCTACGCTATGGTTTTACTATTACTGTGATCGCCTCAGCTAAACTCGCGTTCAACAAAAGAGATATTAGTGTTTTTTGGGATTGTATTGTAGGTTTTCTAAGGGCTAAAAATGAAAAACGACCTTATCTTGTGAATAAAGATGAAGGCCGTTTTATAAGAAATTTACGTTGGAAGAAAATGCAGGAAAAATTATTCTGATTCTTCAGGATCCAACATCATAAATAATGGTTTCCCTGTGGTTGCATTTGGAAAAGAAATACCTAAAATAGCTGAAACTGTTGGTGCGATATCTACAATTTCTGTTCTTTGGGTTGTGCTGCCTTTCTTCACTCCGTTTCCGTAGAAAATTAAAGGAGCATGGGTATCGTACATCAATCCGCTACCGTGAGTAGATCCGGTTTTTGAATATACAATAGTTGCGGGATCTAAAACATATACTACATCTCCACTTCTTTTCTGATTGTATCCATTTTGAATGGCTGCTCCTGCCCCGGTGGTAAAACTTCCACCACTAAGCTGGTCTCTTGTGTATACTTTGTCTATTTGATCTAATTGAAGAATATAATGTGCCAATTTAGATTGTAACTCTGAAGAACTAATTTCGGCTTCTTCCATTACCTTATAGTTAAAAAATATTTGACTATTATAAACACTTTCAATTAGCTCTTTTTCTTCAAATTCTTCTTCAGCGAATTCTTTTACACGCTCTGTAAATTCATTAGAATCAAAATAACCTGCTGGAATCTTTACAGATTCAAGATAGGCCGGCACATCTACCCCACCATGATCTGCAGTTAAGAAAATTGTATAATTTCCTTCACCTACCTTCTCATCTAAATGTTGTAGCAATTGAGCGATATTTTGATCTAATCTTAAATAAGTATCCTGAATTTCCTTGGAATTCACTCCAAAATTATGACCGATATAATCGGGACTTGAATAGCTTAGAGTAAGTACATCGGTATCATCGTCCTGGCCCAACTCCTCGGCATCAATAGCAGCAAGTGCAAAATCTGTAGTGATATCGTTACCGTAAGCTGATGCCTTAAGTATTTCATATTTATTATCGGTATCTCCTAATTTGGTTAGATCGTATGGAAATGTAGCCGTTTCCTGACCTCTATAACCCCCTTCAAATTCATTTCTATCACTACCACTCTCCTTATAAGTCTCAATGTCGTAAAGAGTATTCCAGGGCTTTAAATATGCTTCTACTCTATCTGAAGCATTAAAATCTTTTACCCATTGTGGTAAATCGTCCATATAGAATGAACTGGAGATCCAATTGCCTTCATCAGCTCCATGGAACCAATAAGCTGCATTTGCAGTATGACCAGCGGGAAGTATAGAACCCCTATCTTTTAAAGCCACGCCTATAGTTTTACCGCGCATTTGTGTATGCAATCTATTTTCATCGGCAAAACTTGTTGATTTCATTCGGTGTGGAGACATTTTCCCTGCGTCACTTTGTGTTCCTACCGAGGTTACTGAATCGTCTCCTGCACAGTAAACAGATTCGTGTATAAATTTATCATACCACCCATTTCCTATAATACCGTGGTTCATTGGGCTCGTCCCTGTATAAACCGAAGCATGACCAGGGCCGGTATAGGTAGGCACGTAATTAAAATGATTATTTTTAAAATTATAACCTTCATTTACCAATTTTTTAAAGCCGTCTTCCCCAAATCTATCCCAAAAACGAGTAAGATAGTCGTAGCGCATTTGATCTACCACAATTCCTACCACAAGTTTTGGATTATCTTCAGTTTTTTCCTGCGCAAAACTTTGGAAAGAAAATATAAATGCCACTAATAAAAATGTAAATCGCTTCATCTTGTATTTTTTTTATTGAAGAGCTTCAAAAATACTAAACTTATGATGCTAAAGATTAATTCTACGTTAAATACTTTGGAGTAATTTTTTAGTATTTTAGCTTTACAAAAATTGCTTAATGAACTATCTACACTCCATTGGGGAATATTTTTTAATGCTAAAAGGAACTTTCCACCGAATGACAAAAACATCGGTTTTGAAAGGTTTAATCATTAAAGAATTAGATGACCTCATAATTGGCTCAATGGGAATTGTGGCTTTCTTATCTTTCTTTATTGGTGCTGTTGTAGCTTTACAAACCGCCTTAAACTTAAATAACCCATTAATACCCAAAACACTTATCGCTTATGCAGCGAGGCAATCTATAATTCTGGAATTTGCACCTACCTTTATCTCCATTATCATGGCGGGTAAAGTAGGCTCTTATATCACATCCAGTATTGGTTCTATGAATGTAACCGAACAAATTGATGCCTTAGAAGTAATGGGGATAAATTCTCTGAACTATCTTATCTTCCCCAAGATTGTTGCCATGCTATTTTATCCGTTTGTAATTGCTATTGCTATGTTCCTCGGCGTTTTTGGAGCATACACGGCGGCAGTATTAGGAGGTTTTGTTCCACCAGATCAGTTTGTACAGGGCCTTCAGGAAGACTTTATTCCATTCCATCTTGTTTATGCATTTATAAAAACATTTTTATTTGCCTTTATCCTGGCTACCGTTCCCGCTTATCACGGTTATTATATGAAGGGTGGGGCTTTAGAGGTGGGAGAAGCCAGTACCACATCTTTTGTATGGACCAGTGTGGTAATTATTATTACAAATTACGCAGTAACCCAATTATTATTAAGTTAATGATAGAAGTAAAGAATTTACATAAAGGATTTGATGGAGAGGAAATCTTAAAAGGTATCGATTTTGAATTCGCTAAGGGTAAAACCAACCTCATTATTGGAGGATCTGGTTCTGGAAAAAGTGTCCTTTTAAAATGCATGCTAGGATTATTTACTCCTGAAAAAGGCACTATCAAATACGATGGTAAACCGTATTCTGAATTTACTGAAGATGAAAAAAAAGACTTAAGTAAACAAATAGGAATGGTATTCCAGGGTGGGGCGCTATTTGATTCTATGACGGTGGAAGAGAACGTTATGTTTCCTTTAAGAATGTTTACTCACAGAAAAAAGAAGAAAGAAAACCTAGAACGAGTAAAAGAAGTTTTAAAACGAGTAAATCTGGAAGGCTCTGAGAAAAAACTACCTTCAGAAATTAGCGGTGGGATGCAAAAAAGAGTTTCCATTGCACGAGCAATCGTAAACCGTCCTAAATATTTATTTTGTGATGAACCCAACTCTGGCCTGGATCCAAAAACGGCTACAGTTATAGATAATCTTATTCAGGAAATTACCCATGAATATGATATAACCACTATTATTATTACCCACGATATGAATTCGGTTCTAGAAATTGGGGAAAAAATCGCGTTTTTAAAAGATGGCGTTTTAGCCTGGAAAGGAGATAAATCGCAAATCTTTAAAACTGAAGATAAAACTGTTACCGACTTTGTTTATTCTTCAAACCTATTCCAAAAGGTTAGGGAAGCCCAACAAAAAGGACTTTAGTTCACCGATCTCACCTGTAGAGTATCCAATTTTAACCGAACTTTTAACCACTTCTCAAAACGATGTTTTTGTTCTGAAATTTGCCCTGCATTTAAATTCTCTTTCCAGCCTACTGTAAACGTTGGAATAGTATCGGTTGTTGTAAAATTAGTTTTTATTAAGTTCGAATAGCCTAACTCATCTATCCCATCATAGTTTATTTTCGCTTCCTGACTTAGATCTCCAAACGAAAAACCATCTCCCCGATATTTAGAAATTTCAT
The DNA here is from genome assembly GCF_000745315.1 of Salegentibacter sp. Hel_I_6. Taxonomy (NCBI): domain Bacteria; kingdom Pseudomonadati; phylum Bacteroidota; class Flavobacteriia; order Flavobacteriales; family Flavobacteriaceae; genus Salegentibacter; species Salegentibacter sp. Hel_I_6. The sequence continues at coordinate 2,589,219 of NZ_JQNQ01000001.1, read as the reverse complement.
TTTCTAAAATCGCTATTTTTTCATCCTTATCTTCAATAAGTTGTTGATTCCTCATATAAAGATCTTCCAAAATACCACTTCTAACCTGGGAAGATAATTGATCTATATCCCCAGTAGGATTAGCTCCCTGGTGAATAATTAATTCAGTCTCCTTTAAAGCCTCAATATCCCCTAATTGCTTCTGCCAGGTAGAAATTGTAGCCTGCGGCACGCGGTTTCCTATTAAATAAACTTCAATGCTTTTTTCATTATAATCATAAGAGGACTTTATAGTTTCAGTACCCTCATATCGCATCACATTTGAAATAAACTCTTTAGCTTTAGATTCAAATAACTGCTCCTGAAGTAAGAACACAAATAAAATCACACTGGGAATCATCACAATTACTGCAATAGTAGAAGCTATTTGGGCAGTTCTTCTACGTTTTTTACTGTTTACATATTTCACCAGAGGAAACCCGAGCACCTTGGTAACTACAAAAGTAGATAGTGCTATAAATACTGCATTAATTGAAAAAAGATACAAAGCACCTCCAGCATAAGACCAGTTTCCTATGGCTAATCCATAACCCACGGTACAAAGCGGTGGCATAAGGGCTGTAGCAATTGCTACCCCAAGGATCACACTTGCGATAGTTCCCTTTTTAGTCTTTGCAACTATCAGAGCTAAACCACCAAAAATAGCAACTAGCACATCGAGGATTGTGGGATAGGTTCGCGCTATAAGTTCCGGAGTTTCTTCTTTAACCGGAGAGATAAGAAAATAAATATAAGCGGTCAACACACTTAAGCCCACCATAAGGCCAAGATTAACAAATGATTTTCTTAAAGTAAGTACATCGTTTATAGCTACAGACATACCTACACCCACTATTGGACCCATTAATGGAGAGATAAGCATCGCTCCAATAACAACTGCTGTACTGCTCACGTTAAGGCCAATAGAAGCCACAAAAATGGAAAATATAAGAATCCAGGCATTGTGCCCTTTAAAAGAAATATCTTTCTTTACCGCCTCTATAGTAGATTCCCTATCGGTGTCATGACGAATCTCCAAAAGCTCTTTGATCAAAGCTTTTATATTTTCCCAAATTCCTTTTGCGCTCGCCCCCAAATCTTCAGATCTCCCTGCCGAATCGAGAGTTTGCTTGTTTTCAGGTTCTTGATTATTCTCCATATAGTTTAACCTAAATCTTCTCCAAACTTTTCTATCGTCTTCTCACGAAGTAACTTTATCTCCTGTATTTTTTTCTTGGGTGCAATTAAAAGTACTTTATCGCTTTCCACTACTATAAAGTCTTTAAGACCATCTAGGACCACTAACTTACTATTTTGAGTATTTATAATATTTCCTGTAGAGTTCAAAGGCAGCAAACGCCCGTTTACCATTGTATTATCATACTCATCTTGCGGCAATTCATCTTCTATAGATTTCCAGGTACCAAGATCATTCCACTTAAAGTTTGCCGGAATCACATACACGCTATCAGACTTTTCCATAATAGCATAATCAATTGAAACGTTTTGTGCCTTATGATAATTCTCGTCTAAAAACTCCTGCTCCTTATCGGTATTATAAAAATCTTTACCTCTTTCAAAAAGCCTAAAGGTTTCCGGATGATACTCTTTAAAGCTTTCCAGGATGAATTTGGCACTCCAAATAAAAATACCTGCATTCCAGAGATAATTACCCTGCTCAAGAAAAGATTCCGCTTTTTTAAAAGATGGCTTCTCGGTAAATTTTAGCACAGGCTTAGCTTCTTCAGTTACTTCCTTTTTATATTGAATATATCCGTAACCGGTATTAGGGAAATTTGGTTCAATACCAAGCGTAATCAATTTATCTTCACTAGAAACAATAGTAAAAGCTTCTTCTATATTTTGCTGAAATTCAACATTCCCCTGGATCCAATGATCACTTGGCGCCACAAGTATTAACGCCTCTTTATTTTTCTTGATGATTTTTAGAGCTCCCAACAAAATACTGGGAGCAGTATTTCGCATCTCGGGCTCCAATACAATTTGCGCGTCTTTAACCTGCGGAATTTGTTCTTTTACACTTTCTTTATAATCTTTATGCGTAAGAATTATAATATTCTCTGTTGGCATTATTTTGGCCAAGCGATGAAAAGTTGTTTGAATAAGGGTTGAACCCACCCCTAAAATATCCTGAAATTGCTTGGGATCTTTGGTGGTGCTTACAGGCCAAAATCTGGAACCTATTCCGCCGGCCATTAAGATCGCATAATGATTTTTGTTCTTCATAAAAAGGAATTAATTTTTAAGCAACTCTACTTCTGCATTGGGCTGAAACAAATAAATTTTACCTGTGTCTACTTCCAGACATTCGTAGCGTTTTATTCTTCTCTCCCCTTTTTTAAACGTTTTCCCATTATAGATTCTGAAAATTCCTCCAAACGGAATTTCAAAAATATAATTTTTATCGTTTTCAGGATCAAAACTTTTTAAAGCTACCGATAATTTCGCATCGGTATCGCTACTGGCTTTCGGGTTTCTAAAATGCTGCGCAATTACCGGAAGCAATCCCGATGGGAAAATTTCAGGTCTTATAAAAGGCAACATTAACTCCCTAAAAGTAAACTTCCATTCCTGCCCGTGCGGTTTAATTTGCCTTCCAAATTTTTCAAAAGCAAGTAAATGAGCAATCTCATGAACCAGGGTTATCAAAAAACGATATTTATTCAAATTTGCATTAACCGTGATTTGCTGAGCCCCGTTCGGCATTCTGCGATAATCGCCGTGCCTCGTTTTACGCTCGTTTACGATTTTTAAATGAACATTATTGTTCTTAATCATTTCGAAAACGGGAGGAACTGCTCTTTCAGGAATATATCTTTCAAGGATTTCTCTCATTGGCTAAGGCGTACTGTTAGAAACCTGAAGTAATTTACCATTATAAAATTTATGCCCGGTTAGACTAAAATTCGCAATATATTCAGCCATATCCTTTGCCGAAAGTGGAACTTCCAGGCCAGGAAATGCTTCTTCTAACATTTCGGTTTGTACAGCTCCAAGAGCCAGCACATTAAATGAAGGCCCATTTTCTTTATATTCTTCTGCTAAAAGTTCAGTTAAAGTAATTACCGCTGCTTTGCTCGAACTATAAGCTGAAAGCCCGGGAAATTTCACACTTCCCTGTACACCACCCATGGTACTAATATTTACAACGTGTGAGCTTTTTTCCATATAAGGCAGTAACTTTTGAGTAAGACCAATTACCGCAAAAATATTGGTGCTGTAGATCTTCTGAAATTCTTCTGCTGAAATTTCTTCAAAAGGTTTATTGATAAGTGCACCGGCATTGTTTATTAAAACATCTACCTGTTGCCATTTCGAATCTATAAATGCTGAAACTTTTTCAAGATCTTCAGGCTTTGATATATCACAGGAAAAAGTAGTTACATGCTCCAAATTAAGTTCAGAAACCGGTTTATCATTTCGGGAAAGCGCCAGTACTTTATGTCCTTTTTCGGCAAAAATTTTAACCATCTCAAAGCCAATTCCACGGCTGGTTCCTGTAATGACAATATGTTTCATTTTTTAATAGTCTTTTGATCTCAATTAAGTAAATTTCTAACGGACTCCTATTTCAACTTTATTACTATTATTTGGAATCCTGCTGATTTAGTTTTATTTCTTTTTCTGCGGTATTTGCCATTTTTAGTATTCCAGGAATAACGCTCTCTATAACATTGGTCATATGCGCCACATCAAGTTTTTCGGCTTCATCGGCTACGTGGTGGTAATAATCGTAATTGGTAAAATCGAAGGTCGAAATTGTTTGCGCCGGCACATTAAATTCTTCGAAAAACGGGTAATTATCACTTCGCTTAAACAAATTGTATTCTTTAGCCTGTGGTAGAAATCCCAGTACTTTCTCCCCTGAATATTCATTGAATTTTTCAGCAAAATTAGAATTTTCGTAACCGGTGAGATAACCTATATAATCTTTATCATTCATAGGCACACCAATCATTTCAAAATTGAACAGCGTGTAAAGATCAAGCTTATCTTCTTTGAGTTGTTGTGCTATTTCTCTTGCTCCTACGAGACCCATTTCTTCCGCAGAAAATAATACAAACATTATGCTTCGCTTGTTATCATCTATCTCAGCAAATTTTTTCGCCAATTCTACCACCGCTACAGTTCCCGCAGCATTATCGTTAGCACCATTGGCGATAGAATCACCATCTACCGGCTCTTGAATACCAATATGATCATAATGGGCACCAAGAATAATAAATTCATCTTTAAGCTTAGGATCATTCCCCTCCAGCATTCCAACTACATTAAAACCTTCTACACCATCAATTTCAAAATTATGCCTATAGGTTTCAAAATATTCCTGAATACCATTTTCTTTAAAAATGTTCTCTATTCTTTGGGCTGCCAATTCAATTCCTTCGGTACCGGTTTCTCTTCCCTTTAATTCGTCTGAAGATAAATAATAGAGTAAATCTTCAACTTCAGCGTGCTTAACATTGGCGTTTAAAGTGGTTTGTACTTCTTGTGTGGCTTGAACCGCTTGTGAATTTCCGCAGGAGGAAATAAGGAAAAAAGCGGCTAACAGGGTAAAAATATAATTGATTTTTCTCATACTGCTAAAGATAAAAAAATCCCGCAAGAGTGCGGGATTTAATAATTAGATATTCTATTTGTATGGATTTACGCTAACATCGTTACCGGATTCTCCATGTAGGTTTTTAAAGTTTTTAAGAATGCAGCTCCGGTAGCACCGTCTACCGTTCTATGGTCGCAGGCAAGAGTCAATTTCATAGTATTCCCTACTACAATCTCTCCATTCTTCACTACTGGTTTTTCAACAATAGTTCCTACAGAAAGAATTGCGGAGTTTGGTTGATTAATGATACTTGTAAACTCAACAATACCAAACATTCCAAGGTTAGATACAGTAAAAGTACTACCTTCCATATCTTTTGGCTGCAATTTCTTGTTTCTGGCTTTACCGGCAACGTCTTTTACATTATTCCCAATTTGGGTCATAGACATTTGATCGGCAAATTTTAAAACAGGAACTACAAGACCTTCTTCTACCGCCACAGCGACTCCCATATGAATGTGTTTGGCAATTTTCATGCTCTCACCTGTCCATTGGCTATTTACTTGTGGGTGCTTACGAAGCGCCATTGCACTTGCTTTAATCACCATATCGTTAAAAGAAACTTTAACGTCTGGCATTTCATTAATTTGCTTTCGTGAAGCCATTGCATTACTCATATCAACTTCTATAGTTAGGTAGTAATGCGGTGCGTTAAACTTAGATTCCCCAAGTCTTTTCGCAATGGTTTTACGCATTTGAGAGTTTTTAATCTCTTCAAAACTTTCTTCTCCTGCAGGCACATAAGGTTGTGGCGCAGCCGAAGCAGCTTCTTCTTTTCCGGCCGATTTTGCTTCAGCTGGTTTTTCTGAAGGCTTATAATCTTCGATATCTTTTTTCACGATACGACCATTGCCGCCGCTACCTTCAACATCTGATAGATCTATACCTTTATCTTCTGCCATTTTCTTGGCAAGTGGCGAGGCAAAAATTCTTCCGCCGTCTTTTGTAGTTTTAGAAGATTTATCTTCTGAAGATTTACTTTCTTCTTTTTCTTCAGACTTATCCTCCTTTTTATCGTCTTTCTTATCAGATTTTTCAGAAGATTTCTTTTTTGATTTCCCGTCTACTGAAACATTAGAAACATCAGTTCCTTCAGGACCAATAATTGCTAAAAGGCTATCTACCTTGGCAGTTTCACCTTCTTCAAGACCAATTTTAAGCAAAGTCCCTTCGTAGAAAGATTCGAATTCCATAGTTGCCTTATCGGTTTCGATCTCGGCAAGAATATCTCCTTCTTCTACTTTATCACCTTCCTTTTTAAGCCAGGATGCCACGGTACCTTCTTCCATAGTATCACTTAGGCGAGGCATGGTAATGATCTCTACCCCTTCAGGGATTCCATCTTCACCGTCTCCATCGCTATCAGCTTCGTCTTCACCATCGGTATCGTCTTCGTCTTTATCAGAATCTGACTCCTCTTCTTTTTTATCCTTTTTTTCGTCTTTTTCATCATCGTCGGCATCTCCACCGCCTTTGATCAATTCAGAAATATCTTCGCCCTCTTCTCCAATAATGGCAAGCAAAGTATCTACCGGTGCGGTTTCCCCCTCCTCGATACCAATATGCAATAGTGTTCCATCGTAGAAAGATTCAAACTCCATCGTAGCTTTATCGGTTTCTATTTCAGCAAGGATATCTCCTTCTTCTACTTTATCACCTTTTTGTTTTAGCCACTTCGCTACAACACCTTCTTCCATGGTGTCGCTCAAACGCGGCATATTGATTACTTCTGCCATAATTTATTGAGGTTTATGTGCTAAAAACGGATAATCTTCCTGTTCGTAAACAACATCATACATTACGTTCTTTTCAGGGAAATCTGACTCTTCAGCAAATTTCTCACATTCAGATACTTTATCCTTAACGCGTTTGTTGATCTCTTTTATTTCATCTTCTGAAGCGTACTTCTTATCCTTAATTATATTCAACACCTTAGTGATTGGATCTAATTCCTGATATTCTGCAACTTCATCTTTTGTTCTATATTTCTGAGCATCACTCATGGAGTGACCTCTGTAACGGTAAGTTTTCATTTCTAAAAATGTAGGACCGTCACCTTTTCTTGCTCTTTTAATCGCTTCGTCTAAAGCTTCTGCAACTTTGGTAGGATCCATAGCATCTACAGGTCCACAAGGCATTTCGTAACCATTACCAAGTTTCCAGATATCTGTCCCTTTAGAGGTTCTGGCCACAGATGTTCCCATCGCGTAACCGTTATTTTCCACACAAAATACAACCGGTAAATTCCATTTTACGGCCATATTTAAGGTTTCATGCAGCGATCCCTGTCTAGCAGCACCATCTCCAAGAAAGGTAAGGGTTACCGCATCTCTTTTAAAGTACTTGTCTGCAAATGCAAGGCCGGCACCAAGAGGAATTTGTCCTCCTACAATCCCGTGACCTCCATAAAAGTTATGTTCTTTAGAAAAAATATGCATAGAGCCACCAAGTCCCTGTGAAGTTCCCGTTGCTTTCCCGTAAAGTTCTGCCATAACACGCTTAGGATCTACTCCTAAACCAATTGGCTGCACGTGGTTACGATAAGCGGTGATCATTTTATCCTTCTCCAGGTCCATTACATGAAGGGCTCCCGCCAAAATAGCTTCCTGCCCATTATACAAATGCAAAAAACCTCTCACTTTCTGCTGAATGTAAACTTGCGCAAGTTTATCTTCAAATTTACGCCAAAACAGCATATCCTCGTACCACTTTAAATACGTGGCTTTTGTTACTTTCTTCATTTAACTTATTAATTTTAGGCCAGACAGATAGGTTTTGCCAGGCGGATAACAAAAATACTATTTTCAATAAGAATGGAAAACAGTTTTCAAGCAAAAATAACGAAAACGTTATAAGACTGAATTATCAAAAATTAAAGGTAATAAATCTTTTATAGAATTCGCCTTCATTACCTGGCCACTCTCCCCCATAAAATACACCGCAATATTAGCTTCCTGCTTCACCTCATATTCCACCAAAGCCTGTCTACAAGCGCCACATGGCGGTACAGCAGCCTCAACTTTATGTTTCATGGATTTTGCGGAAATCGCGATATTTTGAATTTTAGCTTCAGGATAGGCGGCACCGGCGTAATAAATTGCAGTACGTTCTGCACACAATCCAGAGGGATAAGATGCATTTTCCTGGTTGCTTCCTATTACAATTTCATTATTGTCTAAAGCTAGCGCGGCGCCAACTTTAAATTGAGAATAGGGAGCATAAGCATCATCACGAGTACTTATCGCTTTACGCATCAAGGTCTGAATATCCTGAGGAAGTTCTTCTATAGAATCATATACCTCAAAGTTGGAGGTGACTTTTAATGGTTTCATATAAAAATTATTGAAGCGGAAAGATAATGGAAACCTTTAAAGCAACCAATTATTAATAAACTGATATAATAATGCTATTTAGTAAGTTGGGTATTGATCTCCAAAGTTAAAAGTAAGTCCAAAGCGCAAAGTTCCCTCTAATGGACTCGGAACCGGCGAGGTAGAAAATAAATAAGATATATCTATGTTCACCTGTTCATATTTAAAGCCTGCTCCAAAAGAAGCAAACCTTCTTGAGCCTTTAGTTAAACTCTCACTAAAATAACCTGCACGAAAAGCAAAAGCATTACGGTACAAATATTCTGCTCCAAGAGCCCAGGTAACTTCCCTTAGTTCTTCTGCCAAACCACCTGGCGCATCGCCCCAGGAAGTGAAAATTCCTTCAATGGCACCTATATCATTATATTCAGCATCATCTTCAGAATCTATAACGCCATCATCATTAAAATCTCTTGGCGTTGGAACCAGAAGTTTATTAAATTCAACATATGCTCCTAACCGATTTTCTATATCAAATATAAAATCGAAACCTGTACCTACTTTTAAATTAGTTGGTATAAAATTTTCCTGTCCAGCATCATCATATTTCATCTTAGGCCCAATATTGGAAATATTAGCCCCCGCTTTCCATACTCCGTCAAAACCTGAAAAAACCATTTGGTTGCTCCTATAGAATGCTGCGATATCAACACCAAAACTATTGGCCGCCCCCAAATCTTCTTCATCTTGCAAACCAAGATCTGAACGCAAATAACGCCCGGCAACAGCCATTGCTATATTATCGCTTAATTGCAATGAATAGGATAGATCAAAGGTTAACTCATTGGGATTAACCAACAAAGGCTCCTGCTCAAAACTATCTCTTCGCTGTATACTGCCTAAACTGAAATATCTTAAACTGGATGCAAATGCACTTCTATCATCAATGCGTTGGTAGTAATTTATATTTCCAAGGAAAATATCATTTACAATATCACTTAAATAAGGTGTATAAGAGACTCCTATGCCGTGCTCACTAGTAGCGAAAGCGTATTTTGCAGGGTTCCATTGTTGGGAAAAAGCGTCTGGAGAAGTTGCAACTCCCTGGTCACCCATCCCAGCCGCTCTGGCATCGGCAGCTACTAGTAAAAAAGGAACAGCAGTAGTAATAACTCTATCCCTTTCCTCCTGGGCATTCACTTTAAGTTGAGAGACCAAAGCAAGCCCAAGAAAAAATATTGTAATTTTTTTCATCATATTAGTTAATGATTAACAAATATATACTAATAATCTTGTTAAGAAAAAACCTTAAGTTTAATTTCATATAAAGAACTGTTAGAAACTCCTTTCCAGTTTTTTAAAATAAAATAAATTTAATAAGAGTAGATTTATTACAACTCCAGAAAGGCTAAAATATTGTATGTTTCGTATTTTCAATACTTTTTTAAGCTTAGCAACCTACAATTAAATAAAAAACATTTAATTTTGCTGCTTTATTGGCTAACCAGAAGTGAGCACAAACAGTAAATAAGAGTTTCAAAAGAGCCTTCCTTATCCTAAGCCCTAAGGTGATCAGGGTTTTAAGGTAAACTAGTAGCTTTGACAGAACATAAAATAAACTTGTACTTTTAGCGTTAATTACTATATTGCAAAGCCTAATATTTCTACCAAAAGAGATGATGAATATGAGAATCAATATTGCTTTTAGAGCCTTTTTAACCCTCGTTTTTGGCGTTGGTTTACTAAGCTGTAATAATTCCCAGAACTACGACAAGAACTCCAGGGCAACTGGTTGGGACATTAATTCAGACGAAGGTGGATTTCAATACAACACAGATTATAAAGAACAGGAAACCGGACCAGGACTTGTTTTTGTAGAAGGCGGAACTTTTACTATGGGACAGGTGCAGGACGATGTTATGCATGACTGGAACAATACGCCTACTCAGCAGCATGTTCAGTCTTTCTATATGGACGAAACCGAGGTAACCAATATGATGTATATGGAATACCTTGATTGGTTAAAGAAAGTTTTCCCTCCAACGCAGGAAAATTTTAGAAATATTTATAATGGTGCCGTGCCAGATACTCTTGTTTGGAGAAACCGTCTTGGTTACAACGAAACTATGGTAAATAATTATTTACGTCACCCTGCTTATGGAAATTATCCAGTAGTTGGTGTGAGCTGGATACAGGCTGTGGAATTTAGTAAATGGAGAACAGACAGAGTAAACGAGCTTCTTTTAGAAGAAGGTGGTTATACAAAAGAAGGTGCTAGATATACAGATGTGCAGGCTGGTACTACTTTTAATACCGAAACCTATCTAAATGCTCCAAGTCAGGCCTATGGAGGTAATACTGAAATTAGCCAGGGAGGTGACGAAACTCAGGATAGGATTAGCAATCAAAATACCGATGCAGAAGGAAATGCTCTTGGCGGGCAAACTTATGTGCAACGTAAAGATGGAGTTTTACTACCAGAATATCGTTTACCAACGGAAGCTGAATGGGAATATGCAGCATCTTCTTTAGTAGGAATTAGAGATTACAATGTATATAGAGGAAGAAAAAAATATCCTTGGGATGGGCAATATACCCGCTCTGGAGATGTAAAAAGACAGGGAGACCAGTTAGCCAACTTTAAACAAGGTGCCGGAGATTACGGTGGGATTGCAGGTTGGAGTGATGATGGCGCCGATATTACTGCAGAAGTTAAATCTTACGAACCAAACGATTTTGGCCTTTATGATATGGCCGGAAATGTTTCAGAATGGGTGGCCGACGTATATCGTCCTATAGTTGATGATGAATTTAACGACTTCAACTATTACAGAGGTAATGTTTATACAAAAAATGCTATTAACGAAGACGGATCGGTAAAAGTAGTTGGAGTTGATGAAATTGAATTTGATACTTTGGCTACTGGAAGATTAGTTGCCAGAGCTTATCCTGGAGATATAGCACAAATACCGGTGACTGAGGAAGATACTTACATGAGAACTAACTATACAGATAGCGATCAACGTAATTATAGAGATGGAGACAAGAGCTCTTCTCGCTATTATCAGGCATTTCAGGATGCTGATGAAGATGGGCAACGCATGTACAACTCCCCAACTTACAATGTTGCAGCTACCCAGGACAGTACCGGAGTTGCTCAACGAGGCTATGACTCTGAAGATAGAACTACGCTTATTAGCGATGAAGTTAGAGTTTATAAAGGTGGTTCCTGGAGAGATCGCGCATACTGGTTAGACCCTGCGCAGCGTAGATATTTCCCACAAGATATGGCAACAGACTATATTGGATTTAGAAATGCAATGTCTAGAGTTGGATCTAAATCTTTAGATAATAATAAGAAAGCTAGAAATTAGAAATTCTAATCTTCTAAAAATTATGATAAAAGCCCTATTCATTTAGGGCTTTTTTTATAGCTTTATTTTAGAAGCGCTATAACAACTTTACTAAAGCCTACAAAAAGCCTAATATGACAACAGCAATTATTCACCAAAGATTTCTAGTTAGTTCAGGAATCTCTACAGATACTCGAAACATTAAACCGGGAAGCGTATTCTTCGCTTTAAAGGGAAAAAATTTTAATGGAAACGAGTTTGCTTCCCAGGCTATTGCGAATGGAGCTATTTGCGCTATAGTAGACGATAAAGCTTTCGCATTAAATGATAAGGAATATATTGTAGTAAACGATACCTTAGAAGCACTTCAGAAATTGGCCAAATTCCATAGAAAATTTCTTGGAATCCCAATTATAGGAATTACCGGTAGTAATGGAAAAACCACTACCAAGGAACTAATTTATAATGTACTCTCTAAAAAATACCAGGTAACTGCAACCCAGGGCAACCTCAACAACCATATTGGAGTACCACTAAGCTTATTAGCTATGGATGAGGAAACTGAATTGGGATTAATTGAAATGGGCGCAAACCACCCTGGTGAAATTGAATTTTTATCTAATATAGCTATGCCAGATTATGGCTTTATAACTAATTTCGGAAAGGCTCACCTGGAAGGTTTTGGAAGTTTAGAAGGAGTAATTCAGGCAAAAACCGAATTATACCGGCATTTAAAAGAAAATAAGAAACTAATTTTTCTAAACCTGGATGATGAAGTTCAAAGATTGGAAGTTAATTATAATCACACTTTCACCTTTGGAAGCAATAGAAAAGCCCAGGTAAAGCTAACTTATCCTGAGAACGTAGATTCCGCAGAATTGATCTTTAATGATACAAGATTCACAAGTCAGTTAAACGGCACATACAATGCTAAAAACATGGCTGCTGCGCTGTGTATAGGTTTGTATTTTAAAGTTCCATTTGAGGATATAAAAAACGCCATAGAAAATTATAAGTCTTCTAACAATCGCTCACAAATAGTTGAAGGCAAAAATTCCAATAAAATCTATTTAGATGCCTATAATGCTAATCCTACAAGTATGATGGCAGCCCTGGGTTATTTTGAAAATTTAAAGACTAATACAACCAAAATTGCAATTGTAGGTGATATGGGAGAATTGGGAGCTGCTTCAGAAACTGAGCACCAGGTAATTGTGAATTTCCTTGAAAACACTAACATTTCTGAGATCTACCTGGTAGGTAAAAAATTCAAAAAAACCACCACCTCAAGACCAAATATCATCAAGTTTGAGAATACTGAAAACATCAAAAAACATTTGAAACTGGCTGAAATTCAAAATTCCAGCATTCTAATTAAAGGTTCACGGGCAATGGCACTGGAAAATATATTAGAAGTTTTTGTCTAGAACTTAATTTCCTTAACATCTAAAAATCCATAGGCGCTAATTTCTAAAAGAATTAGCAGCAAGGAATCACCGGGAATAATCTCAGCTACTTTTAGAATATTTACATTTCCTGAAAGAAACACCCCAGGTGCCGTTTCCATCTCATCACCAAGCTTTTGATTAACATTGCTTAACTGCTCCTCAATATGCGGTTTAAGATCCAGTTTCATTTTCTTCTTAATCTTATTATAGATTAAAGAATTTGCGATGGTTTCCAAAGAATTATCCATAAGCCAACTTTTACTCTGCCCTTCCAAATCATATTCCTTCACATCAAGCACCTGGTTCACCTCATCAAAACCTATCGCTATATGTATTAATAAAGTAACTTCTTTATTCTTAAACAGTGTAGTAAGTGTTCTTAATTTTAAATTGAGGGTGAGATCGAAGTTTGGTTTTTGGCTTTTGCCAAGATTGGCACCAAGGACCTCGGCATAATTCTTTACCGTACCCCTCGAGTCTTCCATGCCAATCTGTTCCCCTACTATTTTTTTCTGAAGCACACCTTCAAGAACCCGATAACTAATTTTAACCGGTAAATTGAGTTTAATATTATCTTCATCTAAAAGTTCATTCATAATTGAAATTATCAGTTGGTTAGTTTTATAACAACTTAAGTTATTTCTTTTGAAAATTTCTGAAAACGCAGTTAAATAAATTGAAAAGCAAAAATGATCAATATTAGAAATTCTTTTTAACGAAGATGGATGACAAAATGCAATTGAAAGGCAAAACAGAAACTTCCCGACTATTCATAGGATAAGTATTAAAGTAACTAATAATTTTTTGAATAATTTAAAATACTAACCTACTGGAATTCAAAAAAGTAAGTTTTCGATTACGGAAAACCGTAAAACTTAGCGTAACAAAAGCATTAAATTAGCTTCAGATAAGTGAAAATAGATCTGTATTTATACTTATTTAATTTGGCAATTAATAATGCCGGTGCAGAAGATTAAGTTGAGTAGGGTCAATTTGATTTTCAAGGTACCGGCATTTTTATTATACCTTTTTTCTTCCAAAGTATTTTTTCAAGATCCATCCTCCCAAAAATGTTGTAATAAGGGAAAAACTACCGTATAGAATGGCTACCAGGCTAATATCTTTATCATCTAAAACCTGATTAGCAATAAATAAAGCGAGTACACTATTTTGCAAACCCATTTCAATTGCAATGGTATAAGCCGAGCTATGCTTCAGTTTACTACGATTAGCCACAAAATATCCCACAGCTATTGTGGTAAAGTTTAAAATAATTAATGGTACTAAAAGATTCAAATGTTTCAGGTATTGAATGTCTTGTTGAGATTCATCAAAAAAAATAACAACAATAAAGGCGAGTAACATAATACCAGGCAATATAAAGCGCAAGGCTTTGTGCAGCTTTTTACCAAATTTATGACCCCAATATTCGTTTAATAATATTCCTGCAATTACCGGTAGAATAACGGTGAATAATACATCGCTCATTGTTTCTCCAAAACTCAAGCTTATTGATTCTCCATTTTGGCCAAAAACTATAAAGCTAAACTGAACAATTAGCGGAATACTAAAGAGGACAATAAAACTATTAAAAGCTGTTAGCGATACTGAAAGCGCTACCCTTCCTTTTAGCATTTTAGCAACAAGGTTAGAAGCCGTACCCCCGGGACAGGAAGCAAGAAGCATGATTCCAATTTTGTATACGGGATCTATTGGCCAGAAAAATATCAATAGAAAGGCGATAAGTGGTAATAAAAATAACTGACATGCCAATCCAGTTATTATAGCCCTGGGATTAGTAAAAACCCTTCTAAAGTCGTTAAAACATAACTCTATCCCAATCCCAAACATAATTAGGGCAATAGAGAAAGGCATAAAAATATTGGCAAATTGCTGCATATTATTTCTAAAAAAAATCCAAGATAAGATTTTTTACAAAAAGAAAAACTGCCAGGAAATTGCAGAAAAAGTACTTTCCACTTTTATTATGGAAATATAAATTTATTGATTTTCTGGGTTGAAATTTCGGGATTAGCGCCTTCCCTTCCAGCTACTAAAGCTCCTACTGCGCAAGCAAAATCCAGACTGCTTTGGGCATCTTCCTTCTTCAATAACCCGGCGATTAAACTGGCCAAAAATGAATCTCCGGCACCTACGGTATCTTTTACTTTAACTTTAAAACCACTATTATAATAATGTTTCCCTTCTTTTAGTAGAACGGCACCATGACGCCCCTTGGTTACACAAATAGTTGCGGTATTTGTTTTTTCTGAAAGATATTCAAGGTTTTGTTCTAAAGAATTATAGGGAGAACCAAGCATTTCCCCTATTTCAAATAATTCGTCGTCATTGAATTTTATAAAATCTGCCTGATTCATAAGATTAATTAAAACTTCCTTTTCATAATACGGCGGACGCAAATTTATATCGAAAATCCGGTATTTTGCTTCAGGCAGCAACTTTAAAAGAGTGCTTCGGCTTACCTCATCGCGACAAATTAAACTCCCGAAGATAAAAGCATCAGCTTTCTTTACGGCAGTTTTCATCGCTTCTGAAATTTCAATCTTATCCCAGGCCACCGGATGTGCAATCTCATAAGTAGCAGAACCACCTGCAGATAAAGTTACATTTACCACCCCGGTAGCATGATTAGTATCCTTAGCTATATTTTCAGTTTTAATATTTTTGGATTTGAGATAAGAAATTAGCTTCTCTCCTTTTTCATCATCCCCTACCTTGCTAATCATTTCTGTTGAAATTCCTAATCCCGAAAGTCTTGAAGCAACATTAAGCGGTGCACCTCCAATTCTTTCACTCTCCGGAAAAACATCGTATAATATTTCGCCGAAGCAAACGGCTGTTGGGTCTTTTCTCATCAATTGAAAATTTAAAATTACTTTATCTATCGCTAACTTAATTAAAATAGTAAAACATGAGGTTGCCCCCATGTTTTACTTAACTAACCTACACCTACTAATTTAAAAACTAAAATATTTATAGAGTTCCCAGGTAATCAATAGCATTTTTATAAATTCCTTCAACGTTTCCTCTATAAGCATTTGTACGGCCATCGTTCATATTCCATTCTATACCTCCAACTCCAATCGCGATAATGGTTCCGCTATATGGTGTCATGGGTTCGAATTCAATAATGCCGGGGCAACATTCATCAGCTACGCCACTCCAAACAGCAAGCACAACACCATTGTAAAGACGTTCAAATTCTCCAAACTGGCCCTGTTGGTTTCCCGGACCCAATAAAGAAGAGGCATCCCAAAGGTTATTATGGTCTTCTCTTAATCCTGCATCTATAATAGGAAAATAGCCATTTTCATCTTCCTCTACCAAACCTTCATTAAAAGTATAAATGGGATGAGATTTTTTGGAGTTCATAAAATTAACACCACCATCTATAGCCCAGGTATCGGGAGAATCAAATGCCTCCCCATTACTTTGTATGGTTAACAAACCACTTTGATCTCTACCTACGGTTTCTGCAAAGCTAGTGGCCATCCCTCCAAGTAACATCTTTCCTCCTTCTACTAAGTATTGAATAAAGGCTGATTTTGGTCTACCTTCGGTAAAAATTTCAGGTAAATCAGAACTTCCTACCTGGTCATAATAAAATACAACAACGTTTATTTCCTGAAGCTGTTCATAAGTAACATCTTCTGCATTAAGATATTCAAAATCTTCCGCGTAAGTTTCCTGTACCCACCGGGCCGCTTCCGCCACGTCATCATCTGCAGTTTCTATAAGCTCTTCAAAAGTTGCAGCTTCCCCTAAGAATGCGATTTTACTAGGCAAAACACGTGTAATTAACTGGTAATTTCGAACAGAATTTGCGAAAATAGCCGATACATCTACACGATCTGATAAATCTAAGGTGGTGCCGCTTGAGGGGCTTACTTCTACCCCTTCCGGAGCATCTATTACCAATTCCACATTGGTAATATCAGTTCTTGGGGGAAGCACCAGGTTTATGGTTCCTCTCAAATGATCAATATTTGCCCGGGTACCATTCCCCTCTAGAGAGGAAATGGTAGTTAGAACAGGGTTTAGATCCTTATCATAATTTTCTCTTTCCTCACATCCAAAAAACGCTGCAATGGAAAGAAAGCAGAAAATAAAACATTTAAATTTATATAACATAAGTTTCGTTTTTTAATCTTCCAGATTATATAAGTAGGCAAGAATATTCTTTGTAAAATCTTCAATATTTGACTGGTAGTCGTTGGTTGTTCCATTAGAATCCCATTCGTAACCTACAATAGTATTCTCTATACTGAAAATTGAACCTTTAAAATCGGTTGCGATTTGATTCTCAAATCTAACGTGGTTACCTTGATCTGTTCTATTCCAAAGAATAGCGCCATAACCAAAGGCATCTCCAACAGTGGCAAGGGTTCCAAATTTAGTTGCGGCCATGGTTTGCTCAAAATTTAATGCAGCATCCTGCCCACAACAACTTGGCTCTAATATGCCATCAAAATGTTGCCACCAAATTAAACGTACTTCTCTTGTCGCTGAATTTTGAAGCGCAAGAAATTCATCATTTTGAAAGCTTAATCCATCAAAAACTGGATGGTTTCTGCGATCTTCAGAATTATTCTCTGGTCGCATTCCAAGTCCCCAAATATCATCAGCCGGTTTTCCTCCATCTACGCATCCCGAAGACTCGGCACAGCCAAATTCAGAATATACATAATTCCCAGGTTCCCTTGGCGCTGAAAAATCTGCAGGCACTCTATCTAGTGAGAAAATAAATGGAGTGGCATCTCCAGCAATTAGCATATCGCCACCTGCTTTTACCCAATTTTTTAAAACCTGTGCCCTGGTAGCTCCACTTCTTAATCCCGATGGCAACAAAGTTGAGACATTATTAGGTGTAGCGCTGTAACCAACATCTTCAGCAGGAGTCAGGTAATAAAGCATCGCTACCTTAATCTCTGCCATGTTTTGAGCTGTTATCTCTGCAAAAGAAATATACTTAAAATCTTCTCCATAAGTATTCTGCATCCAGGTAGCAGCCGCTTTGGCATCGTCATCAATCAAAGAAGCTATGTCTTCCTGCTCTCCAAGGAATGCGTAAAATATTGGATCTACATCCTGAGCTTCAATAGTTACTGTATAGGTTTTAGTGATCCCTTCAGAATTGGTAACGGTATATTCTACCGGTTCTGTAAAATCAAATTCTTCACCAGATTCAGGAGACAGGCTTTGACCTTCAGGAACTTGGATTTCAGGACTAAGACCTGTAATATCTGTTCCGGCAGATAAGGCCAGATATATAGTATTTTCTTCATTATCAATTACTGCCTCTGACTCTCCAATAGCAAAAGAAGTAATTTTAGGTGCTTCAATTTGATTTACATTAACTGTGTACTCATTTGCAGTAAAACCATCATTAGAAAGCACTGTATAAACCACCGGTCTACTGAAATCTCTAGATACTCCAGATGCTATATCAACACTTGTTCCCTCCGGTATTATAAAATTTGGAGTAAGGTTGGTTATATCTCCATCCTGACTTCCAATATCTATAGTTATTGTATTATTTGCATGATCTACATCACCCGAATTCTCTCCTATTGAAAATTCAAGAATCTTAGGATCTCCATAAGCTGCGAGCATTGCAGTATATTCCCGGTTTGCTCCATTTTGAGCCTGTGTAGTAAAAATAACAGGACCGTCTGAAAAATCTACGGTACTTCCAGATTCAGGACTCACACTAGTGCCTTCGGGCGTTACTAGATCTACTTGTATTGAGCTAAGATCTGTCCCGGCAGGAAGTGTCATGGATATGCTTGCCGTAGTATGGTTAATTTCTGCAAATTCCCCATCTACCTCAAAAGACCTGATTATAGCTTCTGAAAAATCTGGCACTACATCGGCGAAATTATCATCATCACTACAGGAATACAATATTACAAGGGGTAAAAGAAACACAAAACCAATTGCAATTTTCGTTAGTTTTTTAAATGAATTCATTGGATCTATTTTAAGTTTTAGTTGTAGTTATTAATAGCCTGTTCTTTGTGTATAAACACCACCACTGGCATCTATTTCAATTTGCGGAATAGGAAGATAATATTCGTGCGGTTCTAAGCTAGCACCTGATAAATAAGGTCTTCTGGCTTGTTCACCAGCTATATATTCACCAATGTAACTATCGGCAATTCCCCATCTAACCAGATCAAAGAACCTATGTCCTTCATTAGCAAGTTCCAGTCGTCGTTCAAATCTTAGTGCTTGAATAGCCTGATCTTCAGAAATAGAAGTAGGATAAGTTTCTATAAGATAATTAGCTGCATCTTGTGAAGGATTTTCGAAATCTGGTACATAAGAAGTATTTTTTGCACGAAGACGAATTTGGTTAATTATCTCCATACCATCAGCAATATTTCCTAACTCTATAGAAGCTTCTGCTTTCCACAATAATAAATCTGAATATTTTATAAGCGGAAAATCAAGGTTCCCTAAAGCCCAGGGAAAACCATTTGGATTGGATGCCATACCATCTGAAGTTGGGTAAATCATATTCTTTTTTCTTACCAAAAAGCCATAAGTTCCTGGATCCCTGCTCCAGTCTGGTTGTTGAGGCATTGCAGTCCAATCTTTCCAGGTTATTCCCGGTCTTCCAATAGTGTGATCAAGCCTTGGATCTACAAAATCATCTTCATTAAGACTTGCAGAATTAAAAGTATTGAACATTGGCAAACCATTAGAATTCACCTTAAAAGCATTAGCTAAATTTTGAGAAGGTTTATGAAAATCGTCTCCATTTAGATAAGGATGGTTTGGGTTATCACTAGGGCTATCTGGTGAATTTATTAAGTCTCCAAAATTAAGGTTCCCGTATTGCGATCCATCTTCAATAGAAAATTGAATAGCAAAGATATTTTCATCATTTCCATAGCCGGGCTCAGAGTATAATCGTTCGATATCTTCCACCAATCTATATTGTCCAGAATTGATTACCATATTAGTATTGGAAATCACTTCCTGCCAATCTTCCTGGAACAAATGTGCCTTAGCTAAATAAGCTCTGGCCACCATAGCATTTGCTCTACCCAGATCTTCCTGGCTATTAGGTAAAATGTCTATGGCCCTGTTAAGGTCTTCTTCTATTTTTCCCCATATAAATTCCTCATCAAATGTATTTGAGATAGATTTTAATTCAGTTACCGGGGTATTTTCATCATACCACACAATAGAACCAAAATTCTTCATTGCTTCAAAATAGAAATGAGCTCTTAGAACATATAATTCTCCAATACGCGTCTCACGTTCATCAAATTCACCGTCTTCTATAGCAGTTAGAAAACGAAGTGCTGTATCTACTCTTTTTACACCAAAGTATATGGCCCTCCAAAGGTTATAAACATTTTCGCTTGAAGGAAAAAGGTTATGGGTTTCGAGTTGATGCATACCTCCCCCGGGATTATCTCCGGTTCCACCGCCGCCTTTATAGGCATCGCCAGAGCGAATATCTGAGGTTGGCCAGTTAGAGGGTGCGTGATCAAAAGGATATAGATCTCTAAAGTCTCCAGTGTTATACCTATAATCTAAAGCGCTGTAGGCAGCAATCACCAGGGCTTCAGGTTCAAGATTCTCTTCTGAGATTGTATTTTGTTCCTGAACAAAGAGATCATCTTCTGTTACACATCCAAAATTCAACAGTATACCTAAAAAGGAAAAAATGAGAAGTGATTTGTTTAAAATGGTTTTCATAAGATGCTTTTTAAAAATTTGTTGATACTCCAAAGGTTACTGATTTGATATGGGGAATTCCATAACCTGCAATTCCAATCCCACCGGCACTCAAACCGCCAACTTCATAATCAAAGCCTGTGAATGATGTAATATCAAATAGGTTTTGACCCGATAAATAGAATCTTAGATTATTTAAATCCATCTGGTCAATAAAATCATCTGGTAAAGTATAACCTACTGTGATATTCTTTAACCTGAAATATGAGCCATCTTCAACAAAATAACTTGAAGGTTGAAGCTCGTTGTTAGAATTGTTGGTACTCAAAGCAGGAATATTAGAATTCGCATTCTCTGAATTCCAGTCATCTAGCGTGTTACGTCCAAAATTGAAACTGAAATAAGAAAAATCTCCAAGATTTCTTTGGGTATTGTATAAATCATGACCGTGTTTACCGTCAAAAAATGCACTTAGATCAAAACCTTTATAAGCTGCATTCAAACTAATACCATAAATAAAATCTGGATGAGGGTTCCCAATTATAGTTCTATCATTATTATCAATTACCCCGTCGTTGTTAAGGTCGCGGTATCTAATTCTACCCAGATCTTTCCCTGGTTGAGCGGCGTGCACTGCAACTTCCTCTGGAGTTCTAAAAAGTCCATCAGCAACTAAACCGTAAAACGATGCAATTGGAGAGCCTTCCTGGGTAATTGCAACTCCACTATTAAGCAGGAAGTTATTATCAGTATCCAGAGACTCTACATTATTTTTATAATGCGATACATTTACATCTACACCATATTTAAATTCATTTCTAGAATCGTTTTGGTAACTTACTACTGCCTCAAATCCAATATTTGAAACTTCACCCGCATTGATTGTGGGTGGGTCTGATTCTCCTGTAATAGCCTGTGAAATAGGCTGCAGGATTAGATTATTGGTACTCTTATCAAAGAAATCGGCGGTTAGTGTTAATCTATTTCGTAGAAAACCAAGATCAAACCCTGCATTATACTGCGTGGTTTCTTCCCATTTAATATCTGGATTTGCCTGTCTGGATTGTAGAATTCCCCTCTGGGTGCCAAATCCGCTACCGCTAATATTATAATCTGAAAATTCAATAACGTTGCCCACAGTATTATCCAGGAAAGAACTTAGATAGAGAAAATTCCCAATGATATCATTCCCATTTACACCCCAGGAAGCGCGTAATTTAAGATTTGAAATAGTTTCTGAATCTATCAGAAAATCTTCGTTTACCATATTCCAGGCTACAGAAGCTGCGGGAAAAATCCCAAATCTATTATTGGATCCAAACCTGGAAGAACCATCACGGCGAATACTACCGGAAACAATGTAGCGGTCATCAAAAATATACTTTAAAGAACCAAATTGAGATTGTTTTCGATATTCTACCGTATTCTCAATAGTTTGAAATTCAGCATCAGTTCTCACGATATAGTTGGGATAGTTTGTAATATCTACCCCTCTAATTCTCTCGGTTAGAAAATCTTCATTCTGACGGGTAAATTCCAATCCTCCCAGAACATTAAATCGGTGTTTATCAAGTTCAAACTCGTAAGACAATAAGTTTGTGAAAATGGTTTTGAAAAAATCATTTTCTACCTTATCTACGTCTATATTACTAAAAACACTGGGAATTTGATTCATTTGAACAAAGGGCTGTGTGCGCGTATCGAAATTGTAACGCACATAATCAAAATTCAATGAAGTATTAAAGTTTAAACCTTCTATAATTTCAATATTCGCAAACACATTTCCTAAAAGCCGGTTATTCCTTTGTTCATTCTTTCGGTTAGACCACAAGTTGGCAACCGAATTTGCTTTATCCTGAATAACAGGTGCCGTATAGGTTCCAGTTTCGGTAAAAACTGGGATCAATGGATTTTGCAGGATGGCATTTTCAAATTCATTAGCCTGCACTTCATTATAATTGGAATAGAGAAAATTCTCCCCTACGGTAATTCGGTCGTCCCAAAGATTAAAAGTGGAGTTTAATCTCGCATTTAATCTGTCATAATAAGTGTGTTTCTGTATACCATTATCTTTAGTATAATTTAAACCGGTAAAAAGCGTCATGTTTTCATCTCCATAACGATAATTTAGATCGGTATTATAAGAGATTGAATTATCTATTATAGCATCAACCCAGTCTGTGTCTGATGAGCGTATAAGTTGCTCTGGATCTAAAAACTCTGGAATGTCAAAACCACTACCATTATCATTTAACATATTAAAATTTCCTGAAATCCCATCATTTCGTCTTGCACGATAATAGGTATCTGCCCATTGTCTTGCATTTAAAATATCTATATCATCTCTTAGCATGTTCAAGGTAGTTTCAGACTTAATCGTGAATTCAGAAGTACCTTCTTTTCCTTTTTTAGTGGTCACTACGATTACTCCGTTAGCTGCAGATGTACCATATAAAGCTGCTGAAGCTCCATCTTTTAAGACTTGAATGCTCTCAATTTCATCTGGGTTAAGTGAAGAAGGGTTAAAAGTTTGGACACCATCGATAACCCATAGTGGACTTGAACCAGAATTTACCGTAGTTAGACCACGAATAAGAATCTGGGAATCGTTACCACCCGGTGTACCGCCAGAATTAATTTGGATTCCTGGCACCCTACCCTGTAAAGAGGTAAGGATATTAGGACTAAACTCCTGAGACATTTCAGAAATATCTACTACTGTAATTGCTCCTGCGATGTCTGACTTCCTTTCACTGGTATAACCTGTAACCAGGACTTCGTCTAGTTGAGAAACATCCTCTTCCAGTACGATATTGTAATTAGCTCTATCGCCTACCGTAACCTCTTTTGTTAGATAACCCATAAAAGAAATCTCTAATACTTCTCCCTGGCTGGCTTCCAGCTGAAAATTACCATCAAAATCACTCATAGCGCCCCTATTGGTGTCTTTAATAAGTACACTTGCTCCCGGAATAGGCATTCCAGCCTCATCGGTAATAGTACCGGTGAGTGTTTTTTGCTGCGCAAAGGAACATAGAGACCATAAAAAGAGTGATATCACTATAAAATTTTTCATATTTGGTTTCTTGGTTGATTTATATTAATTCTCGATTTCATAAATAGTAACCTCGGCAGATGCTGAACCTCCTTCTACAAAAAGGTCTACACCATCGGCATCGGCACTCTCAGGAAAGAACCTCCCGGTAAAATGGGATTCTCCATCTATAAAAACTTCCAGTACAGATCCATCTACGAATACTCTTATATCTACTGTTGCTCCAGGGCTAAGATTAAATGCGCCTCTTCGCACATCTCTTCTTACCAGGTCTGAGGTTGAAGAATCTGAAGCATCTACCACCCACTCCTGGGAATTAAAGTCGTAATAAACTTTATATTTCTCACCACTGGTTTCTGATTCACCCAGGATAAACCCGAATCTATTTGCGTTACCTGTATTTATTGAAGTCTGCATTTCAAAATGCCTTCCGTTAAAATCCAGGTTATTTTCAGCACCTGGCTCGAGACTTATAGTTCCAAATGAGGTTTGTGTTCCACGATAGTCATTTATATTGGGGTGCGCATTTATTATGATAGTTCCATCTTCGCTTAAGGTCCAAACCTGTGGCATACTAAATAAATTAGCATAGCCCTGTTGTTGCTGAAATTCAGGAGTTACCTCATCAGGAATAATCCCAATTGCTGTAGTTCTTCCATTATCTTCCAGGGTTACTGCAGGAGAAAGGAAGCCATTTACTACTTCAAGATTTTTAGGCGTTTCAAATTCGGGGATAAATTCTCCATTTTCAAAGCTACCTGTCCAGTAAAAAGTTATAGCAGGAGATGTATTATCGGGCGTTTTTTGAACAAGCAGGATAAATCTTCCATCAGGAAATTCGTGTAATACGGGCATTTCCCAGAACTCACCCTGCCCCTGGTTGATATCTCCCTGGAATAAAATTCCCTCATAATTCCAATCTTCAAAATCTTCACTGGTATAATACACCACATTTCCTCCTTCGGCAGCGATACCACTACCAATAATCATATGGTAAAGACCGTCTTTGAAGAAAACATACGGATCACGAAAATCTAAATCTACCTCTGCAGGAGCCGCTGCTATTAAAGGATTATTCGGGTTTTTATCTAATGTTTGGTAATTATCTGAAGAAAAAGCTGAACCCATTGCGGCTTTAGAGCCATCAACTCCTGTATAAATTACAGCAGGTGTACCATCCTCTAAAATAATGGCGTCACCAGACCATATTCCAGCCTGATCCCAACCCTGAGTTGGCCAAAGAACTGCTTCCTGCTCTTCCCAGTCAACTAAATCAGTACTAGTAAAATGACCCCAGTTTTGCTGAGCTATTCCAAGAAAAACTTCATTCTTCTGATAAAACATATGGTAAGTACCATCAAGACCTATCAAGCCATAAGATTCATTGGCCCATCCATAATCTGGAATAGGGTGATAAATAGGTCGGTTATTATCTCCTGAATAATCAATACCTAAATTGTATTCTACCCCTCCTGGAGTACCATATTGATCTCCGATAAATTCAGCAACGGCAGGAGTGGCGTGACCAGAGTAAACCGTAATTTCATCAAGTGCTCCAGAGTAAAAATCAATATCAAATTGTCCCAGGCTTTCTCCCATAGTGTTTTTCCCTATACTGAAAGGTGTAGAACCAGAAGGCCAGGTAATAGAACCTGAGGGCACGGTATTAGATGCTATAGATTGCTCATTTAAATAAATATCTATAGATTGGGATGCAGGACTAATCCCTACAATGATATGACTCCAACGATTTCTGGGTATACTCTGTGTACTTATTGTTTCTGCAAAAGAACCATCAATAAAATACTGAACAACTACCTGTCCGTAAGTATTAAGACCAACCATTACACCTGTCTCTGAACCTTCGGTAGTCATTGCCAACATAGCCGCTGTACCAACGGGATAAGATCTTGGTGATGCCCATAATGAGACAGTTACATCACCCCCCGGTAATACAGAACTGGAGACCTCTCCATCAATTTCGTTGCTAAGACCATCAAAGAAAAGCGCATTCCCAGAAACACCTGGCATACGATTTACCGCCTTACCCTGAATTTCAAAAGTATTACCACTCGAGGATTCTGAAATGGTACTACCCGAGTCTTCATCAAAATTAAACTCCAGTATTTTATCTATACTAAGGCTGTCAACCTCATCTATAAAAACTACATCATCATCGTAGCAAGATGTAAATAAGCTGCCTGCTAAAATTACTTTTAAAAGAAACATCATTTTTTTCATGGTATTAATTATTACTTTAAAGCTGGTTCTATTTGAAACTACACTTCTCTTATTAGATTTTACTGTCTAGTTGAGTTTTACCTGATTAATTTTTAGATTATTAATACTAAAATTTTTCCCTTCAGCACTAAACGTACTCAATGGTTGCTCTGGAAAGAAAATTTCAGTCATCACCGTCTCTCCATTGTCAAAGAATAATTCTATAGACATATTATCTATAATCGCCTTTACTTTTAGATTTGAAGTTTTTGACAGTCGGGGTGCTTTAGATACTTTATCTCCAAAATTCTCATTGAAATCGGTAAGGCCGGAATTGCTTCTGTCTATATAAAATTCCTCCGCTTTATGATCGTAGCCAAATTTCAAAATATCGCCTCCATCATTTGAAAGACTAAAGTGATATTCCTGCTGCTTTAAATTTTCGATCTCAAAAGAAAGCACAGCATTAGCCAGGTCAATTTCTTCGGAAGCCACTATTTGCGTTTCCCCTTCAACTTCAATATTATTTTTGGTAAATTCTTCTCCCTTATAATCTTCCAGTTCTGAAACAGGGGAAGAAATTACACGGTAAGTATCTTCGGTTTTGGTAAGTTTTAGTTCCCTGGCAATAGTCATCGCACTTCTCCAGGTTTCTGTAGGAACTTCGTTTGCATATTGCCAGTTAGACATCCAGCCAATAAACAAATGCCTTCCATCTTCCTCAGGAATATTGGCCCAGGTTACACCGGCATAATTATCTTTTCCAAAATCTAACCAGTAAGGGTGATCTTCATCCAAATCCTGCATAGATTCGTCTAAGGTGAAAGTCTTTCCATCAAAATCACCCACAAAATATTGGGTTCCGGAGCCTCCATTATATCCTCCTGGATTCAAACTCTGGATTAGCACCCATTTTTTCTCGTCAGAATCTTCAACTTTCATCTGAATAAAATCGGGACATTCCCAAACCCCGCCGTGAGCACCTATCCCACGGCCGAATTCAGAAGCTAATTCCCAATCTTTTAAATTTTGAGAAGTATAAAACATAGTTTGATCATCGGCAGAAAGTACCATGATCCATTGATCGTGAACGTTATCTCGAGTTATTTTTGGATCTCTAAAGTCACGAATTCCCGGGTTTTCAATAACAGGGTTCCCTTCATATTTTGTAAAGGTTTTACCTTCATCCAGACTATAAGCAATTGCCTGGGTTTGGTAATCTTCACGCCCTTCTTCTTCACCTTTAGGATCGTGATAAGTAAACATGGCAATTACCGGTGGCGTTTCACCATCGCCAAAACCAGAAGTATTTTCAGTATCTACAACCGCACTTCCTGAGAAAATATATCCTTGCTCATCGGGTTCAAGAGCAATAGGCTGTTCTTCCCATTTAATCATATCCTTGCTGGTAGCATGTCCCCAATGCATAGGACCCCAGGTATTTCCTTCAGGATAATATTGAAAGAATAAATGGTAAGTTCCGTTCAAAAAGAACATTCCGTTAGGATCATTCATCCAGTTTTCTTCTGGGGTAAAATGAAAAGCCGGTCGAAAATCGGTGTCACTTTGTGCAGTAACTTCTAGTGTTTCCTCATCAGATTCTTTATTATTCTCTTTACAGGAAAACATTAGCATTAAGCTCAGAAAGCAGCTGGAAAGGATTATTAATTTATTTTTCATTATTTCTTGTTTTATTATTGAAATGCTTCTTTTTGTTTTCCGGGAGATAATTCTTCACTAAGCTCCTCCAGGGTTTTGCCTTTTGTTTCGGGCATCATAAAAATCACGAAGAATAGTTGTAGTACCATCATAAAGGCGAAAAACGCAAATACGTAACCCGGGCCGATAGTAGTAAAAAGTACAGGCACTAAGGATGGAACAATTGCCGCTAAGACCCAATGTGTTGAAGAACCAAATGCCTGCCCTGAAGCTCTTAAATGGTTCGGGAAAATCTCTGAAATAAATACCCAAATTACCGCGCCCTGCCCAATAGCGTGTGCCGCAATAAATAAGAAAAGGAATATAGGAACCCAAAGTCCGCCCCAATTCAGGAAGAATGCTGCGGCTACCAGGGATAAAGAGATGATATAACCTATTGACCCAACAAACATCAGTTTTTTTCTTCCTACTTTATCAATTAGGAAAACTCCTAAAAGTGTAAAAAGCAGGTTCACCACTCCAATCCCAATACTACTCAAAAGCGCAGTATTCGCTTCTAAACCAGCAGATTCAAAAATCCTGGGGGCATAGTATAAAAAGGCATTGATTCCTGAAAGTTGATTAAAAAATGCTACTAAAAATGCGAGAATAAGCGGAAAACGATATTTTTTCATGAAGATATTATCACCAGTAATCTGGCTTTCAGACTGCTTTTTAATTTCCAGCATTCGTTCTTCCAAATTGGCTTCCGGATTAATGTCCTGAAGTATTTTAGCCGCTTCATCGTTTCTGGATTTAGAAATCAACCATCTTGGACTTCGCGGAATAAATACCACAAAAATAATATAGATAAATGCGGGAATAGCTTCTACTCCAACCATCCAACGCCAGGGTTGCGCCCCGGTATCGCGAAGTAAATAGTTTGACAGATAAGCGATTAAAATTCCTAAGACAATATTGAACTGGTAAAGGGAAACCAATCTACCCCTATCTTTAGGAGGTGCAATTTCTGAAACATAGGTTGGAGCCGCAATAGTTGATGCACCTACACCAAGGCCTCCCAAAAACCGGAAAATAGCAAAGGTGATGGGATCGTTAGCAAAGGCTGAACCTAGTGCCGAAAGAAGGTAAAGAACACCTATTATTATCAAGGTATTTTTTCTTCCGAATTTATTGGTGGGAATTCCTCCAAAAATAGCGCCTACTACAGTTCCCCAAAGTGCCATAGCCATAACTACAGATCCATGAAAAGCATCTGAGGTTCCCCATAATTCCTGAAGTTGTTTATCGGCTCCGGAAATAACCACGGTATCGAATCCGAAAAGGAAACCTGCTAATGCAGCACTAATTGACCACGCGAAAATTTTACTCATATCGTAATTTCTAAGTGAGAAACTAAGCTATGTTTAAAATTCCCTATCCTATTTTAGGAATCCTTAAAATGATTATAAAATTGTTAATTAAATTAAAATATATCTAAAAACAACTGATAAATAGGCTTTTAGAGCATTTAGCCTAAATTTACGAAACCGTTATAGTTCAAGATATGATACAAAAAGTTGAATTATGTTACCTGAATAAAGATGAGATTCGAAATCGTTTTAGTGTAGTTACTCTAACTTCGAAACTGTTTTGGAGTAGCGCCATATTTATTCTTAAAAGAAGTAGAAAAATAGCCAGGAGATGCATAACCAACTTCATAGGCAATTTCAGAGATATTCAGGTCGGTTTCCTGTAAAAGGCTTTTAGCCTTATTTAGTCTCTGGGAATTGATATAATCGCTAATACTTATACCCATAATCGCTTTAACTTTACGGTAAAGTTGTACCCTGGAAATTCCTAATTGTTGCGCCAGATCTTCCACATTGAACCCGGTTTGCTTTAAATTCTTTTCAATAAGTAAATTAAGTTCTTTCAGGAAATTTTGTTCTGAATCTTCAAACTTATTGTCTTTCACCTGATCTATCTTATTGGTATAATAATAGCGTAACTTCTCCCGATTAAATAAGGCAGTTCGTAAAGACTCTTTTAAAATTTCAAAATTAAAAGGCTTGGTAATATAAGAATCGGCGCCAGCTTTTAGCGCTTTAATACAGGACTCTTCATCACTTAAAGCCGTGAGGATTAAAGTGGGAATATGAGAGGTTCGTAAATCGGTTTTAAGTTCTTTACAGATTTCAAAACCACTTTTTTCGGGAAGGTTGATATCACAAATAATAACATCGGGAATTATTTCCAGTGCTTTTTCTATAGCATCTGTACCGTCTGAAAGTTCTACCTTATAATCTCCCAGTAATTTCTTCTTCAAAAGATAAGAAAGATCTGTATTGTCTTCAATAATCAAAATAGTCTCGGCATTTTCATCCAGAGACTGCGGAAGTTTTTCAGGAATAAAATTATTGTCTAACATTTTTACTGATTCTTCCCGCTGAATTTCTGCCGTATTCTCTGAAAATTCATACTCAGAAAGATGATCTTTACCCTTCAGCAATTCAATTTTAAACTCCGCTCCCTGGTGGGAAGAAACCGAAATACCCCCCTTATGAAGTTCAATAAATTGCCTGGTAATATAAAGCCCCAGGCCTGAACTGGGCTTGGTATTATTCCCGGCCTGTCTAAAAGGATCAAATATCTTCTTAAAATCTTCCTTCGGGATCCCTATTCCAGAATCTTTAAAACGCACCTCAACTTTATCCTCACCGGTTTCTTCTATGCTAATATTAATTTGTCCGTTTTTTGGTGTAAACTTAAAAGCATTAGAAAGCATATTAAAAAACACCTTATCCATCATATCCCTGTCCATATAAACCAGCAAATTTTTATCTTCCGCTTCCAGATGGAGGTCAATAGATTTTCTTATCGCTTCGGTTTTAAAATCTTCATAAATATTTTCTATAAATTCATACAAATTGGTTTTTAGAGGTTTCAACCTAAAACTTCCACTTTCCAATTTTCTAAAATCCAAAAGCTCATTAATAAGTCGCAATAATCTACCTGAGTTTTTGCTAATAAGGCTGGTTTCATAAGCAAAATCCTTAAGCTGTTTATGCGGATTTTGAGCTAAGCTTTCTATTGCGCTGGTAATTAATGTGAGCGGAGTTTTAAATTCGTGAGACAAGGCGGTAAAAAAATTGATCTTAACTTCATTGGAAACTTTTAACTGTTCCGCAAACTTTTCAATTTGGTTTCGCTGGGTAATTATCTTTTTATTATTTAGTTCCAGTCTACGCTTGCGTCTTTTCAGTTTAAAAACCAGGTAAACTGCCCAAAAACCGAGCAGTAGTAACAAAACAATAAGCCCGACCATGATTTTTAAAAGATTGGTCTGTGAATTATATGTCACTAACTGCTCTTCTATAGCGGCTTGTTGTTTTTCAATATCATTCTGCTGCTGGTTCATTTTATTGAACTGGTTTTGCATGATATCTACATTCACCTTATCAATAACTACCGTATTCAGAATATTGTTTTTATCTATATGATCTCCGTCTAATAATTGGGTGGCAAGTTTAATGGCCTCTGCCCCACCGGTTGGGTAAAGCACGGTGGCAGATAGGATATTTTCTTTTACAAGTTGTATACCGCCACTTGGCCCAAAAAGACCGTCAACACCAATAATTTGAATACTATCTTCAAGGTTTTTACTTCTCACTACTTCCCAGGCACCCAATGCCATACGGTCGTTATGCGCAAAAATAAAGTCGGGACTGCCTAGTGAATCTAAAATAGATTTAAGATTACTATTTACTGAGGTTTTTTCCCAATCTCCGGCTATGGTGGCTATAACATCAATATTATCCTTAGTTGCCAATACTTCACGAAAACCCTGGCTGCGTTCAAAAGCGGGAGAAGAAGTTTGCAAACCTGTTATTTCAATTATTTTTAGCGCTTCATTAGATTCTGAAGTGGAGCTAATATAATTAGCTGCATTTTTACCAATTTCAATATTATTTGCGCCTACGTAGGCCGTGTAATTACTGCCTTCAATTTTTCGATCTATAACTATAGTGGGAATACCCGCATTCATAGCTTTTTCAATTACCGGCGTAATAGGAACAGATTGTATGGGAGAAACAATTAAAACATCTACCCCTTTTTCAATAAATTCTTCTATTTGCGTAATCTGCCTGGAAACATCATTTTGAGCGTCCTTGATCTCAAGCTTAAGTCCGGGATGCATGGAAGTTTCCACATTCATTGCCCGGTTCATTTCTTTACGCCAGTTATCGGTGGTCATTGCCTGGGAGAAACCAATTTTGAAATCATTTTGCTCCGGGGTATCGGTACAGGAACCAAAAAGCAAAAAGCTTCCAAATAGCAATATTAAACCTAGGTACTTCATAAACAAAAGATTGAATAAATTGATTTGTTCTGTAGCTTTTGAATAAATCAATAAGGAAAGATAGAGAATGCATTTGGATAAATAAAAATCAGGCTAGCTGCTTTTGAATATTTCATTTGAAAGGTTATGAACGTAATGTTTACATTTATTATATTTGAAAACCTTTAAAAAGAAATTGCATTTGAAACCCGTAGAAAATAATAGCAGTATCCCAGACGATTTTAAAGATTTTAAGGCTGAAGTGAAAGTTGCCTCTCCCGGAAGAATCAATCTTATTGGCGAACATACCGATTATAACCGGGGTTTTGTCATGCCATCGGCTATAGACAAGAAAATTTATTTCAAATTCAGAAAGAATCAAAACAATAATTTAATCCGAATTTATAGCGAAACCTTTGAAGTTTATACTGAATTTGACCTGAATAATATTTCAAAAAGTAAAAACTCCTGGGAGAACTATTTATTGGGTGTGCTGGATGAAATTCAGAAATACGGCAAGAAACTTAGTGGTTTTGACTGTATTATAAGAAGTGAACTACCTATTGGCGCCGGGATTAGCTCTTCGGCAGCGCTGGAATGTGGTTTTGCCGGGGGTTTAAATGCCTTATTCGGTTTAAACCTGTCGCAAATGGAAATCATAAAACTTTCACAGCGGGCAGAGAATAATTTTGTAGGCAATAACTGCGGAATTATGGATCAATTTGCTTCAGTGATGAGCAAAAAAGATCATTTTATAAAACTGGATTGCGATACTTTGGAAGCAGCATTTGTTCCTGCTGAACTTCAGAATTGTAAATTATTACTCTTAAACACCAATGTTTCTCATAACCTGGCTGATAGTGAATATAATACCAGAAGGCGGGAATGTGAAGATGCGGTAGCTATTATTCAACAAAAATATGCTGAAGTAAGATCGCTAAGGCAGGTAACTTTTGAAATGCTAAAAGAATTCGAGAATGAAATTGACGCAATTAGCTTAAAGCGCTGCCGGTATGTTTTAGAAGAAAACAATCGTGTTCAGGAAACCGAAAAAGCGCTACGAAGCGGAGACCTAAAAACACTAGGCAAATTAATGTATGCTTCACACAGAGGTTTGCAGGATCAATATGAAGTAAGTTGTCCTGAACTGGATTTTCTTGTAGATTTTTCTGAAAACAAAACTTTTATCTACGGCTCCCGAATGATGGGCGGTGGTTTTGGTGGTTGTACTATTAATCTAATGGAAGCCGATAAAATTGACACCTATTTTGAAGAGGTAAAAAATGCTTATCGGGAAAAATTCGATATTAAACTAAGCTCAATAACTGTGGATCCTGATGAAGGAACTCAAATTATTCGAAATTAAATTTTATTAATGCCTTGTAAGTTTGCTTCGCAGGAATTTATCAAGCTAAAAGAAATATTATGAATACCGAATTGAACAAACAGCCACATAGAAGATATAATATTCTAACCGGGGAATGGATCTTAGTTTCGCCACACCGAACAAAAAGACCCTGGCAGGGAAAGACTGAAAAAAATAGCCAGGAGAAAAAAGAAACTTACGATCCTTCCTGTTATTTATGTCCCGGAAATTCTAGAATGGGCGGTGAAACCAATCCAGATTATAAAGGTGTGCATTCTTTTGAAAATGATTTCCCGGCGCTATTGCCCGATGGCCGGACTGAAGATTTTAAAAACGGACTTCTAAAAGCTGAAAGTGAAACGGGAATTTGTAAAGTTGTTTGTTTTTCGCCAGATCATTCGCTAACCCTTCCATTAATGGAAATAGAAGATATCACTAAAGTTATAGGACTTTGGAAAAAGGAACATCAAGAACTGGGTAGCAAGGAAAATATAAATTACGTTCAAATCTTTGAAAATAAGGGCGCGATGATGGGTTGTAGCAATCCGCATCCACATGGACAAATTTGGTCGCAAAAATCTATTCCTACAGAAATTCTAAAGAAATCAGCTCATTTTAAGGACTATTGGGAGAAAAATAAAAGCAGTTTATTAGGCGATTATTTAAAGCAGGAATTGGAATTAAATGAACGCATTTTAGCAGAAAACGAACATTTTGTGGCCCTCATTCCTTATTGGGCGGTTTGGCCTTATGAGGCGATGATCGTTCCCAAAAAGCACTATCAACATATTGGGCAATTAAATGCTGAAGAAGAAAAATGCTTTGCTGAGATTATTAAAAAACTAACCATAAAATACGATAACCTCTTTGAAACCTCTTTCCCCTATTCTTCCGGAATTCATCAAATTCCTACCGATGGCGAAGATTACCCGGAATGGCATTTTCATATGAGTTTTTATCCTCCGCTTTTAAGATCGGCAACGGTGAAGAAATTTATGGTAGGTTACGAAATGTTTGCCGGCCCACAGCGAGACATCACCGCAGAACAGGCTGCAGATAATTTGAAGGAACTTTCTAAGGTTCATTATTTGAAAAGGTAACTCCATCTATAAATAATTGAAAGCGGGAATTATTTTAATTTCTATATATTTAAATTGAACTTGATTGCTTTGCTACAT
Source organism: Salegentibacter sp. Hel_I_6 (assembly GCF_000745315.1). Taxonomy (NCBI): domain Bacteria; kingdom Pseudomonadati; phylum Bacteroidota; class Flavobacteriia; order Flavobacteriales; family Flavobacteriaceae; genus Salegentibacter; species Salegentibacter sp. Hel_I_6. The sequence goes on along the minus strand of NZ_JQNQ01000001.1, from coordinate 2,554,953 downwards.
TTTAGTGAATATTGCTTCCGGCTTATTCAATAGCAAAAATCTACATTTAAAATTATTAATGGAATTTAGAGTTGATCCCGATACTTGGTTTGTTTTCAGCATCTTGTTTATTAGCGGATTGGGCTTATTCATAGTGGGTTTCATAGCAATTCCTTTTATCCTTAGGAAAAAACAAATGAAACGTCTTCAATTTAAATTTGATAGAAAAACCAATCGATATGAAGAATTAGAAAAGAAAATTTCAAACCGCGGGAAGACTCAATTGGAAATCAATAACCAACGGTTAAAATCAGATTTAAAGGTTTCTCTGCGAGAAATATTGAGAAGTAACCGGCAAGAATTGGAAACGCTTACTTTCTTTTCAGATTTTGAAAAAATATACCCGAATTTCACCAACTCACTTCAGGAGAAAATTCCAAATATTACAGCTAATGAAATAAAGCTATGCGCATTGTTAAGAATGAATTTGAGCGCAAAAGAAGTCGGTATAATCTTAAATATTACCCCGGAAAGCGTGAATAAAGCACGTTATAGATTACGGAAAAAGATAGGTTTAACGGCTAAAGATGATTTAGACCTCTTTATTTTAAACGCTTAAATTTCAGCATATTAAAATACTGTCCATTATTTGTCCACTGTCATTTAAGTGAACTTATAAGAACTCTCTGCTATGTTTGCTGAAAACATAACCGATGAGACTTTTCGAAATTATTTTGCTATTAATTGTAAGTGTTTTCCCCATTTTAGTTTTACTAAAACTAAAAATCCCAAAGAAGAAAACTTTTGCAATACTCTTAGGAATTATTCTACTTCTGCACTTGGTATTGGAAGGAGCCAGATGGCAAATGACTCCGGGGTACCTATTGACGTTTATTTTAATATTTCTTCTTCTAAAACAATCGGAATGGAGAAAATGGAGTTTCTTAAAAAGGACTTTTATTATAATCAGCTTCGGAATTATTTTGATGCCAGGTTGGTTATTACCTATCGTATTACCTGTCTTTAAATTGCCCACCCCAACCGGAAACCTGAATATAGGATCAAAAGATATCTACCTAAAAACTGATCGTCCAGAAACTATAACTATAGAAGAAGGAGATAAAAGGGAATTAATGATTAAAGCCTGGTACCCGGCCCAGATTGAAAATGAAGATTTAGAAAAATACCTGGATAAAGGAAACAGGCTTGGTTTTGCAGCTAAATATGGCCTCCCCGGCTGGACTATGAATTATTTAGACCTTATTAAAACCAATACCTATAAAACCCCCGCAATCGCTAAAGGAAAATTCCCGGTATTGATTTTTTCGCACGGCTATAATTCCAAGGCTTATGGCTATTATGCGCTTATTGAAGAAATTGTAAGCCAGGGTTATATTGTTTTAAATATAAATCATACGTATGAAAGTACAGGGTCGCTATTTCCAAATGATGAAATAAAGCTATATAATACCACCTATGATAGTTTAAATAATAACCAGCAAATGGCTGAGATGGCCTGGAATGCAACCCAGGAATTTAATCAGGCAGAAAATGCTGAAGAAGAATTTAAGGCCGTAGAAAACTTATTGCAGGATTATATTGCAGCGGAAGGTATTAAAAGATGGAGTAAAGATATTTCTTCGGTAATAGATCATTTAGAAAATGAATTTTCATTCCTGAATAATCATATTCTAAATTCAAATATTGGCGTTTTCGGTCATTCCCATGGAGGAGCCGCTGCAGGACAGGTTTTAATTGAAGATGAACGGGTTAAAGCTGCAATTAATATAGACGGTACCCAGTGGGGCTCTATGGTAGAAAGCACTTTAGACAAACCTTTTGTATATATTTCTTCTGAGTGGCCGGCAGAGCAACCAAATTTCAACAAACACGCTTTTAGAAATAAAAGCAAAGCTGATTTCTATAACATTACAATTCAAAATACCGGTCATTCAAATTTTATGGATATTCCGCTTATGGTTAATTTTTCGGCAGTAAACGAGGCAGGAAATATTGATCCGTTCCAGGCTTATAAAACTACCAATGCATTGGTAATTCAGTTTTTTGATAAACATCTTTTAAATAAGCCGGTAAACATCCTCGAATTGAAGAAAGAATATAAAGAAATTATTATCGAAACAGAATTCTAGAAATCCCCAATTAGAACCTAAAATTATTTTATAAAAAAAGCCTGTAATTTTTAGGATTACAGGCTTTAAATTTGGTTCGCTTTTATTACTTAAGCATCTCATATAATTTTTCAGATGCCTTATTGGAAGATGCAGGATTTTGTCCTGTAATTAAATTCCCATCTTCAAGCACGTGAACTTCCCAGTCTCCAGATTTGGAATAAATGCCTCCGTTTTCTTTCAGCATATCTTCCACTAAAAATGGAACAACTTCGGTTAACTGTACAGCTTCTTCTTCAGTATTGGTGAAGCCGGTTACTTTTTTCCCTTTTACTAAGGGTTCACCGTTTTCATTTTTTACATTTTTAAGAGCTGCAGGTGCGTGACATACCAAACCTATTGGTTTTTTCTGCTTATTAAAAGCTTCTATTAAAGCAATAGAAGTTTTATCTTCTGCAAGATCCCAAAGGGGACCGTGACCGCCAGGATAGAATACAGCGTCAAATTCTTCGGCTTTAATTGTATCTAACTTTATGGTGTTTTCGATCACTTTTTGAGTTTCAGCATCTTTATAATAACGCTTTGTATCTTCGGTTTGAGCATCATATCCTTCACTGTTAGGATCAATAGGAGCTTTCCCTCCTTTGGGTGTTGCTACTGTTATATGTACTCCCTTGTCCACTAAGTTGTAATATGGCGCTGCAAACTCTTCAATCCAAAATCCTGTTTTTTCTCCTGTATCTCCCAATTTATCGTGAGATGTTAATACAAATAGTACTTTCATATCTTTTATTTTTTTATTCATTTAGGATTTGAAATTTCTTAACTACGTACTGCTTTTTCAATTGGAGTCTCGCCGTCAAGAATTTCAAAAACCTGATTTTGCTTTACATCATCGTCCAGAACTTCAACTAGCGTGTGAGCAACATTTGCTCTGGAAATACTTTCTTGTTTTTCTAACTTTTCCTTTAGTTGAATTTTACCTGAGGCATCCTCATCTGTAAGTGCGCCAGGTCTAACAATTGTATAGGCTAAACCGCTTTTTTGCAGATAATCGTCAGCATTCACTTTTGCTTTTAGATAATCTTCAAGCTCTCCGCCAATACTAGGATTGTCTGCGCCTATAGAGCTAAGCATTACGAATTTTTCAACTCCTGCATTCTTAGCCGCATCGGTGAATCTTTTTGCTCCTTCCTGATCTACTTCAACCACTTTCTTTCCACCGGATCCGGCAGCAAAAATTACTTTATCGGCACCTTTTACAGTTTCATTTAAATCTTTCTCTAAATCTCCCAGGACGGCTGTTACATTTTCGTTTTCAAAATGCTCTTTTTGTTCCTGCTTTCTAACCATTGCGATTGGCTGATATTTATCTGATTTTTTTAATAAATCAATAATAATTCTTCCTGTGGTACCGTTCGCGCCGGCAACTAATACATTTTTCTTTTTCATAGTTATTTTCATTTTATATAATATTTATAATCTATTGACGAATTCTAAGAATATTAGGATAAGCTAATAATTACTTTCCCTTCTGCTCTTCCGGTCGCTAGGTATTCATAAGCATCAATGCCATCTTTGAAATCGTAAATAAGGTCTACTGTTGGCTTGATATCTCCCTCTTCTACCATTGTTTTAATACCCTTCAACTGAGCAGCATTTGGCTGCATCCAGGTGTGTTTATAAGCTACCGATTTCTCTTTAGCCAGTTTTGATAATTCTTCAGGCAACTTATAATCTTTAATCCCCATAATTTTGGCCGATTCTTCGTCCGGCGGGCCTACGATTGAAGTTACAACTCCGCCTTCTTTAACAATTTCGAAGGCGTCAAACGTATAATCATCTCCTAAAGTGTCAAAAACTATATCTAGGTTATTCGCAACTTCTTTGTAATCTTCTTCTTTGTAATCGATCACCCGGTCAGCTCCCAGGGCTTTTACCCAATCAACATTTTTGCTACTGGTAGTTGTATAAACGATAGCTCCTTTTGCCTTGGCATATTGAATAGCGAAACTACCTACACCACCCGAGCCGGCGTGAATAAGAATTCTGTCGTCTTCTTTTATACCTGCTTTTTCTAAAGCCTGGATCGCGGTTATTCCCGTTAATGGTAATCCTGAAGCTTCTTCAAAAGATATATTTTCCGGTTTTTTAGCCACCTTATCGGCACTAATCGCAACAAATTCTGCTACGGTACCCATTTCTTCCTGTGGCACCCTGGAATATATTTCGTCACCAATTTTAAAATCACTAACATCAGCTCCTTTTTCCACAACCACACCACTAACATCAAAACCTATGGTAACCGGTAAGTCTAAAGTCAGCAATTCTTTTAGATGTCCCTGAGCCATTTTATAATCGATAGGGTTTAGCGAAGCAGCCTTAACCTCCACTAAAATTTGGTTTGATTTTACCGAGGGTTTTTCGATTTCATTGATGGATAAACTATCTTTAATTTCTCCGTATTTTTTTATCTGAAGTGATTTCATATCTATTCTATGGTTTTATATTTTAATAATTTATTTATCAGTAAGTTACTATTTATTACTCTGCTTTTCTGAAAGAATATCCGACCATTTATTCAGCGTATCTTTCAAAAGCATTATTTCTGTTAGCGTTACATCTTCTGTCAATAGAGTATTTAGAAGCTTTTCAGGAATTGGGATCGCCGTATTTTTTAATTCTTTTCCTTTTTCTGTAAGCTGAATTAATACACTTCTCTCATCTTTATCAGAGCGTTTACGCTGCAGCAGCTCCATTTTCTCCATTCGTTTAATAAGCGGAGAAAGGGTATTGGTGTTTAGCAATAATTTTTCGCCAATTTGATTGATCGATAATTTATCATTTTCCCAGAGTACCAATAATACCAGGTACTGAGGATAAGTTAAACCCATTTCTTCCAGAAAGGGTTTATAAGCTTTCGTTATTAATCTGGAAACCGAATAAATTGGAAAGCAGATCTGATTGTTCAATTTTAATTGTTGATCATCCATAGTAATTATTTTTTGGAATTTCTCCACGCTTTCCACGCGCCAGAAGACCAGAGGGCCCAGGCTATAAGAACCGGCTGAAAGAAAAGTCGTATTAATCTTGCCCTATCGGAATCTAAAGCTCCAAAAGCATCTTTTCCATCTAAATACTGGGCTACATTACCTGGAAAAATCAGTACAAAGAAAATTGCTAATGCCCAACCAGTTACAGCACGTTGCTTTTTCCAGAATAGCAAAGCCAGACCTAGTGCCATTTCAACTATCCCAGATAAGATCACAACTAGATCTTTGCTTAACGGAACCCAGTCTGGCACCTGAGCCTGGAATTCAATCCTATTAAAGGTTAAATGGCTAAAGCCTGCATAAATCATAAACAGGGCTAGTAGAACTCTAAAGATTTTTTGTGTTAATGTGGTTTCGACTGCTCTTTTCATAACTTTAATTTGCATCGTGCAAAATTAAATCGCGCACGATACAAAAGTATGTAATTATAGAAATATAACCGTCCTGATTAGGATAGTATTAACTTTTTAGCAATAGAGGTCGCTAACTTCAAAGATAACTTCGGAAGAATATTCCCCTTAAGAATAAGCAAAAAAAGTCGATACTTACGTATGCAGGAATTCAGTAGCGCAAATATCAAAGCATTTTCCAGGAAATGATCCCTGTAGTTAGGATGAGACTTTGTAATTATTAGATTAAGTAAAAACCCGCCCTCTCACAACAACCATAATTAAAACTTTTAGAACATAAAAAAACCTTCCAGCGAACTGAAAGGTTTTAAAATTAATCCGATAACATATTATATGTCTAACACCTATGTATTTTTATCCCCAAATAAAAATACTTAAACAATATTTATTATCGAATTAATCCCCAAACTATATCCTATAAAAATCTATTCTTCTCTATTGTTCACTCTACTACTAAAATTATCATTTAGCGATTTTTCGTGGTTATTATAATTAATCATATTTACTTGCTCCTCTAGAAGAGCTTTCTCTCTCCACGTGAGAGAATTCGGTAATTCGTTAGTTCGCCCCATGCCATCAAGATTTACCCATAATCAAAAAATATCTTCTCTATACCCTTAAATAAATTTGAAGTTCTGTTCACAACACCTCATTGTAAAAATCTTCAAACATACCCCAGGAAATGTTCTAAATAACCCGGGCAACCTGTCAAATATCTTAGGTGATAATTGTCTTATCAATGCTTCTTTATAATTAAATAATAAAGCTGTTCACTCAAAAGTAGAAAAGAAGAAGGTGGGTTAAAAAAAATTGTCGTGAATTACCACTTTTTTGTCGTGAACGGTTGTTTTAATATGAATAAAGGGTTCAGGCTTTGATTTTGTTCAGTTTAAATAGACCTTACAACTGGAAAATATTAAGTAACCCATTATAAAAACCGTTTTTTGTAGTGAATAATTTATTTCCAAATAATTATTTTTTTTGCGCAAAAACCTGTACTCCTTTTCTACATTTGATTGTCTAATATGTTTTAAACCATAAATTGAAAAAATTAATTCCTTTATTCATTTTACTTTATTCAATATCACTTTGGTGCCAGGAAGAAAGTTCTCAATTAATTAGTAAAAACAGCTTTTCATTTAGAGATGGTTATTTAATCTCCACCCCTTATCATTCTATATATGATACAACCGGTTGGCTATGGATTTTAGGTGAAAACAAACTTTCTAACGAATATATTTTAGGAGAGCAAGAAATTATAATACAGCGTTTTGATGGGGCTCAATTTTTTACGCTACAATTACCTGATACCTCAAATAAGAAAATTAGAGAAGGGCATTTCTTTAAACATAAGGCCAACGGGCTTTATCTAAAATTATATTACCAGGCAGCAGGCGCTGAATTATTTTACATCAACACACAAACTTTAGAAATTAAAGCTGTTAAAGAGTATAACGACTTAAACGAAAAATTTTTAATTTCTAAAGCCTACGCTGCGGGAGATTTAACCCATATTGTACTCACTTCAAACGATAAATTTTATAGTGCTAGCCTTGATGAATTAACTGTAAGATTTATTGATTCTATACCCTTTGAAAGATCGGTTGCTAAACCGCTTTTGGCTGATGCAATCACAATGGATGACTTTACACTGATTAAGTTACAAACTGAAAAAGAGGGAGTTTTTTTGAATAAAGCGGGAAAATTCACAAAAGAAATAAGCGAAAGTGATTTTAAAGCTAGTAACGGGATTAATTTTTTTCCGCAGGTCATCCATACACCTTTTAAAGTAAATGACGATTTTTATACCTATGTGGATAACAATAAGAATGCTTTTAAATTCAATAGTAACATTAAAAAATTCGTAGAAGAACCTAATACCAATGACTTTCTTAGTAAAAAGAAAGCAATGGAATTTACACCAGATTTTAACTATGCTTTTTCAACTGAGGTTTATAGTGATTATACGGCCATTGAGCTTTATGGTTTAAAGAAATTTAAGAAGGAGTTACTCCATAGCATTGAGGTAAAGAATTTTTCAAAGATTACATACAACGATTTTGGGAAAGACCTGGTGGTTCTCCACGGAAACACCTTAGAATCCTATTCTTTTATAAAAAGTAAAATCAAAACTTATTTAAAAGGAAAAAGCGTCCGGTCAATTAAAAAACTGAAAGAAAACAAGTATATCGTAGCAACAGATACAGAGGGATTTTACAAGATAGACGTAAAAGAAAATACAGAGGAACGAATTAAAATTCTATCAGATACTAACGAACTAAATATTAATTACTCCAGGGATATTTTCGATGGAAAAGACAACAATCTTATAATTGCAGATTCTGACAGTCTATACACCCTGGATTCAAATTATAAGGTGATTCAGGATCAAACGATAAAAATACAAGGCGAAGAAATTATAAAACTAAAAGACACTTTGTTTACGGCAAATACAGGAGGTGGCATTTATAAATACAGCATTAAAGAAAATAGCTATTCGAAAATTTTAAATACAGATGCTATACAAGTAAAAGAATTTACTACAGATGGCGCAAAACTCTATGCAACTTCTTCCCAGGGGATTTTTGAATACGAAAATGGCACTTTTGAAACCTACGAATTTGAAAATGTGGAAACAGATCATTTGCTATCTATAAACTACCTGGAAGATTACGGTATTCTGGTTTCTACAAAATTTGGTGAAATTTATACGTTTGATACAGCAACTAAAAAATTAAATCTGTTTTACGAAGATGAATTAAATGCTTCCATAGTTGGTATGGTTGCAGACAATACTGGTACTTTATGGTTAAATACGTATGCGGGAATTGTTTCTTTAGAACCGTCTTCTAAACAAATAATTAGATATACTAACAAAGATGGAGTTTATGAGCTTAAAGGCAATAGATTCAGCACTTATAAAGATGAGCAGGATGGCAGTATTTTTATGGGGAATTTTAGAGGTCTAAGCTATTTTAAGCCTGATGGATTGGTTGAAAAAGATCTCAGAATTCAGCCTCAATTTACCTCAATTTCATTTTTTAATTCAGAGAACGATCGCTGGAAAATTAATACCTCCCCTGACTTTCTAAACAACACCAGCGAGATTGTATTGCCTTCAGAATATAGAAGGTTTTCGGCAACAATATCTGTTTTAGGGCAAACAAACCCTCAGGATATCAAGTACCGGTTTCGCTTATTGAATTCCGAAAGTGATTTACAATGGTTTACCACCTTTTCTGGAAGGGAACTGCTGTTTGCAAATCTGGCAGCAGGAACTTATATCTTACAAGTTGAAGCTTACAATATTTCTAAACAAAAATTAGGAGAAAGAATTGCTCTTAAGATAATTTCTGAAGAAGTTTTTTATAAAACATGGTGGTTTGCTCTATTACTCTTTCTTTCTGTTTCGCTCACTATTCTGTATTTGTTTTATCAGTATAAAATAAAACAGGACTTATTTGCAAAAAATGAAATTGCTTTAAACGATGCAAAAACTAAACATACTATGATGTTGGAAATCCATCATAGGATTAAAAATAACCTACAAATTGTTTCTGGATTACTGGGATTGCAAATGGCAAAAAGTACTAATAAGGAACTAAAAACAAAATTACAGGATAGCCAAAGCAGGATCGAATCTATCGCCGGTATTCATAACCTGTTGTATAATACAAGTAATCAGGATTTCATTTCTATTAAAGAAAATATAGAAAATAGTGTAGCCTATTATCAAAAGCTTTTTCCAAAAAATGTAAAATATCATCTAGACATAGATACTTCCCTTTTAAGCATCAAGCAGGCTACTCCATTTTCACTTTTACTAAATGAATTAATAAATAATTCCAACAAACACGCTTTTCCCGATACCGAAAACCCAGAAATTTTTATACATTTTAAAAAGCGAGATAAAAAGTATGTATTTGAATATTTTGACAATGGTAGTTTTAAAAAGCAAGCGAATCAAAAAGAGTCTATGGGTATGAAAATTATAGAAATGATGAACAAGCAATTAAAAGGAGATTTAAAGATTGAAAACACCACTAATTTTAAATTAACCTTACTTTTTTCAACAAATGAGTAGCATAAAAATCTATATTTTAGAAGACGAAATTATAACCCAGGAGCTTTTAAAACAGACCCTAGAAGATTTAGATTTTAAAATTTGCGGGATGGCAACCAACGCAGAAACTGCGCTAATAGAGATCCACCAACTAAAACCAGATATTGCCATTTTAGACATAAGAGTAGAAGGTTTAAAAACAGGGGTTTGGTTAGGAAATCAATTAGATATACCTATCATTTATCTTACTGCCTTTAATGATGAAGAGACTATTAAAAAGGCAATTGCTACAAAACCAACCAGCTATTTAGTAAAACCCTTTAACAATAAGGATTTATATATTGCTGTGGAATTGGCAGTAAGTAAAATAAATAACAAGGCGCAAATTATTGTAAGGGACAAAAACCGAAAAATAATCCTTTCTGAAGAGCAAATTTTATTTGCAAAAAAGGAAGATCAGTATTTAATACTTCATCTAAAAGATTCTGAAAAATTAATTCGTTCCAGCATCAAAGACTTTTTAGAACAAATGAATTCTTCATCATTTATACAAGTACACCGTTCATTTGTTATAAATAAAAATTGTGTTACTGCTTTTAATACTAAAGAAATTATTATAAATAACAGCAGCATCCCAATATCAAAAACCTATGCTAAGGAAATATTAGAAGAGATTTCCTGATCTTTTTTCTTCTTAAATAAACGGGGATTTTCCCCAGAATTCGGAGCAGGATTTTGCTTTCTAGGGGCATACTCATTATACCTTATCTAAGATCCGGTAACATTTTGATTTATTATTTAAATGACAAAAAATAGAAAAGTAAAAAAGCCCTGGCCAACTAAAGATACTATGGCTCAGATATATGAACACAACCTGTGGGGTGGTGATAAATATGAATATTACTCTGGTTTAGGCTCCCATCATCCTGATTTAGTAAACTCCTACATAGCTTTAGTATCCAGTTTTTTAAAAGAATTTGAAACGCCACCGGTGGTTTGTGATCTGGGGTGCGGCGATTTTAATATTGGTAAGGAATTGGTGGAGCACTCCCAAAAATATATTGCCGTAGACATAGTTCCAGAGCTTATAGCGCATAACAAGAAAACATTTAAAACAGAAAATTTAGAATTCCATTCTTTAGATATCGCAAAAGAAAATTTGCCCCTGGGAGATTGCGTGATTTTAAGGCAGGTTTTGCAACATTTATCGAATACGGAAATAAAATGTGTAATAGAAAAGTTATATAATTATAAATATGTTATCCTAACCGAGCATTTACCGGAAGGAAATTTTGAACCCAATAAAGATATTATCTCTGGACAGGGAATCAGATTAAAAAAACAAAGTGGTGTAAACCTTTTAGCGTCACCGTTTAACTTTAAGGTAAAAGAAGAAAAACAATTACTATCTATTAAGTCGCCGGGATTTAAAGGAGTTGTAGTAACCACACTTTACAAAGTAAATTAACCAATCTTTGCTATCTAGTAATTTTAGATCTCATTAAAAAGATTAGCGCTGTAACTTCTACTATAGCTTTAGAATTACTGTAGTACCTTTAATTAATTCGGAAATTATTTAGCCGGCTTTTCCAATATCGTAATCTATTAGTGTTAATGTGCTTTACCCCACAGAAGGTGGTCTTAAGTAAACTTTATTCTTTTATGAAGACCATACAGTGCTGCCAGGGTAGATTATCGATATTTTCTTCAAGTAAGAACCCGTTTGCTTTGAATTCCTTTACGGCCTGGGCTTCTGTCATTTTATGAAGTTTTTTAATAGGGATAGAAGCATCTTCGCCGCGGTATTCAATTAGGAATATCTTTCCGTCGGCCCGCAAAGCTTTATGCATTGAAGTGAGCATTTCTACCGGGAAGCTGAATTCGTGGTATACGTCTACCATCAATATCTTATCTACCGAATTTTCCGGAAGGTTCACCGATTTTTCTGTTCCTTTTACTACTTTAATTTGGTTAATATCTTCTTTCTTTTTTCGATCCCGAATGGCTTGCAACATTTCAGACTGAATATCTACAGCAAAGATCAATCCCTGTCCTGCCTTTGGTGCCATTTTGAACACGTGGTATCCAGAGCCGGCGCCTATATCGGCGATAGTATCGCCGGACTCAATTTTCATATTTTGAATAAGTTTGCTGGTATTTTCTTCTTGTTCCCGCTCGGGGCGTTCCAGCCAATTTATTCCCTGGTACCCCATCACATGGGAGATCTCCCGGCCTTTATAAAATTTCCCGATGCCATCAAGACTACCTCCCTGAAAGGTATAATTTGAATTGGTATTATTGGTTTGTCCCTTACATTGAAGGAAGCATAAGGACAACATTGTAATTAAAATAGCGGAAGTATAATTTTTCATGATATTTATTTGAATACCATAAAGTTAAGGAAATCTGTACTTAGGAGGAGTGTTTAGAAAAGATTAGAGAAGTGACCTCTACAGTAGCTTCAGAAAATAAAACGACCCTACTCATAATATTTTCTTGAAAGCAATACCAATTAAGGTGTAGCTGACACTTGCTCCAATTTGTTGTAAAACTAAATATTATGTTAAAGCAAAGAATGTTTGTTTAGTAAACGTATGGAATCTTAAAGTTATCGTTAGACCTTTAGTTTAAGAGTAACGGAAGTGCCTTTATTTTTAATCGAATTTATCTTAACTGCTTCTTTAATATCGTAACCCAGCAATGCTAATCGCTCCTTTACCAGGGAAACTCCTTTGGATTCGTGCAGTTTATTCGTTGAGTTGTTCGAGAAACCTATCCCGTTGTCTTCGATTTTGCATTGCAGAATATCTTCAGAAAGCAACTTAAAAGAAACTTTTAAAGTGGGATTGGTTACATCAGGCGGAAAAGCGTGTACGAATACATTCTCTACAAAGGTTTGTAATAACATTGTGGGAATTTCTATTTCGTAAGGATCGATTGAAGGATCTATTTCAAATTCCACCTTGATCTTATTATTGAATCGTGTATTTTCCACCCGGATATAGGACTGTAGATATTCTATTTCTTCAATCAATAAAATAGTGGGTTTGGTACAATGGTCCAGGTTTAGCCTGATCAATTTTGAAAAATCACCCAAAAATACCGTGGCTTTGTCTATATCACTGTCCATAATATAGTATTGGATGGAATTCATCGCATTAAAGATAAAATGTGGATTCATTTGCGCCAATAAAGCTTCCATTTTAGTTTCTTCAAAACGCTTTTTGATCAATCTTTTTTGTGCTTCAAATTTCTGATGCTGCTTAATTTGAAATCTATAAATACTGTAAATTCCCAAAATTCCAAGGCCTACAATAAGACTAATAAACCACCAGGTTTTCCAAAATGGTGGAAGCACTGTCAAGTTAAGCAAGGGCTGAGTATAACTCAAACCGGTACTTTCGTCTGATACTTTTACATCTATATTATAATTTTCTGTGGGTAGAGAGGCTAGGAATATTTCAGGTTTGGAAGATATAATACTCCAGGGGTCATCTTCATTTAATCGGTATTGATATTTTAATTTATTCGGATAAGGATGTGCATTCGTGCTGAAATTTAGCAATATGGTATTTTGGTTATACGCCAATTTTAGATTGTCCTGCACGTTATAAGAGCCTAAAGCAAATTTTTTGTTATTGATAAAAACCTCTTTGAGTTCTATTTGATCTACCAAAGTATTTGTATCCAAAACGGCATTAAGGTCTACATCGTAGTAACCATTTTTACTTCCTATAGATATGCTGCTTTGAGTTACTTCAGCGCTTAATAAAGCTTGCTCCAGGCCCTGTTCCTCATCTAAAAATATAAAACGCCCGTTTTTATAAAGCGTTAATCCCTTTTCGGTTCCAATGATTAAAGTTTCCTTGTAATTCTCTAAAAAAGAAATAGAATTCCCCTGTATTTTGGCCCGGGGTATCTTATTTTCTATTCTAAATGATTCATCATCTTTAATAATAAACACATCCCCAAATTCATTTGAAATAGCGAGATCTTTTCCTAATACTGTGATATGCTTTAATTTTTTTTCGCTCCAGACTCCATTATCGAGATAGGATTTAAATTCATTGTTCTCACAGGTATAAAGCCCGGAAAAAACAGACAGAAAATAAGTTTTATTTCCCCGCTGCAAACTACTTACCACCATAGTAGGGGTTTGGGAATTTTCCTTTGGAAAATGGGTATAATTAAAAAGGTCCAGGTCACTATACACTCTAACCCCACCGTAAGGATTGGTTTCTATAAGATTTCCCGTTTTCGTAAAATTAATCTCCTCTGAATGCAATGGTAAATACCTATTCAATTTTCCGGAATCTTTTATAGCAAACACTCCTATATTGGTATTTATCCAATAAGTATTTTGGTTTGCTTTTATATCGTAAAAACTAATTTCTTCAGCTTTTGTAGAATGATCCAGTTCATAAAAATCGTCCTTGTGTTCTGGCAAGGGCATTTTAGTATTTAATACATAGGCCTCCTGCCAATTTTTAAGTTGCGGTAAAGTAATTCTCTTTTCCTCGTCGCCACTTTTTATAACAATAGCATCATTTTGTAAAACTGCGGAAGTGTTTTCAGTTTTCGCAAATCCAAGAATATTCTTACCCGGAACTTCGTGAAATTTGATCTGCGGATTTAAAGCGATTTCGAATAATCCTGCATCTTTGGTACCGACATATAGTTTTTCAAATTTTGGATCATAGGCCAGGGAGATTACTTCTTTGCTCGGCAATTTGAATTCAGCAGCCCTGGAAACCATTTTATCATCTACCAATTCATATATTCCCCCGTTGGTATCGTATATACCCCAGGCAGCAGCAAAAATTTTATGATCCCTGGTTTTAGCGTAGTCCCAAATAATAGAAGCTCCGTGTTTTTCTAAGGGAACAGAATCGCTTTCCGTTAAATAATCGCTTATCGGGCTTTTAGTAAAAAAACCATTGTTACTGCTGTAAATACTATCATTATTCACTAAAACTGAATAGATGAATTTATGATCATTTACTTTAACCAATTCTGTTTGATCATCCTTATTTAAAATTTTAAAGATTCCTGATCTGTAAGTGACTACGTAAATTTGGTTTTCATATTCTAAGAAATCCTGAACCCTGAAAAGCTCTCGCCCGGGAGGAGTATTTAAAGCATTTATTTCAAAGGTATTTATATCGATTATCGAAACGCCATTACTGGTGCCCACGTACATATCGTTTCCTGAAGAAAAGAGTTTAGTGATTTGGTTATGAACTAATCCATCTCTCTCTGAAATAATTTTAAATTCAAAGCCATCATAAATACTAATCCCTTCCCCGTAGCTACCAAACCATAGGCTTTTACTTTCATCTTCAGCAATGGCCCAACAGCTATTTTGAGCCAAACCATCCTCTTCAAAGAAATATTGAAACTCGCCATTCTCTTTTTTCACTACCCCGTTTTCAGTACCAACCCACAGTCTATTTTTGCTGTCGACCAATACGGACCTGACTGAATTATTGGGCAATTGATTTATTGCAGTATAATTTTTAGTAGGATAATTTTGAGCAAAAGCGAAATTAAACCAAAGGAATGCTAAGAGAAATAGTCTAGTGATTTTGTAGAATGGCATTTATAAACTCTTCTTCTTTTCGAAAGGAAACAGGTAGTTTCTCTCCATTGGTTAGTTCAACTTCCTTATTCGCTTTATGATATCTAACCACGTAATTTAAGTTAATAACGTAGCTTTTATGAATTCTTTTGAAAGAGTGAACAGGAAGTATTTCTTCTACAAACTTTAATGTTTTTGAAGCTGTTTTTGTAGAACCGTCAATTTTTTTGATGCCGCAATAATTACTTTCTGCCTTGCAATATAGTATTTGATTGGCATGTATTAATTCAAACCCTTCAATAGTGGGAAAAGCAATTTTACTTACGTTCTGGTCATTTACATTTAAGTTCTCTAGTAGTAAAGACAATTTTTTTTGGGCGGAATTCCCTTCATTTTTCTTTTCAAACTTTTTTATAGCCTTGGAAAGTTCCACGTGATTAATTGGTTTTAATAAATAATCCAGGGCACTTCGCTTAATTGCCTCAATGGCAAATTGGTTGTAGGCTGTGGTAAAGATCACTTCAAAATTTATAACCTCAAAATACTTAAAGAGTTCAAAACCATTTTTTCCTGGCATTTGAATATCTAAAAATACCAGGTCAGGTTCGAATTTCTCGATAGCCTTCACCCCTGAATCTACCGAGTTGCATTTTTCAGCAATATTGAATTTATTCGGGAAATACCTCAACAGGGTTTTCTCTAATAAATCCTGAGCATTTATTTCATCATCAATAATTACTGCTTTTATCATAAACCAAAATTACAATTAAATTGTGAGTTGTTTAGAAGCTGAATTAGACGACAAAGAACAATTATATAAGTTATTTAACCAGTTATAATCATCTTTTATATGAGCCCCATATAGAGTTATTTTTTGAGGTCACTAGATTAAGAAAAGTCGCAGATTTCTAAAAATCTATTATTAACAATTAGGCTTGATCCTCCATTTTTTGTGATATTTTGATATATTGGGGAATAAAAAAAGCCTCTAAATCATTGATTTTGAGGCTTTTTAGGATATTTTGGTGCTTTAAAAGCGGTCTGGACGAGACTCGAACTCGCGACCCCCTGCGTGACAGGCAGGTATTCTAACCAACTGAACTACCAGACCGTTGCGTTATTGCGAGTGCAAATATACACCTGTTTTATAATTACACAAACCTTTTTTTAAAGTTTTTTTCAGCTTTTTTTCTTTGCTTCAGGCAAACTTTTGTCTTTCAATAAAATAGGTCGTCAAAATTTTATCGAAGTTTTTATTAATATCGGCTTCCACATAATTAATCTTATATTTAGCGCATTCCAATTTCAGGTCAGCCACATATTTTTGAACCGCCTTTTGGTAACTTTCTCGAATATTTTCAGAATAAAGATCTATTTCAGCCCCGGTTTCCACATCGGTAAATCGTTTCGGGATATTTTCAAAGTCAAAATCGAATTCCCGCTTTTTATCCATTACGTGAAACAAAACAACTTCGTGCCGATTGTATTTTAAATGCCGTAAAGCTTCAAAAAGCGCTGCTTCTTCGGTATCGGCCTGAAACATATCGGTAAACAAAAACACCAGGGAACGTCTTTTTAACTTTTCGGCAATTTGATGCAGAAAAGTGTAAGTTTTAGTTGCTTTATGAGTTGTTTTCTTCCCCAGGCTTTTATTTAATGCATCCAGTAACATATGCTGATGCCGATCGCTGCCTTTTTCAGGCGCGTAGAACTCAAATTCATCGCTATATATGCTAAGCCCCACTGCATCGCGTTGGCGCTTTAAAATCTGCATGATACTGGCTATGGATAATACCGAAAAACCAATCTTATTAAGAGAGTTTACCGAAAATTTCTTCACTTCAGGATAATGCATCGAAGCCGAATTATCCATAATAAAATGGCAACGTAAATTCGTTTCCTCTTCGTAGCGTTTTGTGTAGAGCTTATCGGTTTTAGCAAAAAGTTTCCAATCTATATGCTTGGTACTTTCGCCGTTATTGTAAATCTTATGTTCGGCAAATTCTGCAGAAAACCCGTGAAACGGACTCTTATGAATTCCCGAAATATAACCTTCTACAACCTGTCTCGCCAAAAGTTCTAACTGGGTAAACCCCGCAGCCGAACTATATATTTCTTCTTTTAAATTCATACTCCACTAATATAAGAAAAGCGCGAGTTACCGCATTGCAATAGCAGTCAAATAAAAAACCCGGTACAAGACCGGGTTTTTGATAATTATATAAATGCTAAATTTATAGCAATTCGTCTAAAGCTTCAGCGTAAGTATTTTTTGGCGCAACGCCTACCTGGCGGCCTACTACTTCTCCATTTTGAAAAATAAGTACAGTTGGGATATTTCTCACCCCATACTTGGCAGCAAATTCCTGGTTAGCATCAACATCTAGTTTTCCTACCACGGCTTTCCCGTCATATTCAGTACTAATTTCGTCAATAATTGGTCCTACCATTCTACAAGGTCCGCACCATGCAGCCCAAAAATCTACCATTACAGGCTTGTCGCTTTTTAGCACCTGCTCTTCAAAATTTGCATCAGTTATTTCAATAGCCATAATTGTCTGTTTTTCTATTATACTTAAAGTGTAAAATTAGTCAAATATTTTTGCTTTCCTTACACAAGCGATATTGTATTTGATTATACGCTTATTCAGGTCGTTTATTTGGCGGTTTCCCCACGCTCGTAGCGCGGGGTCGGGCTTTCAGCGCTACACGGTAGCTGGCTTCAATCCCTAACCGGAAAAATTAGTTTCCAGTGGCAGTGGGCAGTGAATAGTAAAATATAATTATTATTGAAATTATGATTTATCTAGATAACTGCAAATTGCTAAAGAAACCAAAATAACAGATAATAAAAGATTGCCGCAGTCGCCTAAAAAGCCTCCTTCGCAATGACGAAAAAATATTCGTGCATTCGTGGCTTTAAAAATTTATTACTGCTTACTGTTACTGAAAAACTGCCAACTGAAATCAATTCAACTTATACATCACCTGTTCATCTTCCAAAGTATGTAAAAGCTCTTGCGAAATTTTCACTTTTTGTTTCTTACTCGGCATATGTAATTTCACCTGTTCCTTCATTTCATACACTACAAAATTCAGTTTATGATCACCTCTGTGGGTTCTAAAAACATCTTTAAACCAGTTAATTTTCTCTTCGTGGAGATCAGCAATATCCAGTTGAATCGTGAGCTTTTTTGCAAATTGATCCATCACATCGTGCAACAAATAAATGTTGTTAAACTGAATTCTCGGTTCTCCTTTTTTACCGGTTTCTTTATTCGTCCAACCTTCTTTCACAAAGATCTTGATATGCACAAAGGAATTTGGAACCAGGAAGTGCCTGAATTTTAAATATTCCTCTCCAAACATTCTAAACTCATAAGTATCGGTATAATCTTCAACCGAAAACATCGCCCAGCCTTTACCCATTTTTGATACTCTGTGCTGTACATCGCTTATCACCCCACCAAAGGTAAGGTCTCGGTTTACGCATCTTTCCAAATCATTAAATTCTCCCAATTTAGAGTTACAGAAATAATCCATCTCATACCTAAAATCGTCCAGCGGGTGACCCGAAATATAGATTCCTACCACTTCCCGTTCTCTTCTCAGTTTTTCCATAGTGCCCCACTCTTCACAAGGTGGCACAACAGGTTCTGGAATTTGTACTTCACTGGCTTCTCCAAACAAACTTACCTGGGAAGAGTTTTCATTTTCCTGGAATTTTGCAGCATACTTGATCACTTTTTCCAAAAAGGTGATTCCGTCACCATCATCGTGAAAATATTGCGCGCGGTGGGTATCGCCAAATCCATCGAAACCTCCAGCGAGCGCCAGGTTTTCAAAGGCTTTTTTATTAGCCGAACGCAAATCAATACGTTTTGCCATATCAAAAATAGATTTATACGGCCCAGCTTCTGTTTTTCGGTTTTCCACAATAGTAGCAACAGCCCCGGAACCTACTCCTTTTATGGCGCCCATTCCAAAACGAACGGCATAATCTTTATTTACCGAAAACTTATAAAAAGATTCATTTACATCTGGCCCCAGTACATCAAGCTTCATTCGCTTACATTCTTCCATAAAGAAAGTAACCTGCTTAATGTCATTCATATTATTAGAAAGCACCGCTGCCATATATTCCGCAGGATAATGCGCTTTTAAATAGGCGGTTTGGTAAGCGATCCAGGCATAACAAGTAGAGTGAGACTTATTAAAAGCATAAGCGGCAAAAGCCTCCCAGTCTTTCCAAATCTTCTCCAAAACATCACGCGGATGCCCTTTTGCTTCACCACCATCTAAAAATTTCGGTTTTAATTGTTCCAGTAAGGCGAAGATTTTTTTACCCATTGCTTTACGTAAAACATCGGCTTCACCTTTACTAAAGCCGGCTAGTTTTTGCGAAAGTAACATCACTTGCTCCTGGTAAACCGTAATTCCGTAAGTTTCCTGGAGATATTCTTCCATTTCGGGTAAATCGTAGGCAATTTCCTCGTCGCCGTGCTTTCGGGCAATAAAACTAGGAATATATTCCATAGGCCCCGGGCGGTACAATGCGTTCATGGCAATAAGGTCATCAAAAACCGTAGGTTTCAGATCCTTCATATGCTTCTGCATTCCCGGCGATTCATATTGAAAAATCCCTACCGTTTCCCCGCGCTGGAAGAGCTTATAGGTTTCTTCATCATCTAAAGGAAATTCATCGGGCACCAAATCTATATTATGCCTGCCTTTTACAATTTGAACCGTGTCTTTAATAAGGGTTAGTGTTTTTAACCCTAAAAAGTCCATTTTTAGTAGTCCGGCGCTTTCTACAACGGAGTTATCAAACTGCGTAACATAAAGATCGGAATCCTTTGCTACCGAAACCGGCACATAATTGGTAATATCTCCCGGAGTGATAATTACCCCACAAGCGTGAATCCCGGTATTTCTAACCGAGCCTTCCAGAATTCTCGCCTGGTTTACCGTTTGTGCTTCCAGATCGTCCCCTTCAGCAATATTTAAAAGTTCGTTTACTTTCTCTAAATCTTCACTCCTGAATTTCTTTTTGAGTTCCTTCTCATCCATTCCAAAGATCTTCCCGAGCTTGGACATGGTGGGGATCAATTTCGAAATCCTATCGGCATCCCCCAGAGGAAGATCCAGCACTCTGGCGGTATCCCGAATAGAGGACTTTGCCGCCATAGTGCCGTAAGTGATAATCTGCGCAACCTGGTTGGCACCGTATTTTTGAATTACATAATCCATCACCCGGCTTCGACCTTCATCATCAAAGTCAATATCAATATCGGGCATACTTACACGATCGGGATTCAGGAAACGCTCAAAAAGCAGGTCGTACTTAATAGGATCTATATTGGTAATTCCCAAACAATAGGCCACCGCACTTCCCGCCGCTGAACCACGGCCCGGACCAACAGAAACGTCAAGATTCCGGGCTTCGCGAATAAAGTCTTCCACAATAAGGAAATAACCGGGATAACCGGTATTTTCAATAACCGAAAGTTCAAAATTAAGTCGGTCTTCAATATCCGGGGTAATTTCTTCATATCGCTCTCTAGCACCAACAAAAGTGATATGTTTCAGGTAAGCATTCTCCCCTCGTTTACCTCCATCGTTTTTATCTTCTTCTACTAAAAATTCTTCAGGAATGGTAAAGGCAGGTAATAATACATCACGGGCCAGCTCAAAAGGCTCAATCTTATCTACAACCTCCTGCACATTACTAATGGCTTGAGGTAGATCTTTAAAGAGATTTTTCATCTCTTCGCCACTCTTAAAATAATATTCCTGGTTTGGCAAACCATAACGGTAACCACGACCACGACCTATTGGAGTCGCCTGCTTCTCCCCGTCTTTTATACACAGTAAAATATCGTGAGCATTGGCATCTTCTTTCGCGCAATAATAAGTGTTATTGCTCGCCACCAGTTTTACATTATGCTTTTTAGCAAAATCTACCAGCACCGTATTTACACGGTTTTCATCTTCCTGATCGTGGCGCATAATCTCTATGTAAAGATCGCCTCCAAATTCTTCTTTCCACCAAAGTAAAGCTTCCTCAGCCTGGTGTTCCCCAACATTTAAAACCTTACTCGGCACTTCACCGTAAAGGTTACCGGTAAGTACAATAATATCTTCTTTGTATTCCTTTATAATCTCTTTGTCAATTCTCGGCACATAATAAAACCCATCGGTATAAGCCTTAGAAGACATTTTTGCCAGGTTATGATAGCCTTTTTTGTTCTTAGCCAGCATCACCACCTGGTAGCCATTATCCTTTCGGGATTTATCTGCGTGATTTTCACAAACAAAGAATTCGCAGCCTACAATACCTTTCAATTCTCTGGCTTCTGCCGGCTCATTATTGGCAAGCGAAGCTTCATTCTTTGCTCTAATTGCTTTATTATAATCTCCTATTTCTTTCACAAAATGAAAAGCCCCCATCATATTTGCATGATCGGTAAGCGCTACAGCAGGCATGTTATGTTCTGCAGCAACATTTACGAGATCTTTTATGCTTATAGTAGATTGTAAAACCGAAAACTGAGAATGGTTGTGTAAATGCGAAAAAAGAACCTCATCAAGCTTTTCGAGGTTTTCCTCGATTTCTTCTGTGGTAATTTCTTCGGTAGGTTGTTGCTTCTGAAGTCTTTTTCTAATCTCTTCAGAAGCCTTCTTAAGGTTAATATGTTTTAACCCAATAAGCTTTATTCGCTGCGGATTAGCTTCTGAAAAATTCTCAAAATAATCTGCAGGTACATCAAGCTGCTCCTTTGTAAAAGCTCTTTGACGCACCAATTCCAAAAAACACCTGGTAGTCGCTTCCACATCGGCAGTAGCGTTGTGGGCTTCGCCAAAAGGTTCATCGAATAAAAATTCGTGTAATTCGGTTAGGGTGGGTAATTTAAATTTACCGCCACGCCCACCGGGGATTTTACACATTTGTGCGGTTACTTCGGTACATGTATCCAAAACCGGTAACTCCTGGAGGTTATTTTCCATCGCTTCCCTATGGAATTCGGCACCCATAATATTCAGGTCAAAACCTACATTTTGTCCTACTACAAATTTGGTTTTATTCAGCGCTTCCTGAAATTTCTCTAGCATTTCAGTTAAGGAAATTCCTTCTTCGGCAGCAAGTTCGGTAGAAATTCCGTGTACTTTTTCAGCATCATAAGGAATATTGAAACCTTCGGGCTTTACCAGGTAATCCTGACTTTCTACAAGTCGCCCCATTTCATCATGCAACTGCCAGGCAATTTGTATACATCTTGGCCAGTTATCAGAATCGGTTAAAGGAGCATCCCAGCGTTTGGGAAGACCGGTAGTTTCGGTATCAAAAATAAGGTACATGCGCGGCGAAAATTAGGAATTAAGCTGAATGTCAGTCGATTATTTCAGAAGAAAAATCATCTGCTTCGAGGCTAAAATTACATATAATTTAGCGCAGCCTCAAGTTAATTTTTCAGGAATTATCAACGTTTTATAAGCTGCGTTCTATCAAGCTTTTCGCAATATTTTGCCATAAAAAAGCCTCACAAATACCGTTTCCGGGAACCTGTGAGGCCTATACGAACACTAAAAACTACTACTTCAATCAAACATCTGCTCGTACACTTTTACATTATTAATGCTACTTTGTATATTTTGTTGCTGCCTGTTAAGTTTAGAACTAAGTGTGGGCGGCAAATCTTTTTCTTTGGTTATATCTTTATAATCCTCCAGCGCTGCTTTTTCTCCACGAAGACTTTCTTCCAACATACTTTCGTCATTATCTCCAACCGAGGATTTTAAATTCATCCAGGTGCGATGCATATCTCCTTTTACGCTACCATCATCTTTTGGGGTCTGGCCGTAACCAGCTATCTCTTCCCTCAATTCTTTGATAAACATATCACGCTCTTCAGATTTTTGCCTGAAATATTCCTGCAATTTCTTATTCTTCGCGTTTTTTGAAGCAGAATGAAAGCCCTCTTTTGCGTCATAACTCTTCTCCAGTAATTCGTTGAGCTTTTCGCCCATTTCTTCTTTTGTTCTCATAATTAGATTGGTTTTAAAGAAAGATTAGGCTTTAAGCTCTAAACTTTTCAATTTATTCAACGAGGCTACAATTTGATTTTTTTGCTTCATCAAAATATTAGCCGTGGAAGGCGGAATTTCAGGATCTTTTAGAACCTCTTCATATTCATCTGCCGCCACTTTTTCACCCCTAACTGCTTCCTCTAAAGCAGCCTCATCTTTATTTGAAGAAAGGCTGGTTTTAAGGTTCATCCACGTACGATGGGCATCACCGGCTAAACTGGAACCTTTATCGGGATTTTCCCCAAAATTGCGGATTTCAGTTTTAAGCTCGTGGCCAAAATCGTATCGTTCCTGAGCCCGCTCAGAAAAAAATGCCCTTAACTGCGGATCCTGAGCATTTTCAGCAGCATATTTATATCCTTTCTCGGCATCATAATTCTTTTCAAGCAACATATTTAGTCTCTTAGAGACCTTTTCAGAATAACTCATTTGATTAATTTTTGTAATATTTTCTATCATAAAGATAAAACGCATAACCCACAGCAACAACCTGTTTAACAGGGTTTAGCACTAATTAACTGCTTTTAACAGCTCAGTAGTTTTTTAACCAAAAAACTTCCTAATTACCTCATATCACATCAATCTAAAGGCTTCAAATATATTTAAAGCCAACTTCTTGTGAATTAGAAAAATGTAGTATCTTTGCAGCCTTATTAATAACCGGGGTCGGGAACCCCACAATTTAATTTTTATGCCAGTTAAATTAAGATTACAAAGACACGGTAAAAAAGGAAAACCTTTTTTCTGGATCGTAGCCGCAGACGCGCGCTCAAAAAGAGATGGTAAATTCTTAGACAAATTAGGAATCTACAATCCAAACACCAATCCAGCAACTATTGAATTAGATGTAGACGGAGCGGTAAAATGGTTAGAAAATGGTGCGCAGCCAACAGATACGGCTCGTGCTATCCTTTCTTACAAAGGAGTTTTACTTAAGAGACACCTTGCAGGTGGCGTTAAAAAAGGTGCTTTAACTGAAGAAGAAGCTGAGAAGAAATTCGAAGCCTGGTTGGAAGAAAAAGAAGCTAAAATAACTGCCAAAAAAGACAACCTTAGTAAAGAAGAACAAGAAGCTAGAAAGAAAGCTCTTGATGCTGAAAAAGAGGTTAATGCTAAGCGTGAAGCTGAAGCAAAAGAAGCCGAAGGGGCAGCTGCTGCTGAAGCTGAAGGTGCTGCAGTAACCGAAGAAGGTGAACCTGAAGCAAATGCAGAAAAGGAAGTTGATCAAGAGACTGCCGAAGAAGCAAAAACTGAAGAAAAAAAAGGCTAAAACCTTAACTGGCGATGACTAAAGGTGAATGTTTCTTTTTAGGAAAGATCGTTGGTAAATTTAGCTTTAAGGGCGAGGTGCTTATTAAATTAGACACCGATGTGCCCGAAATGTATTTAGAAATGGAATCAGTGCTCATTGAATATAATGAGAACCTGGTTCCATTTTTTATTGAAAGGAGTAACCTGCAAAAAAGCACTTTACTTCGCGTTAAATTTGAGGATATTGAAACCGAGCAGGACGCTGAAGATCTTATTGGCGCTCTCACCTATCTTCCACTCACCATGCTTCCAGATCTGGAAGAAGACCAATTTTACTTTCACGAAATTATTGGTTTTGATGTAATAGACTCCACTCACGGCAATATTGGCAAGATCACTTCTATAAACGATTCTACCGCGCAAGCACTATTCGAAATTCAACACGGCGAAAAACAGATCCTTATCCCTATGAACGATGAGTTTATTGAGAAGATAGATAAGGAAAACAAGACTATCTATCTAACTACTCCGGAAGGTTTGGTGGAATTGTATCTTAGTTAGCAGTTTTTTAGTTGGCAGTTTTCAGTTGTTTTAAACGTCATTGCGAGAAAGGCGATAGCCTGACGTGGCAATCTCTTTTTTTTCAAAATTTCTCATATCACTATTTATTCTTTTCAATTGTAGCGTCATTGCGAGAAACAAATCGACAATATGAGAATTGTGACGCGGCAATCTGTTATTGCTTTCCCAAATTTCTTTAGTTAAATTTCCAAAGAAGAGATTGCTTCAGCCATAAAAAATGGCTTCGCAATGACGGTTAAATTGTTCCTCGTCCTTGCGAGCGACCGAGGAGCATGGCAATCTATTATTAGTTTTCCGAATCTTCTTTAATAAGATTTCCCTACTATGAAATTGCTTCAGCTGCAAAAAAGCAGCATCGTAATGACATCTCACATAATTTCTTCACTGTCAGCGAGCGACGAAGGAGCCCGGGAATCTTATTTTGGGTTAGCCTAAAATCATATCTTCAGAAAGATCATTCCAATCTGGATTCTGATTATTTATAAGTTTTTCCTTTCTCGCCCTATTTCCTCCTTTGATTTTCTTTTCATATTCAATTGCCTGATTTATTTCAGTAAATTCCTGAACATAAACCAGTTTATCACAATTATACTTCGCTGCGAATCCTTCATAAATTTTAATTTTATGTTCATAAATCCTTTTCTGAAGATTGGAAGTAACTCCAGTATAAAGAACGGTATTGTTTCTATTAGTAAGAATATACACCCAGGATTTTTCATTCCTAAATTTATAATTCAATACTAATATTAAAAATAAGGGGATTTACGCGTTTCTGGTTGAGATTGCTTCAGCTGTTAAAAAGAAGCAGCCTCGCAATGACGGTTAAAGTGTTGGTCATTGCCAGGAAGGCGATAGCCTGACCCGGCAATCTGTGGAATAAAATCCGTTTTTTTCACCAACAGATTGCTTCAGTCGTTCCTCCATCGCAATGACGGTATTTTATTCCTTTAGAAAAACTACGCCATCATTTCTTCCCAACCAAAAGCTTCAGCGATGGGCTGGTAAACCACTTTACCGTTAATAATATTTAAGCCTTTTTCCAGATCAGCATCCTCGGCACAGGCTTTCTCCCAACCTAGTTTAGCCAATTTTAAAACATAAGGAAGCGTAACATTGGTAAGCGCAAGTGTAGAAGTGTGTGGTACTGCACCCGGCATATTAGCCACGCAGTAGTGCACAACATCATCTATTATATAAACAGGATCTTCATGGGTTGTTGGCCTTGTAGTTTCTATACATCCGCCCTGGTCTACAGCAACATCAACAATTACACTGCCTTTTTGCATGTCCTTTAGCATATCGCGCGTAATGAGTTTTGGTGCTTTTGCACCGGCAATCAATACTCCGCCGATTATAAGATCGTGGGTTTTAATATGCTTTCTTATATTGAATTCATTAGAAAATTCGGTTACCACATGGCTAGGCATAACATCGTTTACGTAGCGCAAACGATTCATATTAATATCCATAATAGTAACCTGGGATCCTAATCCAGCCGCCATTTTCGCAGCCTGTATACCTACAACTCCAGCTCCCAAAACCAGAACTTTCCCTGGTCTTACCCCGGGAACTCCCCCTAACAAAAGTCCTTTCCCTTTTACCGGTTTTTCAAGATACTTGGCTCCTTGCTGAATTGCCATTCTCCCGGCTACTTCAGACATTGGCGTAAGCAATGGCAATGTACCTGAAGCATCTTCCACCGTTTCATAAGCAATACAAACCGAACCACTCTGCATCATCGCCTCGGTAAGTTTTTGATTGGATGCAAAATGGAAATAGGTAAACACCACCTGGTCCTTCTTTACCAGCGAATACTCCTCTTCAATAGGCTCCTTTACTTTTACGATCATTTCTGCAGCCGAATAAACCGCTTCTATGGAACCAAGAATTTCTGCACCGGCTAATTCGTAATCATCATCTAAAAATCCGCTGCCTTCCCCGGCCGTGGTTTGCACATATACTGTATTACCGCTTTTGGTTAGTTCTAAAACACCAGCCGGGGTCATCCCCACTCGGCTTTCGTTGTTCTTAATTTCTTTTGGGACACCAATTATCATAAGTCGAATATTTTGCAACGAAAATAATTCAATTTATTTACAAATTAAGGGGTGTGTTTTAAATATATTGAATTAATTGATTAGGGCGCTCAAAAAATAGGGGGTATTTATAACAAAAATATATTTTAATGGATTTATTTTTATTTTTAAAGGGGGTGAGGTGATTAAATCTATCTTTCGAATTATGCTTTTCGTAAAAATGAAGCTTTTCCGAAATTAAAAATCCGTTCCCCAATAAGGAAACGGATTTTTTCAAATTTTTAAATAAATAAATCTTCAAATCGATATTATCCCACAATATTTACAATTTTTCCCGGCACTACAATCACTTTTTTAGGTGAGCGACCATCTAATTGTTTTTGAGTTCGTTCATCTGCCATAACGGTTTTTTCGATTTCATCTTTAGGCATATCCAGTGGTAATTCCATTGTAAATCGCATTTTCCCATTGAAGGAAATTGGATAATTTTTGGTGCTTTCTACCAGGTATTTTTCTTCAAAAACCGGATATTCAGCGGTTACTACAGATTCTGAATGCCCTAATTTATTCCAAAGTTCTTCTGAAATATGAGGCGCGTAAGGTGCTAATAAAATAACAAGAGGTTCAAGAACTTCCCTGCTATTGCATTTTTGTGCAGAAAGCTCATTCACACAAATCATAAACGTGGAAACCGAAGTATTAAAACTAAATTCCTCGATATCTTCAGTAACCTTTTTAATGGTTTTATGCAGACTTTTTAAGGAATCGGCTGAAGCTTTTTCTTCGGAAACTTCAAATTGCTCGCCGTTGTGATACAATTTCCAAAGCTTCTTAAGAAAGTTATGCACTCCTGTAATTCCTGCTGTATTCCATGGTTTTGCCTGTTCAAGTGGCCCAAGGAACATCTCGTACATTCTCAACGTATCAGCGCCGTAATCTTCACAAATATCATCGGGGTTTACCACGTTGTATTTAGATTTCGACATTTTTTCGACTTCTCTTTGTACTAAAAATTTTCCAGATTCACTGGTTATAAAAAAAGATTCCTTATAATCTCTATAAAGAGCATGATTCCGGAAACCAGCAATATCTAACTCATCAGAAGTATTTATCAAGTTCACGTCAACTCTTAATGGAACAGCGTTCGCAAAATCAATTCTAAAGGATTTTAATTCTACTTTAAATTTATCAGTTAATTTATTTTTGAGATCTTCAGTAGCTTTTTTTAATAAGTTAGTCTCACCCAACTCTCGAGCAGCAATGTACTCATCGTAAGAAATAAAAATTAAATGTTTATTCAAATATTCTGATATATCTTCAGCAGTTTCCTGCTCCCAAAATGTTCTTATACTTGCCCTGTAAATTATTGCACTCTGCCCCAAAATCATTCCCTGGTTGATCAACTTTTTAAAAGGTTCTTCTACCGAAAGCTGTCCGCGATCGTGAAGAAATTTTGTCCAGAAACGGGAATATAATAGATGACCGGTGGCGTGTTCGCTTCCACCTATATATAGATCTACATTTTCCCAGTAGTTTTGAGCTGCTGAAGAAACGAATTCCTCAGTATTTCCGGCATCCATATAGCGGAATAGGTACCAGGAGCTTCCCGCCCAACCAGGCATCGTATTCAATTCAAGAGAAAAAACAGTTTTGTCGTCGATTTTATCATTAGAAACAACTTCATTTTTTTCGGTATCCCAGGCCCAATCGGCAGCATTTCCTAAAGGTGGTTCGCCGGTTTCTGTGGGTAGGTATTTTTCAACTTCAGGAAGATGCAAAGGCAAATGTTGCACATCTATCATTTGCGGCATTCCCTTTACGTAATACACCGGGAAGGGTTCACCCCAATAACGCTGACGGCTAAAAACCGCATCGCGCAATCTATAATTGGTTTTTCCGTAACCGTGACCGGTTTTTTCCAATTCTAAAATCACTTTTTGAAGTGCTTCCTTATATTCGAGTCCGCTAAGGAAATCGGAATTTGCGATTACCGTTCCTTCTTTTCCGGAGAAAGCAGCCTCAGAAATATTGGCATTTTCAAAGATATTTTTAATCGGAATATTAAAATGTCTGGCAAAATCATAATCCCGCTGGTCGCCACAAGGCACAGCCATTACGGCACCGGTTCCATAACCCGCAAGTACATAATCGCCAATCCAAATAGGTATTGACTCACCGGTAAAAGGATGCTCGGCATAAGCGCCGGTAAACACCCCGGTAATACTTTTTACATCGGCCATACGTTCGCGCTCGCTGCGTTTTGCACTGGCGGCAACATAGGCTTCAATTTCTTCTTTTTGCTGAGGCGTGGTTATCTTTTTAACCAGTTCGTGTTCCGGAGCCAAAGTCATAAAAGTCACTCCAAAAATAGTATCGGGCCTGGTGGTAAAAACTCCAATTTTATCATCAGAATCCTGAACATTAAAATCTACGTGTGCCCCAACCGATTTCCCGATCCAATTACGCTGACTTTCCTTTAAACTTTCAGTCCAATCCAGTTGATCTAAACCTTGTAATAAACGTTCTGAAAATGCTGAAATTCGCATACTCCATTGCGTCATTTTTTTACGAACTACGGGATAGCCGCCACGTTCTGAAACGCCATTAACAATCTCGTCGTTAGCTAAAACGGTCCCCAGTTGCGGGCACCAGTTTACTTCGGTTTCAGCTAAATAGGTAAGTCGGTATTTTAATAATATTTGTTGTTTTTCTTCCGAAGAAAAAGTATTCCAGGCATCAGCTGAAAATTCCTGAACCTCATCATCACAGGCGGCATTTAAACGAGAATTCCCTTCTGAAGCAAAAATTTCTTCAAGCTCTGAAATATCTTTTGATTTATCAGCTTCCAAATCATACCAACTATCAAAAAGTTGAATAAAGATCCACTGCGTCCATTTATAATATTCGGGATCACTGGTGCGAACCTCCCTGCTCCAATCGAAAGAAAAGCCGATTTTATCGAGCTGCTCCCGATATCTTTTAATATTCTTAGCTGTGGTAAGCGCCGGATGCTGCCCGGTTTGAATGGCATATTGCTCGGCAGGTAGGCCGAAACTATCGTAACCTTGCGGATGCAACACATTATGCCCTGTATGGCGTTTGTAGCGCGCATAAATATCGCTGGCAATATAACCTAGCGGGTGCCCAACGTGAAGGCCGGCACCTGAAGGATATGGAAACATATCCAAAACATAAAATTTCGGTTTATCGGAAGAATTGCTGGCGCGAAAAGTTTGGTTTTTCGCCCAGTATCTTTGCCATTTGTCTTCAATATCGTTAAAGTTGTAACTCATTGTTCTATTTTTCTTAGCTGCTGATTACGCGCAAAGCGGCTCCACATTATTGGCTGCAAATTTACAATTTTAAACCACTTATGGGAATTTAGGGAGAAGGGATTAAGAAGTAAATACGCTCAGATTTTTTACAATCTGGATTTGATTCATTTTTTAAACCCTGATTATTACCTTGAATAGTTAACTTCTTCCATTATTTTATTAAATTTATAGGGATTTGACGATAAACAGGGTCTGAATTTTTGAGACCATCAAAATTCCTGATCTTATAATCGTTAGAAACAACCTGATTAACTCTATATTTTTTTTCAAAAAATTTCAATATGAACGTGATACACGTAAGCGCTGAATGTTACCCTATTGCAAAAGTTGGAGGCCTGGGAGATGTGGTTGGTTCTTTACCAAAATATCAGCAACAGGCAGGAGTTAGCGCTAAGGTGGTAATGCCATTTTATGACAATAAATTTACCGCTGCACACAAATTTGAAAGTGTTTACGAATCAGAATTGGTTCTGGGTGAAGACAATTTCTCGTATCGTATATTGAAATTAAAAAAGGAGGTTTTAGACATTGAAGTTCTGTTTGTAGATATTCCTGAACTTTTATTTAAGGATTATGTATACTCTGCAGACGATACGGCGCGTTTTACCGCTTTTCAAATCGCGGTAATAGATTGGATGTTGACCCTAAAAACAAAACCTTCCGTAATTCATTGTCACGATCATCATACAGGATTAATTCCTTTTATGGCGCAGGAGTGCTTTAAATATGAATCGTTGAATCAAATTCCTGTTATTCTTACTATTCACAACGCACAATACCAGGGCTGGTTCGCGCACGATAAGGTACATTACCTTCCTGCTTTTGATATTTCAAATATTGGTTTACTGGATTGGGATGGTAGTATAAATCCATTGGCTGCTGGAATTAAATGCGCCTGGCGGGTAACTACGGTTTCTCCAAGTTATATGGAGGAATTACAACAAGCTGCGAATGGTTTAGAAAGTTTATTGAGCCATGAAAACGAAAAATGTGTTGGAATTCTAAATGGTATTGACGCCGAGGTATGGAATCCTGAAACCGATGAATTTATCACTAAAAATTATTCAGCAAAAAATATTCAAACCGGGAAAACAGCGAACAAAAAATGGCTTTGTAAAGAGTTTGGCTTTTCAGTCTCAAAACCATTATTCGCCTTTATTGGCAGACTGGTTTACGAAAAAGGCGCCGATTTACTACCGGAAGTTTTTGATGAAGTGCTTTCAAAAAAAGAATGCAATATTCTCGTTTTAGGTTCTGGAAATCCTGAAGTAGAAGAGAGCTTAAAAACTTTAAATAAAAAACATAAGGGCGTTTACAACACTTTTATTGGGTATGATGAAAAACTCTCGCACCTCATCTATGCAGGTGCAGATTTCTTATTAATGCCTTCCCGCGTGGAACCCTGCGGACTCAATCAATTATATTCCCTTCGGTACGGAACCATCCCTGTTGTGCGAAGTATTGGCGGTTTAAAAGATACCGTTATAGATGTTGAAGATGGCGGTTTTGGATTTTCACACCAGGAAGCTTCAGAAGATGATATTCTTCAAACTTTAAAAAGGGCTATAGCATTTTATAATAATAAACCTGCATTTAAAAAAACCAGAAAACATATTATGGGCATTGATCATTCCTGGAATGTTTCGGCTCAACAGTATATCGATTTGTATAACTCACTAAAAAGCGGCTAAACATGTTAAACGACAAAGTATTATCGGTAATTCTTGGAGGCGGTCAGGGTACCAGGCTACATCCATTAACAGAAAGCAGGTCTAAGCCTGCAGTTCCTATCGCGGGTAAATATCGGCTGGTAGATATTCCAATTTCAAACTGTATTAATTCTAACATTAAAAGAATGTATGTTTTGACGCAGTTTAATTCGGCGTCGCTAAACAAACATATCAAGAACACGTTTCACTTTAGCTTTTTTAGTTCGGCTTTTGTAGACGTTTTGGCCGCAGAACAAACTCCAAATAATAAAACCTGGTACCAGGGCACAGCAGATGCGGTTAGACAGGGAATGCATCATTTTAGGAAGCACAAATTTGATTATTTTTTAATCCTTTCAGGAGATCAATTATATCATATGGATTACAATCTTATGGTTCAACAACATATTGATACCGGCGCCGATATTACTATTGGAACCGTACCTGTAAATGCGAAAGAGGCACCAAGCTTTGGGATTATGAAAACCGATAAGGATAATAATATTACCTCGTTTATCGAAAAACCGAAATCTGAACTTTTACCTGACTGGACCTCACCTGTAGGTCCCGAAATGGAAGCGGAAGGCAGAAATTACCTGGGTTCTATGGGGATTTATGTTTTTAATAGAAAATTGTTGGAAACATTAATGGACGATCCCAAAACGGTAGATTTTGGTAAAGAGATCATTCCGCAGGCTATAGGAAATAAAAAAGTTTGCGGTTATCAATTTGAGGGTTACTGGACCGATATTGGAAATATAGAATCATTTTTCGAGGCCAATATTGGTTTAACCGAAGATATTCCGAAATTCAATCTTTACGATATGGAAAATAGGGTTTATACACGAGCCAGAATTCTTCCAACCTCTAAAATTTCGGGAACCAAACTAAAAAAAGCAGTTATAGCCGAAGGTTGTATTATACATGCTGATAAAATTGAATCTTCGGTAATTGGTGTGAGGTCTAGAATTGGTAAAGGTTCAGTAATAAAGAACTGTTATATGATGGGAACCGACTTTTATGAATCTTTAGATGAAATTGAACAAAAAAAGATTGATATCCTTGCCGGTATAGGTGAAAACTGTAACATACAAAATGCCATAATAGATAAGAATTGCAGGATTGGTGACAATACCACCATAAACGGCGGATCGCATTTAGAAGATACAGAAACCGATGCATACGTAATAAAAGAAGGAATTGTAGTGCTTAAAAAAGAAGCCATACTACCACCTGGAACCACAATAGGATAATATGACAGAAGTTAAAACGCACAGCCTGTTTTCTGAATTTGACATTAATTTATTTAAATCAGGGAAACATTACCGGCTTTACGAGAAGTTCGGCTCCCACCCTATCATTTTAAATGAGGCTAAAGGGACCTATTTTGCCGTTTGGGCTCCAGGCGCTAAACAGGTATCGGTAGTTGGGGATTTTAATTACTGGAAGGATGGCGAGCATCAATTAAATGTGCGTTGGGACGGCAGCGGGATTTGGGAAGGTTTTATCCCAAATGTTGAAAAAGGGAATTTATATAAATATAAAATTCATAGTAATCATAATAGCATCATTACCGAAAAAGCCGATCCTTATGGCCGGCGCTGTGAACATCCGCCAAATACGGCTTCAGTAGTTTGGGAAGATGATTATAAATGGAAAGATAAATCCTGGTTGCAAAAACGGAAAAAGAATAATTCATTAGATGCTCCTTATTCGGTTTACGAAGTACATTTATCTTCCTGGAAGAAAAAAACTGAAGAAAACCGCTCGCTTTCTTATTATGAGCTAGCTACTGAGCTGGTTTCTTATGTTAAAGAAATGGGCTTTACCCACGTTGAATTTATGCCCATAATGGAATATCCTTACAACCCCAGTTGGGGTTATCAAATCACAGGATATTTTGCGCCAACCGCCCGATTTGGTTATCCAGATGAATTCAAATTTTTAGTAGATAAACTTCACGAAAATGATATTGGAGTAATCTTAGATTGGGTACCCTCCCATTTTCCTGAAGACAGCCACGGGCTGGGTTATTTTGATGGAACACATCTTTACGAACATCCCGATCCAAAAAGAGGTTATCACCCCGATTGGAAAAGTTTGATCTTTAATTATAACCGCAACGAGGTAAGAGCTTTTTTAATTAGCAACGCAATCTATTGGTTAGAACATTTTCATATTGACGGGCTTCGGGTAGATGCCGTGGCTTCTATTCTTTACCTGGATTATTCCCGTGAAGACGGCGAATGGGAACCCAATGAATTCGGTGGAAATAAGAACCTGGAAGCAATCTCATTTTTAGAAGAACTCAACAAAGAAGTTTATGCCTCTTTTCCTGATGTACAAACCATTGCTGAAGAATCTACTGCCTACAGCGGAGTTTCAAAACCAGTATTCTTAGGCGGACTTGGTTTTGGGATGAAATGGATGATGGGCTGGATGCACGACACCCTTCAATATTTTTCTAAAGAACCCATTTACCGAAAACATCACCAAAATAACATCACTTTCTCCCTTACTTATACGTTTACCGAAAATTTTATGTTACCGCTTTCTCACGATGAAGTAGTGTATGGAAAACGTTCGATTTTAGGAAGAATGCCGGGAGATGATTGGCAACGCTTTGCTAATTTACGCCTGCTTTATAGCTATATGTTTATGCACCCGGGAACTAAATTATTGTTTCAGGGTTGTGAATTTGGGCAAAGTGAAGAATGGGATTTTCAGAATAGTTTAGACTGGCATTTGTTAGAATACGACTCCCATAAAGGGGTTCAGGAATTGATAAAATCTTTAAATGAATTCTATAAGTCCCAGCCGGCTTTATATGAAAAACAATTTGTACCCGAAGGTTTTGAATGGATAGATTACAGCGATGCTGAAAATTCGGTGATAAGCTTTATCAGAAAAGGAAATGAGCCAAAAGACAATTTAATTATTGTATGTAATCTTACTCCAATTCCGCGAGAAAATTATCGAATTGGCTTATCTGAATCAGGAATACTAAGAGAAGTTTTTAATAGCGATAAAACGCAATTCTACGGCAGTGGAAATTATACAAACAAAAGCGCTAAAACTTCTACCAAAACCTGGCATTCCAGGAAATATTCAGCAGTAATAGATATACCACCTTTAGCGATGCTAGCTTTTAAGTATTCAACTTAATTAAATGAACAACAACGATATAGTTAATAAACGCTTATAAATAAAATGTGAATATTAACTTATATATGAAAAGTATTCAGTTCTTTTATCGCTTAGAAATTCATTATATAATATGATCACAAATACCGAGTTAGAACAAAAGGGAAATGCATTTCCTTCTAACGTAATTTCCTTCAGCAAAGATGTTGATTCTTTATATTTTACCACAGAAAATGACGTGGCTTTGCAAATCACAATCCTTAGAGACGGCTTGCTGCGTTTTAGATATTCAACTACAGGTATGTTCGCCAACGATTTTTCTTATGCGATTACCAAATATGCAAGTATTGGTTACAACCAATTAGATATTGAGGAAAAAGAAGATTGTTATAGTATCACAACTTCCAAAATTATATGTGAGGTTTCCAAAAAAGGTTTACTCATCAAGATTTATGATAAGGCAGATGGCAGCTTAATAAACCAGGATGAACTTGGTTTCCACTGGGAAGAGAGTTATGAATTTGGTGGCGACATCGTAAAAATGAGCAAGGTTTCTCACGATGGAGAAAGCTATTTTGGCCTGGGCGATAAACCGGGACATTTAAATTTAAAAGGAAAACGCTTTGAAAACTGGGTAACCGATTCTTATGCCTATGGAAAAGAAACCGACCCTATTTATAAAACCATTCCATTTTACACGGGGCTTCACAACAATAAAGCCTACGGAATTTTCTTTGACAACACCTTTAGATCTTATTTCGATTTTGCACAGGAAAGAAGGTTTGTAACCAGTTTTTGGGCCCAGGGCGGTGAGATGAACTATTATTTTATCTACGGCCCAAAAATGACCGATGTTGTTGAATATTACACCGATCTTACTGGAAAACCAGATCTACCACCACTTTGGGCTTTAGGATTTCACCAGTGTAAATGGAGTTATTACCCAGAAAGCAAGGTAAAAGCAATCACATCTAAATTTAGAGAACTACAAATTCCCTGTGATGCCATTTACCTTGACATAGATTATATGGAAGGTTTCAGGTGCTTTACCTGGAACAAAGAGTATTTCCCAGATCCTAAGCGAATGGTGAAAGAACTGGAAGAAGATGGGTTTAAAACCGTGGCAATTATAGATCCGGGGATTAAAATTGATAAAAACTATTGGGTTTATAAGGAAGGTTTGGAAAATGATTATTTCTGTAAACGTGCCGATGGTCCTTATATAAAAGGAAAAGTTTGGCCAGGGGAATGTTACTTCCCCGATTTCACAAAACCAGAAGTTAGGGAATGGTGGTCTGGTTTATTTAAAGAAATAATTGAAGATATAGGTGTAAAAGGTATTTGGAACGATATGAACGAGCCCGCAGTGATGGAAGTCCCTAATAAAACCTTTCCTCACGATGTGAGACACGATTACGACGGAAATCCCTGTAGCCATAGAAAAGCTCACAATATCTACGGAATGCAAATGGCAAGAGCTACCTACGAAGGCGTAAAGAAATTTTCACATCCTAAACGTCCATTTGTAATTACACGCGCAGCCTATTCGGGAACACAACGCTATACCTCAACCTGGACCGGAGACAATATTGCAAACTGGGAGCATTTATGGATTGCTAATGTGCAGGTTCAGCGCCTTGCTATGTCTGGTTTTTCATTTGCCGGAAGTGACATCGGTGGTTTTGCCGAGCAACCTCACGGGGAATTATTTGCCAGATGGATTCAATTAGCAACTTTTCATCCTTTCTTTAGGGTTCATTCTTCCGGGGATCACGGAGATCAGGAACCCTGGACATTTGATGAAGATATTACCGATATTGTTCGGAAATTTATTGAATTACGCTATCAGTTGCTACCATATCTTTATACAGCATTCTGGGATTATACAGAAAAAGGTGTGCCTATGGTAAAATCTTTAGTGATGTTTGACCAGGAAGATGTGAACACGCATTACCGAATAGACGAATTTATTTTTGGTGATAGTATCCTTGCCTGTCCGGTTTTAGAACCTAATGCTAAAGGAAGAAGAATGTATGTACCAAGAGGCGGATGGTATAATTACTGGACCGATGAACTCGTAAAAGGCGGCAAAGAAATGTGGGTAGATGCAGATATAGAAAGTATGCCCGTATTTATCAAAGAAGGTGCGATTATTCCAAAATACCCGGTTCAACAATATGTGGGAGAAAAAAAGATAGAAGAAGTTGTTTTGGATATTTATTATAAAAATGGAAAAGAAGATTCACAGTTCTTTGAGGATGCACAAGATGGCTACGACTATACTAAAGGGCGTTTCTGTTTGAGAAGCTTTAAACTTACCGGTAGAAAAAATCAACTGGTAATACAGCAGCATAAAGAAGGAACTTTCGCCTCAGATTGTAAGCAGTTTAAATTACAAATTCACGGATTACCATTTGAGATCAAAAAGATTCAATTAGATAATGAAACAAAATCTTTGGAGCACCTTCAAATTAATGGTTGCCTCACGATGATTATTGAAGAAAACTTCTCGATGATAGATCTAAGCGCAGAGAACGGAAATAATTAAGAATTCCTCGCCGCTATTTCCATAGGCATTAAACACTCGTAAATCATTTTATTTACGGGTGTTGCAATGCCCAATTTCTCAGCTTCTTTTACAATAAATCCGTTAAAATTTTCTAATTCTGAAGGCCTACCAGCCATAATATCGCGTTGTGTAGAAGCGGTAGTTCCCGGCGGTTGATTTTGAATAAGTTCAAATGTCTTTTCCAGATGTTCTTCTGCCAACGGCACTCCCTTTGCGTTGGCTAATAATTTAATTTCCTGCGCAGTTTTTTGCAGTAGATCATATAAATACTCACTTTCCCTAATTTTATCTATAGAAACTCTAGTTAACCCGCCAAGCCCGCTAACAGTTGCGATATATAAAAATTTCTTCCAGATTTCCAATTGAATATTCTTAGGATTAAAATTAGTGATCCCAGCTTTATCAAACACCGATTTTAGCTGCTGAACTCTTTCTGAATTTGAATTGTCTATTTCTCCAAAAGTGATTCTGGGTTCAAAGGACACGTGCTTAATTTTTCCGGGTTTTTCTACGAAACTCACGATATGGCAAAGCCCGGCGAGTATATTTTTCTTCGGAAAACTCTCTAACAGCTTTTCAACATTATTGGCCCCGTTTTGCAAAGGCAAGATCATAGTTTCAGCTGAAATGAACGGTTTTAGTTGACTGGCAACTTGAGGAATTTGCCAGGATTTTATACCTAAAATCACTAGATCTGGAGTAGGAACTTCAGCTAAATTATCGGTAGCGAGTTTGGGTTTTACAGTGAAATTCCCGTTGATGCTTTCAACTTCAAGTCCGTTTTCTTTGATTGCTTCCAAGTGCTTTCCGCGTGCGATCATAGAAACATTAAATCCAGCGTGGGCTAGTTTCCCGCCAAAATAACCACCTACACCACCAATTCCGAAGATTAGTATTTTCATAGTATTCTGCTTTTCAACATGAAATTAGAAATATCTTTAAACTCTAAACATATTTTCTGCATCTAAGTTAATGAACATATTAGAAGCTGAAACAAGTTCAGCTTGACGAATAATTTTCGCAGTTACCTTATAGTCGTTTCTCATTCCTGAATAAAAAATTTAAGACTTTGCTAATTTTTTTAAACTTTAAACGTTTTAAAGAAATTGAACGCTTAACTTTTATATTTTTACACAAAATCTAAGGTCACCTATGAGCACATCTTTTGAAAAGTACCAGAGACGCCGTTTAATTTCGTCTTATTTTTCGGTAGTGATTAGTATTGCTTTAGTACTTTTTTTATTGGGGATGCTGGGATTGCTGGTTTTAAACACCAAAAAAGTAGCCGATCATTTTAAAGAACAAATCGCCCTTACGGTGTATTTAAAAGATACCGCCAAAGAAGTAGAAATAGAACAACTTAAGAAAAGCCTGGCGATGGCAGAATATACCAAGTCTTCTACATACGTTTCTAAAGAGCAGGCTGCCGAAGAACATAGTAAAGAAATAGGTGAAGATTTCATGGAGTTCTTAGGCTATAATCCCTTACAGAATTCTATAGATGTTTATATGAATGCCGATTTTGTTTCTGGGGAGCAGGTAGATGAGATCGCAGCCGAGCTTACTTCTAAAAACTTTGTAGATGAGGTAGTTTACGACAAACCGCTTATTGCGCTCTTAAACGAAAATGTAAAGAAAATTAGTTTTTGGGTGCTTATTGCCAGCGGGGTCTTCACGTTTATCGCAGTATTATTGATAAACAGCTCTATTAGACTTTCGGTTTATTCTAAACGCTTTATTATAAAGACAATGCAAATGGTTGGCGCCACCAAAGGCTTTATTCGCAGGCCATTTATCTGGCAAAGTGTAAAATTAGGAATAATTGGTGCTATTATCGCTCTTATTGGAATGGCGGGCGCACTCTACTACCTCAACAGCAGTTTTCCTCAGCTAAGTTTAACTTCAGATGTAAAACTACTTGCAGGCCTATTCTTAGGAGTTTTTATTATGGGAATTCTTATTACCTGGTTAAGCACATTTTTCGCCACCTCAAGGTTTCTAAACCTAAAAACCGACGAGCTTTACTACTAAAAAGCATTCCGGATTTCATTTTTTCTTCAGAAAAAGAATTATTTCAGAATAATTCTCACTTCACTTTTGCGATTTTCTAAGCATAAAATATTAGATATCGCAAACGTTTTAGTTTTCGTAACTACCTGATAATATTATAGTTTAGCGTGTTATTATTTATAATACACCATAAATTAAATATCCCCAAACCTGACTCTCGTCATAAATTCTGCTGCATTTCTACCCCAACTTTGTACCAAACTTAAAAACCTAATATCATGAAAGTCTTAAAATCATATCAAGTAATACTTACTGGTGTATTTTTTATACTGCTAACTGCAGGCACTATGTTTGGCCAGAATTACAGAATGGATAATTCTTCTGAAATTATTATAGAAGGAACTTCCAATATTCATGACTGGGAAATGAAGGCAACTTCCAAACAAGGAGGGGCTACAATTACTACAGAAGATGGAAAACTTACCGGAATCTCCAAACTACAAGTAACTGTTCCTGCTGAAAGTTTAGAAAGCGGAAAAAGCGGAATGGACAAAAATGCATATAAGGCACTTAAAACCGGCGATCATAAAAATATAGAATTTAAGCTGGATGAAGTTAAAAAAATTGAAGCCAATGGAAGTTCATATAAAATAAATGGCCTGGCAACTTTAAAAATTTCAGGAGTTACTAAACAAGTTCCGGTAGCGTTTACTGCAAAACTTAATGGCGATAAACTGGAAATTAATGGCGAGGAAAACCTTAATATGAAAGATTATAAAATTGATCCTCCAACTGCAATGTTTGGAACAATTACCACAGGAGAAGAACTTACTATTAAATTCAAATCAACATTTTCTAAATAACTATTCAATTTAAAAACTATTACGATGAAAAATTCAATCAAATACTTCGGCTTAATTGCATTCGTTTTGTTTGGCTTACAAATGCAAGCACAGGACAGGGACCTGGATAATATGAGACCAAGAGATCAACGCGGAATTAACGTGTTTGAAGCCCCGAAAGACACCATTACTTCTTTTGATGGCGTAAAAGTAAGAGTTGGTGGAGCTTCTACCATTCAGTTCCAGGCTTTAGATCACGAAAATTCTGGTGTGCCGTTAATTGATATAGGTAGCAACTTTAACCTGCCTA
Organism: Salegentibacter sp. Hel_I_6; assembly: GCF_000745315.1. Taxonomy (NCBI): domain Bacteria; kingdom Pseudomonadati; phylum Bacteroidota; class Flavobacteriia; order Flavobacteriales; family Flavobacteriaceae; genus Salegentibacter; species Salegentibacter sp. Hel_I_6. Next base: position 2,513,865 of record NZ_JQNQ01000001.1, on the reverse strand, counting down.
CTGCCAATTTAGACCTTGATGTTCAATTATACGATGGAGTTAGAATGCACCTTAGAACATATCTTTCTTCACGGCACCACCCGGAACCTTATGTAAAGGATGGATATATTCAAATTGACAAATTGGAATTCGTAAGACCTGGTTTTATGGAAGACCTTATGAACAAAGTGACTGTAAAAATTGGGCATATGGAAAATAACTATGGTGATGCTCACTTTAAAAGAACCGATAATGCCCAGGCTATTTACAACCCATTTGTTGGAAACTTAATTATGGATGCTTTCACTACTGAAGTTGGTGCTGAAGTGTACTACCGTGATAGAGGATTTATCGGGATGCTTGGAGCTACCAATGGTAAATTAAACCAGTCTGTAACTAACCCAGATGCTTCCGGAGTTTCATGGTTGGCAAAATTGGGATATGACAATCAACCATTTATTGGTGCCGATGATTTAAGATTTAGATTAACAGGATCGGTTTATCACACCAATCAGGTTGCTACTTCTTACCTCTACAGCGCAGACCGTGCGGGTTCAAGATACTATTTAGTGATGGAAAACCCAGAAGCTTCTGCAGTAGGTAACTTTAGATCTGGTAGATACAACCCTAACTTTGGAAATGAGGTTACAGCTTTTATGATTAACCCATTCTTAAAGTATGGTGGTCTGGAATTCTTTGGAACAGTAGAGCACTCTAGTGGTAAACGTTCAACAGAAACTGACACAAGATCATTCACTCAACTTGCGGGAGAACTTATATACAGATTTGGCCAGGATGAAAATTTCTACATAGGTGGTAGATATAACACTGTAGAAGGCGAAGAAGCTAATGGAAACGATATAGATCTTTCCAGAATGCAGCTAAGTGCAGGTTGGTTTATGACTAAAAATATTCTTGCAAAAGTGGAATATGTGAATCAACAATATAATGGATTTAATCCCGAAACTATTTTCCACGAGGGACAATTCAACGGACTTATGCTAGAAGCAGCGATTAGTTTTTAAGTTGAATGTTGAGCCCCGGATGCTATCTCCCAAGAGATTCGCCGGGGCTTTTTATTTCCTGTTTTCAGCAGTTTCACAATCAAATTATGATTTTTTATATTTATAAAAATGCTCCTTAAATTAATCAGGATGAAAACTTATTTCCTATTTTTCTTCGCATTATGTTTTGCTGTTTCAGGTATAGCCCAATCCAGTTTTGAAACCAGGGAGATCGCCATTTTACCCAATAGCAATCTTAGTATTTCTGGCACTACCAACATCAACGACTTTGAATGTGATTTTAATACCATTTATTTTAAAGATCAAAGCTTTAAGGTTCATTATTCTGAAAACGGAGATATTCTGAATTTCAAAAACAGCATTCTACCTCTTGAAAATGCCAATTTTGACTGCGGAAACCGGAAAATAAACAAAGATTTTCACGATCTCTTAAAGTCTGAAAAACATCCCGAAATTCTGTTGAAACTTAAAAAAATAGATATGAGCCGGGATGGAAACGCCCTGGTTACCTTAACTTTTAATATTGCCGGAATAGACAAAGACTATAAATTCCCGGTGGAGATCACCAGAGATAAATTACTTTGCTTTGATGGTAAACTTCAGCTAAATATTAAAGACTTTAACCTGGAAGCTCCCAGTAAAATATTTGGTTTAATTGTTTTGGATGAAGAAATTGAAATTAATTTCAACCTGAATATTCAAACTTAATTCCCCTCTTAAATTTTAAAAATCATGAAGCCGATTTTTTCGGCTTTTTTTATGCTTAAATTTCTTCATATATGACTCTAATCATAAGATGTGCTGTGTGATTTAGATAATTTTACTTCAGAATTTAAAACTAAAAATCATGAAACTTTACAAGACTTTATTGGCAGATTTTGAAGAGATGAGTTTAGGATATTCTGCAATGGGGATCATCGCTTCCAGTTGTCTAGGATCTGTGGCTGCTATGCTAATTTTAATGAATGGTCATAGCTTTGTAGATATGTTTCAACTCTTTGTTGTAGTTGTTGCCTGTATGGGATTTAATACGGTAATTTTAGCCCAGTTTAAACCAAAGATCGTTTTTAATGCACTTTTGCTTAGCCTTGCTGTATCTTCTATCTTTATCCTTGTAAACATTTTTTAAAGCCTTTCTATGAAAAATGATATTAAAACCCGGGAAGATGTTTTTTTACTGGTTTCGGGATTTTATAAAAAAGTAAGGCAGAATCCTGAAATTGGTCATTTTTTTAATGAGGTTATACACGATTGGCATGCACATATCGAGAAGTTAACCGATTTCTGGGAAAGTAATCTCTTTTTAAAAGCTCTTTATAAGGGAAACCCGCAGAAGGTGCACTTAAAAGTAGACCAGGAAAATAACCAGCAAATTTCCTCCTATCACTTTGGGGTCTGGTTAAATCTTTGGTTTGAAACTATAGATGAATTATACGCAGGTGAACTGGCAAACCGGGCTAAAAATAATGCTCGTAAAATGTCTTCGCATTTGTATTTGAAGATTTTCCAGGAGAGAGAAAAAATAAATAAAAGTAGCTCTCTTTAAGATTTTAAAACCTCATCCTGAAATTGTTTCAGAATACAATTTGTCACAAATGGAAACCCTAGATCCTGAAACAAGTTCAGAATGAAGAAATTAGAACTTTTTAGATCCCAATTTCAGAAAACTGAACATAAAAAAAGCCCTAAAAGCAAATACCTTTAGGGCTTTTGAAATATATTTCGATTTATAGAAAATCTACTTTTCCTGAATCTAAGTTATAATAGGCTGCTACAATTTTCACTTTACCACTATCAGCGGCTTCTCTAATTATTGTAGAACGCGTTTTAAGCTCTTCTGCAGTTAGTTGTGCATTTTTCTTTACAACATCATTTACATGAGCATCTTTACCTGAAGCTGCAATGGCTGGTGCAATGTGAGAAACAAGGTGATTTAGGTTATACCCGTTATCACCACCATTCATAGCAGCAGTAACAGCACCACAACTTTCGTGTCCCATCACTACAATAATTTCAGTTCCTAAATGCGCCACAGCATATTCCATACTTGCTATAGAAGAACTGTTGGCAATATTTCCAGCTACACGCACGGTAAATAATTCGCCCAGACCAGAATCAAAAGCAAGCTCTGGCACCACACGGCTATCGGCACAGCTTAGAACAATTGCATAAGGTGATTGCCCTTTGGTTAGTTCTTCCCTTCGGGATTTATCCTGTAATTTTCCCTCTTTATTATCGGCAGTAAAACGCCCATTACCATCTTTAAGTCTATTTAATACTTCGTCTTTAGTCATAATATTTTATTTAAATTTGATTAAGTTTTCTTCTGAATAGAAAGCATAATACAGCTTTCCCTATCATTTCTAAACATAAGGATTTCTGGTAAATTTAGCAAAGTCACAATCGCTTAAAGAGCTAATTTTAATAGGCTTGAAGCAAACTTTAACCAAACTTTATAAGTTTAATCGTGTAGTATAAGCACAGGAAGTTCCTGCTTCCTGGTTTCTGAAGCCGAAAGCCGATTTAAAAGCTTTTCTGAAATATGAAGTTGACGGGCAAAAAATACGATAAGATTGGCTTTTGCATTTGCTTCTGGCCAGAATTTATCTAAAAAATCTGATTCCTCAGTAAGCGTTTGCCGGCTAAGCTTATAAGTTGGTAATTTAAAATCTGCTGCTTTTGAGCCCGAGTTATTTAAATCAAATTCCCAAACCTTTAAAGCAACATCAGAGGAAATTGGCAATTTCTGTAGTAATTGCAGAGCTTCCGCATTAACCGGGAAACGTAGATCTAGAGGCAGATATAAATTCTGCCATTGCTTAAAATCACAATTGGGAACTACCAAAACCGGGCATTTTACCTTTTTTACTACATTACATGTGTTGCCCCCCAAACCCTGAATATTCGAGGTATTTTTTCCTGAAGCTCCCATAATAATAAGGTCTATCCTTTTTTCTGATACAGCTTTTCTGGTTGCATTTATAAGATTATCTGCAAAAGGCAATGCAGTAAACGAATGGCCTTTTGCAGCAGTTTCATTTTCCAGTTCTGCAACAAATTTTGAAAGGGTTTCATTCATTTTAACGGCTTCGCCTGTAGCAGCGTGAAGCACATAGAAATTGGAAGAGCCCGAAGTAGAATTTAGGGCATACCGGGCAGCATTATAAGCCTGGGCAGAAAAATCTGTAAGTATTAAAACATTCATGGGCTTGAAATTTCAGCGCTAATTTGGGTCAAAAATAGCGTGAAAGATCAATCGTAAATATGATAGCCGTCAGGTCTTTAAAAATTAACTAATCCGCTCTAATTTTTCTGCATCCAAGAGTTTTACATTTCGGCCTTCAATCTCAATAAGCCCTTCTTTTTTAAAGTCAGAAAGGGTTCTTATTAAAGTTTCTGAAGCAATACCGGCTACCCCGGCAAGATCTGCCCGGGAGATACGAATACTATGCAAGGGATTTTTCTTTATTTTATGTGCAAAAAGTAAAATGGTACGTGCCGTTTTTCTTCTTACTGATGCATACGCAATTTCCATAAGTTGCTCTTTAACGCCCATTAAATGATCGCCCATTTCCTGCAGCAATTCCATACTAATATTGCTGTTATTCTTCAAAATTTCGCGTAACTCGTCTTTTGAAACCACGTAAAGCACACTGTCTTCTAAAGCAGTAGCATACTCCCCATAAGCGGAGTTTTTATTGAAACTAAGATTTCCGAAGAAATCATCTTCTTTGTACAACTCGGTGATCATTTCTTTACCGCGACTATCAAATTTATGAGCTTTTACCACCCCGCGTTCTACCATATAAAAATGCAGGGAAGATTTTCCTTCTTCATAAATATTCTCACCGGCCTTAAAATTCACCTGTTCCCTATTTCTCATCATTTCCCGAAAAGCCGATAAATTTTGAACAGCTTCCCCACCATTTTCCTGCTTCTGCGCCCGCAAAATTTCTATTTTCGCTAACCTACTTTCAATAGCGCTTAAAAGATCTTCTTCTTCAAAAGGTTTGGTTAAATAATCGTCGGCACCAAGATCCATACCTCTTCTTACATCCTTATGCTCGGTTTTCGCTGAAAGAAAAATAAAAGGAATGCCGTTGGTTTTAGAATCTGCTGAAAGTCGGGTTAATACATCATACCCGTCTAGCTCTGGCATCATAATATCACAAACAATAATATCCGGAATTTCTTCTTTGGCTTTTTCTACCCCCTTTTTTCCATCGGGTGCAGTCACTACTTCATAATTTGAAAGTTCCAGCAATTCTGCTGTATTCTCTCTAACGGTTACATCGTCTTCAATTAAAAGTATTTTCATCTGATTATAAATTTTACCCAAATAATAGGCTTATCTATTTTGGTTTGGTAATACTACTGTAAATTTAGTGCCTTTGTTTTCTATGCTTTCAAACTTAATTCTACCTCCCATATTTTCTACGTGTACCTTCACAATATTGAGCCCAATACCTGTTCCCTGGTTTAGTAAAGCATTTTCAGCTCTAAAATATCGTTCAAAAATATGTTTTTGGTCTTTCTGCGGAATTCCCATTCCTTCATCTTCAACTTCAAAAATAATCTGTTTATCCTTCGGAAAGATTCTAAAATATATCGTGGAATCTTCAGGGGAGTATTTTATTGAATTTCCAATTAAATTTGAAAGAATAAGCTCCAGAATTTTTTCATCCTGATATAAGGTTACATCTTTCATCTCATTATCATATTCTATGTCCTGCCCATATTTTAGAGTGACGTTAGCATTATAGATCACCTCGTTCACCAGTTTATTGAGACTAAAAGCGGTGTATTTATAATTCACGTTACCAGATTCCAGGCGCTCCAGAGAAAGAAAATCATTCAGGATATTATTCAGGTAATGCACCTTATTTTTTATGGTAGTTAGGTGTTTTGTTCTTTTTTCCTGCTGTTCGGTTTTAGTATATTTTTCAGCCAAAGTAGCCGAAGTCAATATTCCGCTTAATGGAGTTTTAAATTCATGAGAAACAAGAGACAGGAATTTTGTTTTTAACTCGTTGAGTTCCTTTTCCTGTTTTAAAGCTAATTTTATGCGTTTTTCGGCTTCTTTTCTTTTGGTGATTTCTTTCTCCAGGACATCAACCGTATTCCTAAGTTCCTGGGTTCTAACTTTGATCTTCCCTTCCAATTCTGCATTAAGTTCTCTAATGCGCTGCTGGTTTTCTTTTCTAATGGTAATATCTACGATCAAAGACATTACAAAGCATTCGCCATCTACTTTAAAGGGGTTTAAACCCGCCTCAACCGGAAATTGTGTTCCGTCTTTTTTCACTCCAAAAAGATCACGCCCATGCCCCATTTGCCTCTTTTCGCTATGCTCCATAAACTTATCAAAATGTTCATGATGATTGGCTTTATATTGCACGGGTATAAGAATATTGAGGTGTTCCCCCAAAAGCTCTTCTTTGCTGTAACCAAACATATCTAATCCTGCCTTATTGGCGGTAACGATTATTTGTTTACTGTCTACTACGATAACTCCTTCTGAAGCCGCTTCGAATAAAGTGTCGAATATTTGCTCATTCTCCTTAAAAAATTCTACAGCCACAATATTTTGGTTAAGATTTGCTGAACTAAATTACAAACTGTTGAACGAATTATTAAGAAAAGAAGATTTTAAATTTACGGTAATAAAAAGTTGAAATAATACTCAAGAGATTCCTGGGAGAAAATGCACACTTTTATGGCTTCAACATTTTTAGCATCCAATTTTTGATTTCTATCTTTGCGCTACCAACAACTTGAGATGTTTAAAAAAGTTATTTTCTTATTCTTATTAATATCTATTCCAGCCCAGGCCCAGTTGGTAAATATTGAGACTAAACGCCTTCAAACCGATTCTTTAAGATTTGTATTAAATGCCGATTTTGCTTTTAATCACTCCAACAACGATGGCCTTAGCGTAAACCAATTAAACGGAACTTTAACTACCCAGTTAAAATCTAAAGATTTTAAGAAGACCTATCTATTTTTAGGAAATTATAGATTAATAGATTCTGATGGTGGTAACCTGCAGAATTCCTGGTTTTTGCACACACGCTTTAATTATAAATTCAACTCATTACTACGATTCGAAGCATTTTTACAGGGCCAATACAACCAACTTCTGGTGGTTGAGCAGAGAAATCTTATTGGCGCAGGCCTAAGAATGAAATGGATGAATCGCGAAAATTTTTCAGGATATCTTGGCAATAGCTATTTGTATGAAGTAGAATACAGTGATAGAGCCGGCACTACAGATTACAACCATAGAAACAGCACCTATCTTTCCGTTTCCTATTTATCAAAATCAAAGAATTTTTCTATCACGAATACTGTTTATTACCAGCCCCTATACAGAAACCTTGAAGATTACAGAATATTAGAACAATTTCGGTTGGATATTCCGCTGGCAGCCTGGTTTAAAGTTTTTATGATCTATGATTATTATTTTGACAGCAAAACACCATTAAACACCAGAGAGTACACCTCGCAGTTACAAATTGGGCTTGGGTTTAGTTTTTAGAATTGTAATCAAAATCTCTTCCTAGAATTTCCAAAAAACAAAAAACCGAACTCTTTTCAGAATTCGGTTTTCTTTTTGTTGGCCTACTAGGGCTCGAACCTAGACTCTTCTGGACCAAAACCAGACGTGTTGCCAGTTACACCATAGGCCAATGCTGTAATGCGGATGCAAATTTAAAACAAACTTTCTATTGCGCAAACTTTTTCTGAAAAAAATAAAATCAATTTTTTCAAAGCAAGATACTGCTGCAATTATTAAAAATGAAGCAGCTTAAAACAGCTTAATTTTCAGTCTTTTCAGAAAATATTCCGTTTTAAAGTCCGTTACTAAAGCATTCACAATTTTATTATTAAATTCGCCAAATAAGACTCAACATTACTCAAAAATGACAGATTTTAGCTTCAGGAAGTGGAATAAGATATTAGGATGGCTTGTATTTTTTATCGCACTTACCACGTACACCCTCACTTTGGAACCTACCGCAAGTTTTTGGGATGCAGGTGAATACATTGCCACCTCTGCTAATCTTGAAGTAGGACACCCACCGGGAGCACCTTTTTATCAAATGTTGGGCGCATTCTTTTCTGCCTTTGCACCAGATAATTCACAGGTTGCATTAATGGTGAATTTCATGTCTGGGGCGGCAAGTGCGTTTGCTGTCTTATTTATGTTTTGGTCTATAAGCCTATTGGTTTTAAAAGTTGCCGGACCCGTAGAGAAGTTAAAACCTGCTAATAAAATAGCTGTGCTAGGAAGCGCTATGGTTGGATCATTAGCCTTTACTTTCACCGATAGTTTTTGGTTTAGTGCTGTAGAAGCCGAAGTCTATGCAATGGCAGCCTGTCTTATGGCACTTATGTTTTATTTAGGTTTACTTTGGGAACGAGATATGTTTAAACCCCGTGGAAATCGCTGGTTGATCTTAATTTCGCTAGTTGTAGGCTTATCTTTTGGAGTACATTTTATGGGGCTCCTTACTATACCCGCTATCGGCTTCTTATACTTCTTTAAGAATTACAAAAAAATTACCGTCAAGAATTTTATTATTGCCAATATTGTGGTGGTTGCTGTACTAATGTTCATCTTTAAATTACTCTTACCTTATACACTTACCTTCTTTGCTGCTTCGGAATTATTTTTTACCAATTCGCTGGGACTTCCTTTTAATACCGGAACTGTAATTGCACTTTTAGCGATTGTTGCCGCTTTCTACTTCGGAATAAACTATACGCGGAAGAAAAATTACTTTCAGCTAAATACATTATTTCTTTGTATTCTTTTTATACTTATCGGGTTTTCCAGCTGGGTAATGCTTCCTATAAGATCTAATGCGCCAACGGTAATTAACGAGAACAGTCCTGATAATGCCAGGGAACTTTTAGCGTATTACAACAGGGAACAATACGGGGAAACCCATTTATTTTACGGCCCGCAATTTTCTGAAATGTATTCCGGTCTGGATGAAAACAATCCTTATACTGACGCAAAACCGAAATACGAAAAAGATGAAGAAGCCGGAAAATATATTATCGTAAACGATTATAAAAACGCAAAACAGAATCTTGATGATTCCCATAAAGCAGTTTTACCCCGTTTATGGAGTTCGCAACATGCAGCCAATTATATGGATTTCACCGGCCCTCTAGATTTCACGATCAAACAGGAATACCAGGGCGAAGAACGCCTGGTTAGCGCAGTAAACGAGTTTCAAAATAGGTATGCACAGGGAGAATTAGACAACAATGATTATCACAACTTTTTAAGACAGTTTGGAGAATATCTAAATATTGAAAAGCCCTCTTTTTCTTCAAATATCGCATATTTATTAGAGTATCAAATCGGCTATATGTACTGGCGTTATTTTATGTGGAATTTTGTTGGGCGACAGGACGATAACCAGGGAAAATATACCGATTTGCACGGTAACTGGCTTAGTGGCATCAATTTTATAGACGAGATGCATATTGGTCCTCAAGATAATCTTCCCAGCGATGTAAAGAATAATAAAGCCCGAAACACTTACTATTTCTTACCCTTAATTTTAGGGTTAATTGGACTTGTTTTTCAATTTAAAAGAGACAAAAATAATTTCTGGGTACTACTTGTATTTTTCCTTTTCACAGGAATTGCATTAAAAATATATTTAAACGAAAGACCTTTTGAACCTCGCGAACGTGATTATGCTTTAGTTGGCTCATTCTATGTATTTGCGATCTGGATAGGCTTCGGGGCATATGCCCTCTTTGATTGGGCCAAGAAATTCCTAAAACCAAAACTTGCCGCGCCTATTGTAATTGCCGCATCAATCCTGGCAGTACCGGTGCTTTTAGCTACAGAAAACTGGGACGATCACGACCGTAGCGGAAGAGATTCTACCCTCACCATGGCAAAAATGTACCTTGATTCTATAGACGAAAATGGTATAATTTTCACCATTGGAGATAATGACACCTTTGCCCTTTGGTATGTACAGCAAATAGAACGCTACAGAACAGATGTAAGAGTAGTCAATACCAGTCTTTTCGCTACCGATTGGTATATAGATCAAATGAAGCGAAAAGCTTTTGATAGCGACCCAATTCCGTCACAATTTGAAAACAAGGATTACAACGGAGTTAATGACGCTGTTTTTGCAAGGGAAGTCACAAAAGATACCCTGCCCATAAAAACCTGGTTAAATTATATTCAAAACAACGATCCAAGAACACAGGCCGAATTACAAAGCGGCCAAATGATTAATACGTTCCCCTCTAAGAATATTCGTATTCCTGTAGATAAAGAAGCTGTTTTAGAAAATGGGATCGTTGAAGAGCGATTTGCCGATCAAATTGTTGATGAAATTGTGATCAATTTAGAATCCCAGGTTATTTATAAGAACACCTTAATGATGTTAGATATTCTTGCTAATAACAATTGGCAACGACCAATCTATTTCTCAGGTGGGAGCTTTAGCGATGAAGATTATTTATGGATGAAGGAATATCTTCAACTAGAAGGTGTTGCCTATAAACTGGTGCCTATAAAAACTCCTATAGACAAGCGAAATCCTTATGATATGGGACGTATTAACACCAACAAGATGTATGATATTGTGATGAACTGGGATTGGGGTAATATGGGATCAGACGATATTTATCATGATACTGAAACACGTAGGAATTCTATAACTTACCGAAGCAACCTGGCGAGGCTTGTAGAAAATCTGCTGAATGAACAGGATACCACCCGCGCAAAAAATGTGCTGGACCTAGCTATGGAAAATATGCCGGTAGAACATTATAGCTATTATGCGCTTTTAGAACCTTATGTGAGCGGTTATTACGATGTTGGTGAGCCTGAAAAAGCAAGAGAGATCTGGGAAAAAATCGCAACTAGTTATCAAGAGAAATTACAATACTATAGTACCTGGGATATAGATAGACAATACAGGTATTTTAGCGAAATTGTATCAGATATTGAACGCTACCGTGCCCTTGTAGATCTTTTGGTAGCGCACCAGGATGAAGAAATACTCAAAGAGAAAGCCGAAGAGTTTAATGAGCACCTGGAGCTTTTTCGCCATTTCTATGGTGAAGAAGAGGAAATAAATCCGCAGGATCCTGAGGAAATCTTACTGGAGCAAGGAATAAACCCAGAATTAAATCAGGGGAATAATTCGCTTAGAATAGATTCTTCAGAATAAAATATTAACCTGCGGAGGTTCTAGACACTTCCGCAGGTTTTCTTATGAATCCATTTTTTGTAAAATATCCTTATCTACTAAAGAGGCTCTACCCGAATCGCATTACCAGAATCGAAGAGTCTAATACTATTTACCTCACTTTTGACGATGGCCCAATTCCGGAGATCACACCCTGGGTTCTCGAGCAATTAGAAGGCTATAATGCCAAAGCCACTTTTTTTTGCATAGGCGAAAATATTCAGAAAAATCCTGACATATTTCAGGAGATTATCAATCGCGGGCATAGCATAGGAAATCACACCTTTAATCATATAAATGGATGGAAAAGCAATACCAAAGCCTATATTGAGAACGTGCTTAAAACCGAAGAAATAATTTCTGAAAAAAGAAATGAGAGCAGAGCTGATATAGAAAAGAATCAGGAATTAGAAATCAAGAAATCGAGAAGAAGCCAAAACTCGCAACCAGAAACTTCAAACCAAAAATTATTTCGACCGGCCTACGGAAAAATTAAAAATTCACAGGCTGGAGAACTTGTAAAACGGGGGTATAAAATTGTGATGTGGGATGTATTGAGCGGGGATTTTGATTCTCGAATTTCTAAAGAAAAATGCTTTAAAAATGTGACCAATAATGCTTCAGAAGGAAGTACTGTTGTTTTCCACGATAGTATAAAAGCTTCAAAAAACCTGAAATTTTCGCTTCCAAAAGTGTTGGATTATTATGCTAAAAAAGGCTTCAGTTTTAAAGCGCTTTAGATATATTCTTTAAGAATTCCTACAAGGGTAGCTGCATCCTGTTCGCCACTTTGGCGCCATTTCATTTCGCCTGCTTTGTAGATAATTAACGTAGGTAGCGTCTTTACCCGAAGCGCCTCGGCAAGCTGTGAGTTTTTATCAATATCAATTTTTATCACCTTTGCTTTATTCCCTAAAGAAGCCGCAACTTCCCGCATTACGGGATTCATAGCCTTAGAATCTTCGTTCCATTCGGTATAAAAATCTAACAACACCGGAATATTGAGATCTATTAATTCACCAAATTTTGACATGTAGTTTTTTCTTTAATTCAATTTATACCTCAATCTAACGCACTAAAGTGAGATTGAAATTATCCTAACCCACTTCATTTTATTTCCGGAGAATTCACTAACTCAAATATAGTAAATTCTTCAGATTATGCAGGTTTTGAGCCTTTTTTGAGTTCAATCACACTTATCTCTGGCCAAATACCTACTCTCCCGGGAAAAGCAAGGTAGCCAAATCCGCGGTTTACATTTATATAACGACCAAATTCTTCATAGATTCCTGCCCAGTTCTGGTAACGATATTGCACCGGGCTCCATTTAAACCAACCGGGAATTTCAATGCCAAATTGCATTCCGTGGGTATGCCCGCTAAGTGTTAAATGATAATTCTTTTGATCTTTCTTAATCTTCTCCTGCCAGTAAGATGGGTCATGACTTAAAAGAACTTTAAAGTCTTTTTCGCTCAACCCATTTCCTGCTTTATCTAAATCGCCTTCCTTCTTAAATCCGCCTGCTCCCCAATTTTCTACACCGACCAGTGCTATCTTTTCCCCGTTTCGCTCAATAAATTTATGCTCATTAAGCAAGAGCTTCCAGCCCATTTTGGTATGGGTTTCTTTTAAAGTATCTAAATTTTGTTTTTTCTCTTCAGCTGTATTCCAGTCTTTATAGTCCCCATAATCGTGATTTCCCAGAATGGAATAAACCCCATCCCTGGCTTTTATTTGACCAAATAATTCCTGCCAGGGTTTCATTTCTGAAGCTTCATTATTTACCAAATCTCCAGTAAAAACTACCATATCAGACTCCTGTTCATTTAGAAGGTCTATCCCGTATTTTATCTTCTTTTCATTATCAAAACTACCACTGTGAATGTCGCTAATTTGTGCAAGCCTGTAACCATCAAAAGAATCAGGCAGGTCTTCAAAGTATAGCGTATAGTTAAGTACCCTAAAATTATATCTTCCCTGGTACATTCCATACAAAACCGAAGCTAAAGGAATGGCAGCTATACCCATCGCCAACTGACTCAAAAACTTTCTACGGGAAGGAAGGGAAAAATTTTCTTTAGAAGAAAATTTTTCAAATGCGCCCTGGCTTAATCTAAATAAATCTTCCCCAAACATTATTAGCGTAAGGAAAAGTTTAAAAAGCATTAACGAGAGCAAAAACCCAAAGGCATAACCACGTGCCCCCGTAAGCACACTCCCTTCTACCGGTGCTAGCCATTGGTAAAGGAAATTACCTAATACCGCCGCAGTTACTAAAAAATAGACAATCACCACCCAATGGTTTCGGGTTATGGTCTTTAATGCCTGGTAGGCGTAAATTTCTATAAAAAGGAAAAAGACTATGAATATTATCCAGCGCATGAGCAATTTAAATTTTTGGCGAATATACTTTTAATCATCACTTTATAAATTTCGTTTAGGTTTAATTTAACGCCTGTGAAAGGCTTAAAACCCAATACTACCTCGCCTAAATAATGCCAGAAATACTATTGACTTATAAAATTTGACTATGCCAGCTATAAGAAGTATTTTTCGATCTCATTTTTATATACCCAGCTTATATGATGAAACGAAAACCAACTCCAATTAGCGTTGCTACCTGGAATTTCCCGAAGGCGACTCTAAAAGCAGGAGAGATGTTATATTCAGGCGCCACAGCTTTAGATGCAGTGGAAGAAGGCGTTAAAATTGAAGAAGCCAATCTAAAAAACACCACTGTAGGAAAGGGAGGCGCTCCAGACAGGGAGGGCAATGTGACTTTGGATGCCTGTATAATGGCACCTAACGGCGATGCAGGTGCCGTAGTTTATTTAAAGAATAATACCCACGCTGTTTCTGTAGCAAGGAAAGTGATGGAAGAAACTCCGCACGTTATGCTTGCCGGCGAAGGAGCCGATCAATTTGCACAGCAACAGGGTTTTATGAAAGAGGAACTGTTTACAGAAAGTTCTGAAAAAGCTTATAGGGAATGGCTTAAAAACAAAGAATATAAACCCTTAATTAACATTGAAAATCACGATACTATTGGAATGCTATGCCTGGACGAAAAAGGCGATATTGCCGGAGCCTGTACCTCATCTGGGCTTTCTTATAAAATGAATGGGCGCGTAGGTGATTCTCCCATTATTGGTTCTGGGTTATTCCTTGACAATGAGATTGGGGGTGCGGTTGCCACCGGAATGGGGGAGGCAATTATGAAAAGTGTTGGGAGTTTTCTTATTGTTGAACTAATGCGCCAGGGCAAAAGTCCGCAGGAAGCTTGTGAAACTGCTGTAAAAAGAATTATTAAGCAAAACCCGAATTACAAAGATTTTCAGGTAGCTTTCTTAGCCTTAAACAAAAATGGAGATATAGGCTCTTACTGCATTCACGAAGGTTATTCTTATGTAGAATATAGGGATAATAAAAACACTAATATTCCCAGTAAATCTTATCTATAAATAGAACAAAGAATTTCCTATTGATAACTATTTAGATGAAAAATTCACCGTTAAAAAAAGCCGATTTTTAACTAACAAAATATCAAAGTGTTATAAAACAGCATTTCAGATTAGGCTACAACGTAATGTTCTTTCGAAAAGCAAATACAAGAATTATACACCATATAATTTACTGGCCTCTTTTTCTTTTAACTTCATCACAAGATCAAGCGTTTCTAAAACCATATCGCTGCACATTACTATTAGGCTGCCTTCTTTTGCATGATTAATGGCATGGGTGATGGCTTCTTTTTCCGAAGATATAACACTTATTTTCTTTTTGGGATTATTCTCCTGAATCCCGTCTTTCAGTATTTTTATAATCTCATCAGCCTGTTTGCCCCTTAAATTCTTATCCTGCCTAATTATAATTTCATCAAACATTTCAGCAGCAATACTTCCAATCTCCCGG
Source organism: Salegentibacter sp. Hel_I_6 (assembly GCF_000745315.1). Taxonomy (NCBI): domain Bacteria; kingdom Pseudomonadati; phylum Bacteroidota; class Flavobacteriia; order Flavobacteriales; family Flavobacteriaceae; genus Salegentibacter; species Salegentibacter sp. Hel_I_6. The sequence continues at coordinate 2,498,711 of NZ_JQNQ01000001.1, read as the reverse complement.
GTATCCTGGTCGCGCCTGTCTCCCACCCCGGCAATTATCCCTACTTTAGTTTTGGCTTCCATTTTCGCTACCATATCTTTCAAAGCTCTCAAACCTGCAGGGTTATGGGCATAATCTATTAAAACCTGAAAGTCTTCAAATTCAAACAAATTGAGCCTTCCCGGAGTTTGCCCGGGAGAGGGTATAAAAGTTTCCAAAGAGACTTTAATGTCTTCAATACTAAAACCTCTTACATAAGCGGTGAGTACTGCGGGCAAAACATTCTGGATCATAAAAACAGCTTTGCCACCGTAAGTTAATGGCACATTTACCGCTTTTATAATCCTTAATTTCCAATCGCCTTTGCAAATAGTGATATAGCCATTTTCATAAATAGCAGACAAGCCACCTTTTGCAGCCATCGCTTTTATATGGATGTTATTTTCATCCATAGAAAACAAGGCCACATTGCTTTCTACATTTTTACTCATATTAAATACCAGCTCATCGTCAGCATTCAATATGGCATATCCTTCTTTTACTACCGTTTCCGGAAGCACTCCCTTAACTCGAGCTAACTGTTCAATACTGTGTATTCCTTTTAGCCCAAGATGATCTCCTGTAACGTTGGTTACAATCCCCACGTCACATCTATGAAATCCGAGTCCGGCTCTTAAAAGTCCGCCACGAGCACATTCCAGTACAGCATAATCTACCGTAGGATCCCGCAATACAAACTCTACACTGGATGGCCCCGTGCAATCGCCCTTCATCAACATTCGATTTTGAATATATACACCATCACTGGTGGTGTACCCCACACGGTGACCTTTCATTTTAAGCATATGGGCAATAAGCCTGGTGGTGGTGGTTTTTCCGTTGGTACCGGTTACTGCTATTATAGGAATTCTGGCACTTGTTCCCGGAGGAAAAAGCATATCCACTACATTTGCCGCCACATTTCTTGGAATTCCTTTTGAAGGTGCCAGGTGCATTCTAAAACCAGGGCCTGCATTCACTTCTATTACCGCACCATTGGTTTCTTCAAGAGGTTTGCTAATATCGGTAGTCATTAGGTCGATTCCACAAATATCCAGGTCTATTATTTTTGAAATCCTTTCAGCCATAAAAATATTGGCGGGATGCACCATATCGGTAACATCTTCTGAAGTTCCGCCCGTACTTAAATTAGCAGTATCCTTTAATATAACCTGTTCTCCCTTTTTTACTACCGTTTCCAGGGTATACCCATAAGATTGGATAATACTTTTGGTAAGATCGTTTACCGTAATCATGGTAAGCACTTTCTCGTGCCCGTAACCCCTTCTAGGATCGCTATTCACTTCATCGATTAATTCCTGAATACTGGATTTCCCATCACCAATTACGTGGGCGGGAGTACGTTTTGCCGCCGCTACCAGTTTATTGTTTATTACTAACAACCTATAATCGTCACCAGTAATAAAACTCTCTACGATTACTGAGCTTGATACTTTTTTAGCCGCTTTAAAACCTATTACAGCGGCTTCTATCGTATTAATATCGACGCTAATTCCACGACCGTGATTGCCATCTATAGGTTTGGTAACCACCGGAAAGCCTATCTCTTTTATCGCTTTTTTAAGTTCTCTTTCGGTACGTATAATCCTTCCTTTAGGAACCAACACCTCGGCCTGTTCCAATAAATATTTGGTATCTTCTTTATCACATGCCAATTCTACACCTATACTACTGGTTTGGCTAGTTACGGTGGCGTGAATTTTTTTCTGATTTGCACCATAACCCAACTGGCATAAAGAATATTGGTTTAATCTAATCCACGGAATACCACGGCTGGCCGCTTCCTCTACTATAGATCCTGTACTTGGCCCAAGTCTTTCAGATTCTCTAAGTTCTCGCATTTCCTGCAAATCGGCTTCCAGGTTGTAGTCAATTCCTGCTATAAGAGCTTCGCAAATTCGTACCGCACTTTCAGCAGCAAATCTTCCCGCATTTTCTTCTAAATAATTAAAAACTACGTTGTAAACGCCTTCTTCGCCATAACCCCGGGTTCTTCCAAACCCCACATCCATTCCTGCAAGGGTTTGAATTTCTAAGGCAATATGTTCTATAACGTGACCCATCCAGGTACCATCATCTACCCGCATAAAAAACCCTCCTGGGCATCCTTCAGAACATCTATGCTCATACATACTGGGAAACATTGCCTTGATCCGTTCATTAAAACCAGGCACCTTATCGGTAGGTTTCTGTTCCATATCTTCAAGATCCAGGACCATTACTATTAATTTATGTCGCCTAACCGACCAGTAATTAGGACCTCGCATTGCATTTATCTCCCGTATCTTCATAAAATTACTTCTGTTATTATCTTTTTGGCGCCCTGTTCTTAGCCGCATTTAAATGTACGTAATATTTGAAGCCGGACATATATAAGTTACTTTTACGGCTAATTATAAACTGAATATGATTAAAGGAACTTTAATACCCATTGGTGGAAATGAAGATAAAGGCTTCCATAGAGCAGACCGATTTAGACTGGATTACATAAGCCAGGGAATTCTCTCTCGTGTAGTTTACGAAAGTGGCGGAAATGGCTCACGAATACTCATAATCACTACAGCTTCTGGTATACCTGAAGAAGTAGGACAAAGCTATCTGGATGCTTTTGAAAGGTTGGGCTGTAATAATGTATCCCACCTTTATATAGGCTCAAAAGAAGAAGCAAATTCTGAAGAAAATTTAAGCTTGCTGAAAGAAGCAGATTGTGTGATGTTTTCTGGCGGAAATCAATATAAAATCACCAGAAATATTAAAGGAACCCTTTTTCACGATTTACTTGCAAAACGTTACCACGAAGAAAACTTTGTACTGGCAGGAACCAGTGCTGGCGCTATGTGTATGTCTAAAGAAATGATAACCGGCGGTAGCAGTAAAGAATCTTTTATTAAAGGCGCGATTAAATTGCGCGAAGGACTTAACCTTATCCCCCAACTTATTATAGACACTCACTTTATACAACGCGGACGCTTTGGAAGATTATCTGAAGCTGTAGCAAGATTCCCCGAACTTATTGGTTTTGGACTGGCGGAAGACACCGGCATTGTTATTAAAAATGGAAACGAATGCGACATTATTGGTTCGGGAATGGTGATTGTTTTTGATCCAGGAAAACTGAAACACAATAACTTCGCAAGGCTTAAGGAAGGAACCCCCCTAACTATGACGAACCTTATTACGCACGTTCTTTCAGATGGAGATAGTTATTATCTAAAAGAACGGGAAATTAGGGTGATGGCTTCTTCCAAAAGTTTTATAGACTAAACCGGGGAAAATGGAAAAAATATAAAATCAGGATTTTTCTAAAAAAACACAAATGGGTTTAAAAATCTTGCAGGAAAAATGCAGTTATTTTGTCGATAATTGAGATTGAAGAAGGCTTGCCCCAGAAGTTGTTTACTTATAAATTGCTATGTTTCTATTGCCTTGTGTGTCTATACTGGCACGGTACATTCCTTCAGTATTAAAAGGCATGGCAATATTTCCTTCAGCATCTATGGCAATTAAACCCCCATCGCCACCGATGGATAAAAGTCGGTTTTGTACTACTTCTTCTGTAGCTTCTTTTAGGCTTAAACCTTTAAATTCTATAAGACAGGAAACATCGTAGGCTACCACGGCGCGAATAAAAAACTCCCCGCTACCGGTACAGGAAACAGCACAGGTTTTATTGTTGGCGTAAGTTCCTGCACCAATCATCGAGCTATCCCCAATTCTGCCAAATTTTTTGTTGGTCATTCCCCCGGTGGAAGTTGCTGCAGCAAGATTGCCTCCAAAGTCGCAGGCCACGGCACCCACCGTTCCGAATTTCGAATCTTTTTTTACACTGTGGTCTAATTGAAAATTCCCGGAATCCTTGATTTCCTGCCACTGCTGAAACCTAAATTCATCATAAAAATAATCTTCAGGCTCCAATTTATAGCCTAATAATTCCGCATAATCCATAGCACCGGTTCCAGCAAGGAAAACGTGCTCGCTTTTTCCCATAATATCTTTGGCCAGCAACACCGGATTTTTAATTCCGCTAATTAAAGAAACCGCCCCAGCTTCAAGATTGCCGCCATTCATTATCGCTGCGTCCATTTCGTGCGTACCAGCGTTTGTAAAAACGCTGCCTTTTCCAGCATTAAAAAGAGGAGAATCTTCCAGCATTTTTACAGCCTCAACAACTGCATCTACCGAATTTCCATTATGTTCAAGAATATTGTATCCAGCGTTGAGCGCTGCTTCCAATGTTTTTTTATAGGAAACCTCTTTCTCCGCAGTCATCATTCCTTTTAATAAAGTACCTGCGCCGCCGTGAATGGCCAATGCTATTTTTTTCACCTTCTTCTGTGTTAAGTCTGAAATTTTTATTTCATTGAAAAATCAAAAACAATTTTACAGTCCTTTTTTACTTCCGAAAATTACAACTTGCATTTTAAATGCAGCTATAAGTTTTGTAGTTTTATAGACTTTAAAAAACATAGATGGCAGCTCAAAAACGCTTATTTTTACTGGACGCTTACGCGCTTATATTTCGTGGTTATTATGCTTTTATTAAAAATCCAAGGATAAACTCCAAAGGTTTTGACACCTCGGCAATAATGGGTTTCACCAACTCCCTTTTTGATGTAATTAGGCGGGAAAAACCAGATCATCTTGCCGTTTGTTTTGACAAAGAAGGAAGCCAGGCAAGAACCGAGATGTTTGCCGAATATAAAGCTAACCGAGACGCTACGCCAGAACCAATAAAAGAGGCGATTCCTATTATCCAGGATATTTTAAAAGCCATGCATATTCCCGTAGTGGAATTAGCCGGAATGGAAGCCGATGATATTATTGGAACCCTCGCCCAACAAGCCGAAAAGGAAAATTACCAGGTTTTTATGGTAACTCCAGATAAGGATTTCGCGCAACTAGTAACCGAAAATATTTTTATGTATCGCCCTGCAAGGATGGGTAACGGAATTGAAATTTGGGGTATTCCCGAAGTTCAAAAGAAATTTGAGGTGGAGCGACCAGAGCAGGTTATAGATTTCCTTGGAATGATGGGCGACGCCGTAGATAATATCCCTGGACTTCCCGGGGTAGGCGAAAAAACTGCCAAAAAATTCCTGAAACAATTTGGAAGCATGGAGGAGCTGCTGGCCAATACCGACCAGCTAAAAGGAAAGATGAAAGAAAAAGTTGAAAGTCACGCCGAGCAGGGAATTCTTTCTAAAAAATTGGCAGCCATTCTTACCGATTGTGATGTGAAATTTCACGCTGAAGATTATGAGCTTTCTCAACCTGATTCAGATAAAGTTCAGGAGATCTTTGATGAACTTGAATTTAGAAGACTTAAAGATCAATTTATAAAGTTATTTAGCGGCGAAGAAGATCAACAGCAAACCCAGGTTAGTAATTCTCCTTCAGCTAAAAAAGTTTCAAAAACTGCCGGAGAAGGGCAATTTTCATTGTTTTCAGGAGACGATTCAGAAAAAATTGAAGCCAGTTCTGGCGGAAGAAAATCTCTAAAAGATACTGCTCACGTATACCAAAGCCTGAATACTAAAATGGCCAGGCAAATGTTTCTTCAAAATTTAATAAAACAAAACAGTGTTTGCGTTGATACTGAAACCACAAGTTTAAATGCGCTGGAAGCAGAGCTGGTTGGTATTGCATTTTCCTGGGAACCCGGCAAAGGTTTTTATCTGCCTTTTCCCGAAGAACGCGAAAAAGCACAAGAACTTATTGAGGAGTTGCGACCGTTTTTTGAAGATGAAAAAATTGAAAAAATTGGGCAAAACCTTAAATATGACATCAAGGTTTTAGCAAAATATAATATTGAAATAAAAGGAAAGCTTTTCGATACCATGATCGCGCATTATTTGATCAATCCAGATATGCGTCATAATATGGACGTACTTGCCGAAACTTACCTTAATTATACACCGCAGCCTATCTCAGAATTAATAGGAAAAAAAGGAAAGAATCAAAAATCGATGCGGGAGGTTCCGGTTGAAGAGCAAACCGAATATGGCGTAGAAGATGCCGATGTTACTCTTCAGCTTAAAAAATTCTTTGAGCAGGAATTAAAAGAAGCAGAAACCCGAAAGCTTTTTGATGAAATTGAAATCCCGCTGGTTAGGATACTTGCTGCAATGGAACTGGAAGGCATAAAATTAGACGAAAATTTCCTAAAATCCCTTTCTGATGCACTGGATAGTGACATTAAAGATTTGGAGCAAAGTATTTATAAAGAAGCCGGGGAAGAATTTAAAATCAGTTCTCCAAAGCAATTAGGACTTATTCTATTTGAAAAAATGGAATTGGTAAAAAAGCCCAAAAAGACTAAAACCGGCCAATATTCAACCAGCGAAGATGTTTTGTCGGCATTGGTGAAGGAGCATAAAATAGTAGAAGATGTTTTAATGTTTAGAGCTCTTGTGAAGTTGCAAAATACGTATATTGATTCTTTACCAAACCAGGTACAAAAGCCCACTGGAAGAATTCACACCGATTATGTGCAGACTATTGCAGCTACGGGAAGATTGAGTTCCAACAATCCCAACCTTCAAAATATTCCGATAAGAACCGAGCGTGGTCGCCAGGTGAGAAAAGCTTTTGTTCCGCGGGACGAAAATCATATTCTACTGGCTGCCGATTATTCCCAAATTGAATTACGAATTATCGCGGCGCTTAGCGAAGAAGATAATATGATTAAAGCCTTTAAAGAAGGCAAAGATATTCACGCTTCTACCGCCGCCCAGGTTTTTAATGTAAATATAGATGAAGTAACTCGCGAGCAAAGAAGCAACGCTAAAACTGTGAATTTTGGAATTATTTATGGTGTTTCAGCCTTCGGCTTAAGCAATCAGACCAATTTATCTCGTTCTGAAGCAAAAGAACTTATTGACACCTATTATAAAACTTACCCTAAGTTAACCGGTTATATTGCAGACCAGGTTGCTTTTGCCAGAGAAAACGGTTATGTACAAACCATTTTAGGAAGAAGACGATATTTAAAAGATATCAATTCGCAAAATGCGGTAGTGCGTGGCGCTGCAGAAAGAAATGCGGTAAACGCCCCAATACAGGGTAGCGCAGCGGATATTATAAAACTGGCAATGATTAATATTTACCGAAAACTTACGGAAGGAAAATTCAAAACCAAAATGTTACTTCAGGTGCATGATGAATTGGTTTTTGACGCCCATAAAGATGAAGTAGAAGAAGTAAAGAAAATGATTCAGTTTGAAATGGAAAACGCTTACAAACTGGAAGTCCCTTTAGACGTAGAATTGGGAGAAGGCAATAACTGGCTGGAAGCGCATTAGAATTTCTCCGTCATTGCGATGGAGGCACGACTGAAGCAATCTCTAGTAAAATAAAAAACCTCGCAACCAAAGTTGCGAGGTTTTTCTATCTAACACTAAAAAGATTGGTTAGGTTAGTTCACCCTTGTATATTCTAAAGATAAAACGGTAACCTCTTCTGCATCCGTCCCATCCGGATTTCCATAATATTGTTCAGATTCAAATTTACTGATATCAAAAGCAAACGTATTGGCAGTTCTTTCTAAAATCCTGCTGTGGGTACGAGTAGTTTCATCAATAGTCATCGTAATAACCAATCGTTCGTCGTTATTCACATTTTTAACATCCCAGCTCCCGTTATCTGTTCTTCCAGAAAGGCATTTAAAATCATCATTACTTTCACCGGCTTTAAAATCAAGTTTAGAATTTGTGGTTATCATACTTCCATTTTCATTAAAAGTAACACCCATTGTTTCAAAACAATCGGTTTCTAATAAAATATTAGTATTGTAAACCCCGTCATTATTAAGGTCTACCAGGGTATCGGCTTCCATTACTGAGAGTTTCCACTCTCCTTCAAGATCTTCAGGGGTAATATTTGCCGTAGCATTTAAAGAATTAACTTCAGTTTCCGCAACGTGATCCTGGTTAGGTTCACAGGATATTATAAGCGCCATTGCTAAGACTGCACAAAAGCTTTTTAAAGTAAGTAGGTTTTTCATAGCTAAATCAATTTGAGAGGACAAAACTACGGAAGAAAAACTCCACTTTATGACTTTATTAACATTAAAATTGCCGTTTAACGTTCGTTTAGTGTTTTTTATCGATATAAGTAAGAGAGGTTAGGTAGGAATAAAGTCTCAAAAATGAAGCATTGAAAGAATTTTGCTTTATAAAGTGATCGTAGTTTCTAAATTTCTGATGTACAGCTATATTCCTCAAAACAAATTAATTAATTTCGGATTTGCTATATGAATTTATAATTGTACATTTGCACCCCGTTTTCCCGACATGATTCATGTAGGGAACGAGGAATGGAATGTTTAATAATAAGTAAATTTAATTAGTGTGGACACATTAAGCTACAAAACAGTATCAGCCAACAAGGCTACCGTGACCAAAGATTGGGTACACGTAGATGCTGAAGGACAGACGCTAGGCCGCCTATCATCTAAAGTAGCCAAGCTACTAAGAGGTAAGCACAAGCCTAACTTCACCCCGCACGTTGATTGTGGTGATAACGTAATCGTTACCAACGCAGAAAAGATCAACTTAACCGGTAAGAAATGGGATTCGAAAGAATACATTCGTCACACCGGCTACCCTGGGGGACAAAAAAGTCTAACAGCCGCTGAATTATTCGAAAAGAATCCTGAGAGATTAATCGAAAAATCAGTAAAAGGAATGCTACCAAAAAACAAACTTGGAGCAGACCTATTCAGAAATTTAAAGGTTTACGCAGGAACAGATCACGATCATACTGCACAAAAACCTAAAACTATTAACTTAAACGATCTTAAGTAATGGAGGTTATTCACAAAATTGGCCGTAGAAAAACGGCGGTTGCGCGTGTTTACGTTTCTGAAGGAAGCGGGAAATTTAGCGTAAACAAAAAAGACCTTAAAGACTACTTTACCACAGGTCCTTTACTTTACAAAGTAAACCAGGCCCTAAACCTTACCGGCAATGACGAGAACTTCGACATTACTGCAAATGTTTATGGTGGTGGTATTACAGGACAGGCAGAAGCTATTCGTCTTGCACTTGCAAGAGCAATGGTAGAACTGGATGCAGAGAACAGAGCGGTGTTAAAACCAGAAGGTTTAATGACCAGAGACCCAAGAATGGTAGAGCGTAAGAAATTTGGACAGAAGAAAGCCCGTAAGAAATTTCAGTTCTCTAAGCGTTAATTTTTATTGGAATCTATATTCCAAAGTTCATTTAATATTAAAAAGATTTTTGTTGTTATTCCGCTGCCAGCGGAAGTTAGTTTAGCATCTAAACAGGTAAGGCCGTGTTTATAAAAACAGCCACTTACTTGTTGCTATCTTCAACAGAACGTAAACTATTACAAAAATGGCAAACAAAGTAGAAGTAAAAGAATTACTTGATGCAGGTGTACATTTTGGACACCTTACAAGAAGATGGAATCCAAATATGGCCCCATATATTTATATGGAGCGTAATGGGATTCACATCATCAACTTATATAAGAGTGCTGCTAAAATGCAGGAGGCAGGTGATGCCCTTGCAAAAATTGCAGCCAGCGGTAGAAAAATACTTTTCGTAGCTACCAAGAAACAAGCTAAAGAAATTGTAGCTGAACATGCTGAAAAAGCTAACATGCCATACATTACCGAGCGTTGGCCCGGTGGTATGCTTACCAACTTCGTAACTATTCGTAGAGCCGTTAAAAAAATGGCCTCCATAGATAGAATGAAGAAAGATGGTACCTTTAATACACTTTCTAAAAAAGAACGTCTTCAGGTAGATCGTTTAAGAGCTAAATTAGAAAAGAACCTTGGTTCAATTTCTGATATGAGCAGACTTCCAGGAGCGCTTTTTGTAGTTGATATCACTCGTGAACACATTGCTATTAAAGAAGCTCAAAAATTAAACATTCCAATTTTCGCTATGGTTGATACAAACTCAGATCCTCGTGAGGTTGAGTACGTAATTCCATCTAATGACGATGCTTCAAAGTCTATCAACAAAGTTGTTTCTTATGTTGCAGATTCTATTGTAGAAGGTCTTTCTGAAAGAAAAGCTTCTAAAGATTCTAAAAAAGATAAAGCAGAAAACGAAGAAAAAGAGCCTAAAGCACCAAAGGCTGCCGTAAAGCAACCAGAGGCTGAAGCTCCTTCTAAAGATGCTGAAGACAAAAAGGCGATGAAAGAAGCCAAAAAAGATGTAAAACTTGAATCTAAGAAAGAAACCTTAGATAAAGCTTCATCTAACGAAGAAGAATAAAATAACATTTTATAACATCCAAAAAGTCGTTTAGTTTCTTTCCTAACAGTTGGTCTCTAAGCGACTTTTTTAAATAAAACACAATACTATGGCTAAGATAACCGCCGCAGAAGTAAACAAATTAAGAAAAGCTACCGGTGCAGGTATGATGGATTGTAAAAAAGCACTTGTAGAAGTAGATGGTGATTTTGATAAAGCTATTGAAGTACTTCGTAAAAAAGGCCAAAAAGTTGCTGCTAAAAGAGCTGATAGAGATTCGGCTGAAGGTGCTGCTATTGCTAAAGTAAACGACGATAATACTAAAGGTATTATCATCTCTCTTAACTGTGAAACCGACTTTGTTGCTAAAAACGATGATTTCGTGAAAATGGCAAATAGTTTTGCTGATATCGCTTTGCAGGTTTCTTCTAAAGAAGAATTGCTAAAAGCTGATTATAACGGAATTTCAGTTGAAGATAAATTAACTGAGCAAACCGGTGTAATTGGAGAAAAAATAGAGATAGGATCTTTTAAAACTCTTGAAGCTCCATTTGTAGGTTCTTATATTCACGCGGGTAATAAAATTGCTGTTCTAACCGGACTTTCTAAAAATGTTGAAGGCGCTGATGAAGCTGCTAAAAATGTTTCTATGCAAGCTGCAGCAATGAATCCAGTTGCCCTTAACGAAGAAGGTGTAGATCAAACTACAATTGAAAAAGAGATCGAGATCGCTAAAGATACCCTTCGCCAGGAAGGAAAGCCTGAAGAAATGCTTGACAATATCGCTAAAGGTAAAATCAAACGTTACTTTAAGGACAACACTCTTGTTAATCAAGACTATATTAAAGACAGCAAACAAAGCGTTGCAGCTTACGTAAAATCTGTAGATTCAGATCTTCAGGTTGTAGCTTTTGAAAGAGTTGCTTTAGGAGAATAATTAAAATTTTTCATGTCATTTCCGTAGCCTGTGCTGAATTTATTTCAGTAAAGACGGAAATCTCAAATAAACTCAAAACCGCTTCATTAATCTGAAGCGGTTTTTTAATTTTGTCCCATGTCAGAAAAAGCATTTCAGTTTAAAGAATTCAGTATAGAGCAGGATCGATGCGCTATGAAAATTGGCACCGACGGCGTTCTACTCGGCGCCTGGGCTTCCCTGGAGCAACAACCAGATAGCATTCTTGATATTGGCACAGGAACAGGTTTAATTGCATTAATGCTCGCACAACGCTCTCCTGCCCTTCTTATTGATGCTTTGGAAATCGACGAAGATGCATATGAACAGGCTGTAGAAAATTTTGAACAAAGCAATTGGGGAGACAGACTATTTTGCTATCACGCCGCTTTTGATGAATTTGTGGAAGAAATGCAGGATGAAGAAGATAAATATGAGCTTATTATTTCCAATCCTCCATTTTATGAGCCCCCTCTAACTCCCCCAATGAGCGAGAATTCAATTTCCAGTGCTAGACAAAATGCAAGGTTTTATGATGCTCTCCCTTTTTCTGAATTAATTGGAGGTGTTTCAAAATTACTTCATCCACAAGGGGAGTTTAACACGATTATTCCGCATAAAGAGGAAACAGGTTTTATAGCGCTGGCCAGCAAATTTGGTCTTTTTCCGAAGCAAATTACAAGGGTTAGAGGCACAAGATCTTCAGAAATAAAAAGAAGTCTATTGAATTTCACCTTCAATAAAACTTCCATAGAAGAAAGTGAACTTATTATTGAAATTTCACGGCATAATTATACAGATGCTTATAAAAAGCTTGTAAAAGACTTCTATCTTAAATTATAATCTTAAAATTGTTTGCTTTAAAAAGCTTAGTTACATTTGTGTAAAACACCACACGAATGAGAACAGATAACTTCCAGGCTCCAGATTATTATAATATTGATGAGCTACTAACCGATGAACACAAGATAGTTCGCGATGCTGCCCGGGAATGGGTAAAACGCGAAGTTTCTCCCATAATTGAAGATGCTGCACAAAAAGCAGAATTCCCTAAATCTATCATAAGCGGTTTAGCTGAAATTGGAGCTTTTGGCCCTTATATTCCGGAAGAATATGGTGGTGCAGGCCTGGATCAAATCTCATACGGACTTATTATGCAGGAAATTGAACGTGGTGATAGTGGCGTTCGTTCTACCGCCTCTGTGCAAAGTTCACTGGTGATGTATCCTATCTACACTTACGGGACAGAAGAACAACGCAAAAAATACCTTCCAAAATTAGCCTCGGGAGAATTTATGGGCTGTTTTGGGCTTACCGAACCAGATCACGGCTCTAATCCCGGTGGGATGACCACCAACTTTAAAGACAAAGGCGATCATTATTTATTAAATGGGGCTAAAATGTGGATCTCTAATGCACCTTTTGCAGATATTGCTATAGTTTGGGCAAAAGATGAAAACGGCCGTATTCATGGTCTTATCCTAGAAAGAGGAATGGAAGGCTTTTCTACTCCTGAAACTCATAATAAATGGTCACTTCGAGCCAGCGCAACCGGCGAACTTATTTTTGACAATGTAAAAGTGCCCAAAGAAAATCTAATGCCGAATAAAAGCGGGCTTGGCGCTCCATTGGGTTGTCTTGATTCTGCCCGCTACGGAATTTCATGGGGTGCGATTGGTGCTGCAATGGATTGCTACGATACCGCTCTAAGATATGCAAAAGAACGTGTTCAGTTTGATAAACCAATTGCAGGCACGCAACTTCAGCAGAAAAAATTAGCAGAAATGATTACCGAGATCACCAAAGCGCAGCTTATAGCGTGGAGACTGGGCGTTCTTAAAAATGAAGGAAAAGCAACATCGGCTCAAATCTCTATGGCTAAAAGAAATAATGTTGAAATGGCTTTAAACATCGCCAGGGAAGCGCGCCAAATCTTAGGCGGAATGGGAATTACCGGTGAATATAGCATTATGCGACATATGATGAACCTGGAAAGTGTAATTACTTATGAAGGTACTCACGATATTCATTTATTAATTACAGGCATGGATATTACCGGGATACCGGCTTTTCAGTAAAAGTAAAAAGTAAAAAGGCCCGGGATATTTAGTAACCGGGCCTTTTTTTTATAAATTCTTTTATTATTCAGTGGAAAGGAGGTTCCCATCAGCATCATAATATTCTGTCTTATACTTTTGGTTATTGGTATCTCTATATTCAATATAATAAAATCCGTCTTCTATATTGTAAACTGTATTTGTAGAAGAACCGTCTTCTAACCTTTCAAAAAGTTCAACCAAAACGTCAGCCGCATATTTTTCTATTCTATTAATCTGCCCGTTTTCATCTTTAAATTCAATTGTCTTGATATCTGGCAATGAATCTCTGTAATCTATTCTTACTTCTTTCTCGGGAGTATAATCTTCCCGATAATATCTATTAGTTAATTGAGTTAGCCTACTCCCATCATACATTTTCTTGATTGCTAAAGAGCCGAATTCGTTAAAAACAAGTTCTTCTATCGTTTTTGGTTCGCTCATCCCATTAACATATATTAGAATCTTATTAGAATTATTAAGATCATCAAACTCATAAAGAGTGCTTGCAGTAGAAGTACCCTGCTCAAAAATCGAGACCTCGGTTACTCTTCTTTCTTCATCAATTGCATCTATTTTCCAAACATATAGATCTGAATCAATCATCGATGAGGGACTATATGAAAAAGACTCGATTTTAGAATTTTCTTCATAGGAAAAATAATAATTCAAGGTAAATCCGCTTGAACCATCTGCACGGAGATGGTCTCCGGTAAAAAATTCTGGAAATCCATTAGCATTGTGATCACTATAGCTGTAAGAAAGGAGTGGCCTCCAGGGATATTTCTCAAACGCCTTAGACTTTGAAATTTTCCCTTCGGAATCAAATTCATGAATCCAATGCACATTCCGGGTTCTGGTTTCCCATGATTCTACAATATGAAAGAAAGCACCCCCTTCTAATCCAGACATTTCGTAATCTAATTCGAGATTTTGAGCAAGATGGTTCGTAGCTTCTCCAGGCAAAACAACCTCCAGATCTGCTAGAGTATTCATATTAATTTCCATCACTAATTCACCCAATAATTGGATAATAGGATTTCTAAAATCAATTTCAGTTAGCGACATAGCTTCTACCGCTTCATCTGAAATTTGAATACCATTTTCAGCTTCTTTATCGGCATCAAAAGTCTGTAAGAAAGCAGCAATATTTTTCACTTCAGAAGTGTTAATATTAGCGTTTGGAGTAACAGCAATATCAATGGGCGTAATTGTATTTTCACCTTTAGCTTCTCCGATTTTGACTGATCCTACAAAAAAACTGACTGTCTCACCTTCTTCAAACTGAAACTCTCCAGCGGAATTGGTTACTCCTTCTTGGGTATTAGTTTTATAAATTAGCCCCTCTACAGGAGAATCTAAAAAAACACCTGTTAAAAGAGCAGGTTCAGATGGTGTTGGATTCACTTCTGGTTCTTCTTCTGTTGAACAACTTAATAGGCTAAAACAGGCTAAAACTAAGGCAAGAGATAAACGTTTCATTTGACTGATGATTTTTGATTGTCAGCTAAAATAAAACATTTATTAACATTTTTTAACAAAAATTATGTTTTTAAAGTAGATCAAAACAAGGGCAGCGTTTACAGCGTTTGCCCTTTTTATATTTTTCGCAGCATTCTTTTTTAAGCGGTTTGGGATTTTTAGCCACAACCCCGTCTATTTGCAAATAATCTTTTGATTTATTTGAATAAAAAACAATGACATTATATGAATTTAAAAACTGTTTCGCCATATTTTGAATATACTTTAAAAACCTGAAATTGTACGTTAATTCAATTTTAAATGAATGTTTAAATTTTATAAATCCTGTTGAGAATCTTATTTTTGCAAGATGGGATACGAAAATAGGATAAACGAGGTAAATAAAGCATTACAACCTAAAATAAACCAACTTTTAGAACATTCCTTATATCAAAAAATAACCACTCCAGAACATTTGCAAATCTTTATGGAGCACCATGTTTTTGCTGTTTGGGATTTTATGTCCTTGCTTACCGCTTTACAGGAAAAACTTACCAAAACTACGAATCCGTGGGTTCCTGTTGGTAATCCTGAAACCCGATATCTTATCAACGAAATTGTCCTTGCTGAAGAAACAGATGTGAATTCTTTCGGAAAACATCAAAGCCATTTTGAGATGTACCTGGATGCTATGGAAAAAAGCGGTGCAGATACCGGCAGGATAAAAAACTTTTTGCTGCAGGTAACTCATGGCACCGATATTTTTTTATTGATTGCAGCCACAAAACTTCCGCATAACATAAAAATTTTTCTAAAGAATACTTTCGAAGTAATTACCGAAGGAAGATCCCATAAGATCGCTTCAGCCTTTACATTTGGTCGTGAAGGCCTTATTCCCGGGATGTTTACTTCTATTATAGAAAAGGTGCAGCAAAACTTCCCAAAAGAAGATCTAAGCCTTTTCAAGTATTATTTTGATCGTCACATAGAATTAGATGCCGACGAACACGGGCCAATGGCTTTTAAAATGGTAGCAGAACTCTGTGGGAATGATGATGAAAAATGGCAGGAAGCGCAGCAAATTGCCGAAGAAGCGTTAGATGCCAGGTTGGAACTGTGGCGAGGTATTGAAGAAGAAATTTCAGAAAATATAAGTTCTAAAAACTTGCAGACAATTTAAAGAATTTTTAGACAAAAAATAAACCTCACAGATCATAACATCTGTGAGGTTTTTATATCATACCATCGTCATCCTGAATTTAGCCTCATACTAGAAGCTGAAACCAGTTCAGCTTGACGAATAAAAGCAAGTTTAAGGTGCTTCAGGAGCGAGTTTTACTTCTAATCCATCTAAATCTTCGGTAATAGGAATCTGGCAGCTTAAACGACTATTATCTTCCACAAAAAACGCCTGATCCAACATATCTTCTTCTTCAATACTTTGCTCTGGGAGCATATGTTCGAAATTAAGAATATAGCACTGGCAGGAGGCACACATTGCCATGCCGCCGCAAATCCCAATAGTACCTTCAGCAGCAAGCTCATAGGAACGAACTACCTCCATAAGGTTCATATTCATATCTGTTGGAGCATCTACCACGTGGGCTTCCCCTTCCCGGTCTATAATTGTTATTTTAATATCAGACATATCTTGCTTAAGCTAGATCGTAATAAGAACTCGTCATTGCGAGGCACGAAGCAATCTGTAATTTATAGTAATAATTTCATTTGAAAGATTACTTCACTCCGTTCGTAATGACGATTACTTTATAGACAATCTATTATTTTAATTTATACTTTTTACTACTTCTTTTTTCGCTTCTTTTTTACTGCCATCAAATCCGCTAACACCGCTAACGGTGGTGTACTTCATCACATATTTCTTATCTGGAAAAATGCGTTGGTAAGCACTCTGGCACATAATGGCTGCTTCGTGAAAACCACAAAGAATAAGCTTTAACTTGCCGGGATACGTATTTACATCGCCAATAGCGTAAACACCCGGGATATTGGTTTGATAATCGTAAGCATTATCAACTTTTATTGCGTTTTTTTCTATTTCCAGCCCCCAATCTGCGATAGGACCCAATTTAGGCGAAAGCCCAAACAACGGAATAAAGTAATCGGTTTCCTTGATTTCCTTTTCTGAAGCAGATGCTTTGTGGGTAATTACTACACTTTCCAGTTCATCTTCTCCCTGAAGATCGGTTACCTCAGCATTGGTAATAAGGTTTATTTTCCCAATTTTAGAAAGTTCTTCTACTTTTTCCACGGAATCTAAAGCGCCACGAAAATCATTTCTTCGGTGTACCAGGGAAACTTCTGAAGCAACATCGGCTAAATAAATAGCCCAATCTAAGGCTGAATCACCTCCACCGGCAATAACTACCTTTTTATCGCGATAATCTTCGGGTTCCCGAATAATATAAGCCACCCCTTTATCTTCAAAATCAGTAATGTTCGGAATAGGTGGTTTTCTGGGTTCAAAACTCCCGAGGCCACCGGCAATTACCACCACCGGGGCGTGATGTTTTGTTCCCTTATTTGTAGTCACTATAAAACTACCGTCTTCCTGTTTGTCTATGGTTTGGGCCCTTTCGCCCAGGGTAAACCCAGGTTCAAAAGGTTTTATTTGCTCCATTAAATTAGTAACGAGATCCCCTGCTAAAACTTCGGGAAACCCCGGAATATCATAAATAGGTTTCTTAGGATAGATCTCTGAACACTGCCCTCCCGGTTGGGGAAGCGCATCTATTAGATGGCATTTTAACTTTAATAATCCTGCTTCAAAAACCGCGAAAAGGCCTGTTGGCCCTGCGCCAATGATAAGTATATCGGTTTTGATCATGCTACTTTCAAGTTTGATCGTAAGCCAGGTGCTTACTTTTGAATATTAACCACACTCTCTATTTGTGGTGCATATTTTTTAATAGTCATTTCTACTCCAGATTTAAGAGTCATCTGGTTTACCGTGCAATCTACACAGGCTCCTTCTAAACGAACTTTAACCAGGCGGTCGTTTTCGATAGAAACCAGGGAAATATTCCCCCCGTCACTCTCCAAAAAAGGACGAATTTCGGCAAGGGCCTTTTCTACATTTAATTTAACTTCTTCGCTCGTCATTTATTTCTTTTTTACTGCACTGCATCCGGCCATTGTGGTAATCTTTATCGCTTCAGTTGGAGGCAGACTTTTATTTCTATTTACTGTTTCCTGAACCATATTTCGGGTAATATCCTCAAAAGCCGCTTCTAAAGGCGTAGCGGTTTGCAAAGCTGCAGGATGGCCAATATCGCCAGACTCCCTTAAACTTTGCACCAGGGGAATTTCACCTAAAAATGGAGCATCAATATCTTCAGCAAGGTTTTTAGCACCTTGTTTTCCAAAAATATAATATTTATTTTCAGGAAGCTCTTCTGGAGTAAAATATGCCATATTTTCTACTATTCCTAAAACAGGCACATTTATACTTTCCTGGCGGAACATGGCAACTCCTTTTTTAGCATCAGCTAAAGCCACATTTTGCGGCGTACTTACCACAACCGCTCCAGTTATAGGTAGGGATTGCATTATTGAAAGATGAATATCACCAGTTCCCGGAGGCAGATCTATTAAAAGAAAATCCAGTTCGCCCCAGGCGGCATCAAAAATCATTTGATTTAGCGCTTTGGCCGCCATTGGCCCACGCCAAACTACTGCCTGATTAGGTTTAGTAAAAAAACCAATAGAAAGTACTTTTACTCCGTAATTCTCAATAGGTTTCATTTTAGATTTACCATCTACAGTTACCGAAAGAGGTTTCTCCGTTTCTACGTCAAACATCATAGGGATAGATGGCCCATAAATATCGGCATCTAAAATCCCTACTTTAAAGCCCATTTTAGATAAAGTCACGGCAAGATTAGCAGTTACCGTAGATTTACCAACTCCGCCTTTTCCAGAAGCTACTGCTATAATATTAGAAATTCCAGGAATATTTTTTCCTTTGATTTCAGGTTTCTTATCTGCCGATTCTACTTTAATGTTTACTTTAACTTTAGCTTTTTGATTTACTTGCTCGTGAATAGCTTTCATAATGTCCACTTCAGCCCTCTTTTTAATATGTAAGGCAGGGGTTTCTAAAACCAGGTCTACTACAACCTCATCGCCAAAAGTCATTACATTTTGAACTGCACCACTCTCCACCATATTTTTACCGTCTCCGGCTACAGAAATAGTTTCCAGCGATTTTAATATTTCTTTTCTGTCTAACTTCATTTAAAACATTTTATGATCCTAAATATTTCAGGATATTTTTAGCTGTATTAGGTGAGTTTTTCTTCAAAAACCAATCAGCTTATATAGATTCATTCTAAACGCAAATATAAGTGTAAAAGCTAAGAAAACGAAGTATTTATCTATAATTGATCTATAGGATGATAAAGTGAAGTTATGGGATAATTTCTGAAGAAAATTCTATTTTAAATCTCTCATAGGATCCCAAAAATACTTTTCAAAATTCTGCACTTTCAAATCCTTAACCGGCACTCCTTCTTCTTCTAACATCTCTTGCATAGCATTGTGATCTTCAAAATGACTCTTACCGGTAAGCAAACCATTTCTATTCACCACCCGATGTGCAGGAACATCTTCAAGATCTTTAGCCGAATTCATTGCGTAACCAACCATCCTGGCACTTTTTGATGCACCAACACTTTTTGCAATGGCGCCATAAGAAGTTACTTTTCCTTTTGGTATTTGTCTTACTACCTCATAAACCCTTTCAAAAAAGTTCTTTTCTTCCAAAATTAAGAGTAATAAATTCTAAGTAGTGTTACAATTATCAATACCAGCATAAGGGCTGTCATAAAATAATTAGAGTATTTTGAAAAAGCTTCCGCTTGTTTTTCAATTCTAATAAAAGAAATCACGTATATATACAAGGTGGTAAAACTTCCCATAGATGCAGCCAAAACAAATGCTATAATTCGGGACCAATCGTAAGAAATACCTGTTCCAATATTAAGTGCACCGGCTATAGCCACAAAATAAGGAACGGGAAAAATGTTAAGGGCGGCCACAAGCATTCCTTTAAAAATACTGTTGGAATTTGCTTTGCGGGATTTATGTTCTATACCTCCTCGTTTCTTTGCCTGAATAAAAAAGTAAACCGCCAGGAGAATAAATATTACAAGACCAGCCCGCAATAAAATATTCTGCACAAATTCATTTCCGAATATATATTTAGCGAGTAGCACGGCCACGGTTGCCTGAATAATCACTACAATAGTAGCACCGAACGCAACGTAAAGTCCGTTTTTCTTTCCTTTTTCAACACAGGTTTTAGCCACTGTCATATTCACCAAACCTGGAGGTATTACCCCAAGTAAGGCCGCCAAATAAGTGATTAGAAAAAGTTTTGTTTCCTCCAAAGAGACTTATTTTATTCTAAACTGAATGTAAGTTATAGGTTTTCCCCGGTCAAGATACTGTTTTTCATAGAAAGTTTGAATTTCTCTAACTGCTTTTGGAGAATATTCATTTTTATAAATATCGTGATGTGCATATAGAATCTCATGACCTTCGCCGTGGAGAAGACCAAGCGTATAACCGTGCATAAATTCACTATCGGTTTTAAGGTTTACCACTCCTTCAGGTTTTAGAATGTGTTTGTATTTTTGAAGGAATTCGGTATTCGTTAAGCGGTGTTTGGTGCGCTTGTATTTAATTTGCGGATCTGGAAAAGTGATCCAGATTTCATCTACTTCATTTTCAGCAAAAATAGTATCTATAAGTTCTATTTGCGTTCTTAGAAAAGCTACATTCTTTAGATCATCTTCTATAGCCGTCTTTGCACCTCTCCAAAACCTGGCTCCTTTAATATCTATTCCAATAAAATTTTTTGCTGAATCCTGCTTAGAAAGGCCAATGGTGTATTCTCCTTTTCCGCAGCCCAATTCCAAAACGATAGGATGATCATTTTTAAAAAAATCTTTATTCCAATTTCCTTTTAATTTGAACTGATCCTTCTCCAGCTCTTCCCGGGAGGGTTGTATCACATTTTCAAATGTTTCGTTCTCCCTGAATCGTCTTAATTTATTCTTACTTCCCACGCCTTAATTTAATATTTTGGTAAAATTAAAGAAACACCTATAGTTATTTATAAATCAATTACTTAAGCTATAAAACAATATTATTGTACAACAATGGTACAACAAATCGGATTCTTTAACATAATTTCGTAAATAATGGAGGCAAAGATAAATTTATTATGAGAACCATCTTCACCTCCATCCTTTTTCCTTGAATTGATATCCAAACAATCTTATTTTTATGCTATTTTTAAATTAGGAAAATCATCTTTTAGCTTTTCAATCATATAACTTATATCCCGCTTTAAATTAAATAACGATTTATCACCATTTTTGATTTTGTCTACACAATATATCTCAAACTCCTCAAGAAATTCAAGTAACCCTGTATTTTCTACAGATGAGCTACCGAAATTTTTTCTTAGTATTTTCAAAAAATCCGCGTTACCAGTATACTTGTGTATATTCACTTCCTCTGGCACATTTTTAACTTCACCCTCATTTTTCTTGGATGAATTCTCATTTTGAACTTTATGTTCTATTAAACTGATAAGCTTATCTAAATTAACCGAAAGTGAAGATTTAGCGCCTCTATTAATTCCATACTTCTCGGGCTTGGTATTTATGATTTTAGCTTTTTTTAGTTTTAAAACGATATTGCCTACACCTTTATTCTTATATTCTCCCTGTACTCCAATGTAATATCCAATTTTATCATACCTCATTTGGAGTTGTTTATTTTGATTTTGAAACGATAATATCAACTCTATAAGATTAATTTCTAATCTAGTTAACTCAATTTTTTCCAATATTGGATATTTTTTTAAAAATCTTATACCATAGACTTCTTTATTTAATTCTTCTAATCTGCTTATATTACTCATAATATTTTATTGTTATTTCTAGTATTCACTAACAAGTCTACATTTTTGTTTTCGGAAAACAAAGAAAATACTAATGCCACCTCATTAAGTTTTTTTGAAAACCTATTGAAGGACATAATAAATAATGTACAAAGTATATTATGGTAATTCTTACATTACCCTAAAGTAACATAGACATTTCCCTATGGTAAGATGAGGGTTACTTCATAATTAGAGTAACTTATTAAAGTTAATTTAAAGTATATATTAAAAATACTAAGAAGTAATCTAGATATTACCCTTTCTTTTTATCTTTAGAATAGAAACTCCAATATTTAATATTGAATTTTATTTTTGAATTGATTGGAAAATTCAAATATCCCAACTCTATCTTTATTTTATCCTAAAAAAATAAAATCTAAAAAATTTTATGAAAAATTTGAAGACTAACCCGTGTTTTCATAAACACTAACGGGGGTAGGTCTCTAAAGGGAGGGAGGATACAACACCCTCATCCAAACCAGTCAGGGAGGGGTCTGACACACTTTCTAATCAATAAATTATAAAATAATATATACCAATTATCTATTTCACAACTACCCTAGTTATACTGTCACATACTGCAAGAAAAGTACATATAAACAGTCCTAAAAGTACACAAAAGTAACATTGTTGTTCGCAGTAATTTATAAATAATTATTAATTAAAATTACGCCGTTTGCGATTAGTTTTAGTAAACTCTGGGAGTTTACCCTAATTTACTAGTAAGACACTTTCAAACTCCTGCTTAGGGCTCAAGTGAAGCCAATAAGTTATTTTTGTTAAGATATTTAAAAAACATTACTTTTAAACTCTGGAACCCTACCCTATTTAATCATAACCTCAACTTATAGATGGCAATAACTACACATGATGAGATACGAGTACCTGCACTCCAACTTCTCACAACGCATGATGTACTTAAACTAAAAGACTTCGTAGAACCTCTAGGAAAACATTTTAAGCTTACAGAAGAAGAAATAGCCATAATGTACCCTTCAGGGAATGGTCATATTTTTCACGACCGTATTTTATGGGCTTTAAGCTATTTGAATACGTCTAGTTTGTTTAATAAGCCTAGACGTGGTAAATACAGTATTAGTTCCCAGGGAATTCAAATTTTAAAGAACTTCGCCTTCTTTATGGTATTCGATAAATAAAATGTAGCAAAATGTCAAAATCTTACGCTAGGCAGTTTTGGTTTGATACCCATCGAATCCTTCGAGATATAAGAGAGCTTTATAAAACCGAAAAAAATAATGCTTATTTGGAAGAATACCTTCATTATTTCAATGATTTGAAACCTATTAACCAATCCCAAGAGTTTCAGGCATTATTTGATGCATACAATAAAAAAAATCCTTACAAAGAGGCCCTCCCCCTAATTAATGATTTATCAAGCTTTCTTATAAAAGAAGGTTTAGCTGCTGATGAAAAATGTAAAAAAATGTGGGAACATGAGTTACTCCACATTGAACCACTAAAAAATTTTTTTAAGAGCAAAAACCCTTCAATAAAAATTTTAAAAGAGAAGCTAGCTGCTTACGAAAAGAAATCAGTTTTCAAAGAGGAAAGAGAATATTTGAATTTCAAATCAATTATATACAAAGAAAAAAATATAGAAACTCTGGAATGGTGGTTTAATCACCACTATGCAGCCATAGTACTTGGTGCTAATGTTTTTAAAAAGAAATTCCCAGAATTCTGGAAAAAGGAACTAAGAATGTATCAAAATTTATGGAACAGCTTGCTGAGAATAAATCATAAATACAATACACTACTTGATAGTATTAATTACTGTAATAAATATTCCTTTTATAGAGATAGAATGAATTTTTTCAAACTTAGATACGGCATTATAAAACATATTCCATCTAATAATATTAATGACAGGTGTGAAGAATTGGAAGAAATATATCATCTCTTATTCCAGGAAATAAATATAGAATTTAAGAAAACTGGAATAAAATATTCCTCGGTGATACCAACTTCATTCGTGGAATCAGATAACGAAGAGAAGCATATAATGAATTCATTTAGAAACGGCAACCAAGATAATTATGGATATTAAGAAAGATGGATTATTTGAATTAAACCAAAAAATCATATTACCGATTTTGACTTTTAATCCACTTATATGAGAAAAGCAATAATTAAAAAAATAAATATTTGGAAAATAGCGTTTTATAAGTTTATCCTTAAATATTCTAAAGAGCAAATTAACAAAATTGAAGAAAAATTTGCTCAAACCACCAACTTCTTAACTCCTTTATCTCCTAGAATTATTTCCGATAATTCAATAGATAGTTATCTAATTTCTTTAAACGAAGCGGTTAGGAATGAGAATATAACAAACATTGCCCTAGCTGGTTCATACGGGTCAGGAAAGAGTAGTATCATTAAAACTTTTGTTTCCAAAAATGAAGGCATTTTCAATGTTTTAGAATTATCACTAGCATCTTTCGAGAAACCAGATGAAAGCGATAAAAGTTTTAATAAATATCAAAAATTATTAGAATTAAGTATACTCCAACAGATTATTTATCGTGTTTCTTCGAAAAAATTACCTGATTCTAGATTTAAAAGAATAATAGACTTTAAATGGTGGGAGTTGTTCATATATTCAGTATCTATTCTTTTATGGCTATACTCTTCCTTTGCTCTTTTTGGTTATGGTTATATAAAAAACCTTAATCCTGCCACGTGGCATATAAACAATGAATTTGACTATTCAGCTCTTCTACTTAGTTTAATTTTCTTTGGTGGTTTAGGAACTTTCTTATATAAAAAAGGATTAAGATTTGTAAACAATTCTAAAGTAACCAGAATTAGTGTAAAAGGTGAAATTGACATTGGCAAAAATGTCAACGAATCAATTCTCAACAAACATTTAGATGAAGTATTATACTTTTTCGAAAAGAATAATTTTGACTTAGTTATAATCGAGGATTTAGACAGATTCAACGACACCCATATCTTCTCCAAGCTAAGAGAAATTAATTATTTAATAAATCAATCTAACCAAATTAGCAAAAGAGTAATATTTCTTTATGCAGTAAGAGATGATATCTTCGAAGGCGAAAATAGAACGAAATTCTTCGATTTAACTATTCCAGTAATACCAGTAATAAATTATTCTAATTCTAAGTCCAAATTAAAGGACAAGCTTCTTTCATTGCCATCCTATAAAACAAATTTTCAAACTAAAAATAGTTCTGATATTGTGGAACAAAACGATGAAAATTTAAAACCAGAGGATAGAAATACAAGAGAAATCCTCTATAAACCTACAGAAGATTTTATCAATCAAATTTCATTTTTCATCAATGATATGAGAATGGTAAATAATATTTGTAACGAATATTTTATCTATAGAGAATCTTTATTAGAAATTCCCGACCAAAATAAACTTTTAGCTTTAATCGTATATAAAAATTTAGAGCCTGAAGATTTTGATTTACTACAGAATAATAATGGAAAACTTCACAAGCTTATAAAACAGAAAAACAACTTTTTAAGCAAAAAAATTGAAGAATTAAGAGAGGAAATAAAAGGATTTACCGAGGATATTGAATCTCTCGAAAATATGTGTGAAGAAAATATATCGGAACTACGAGGTATTTATATCAGTGGCATATTTAAGGTTTGTCGAGACCGTCCCACTGCTGTTCGAATTAACGACAAGAAAATAACCTTTAAGGAGCTATTTGAAGACGATAAATTTAAAGAACTTTCTGAATGCTCTAGTATTACATATTATACTATTAATCAAAATCAATATGAAGGACATCGGAATGAGCCATTTGGATTTAAAGACATAGAAAATGAGGTTAACTCTAATCAAAAATATAAGCAAAGAGAAAACCTTGTTTTAGAAAAGAATCGAAACCAGGTTGAAAAGAAAAAGCAAGAGCTAAGTACAAGAAAAAGAGAAATTAATCTTCTATCTACAAAAAGTATTTATCAAATTTTGCAAGAAAACACTATTTCAGAATATGTTCTAGACCATACTGATTTATTAAAGGAAAGGTTGATTATATTTCTACTACGAAATGGTTATATAGATGAGCACTACAGTCATTACATATCAAGATTCTATGATACTGAGATAACAGTTGAAGAGAAAAAGTTTATTCTCAATGTGCTAAATGAAGTTGACAATGATTATAATCAACAAATGCAAAATGAGAAATATGTTATTCAAAATATTCCAAAAGGTTTTTTCGGTAAGCAATCAGCATTAAATATTAATCTTTTAGAATTTCTTCTTTCTAACCCCAAAATGTATAAAAATGAATTAAATGATATAACCAATCTAATAAGTAAGGAAGATGAATATTCTATAGATTTTTTGGAGTCGTTTATTGAGAATTCTGATAAAACCCCCCAACTATTTTCCTTATTAACAGCGAAGTGGGGTACAATATGGGATTATATTGAAAATCATAATTATGAGCGTACTCAAATTGAAAAGCTATTTATTCTAATAATCAATAATTCCAAAATAGAAAATCTAGTAAATATTTCTTCAAAATCTAAGTTCAAATCCTATGTTAATAATGAACCTATAGCGTTGGAAAATCTTTTGATTAAAGATGATATTACTTTCGTAAAGAACCTTATCAAAAAGATGAACCTTGAATTTCGGGAAATTGGGATTCTTGAATCCACTACAAATAAAGAACTGAAAGAGTTCTTAATAAAAGAAAGCCACTATCAACTAAATTTTGGAAATATCCATTTTATCTTAAGAAACTATAGCGAGAAAAAATTTTCGTTTGAAGATTTACAAACTCAGAATCTTACTTGCATTCTTGAGTCAAAGTTCCAGCCCTTAATAAAATATACAAAAGAAAATATTTATTATTATATGAATAATGTCTTTCTAGAATTAAAAAGTAATACTAATGAATCTGAAAGCACTATAATATATTTACTTGATGAAGATGAGCTTACTGATATTCAGAAAGAAGAGGCTGTTTTACAATCCAATCAAATAATAAACGATTTATCCAAAATAGATGATGTAGAAGCAAAAGAGATTTTGCTCAGAAATAAAAAATTGAAAATAAACTGGGAGAATGTTCTTGATTATTTTAAAGCCTTAGGAACGGACACTAAACTTAATGAAACATTAGAAGCTTTTCTTGATGATAAATCTGTAAATGCAGTCTTAAAAAATTTATCAATAAACAGAGATAATCCTGAGGACGAAACAGAAGCTGAAACTTTTCTAGGATTATCCATTATATATAATTCAAAATTAAACTTGCAGAGCTATTCCAATCTCATTAAATCATTACAGAAAGATTGGGATGGTATAGATTTGGCCAAGATTGATTCAAAAAAATTAAAAGCTTTAATCGATGAGCAAATAGTAATTCTTAAAGATGAAAACTTTAAAAAATTAAAAAAAACAAATAATTACCTTCATCTCTACTTGATAGAAAAAAACTGGAATATTTTTTCGGAAAATTATTCTAACTATAATTTAGAAGAAGGGGATGTTCATTATTTGCTGAAATCTGATATTATACAAATTGCTCAGAAGAAAAAATATATTGATGATTTAGACGATGGTTTTATTGCAAATGATAAACAATTATCCTCAATAGTCATTTCTATATTAGCTAAGCTTAAGGTAAAAGATATCGAATATTCTTTTCTAAGAGATTTATTTAAAAATCAAAACAACACAGTATTAAAAATAAAGTTGCTTAATCTGAACCTACATTCCTTTTCTCAGAATCAACTTAGAGTGTTAGTACATAGATTAGGTGGGGTATATTCCGAAATGGTAGAAAGTTATCATAGGCCTAATATTCCAGAAACTACGGAAACCCTGAAACTGATAAAGGATTTAAAAGAAAAAAAGGTGATTTCCAGTTTTGTGCTAAATGAAAAGGCACAACTCATTGAGGTGCGAGCAAAAAAATGGAGTAACTCCCTATAGTATAATGAATACCTAGTTAAACTTTGAATGAACAATTCAGATAAATTTACATACATAACCAAACAACTGAATAGAACTAAAAAAAAGAGGTTCGAGCACTACGTAACCTCAGGAATTTGGCATAAATTAAATGATGCAGATATTAAATTTATTACTCAGCAGTATATAAAAAGACCAAACGGACATGCATTAACAGACATGTATTTCCCGCAATTTGACCTGCACGTTGAAGTAGACGAAAGTTATCATTTAAATCAGAAAGAGCGAGATAGACTTAGAAAAAGAGATATAATAAATGCTACTAACCATAGAATTGAAGAAATAGATTGTACAAATTCTCTGGAAGAGATAAATAATCGAATTGATTCTATCGTAAAGTTAATTTTAGAATTAAAGGCCAACTCTAAAAACTTCGTGCCTTGG
Source organism: Salegentibacter sp. Hel_I_6 (assembly GCF_000745315.1). NCBI lineage: Bacteria > Pseudomonadati > Bacteroidota > Flavobacteriia > Flavobacteriales > Flavobacteriaceae > Salegentibacter > Salegentibacter sp. Hel_I_6. The sequence continues at coordinate 2,470,582 of NZ_JQNQ01000001.1, read as the reverse complement.
AGTATTACAGAAGAACAAAATCCTGAAACTTACATTTCGCGAGGATTTATTAGTATCAATGACAATGTTGTTTTTACTCATCAACACTTGGCTGCAAATTGTTTTGGTTATAATTATAAAAGATGGCAAAAAGGAGGTGTTAACCATCCTTACGAAGTAGACAAACTCATTTGGTTTCCAAAATTATATGCGAACGGTGATTGGCGTAATCAAATTTCTGATGATGAAAACACTATAATTGAAAAAAGTTTAAATCCTCAAAAACAAAAGAACCATATAAAAGAAGAATTGAATAATTCACGTAAAATAAGGATAGTCTTTGCCAGAGGTAAGGACTCACTTGGTCATCTTTTGTACCGTTTTAAAGGTGAATATGAATTATCCGTAAAAGATAGTAATTATGAGGATGGTCTCGTTTGGAAACGAATTTCTACTGAGGTCAAAACCTACTCCAATATTTAAGATATTAGCAGCTTCAAGTAACTTCTGAAGTCTTTTCAGATGTTCATTTTTAAACTATACCTAATTGGCAGTATAATTTCTCAATAATACAACAACCGTTTTCCTAGGATTGCAACGTTCAAAAACAACCACCCTAAATTTGCACGTAATGTATAGATGACCTATATTCGTGAAAACTTCCAGTATGAAAAAAGCACGTTATAACCGCATCTCGTCACCCAACCAAAAACTTGAACGGCAATTAGCTAAAAACCATCCTGAGGAATTAATATTTAATGATGTTATTAGTGGTTCTATTCCATTTGCTGAACGGCCAATGGGTATTAGCTTACTAGAAGCCATTGAAAACAAGAAGATTGATTATATATCGATTAGTTCCGTAGATAGATTGGGTAGGAATATCAATGATATCTTAGATACTCTGGATTATTTTACTAAAAACCAGGTTATTCTAAAAGTAGATAATCTTGGAATTGAATCTATGATTAAAGGAAAACCAAATCAGGTTTTTAAACTTATTATAAGTGTGTTGGGAAATGTAGCTGAAATGGAGCGGCAAAACATTCGGGAACGTCAGCTTGAAGGTATTGCCATTGCTAAAGCTAATGGAAAATATAAAGGGCGTGTTCGTGGTTCTTCTATGAGTACGGAAGAATTTTTGTATAAATATTCCAATGTAGTAAAAGAAATCAAAAATCACCCAGATTTATCTATCAGAAAATTGGCAAAAATCACTGGTAAGAGTGTTGGTACTGTGCAGAGTGTTAAAAAAGAAATGGCGGTTTCATAGATTCTGGAATTAACTCTGAGAGTGAGTTTGATTTTCACCTATCGGACAAAATTTAGAGAAATAATCTATTTTGTCCGATAGAATGTCCGATAGAATGTCCAATAGAGTTAATCATTAATTTCATAAACTCTCCAACGATTCTCTCCAACAGCCTTAATCTTACCGTTTTCAATCATTTTCTCTAATTGTCTTTTAATTTTCTTTCTATTAATTTCCTTACCTATCCTTTCATGAATATGTCCGATGGAACATGGTTGATAGATTTCTAGGTCTTCTAATATTAAGTGTTCAAGTCTATGAGTTTCTATTTTCTTTAAATCAGTTTTCCCCTTAAAGTCCAATTGCTTCAATAAATCAGGATTAACAATATATTCAGTAGCTTTTGTTTTTCCTTTGCTCAAGACTATTCCATACTTCAATAGATTTCCAACCCAATATTTTAATCCATCATTTCCCTTAATAGCTAATTTCTTTTTCAGTGCTACACTTGACAGCACATTATTTTGAGCTATTAATCCTAAAGCAATAATTTCCTTTTGCTTCAAGTTAAAATCATCATTAGCCTTGGACATTAATCGTACAGTTTCCTTGCTTATAATATTTTTCTTAACGGTCACAACCACTCTATCATCCCATTCCTCTACTATGGGTTCGGGCTTACCATTGAAAAGTAATAATTCATACACCTTATCATAACCACTTCCTTCTTTCTCCATAAGTAACAAATCGTAGAATACTTTTGCCAGGTGCGTATTCCTATAGACTGATTTATTAATTATGTTATTTGGCGTAACCCCCATTGGTAATAATCCAGGAGAGTGGATTTCCAAACGGTCATGATATAAATTAATAAAAATATCACCTCGCATAGTATAAACCCTATGAACCATCGCATTAGCCACTAACTCTCGAATAACTTCAATATTATAATTTGGTATATTCTTTCTAAAAATCCCATCTGAAATTTCCAATGATTCATCCCAATCACTAAGAGATATTATAGCACTTAGAAGCTCTTTAGGGTTAAGGGAAAAATCATCCCATACCACTTTATTTACCTTGTTTTCGTATTCATCATATTTGATAAATTGCACAGATGGGGCATAATGAAGATTAGCCCTATCATTTCTTTCCCCTAACCACAATACACCTAAATTAGTAAGATATCCATCCTTTGCCATAAAGAAATACTCAAGTAATTCCTCAAGGGGCATATCTTTTACAAAAGAACTTACCCTCGACGAAGATTTGATATCTGAAAAGAAATCATTCAATTTTTGAAGATTAACTTTTTGATATGGAATCTTCCTCACAATTTTTTCCTCCCATATAAAAGCCTGTTTTTCCGCTGCAAGTCTTGTTATTTCATCAGGGGGTATTGGCTTACAATCATCAGAAACACGAGCATAATACCTACCATCAGAGGTTGATGCAATCAGCTGATTATTACGGAATATCTTGAGATTAATTATTTCGCCCCCATTAGAACGTACCTCTTTGGAAGCAGATACTGCCACACCAATAGTTCGTTCTGGAATTGTCTTATTAATTTTTTCTACTAAACTATCTGGAATTTTCTGAGAAGGCTCAGGTTCATCTTGGTCATCTTCTACCCCAATTACAATTGTACCTCCCTTACCGTTTGCAAAGCATACACAATCCTTGGCAAGTTCACTCCAATCTGAAGTTTTCCCTTTTATAATTTTTAAAGACTTCTTATCAAATTCGCTATTTTCAATCATTAATTATGTAATTGCTTATTTGTGTTATAAAATTAGAATTAAAAGATGAAAAGTTAATTAGTAATATAAAAAATTATTAAGCTTTATTTCAATATGGTTGCATGAGCTATAATTTAGAAATGGAAGAAATAAGATTATTCAAATTATCCTGATTTCTTTCTCCAATAGACTTTTGTTTTTCTACCATAATGTGGAAACCAACAATAAAATTTATTTCTTCTTCCCCCAGCAATCGAGCATTTTCTTTTATAAAAAGATTTATATCCTTGATTGGAGTTAGCAAACCCGAATCTATTTTCGCATACAAACATTCATACTTATAGTTCAATTCTATACGAATAGATTCCGTTAAAAATGTACTCTCTATCCTTTTATTCATAATCTATTTTTTAACATAATAACCACCCAAATTATCTAAGATACATAGCCATACTGTCTGATAAGTTTTCGTTTACATCATCCAAAGCCTTAGTATGTAAGCTTTGAATGTAATTCTGCGTAACAGCTAAGCTTGAGTGTCCTAAAGCCATGCTAAGGAAATGCAAGTTTATATTCTGGTTAACTAACAATTGCGAATAGGAATGCCTTGCCTTATGTGTAGTTATTTTAGGTAATTCTGTGCGGGTAGAAATTAATTTTAGATTGTAATTCACTTTTTGAGTAGCTCCAATTATCTTATTCTTGTTAGCTTCATTTATGAGCCCATTTTTGGGAAACTTAAGTTTTCTCAACTCATTGAATATCGTATTTCCATCAAATTCATCCTGCATTGTTACCACAAGAAATTTATAATGTTCTATTAATTTGTGAGTCATTTCCGCAATACCTTCCTCAATTTCTTCTAGCTCTAAATCAGACTTTGAAATCTTCCCCTCTATCATCCCCTGAAGTTGAGCATTCTCTATCATAGAGTAATCCATATTAAGTTCTACTTGCTCCTTTCTCAGAAGGTAATCATTGAGCTTTTTCCTTTTTATTTCTATATCACCCACTACCGATGGATTTCCCTCCCAAAAAAGCATATCTAAAAACTTTAATGACGTTAGTGTTAATTTTGAGATAATTTCTTTTTTGGTCTTAATTTGTTTATATTTTAAATATATCCCATTAGTTCTTATTTCAACATTACTCCATCTTAACAAAAGTAAGTCTCCAATCCTCATACCTCCAGCAAATAATTGGAATAGAAATAAATTACGGTAGTAATCCAATCTATCTGGCAATTCAACTCTCATCAATTTACCGATTTCCTTAATATCAAGCCCGTACGACGTTTTTCGAGTTGGTTTGGTTTTGATTTCCACAAATGGGTGTACTAGATAGCCCGTTAATCTCAATCTTATAGCTTTATTCACAATGGCTTTGAAAAAGCTTAGGTAAATTTTTACCGTTAAATCTTGAACTCCGTCAGCCTTAAGAAAGGATTGGTAATCGCCTATTATCTCTGGTGTAAGATTCTTAAAATGTAATTCATTTATGTTTTTTACTTGCAAAAATGCCTTAAATTTATTAAGTGCTACCCGATAGCTAGCTTGCGTGGAACTGTTATCTACTGTGCGTATATGCGCTTCCCAGAAAGAGACAACATCATTTGTACTATCTATAATTGAACCCAACTTTAAATGTTCGTCAGAAATATTATCTAAAGCTTCTTCAATTCTGTGATTATACTTTTTGTGATTTTTCTCGGTAGGCAATACCATTCCCAATTTTTCATCCCATTGAGTCTTCCTAATTTTTATATTTAAAGATTTAAATTTGGCCTTCCTATTTTTAATTTTTCTTAAGTAAAGATGTCCCACATTTTTATTTGAAGATGTTGGTCGGAAAACTACTTTTACGGATGCCATTATTCGATAATATTTTATTCAAAAAGACAAGTGTACAACATGTGTACAACATTAGCAAAATTTAAACCCTTATAAACTCCCTATATAAGCCTATTTACAGAGCATACCATTTGATTTTACTTAAAATTAATATTTTGGTAAAATTAAAGAAAATAGCGCACAGGCACTTAATATTATATTTGATATATGCAGAAGAAACGAATTTTAGTGGCTGTTTTAAATTGGGGGCTTGGTCACGCCACACGTTCTATTCCTATTATCAATGAACTACTGAATCATAATTTCGAAGTTTATATCGCTTCAGATGGGGCTGCCTTGCAACTGCTAAAAAAGGAATTTCCATTCCTAAAATCGTTTGAACTTCCTTCCTATAATATTTCCTACGGCAAGACAGCTGCTTCTTTTAGATGGAAACTAATGGCTGAAACTCCGCATATCTTAAAAACAATTAAAAAGGAAAAAAAGAGGATTAAAGAATTGGTTGAAGAATATAATTTACATGGGATAATCTCTGATAACCGATTTGGATGCAGGCATAAACAGCTAAAATGTGTTTTTATTACGCATCAATTTAGTGTACTAAGCGGCTACACCACTTATTTAAGCAGTAAATTGCATCAGAAATATATTTCTAATTTTGATGAATGCTGGATCCCCGACACTCCCGGAAACCATAATTTAAGTGGAATTATGGGACATTTAAAAGAAATGCCTGAAAATGTAAAATATATTGGCCCGCTTAGCCGGTTTAATAAACTATCTCATCCAAAAAAATATGATTATGCCGTAATCTTATCGGGCCCGGAGCCGCAACGGACTTTACTGGAAGAAAAATTACTGTCTGAATTTCAGGACTCAGATAAAAAATTGATTTTTATTCGAGGCATTATTGATGAAAAGCCTATTGCTACAAAAAATAAGAATATTCACTTTAAAAACTATTTAACATCAAAACTACTTGAAGAAGCTATTATTAGCAGCGAAATTATTATTTGCCGGTCGGGATATTCTAGTATTATGGATTTGGCAAAGCTGGAAAAGAAAGCTTTTTTTATTCCCACTCCCGGGCAGTTTGAGCAAGAATATCTCGCTGAACGCTTTAGTAGATTAGGGATCGCAGCTTTTTGTAAGCAGGAAGATTTTAAGCTTTCTAGGTTGAACGAATTAAAGAATTTTTCAGGATTTAGCAGCTTTAATTTCAGCGTCAATTTCAGGGATGTTTTTGCTCTTTTCCAGCGTAAATGAAAATTCGCTGCCCACACCAAAAACACTTTCCACGTAAATTTTTTCATCGTGAGCTTCAATAATGTGTTTTACAATAGAAAGTCCTAAGCCAGAGCCACCTTCTTTCCTGGAGCCGCTTTTATCTACCCGGTAAAAACGTTCAAAAACACGAGGAAGATTTTCTTTTATTATTCCTTCTCCATTATCGGTAACCCTCACAATTACTTTATTTTTAATGAGGTTTTCAATACTTATTTCGGTGGTGCCGTCTTCTTTTCCGTATTTAATAGAATTTACAATAAGGTTAGTCAATACCTGCTGAATTCTGTCCCGGTCACCATAAACCCAAATCGGCTCTTCGTAATCAATATCAAAAGTTAGGCTTATATTCTTTTTAGAAGCTTTCATTTCTAACAGATCGAAAGAACTCTCTATAAGCTCTACAATATTAAAATCCTCTTTTTCCAAATGCAGATCCCCGGTTTCAAGTTTGGTGATCATATCCAGATCTCTCACTATATAAATAAGTCGCTCCACTCCTTTACTGGCACGCTGCAAGTATTTTTTTCTAACTGCTTTATCCTTCATAGCGCCATCAAGTAGCGTGAGAATATAACCCTGAACAGTAAACAGCGGTGTTTTAAGTTCATGAGAAACATTACCCATAAACTCTTTTCTATATTCCTCCCTTACTTTTAGGGTTTCAATTTCCAGTTTTTTGTCTTTGGTGAATTTTTCAACTTCACGGGTAAGGGTAGCCATATCTGTAGTAACCTGGCTGGGTTTTATTGTGGTAGACTCTAAGAGTGCGACGTTATCGTAGATCTTTTTAATTCGCTTGTAAATAAAATGCTCTACCCTATATTGAAGTATAAAAAAACAGGTGAAATAAGTGATAAGCACAAAGGCAAAGAACGGCCCGGCAATAAATCCGTTTGTAAAATGAGCAAAACCCGCCAAAACCACACTCAAAAAAAGTGTGATATAAAGTGAAGTCTTTATTGCGAATTTATATGAGCGCTTAAACTGTTTTGCCATTAAACAACAAACTTATAACCTACTCCTTTAACTGTTTTAAAAGATTCATCGCCTATTTTCTCTCTAAGTTTTCTAATATGCACATCTATGGTGCGGCCTCCCACAATTACTTCGGCTCCCCACACACTATCCAAAATATCTTCTCTTTTAAAGACTTTTCCTGGTTTTGAAGTTAGCAATGAAAGTAGTTCAAACTCTTTTCTTGGTAAAATAATTTCTTCTCCGTCTTTAATTACCTTATACTCATCGCGGTTTATTATAAGGTCTTTTATTTTCACCACATTAGAAGAAGCGGTATCGTCTTTAAATCTTCTCAATAATGCCTTTACTTTGCTAACCAATACCTTTGGTTTAATAGGTTTGGTAATATAATCGTCAGCACCGGCATCAAAACCTGCCATTTGTGAGTAATCTTCTCCACGGGCAGTAAGAAAAGCTATAATCGTCTCCTCTAGTTCTGGTAGTTTTCTTATTTGCGCACAAGCTTCAATCCCGTCCATTTCTGGCATCATTACATCAAGGATAATAAGTTGCGGCTTTTTCTTTTTAGCGAGCTTAACTCCATCTGCACCATTATCTGCTGTAATTACCTGGTAGCCTTCAGCAGAAAGGTTATACCCAACAATTTCCAGGATATCTGGCTCATCGTCTACGAGTAGAATTTTAATGTCCTTTTTTTTCATTTTTAATTTGGTTGTATTGGTAAATAGGAGGTAAAAGTAATTATTAATTTGAACATTTTTAAGCACAACTACGTTGGTAACCTTAAGCTAACATTATAATCATAAACTCATAATTTCAGCTTAACAAAGGCTTTACATACTTCATCGTTAATTTGCGGCAGAGAACTAAACATAGTAATGAAGAATTATTTATTTATCGTAAGCGTAATTATTTTAAGTATCACAATGCAAGCACAAGACGAAACTACCGGCACAATTGCCGGGAAATTATCCGATAATGAGGTGGAGGGCCAACCGCTACCTTTTGCGAATGTAATAATTAAAGAAACCAATAAAGGAACCACTTCAGATTTTGATGGGCTTTACTCTTTAAAAAATATCGAACCTGGCACTTACACCGTAGAATTTAGTTTTGTAGGTTATGAAACCTTACAAATACCAAATGTAGAAGTTATAGCGGGAAAAGTTACAGAAATAAATACCGGACTTGGAGCAAGCGCAGCTGCTTTAGATGAAGTTGTTATTTCAACAGTTTCAAGACAGGATTCTGAAGTTGCTTTACTTTTAGAACAAAAAGGAGCCATTCAAATCAAAGAAAGTATCGGCGCCCAGGAATTGGCTAGAAAGGGTGTAGGAGATGCACAAGGGGCTGTAAACAAAATGGCAGGTGTAAGTAAGCAGGAAGGAGTTAAAAATGTTTTTGTAAGAGGTCTTGGGGACAGATACAACTCTACTACCTTAAACGGTTTGCCATTACCTTCTGAGGATCCTGAATATAAAAATATAGCCTTAGAATTCTTCGATTCGAATATAATAAGAAGTGTAGGTATAAATAAAACCTTTCAAACCGATGTATATGGAGATTTTGCCGGAGCCAACCTTAACATCAATTCTAAGGAACTTTATGGAGCTGAAGATATCCAGGTAAGTATAGGTTCCAGCGTAAATTCACTAGCAGTGACTAGAAATGATTTTCAAAAGGTAGATGGTGCAAATTGGTTTGGCTATGGTATGAAAAACACAAGCCCAATTTCAAGCCTTGAAAATTATAATTTTGACAACAACTGGGCTACATCAAATTATTCCACACCCATCAATACGAGCGCGACTATACAATTAGGGAAAAAATTTAAGATTGGCGAAAATAATCTAAAAACCATGTTTGTTGCCTCTATGAAAAATGATTACAGCTTTAGGGAAGGCAACACCAAGGTTGTAAATGCCCAGGGCTTACCATTAAGAGACCTGGATTTTCAAACTTACTTATATGATGTTACCCAAATTCTTATGGGGAATGCAAGTTATGAATTCAATAAAAATAAAATAAGTTTCAACTCTCTTTATATTCATAGTAATTCCCAGAGTGTAGGCACTTACTTTGGTCAGTCTGCAAATATTTCTGAAGAAACAGATGATGCGGCTTATATAAAAAGACAACAAGTAAACGACAATAATATTTTTGTAAATCAATTGTTAACCACTTTCTCGTTAACTGAAGATTTAGAATTAGAGGCTAATGTTGGTTACAATATTACCCGGGCAGATGAACCAGACAGAAGACAGAACACCTTTGTATATAACGAAACCAACCAAAATTATCGAGTAGCTGTAGGAACTCCAGGCTATAATCTTAGGTTCTTTTCTGAGCTTAAGGAAGATGAAGTTGTTGGTCACTTAAACCTTGCCTATGGTTTAGGGTCTAAAAATGAAGATGGCATTAGCCCGGCTCAAATTAATTTGGGGTATGATTATAGAAATACCGATCGCAATTTCGAATTTCTACAATTTAATCACGATTTCCCGACCCCCGCATTAATAAATATAGAAAATCCAGATTTACTTTTTAACCAGGAAAACCTTAGCGACGGGACCTTTAGGTTAGTTACCAACAGTGGTTTCGGGGATGCTTTTAATCCATTAGACCCCTTTTTCTATGAAGGTGAGAAAGATATACACGCTGCCTACCTAAATGGAAATTTTTCATTTAGTGATTCTTTTATAGTTAGTGCCGGATTGAGGGTAGAGAATGTAAAACAATACGTAAACTGGAACACCAACATTTCCAGTAGCGAGAACCAACTCAATGTAGACCCATCAACTTTAGACGAAACATATTTTTTACCCAGTATAACCAGCAGGTACAGTTTTAATGAAAACAGTATATTACGATTGGTAGGAAGTAAAACATATACATTTCCTCAATTTAAAGAAGTTGCCCCTTTTTTATATGAAGATGTTAATTTCTCAAGTTTTGGTAATACTGAATTGCAACCTTCAGATAATTACAACCTTGATTTAAAATATGAATATTATTTTGGAGGAAACCAGTTAATCTCCATTACTGGTTTTTACAAAAAAATACTCAATCCTATAAATAGAATACAGGTTAATTCTGCTGCTAATCAACTATCCTACATAAACTCTGGGAAAGAAGCCGATGTGGCCGGGGTAGAAGTTGAAATAAGAAAGGATGTTTTTAAGGCCAACAAGGAATCTTCACAGAAAGAATTAACCTTTGGACTTAACGCATCCTACTTATATTCCAGACAGGACCTTACAGATAACTCTACAAATTTCACCAATACCGAAGATATGTTGGAGGGAGCTTCTCCTTTCGTAATTAATTCAGACCTCACCTATAATTATGAGACACAAGGTTTTGATTTATTATCCTCTTTAGTGCTCAACTATTTTAGTGACCGAATATTTTCTTTAGGGGTACAACAACAGGGAAATATAGTGGAAACAGGCATTCCAACTTTAGATTTTATAAACCAAACAAGTTTAGGGGAAAACTGGGGGTTAAATTTAAAAATTCAGAATATGCTTGATCCAGAGTTTACATTAACTCAAGATGACCTTAACGGCAACACAAACACCATCAACAACTTTCGAAAAGGCATAACATTCAGCCTAGGAGTAAGCTATAAACTTTAATAACTATTATAACCTAAACTTTAATTTTAACTTAAACATTATGAAACGACTAAAAACAAGCTTTTCAGTACTAGCGCTTATTCTTGCTATGGCAAGCTGTTCAAGCGATGATGACCAAGTAAATCCAGATCCAGATGCAACAGCAACTTGTAGTGATGGGATTCAAAATGGTAACGAAACCGGGGTAGATTGTGGTGGCTCCTGTACACCTTGTGATACTGTTGCCGAAAAAGATGGGGTAATCGATTCTCAAGACGATCCAGATTTAGATTCAAATGCCCTTCAAGGTGACGTTACTGCAGATGTAACCATAACAGCGGATACAGAATGGATGTTAACCGGACCAATAGAAGTAAAAAGCGGAGCTACTTTAACTATCGAGGCAGGAACAACTATTAATGCAGCTGCCGGCGGCACAAACGTTTATATAGCTATTGAGCAAGGCGCTATGATTGATGCTCAAGGTACTGCAGATTCTCCAATTATGATTACTTCTGCAGCAGATAATCCGAGATCTGGAGATTGGGGTGGCCTTATGATTGCTGGTTACGCTCCTATTAACTCTGGTGAAACTGCTGAAACTGAAGTAGCAGGTATTCCTTATGGTGGGGACAACGCCGAAGACAATTCAGGAGTTATCGACTATATGATCCTGGAATACACTGGAGCACGAATTAATGGGGACCAGGAATTTAACGGTTTCACTTTCTATGGTGTAGGCAGCGGCACAAGTATTAGCAACATCGTGGTAAACTATGGTGATGATGATGGTATGGAGTGGTTTGGCGGAACTGTGGATGTAGAAAACGCTTTAGTAATTAATGCTAAAGATGACTGGTTTGACTGGGCAGAAGGCTGGAATGGAACAGGCACCAACTTCTACGGTCTACGTCAGTTTGGATTCAATGATGTTACTGAAGACCCAAGAGGAATTGAAGCAGATAGTAACTCATCCAATAATGATGCTGAACCGCGTTCTAACCCAACTATTAATAACCTTACCCTTCACCACCAATCTACAGCAACCATGTCTGATATGATTAAAATTAGAAGGGGAAGCTCTGCAACAATAACCAATGGTTTAGTTGCTATTATGGCTGCAGACGGGGAAAATGTAGGAACCGCTGGTGACTTTATTGATCTTACTGATTCAGCAGGACCCGGTTCCGGCTCAACTTCTATAAGTGTAAGCGTTTTAGGAAGCATTGATGCCGCAGCCATTAAAAACGAGGTTGGTGCAGATATTAATGTAGTAGAAGGAAATACTGGTACAGATTCATCAATTTTCGATTGGACTGGATATGATATTCCAGCACTATTGACCGAATAAAATATCCAGTATTAAGTAAATTAGCCAAAGAAAAAAGGCTGCCCTTACCGGCAGCCTTTTTTAATAAAACATTAATATTAAATACACAATATATCTGGCATTGTTTTTGAATTTTTATTGTAGTTTTGTATAAACCTCGATTTTAAAGAATGAAGCAATATTACCTTTATACTTTCATTTTAGCTGTTTTCCTCACATTCTCCGTACCAAATGCGGCGTTTGCGCAGGATACTACAAGCTCGGGGAACAAAACCGAAGTTCCAATAGAGGGTTTATCCATTTACCCAAACCCTGTTACTAACGGGAAAGTTTACATTAGCACTTCTCAAAATAAAGAAAAAGATATCCAGATTTATAATGTTTTGGGTAAGCCTGTTCAACGTACCAAATTAAGAGGTAAAGAACTCGATGTTTCTTCACTTAGTGCAGGTATTTATATTCTTAAAATTAGGGAAGAAAAATCTAGTGCTACTCGAAAATTGGTAGTTAGATAAATTTTAAATTCTACGCACAGCTTTTAGATTCCTTAACTTCACTTTACAAAATTTCCAAAAGAATGTTATCTGAAAGAATTTTCAATATTTCTGATCAGAAAGATTTTAATCAAATTGCCCTTGAAATTTTTTCTTATCAATTTCAACACAATTTAGTTTACCGGGAATTTTGCGAATTACTAAATAGGACCCCAGAAAATATTTCCGAGTTAAAAGACATTCCTTTTTTACCTATAGAATTTTTCAAAAAGAAAATTGTGGTTTCTGGGAAACAACCTGTGGAGATCATTTTTAACAGCAGCGGAACAACCGGCGCAACCACCAGTAAACATTATGTAAGTGATTTAGAGGTCTATGAACAAAGTTTTTTAAAAGCCTTTGAACTTTTCTACGGAAATCCTGAAGACACAGTCATTTTAGCACTCCTCCCCTCTTATTTAGAACGCGAGGGTTCTTCTTTAATCTATATGGCTAATAGCCTCATTAATCGCAGTAAGCACCCTGAAAGTGGCTTCTATCTAAACGATCTTGAAAATCTTCAAAAACAACTCAAAAAGTTGGATAAAAGCGGAAAAAAAATTCTACTCCTCGGGGTTTCTTTCGCATTACTGGAGCTGGTTGAAAACTACGAATTTGATCTAAAAAATACCATGGTCATGGAAACCGGGGGAATGAAAGGCCGGCGCAAAGAAATGATTCGGGAAGAATTACATCATATTCTTGCTGAAGGTTTTGGTGTAAATACCATTCACAGTGAATACGGAATGACCGAATTACTTTCCCAGGCGTACTCTACAGGAAATGGAGTTTTTAACTGCCCACCCTGGATGAAAATCTTAATTCGGGATCCAGAAGATGCCTTAAGTTACCTGCCAAACAATAAAACCGGCGGAATTAATGTAATTGACCTTGCAAATATTAACTCTTGTTCATTTATTGCAACTCAGGACTTAGGCAAAAAAATAAGTTCTGATACTATAGAAATTCTTGGAAGATTTGATAACAGCGATGTTCGTGGTTGTAATCTATTGATGCTATAGTAAAAATCCAATAAACAGTATTTAATAAAAAACTAAATATCAGATATTTATAGTTAAAATCTGCTAAAGCCTGTAAATTTTCAAGACTTCTATCGACTTAGTATATGTAAGATGAAATTTGAATAACTTGAATTGATTCTTACAGGCTAAGTGAAATTTTTTCATATTAGATTGGTTAGTTAGTTGCAAGCCCCGTAGACTCCCTGTTTACGGGGCTTTGTAATAACAACTATTTTTCTTAAACCGCTCTTATTATATACGTATTTTTCTTCCCCTTATTGATAATGATATACTTATCATTAATTAAATCCTGCGGAGTGATGCTGTAATCTTCTTTTACTTTTTCTTTATTTACAGAAATTGAATTCTCTTTTAAAGCTCTTCTGGCTTCTCCATTAGATTTTAGAAAATCTGTTTTAGCTGCTAAAGCTGCGATCATATCCAGGCCACTTTCTATTTCAGATTTTGCAATTTCAGCTTGTGGCACCCCTTCAAAAACATCTAAAAAAGTAGCTTCGTTCAAAGATTTTAAATCGGCAGCGGTACTTTTTCCAAAGAGCACTTCAGAAGCTTTTACGGCATTCTCATAATCTTCACGGGAGTGAACCATTACTGTAATCTCTTCAGCTAAAGTTTTTTGTAGACCCCTTAAGTGTGGCGCTTCCTTATGTTCTTCAACCAACTTCTCTATTTCATTTTTACTTAATAAAGTAAAGATTTTGATATATTTTTCAGCATCAACATCACTGGTGTTTAACCAGTACTGGTAGAATTTATAGGGAGATGTACGATTTGGATCCAGCCATACATTTCCGCCTTCGGTTTTGCCAAATTTAGTCCCGTCAGCTTTCGTAATTAACGGGCAGGTTAAAGCATAACCTTTTCCATTTCCAATTCGGCGAATCATCTCGGTACCGGTAGTGATATTTCCCCACTGGTCACTTCCGCCCATTTGTAGAGTACAGTCATTTTCCCTGAACAAGTGTAGAAAATCATAACCCTGCACCAATTGGTAAGTAAATTCAGTAAAAGACATTCCTTCGGCAGCATCAGAAGATAACCGCTTTTTTACTGAATCTTTGGCCATCATATAATTTACGGTAATATGCTTTCCAACATCCCGAATAAACTCCAGAAAACTGAAATTCTTCATCCAGTCATAATTATTCACCATTACCGCAGCATTCTCCTCTTCCTTCCCGAACTCCAAAAATTTAGAAAGTTGATTTTTTATAGACTGCTGGTTGTGACGTAAAGTTTTTTCATCAAGCAAATTTCTCTCTGCAGATTTCCCTGAAGGATCACCAATCATTCCCGTAGCGCCGCCAATTAAAGCAAAAGGTTTATGACCACAAAGCTGAAAATGTCTAAGCATCATCACACTCACTAAATGACCAATATGCAAGGAATCGGCGGTTGGATCTATTCCCACATAAGCGCCGCGCATTCCTTCTTTTAAATGTTCTTCGGTGCCCGGCATTACATCGTGCAACATGCCTCTCCAGGTAAGTTCCTCTACAAAGTTCTTATTCATGATTCTAATAATTTTGCACAAAAATAATAGTAAATCACCTATGAGCAAGCCTACGATGCATTTTATAAAAAACATTTTTAATTCCAGACAAACCTATGTGTAATGATTTCCGATTTTTCACCAAATCCTTCTAAAGAAAATACACAGGAAAATTTCGGGATATACCTTTTTAAAAAGGTGGAACTCCTCACAAATTTAATTCAAGAGTTTTCCGTAAAGTTGCTATAATCTCTTATTTTTCCTAAGCGGTTTTGGTATATTTACCACATGATTTTAGTTACAGGCGGCACCGGATTAGTGGGCTCACATTTATTGCTGAACTTATTAAAGGCCGGCAAAAAAGTACGGGCGCTTCATCGTCATAGCAGTGATCTCGCTGCTGTTGAAAAAATTTTTAACTACTACACTTCTCCTACAGAAGCGAAAAGACTTTTCCAAAAAATAGAATGGTTTGAAGCTGATATAACAAACGTACCTCAACTTAATATCGCTTTTGAAAATATAGAGTTTGTTTATCACTGTGCAGCATTGGTATCTTTCGATCCCGCAGACGATAAAAAATTGCGGAAAATCAATATTGAAGGAACCGCAAATATTCTAAACCTGTGCGTTGCTTTTAAAGTTAGGAAACTATGTTACGTAAGCAGTGTAGCTGCACTTGGGAAAAGTTTAAATAACAAAGAAATTACAGAAGACGCGATCTGGAATCCCGAAGACGACCACAGCGATTATGCGATTTCTAAATATGGCGCCGAAATTGAAGCCTGGCGAGGCACCCAGGAAGGCATCCCCACAGTAATTGTAAAACCCGGAATTATAATTGGTCCCGGATTTTGGAATGAAGGAACAGGTCAAATTTTTTATAAAATCGATAAGGGAATGAATTATCACTTTCCTAAAATAGCCGGGTTCGTTGGGGTAAAAGATTTGGTAACTCTCATGCAGGAATTAATGGAAGCTGAAATTAAAAATGAAGCCTATATACTTGTTTCCGAAAACCTTAGTTTTAAAACATTTTTCGATCTAACTGCCGCTGAATTAGATAAACCAAAACCCAAAAAAGCACTAAAGAAATGGATGGTCTGGCTTGGATGGCTTTTTCAGAAAATCGGAGGTTTTTTTGGTGCAAAAAGAGAAATTACCAGAAATACTGTAAATACCTTATTTCAACATTCAAAATACTCTAGCAAAAAAATAAAGGAAACTCTTGATTTTGAATTTACACCAATGAAAAACGTCATCAATGAAACGGCCAGGTATTATAAAAAAGATAAAGGTTAATTTCTGGATATCGGTTCTACCAGACTATCTATAGCACTTTCTCGCAAAGAATCTTTTTCCTTAATTAAAGAATCAGAAAGCTCATCTACTCTTTTTTCTAATTCAGGATTTAACGAGTCTACTTTCTCTCCCAAAGAATCCCTCTTTGCTTCGGCAATAGAATCTCTAATTCGCCTTTCCTGATTTTGAAGTGTATCAAGCTTAACTTTCATTTTTTCGAAACGCTTTTTAACACTATCATAAATGCGCTGGTAGATTACATAATTATCAGCGTAATAATTATTACTTCGTTTTAACTGAAGACTGTCTACATTATATTTTTTAAAAATATACTCTTCCCCCTTTATTCCTGAATTTTCGTAAAGCCGCTTATTGAAATTACGTGCCGATTGCATCAGGGAAATTTCGGTGATCACATCTACCATTTTTTCCTCCGGAATAAGATCATTAGACTTTTCAGATTTATCAATATCCTGGCAGGCGGCGAAAGCCGCAATACTTAAAACTAAAAATAGTTTTTTTAACATATTATCGATCAAACTGCAAACGCTCTGCCACATTTGCAAAAGGCTGATGTTTGAAATTTCTATAAACCAGGTTTCCGTTTACAAAAGTGTGCGTTACTCGAGATTTAAAGGTTACCCCTTCAAATGGAGACCAACCGCACTTATACTGAATATTATCTGGTTGTACGGCCCATGGCGCGTTTAGATCTACCAGTACCAAATCGGCCTTATAACCTTCACGAATAAATCCGCGGTCTTTTATATCAAATAAGATAGCAGGATTATGACACATTTTTTCTACAATTTTTTCTAAAGAAATTTTTTCCTGATGATAAAATTGTAACATTGCTGCAAGTGAATGCTGTACCAAAGGACCGCCGCTTGGGGCTTTGGTATAAACATTTTTCTTTTCTTCTTTGGTATGCGGTGCATGATCTGTGGCTACGACATCCAGTAAATCATCATTTAAAGCTTTCATTAAAGCTTCCTGATCATTTTTGGTCTTTACCGCCGGGTTCCATTTTATCAACGTTCCCTTTTTTTGATAATCAGAATCATTAAACCAAAGGTGGTGTATACAAACTTCAGCAGTGATCTTTTTATCTTTAAGCTTTTTCTTATTACTAAACAAGCTTAGCTCCTTTGCTGTAGAAACATGAAAAACATGCAATCTTGCTCCGGTTTTTTTAGCCAGCGCAACCGCTCTTGAAGAAGATTTATAACAGGCTTCCTCACTTCTAATTTTTGGGTGTAATTCAATAGGAATATCGTCGCCATAGCGCTCTATACACTCCTGTAAGTTTTTCTGAATTGTATCTTCATCTTCACAATGTACCGCAATAAGTAGTGGTGATTTTGAAAAAATTTGTTCTAAAACTTTTTCATCGTCCACCAACATATTTCCCGTAGAAGAACCTAAAAATAGTTTTAAAGCAGCTGTAGTTTTTGGGTCTACCTTAAGAATCTCTTCAAGATTATCGTTAGTACCTCCAAACATAAAAGAATAATTAGCGTAAGATTTCGCTGCAGCCAGCTCAAATTTATTTTCCAGTTCTTCTATGGTAGTAGTTTGGGGAATAGTGTTGGGCATCTCTATAAAAGAAGTAATCCCACCGGCTACTGCCGCGCGAGAACCCATTTCAATATTTTCTTTATGAGTAAGCCCAGGCTCCCTAAAATGTACCTGATCGTCTATTACGCCGGGTATTAAGTGTGTACCCTCGGCATCAAAGATTTGTACATCTGGGGATTTAGCACTAATACTTTCTGAAATTTCTACGATAATTCCACCTTCAATAAAAACATCGGCTTCTTTTATCTTACCCTCATTTACAATCTTCGCGTTCTTGATTAAGACTTTCTTCATTTCAATTTAATCTGCTTAAAAAGACTTTTAATCTTCATTATTATTACCCCAAAAATGGCTTCAGAAATTATAGAGCCACTCATTTTTGAAGTTCCTCGTGTTCTATCTGTGAAAATTACAGGAACTTCTTCTAATTTATACTTCAGCAAATATGCCTTAAATTTCATTTCTATCTGGAAGGCATAACCCACAAACCGAATATTATCCAGGTCTATAGTCTCTAAAACCTTCCGTTTATAACAAACAAAACCGGCCGTGGTATCGTGAATATCCATTCCGGTTATAAATCTTACGTATTTAGATGCCAGCCAGGATAATAAAACCCTGCTCATTGGCCAATTAATTACATTCACCCCGGTCACATAACGGGAACCTATGGCTAGATCGGCATTATTCCTTTTGCAGGTATTATACAGTCTTATAAGATCGTTGGGATTATGAGAAAAATCGGCATCCATCTCAAAAACATACTCGTAATCCCTTTGCAATGCCCATTTAAAACCGTGAATATAAGCAGTTCCCAAACCCAATTTGCCTTCTCTTTCTTCAAGAAAAAGCCTGTCGTGAAACTCAGCCTGCAGGGTTCTAACACGGGTTGCAGTGCCATCGGGAGAATTATCATCTACCACCAAAATATGAAATTCTTTATGTTGGGAAAACACGTTTCTAACTAATCGCTCAACGTTTTCAATTTCATTAAAGGTAGGTACAATGACTATCCCCTTTACCATTTTACTAATTTTTGCACAAATGTATGCATTTTAAATCTTCGTTTCCAGGCTTAATCTTCAAGTTTTAACCTCAAAATAATTATACATTTGCATAAAAATTTTAATCCTGGAAGCTATAGAAAGACATGTTGATTCACTGGACTGGATTACCCTAACGCTAATGGGTGCCTTTCTATTGTTAGCCATTGTGAAAACTGCTTATCCACAGCGTTTTGAAGATTTTCTATCCCTGCTCACTTCCAACAAATTTATGATGTTTAGAGGAAAGAAGAACAAGGCTTTTCATCCTTTTAACATTTTACTTTTCTTTGTTCATCTTATATCTTTTTCCTTACTTTTTTACCTGTTTTTTAATTTCTTTTGGAAAGATACTACAATAGAGCCCGTGTTTTTGTTTATAAGAATTGCTACGGCTTACGGTAGTTTTGTATTGGTGAAATTTGGCCTGGAAAAAATAGTTGGGAACGTTTTTGATTTAGATTCACAAATAGATTCCTACCTCTATCAAAAATTAAGCTACCGAAATTTTATAGGACTTATCCTGCTAATCCCCAGTCTAATATTCATCTACACTTTTACTCCAACTGCCTTTACCCTATATAGTCTATTGGGTATTTTAGTCCTAACCAATATATTTAGCCTTTTATTGATTTATCGAAAAAATCAAAGTCTTATTACAGGTAATTGGTTTTATTTTATTTTGTACCTTTGCGCTCTCGAAATTGCCCCTTATATTATTTTGTACAAGCTAATTACAATTTAAAAAAAGGATCAAATAAAAGTATTGATATATGAAAGTGAAAACAATTTTGGTTTCCCAGCCCGAGCCTAAAGTAGAGAACTCTCCTTATTTTGAGCTTGAGGAAAAACAAAAAGTAAAAATTGATTTCATCCCTTTTATTCACGTAGAAGGTGTTTCTTCTAAAGAAGTACGCCAGCAAAAAGTAGATCTTACCAAATATTCTGCAATAATCCTCACCAGCCGTAATGCTGTAGATCATTTCTTTAGAATTGCTGAAGAATTGCGTTTTAAGGTACCAGATACCTTAAAATATTTTTGCTTAAGCGAAGCAGTAGCTTACTATTTACAAAAATATGTAGTTTACCGTAAACGAAAGATCTATGTAGGGAAAAGAACTTTTGCTGATCTTTCTCCACTTATTAAAAAATACAAGAACGAGAAGTTTTTACTTCCATCTTCAGATATGCTGAAGCCAGATGTTCCTAAAACCCTCAATAAATTAGGAGTTGAATGGAAACAAGCCACATTTTACAAAACTGTGGTAAGCGATCTTTCTCATTTGCGTGACGTTACTTATGATATTCTTGTATTCTTTAGCCCGAGCGGAATTAAATCTTTATTTGAAAATTTCCCGGATTTTGAACAGAAAGAAACTAAAATAGCCGTTTTTGGAAACACGACTATTAAGGCAGCTAAAGAACATGGGCTAACCGTGAATATAAAAGCACCAACACCAGACACTCCATCTATGACGATGGCACTGCACAAATATATAAGCGAAGCGAATAAGAAATAAATTACTTTCTTCTAATAAATTTTCAAATAAAAAATCCGGTGCATTACACACCGGATTTTTCTGATTCAATTAACTAATTAAAAATAATGCTATGATAAAGTTGGGCCACCGGCCATAATTTCATCATTGGCATAAGCTTCAAACTTTTCAAAATTCTTTTTAAATGAATTTGCCAGTTCCCCGGCCTTTTTATCGTAGGCTGCGGTATCTTTCCAGGTAGACCTTGGATTCAACACTTCTTCAGGGACATTTGGACAATTTAGAGGCATTTGTAACCCAAACATATTATGAGTACTAAATTCAGCATCTTTTAATTCCCCATTAAGTGCAGCGCTAATCATAGCTCGGGTATATTTTAATTTCATTCGGTTTCCAGTTCCATAAGGTCCACCAGTCCAGCCCGTATTGATCAACCAAACATTTACACCCGCCTCTTTCATTTTCTCACTTAGCATTTCGGCATATTTAGTTGGGAGCAAAGGCATAAATGGAGCGCCAAAACAAGCTGAAAAACTTGGTACCGGCTCATTAATCCCGGCTTCTGTACCTGCTACTTTTGCCGTGTACCCACTTATAAAATGGTAAGCCGCCTGGCCCGGTGTTAGTTTACTAATAGGAGGTAAAACTCCAAATGCATCAGCGGTTAGGAAAAATATATTTTTAGGGTTTTCACCTACCGAAGGCACCTGAATGTTATCTATATGATGAATAGGGTAACTCACCCTTGTATTTTGAGTAATGCTAGTATCAGTAAAATCTACATTGCCCTCATCATCCAGAATAACATTCTCTAAAATGGCGCCCGGTTTAATAGCCCTGTAAATATCGGGTTCATTTTCTTCGGTAAGATTAATCACTTTGGCGTAACAGCCGCCTTCAAAATTAAAAATCGTGTTTTCTTTGGTCCAACCATGTTCATCGTCTCCAATTAATTTTCGGGCAGGATCTGCAGAAAGTGTAGTTTTTCCAGTTCCCGAAAGCCCGAAAAAGATAGCGGTATCGCCATCTTCCCCAACATTGGCAGAGCAATGCATAGGAAGCGTATTTTTATCTACAGGAAGTATGAAATTTAAAGCTGAAAAAATTCCTTTTTTGATCTCACCGGTATAGCCGGTTCCTCCAATTAAAGCAATTTTCCTGCTGAAATTTAAAATTGCAAAATTTTCCTGTCTTGTTCCGTCTTCTTCAGGATTGGCTTTGAATCCCGGCGCGTTTAAAATTAACCAGTCTTCCTTGAAATTTTTCAATTCCTCTTCTTCTGGCCTTAGAAACATATTATAAGAAAACATGTTAGACCAGGGATATTCGTTGACTACCCTTATATTTAGTCTATATTTTTCTTCAGCGCAAGCATAAGCATCACGAGCATAAATTTCTTTACCAGAAAGATAAGTTGCAACCTTGTTATAAAGTTTATCAAATTTGGAAGCATCAAAAGGAATATTAATGTCTCCCCACCAAACTTTATCGCTGGTAACCTCATCTTTTACTATAAAACGATCTTTTGGGGATCTCCCGGTAAATTGACCGGTATTAATAGCTAAAGCACCAGAGTCGGATTCGGTTCCCAGGCCATGTTCTAGCGTATCATAATGAAGTTCTTCAGGAGATAACTGGTAATGTACCCTTGCGTTTTTTATTCCGTAGTTTTCCAACGAAATCGTTTTCGTAGTTTGGGTATGTACGTCCATAAATTTAAAGTGTGTGGTTTGTTTATGGGTACAAAATTATAAATCTTATAGAGATAAACCGCTAAACTTTCTTAAATTATTTCTGCTTTATTTTAGTAAATTCTATAAGTAAAAATATCCATGCGGCTATTAATAACGCGCCTCCCAATGGGGTAACTAATGCAATTCTACTAAAATCTATAGTTGTTAAATTATTGGTAGCAAGTAGATAAATTGATCCTGAGAAGCAAATTACTCCAACCAAAAGCAAGAAAAAAATCAGTTTTTGAAAGCGAAATTTGGTAAAATTAAGACTTCCCACCAGGAGAAATAATAAAGCGTGATACATCTGGTATTTTACCCCGGTTTCAAAAGATTCTCTAGCGCCTTCTTCTAATAATGGTTTTAAACCATGCACACCAAAAGCACCAATTATTACCGCTAAAATTCCGAAAATCGCACCGGTTATTAAAAACTTCCTATTCATTTGGGATATTTTTTATGAGTTAAAGATTTAATACATTCGTTAACCACTACACAAAACTAATTTATTTTATGAAAGAAATTTTAATAATTGGAGCTGGAAAATCTACTTCTGTCTTAATCGATCATCTTTTGTCTAAAGCCGAGACCGAAGATATCTATCTTAAAATTGGAGACCTGGATCTGGAACACGCCAAAAAAGCCTGCGGAAACAAAGCTCGTTGTGAAGCTTTTAGTTTAGATGTTTTTAATACTGAAAGTAGAGAAGACGCTGTGAAAAGTGCCGATATCATAATTTCTATGCTTCCGGCAAGATTTCATATAGAAGTTGCTAAAGCCTGCGTGAAATTCAAGAAAAATATGGTAACCGCTTCTTACGTAAGCAAAGAAATGAAAGCTTTGGATGAGGAGGTAAAACAAAACGGACTCATTTTTATGAATGAAATTGGGGTAGATCCCGGTATAGACCATATGAGTGCCATGCAGGTTATAGACCGAATTCGAGATAAGGGCGGAAAAATTCTTTTATTTGAATCTTTTACCGGCGGGTTAGTAGCTCCAGAAAGCGACACCAACCCATGGAATTATAAATTCACCTGGAACCCAAGGAATGTGGTAGTTGCCGGGCAAGGTGGTGTGGCAGAATTTATACAGGAAGGAAAGTATAAATACATCCCATATCATCGCTTATTTAGGAGAACCGAGTTTTTACACGTGGAAGGCTACGGGAAATTTGAAGGTTATGCTAATAGAAACTCTTTAGATTATATGAGTATTTATGGGCTGGAAGATGTACTTACGCTTTACCGTGGCACCATTAGAAGAGTTGGTTTTAGCCGTGCCTGGAATATGTTTGTTCAATTAGGAATGACCGATGATAGTTTTACCATGAAAGATTCAGAAAATATGAGCTATCGGGATTTTGTAAATTCCTTTCTCCCATACTCGCCCACCGATACGGTAGAACTTAAACTGAGACATAACTTAAAAATAGATCAGGACGATTTAATGTGGGAGAAACTTTTGGAGCTGGATTTATTCAATAAAGACAAAAAAATTGGTATTAAAGAGGCCACTCCTGCGCAAGCGCTACAGAAGATATTAATGGATAAATGGAGCCTGGCGCCAGATGACAAAGATATGATTGTGATGTACCATAAATTCGGTTACGAATTAAATGGTATAAAAAAGCAAATAGATGCCACTATGGTACATATTGGAAAAGATCAAAAAGAAACCGCAATGGCCAAAACGGTAGGTCTACCCGTAGCAATAGCTACCCTAAAAATTTTAAAAGGCGAAATAACTACGCCCGGGGTTCAGCTTCCTATAATAAAAGAAGTTTATGAACCAATTTTAAAAGAACTGGAAGAGCACGATATTATTTTTAAAGAAAAGGAAACCGAATATTTAGGCTATAACCCTTTTGGAGAAGTAGGAAACTAAATTTTTGAATTCAAATTTGCTATTTTAGCTTTTTAATTAAACTAACCACCCCCATGAAACTTGTAAATGAAACTGTTGTTATAGATGGTATAGACAAAACCATTTTGAATTTCTTAATGGAAGATGCTAAAAAATCTATTCTTGAAATTGCCAGAAATATTGGAATTACCGGCGCGGCAGTTCACCAACGTTTACGAAAATTGGAAAAGGCGGGTTTAATTGAAGGTTCTAAACTTATGATAAATCCCCGCTTACTTGGCTATAAAACTATGGCTTTTGTGGGGGTTTACTTAGATAAAGCAGTTAGTAACCCGCAAGCAGTAAAGCAACTTAGTGGGATTCCCGAGGTTATTGAATGTCACTATACCACCGGAAACTGGTCTATTTTCCTTAAAATACTATGCAGGGATAATGAGCACTTAATGAATGTGCTGAATAAAAATATTCAGGCAATAGAAGGGGTTTCTCGAACAGAAACTTTTATTTCCTTAAATCAGCAAATAAAAAGGCAAATCAAGATTTAATTCTTTGGATTTATTCTAAATAAGAATTAATTTTGGCGCCAGGATGAAAGTACTACACCAATCTCAATTTTTTATTTCTTATCAGTGCGATAAGCAGCGATGCTTTTTCATTGAATTTCCTCATAAAACTATTCAGCTTGGTTTTTGTCAATTATTAGCGTTTAGACAACAGGTTAAAGAAATTGACCTGGAGGCTCATTTTAATGGACAAAACGCTCACGGGATGGAAATACTTATGCTTTGTAACCGTCAACATCTCTTCGTGTTTAATACCTTAGAAAGCATTGACCTAAAAGAATTTATTACCGGCACTTTCGCTATGCTTGAGCTTAATTCACTACTTGCAACTTCCGTTTAATTATTTCACTTTAGACTACTTCTAAATTCACAACGCGATTAGGTTTCTACTTGCCATTTGGTTAATTTTATAAAAAATGACCAATATTCGGGAACATGCCGAACGCTATAAGTGGTAGTACACAATTATCCTATCTCGATAACCTTCGGGATTAATTAGAAAGGAAAAAGTTAAACCTGTGATGCATCCCTTTTTAGCCTTAAATTTATAAACAATGAAAGATTTAGTAAGACAAAAATTAAGTATCCATGTAGATGTTATGGATCTTTTAAATAAACAGATAGAAAAGGAAGCACATTCATCTTCAGCCTATTTAGCAATGGCTTCATGGTGTGATCACAATGCACTTTCTTTTAGCGCCGAATTCTTTTACGATCAGGCTGCAGAAGAAAGAGAGCATATGATGAAGATCTTCCGCTATATTAATGATAATGGCGGCACCGCATATTCTCCGGAAGTTGGGGGCGTAAATCATGATTTCAAATCTTTGGAAGAAATTTTCGAAACCGCCTTAGATCAGGAAATATCAATCACAAAATCCATTCATAATATTGTAGGCAAATGCCGAAAAGTGAACGATTATACTACCGAGTATTTTCTACACTGGTTTATTGAAGAGCAAATGGAAGAAGAACAAATGATGCGAAGGGCTCTTGAATTATTTGACCTTATGGGAACAGAAGGCCTTGGACTTAAATTATTAGACGAGCGTATTCCTCAAATTAGAGACAAACGCCCGGAATAAAACTATTTAATCAGGGTAATTTACGAAGACCTGAATTGAAATACTAAAAAACCCACTTCAGCTGAAGCGGGTTTTTTTTATAAATTCTTCCTAAGAATATTTCTAATCCCTTCCCATATATATACTAAGGAAATAAAGTAAAGTAGCTAAAGAACCAACCGCAGCCACAACATAAGTTCTTGCAGCCCATTTTAAGGAATCTTCTGCTGCCTCGTGTTCTTTTCCAGAAACCATATTTTCAGTTTCTAACCAGGCCAAAGCGCGCTTACTCGCATCATATTCAACGGGTAGGGTAATAAAACTGAATAAAGTTCCCATTCCAAACATGATGATCCCTATAAGAAGTACGGTACTTCCAATCGCCGTAGTTGCCATAAGAATTAAACCACCAAAAATCACCCATTGTGAAAATCTGGAAGCCACACTAACCACCGGTACTAACTGGCTCCTCATTGTTAACCAGCTATAAGCATTTGCATGTTGAATGGCGTGCCCTGTTTCGTGAGTTGCCACAGCAGCAGCAGCGGCATTTCTCTGGCTATAGACTCCTTCAGAAAGATTAATGGTTTTCTTCTGCGGATTATAATGATCGGTCAACATTCCAGGGGTAGAAATTACTTTTACATCGGTAATATTGTTATCCCGTAACATTTTTTCAGCAAGTTCTTTCCCGCTCATCCCATTTTGAAGATGAACTTTAGAGTATTTTTTGAATTTACTTTTTAGCTTGTTACTCACATACATACTCACTATAAAAATGAGCCCTGCAATTATATAATATCCTAACATTCCTTTTTTATTTTAATTAATTCAAAGATAGCAAAAACCTCGCCATTTGAATTTCCATAAATGGGCTGACATTTAAAAAAACCCTCACATAATTTTAACTCAAAACAAACTTAGACTTCAATAAAAAAATTAGTAATTAGCGGAAGATTGATTGTGAATATGTTATTTCTCAATTTAAGATATTACCTATATTTGCACCAATCACTACAAAAAGGCTATGCAATACAAAAGAATACTTTTAAAATTATCGGGAGAAGCATTAATGGGAAAACGTCAATATGGCATAGATCCCGAGCGATTGGCAGAATATGCGGAAGAAATTAAGCAGGTTACCGATAAAGGAATAGAAGTAGCGATTGTAATTGGTGGAGGTAACATTTTTAGAGGTGTTTCTGGCGCCAGCAAAGGCATGGATCGTGTGCAGGGTGACCATATGGGGATGCTTGCCACCGTAATTAATGGGCTTGCTTTACAAAGCGCCCTGGAAGATGCCGATGTACAAACCAGGTTGCAATCTGCGGTAAAAATAAATGAAGTAGCCGAGCCTTTTATTAGAAGAAAGGCTATACGCCATTTAGAAAAAGGCCGCGTGGTAATTTTTGGAGGCGGAACAGGAAATCCTTATTTCACTACAGATTCTGCTGCTGTTTTAAGAGCAATTGAAATTCACGCCGATGTAATTCTTAAAGGAACTCGTGTAGATGGAATCTACAACGCCGATCCTGAAAAAGACAAAGAAGCTACAAAATTCGATTTTATCTCTTTTGACGATGTGATTAGAAAAGGTCTAAAAGTAATGGATACCACAGCATTTACCTTAAGCCAGGAAAACGAACTTCCTATTATTGTTTTTGATATGAATACCCCGGGAAATTTATTAAAAGTGGTTACCGGAGAAAGAATAGGTACAAAAGTTAACTTATAAAGATTTATTACGCTCAACTAATATTTTAAAAAATGGAAGACGAAATTGAATTTATTATAGACACCGCCAAAGAAAATATGGATAAGGCAATTGAACATTTAAAAAAACAATTGCAAAATATTCGTGCTGGTAAAGCAAACCCTGCAATGCTGGGGAGCGTTATGGTAGAATATTATGGATCTCAAACCCCGCTACAACAGGTAGCCAATGTAAATACCCCAGATGCTCGAACTATTTCTATCCAGCCATTTGAGAAAAGCCTTATCAAAGAAATTGAAAAAGGAATTATGATGGCCAATCTTGGATTTAATCCTATGAATAACGGTGAAAATGTAATTATAAATGTTCCGCCACTTACTGAAGAGCGCCGTAAGCAACTTACAAAACAAGCAAAAGCTGAAGCAGAAGATGCCAAAGTGGGTGTAAGAAACGATAGAAAGACAGCAAATAATGAACTGAAGAAACTCGATGTTTCTGAAGATTTACTTAGAGATGCTGAAAATGACGTTCAGGAATTAACCGATGCTCACATTACACGTATAGACTCCATCCTTGAAAATAAGGAAAAAGAAATCATGACTATATAAAGATAAGTCGGTTTCTTATATTAATTTAGAGGCTGGTTGAAGAATTTTAAAAATCGTCACCTTGAATTGTTTCAGCACGACGAAAACAAGCTTTCTCAACCAGCCTCTATTGTTTTACCCTTATTGATTTTGTTCATATATCAGAAAAACTTATGCGTTACCCGTTATTGCTTATTTTTCTGTTCTTCTCCTCCACTTCCTTTGCACAACAACAGGTTCGCGGTCGCGTTGTAGATGAAAAAACCGGCGATCCCCTTGCCTATGCGAAAATAAATTATGGGCAGGAAGAAACTTTAAGTAAAATAGACGGTAGTTTTTCCCTTGACCTTAACCAAGATAAAACTCAACTTAGAATTTCTTATGTAGGTTATAAATCTCAGAATTTTGAAGTTTCTAAAGAGGTTGAATACATCAGGATTAAACTATCGCCAAAAGTTGAAGACCTGGATCCTGTTACTATTTCTTCGGCCAACAATAGCGCCAATGAAATTATCAAAAAAGCTATCGCGCAAAAACCTCAAAACGATCCTGAAGCAAAGCTGAAAAATTTCAACTTTAAAAATTACAACAAGTTTATTGTAGATAATGAAGCTGATGCATTAAAAATGCAAAGCGACAGCACCAATTTTGAAATAGGCACCGTTATTAATTCAGCTGCCAGTTATTTTTCTGAAAAATTATCCAGGTTTTATTATTCACAGAACAAAGGTTTAAAAGAAGAAGTGCAGGCTTTGAATAACGCCGGATTTGAAAAACCGGTTTACGAGATCTTATCGCTTTCTGTGAATCCGTTTTCACTTTACCACAAAGATTTTCAAATTTTTGAGACCGATTATGCAGGCCCATTACAAAAATCGGCTTTTAAGAATTACACTTATAGAATTTTAGATACTACTAAAACTTCGCGCCCGGCTTATGTAATCTACTTTAAACCAAAAAGACAACGGGCTGTTGCCGGATTGGAGGGCCTCCTCTATCTGGATACGGAAACCTTTGCAATTCAGAAAGCAAAAGCACAACTTCTTGGAGCGATAAAATTGGAGATAGACCAGGAATATCAATATTTTCCAGAAGAGGATTTATGGTTTCCAAAAACGCAAACAACCACCATTCGCCCGGGAAATGGAGACCAGGCGATCTCAGTTTTTGGCGGAGTTATATCAGCTGGAACACTTCAACAAAAAGAATCAATTCTAAATAACATCCTGGCGCCTGGCAAGGATGATCCAAACCTGTTTTTAAATGCTAAAAGCACCAATTTCGATATAAGGCTGAATACAGATGAAACTTTAGATACTTCCGCTGAAATTTTAGTAAAACCGGAGGCAAATGCGATTGGAGAAAGCTTTTGGAAAGAGAACAGGACGGAAGCTTTAAGCACACAAGACGAGATCAGCCAACAACGAGCCAGAAGACTTATTGGAGAAAAGGAAATTGAAGAAAAAATAGACCTGCAAAACTCCGTTTCATCGGGATATTACCCCGTAGGATTTTGGGATTTTGACCTGGGTAAATTTTTTAAATTCAATAATTACGAAGGGATCAGGCTGGGTTTTGGCGGAAAAACCAATGGGCAAATTTCAGATAAATTCAGTATAAACGGTTACCTGGTCTACGGAACAAAAGATGAAGTTTTTAAATATAAACTTGGAACTTCTATTTATCTAAATAAAGCTAACGAAACCAATCTAAAATTAAATTACACGCGCGATATCGTTGAAACCGGAAGTTTTAGCTATTTACAGGGTAAAAACGACTTTTCTATAGTAGAACCGCGTTTTGTAAATATTAATTTCTTTTACGAACATCAAACTATAAGCAGCGGTTTAACCCATAGGTTCGGATCTAATTTTAAAACTGAATTCCAGCTTTCAAAAAGCGATATTTCCCAAACACAGGATTACCAGTTTTTACTTAATGGGCAGGAGTTTTCAGAGTATACACTTTCAGAAGCTACTTTTTCCTTTTTATGGCGGCCCTTTGCGAAATTTCTAGAAACACCCAATTCAACAAAATTAATAGAAAAAGGTTATCCAAAATTCACAGGGCAAATCACCAAAGGGATTTCCGGAGTTCTAGGTAGTGATTTCGATTATACCAAATTCGGTCTTTTGGTTGAGCACGAAATTAAAAGACTCAACCAATCCAGAACCGAAATTATCCTGGAAGGAAATTATGCAACCGGGGAAGTACCACTTACTCATTTATACCATGCCTTACCAAACAGTCCTTCCAGGGATGGTATTTTAAACCGGTTTTCGGTGGCTGGAAGGCGAAGTTTTGAGACCATGTATTACAATGAGTTTTTTAGCGACAGGCAGGCGATGTTGCATATAAAGCATCAATTGCGACCTATAATTATTCACAGGCTAATTCAGCCAGAACTTGTTTTTATTTCCCGCCACGCCATTGGAGATATCAGTAATTCTGACCGACATAGTATTCCTTTTAAAAGTTTAAATGAAGGTTATCACGAATTCGGGATAGAATTACAAAAAATCCTTGTTGGTTTTGGATTAGGAGCCGCATACCGATACGGTCCATATAGTTTGCCAACTTTTGATGAAAACTTCGCTTTTAAATTCACCTTTCATTTAGATATTTAAACCCTGGAGTACTTTAGTTGCTTAAACTCCGTTAAATAGGCTTCCTTTTTATACCTTTGCGCTCGCTTAAAACCTTCCCATGGCCAAGATTTTTAGTTTCGGATTCTGGAACTCAGTTGCGCGATTAATTCTGCGGAACAGGATTATTATTCTTTTACTTATTATAGCAACAACGGTATTTCTTTCCACACAGTGGCAAAATATGCGCTTCTCTTATACCGAAGCAAACCTGTTACCGGACGATCACGAAGATAATATTGCGTATAACGAGTTTTTAGACAAATTTGGAGAAGAAGGGAATATTATACTTTTGGGAGTAAAAGATTCCAGTCTCTTTAAAGCTGAGAATTTTAAGGCCTGGAAAGAAATCACACAAAAACTCGAAGCCTTCCCTGCGGTAGATTATGCAATTTCGGTTAGTAATCTTCAGCAATTAAAGAAGTTTGAAGATCCCAGCCGATTTGAGATGGTGCCTTTTATTACTGAAGATAATCCTACCGAAGAAGAACTTCAACAATATCAGGATCAACTTTACAATGAGTTACCATTTTATGAAAACCTGGTCTATAGTTCACATTCCAACACCTTACAATCGGCTATTTATTTAAATAAAGAAATCGTTAATTCTAAAGAACGCAAAACCTTTGTTATAGATGAGCTGCAACCCCTCATTGCTAATTTTGAAGAAAAAACAGGCATAGACGTAAAAGTCTCTGGAATGCCTTACATAAGAACCTTGAATTCCCAGAATATAATTGATGAAATAGGGCTTTTTATTCTCGCAGCACTTGGGGTGACATCGCTTATATTTTTCTTCTTTTTCAGATCTATTAGAGCAACGATTATTTCTATGATCACGGTTTGCATTGGGGTAATGTGGGCCTTTGGGGTAATAGGCTTGTTTAATTATGAAATCACGGTACTTACTGCACTTATCCCGCCATTAATTATTGTAATAGGAATTCCCAACTGTATTTTTCTGATAAATAAATATCAACAGGAAATTAAAAAACACGGAAACCAGGCAAAATCACTTCAAAGAGTAATCACCAAAGTGGGAAATGCCACTTTAATGACCAATATTACCACCGCCTCGGGTTTTGCAACTTTTATACTTACCGATAGCACGCTGCTAAAGGAATTTGGTATTGTTGCTTCTATAAATATTGTGGCGATTTTTATTCTAAGCCTGTTGATAATTCCTATAATCTACAGTTATATGAATTTGCCCAGGCGCAAACATCTAAAACACCTTAACAAGCGCTGGATTGGTGGTTTTGTAAACTGGATGGAGCAAATGGTGAGACACCGCCGCATCAGCATCTATATTACCTCCATTATTCTTTTAGTAGCGAGTATTATAGGAATTTACACCATAAAAATCTCAGGCAGTTTATTAGAAGATATGCCCGAAGAAGCTGAATTCTTCCAGGATATTAAATTCTTTGAAGAAGAATTTGACGGGGTGATGCCTTTAGAAATTCTTGTAGATACTAAACGAAAAAATGGTGTTTTAAAACCTGCTACCCTTAAACGCATGGAAGAACTGGAAAATCATCTGGCTGAAATTCCTGAACTTTCTCAGCCAATTTCCATAACCCGGCTGGTAAAATATTCTAAACAGGCGTTTTATAACGGCGATGCCCAATATTATCAATTACCAAGTTCGCAGGAACAAAACTTTATTATGCCGTACACCAAAGGATTTTCTTCAAATGAAAATTTACTCACTTCTTATATAGACAGTACGGGAAGGTATGCGAGAATTACCACTTATATGAAAGATGTGGGAACCGATAAAATGGAAGAACTGGAAGAAGACCTCTGGCCCCAAATCAATAAAATTTTCCCCCAGGAACGTTACGAAATTTCCATGACGGGTAAAGCTTTTATCTTCCAAAAAGGAACCAATTACCTGGTAAAAAATCTTATTATTTCGCTTTCCCTGGCCATTTTATTAATTGCAATATTTATGGCCTGGATGTTTAGATCGTTTAGAATGATTATTGTTTCCCTGGTTCCTAACCTCCTACCTTTGCTGGTAACTGCAGGAATGATGGGCTTTTTAGGTGTTCCTATAAAACCTTCTACAATCCTGGTATTTAGTATAGCTTTCGGGATTTCGGTAGATGATACTATTCACTTTTTAGCAAAATACAGGCAGGAACTAAAAGCTAATAATTGGAAAATTAAACGTTCGGTTTACGCGGCGCTACGGGAAACAGGAGTTAGTATGTTTTATACTTCTATTGTGCTGTTTTTCGGGTTTTCGGTATTCATGATTAGTAGTTTTGGGGGAACTGTAGCTCTTGGTGGTCTCGTTTCAGCAACCTTACTTTTCGCAATGCTGGCTAATTTATTATTACTTCCTTCTTTATTGCTTTCCTTAGAGAAAAATATTGCCAACAAAGAAGTTATGAAAGAACCCGCAATGAAGATTATTGAAACCGAAGAAGACGAAGCCGAAATTGAAAAAGAGGAATCTAAAAATTCAGAAAGATAATCAACAAAGCGCTTGGGGAATTAACCTCCTTGAGTGATTAATAAAAACCGGCTTGCTTTGCAGGCTGAGACGGATAAATTATATTTGTTTTTTCTAAATCTAACATAAATGATACAAGCAAAAATTGCTGAAATATTAGACAGCAATCAATTTCTACAGGAATTTGAGGTGAACGGCTGGGTTCGTTCTTTTAGGAGCAATCGCTTTATTGCCTTAAACGATGGTTCTACCATTAACAACCTGCAATGTGTAATAGATTTTGAGAATTTTGACCAGGACGAGCTTAAAAGAATCACCGTTGGTGCTGCCGTTTCTGTAAAAGGAACTTTGGTTGAAAGCCAGGGAAATCAGCAACGAGTTGAGATTGAGGTAAAAGAGTTTAAAATTCTTGGCGATGCAAATCCCGAAGAAGTAAAACTTACCATTCTTTCTCCCAAGCGACACAGCCTGGAGAAATTAAGAGAGCAGGCACATTTACGTGTGCGCACAAATACTTTTGGCGCCATTATGCGTGTGCGATCTAAACTGTCTTTTGCTGTACATAGTTATTTTCAGCAAAATAACTTTCATTATGTAAACACTCCAATTATTACCGGAAGTGATGCCGAAGGTGCCGGCGAAATGTTTAGAGTTAGCGCTTTAGATATGGAAAACCCACCAAAGAATGAAGGTGGCAGTATAGATTTTCATGAAGATTTCTTCGGAAAAGAAACTAATTTAACGGTTTCAGGACAACTGGAAGGTGAAGCCTACGCGATGGGACTTGGGCAGATCTATACTTTTGGCCCAACATTTAGAGCTGAAAATTCTAATACTTCCCGCCATTTAGCCGAATTCTGGATGATAGAGCCTGAAGTTGCTTTTTGTGATCTGGACGGCAATATGGATCTAGCTGAAGACTTTATAAAATATGTACTAAAATATATTTTAGATTACTGCCAGGACGACCTTGAATTTTTAGACAAACGTTTTAAAGCTGAAGAAGAAGCCAAACCTAAAGCAGACCGCAGCGGATTGGGATTATTGGAGAAACTTCATTTTGTAATAGATAACAACTTTAAGAGAGTTAGTTATACTGAAGCTATTGAAATCCTTAAAAATTCAAAGCCCAATAAAAAGAAAAAATTCAACTATATTATTGAAGAATGGGGCGCCGATTTGCAAAGTGAACACGAACGTTTTTTAGTTGAAAAACATTTTAAATGCCCGGTAATATTATTTGATTACCCTGCAAATATCAAGGCCTTCTACATGCGTCTTAATGAAGATGGAAAAACCGTAAGAGCAATGGATATCCTTTTCCCTGGGATTGGAGAAATTGTTGGTGGTTCGCAAAGAGAAGAGCGTTTAGATGTACTTCTAAATAAAATGAAGGAGTTAAATATAGACGAAAAAGAACTTTGGTGGTACTTAGATACCCGAAAGTTCGGAACCTGTGTTCACAGTGGCTTCGGACTTGGGTTTGAACGTCTGGTTCAATTTGTAACCGGAATGGGAAATATTAGGGATGTAATTCCTTTCCCTAGATTCCCTGGAAATGCCGAATTCTAAGAATTAGATATATTCAAACCTCACAGTTTTTACAACTGTGAGGTTTTTTAATCAAATCGTCACCGACAAGCTGAACTTGTTTCAGACTTTATCCCGAATTTCGCTACGGGATTCTAAGATGATTTTAATTTTGCACACGTTAGATCCTCAAATAAATTCAGGATGACAATCTTAAAAACTTATTTAGATTTCTCCCATTAGACTCTCCCATTGAAAATCAAAGAAACGCATATTGTTCCTGTTGTTACCGAAAAAATCAGGTTACAGGAATATGCGGTTTCGATATTTACTTCTTTACCTACCAAAAGTTCACTTAAAAAAGCTTTAAAAAAAGAACTTATTCTTTTAGACGGTAAACCCGCAAAAACTTCAGACTGGATCCATGAGGGTCAAAAAATAGAGCTTCTTGAGCCTAAAATTGAGGAAAAGAAAGTATTCACTTTAAAACTGGAAATAATTTATGAAGATGAATTTCTTGCGATAATTCATAAACCTCCAGGAATCCCCACCAGTGGAAATTATTTTAAAACCATAGAAAACGCCCTTCCTTTTAATTTAAAGGAATCTAAAGCCAAAGATGCACTACCAGCTCCCCTACCCGTTCACCGTTTAGACAACCCAACTTCGGGCTTATTGCTTATTGCTAAAAGCAAAGCGGTGCAGGTGGATTTAAACAGACTATTTGAAGAAAAAAAGATTCAGAAAAGTTATTACGCGCTGGTTTCTGGGAAGATTGAAGATTCAATACTGAATGATTCTATCGAGGAAAAAGATGCCAAAACTAATATTGAAGTTTTAAAAGATTTTAAGCTTAAAAATGAAAATTTCAGCCTCGTAAAAGCATATCCTAAAACCGGAAGAACTCACCAAATAAGAATTCATCTTGCTAAAAAAGGCAACCCCATTATTGGCGATAAACTTTACGGAAAAGCTTCAGAAATAATAAACAAAAGCGGTTTATTTTTAGCAGCTACAGGACTTGAATTTCAACATCCTATCACTAAAGAAAAAATGGTTTTCGAGCTTCCGCTTCCGAAGAAATTCAGAGAATTTAAGAGATTAGCTAAGAATACTTAACAAAATTTTACCACAATCATTTACTATGCCAAATGCTGTGTAGTATTGTTTTCCGTATTTTTGTTATAAACAACAATTGTTTCAAAATAGCGTTGAAACAATTAAATCTCACTTATAAAGTGAGCTTAGTAAAATAAATTTATGCTTAAACAGCAACTAAATCTCAAATTATCCCAAAAGCTTTCCCCCCAGCAAATTCAGCTGATGAAGCTTATCCAACTTCCTACGCAAGCTTTTGAGCAGCGTATAAAACAGGAACTGGAAGATAATCCTGCTTTGGAAGATGGTAAGGTGGAAACTAAGGATGAGTATGAGGAATATGAGGATGACTATAATGACCGTGAGCGGGAAGATGAAGGAACTGAATCTATAGAAACCGAAATTGATGTTGATGAATATTTGAGTGATGATGAGGTACCAAATTATAGGCTTCAGGCGAATAATTACAGCCCAGATGATGATGAAAAAAGCGTGCCTTATGCTGCCGGAACATCATTTACACAATACCTAACCACACAATTAAGTACACTTAGATTTGATGAAACCGAAGAGCAAATTGCCGCTTTTTTGGTAGGAAGTGTTGATGAAAGTGGGTATTTAAGAAGAGAGTTGCAGGATGTGGTTGATGATCTTGCTTTTACTCAAAATATCTACACCGATGAAAAATCGGTAGAGAAAGTACTTAAAAAAGTCCAGGAACTTGATCCGGCGGGTGTGGGTGCAAGATCGCTTCAGGAATGTCTTCTTATTCAATTGAAACGAAAAGAACCAACAAAAGCCGTAGAATTGGCCGAGGATATTATGGTGCGCTCTTTCGATCAATTCAGTAAAAAGCATTATTCCAAAATACTTTCAAGACACGATATTTCTGAAGATGAACTTCGCCAGGCTATAGATGTAATTGAACATTTAAATCCAAAACCTGGTGGTTCTTATTCGGGAAATACTCGAATGGTGGAACACGTTATTCCAGATTTTACAATCAAGATTGTAGACGGGGATTTAGAACTTAGCCTTAACGGCAGAAATGCGCCTCAAATGCACGTTTCCCGTGATTACAGTGATATGCTAAAAGGCTATAAAGAATCTAAAGAAAAAACAAAAGCGCAGAAAGATGCGGTAATGTTTATAAAGCAGAAGCTGGATGCTGCAAAATGGTTTATTGAAGCGATAAAACAACGCCAGCAAACTTTGATGGTTACGATGAGTTCAATTATGAATTATCAAAAAGAATACTTTCTTACTGGTGATGAGCGAAATCTTAGACCAATGATTTTAAAAGACATTGCCGATGAGATAGAAATGGATGTTTCTACAGTTTCCAGGGTGGCTAATAGTAAATATGTAGACACTCCATATGGAACTAAACTTATAAAAGAATTCTTCTCTGAATCTATGAAAAACGACCAGGGGGAAGATGTTTCTACCAGAGAGATCAAGAAAATTCTGGAAATGTCTATTGAAGAGGAAGACAAACGCAAACCGCTTACCGATGAAAAACTCGCGAAAGTTTTAAAAGATAAAGGTTATCCAATTGCCAGAAGAACGGTAGCGAAATACAGGGAACAGTTAGATATTTCGGTTGCAAGATTGCGAAAAGAAATTTAATGAGATTCCTTTTAAAAAGTGCTTCTTTTATTTTCCATCCGCTTTGGATACCACTAGCAGGAAGTTCACTTTATTTCTTATTTACACCGCGGTTTTTTCCACATGGGGTAATTCAGGCTAAACTTTTAGCGATATCTATCTTAACCATATTTATACCCGTAGTATTTTACTTTTTACTGAAAAATCTTGGTAAAGCTCAATCTATATTTCTTGAAGATGTAAGAGAAAGAAAATGGCCGTTGTTCTTCTTTACCATTTTGATCTTAATGGTATTAAATCAAATTTTAAATTCCTATAATTATGCAGCTTTGTATTACTATTTTGTAGGAATTTTATTTGCTACCATATTAGCCTTTACTTTAGCGAGTTTTCGAATAAAAGCCAGCCTACATATGATGGGTATGGGTGGACTTATCGTCTTCCTTATAGGTTTAAGCTTAAATTTCAATATTAATATAACCTACACTATTAGTTTCTTAATCCTCGCTCTTGGATTGACCGCTTCCTCTAGAATTTACTATAAAGCACACACCTACGGCGAACTTTTACTCGGACTTGCCTGTGGAGTAATCCCGCAGGCTGTGGTTCTTTATTATTGGTTATAAGATATAGAACATTAAACCAACTCTAAATACAGAGATATCAAGGGTTTCTCCATTTAAATTTACATCAGGAAATAGCGAATTCAGGCTATAATAAAAGTGAAAATTAAATGTATTATACCCAAAAGTAAAAGTTGCACCCAAACGGAAACGATCTAAATCGGGCACATCTGTTTGAACAACTTGATTATCGGGCTGGACAAAATTGCTTCTAAAGTGATAGACATAGCCAAATTTCAATCCGGTGTAAATCCTCCAGAACTTGTAAGTTTCAGCCGTAGAAGTGCGCCAACGAAATTCCAGCGGAGCCTCTACGAGTTGCATCGTAAATCTATTGGTATTATAATCTAAATCCCGGGTTAAGTTTCTAAAAATACTTTCTCCACCTTCATCCTCTCCTATAAAAAGATTATGGCTATAACTATTTAAAGACCATCCTAAACCTGCTGCAATGGCTATATTTCGACGTTTATTTAGAGGGAAATCTCTTGTAAATCCTGCATGTAGTCCTCCAGAAAAACCAGATTGAGAAATTGACTCTGGCTTATTACCTATTAAATTAAAAGTAAATCCTACATAAAATTGATCTTCCCTATAAAGGCTGTCTATTACCGAAGGAACTGAGTCTGGAATACGGCCTTCCTGGCTTTCAGTTTGAGCTAAAAGAGGAATACAAAGAAAGAGAAAGAAGAGAAAGGCAGTGAATATTTTTTTCATTTAAACCGAAGATATATAGCATTTAAAGATAAAAAAACATCCTGCCCAATATTTAAATTTGAACAGGATGTTTCTACAGTTTTGAAAAAAGATTATTGGCTGTTATTGCATATTTTCAGCCGCATCACCTTGTTTAGTGGTATAATTGATCTTTAAGGCTTCAGCTTTTCTAAGCTCTTGCTTAATATCTGAAACTAATCCCATATTTGTTTCTTCATCTACCTTAAGGGCAGTTGTAAGATATGGTATCAATTCTTCACGTTTAGTCTCTCTTTCAGCGAAAATAAATTGTTGAACTTCATCCACACTGGCAAATTTATCGTTCAACTGGATTCTGGCTTCAGAACCGAATCTTTCCTGATAACGCGGACTCGGCTTCCCTGCGTAAATATACATTACAAGGTCTTTCTTGTCCAGCTTCTCAACCTGATCGGCAAAAGGCAATTTATTCTCTACCATTAATGTATTCTGCCTCATTACGGTTACCACCATAAAGAAGAACAATAACATAAATACAATATCTGGTAAAGATGCTGTACTAATAGCTGGTTGGCCTTCAGATTTTTTCTTTTTGAATTTAGACATAATTGAGTCTTAAATTTAAGTTTAGTTTATAAGGCTATTAACCCTGAGGTTCTGCTTCAGAAAGTTTTTGAGGAATCATATCTTTAATTAATTCGATACGTTCCTTAAGCGTTTCTTTATCACCTTCACTCGTACGAGAGTCATTATATCCAGCCTCCATTTCTGTATAACTAGTTCCGAATAAACGTTGCGCTTCTCTATCTCTTAATTGATTATAAGCTGCAACAAGTTCATTTTGAACTGCGATATAGGTTCCATACTCGGTACCCCTGTTATTTACCAAAGAAATAATTGCTTTCTGTGGGTTAACAGAAGATGCCGGGTCTCCTAGTCCCTGGCAAAAATCACAAGCTTCTTCGCCTGTACCTCCACCATTATCAAGAAATTCAACAGCTGCCTGTCTCAATTCCCCGATTTCCATGTTCTCATCTTCTACTAGCAATTCATTATTAGAATTAACCAGTACCTGGAAGATGTTCCGTTCTTTAATTATCGGCGGATCCTGCTCTTCAGGTTGCCATTCCGGCAACTTCCTGCTAATCCCTGTATCTGTCTCAATAGTTGTAGTAACCAGAAAGAAGATAAGGAGCAAGAAAGCAATATCGGCCATAGAACCGGCATTAACTTCTGGTGCATCTCTTTTTGCCATAATTTTACTTCGTTAATTTTTTAACTCCTGAAATCACCATTGCCAGAATCGCAATTCCCGCAAGGATATAGAAAGTTACTAAACCTGCACTTATCCAATGCGCTGTATCGGCTGAAAGTATACTTCCATCTTTAAGCGTCATTTGAGATCCTTCTGTAACAAGATAAGCGATTAATATAATCCCTATAAAAGATCCAATTGCAATAAGTGTAGTTTTAATATTTCCTTTAAACAGGCCTTTAATCACAAAGATAGCAACCAAAGCAATAACAATCAACAATACTAAATATGCTACATACATAAATGGATTGAGGAGACTGGATTGCAAATCGGCCGAGGCCTCTATAGCATCACCGTCTTCAGCCAAGATCCTTCCCAGTAGGATAAGACCTATAACGCCTATAACGATAGATACATATTTTAATATTTTATGTAAAGTCATAATTTAATCTGGTCTTAGATTCT
The DNA here is from genome assembly GCF_000745315.1 of Salegentibacter sp. Hel_I_6. NCBI lineage: Bacteria > Pseudomonadati > Bacteroidota > Flavobacteriia > Flavobacteriales > Flavobacteriaceae > Salegentibacter > Salegentibacter sp. Hel_I_6. Next base: position 2,430,146 of record NZ_JQNQ01000001.1, on the reverse strand, counting down.
TTTTTTGTTTTTGTAAGCTACCAACATATCGATAAGAGTGATAGATGCATCCTCCATATCATTTACAATACTATCTATCTTAGCGATGATGTAATTGTAAAATATTTGAAGAATAATAGCCACGATCAAACCAAATACGGTAGTAAGAAGTGCCACTTTAATACCTCCGGCAACAAGAGATGGTTGCATATCACCTGCAGCTTCAATTCTATCGAAGGCGGTAATCATACCAATTACAGTACCCATGAAACCAAGCATAGGAGCAATAGCAATAAATAAAGACAACCAGGAAACATTCTTCTCTAATTGCCCCATTTGCACACCACCGTAAGCTACAACAGCTTTCTCTGCAGCGTCAATACTTTCGTCTGCACGATCCAGACCCTGATAATAGATAGAAGCAACAGGTCCTTTTGTATTTCTACAAACTTCCTTAGCTGACTCTACACCACCACTGTTTAAAGCATCTTCTACATTTCTAGCCAGTTTTCTGGTATTCGTTGTAGATAAGTTTAAAAAGATAATTCTCTCTATGGCAACAGCCAAACCAAGAATTAAACATAGAAGAACGATCCCCATAAATGCAGGCCCACCTTCTATAAATCGTTTTTTAAGTTCCTGATGAAAACCAAGAGTTTCTTCCTCTGCCTCATCTGCGGCAGCTGCAGCCTCTTCGTCTTGTACAAAATTCACAATTGTACCAGGTAATGTGTTTACATTATCGGCCGCATTTAGGTTTCCGGCTCCAAGTACCATCACCGCGGCGATTACCAAAATAGAAAATAATCTTTTCATTACTGTTTGTCTTAATTTAATTAGTTAAAGGGTTAAAGATATAAAAATAAATTTTTAATAAAAATATAATAATTATTGCAGAGAGGAAGGGATTCGAACCCTCGATACGCTTGTGGCGTATACACACTTTCCAGGCGTGCGCCTTCGACCACTCGGCCACCTCTCTTTCTTAACGTTTTTTAAACGGTGCGCCAAATAACGAAAAAAAATATACTTCGTCAAGCATCTGCCGTTAATTTTATGACATTTCCCCTCTAAGAGAGGTTTCAAAGATAGTTTTAAACACTTTTGGAGACAATTCTTTGCCCAAAAGGTACATTAATTTTGCCACCGCAGCTTCAGTACTTATATCTTTTCCTGAAACTACTCCTATTTTTTTAAGCTGAACACTAGTCTCATATTGCCCCATCATGACGCTACCCCCAATGCATTGTGTTACATTTACCACCAATAATCCTTCAGCAATTTTTCTTTTTAGAATATCTAAAAACCAATCATTGCTTGGGGCATTACCGCTCCCATAAGTTTCTAAAACCACTCCTTTTAAACCGGGTTTAGATAACATATATTCTACTGTACTGGCATTAATTCCCGGGAAAATTTTTAAAATAAGTACTTCGTTATTAAATCCTGTATGAAGTTTTGTTCTTTGTCTCCAGTTTGGACGCCATAGTGCGTTATAATTCACTGAAAGATAAACACCAGATTCAGCCAACGGAGGATGATTTAATGAAGCAAAGGCCTGGAAATGTTCTGCATTAATTTTCGTGGTCCTGTTAGCCCGGTATAATTTATATTCAAAATAAAGCCCGACTTCAGAAATTACCGGTTTTCCATTTTTTTGTAAACCTGCAATTTGAATACTGGTAATTAAATTCTCTTTAGCGTCAGTTCTAAGATCTCCAATAGGCAATTGAGAGCCGGTAAAAATAATAGGCTTGGTAAGATTTTCAAACATAAAACTCAGGGCCGAAGCGGTATAAGACATGGTATCACTCCCGTGCAAGACTACAAAACCATCATAGGTTTCGAAATTCTCCTGAATAGTATTAGCAACCTTAATCCAACATTCCACATTCATATTCGAGGAATCTATTGGATCTTCAAAACTTAAGGTATTAATCTCGTGTTCAAGGATTTTTAATTCGGGTATATTTTGTAAAAGTTCATCAAAATTAAAGGCTTTAAGGGCTCCCGAATCATAATCTTTAATCATCCCTATAGTACCGCCGGTATAAATAAGTAGGATCTTAGCTCTTTTCTTCATAAAGCGCTTCTTTATTAATTACAGGGTTTGCATACATTAATAAATAACTGTTAAGCTCCAGGGGGTTCTTCACATCTACTCTTCGGCTAAGGCGCCGCTCAAACTGTCTTTTTTCCTTATCGGAATACTTATCTGCGTAGTTTTCTGAATTCTTTAGTAAATCGAATGCGATATAATTTGCTGGCCACAATTTATAATTCTTGTAAATATGCTGATCTATCTTTGTTGCTACCGCTTTTAGTTGCGCATTAATAGAAGTATGTTCTTTTTCAATATCCTCAAAAACTTCTTTACCAAGAATTTCCCCTGCGTTAATATGAATACGACCTTTATTTCCCATAGCACCCTGCATAATGGAATTAAAGTCTTCGTTAGCAGATTTAACATATTCTTCCTTCATTCTTTTTGCCATAAGTTCAGGCATTTTTAGAATATCTGTAGGGTCAAATTCATAAGAAATAGCTACCGGAACTATTTTAATTTCGGTAAAATATTCTGCCAAACTTTTTTCACCCTTGGCCATCGCCAGCATTTTTAACACCCCTTGCTGTGTATAATCACTTCCATCTTTAGTTCTTCCTTCTCTTTGCGCCATCCAAACCGATCGTCCATCCTCCAGAAGTAATTTTTTAATATATTCTGAAAGTACCATAGAACTCTTTAGCATCTCCCTGGGGCTTATTCCTCGCTTTACAAGAAAATTCCTGTTTAAACGAGACAAAGCCATAAGAAAAGGCTTTCGCACCAGGTTATCTCCAATAGCAGAGGCTGTCATTATAAGATCCTGCTCATAAAGCGTGGTGTTTATAAGGCAGGTGTCGAGAATAATATCGCGATGATTGGAAATATAAAAGTAAGCCTGATCGTTATCCAATTTATCAAAGCCGTTATAGGTAAGCCCTTCAGTACTTTTTTCGATAACTTTAAGCACGGAATTATAGATCACCTTCGTTTGAAAATCTCTAATGGAATTACATTCTCCCAGCACAGTTTCAATTTCTGAATAACTTTTTTCGGGGAACGTAAATTGCAAAAGGGCTTTTACCATTGGATGCCTCTTGTATTCCTGCAAGGCCGTTTGCACCTCGTTCTCGTTATAAAACCTTATGTCTTCAAATTCTTTCACGCAATATTGTGTTAGCTAGGCAAATGAACAAATTTTAATTTTAACCTCCTTTATATCCCAAATATATCTTTTGAATTTTGGGTAGTAATTTCAGCAATTTCGGTCAGGGGCTTGTCGTAAACTTCAGCAAGCTTTTCTGCAACTTTTAAAAGATACTCGGGTTCATTTCGTTTCCCCCTGTAAGGAGAGGGTGATAGATAGGGCCCATCGGTCTCTAACAGAATTTCCGTAAGCGGAATTTCTTTTAAAAATTTATCAATTTTTCCATTTTTAAAAGTGACTACTCCCCCAATTCCTAACTTAAGATTATAAGAAAGAGCTCTTTTAGCCTGCTCGAAATTCCCTGTAAAACAATGAAAAATTCCGAAGAGATCGTCACTTTTTTCTTCTTCCAAAACATCAAAAACCTCATCAAAAGCTTTCCTGCAATGAATTACAATTGGAAGCTTGTACTTTTTAGCAAGCTTAATTTGCCTCCTAAAAGCTTCCTGCTGAATCTCTAATGTGCTTTTATCCCAGTGCAGGTCTATGCCTATTTCCCCTACAGCGTAGAGTCTTCTTTCTGCAAATTGTTCTTCTACATGCTCCAATTCAGCTTCAAAATTCTCCTGAACATGAGTTGGATGCAAACCCATCATGAGAAAAATATTATCGGGATAACGAGCCTCAAGACTATACATAGCTTCTGTAGTATCAGAATCTATTGCGGGAAGAAAGAACCGCTCAATGTTTTGTTTAAAGGCATTTTCTATCAGTTCGTCCCTGTCATTTTCGTAATCTTCGCTGTAAAGATGTATATGCGTATCGGTTAAAATCATAAAAGCAAAAATAATTTATTTTGAAGACCTATCTTTGCGAAAAACACAAAGAATGTCATCTTTAAAAAAATTGCTGAAAGAAAAAGGATTTAAGCGTATAAAACTGAAATATACCAAAACCCAACATCTTGAATTGGTAGCCAAAATTAACAATATTGAAGGAAACTTTATATTAGACACCGGAGCTTCCAGCACTTGTGTTGGTCTTGAATCTGTTAAACATTTTAAACTCCTGGCAGAAGATAGCGATGTTAAGGCTGCCGGGGCAGGTGCAACTAACATGATCACTCAAATTGCACAAAAGAACCGAATAGAAATTAAAGGTTGGAAAAAGAAAAAAGTAGACCTTGTCCTTTTTGATCTTCGTCACGTAAATGAAGCCCTTATAAACCACGAAGCTGAAAAGGTTCATGGGATAATTGGCGCTGACCTTTTAAGAAAAGGAAAAGCCGTCATAGATTACAAAGCACCGGCGTTATACTTAAAGTAGAAACAGATAAGGGGAAATATCCCCTTGACCCGTCACCGCATACTTTTTAAGTTTGAGGTAATCAATATTAGTAGAATGCCTGGCGTGTCAAAAAATAAAACTCAAAACAGTTTCCTTTATATTTTACTGGGAATCTTTGTGGTATGCGTTCTATTTTTAAACATTCTGAATTTATTATTATTTTAATTTGTTATTTGTGGTATCAAAAAAAAAAGGCAGCCAATTGGCTGCCTTTTTTAGTATTTAAATATTGTATAAATTAAAGCTCAAGAGCTCTTTTTACATCTTTATCCATCAATAATTCTTCTGGATTCTCAATAGCCTCTTTAATAGCTACAAGGAAACCAACAGATTCTTTCCCATCAATAATCCTGTGATCATAAGAAAGGGCTACATACATAATAGGACGAATCTCAACGTGACCGTCTATAGCCACTGGACGTTCTACGATATTATGCATTCCTAAAATTGCACTTTGTGGAGGATTGATAATTGGAGTTGAAAGCATAGATCCAAACACTCCTCCGTTGGTAATTGTAAAAGTACCACCAGTCATTTCATCTACAGTGATTTTTCCATCACGTGCTTTCGTAGCCAAACGTTTCACCTCATCTTCAACACCTCTAAAGCTAAGATTTTCAGCATTTCTAATTACCGGAACCATCAAACCTTTTGGCCCTGAAACCGCAATACTAATATCTTTATAATCAAAGGTAATTTGGTGATCGCCATCTATCATAGAATTCACACCTGGATATTGATCCAGCGCTCTCACAACTGCCAGCGTAAAGAAAGACATAAAGCCTAAACTTACCCCATGCTTGTCTTTAAATTCTTCTTTATATTTTTTTCTCAGGTTAAAGATAGGCTGCATATCTACTTCATTAAAAGTAGTAAGCATCGCGGTATCATTTTTAACTGAAACCAATCTCGAGGCTACTTTTCTACGAAGCATGGACATTTTCTTCTTAGATTCACCACGTTTTCCTGTCCCAGGACTTCCCATAGAAGCTTTCGCCTCCACAGCGTCCTCTTTCGTAATACGGCCATCTCTACCGCTACCATTCACATCCTTACTATCAATCCCTTTTTCATCAAGAATCTTCTTAGCCGCTGGAGATGGGCTACCTTTTGCATGTGAATCCTGCTTTTGAGAAGGTGTTGAAGACTTGGAAGGTTCTTCAGTTTTAGCCTCAGCCTTATCTTCCTTCTCTTTTTTCTCTGAAGATTCGTCTTTAGACTCCTCTTTATCTTTATTGTCTTTAGATTCTTTCTTGTCTTTAGACTCTTTTTTATCATCACCTCCACCTGGCCTTTCAGCTTCGGTATCGATTAGACAAACTACTTCGCCCACAGCAACAGCATCTCCTTCTTCAGCTTTAAGCGTGATAATTCCGCTGGCTTCAGCTGGAAGTTCTAAGGTAGCTTTATCACTATCAACTTCGGCTATTGCCTGATCTTTTTCTACGTAGTCACCGTCTTCAACCAGCCATTCGGCTATTTCAACTTCGGTTATAGATTCCCCCGGAGAAGGAACTTTCATTTCTAAGGCCATGATCTTTGTTTTTATTTAAAGTTTCCGCCAGGCGAAAACATTGGATTCGTTATTTAAATTTAATTAATTCTCTACTGTTTTGTCAAAAACACTTGCGATCACTTTTTCGTGACGCTTTTTAAATCTTACAGAACTACCGGCAGCCGGAGAACCATAGAATTTTCTACTGCAAACTCTAAAACTCTTAGCTTCATCAAAGTGTAGTAACATATGCCCGTAAGCTCCCATATTTCTAGGTTCTTCCTGAGCCCAAACTACATCTTCAGCATTCTTGTATTTCTTGATCGTTTTCTTCATTTGCTCTATAGGCAGTGGGAACAATTGTTCTACACGTACTAAAGCTACATCATCCCGATGATTTTCTTCTTTATATTCTAACAGATCGTAGTAAAATTTACCTGTACAAAATACCAGGGATTTCACGTCTTTAGCTTTCGCTTTTGGATCGTCTAATAGCGGCTGGAAACTACCTTCTGCGAAATCTTCTTTTGTTGAAATTACTTTTGAATGTCTCAACAAGCTTTTAGGTGTAAAAATTACCAAAGGCTTTCTAAACCCGGCTTTCATCTGCCTACGTAAGATATGAAACATATTGGCTGGTGTAGTAACATCTGCCACATACATATTATCTTTAGCACAAAGCTGAAGAAAACGCTCCATTCTTGCTGAAGAGTGTTCAGCTCCCTGGCCTTCATACCCATGAGGCAAGAAAAGCACCAATCCGTTCTGTAATTTCCACTTATCTTCTGCTGCAGAAATATACTGATCTATCATTATTTGGGCGCCATTCACAAAATCTCCAAACTGGGCCTCCCAAATTGTTAGTGTATTAGGACTTGCCATAGCATAACCATAATCAAACCCCATTACACCATATTCTGAAAGCGGAGAGTTATAGACGAAAAAATCGCCATCTCTACCTTCTATATTGTTGTGAAGAATAATTTCTTCTTCACTATCTTCTACTTTTACAATTGCGTGACGGTGAGAAAAAGTACCTCTTTCACTATCCTGCCCGCTAATTCTAATATTAAATCCCTCTTTCATTAAAGAACCATAAGCAAGGTGCTCGCCCATAGCCCAATCAAGCTTGTCATCCTCAAAGTAAAGTGTATGGCGAAGATCAATGATCTTTTTCACCTTACGCATAAACTTTTTATCATCAGGAAGTTTGGAAATAGCATCTGCCACCTTATCAAGATCTTCTATCTTGTAAGTGGTATCCATTTCCTTCATCATTTCATCTTCGTAAACATTCTCGAAACCATCCCACTCATCTTGCATAAAAGGAGTGATCCTGGTGGTTTCTTCTTTCCTGGAATCTTCCAGGTTTTCTTCTAAATCAGCTTTATATTCCTCTTCGAGTTTAGACAAATATTCATCGTCAATAATATTAGCCGATTTAAGTTTTTCAGCATAAATATCCAATGCATTTTTATGCTTGGAAATTGCTTTATATAATTTTGGCTGAGTAAATTTAGGCTCATCTCCTTCATTATGCCCATATTTTCTATATCCTAAAAGATCTATAAATACATCACGTTTGAATTTCATTCTAAAATCCAGAGCAAACATAATAGCGTGAACAACAGCTTCTGCGTCATCTGCATTTACGTGTAATACTGGAGAAAGGGTTACTTTACCAACATCGGTACAATACGTTGATGAACGACCATCAAGATAATTGGTGGTAAAACCAATTTGGTTGTTTACTACAATATGAATAGTTCCACCGGTTTGATAACCTTCCAGTTGCGCCATTTGCACTACTTCATAAACAACTCCCTGACCAGCAATTGCGGCATCCCCGTGCACTAAAATGGGCAATACTTTCATATTATCACCACCATAGTGTCTATCCTGTTTAGCTCTTGCTATACCTTCTACTACAGGACCCACAGCCTCAAGGTGAGACGGATTTGGCGCTATATTTATATTAATTTCTTTTCCATTATCGGTTTGACGACAAGAAGTCCAACCCAGGTGATATTTTACATCTCCATCAAATATATCCTGCTCATAATCTTTCCCATCGAATTCGCTAAAAATATCTTTAGCGCTTTTTCCGAAAATATTAGTAAGAGTATTCAGTCGGCCACGGTGAGCCATACCCATAACAAAATCTTTTACGCCAAGATCTGCGGCTCTTTCAATAAGCGCATCTAAGGCAGGAATTAAACTCTCTCCACCTTCTAGTGAAAAACGTTTTTGACCTACATATTTTCTGTGCAAAAATGATTCAAAGGAAACTGCCTGATTTAATTTCTTCAGGATCTTCTTTTTCTCGTCATCACTAAAGTTGGGATGATTTTCATTTTTATTCAACCTATCCTGAATCCATTGAATTTCTTCCGGCTTACGAATAAACATATATTCGATCCCGATAGATTCACAATACACCTTTTCCAGGTGTTTTATAATATCACGAAGCGAGCTAGGGCCAATCCCCAACATATCTCCGGCGTTGAATTTAGTATCTAAATCGCCTTCTTCCAATCCAAAATTATCTATTTCTAGCGTTGGGCGATATTTACGTCTTTCTCTAACCGGGTTTGTTTTTGTAAACAAGTGCCCGCGAGTTCGGTAACCATCTATAAGACGAATTACCTTAAATTCTTTAACTACGTGTTCCGGGATTTCTCCATCCTGAAAATTTACAGGAGCTTCCTCCATAGTTTCCGCAGAAACTCCGTTTTGTTGCATTCCAAAGTCAAAACCTTGAAAAAAAGCCCTCCAACTGGGCTCTACACTATCGGGGTACTGAAGATATTGGTCGTAAAGTTCGGCGAAGTATGCCGTATGTGCAGCGTTTAGAAATGAAAATCTATCCATAAGTTGAAACTAATGTTTCTTTTGAGTGTAAAACATAGCAAAAATACAATTTTTAGAAAAAACAGCCTGTAGCAAACGATATATTTATCCTATGAATTATAAGAAGTTTAACATAGTAGAAACTTCAGGATACCACCAAAATTGTGTATTGATTGCAAATCTAAGCGTGTAAACACCTAAATATTAAGAATTTCTCAATTTGAAAAGTACCAATTTTTAGACCTTACGATTCATTAGCATTTCACCAAATTGTCTTAATGGAAGTTTTTTCTCTTCAGGAGTTTCAATTTTATCAAGAACATCAAATGCTTTATTGGTGTATTTCTCAATCTCCTGCCTTGTTAACTCTGCAGCGCCACTGTTTTCAAAGAGTGTTTTTACTGCTTCAATTTTTCCTGAAGTTTCAGCCGGATTTATGGTATATAAATGTTCTAATTGCCGGGCTTCACTTTTTCCTGAAGCCTCAAGAGATTTAAGATAAAGAAAGGTTTTTTTATTTTCAATAATATCGCCCCCAGATTGTTTTCCGAAGGTCTCAGGATCTCCAAAAGCATCTAAATAATCGTCTTGAAGTTGAAAAGCAATGCCTAACAAGCGACCAAATTCATAAACCGATTTTTTACATTCCATAGAAGTACCAGCTACAATTGCACCCATTTGCAAGGAAGCACCTACTAAAACCGCAGTTTTGTATTCTATCATTTTTAAATAATCCTCGATAGAAACATCGTCACGGGTTTCAAAATCTATATCATATTGTTGGCCTTCGCAAACCTGGATGGCCGTTTTAGTAAATAAACGTGCCAGTTCTTTAAAGGTATCTCCGTCATAATTTTCAAAAAGCTGGTATGCATTTATAAGCATAGCGTCTCCAGATAAAATCCCGGTATTTATATCCCAGCGTTCGTGCACAGTCTCCTTCCCACGGCGTAAAGGGGCATCGTCCATGATATCATCATGAACCAGGGAAAAATTATGAAAAATTTCAATCGCCAGTGCTGCATCTAAAGCTTTGCTGTAATCGGCTTCAAAAATATCAGTAGCCATAAGCACCAACACAGGTCTTAAGCGTTTTCCGCCAAGGCTAAGAATATACTTCATAGGTTCATAAAGATTTTCAGGCTCTTTTACCTGGACTTTAAGATCTAAATACTCCTGAAAAGCTTCCCTGTATTGAGAAATAGACTGCATACTAAAAAATTTTCCGGCTAAAATACATAAATGAAAGTACTTGAAATTCTATTAACAAGTTAAATTAATATAAACTAAGGAAACTTTTATTGTTTTATACGTTTCCGTATTGTAGTTTTGCACGAAATTATAAAACGAGTGAAAGAAGATATTATAAAAAATGCTACAGATCTTTTCTTAAGTCTGGGATTTAAAAGTGTAACAATGGATGATATCGCCCAGAAAATGGCAATATCCAAGAAGACCATTTATGCACATTTTAGCACTAAGACCAAACTTGTAAAAGCAACAGTAGACTATTTAATAAAGGAAATAGAACATGGTATTGCCATTCTTAGCTCCAGGAAATTAAATCCTATTGTTGAGACTTATGAGATGAAAAAATACGCGATGCAAATGTTGAAAAATGAGAAAAGCTCTCCTCAATTTCAACTAAAGAAATATTACCCAGAGGTTTATTTCCCGCTGCGTGAAAAGCAATTTGAAATTGTTCAGCGAATTCTTATAGACAACCTCGAGCGTGGCATTACTACTGGACATTATAAGGGGGATATCCCCATTTCTTTTGTCAGTCGAATTTACTTTGTTGGGATGTTGGGAATAAAAGATAAAAACCTGTTCCCGGAAGACGAATATAGCAATGCAAAATTGATGGATTATTTTTTAAAATACCACCTCAATTCAATTTGCACTGCAAAAGGACTTAATACACTAGATGAATTATTAAAATCTAATAAACAAGGAAATGAAATTTAGATACCTGTTAATTTTGCTGATCTCGCTAAACAGCATAGCCCAGGAAACCCAGGAGGATTACAGCTTTACACTAGAAGAAGCTATAAAATACGCCCTGGAGAATAATTACTCCTCAATAAATTCGCAAAAAGACATTGAAATTGCGTTAAAACAAAAATGGGAGATTATTGCGCAGGGATTACCACAAATTAGCGCTACTGGAGATTATCAAAACAATTTAAAATTGCCCGTTACCTTGCTTCCGGCAGAAATTGCGGGAGGGGAACCCGGCGAATTTGTCCCGGTTACTTTTGGCACAAAGCACAATGTAAATGCCACCGCTACCTGGAACCAACTTATTTTTGATGGTTCTTATATTGTAGGAATTCAATCGGCTAAAACCTTGCTTCAAATTTCTGAAAATGCAAAAACAAAAACCGATCTTGAAATAAAAAAAGCGGTAATAAATGCCTACGGAAATGTTTTGCTTGCGGAAGAAAACGTAGCAATTCTTAACAAGAATGTAGAAAACGTTCAGAAGAATTATGATGAGACCAATGAGATCTTTAAAAATGGTCTCGCTGAAGAAGAAGATGTAGAACAGTTAGAAATCACTTTGCTCAACTTAAAAAACAACTTGAGCCGAAGCCAGCGAATGCGCGATATTGCCTACGAAATGTTCAATCTTACACTTGGGATACCAGTAGAAAAACCTGTTAACCTAACCGAAGAATTAGATGCCTTGGCAATGCAATACTTCGATTTGGAACTATTGCAAGAAGAAATTCCTGTTGAAGAAAATATAGATTACAGAATTGCCGCCAACACCGCTGAATCTCGCGAAATTGAAGTGAAGCTGGAAAAATCTAAAGCACTCCCTTCGCTAAGCGGATTTCTAAATTATGGTGTTCAGGGCTTCAGCCAGCAATTCACTTTTTTTGATAGTGATCAGGAGTATTTTGATCAGTCTATATTAGGAGTAAGTTTAAACATACCCATTTTTAGCAGCGGAATGAGAAATTCCAGAACTCAGCAAAAACAAATTGCCTATGAACAGGCGATGGTAGAACTGGAACAAACCGAAAACGAAGTAAAACGTCAAATCAATTCAGCTAAAAGTGATTACGAGTTTAGTCTTGAAAATTACCAGGCGCAAAAGAAAAACCTGGAACTAGCCGAAAGAATTGAAAATAAAAACCAGATTAAGTTTTTTGAAGGAATTGCCAGCAGTTTTGAGCTAAGTGAAGCCCAGCGTCAACTTTACCAGGCGCAACAGGATTTCTTACAATCTATGTTAAATGTAATTACCGCAAAGGTTGAGTTAGAAAACCTTTTGGATACCAGAAAATATAACAATGAAGACTAAATATACCCATCAAATATCAACAATGAAAAAGTTAGCTATTTTAATAAGTATTCCGCTATTAATTCTATCGTGTGGAAATAACAAAGGGGAAAAATCTATAGACGAACTTATAGAAAATGAAAATCTTACCGAGATTAGAGCCAAAAAAGCTGAACTAAGCAAAGAGCAAAGCGATCTCACTCAAAAATTAGACAAGCTAGACCAGGCCATAGACCGTTTAGATAAAACCCGGCGTTTAGATCTTGTAGTGACTCAAAAAGTTAATGATACGCTCTTTAAACATTATGCTGAAGTTCAGGGAGATGTTGCCACCGATGAAAACATTCTAATTTATTCTGAATTTTCTGGAATTCTCCAGGATCTACGAGTGGAAGAAGGTCAGGAAGTAAACAAAGGACAGGTGCTCGCTAAAATTGATGATGGCGGACTTTCCAGCGAATTAGCACAATTAGAGACTCAGGCTACTTTAGCAAAAACTACTTTTGAGCGGCAGGAACGCCTTTGGGAACAGAACATAGGTTCAGAAATGCAGTATTTAGAAGCTAAGACCAATTACGAGTCTATGCAAAATTCGGTAAACAGATTAAAGTCTCAATTAGACAAAACTATTGTTAGAGCTCCCTTTAGCGGGATCGTAGACGAAATTCTTACCGAGCAGGGAGAAGTAGTAAGCCCCGGGCAAAGTCAGTTATTTCGCTTAGTAAGTCTAAAGAACATGTATGTAGAGGCTGCGGTACCAGAATCTTATTTAAATAATGTTAGAAAAGGAACCGAAGTGATTGTAGAAATTGGATCTGTAAACCGGGAAATTGAAGGTGAAATAAGAAGAGTTGGAAATACTATAAATGCCAACAATCGCTCCTTCAATATAGAAGTAGCAATTCCAAATGAAAACGGAATGGTAAAACCAAACCAGATTGCCACCATTAAACTAAATGACTATACCGCAGAAAGCGCTGTAATTATTCCAGAAAATGCATTGCTTAAAAATGCACAGGGAGAAAGCGTGGTGTTTGTTCTTCAGGAAAAAGAAGGAGACGATAATATTGGTACTGCACAGAGACAAATTGTAGAAACCGGTTATTCTTACAATGACCTAATAGAAATAACCAAAGGTCTTGAATCTGGACAAACGCTTATCGTTGAAGGAGCTAAGAACCTTCGTGATGGTCAGGAAGTTAAAATAAGAAACTAAGCTACAATGAATTTAGATAGAGAATTTAAGCTTTCGTCCTGGGCGATTAATAATAAAATGACGGTATATGTAATTATCGCCATTGTTATGATTGGTGGTCTTATGTCTTACTACAATATGCCAAGGGAAACTTTCCCAGAGGTGGTAGAGACCAAGATATACGTAAGCTCTGTAAACCCAGGAAACTCTGCAGAGGATGTAGAGAAATTTATTACCGAACCCCTTGAAGAAGAATTTAATGATATTGCAGGCGTAAAGGAAATTTCCTCTTCAACCTTTCAGGATTATTCCCTGGTTATTGTGGAATTTGAAGAAGATGTAGAGGTTGAAAGTGCCAAAACCAAGGTAAAGGACAAGGTAGATTTGGTAAAAGCCGAAACTACCTGGCCAACTTTAGATAATGGTGCAAAAGTAGAACCAAACGTCTTCGACCTTAATATTTCTGAAGAACAACCCATTTTAAATATTAACCTCACTGGAGATTATACCGTTCAGCAGTTAAAGGAATATGGCGAGTATTTACAGGAACGCATAGAATTACTTCCGCAAATTAAAGAAGCCAGTATTCGTGGTGCTGAAGAAATGGAAGTGGAGATCGCGGTAGACATTTATAAGATGACTGCCTCACAGGTAAGTTTTACTGATATTGTAAATGCAGTAAGCGCTGAAAACCGAACTATTTCAGGTGGAAATGTTATCACCAGCGGTGTTCAAAAAAACATAAGGATAATTGGAGAAATTGAAGATCCTAAAGAACTTCAAAATGTAGTGGTAAAAAGAGATGGCGGTAATATTTTCCTAAGAGATATTGCAAAAATCAATTTTAGGGAAAAAGATGCTACCACTTTTGCCAGGGAATACGGTAATCCTGTGGTAATGCTGGACGTTAAAAAACGTGCCGGTAAAAACATGATCGAGGCCGTAGATCAAATTAAGGAAATTGTAAAAAAAGAACAGGAAGAATATCTTCCAGAGAGCTTAGGCATTAGCCTTACCAACGACCTTTCAACAAATACCCGAAACCAGGTAGACGACCTGGTGAATAACATCATATTTGGGGTAATTCTGGTCGTTCTGGTTTTAATGTTTTTCCTGGGATTCAGAAATGCATTATTCGTAGGGATTGCAATTCCTTTATCCATGTTCCTTTCCTACATTATTCTCTCCAGTATGGGATACACCCTAAATACCATGGTATTATTTGCACTGGTTATGGGACTGGGAATGCTTGTAGATAACGGGATTGTGGTAGTAGAAAACGTCTATACATTAATGGACGAAGGTATGCCGAGAAAACAGGCAGCAAAACAAGGTATGGGTGAAATAGCCTGGCCAATTATTGCTTCTACGGCAACTACATTGGCCGCATTTTTTCCATTAGGACTCTGGCCGGGAATCGTAGGTAAGTTTATGGTAATCTTCCCAATCACACTTTCTATTGTTTTAGGCTCTTCCCTCTTTGTAGCATTAATTATCAACTCTATGTTGACTTCCCAGTTTATGAAAACTGAAGAGGAAGAATTTACGAAGAAGAAACTTATAAAAATAAGTTCGATACTTGCCGGATTTGGAGCCTTATTACTAATAGTAGGATTTGTTGTAGATGCAGGTGTATTAAGAGCTTTTGGAAATATTTTAATTCTCGCGGCTATTTTACTTTGGGCCTATAAATATTTTATTTCAAGAGGGGTAGATTATTTCCAGCATACCGCCCTTAAAAAAATGGAAAA
The DNA here is from genome assembly GCF_000745315.1 of Salegentibacter sp. Hel_I_6. Classification (NCBI taxonomy): domain Bacteria; kingdom Pseudomonadati; phylum Bacteroidota; class Flavobacteriia; order Flavobacteriales; family Flavobacteriaceae; genus Salegentibacter; species Salegentibacter sp. Hel_I_6. The sequence goes on along the minus strand of NZ_JQNQ01000001.1, from coordinate 2,415,046 downwards.
TGTTTACGAAAAGACTTTAAAGTATGCGCTTCGCGGAAAAAAAGCTTATGTATTTTTCTTCGGAACTTTACTCTTATTGTTTCTTTCTTTTGTACTGATTGCCTTAATACAACCAAAAGTTTTGTTTTTTCCTGAAAACGAACCTAACCAGGTAATCACCTATATTGAATACCCTGAAGGAACCGATATTCACAAAACTAATGACCTAACCAAACAGGTAGAGCAACGCGTTTTTGACGCTATTAAGCAATATGAAGATGAGGACGGCTACAACTTTATGGTAGAATCTGCAATTTCTCAAGTAGGGGAAGGTGCAGGAAACCCACAAACCGATGGGGGCCAGCAAAATGAAATGCCACACAAAGCAAAGATAACCTTGTCTATGCGGGAATTTACCGAAAGACGCGGCGTGAGCAGTAGTGAAGTTTTATCTGAAGTTAGGGAAGCCGTACATGGATTTCCGGGTGCTTCTATTGTAGTAGAAAAGGATGCGGCTGGACCGCCAACCGGCTACCCGATAAATATGGAGCTTAAAGGTGAAGATTACGAAAAAATGCTTTTAGAAGCAGAAAATTTAAGATCTTATGTGAACGACCTTAGCATCGCCGGAATTGAAGAACTCAAAATAGATGTAAATAAATCTAAACCGGAATTAAGTGTAAAAGTAGACCGAAGAAAAGCCGGGCAACTTGGAGTTTCAACTTCCCAGGTGGGGCAAACTTTAAGGCGCGCAATATATGGTGAAGAGGTTTCAACCTATAAAGAAGGTGATGACGATTATGAGATCAACCTTAGGTTTGCTGATGAGTTTAGATATAACGAAAATGTACTTTTTAATCAGCCAATTACCTTTAAAGATCAAAATACCGGAGAAATCGTACAGGTTCCAATTTCATCTTTGGTCACAACAGAATCAGCTTCCTCTTTTAGTTCTATTAAAAGGAAAGACTTAAAAAGGGTAATCACCCTTTATTCTAACGTGCTGCAAGGTTACAACGGAAATGAAATTGTCGGCCAGCTAAAAACAGCGCTTAGAACCTATGATCTTCCGAAGGATATTACTTTAGAATTTACCGGCGAGCAGGAAGAACAGGAAGAAAATATGGCCTTTTTGCTTAAAGCCCTATTAATCGCTATGGGCGGTATTTTGCTTATTCTCGTTGCGCAATTTAATTCACTTTCTAAACCAATTATTATTGTTATGGCAGTAGTATTGAGTTTGGTTGGTGTTTTCCTGGGCTTGATTATCTTCCAAATGGATTTTATCATTATTATGACGATGATGGGAATTATCTCCCTGGCAGGAATTGTGGTAAATAATGCTATCGTTCTTATAGATTATACGCAAATTCTTATTGATAGGGAAAAGCGTAAGTTTAATTTAGATGACGATGAATTGCTAACCAGGGAGCAATATTTTGACTGTATTGTAAGAGGAGGAAGATCGAGATTAAGGCCGGTATTGCTTACTGCAATTACCACCGTGCTCGGTTTAATCCCGTTAGCTGTAGGTTTAAATATCGATTTCTTCAGTTTGTTTATAGATTACGATCCAAAATTATTTATTGGGGGAGACAACGTGATCTTCTGGGGGCCATTGGCCTGGACGGTGATCTTCGGGTTGGTATTTGCTACCTTCCTTACCTTAGTTGTGGTACCGGTAATGTTTTACCTGGTAAACAGAGCCAAAGTAAAAACCGCCGATAAACGCAAGGAGCGAAAACAAAGAAAGCTGGAAGCGAAAGCTTAAAATCAAAACCCCGAAGTTTATGCTTCGGGGTTTTTTATTTCTCAAGTTTACAGAATTACCCTCATTTTGACCTCGGTTTATTTCAACTACCTTAAAAAGGCTTAATTCATTTTTTAAAAAGAATTAATCTAAAAACCGAGAAATAATGAAAATTCAAGAACAGTTTTTCAAACCAAAACATTATTGTTTATTACTAACTTTCCTTTTATCCTTCGGAATTTACGCCCAGGAAACTTCTGAAAATTCAATAAATTTCACAAAAAGTGATAAAGAACTGGAATGGGGTCCCTGCCCTGAATTTATGCCAGATGGTTGTAACGTTGCCGTTTTACATGGAAATCCTGCTGAAAAAAATGCAGATATCTTCTTTAAAATTCCGGCTTATGCCGAAATACCGGCTCACACCCACACTTCGCCAGAACGAATGATCCTTATTTCGGGTAAGTTAGAAGTAACTTATGAGGGAGAGCAAACCAAAACTTTAAAAGAAGGCTCCTATGCTTACGGACCTGCAAATAAAGCTCATTCAGCAAAATGTGGAGATGCTCCCTGTGTGCTCTTTATTGCATTCGAAGATCCTGTAGATGCAATAGCAGTGAAGCAGGATTAAACTTGAGATCATAAAAAAGGCCGTCTTTTCAAACAGCCTTTTTGCATATTTTTGAGATTAACTTCTAGTTATCAGCTAAAGTACCATCGCTTTTCCAGGTATTAACACCGGCGATTTTGTTATTATCGTAATCTACTTCAGTTAATTTATCTGAAGACCAAAAGAACCATTTTCCGGTTTTCTCACCTTCAGTATAGGTAGCAATGCTTTGCTTTTTACCATTGGTATCATAAGAAATCCATTCACCGTGAAGCTTTCCATCTTTATAAGTTCCTATTTGTTGAACAGAACCATCTTCAAAATAAAAAGTACCTTTTATAAGGTCTCCATCTTTTTCAAATTTTGGCTCTGGATTTTCCTGCGCCAAAGCAGCTGCACCAAAAGTAAAAATAGCAGCCATTAATATGTTTTTAATCTTTTTCATAGTCTTTTTCTTTAATCTTACTTTCCAAATATAATCAAAAGTTTACTTTAAAGCAACAATCACATAACATTAAGTTAACACTGAACATCTAAAATACTACAATACAAATATTTAATTCTTAATATTTCAGCTAACAGGCTAATTATAGCAAGCATTTTCTAAGCCTATTTTATCTGGAAACCCATAAGAACTTCTTACTTTTGCGCTACTTAAAATTTCAGGAATAATATGTATAGAAGTCATAACTGCGGGGAATTAAATGCAGCTTCAATTGGCCAGGAAGTAAAACTTTCAGGCTGGGTTCAAAAAATAAGAGACAAAGGTTTCATGGTTTGGGTAGATTTGCGCGATCGTTACGGCATCACCCAGCTTATTTTTGATGAAGAGCGTTCTTCAAAAGAACTTATGGAAAAAGCCCAAAAACTGGGGCGGGAATTCGTGATTCAGATAACCGGCGAAGTTATAGAGCGAGAATCTAAAAATACGAATATTCCAACCGGTGAGATTGAGGTTTTAGTTGCTAAAGTTAATATCCTTAATACTTCCCTTACTCCTCCCTTCACTATTGAAGACGAAACCGATGGAGGTGAAGATCTAAGAATGAAATATCGCTATCTCGATATTAGAAGAAATCCGGTAAAAAATAAACTGAAATTTCGTCATAAGGTTGGAATGGAAGTGAGAAATTATCTTTCTGACCAGGATTTTATTGAAGTGGAAACTCCTTATTTAATAAAATCTACTCCTGAAGGTGCACGTGATTTTGTAGTACCAAGCAGAATGAACGAAGGTCAGTTTTATGCTCTGCCACAATCTCCACAAACCTTTAAGCAATTGCTTATGGTTGGCGGTATGGATAAATATTTCCAGATCGTAAAATGTTTTAGAGATGAAGATCTTAGAGCCGACAGGCAGCCAGAATTCACACAAATAGACTGCGAAATGGCTTTCGTAGAACAGGAAGATATTTTAAATATTTTTGAAGGCTTGACTCGTCATTTATTGAAAGAAATCAACGACGTGGAAGTTGAGAAATTTCCGAGAATGACCTACGCTGAAGCGATGAAAAAATACGGTAACGACAAGCCAGATATTCGATTTGGGATGGAGTTTGCCGAACTAAACGATCTCGCTAAAAACAAAGGTTTTAATGTTTTCGATCAGCAGGAATTAGTTGTGGGAATTGCGGTTCCGAAAGCGGCTTCTTTCACAAGAAAGGAAATAGACAAATTAATCTCCTGGGTTAAAAGACCACAGGTAGGTGCCAATGGACTTGTTTGGGCAAAATATAATGAAGATGGAACTTTAAAATCTTCAGTAGATAAATTTTATTCAGAAGAAGATCTAAAAACCTGGGCAGAAGAAACTAATGCAAAACCGGGAGACCTTATTTTGGTTATGGCCGGTGATGCTAACAAAACCAGAACTCAGTTAAGTGCATTGAGAATGCATTTAGGAAACGAATTAGGCTTGAGAAAAGCTGATGAATTCGCTCCGCTTTGGGTGGTAGATTTCCCACTTTTAGAATGGGATGAAGAAACCAATCGTTTTCACGCGATGCACCACCCATTTACTTCCCCGAAAAAAGAAGATTTTGAACTTTTAGCAACAAAACCGGGAGAAGTTCGTGCCAATGCCTATGATTTAGTATTGAACGGAAACGAAATTGGCGGTGGTTCTATTAGAATTCATGATAAGGAAACCCAGGCTAAAATGTTTGATTATCTTGGTTTTACTCCAGAAGAAGCTAAAGCACAATTCGGCTTTTTAATGGATGCCTTTCAATATGGAGCACCACCACACGGTGGGATCGCTTTCGGATTTGATAGGTTAGTAGCCATCTTAGGTGGACAGGAAAGCATTAGAGATTTTATTGCTTTCCCTAAAAACAATAATGGTAGGGATGTAATGATAGATGCACCCGCAAAACTGGATGAAACTCAACTTAAAGAACTTCATCTTCAGGTAAAATTAAAATAGCTTAAAGCGGGCCCCAAAAGATATGTATGCGAAAAAGTTTTTCAATTCCAAATTATCCATATAATTATAAAGGCTATGCATTTAAATCTCGATTATCGAGTAAAATTATAATTGATAAAAAATCCCGTTTTCACTTCGGGATTTTTTTATCTTCACTTCAAACAAAATTTGAGTGAGCAGTAAAGTTACAGCACTTTTAACCCAGTTTTCAGACTGGAGCACCAGGCATCTTAGCCATCAACAATTTTTGATGGTTTTAAGTTCGCTTATTGGTTTCCTGGCGGGTCTTGTAGCAGTAAGCATTAAGAATCTCACTCATTATATTCAGCGTTTACTGGAAGACGAATTTATTGTAACCTATCATAATGCGTTCTATTTTATCTTTCCAATTTTAGGAATTGCACTTACCATTTTTATTATAAAATTTGTGGTGAAAAAGGATATAGGAAATGGTATCCCCACGGTTTTGCACGCTATTTCTAAAAGACAGGGAATTATGCGTAGATTTCAATCTTATGCTTCCTTAATTACAGCACCACTTACTGTAGGATTTGGAGGATCGGTAGGATTGGAAGCCCCCACCGTTGCAACAGGTGCTTCTTTAAGCTCTAATTTATCGCGTCTATTTAAAATGAACCAGGCCACGCGCACGCTTTTAATAGGTTGTGCGGCTGCAGGCGCGATGTCCTCTTTATTTAAAGCACCAATTGCTGCCATCATTTTTGCTATAGAAATATTTAGCCTGGATCTTACCTTAGTTTCTATGATTCCGTTGTTAATTGCTTCGGTTTCTGCAATCCTTACCTCCTATTTCTTTTTTGGGAACGATATCATTTTACATTACCAATTAAGCGATCAGTTTGATATATCTGAAGTTCCTTTTTATGTGCTATTAGGTGTACTGGCTGCAGTTTGCTCAATTTACTTCGGAAAAGTTTACTTTAAATTCGCTGAATTATTCCGGAAAATAAAGTCTGGCTTTCTTAGATTGCTTGCCGGTGGTCTTGGTTTAGGTGTTCTCATATTCTTTATACCACCGCTATACGGTGAAGGTTACGACGTAATCAACAATTTACTTCAGGAAAATTATATGTTTGCCCTGCAAACCAATCTTTTTGATGCTTATTTAGATAATATTTGGGTAGTAATTGTTTTACTGGCAGGTCTTGTGATTTTTAAAATTATAGCCACTTCACTCACCCTTGGCGCAGGAGGAATCGGAGGTATTTTTGCTCCCGTTTTATTTATGGGAAGCGCCATGGGGCATTGTTTCGCCCTTATTGTCAATAATCTTGGGTTACTAAAAAATCCTATTTCAGTGAGCAATTTCACTTTAGTGGGAATGGCCGGGGTTATGGCAGGGGTAATGCACGCACCGCTTACCGCAATTTTCCTAATTGCTGAACTTACCGGCGGCTACGAACTTTTTGTCCCCTTAATGATCACGGCAGCCATATCTTTTGTAGTAACCAGTAGGTTTCAGCCGCATTCTGTTTATACCATGGAACTTGCTCAACGTGGAGAGTTGCTAACTCATAATAAAGATCAGGCCGTATTAACCCTATTGAATATTCAGCAAATTATAGAAAAGAACTTTGTAACCCTTAATATTGATATGAATCTTGGTGATGTTATTCACGAGGGTGTCATAAAATCCTCTAGAAATCTTTTTCCGGTTATTGATGAAAATCGTAACTTTTTAGGAATCATTCTCTTAGATGATATTCGGCCAATAATGTTTGATCAAAAGATGTACAATGAAGTAAAAGTGAGCGATATAATGCAACGAGCTCCCGAAATAATAGATCTAAGAAAAGATCGCCCAAAAGATATAATGAGCAAATTTCAGGAAACAAATGCCTGGAATCTTCCGGTGGTAGAAGATGAAAAATATATAGGTTTCATCTCTAAATCCAAGATGCTAACCGCCTATCGCCAAAAATTAATTGAAGTAACCGTTTAACTATGAATACCATTTTAAAGATTTTAGTAGTCTTAATATTAATTGCTATTGGTGTAGGTTTTTATTACCGTACTTATGAAGATGTATTGCTGGGCGACCAAATAATTGGACTTGCAGTTCTGGCCAGCGCATTTATTTTAATGCCAATTTTCCTGTATGTGAGATGGAAAGGAAAACGCCTTGAGGACTACACTCTCACTAAAAAGAACATGGATAGAATGCGTGATAAAGGTTTAGATTAAGTATCTGTTTTAGAATACTTTCAAAAGAAAATTAATATTCTTGCATTGTCTTCAATAATATTGTACTAACTTTGTCCTTTATTAATTATTTATTTTATTATTACAATGGAAGGTACAGTTAAATTTTTCAATGAATCAAAAGGATACGGATTCATTACCAACGACGAAACAGGAAGAGACATCTTCGTACACATTACTGGTTTAGATGGCGAGAGCTTGAACGAAGGTGATAAAGTTGAGTACGTTGAAGTAGAAGGTAGAAAAGGAGTTAACGCTGCTGAAGTACGCGTTATAGAATAATATATATTATCCTATTTCAAGAACTTGAAAAGCCGCTATGATAGCGGCTTTTTTTATGCCTAAATTTTTACTGATTCAAACCTTGTTTTGGGGTATAACCATAGCATTTTTTAAAAGTATTTATAAAATGAGGCACACTTTTATATCCCACAATTCCAGCCATTTCGCTTACTGTATATTTACCTAAAAGCTCCTTAGCTTTCTCCATTTTTAACTCGATTATGTAACTCCTAATTGTTTTTCCATACATTTTTTTAAAGTCTTTCTTGAGCTGAAGCTCATTTAAAAGTACTTTCCTGGCCAGTAATTTTATAGTTGGGGGATTTTTAAAGTTTTCTATTAAATAAGCGTGAGCGGTTCTTATTTTCTCCTGGTTTTCTTCGCTAATTCCTTTTACTACTCCATTGCACAATTCCTGCTGGCAAAAATGTAAAGAGAGAAACAATTCTTTAAGCCTTAATTCAAGATAATATTTTTTAAAATCGGTATTCCAATCGTTTTTTGTGATCTCATTTAAAATATGATATAAATTATAATCTATAGGAAATTTATAAGCTCCAAATTTTAAAAATTCTCCATTTTTTACTTTCCTGTGAAAAGAATTTTCAACAACCCAGCCTTCGTTAGTAAAGAGTTTTAAGTAATATTCTTTTGAAAGGAAAAGCGCCTGATAATGCGTTGGGATATTCGCTGGCATTTTAATGGTTGTAACTGTATCACGGTCATAACAGCAATTAACACATCCCATTCCTACAGGTTTTTCTTCCTTAGAGGAAATTAACTGCGAATCTCCCTTCCCTAAATAGGATATTTGAATATACTCCCCGCTAATGCTAAAAATATCGGTTAATTCTCTGATATTATCAAAGTTAGCTTCTATAATAAATAATCCTTTTGTAAACTGAATTTTACTGTTTGTTTTGAGCCACTGAATAGAATATTTCACAACCTCTTGCTGTAAAATATTTTGATGACTTTCTTCTGATACATCTATAGAAAATAAGGTTTTTTCAAACTCTTTTAATTTAGACTCAATATACATAATACGTTTTCCGTAATTTTTATTTCCAAAACCGAAACAGGCTTACCACTTCAAAATATAAATTTGTCGCAAGTTATTTAAAATTAGTTTAAATAAGAATAATAAATTTAAATTGTGATCCCAAAATTTACAACAAGCTTTATTTTACTGTTGCTTTCAGCCAGTATTTTCACCATATATGCTCAGCAAAAGGAAGATAAAAACTTCGATATTTCTGGAATAATTGAAGATGAAAACGGGGAAGTACTAAAGGGCGCAAATATTACAGCTTCCAATCTCAATCAGAGTAAAAGCACGCAATCAGATTCCGAAGGAAAATATCAAATAAAGAATTTACAGCGCGGAGTTTTTTTACTGGAAATTCGTAAAGGTAATTTTATAGCCCATCATCAAATAGCTGTAAATCCCACAAATTTAAAACACAACATAAAAATAAATACCGCTGAAAACGAACTAGGCGAGGTACATCTCAGGGCAGAATCTTTTAAAACCAAAATGGAGAAAAAAGGTTTTGCCCTTAATGTTTTAGAAACCGGCGAGGCAAGTATTAGAAATATTCAGACAAACGAATTACTAAACACTACGGTTGGAGTAAAAATTCGGCAAAATGGTGGCTTAGGCTCCCGTGCAGAATACAGTTTAAATGGATTATCGGGAAGTGCCGTACGTATTTTTATAGATGGAATTCCAATTTTCACATTTGGTTCGTCCTATAACCTAAACAGCATTCCGCCATCAATGATCGAGCGAATTGAAGTTTACAAAGGCGTTGTTCCCGGCCATTTAGCCGACGATGCCCTGGGCGGTGCTATCAATATTGTGCTTAATAAACAGTCGAGTGAAAATATTAACGCTTCTGTGTCATACGGCTCATTCAATACTTTTCAAACCAATGTAAATGGGTTGTACAGGTTTGATAATTCTGGTTTAACCGTAAAAGCCTCTGCCTTTCATAACTATTCTGATAATGATTATGAAGTTTCAGGCCGAAGTATTGTAGTAACCGGTTTAGGTGGCCAGCAAACCCCAATTACCGCGAGACGTTTTAACGATGCCTACAGGTCTACCGGGGGTACGGTTCAGGTAGGATATACAGATGTAACATGGGCCGACCAGTTTTTTGTAGGTTTTACAGGTTCTGATGATTACAAAGAAGTGCAACATGGCGCATTCATGACCATCATGCCATACGAAGGAAGATTTCTTGAATCTGACGCGGCCCTTGCCAATTTAACTTATCAAAAAGAAGATTTAATTACTCCAGGTTTAGATGTAACTGTAACCGGATATTATGGAAAGCGAAATCGCCAGGTGAATGATACGGTGCCCTGGGCTTATAGCTGGAACGGCGAAAGAGCGATAGATTTTAGAGGAAACGAATACAAATATACCTGGGGCTCGCAGCAAGAAGGCGGTCCAACGCTTGCAAAAATTAATCGTAACGTGGCCTCCATTAGAACTGGTTTGGCCTACGCTATTAGCGATAACCACACAATTTTAGCTAACCACGTTTATAGCGGAATTGATAGAGAAGATAGGGACGAACTACAATCTGTATTAGAAAATACCTTTGTAGGAACAAGAGATTTACACAAAAACATACTTTCGATAACTTATGAATTAAATGCTTTTAATGACAGATTAAAAACCAATTTATTCGGAAAATATTATCAACAGAAAAGCATAAGTGTAGATCCCGAAATTCAAAGAAATCCAGATGGAAGCAGGGAAATTGTAGATGATGTTATAAGCAGTAACAAAAAATATGAAGGCTATGGTTTTGCAGCTTCTTACGAGCTTAGCTCTACTATCACCTTATTGGCTTCTGCAGAAAAAGCAGTGCGACTGCCAAACGAAACCGAAATATTTGGTAACGATGGTGATAATGTGGTAGCCAACGCAAGCATTAATCCCGAGCAAAGTAACAATTATAATTTAGGAGTTAAACTAGGCTCATTTAACTTCAATAAGCATCAATTTAATGCTTCAACAAATTTTTTTACCAGAAATATTAAAGATAGAATTGGTTTACCTATAGAGACTTCCCTAAATGTAGATGAAGAATTAATTGTGTATGTAAACCAGGGTAGCGGTACTTCAAAAGGTATAGACGCACAGTTGGGTTATACCTATAATAATAATTTCGGACTCAATTTTAATATATCCCGATTCGATTTAAAAATTGAAAACCGGGGCGTAGAAATAGACGTCCCCAACACTCCATTTTTTACTATGAATGGAAACTTACGCTATTCAATTAAAAATTTAATTCAGAAAAACTCCCGGCTAAACCTATTCTACACCATGTACTTTACCGATGAATTTTCATATCTGGTTCCGCAGGGATCCAACACTGTAGGAGACGATTTCTTTAAGGTACCTCAGCAATTAGCGCAGGATATTGGCCTTAGTTACACCTTCCCCAACCAAAATTTTGTAATGAGTTTTGATATAAAAAACATCTTTGACAAACCTGTTTACGACAATTTATCGGTGCAAAAACCGGGAAGGGCCTTTTACCTAAAATTAAATTATTCAATCAATAAATTTTAACCAATTATTAAAAATAATAGTATGAAACGTAATTTTTTCAGCATTAAAACTTTTGCAACAATAGCCATGGCAACAGGCTTACTGACTTCTTGTAGTAGCGATGATTCTCCTATAGACCCAGGCCAGGAACCAGGTGAAAACGAAGAGGGTAGATGGATTACCGTTGCTGCAGCCAGAATGGGAGAAAATCCTGGAGATGGTAATGGAGGCACACTAATCTACTCCATAAGTAGTGAAGACGCTAAAGATCCAAACGTATCTATAGAACCTTTTGATAACGGATTTATAGTACCTTCTAACAGAACTGCAAGGTTGCAATCTTCTGAAGACGGCAGCACAATATTCAATATTAGCTACGCCGGCGATACTGGAGGAAATTACACAAAATACAATGTAAATGGAGGTCAAAATTTTGAAAAAACCGGAAGCGAAATTAGCATTGCTCCTTATGTAGGTTCTGCTCCAAGATGGATTAAATTATTTGACGGAGACCAAACAGGAGCCGCTGTATATGTAGATACCGAGCACCAGTTTGATGATGAGGATAATTATCTTCGTACCCAAGCTACTATGGGGATTGTCACCTTAGATTTACAAAATTCGGTAATAAAAGAATTTAAAGAATCAAGTCTTCAACTAAGCGAAGAACTGGAAGCTCAAGGATATTACATTGGCAGGATTGATATGCCAACCTTAAATGCTACAGGAGATAAATTATACATTGGCGCCCGTATAAGTAAAGTAGATCCGGAAACCGGAGAAACAGATAGAAATGGTGAAGTTTTAGGTTCTAAAACCATCGTTTTGGACTACCCTTCTTTAGAAAACCCAACTATTATTACTTCTGAAGTTGGAAAAGGAAACACCAACGGATACCGTAGCATTAACGCGTTCTTAGTAAATGGAAGTGTTTACCAGGCAAACCAGGGAGATCCAAACGGTTCTCATATCTTAAAAATAGGCGCCAATAATCAGTATGATGATTCATACGTGTTTAATTTAGACGAAGCATTAGGTGTTGAAGACGCTTATATTCTTGCCTGGAGACCTACCGCAAGCGGAAAAGCGGTTGTAGCTTATCGTCACGCAGGTTCTGCTGAAGGTGTAGCTGGAGCCCAGGGATACTTCGCCCTGGTAGATTTAGAAGCAAAAACTGCACAAAAAATAAATGAAATCCCATATAGCGAAGATTTCTACCTATTCCAATACCAGGGATTTGTAGTAGATGGCGATGAAATTTATGTAACCGAAGCTCCCGTAGGAGAAAACGGAAATATTTATGTAATAGATACCCAAACCGGTGAGGTAACTAAAGGAGCCGAACTGGTAAACGTTGAAGGAAGCCATTTTATAGGAGCATTTTAATCACCTAATAAATATTTGAATTTGCCAAAAAGGGCTGACCGGAATTTTTTTTCCGGTCAGTCTTATTTTAAGTTTTATACCAAAATCCATGACAAAGAAGAAGCAAAAAAAGAAAAAATATACTTTTAGAAAATTATTAAACGATCTGCATTTATGGTTAGGGCTTGGCAGCGGGATTATCCTTTTCTTAGTTTGCCTAAGCGGAACTATCTTAACCTTCCAAACCGAAATAAAATCGCTTTTTGCTGAAGAATTAAAAGTAGACCCGCAACAAGGTAAACTAATTGCTATTGAAAATTTGCAGCAAAACCTTGAAAAAGAAGGAGCGGTTACCGGGCTCACGTTACCTAAAAATCCCAATAAAGCTTATGAATTCAAGGTAAAAACTTCGTCGGAAGATAGACGTGGCACCACTTTTTATGTAAATCAATATACCGGGGATTACCAACAACTAGGTGAAAATCCTGCAGATGAATTTTTCTTTACTATGTTTAGAATGCATCGCTGGTTGTTATTCGATTCTGCTATTGGAAGACCTATCGTGGGAATTGCAACCATTATCTTTCTATTTCTATCTATAAGCGGAGTGGTACTTTGGTTTCCGAAGAAAAAAATAAAGTGGAAAACCTTAAAACCGGGCTTTAAAATTAAATGGTCTGCTAACTGGAAAAGGATTAACCACGATCTGCATAATACCCTTGGTTTCTATTCCTGCCTATTATTAATTGTAATGACGCTAACCGGACTATTCTGGTCTTTTGATTGGTATAAAGACCTCGGTAGTCAGGTTCTGGGAACCCAGGTTTTTGGTGGTCGCGGCGGACCTAAAATTGCTTCAGAAACCAATGCCGATTCTAAAACCCTGGAACTTGCAGAGATCATTAATATTTCTAATCAAAACCTGGATTATCCCGGGGAGACTTCAATTTCATTTCCGCAGGACGAAAACGGTGTTTTTTCCATTAGAAAATATGAATCTGGCAACTGGTCACCTAACACTTACGATATGTTGGTGATAGATAGAGACGGGAAAATACTTAAAAAAGAACTTTTTTCAGAAAAACCTGCGAACGTTCAGGTAGCTTCATTAATAAAGCCAATTCACACAGGAGAAATATTCGGGACTTTTTCAAAAATTCTTTATTTTCTGGCCTGCTTAATCGCCACCAGTTTACCAATTACCGGAACCATAATCTGGCTTAATAAAATGAAGAAAAAAAAGAAATAAACCATACGTCAACAAGCTAACGGGGCTATATCGAGTCTCGATTATCGAGTTATTTCGCGGTATTCAGTTGTTCAGAAACTCCGGCAAGCATTTCCTTAACCAAGCTTTGCATGTCAAAATCGTGTTTCCATTGCCAGTCTTTTCTGGCTTCAGAATCATCTATGCTAGATGGCCAGGAATCGGCTATTTTTTGTCTAAAATCTGGGTCGTAGGAGATATTGAAGTCAGGAATTTCCTTCTGAATAGCCTCGGCAAGAACCTTTGGGGTAAAACTCAAAGCCGAAAGATTATAAGAAGATCGCACCTTTATTTTTTCTGAAGGAGCTTCCATAATATCTACGGTAGCTTTAATCGCATCGTCCATATACATCATTGGCAGACCGGTGTCTTCAGCTAAAAATGAAGTGTAGGCTTTATTCTTAAGCGCTTCGTGAAAAATTTCTATCGCGTAATCTGTAGTTCCGCCACCGGGAAGAGTTTTATAACTTATAATGCCGGGATAACGCAAACTTCTTACATCTACCCCATATTTATCGTGAAAATATTCACACCATCTTTCCCCGGTTTGCTTACTAATCCCGTAAACCGTAGAAGGTTCCATAATAGTAGTTTGTGGGGTATCGTTTTTAGGAGTTGTAGGGCCAAAAACTGCAATACTGGAAGGCCAAAATACCTTCTCAATCTTTTTATCTTTTGCAAAGTTTAAAATATGAAAAAGCGAATCCATATTAAGATTCCACGCTTTCATCGGGGCTTTTTCGGCAGTTGCGCTAAGCATGGCGGCCATAAGGTAAACCTCTGAGATTCCGTATTTATCAATAATGGATTCAATTACTGGAGCATCAGTCGCATCGGCAATTTCAAAAGGTCCGGAATTCATTAATTCCTCATTTCCTTCCCTAATATCACTAGCCACTACCCGATCGTTTCCGTAGAGATCACGTAATTTCAGCGTTAACTCGGTTCCAATTTGTCCACAAGCACCAATAATTAAAATTTTCCCGGCCATCGTATTGATTTTTCCGCAAATATATTTATTTACATAGAGGTTTTCGCAATGAAATCGGCGAAACCTTTACTTTTATTAGAAATCTTTTACTGAGCATATACTTCAAGTCTGGAAAATTATTAAAACTGGCTTATTTTAGGTTAACTTTGTCATGTATGAAGAAATTGGTTTTTATAATAGTTATACTCATCCTGTGGTCTTGTGAGGAAAAAACTCAAAATAAGGACACAGCAGCGAGGCAATTAGATTCTATTGCCTTAAATCAACAAATTGAAGCCACTAACGAAGAAGTCATTTTACTCCCCGAAGCCCGAAAACATGCCATAGAATGGTTGGCTTATATTGCCGCACAAAACGAAGTAGACCAACTTAAAAATGCTACGTTGCAGCAAACTATAGAAAGCTCCCGCCCTATCGCCCAGGTAATGGAGTCACTTAATACCAGCATTCCAGATTCTTTAAGTTCAAATGCTGTTAGAGCTCGGGCTAATGTATTAGTCACCAAAGCAAAAGTTTTGGACCAACTTTCTCACCGTAGACAATTAGATGCTGATGCAATAATTGAAGTTGCCCAGGAAATCCCAGATGAATTCAATAATTTCAAGATTCAGCTTAATGAACTTTTCTTAAAAACACTGGAAGATTTTGAAGATGAATTAGATGAATTTAAGGCCGAGAGAGATACCATTTCTATAGATTCTCTTCCCCAGACATAAATACAATAGCTCTTGTGTGAATCCTGAGTGCAGAAAAATTGATATCTTCAATGAAAATTCTTCAAAATGAAAAAAATTATCGCGCTCCTTTTCCTGGTTTTCAGTTTAAATATAGCAGCTCAGGAAAAACCTAAGATAGACAAGGTTTTAACTCAATGGCACAAGGCTGCCGCTGAAGCCAATTTTGAGAAGTACTTTAGTCTTATGACTGCAGAAGGCGTTTTTATAGGCACCGATGCTACCGAAAACTGGCAGAATGATGATTTTCGAGAATTCTCAAAGCCTTATTTTGACCGGGGAAAAGCCTGGAGTTTTACAACTTTAGAACGAAATATTTATACCGAAGAAAACAGCAAAACCGCCTGGTTTGATGAACTTCTTGATACGCAAATGGGAATTTGCCGTGGGTCTGGTGTTTTACAAAAGACTAAAGAAGGCTGGAAAATTGCTCACTACGTACTTTCTATAGCTATTCCTAATAAAAATGTAGAAGAAGTGACCGCAATCAAAAAGAAATTTGACGATAACCTTATTTCAGAATTAAAAGAGCAATAACTTCAAAAAGTTTGCCTTTAACAATTTCGTTTCCAGAAATCGAAAATTTGGTTCTATTATTCAGCTATTTCTTAGCCTAAATAATTTCAGCTAAATATTCATCTTTTTAGTACTTTAGCCGGAAATTTCATAACAATTTAAACCACACATGAAAAAATTAACCAAAGTAATGTTCCTATCGGTTTTAGGAGCTGCTACTTTAAGCAGTTGCCAGGATAACGAAAAAGAACAAACTGAAAAAGAAGAAATTCACGGGATTAACCTGGCGTATATGGATACCACCGTGAGCGCTAAAGAAGATTTCTTTAGATATGTAAATGGGAAATGGGTAGATTCTACCGAAATCCCTTCAGACCAGACTACCTGGGGAAGTTTTATGGAACTTCGTGAACGTACCGATGAGGATGCCCTGGCTTTACTTGAAGGTGCTTCAGCAAACGATAGCTTAGATCCTTCTAGCGATCAGGCAAAAGCGGTTCATCTTTACAAAACCATTATGGATACCGTTGCCAGAAATGAAAAAGGCGTTGAGCCCGTAAAACCATATTTGGCTAAAGTAGACGCTATTGAAAATAAAGAAGATTTACAGGAATTCCTTACCGAAATGCAACAATACGGTGGCGCAGGATTTTTCTCTTTCGGAGTTAGATCTGATGCTAAAGACAGCAATATGAACGCTGCTTATCTTTACCCCGCCGGTTTAGGATTACCAGATCGCGATTACTACGTAGCTGATGATTCAGATTCAAAAGAGAAAAGAGAAAAATACAAAGAGCACATCACAAGAATGCTTCAGTATATAGATTATTCTGAAGAGGAAGCTGCAGACGCTGCAGAGCGAATTCTTGCTTTTGAAACCAGCCTGGCACAACCTCAATTGGATAAGGTTGAACGTCGTGATGCCCGCAAAACTTACAACCCAAAAACTGTAACCGAACTTGAAAACATGGTGCCTGCCATCAAGTGGAGCACTTATTTTGAAAAAATTGGCGCTATAGATCTTGATACCATTATCGTTTCTCAACCAAAATATATGGAATCACTTCAGAATGTGTTTGCTGAAAATTCTGTTAACGACTGGAAAGATTACCTAAAATGGAGCATTTTTAACGATGCTACCAGCACTCTTTCTACAGAAATTGAAACTGCAAATTGGGAGTTTTACAGCAAGACTTTACAAGGTGCACAAGAGCAGCGTCCTAGAAAAGAACGTGCTTTACAAACTGTAAATGGTACTTTAGGAGAAGCATTAGGTAAATTATATGTAGACAAACATTTCCCTGCTGAAGCTAAAGAAAAAGCCCAGGAAATGATTGGAAACTTGGTGAAAGCTTATGAGAACAGGATAAATAATCTTAGCTGGATGAGTGAAGACACTAAAGAAAAAGCTAAAGAGAAATTAGGAACCACCACTATTAAAGTAGGGTATCCTGATGAATGGAAAGACTATAGCGATCTTGAAATTTCAAGCAGTGAAGATGGCGGATCATATTTTCAAAATATGATGAACTCCAGCAAATGGAGAGTAGCCGATAATATGGCCGATCTTGGTCAGCCGGTAGACAAAACCGAATGGTTTATGCCTCCGCAAACCGTGAATGCATATTACAACCCTAGCTATAACGAGATCGTATTCCCAGCGGCTATTCTTCAGCCACCGTTTTACGATTACAAAGCTGATGCTGCTATAAATTATGGCGGAATTGGTGCTGTAATTGGCCACGAAATTTCTCACGGATTTGACGATAGCGGATCTCGTTTTGATTCAGAAGGAAACCTGAATAACTGGTGGACAGATGAAGATCTTGAGCAATTTGAAGCGCTTGGAAAAGACCTTGCCGATCAATACAGCAATATTGAAGTGTTAGATAGCGTTTTCATCAACGGTCAATTTACTTTAGGTGAAAATATTGGTGACCTTGGTGGCGTTAACGCTGCTTACGACGGGTTACAAATTCATTTAGAAGAGCACGGAGATCCTGGTAAAATAGATGGTTACACGCCAGAACAACGTTTCTTTATGTCCTGGGCAACCGTTTGGAGAACCAAAATGCGTGAAGAAGCCTTGAAAAACAGGATCAAAACCGATCCTCATTCTCCAGGAATGTACAGAGCATATGTACCACTTCAAAATATCGATGCTTTTTATACCGCATTTGATATTAAAGAAGGAGATAAAATGTATCTAGCGCCGGAAGATCGAGTGAAAATCTGGTAATATTTTTTCGGAAGTATTTTTATACAAGTATAGGCCTCACAGTCCCGATCGTTAACGGGACTGTGAGGCCTTTTTATTTGGAATAAATTGGTTCACTCAAAATGCAAAAAGGCATCTTCAAGATGCTCTACCTGTATCCCGGCTTTGTTTTTTATTATTGCAACAATATCAAACCGTACTTCCAGGTCTAACTGATTATCATTTAAATAAAAATCGGCAGCTTTTACGAGCTGCCGAATTTGTTTAGGCTTCACAAAACTTTGTGGGTCCCCAAAATCGGGTGTGCTTCTTGTTTTAACTTCTACTACTACCAAAGTACTATGTTTCCGGGCTAAAATGTCTATTTCCGCTTTGTTATAAACATAATTTTCAGCCAGGATTTCATAACCTTGTTTTAAAAGGTGTTCTAAAGCGAGGCGTTCACCCAATTCCCCCAAAGCGTTATGCTGAGCCATAAGTGAATTTAGGATTAATTCCAGATTTTTATATAGAGGGATTTCCCGTAAAAAAAACTAATTCACCAGCATAATACTGGTAACTTTTAAATCTAAACTTTCAATCTCTTCATCACTCGCTTCAATTATACGGTCACCATAAAACTTATCGGCTACTTCGCCGTCGGGCGCCAGGAATACTCTTAATTTAGAATTTTCCAGTTTCCCGTCGTTCCACATAACGGCACCGCCGTAGTCCCATCCAAATCCATAGAAAGAAATTTTTTCTCCGTTGATTTCCTTTAAAGCCTCATAAGGAGTTCCAATTTTAATGCCTTCAGCAGATTTCCATTTCCCATTTTCCGAAAATCGAATATCAAATATTTCTTCACGCCCCTCAGTTTTCCAGGTAATATGCAATTCATCTGGTGTATCGGGATACATTACAGTATATGCACGCTCTACAGTCCCTTCTTCAAACAGTCCAGAATCTTCATACATATTTGCATCAGGATAATTTTCATTTAAATCTTCAGCATCATAATTTGTAAGATTTTCGGCTACAAATTTATCATTTGTGGTGCTTTTATTACTGCTTCCGCAGGCTACAAGGCTAAGTATTGCAAGTATTAAGCTTAATTTTTTCATTGGTTAAGATTTATTGATTTAAAGCTTTTGGTATTCAAACTAAATTTAAAGGCTAAATTGCGGAACATTTCCTTCAGACGCCTTCTGTTTTACAAGAATTTAACGCGTATTTTTAAGGAGTTGCTTACCTTTGCGCCTTCAATAAATTTTAAGATAAATGAGCAATACTCCACAGCGATACACTATTACCGCAGCATTACCATACACCAACGGCCCCATACATATTGGCCATCTTGCCGGTGTTTATGTTCCAGCCGATATTTATGCCCGCTATTTGCGAATGCAGGGTAATGATGTTGCGTTTGTTTGCGGAAGTGATGAGCACGGAGTACCAATTACCATAAAAGCTAAAAAAGAAGGAGTTACCCCGCAGGATATCGTTGATAAATACGACGGAATCATCAGGAAATCTTTTGAGGATTTCGGGGTTTCTTTTGATAATTACTCCAGGACTTCAGCAAAAGTACATCACGATACGGCTTCGGCATTTTTCAAAAAAATGTATGAAGACGGGAAGTTTATCGAAGAAACCACCCAGCAACTTTACGATGAAAAAGCCGGGCAATTTCTAGCCGATAGGTTTGTAACCGGAACCTGCCCAAAATGCGGAAACGAGGAAGCTTACGGCGACCAATGTGAAAGCTGCGGAACTTCGCTAAACGCCACAGATCTTATTAATCCAAAATCGGCGATTACCGGGGAAGTACCCACTTTAAAAGAAACTCGTCACTGGTTTTTACCCTTAGATCAATACCAGGAATGGCTGGACGAATGGATCGTAAAAGGTCACGCCCACGACTGGAAAAGCAATGTGCATGGACAGGTAAAATCCTGGTTAAATGATGGTTTGCGCGCTCGTGCCGTAACCCGCGATTTAGACTGGGGAATCCCCGTTCCTGTTGAAGGCGGAGAAGGCAAAGTGCTTTACGTTTGGTTTGATGCGCCAATTGGCTACATTTCTTCTACCAAAGAATGGGCCGAGCGCGAAGGCAAAGACTGGGAGTCCTACTGGAAAGATGATAACACCAAGCTGGTGCACTTTATAGGAAAAGACAATATTGTTTTTCACTGTATTATTTTCCCGGTAATGCTTAAAGCACACGGTGATTATATTTTGCCCGAAAATGTGCCGGCAAACGAATTTCTTAACCTGGAAGGAAAAAAATTATCTACCTCCAAAAACTGGGCGGTTTGGTTACACGAGTATTTGGAAGATTTCCCAGATCAGCAAGATGTTTTGCGTTATGTTTTAACTGCAAATGCGCCTGAAGCTAAAGACAACGATTTTACCTGGAAAGATTTCCAGGCCAGGAATAATAATGAGTTGGTAGCAATTTTCGGGAACTTTATTAACCGTGTAATTGTACTTACTAATAAATATTACTCCGGAATTGTTCCAGAACCAAATGATTATTCTAAAATTGACGAGGAAACTATTAGCACGCTAAAAGCATATCCCGCGGTTATTGCAAGTTCAATTGAAAAATACCGTTTCCGGGAAGCGCAAGGAGAATTGATGAATTTGGCTCGTTTAGGAAACAAATATTTAGCCGATGAAGAACCCTGGAAAGTGATTAAAACCGATGCAGAACGTGTAAAAACAGTAATGTATGTGGCGCTACAAATAGCTTCAGCGCTAGCTACTTTAACCGAACCTTTTTTACCATTTTCTTCAGCGAAACTTCAAAAAATGCTAAACTTCTCCGATGCTGAAAGCAAACTTTCCGGGGAAGAATATTCGCAATGGGATAAGATTGCTACCCGCGATTCTTTACTTGCGGCAGGGCATCAAATTGGCAAAGCAGAATTGCTTTTTAGTAAGATTGAAGATGAGCAAATTCAGCAGCAATTAGAGAAACTGGAAGCTACAAAAACTGCAAATGCTGCCGTAGATAAAGTAGTTGAGCCTCAAAAAGAAACTGCTACTTTTGAAGATTTCACTAAAATGGATTTGCGCGTGGGAACCATTATTGAAGCTCATAAAATGCCCAAAACCAAGAAATTAATGGTAATCAAAGTAGATACCGGTTTGGATAAAAGAACCGTGGTTTCGGGAATTGCAGAGCATTACAAAGCGGAGGAAATTATTGGAAAGAAAGTTACCGTTTTGGCGAATTTAGCTCCAAGAAAACTGCGTGGTGTAGAAAGCGAAGGCATGATCTTAATGACAGAGAATTCAGGAGGAAAACTGGTTTTTGTAAATCCAGATGAAGAAGGTGTAGAACCCGGGACTACGATAAATTAGAGATTAAGAATATAAATTAAGTGTTCAACCTTTTGGTCTCTAAAAATTTAGAAACCAAAAGGTTTTTTGTTTTTAAAAAATTACGAATTTCAAATAAACACATTCAAATATCAGACAATTCTTATCTTGATAGCATATATAATGATAAATTAAGTGTCTTATTAGAGATAAATTAATAATAGTTTAAATAAGGTATAATATTTGAGATGATTTTAAACATTCATCATCAAAACTTAATTTATGAAGAAATTTCTACAATCAATACTTCCTTTTTTCTTAATTATTGCAGTTTTCACTAACGCAAATAGCCAAAACACCGAGGAGAATCTAGTAGAAAAAATAGCAGATTACAAACTTCTAAATAAGGAGTTAGCCTATTTACATCTCAACAAATCCCATTTCCTAAAAGGGGAACAACTTGGTTTTGCAGCTTACGTTTTAAATGAATCTACGCATAAGCCAGAGGTTTCAAATTCGAATTTATATGTTACTGTAAAAAATGACCAGGACAGTATAATTAGGGAAGAAATGTACCTGATTGAAGATGGAATTACTTCAGGAGTTATAGATATAGATTCCTCTTTTATTGCAGGTAATTATACCATTTCGGCCTTCACTGGATCCATGAAGAATTTTGAAGAGCCCTATCATTTTTCTGAAAAATTCAAAGTTCTTAGTTCTAGTTCTAAAGAAAAAATATCCCGGGATTTTCCCGATAAGATCGATGTTCAATTTTTACCTGAAAGTGGGCATTTCTTAGACAATACCATAAACAATGTTGGAGTAATCGCAACAGATAGCCTAGGAAAAGGCCTGGCAAATGGAAAAATTATTATTAAAGATGAAAATGCTCAATTAGTGAGTATCATTGATCTAAATAAATTTGGAATCGGTAAATTCTCGTTTATACCTAAAAAGACTAAATCATATAGCGCAGTCTTTGTATATATGGATAATGAAGTGCCTGTAGCATTTTCTCCGGAAATAGATTACGAAGGCTTAATACTTTCTGTTTCTGAAAAGGAATCTGAACTAGAAGTTTTAATAAAAACTAACGAACGTAGCCTTTCTAACTATGAATCAGAAAAATTGTTCCTGGTGGCACAAGACAGTGAAAACTTTTACAGTTTTGATATAGCATTTAAAGACTTTACCAACGCTTCAGTAGTTTTTAATTTAAATGAACTGGAACCGGGAATGAATATTTTTACGCTTTTTAATGAAAAAATGCAGCCTATAGCAGAGCGCTTATATTTTAACCACGAAAATTTCAAAATAGAAACTCCAGAAAATATTAGTACAAATTCTAAAAAAGATTCCCTCGAAATCAATATACCCTTTGTAGCTGAAAAAGAAGGAAAAGTAAGCATCTCAATTCTTCCAGAAAATACTATAGCTCACCAGAGAAATCATAATATAATATCTTACAATCACTTAAAACCCTATGTTAAAGGAAATATAGAAAATGCTGCATGGTACTTTACCAATATTACTCCTGAAAAAAAATTAGCGCTGGATAACTTATTATTAACACAGGGATGGAGTAGTTATAATTGGGGAGAAATCCTGAATGAGAATATACAATCAGAAACTGCCGGCGATAGGTTCTCCTTTAAGGCAGAAATTTCTCCTAAAGATCGAAATAAAAAAGATTTGCGTTATATGGTTCACGGAGTTGGAGCCAATATCCCACAAGTTATTGAAATTGATGAAGGCACTACCTCTTTCGTATTAGAAGAATATTTTCCAATTCAAGGTGAAAAACTGAAAATTTCAAGGATTAAACCTAATGATAATTTGGTGCCGGCAAATCTAAAAATTTATTTTATGCCCAATAAATTTCCAGATTTTGATATTTCTCAAATCCCACTCGCACCTGGCATTTACACTTCAAGTAACGAGCAAACTCAAAACTTTTACAATTATGAAGGCTTAAATACTGACGCAGAACTTTTAGACGAAGTACAACTCTCTACTAATGTTGAAAGGCCTATTGATAGAGCCCGCCAATTAGGTTACAGAAGTTTTGGACGTGTTTTAGTAGTTTCTGAAAAAGATTTAAATATTTTTAATTATCTCGCAGATTTATTGCGAAATGAGAATTTAATTGTTATTGATAAACCAGAATTTTCGGTTAAAACATATTTATCAGAAATTACAAATTTTAATTCCTTAGAAAGGGATGATGATCGCAGAGAAAATAAAATAGGTGAAGACAGAGCAATGACTCTATATTTGGACGATTCACCTATGCTAAACACCTCAATCTTTTATAATTTCCCATTAACCCAAGTTGACTATATTGAAATAAATAAAACCGGAATGGGTGAAGGAATGATGGGAGCAAATGGTACTATAAAAGTGTATACCAAACCTGGCTCCCATCTCAACTCTATATCTTTTGATCGTATTCAATCATTTGATATCCCACTTGCCTATACAGAACAAAAGGAATACTATGTACCAAAATATGAAAATACTTCAGATGAATTTTTTCAGGAATTTGGAGTTATCGATTGGATCCCGGAAGTAAGTTTCGAGAAAGGTAAGGCCGCAGTCATCAAAATTAAAAAACCTGAAGTTGATTTCCAGTTAATCATAGAAGGAGTTACCAGTGACGGGGATTTGATTCAAAATATTCAGCAGCTTTCAGCAGATTCAATATAATAATTGATCTTTGCATCAAATTCATGAGGTAACCAGTTTCTTTGAATAATAATGCTAAAAATCGCCTACCATCCCATTTATAAACATCCCCTGCCTGAAGGTCATCGTTTCCCAATGGAAAAATATGAATTGCTTCCCAGGCAGTTACTTCACGAAGGGACTTGTAGTGAAGATAATTTTTTTGAACCCGAATTTCCAGAGGAAAAATACATTCTAAATGTTCACGACCCCGATTATTTTGAACGTTTACGCAATCTAAACCTTAGTAAAAAAGAAATTCGGAAAAGTGGATTTCCACTTTCTGAAGCTTTAGTAAAAAGAGAGATGATAATCGCCGATGGCACAATGAAAGGCGTACATTATTCCATAGAAAATGGTATTTCGTTTAATATTGCCGGTGGCACTCATCACGCTTATTCCAATCGCGCAGAAGCCTTTTGTTTGCTTAATGACCAGGCGATAGCCGCAAGGTATCTTCAGCAGAAAAAGTTAGCGGAAAAAATTCTCATTGTAGATCTGGATGTTCATCAGGGCAATGGCACTGCTGAGATCTTTCAGGACGACCCTTCAGTTTTCACCTTTTCTATGCACGGAAAAGGGAATTATCCTTTCAAAAAAGAAAAATCAGATCTCGATATTGAAGTGCCTGATGGTAGCGAAGACGAAGCATATCTTAAAATACTCAAAGATACCTTACCGGGTTTGATAGAAGAACAAAAACCCGATTTCATCTTTTACCTATGCGGTGTAGATATTTTGGAAACCGATAAACTGGGCCGACTTTCCTGCACTGTGAATGGCTGTAAAGAAAGAGACAGGTTCGTTTTGCAAACCTGTCACGATCTAGACATTCCAGTCCAATGCAGTATGGGCGGAGGGTATTCTAAAGAGGTAAGAGTGATTATTGAAGCCCATGCTAATACTTACAGGTTAGCAAAAGAAATTTATTTCTGATCTATTCCCATTTAGCATTTAATCTTTTCTATCGAGTGAAAATTTTCCCTTTTAAAAAGTACAGACTTATGCGGAAAAACATTTCAGGA
Source organism: Salegentibacter sp. Hel_I_6 (assembly GCF_000745315.1). NCBI lineage: Bacteria > Pseudomonadati > Bacteroidota > Flavobacteriia > Flavobacteriales > Flavobacteriaceae > Salegentibacter > Salegentibacter sp. Hel_I_6. The sequence goes on along the minus strand of NZ_JQNQ01000001.1, from coordinate 2,390,054 downwards.
ACATTAACTTTAAACCTGGCTATTTAAAGTTGTCAACCATATTCAAAACGAAAAATTAATTTTATGAAGTCTTCAACTATATTCCTGTTTTCTTTTCTATGCTTTGTTCTGAATTTTTCAGCTTTCGCACAAGTAAATAAAAGTGATTCAGGATCAGATAAAATCCGGATAAATCAGATAGGCTTTTATCCTGAAGCTTCAAAAAAGGCTATTATTGTTACTTCAGAAGCAACCGATTTTTCCATTCTTACAGCAGATCAAAAAACTGAGGTATTTTCAGGCAAACTCAGCGAACCCAAAGAATGGCCCCATAGTAAAGAAACCGTAAAACAAGCTGACTTTTCTTCTGTAGAAAATTCAGGAAAATATGTATTACACGTATCTGGAATTGGCACCAGCCATCCTTTTGAGATAGCAAAAAATGTACATTATGAACCAGCGAAGGCAAGCATGAAAGCTTTTTATTATCAAAGAGCTTCTACCGATTTACCGGAAGAATACGCCGGAAAATGGGCGAGAGAAGCAGGGCATCCAGACGATAAGGTGAAAATCCATAATTCTGCCGCCTCACAGAATCGCCCTGCAGGATCTACGATTTCAAGTCCCGGAGGCTGGTATGATGCAGGTGATTATGGAAAGTACATTGTAAACAGCGGAATCACAATGGGAACTTTGCTTTCCCTTTACGAAGATTTCCCTAACTATCTCGACACCCTGAATTTGAATATTCCCGAAAGTCAAAACAACATCCCCGATTTTCTCGATGAAACACTTTACAACCTAAGATGGATGATGACGATGCAGGACGAAGACGGTGGTGTTTACCACAAACTCACCAGCGCAAACTTTCATGGTGCAGTTGCCCCAAAAGATGCCACCTTACAGCGCTGGGTAGTACAAAAAGGTACAGCCGCTACTCTCGATTTTGCCGCAGTAACCGCCCAGGCATCAAGAATTTTTCAAAACTATAATGAATTACCCGGATTATCAGATTCTTTGCTGGTAATGAGCGAAAAAGCTTATACATGGGCAAAAGAAAATCCACAGGCAATTTACCGCCAGGAAGAATTAAAAAATCCAAAGATAAGTACCGGTGCTTACGGAGACCAGAATTTTAAGGACGAATTACAATGGGCCGCCACGGAACTTTTTATTACCACCGGAAATGAAAACTATTATAAAGACGCCAATCTCGAAAGTTCATTAGAAACTGATTTTGGCATTCCCGCCTGGCCAAATGTAAATACTCTTGCCCTTTACTCGCTTGTAAGGCACAGGGATAAATATACAAATAGTGAAGTTGTAGATATTGATGCTATAATAAATCAGATCACAAAAATGGGCGATGCTTTAGTGTCATCTTCAAAAACTTCCGCTTATGCGATTCCTATGGGAACCAGGGAGTCAGATTTTGTGTGGGGGAGCAATTCAACCGCCGCAAACCAGGGGATACTCCTGTTAAATGCTTTTCAAATTACAGATGATGAGAAATATCTCAATGCTGCCAATGCTAATCTTGATTACCTTTTAGGAAGAAATGCGACAGGCTATTCCTTTTTAACCGGTTTTGGCGAAAAAGCTACAAGAGATCCGCACCACAGACCTTCGGAATCTGATGATATTGAAGATCCCGTACCAGGATTGTTGGCCGCAGGCCCAAACCCAGGGCAACAAGACAAAGAAGGCTGCAAAAATAAATATACTGATACGCATAAATATCCGGCAACTTCCTACATAGATGATCGCTGCAGTTATGCCAGTAATGAGATCGCGATTAACTGGAATGCACCTTTTGTATATCTCGCCAATGCGATAGAAGCAATAAGATAGATATAGTCGATGAAGCAAAATAATTCAATTAATCTTAAATTCTTTTTTAGTTTATTGACTAATTGAAAGCAAGAAAAAAAGGTGGTTTCTTTTCTGAATAAAAAAACCACCTTTAAACCGAACCTCAGCATCTGGACATTTTTCAGAACCGGGTTAGAACTTTCGGTAAAGTAATTATCACTTTACTTCCCCATTAAAAGCAGCTCGTTGCAAATCACTTCAGTAATATAGCGCTTAGTACCGTCTTTATCATCCCAACTTCTGCTGGTAAGCTTTCCTTCTACCCCAACTTCTTTTCCCTTATTTACATATTTCTCTACCAGCTCTGCGGTTTTCCCCCAGGCCACGATATTGTGCCATTGGGTATCGGTTATACGTTCGCCATTTCCGTTTTTGTAACTCTCATTGGTAGCTACCGAGAATTTAGCCAGTTTCTTTCCAGATTCCAGATTTACGATTTCAGGCTCTCTCCCCACATTCCCGATCAACTGTACTTTGTTTCTAATAGTGCTCATAACGTATTAATTTAAAAAGCTGAAAATCGTTAGTTCATTTCAACAGGACAAACATAGAACGGAAATTCAGTAGTAATCGGTTGGGAATTATTTGTTTACGTTTAAAGGCGTTTGTAAACGTTTGGAAATGAATCAAGCAATCGGAAATTTTTCGTAATATTAAATTTCACATTTAAGACTTACCATGACCGAAAAAGAAAAAATGCTTTCAGGCCAATTATACCTGGGTGAAGAAAAAGAAATCGCAAAAGACAGGTATAATGCAAGACTTATTTTTCAAAAAGCGAATAAGCTGGGTGAAGAAAAAGCAGATGAAAGAATCAAGCTCTTCTACTCCTTATTTGAAAAAGCCGGTAAAGATCTATGGATAGAGCCTCCATTTTATTGTGATTACGGATATAACATAAAAATGGGTGATCAGGTTTTTATGAATTTTAATTGCTGCATCCTGGATGTTGTGGAAGTAAATATTGGAAACAACGTGTTTTTAGCACCAAACGTACACATTTATACCGCAACGCATCCCTTAGATGCCAAAACCCGGGATACGCTTTTAGAATATGGCAAACCGGTTATTATTGGCAATAGCTTGTGGATAGGTGGCGGCGCTATTATTTGCCCAGGAGTAAGTATTGGTGACGGAAGCGTGATTGCAGCAGGAGCAGTAGTGATAAAAGATGTTCCACCAAATGTTTTAGTGGGTGGTAATCCCGCTAAAATCATCAAAAAATTAGACAATAATCAATAGAATTCTAAACAATATTGATTATTATTGCAATTATTATCAATAAATCATCATCTTCACTCTAATTTCATTAATTCATCAATCAAATAGAAATGAAAATTACTACATTCATCACCTCCCTGATATTTTTATGCGCCGGCATGTGCTGTCCACCTGAAGAAGATAGAAACTATGAAAGTTTTGAATTTAATACCCCAGGATTAATTGAAATTCAAAACGAAGGCAATCTTTTTAGTCAAGGGGATACCCTATGGGTTAAATCTGTGATCCCAAACACTCTACCCAATGAAGATGGAGAGCAAATAGATATTCAGGAGTTAAGAGAAGACAGTGAAACTGCATATTTAAGTTTAAACCTTTACCTGGAAAATAGCTTTAGTCAACCTTCCCCAATCGTTTTATCTGAAGACGAACTTTTTTCAACAACCGGGTCGATTACTTATAAGTATAATATTGAAGTGACAGCTGTAGAAATAGATAATCAAATTCAAACTGAGTTTGGGATCGTTCTAAAAGAAAAAGGAAATTATTTCCTGGGTTCAGCTTATCTGCAAAACCCACTATCTTTTTATCTAAACATAACCAATTACAACAATATTATAATCATCACAAGCTTGGCAAATCAGGATAATGATAAATTTCGATTTAGCGTAGAATAAAAAAAATTTTAATTCATCAATCAAAAACCTATGTACAAAAAACTACTCTTTTTAGCGTTTACCATTTTCTTTATTTCCAATTCTTACAGTCAATTAAATGTAAGCTATCATCAGTCAAATCTTCCATCTATTGGAGTAGGTTACGAAATTAGCGAGCGACTCACGCCAGAATTAAGACTCGGTACCGATCAATTTATTTCAGAAATGTCCCTGGAGGCAGTTTTAACCTATAAATTCCTGAAAAAGGAAGATTATGAATTTTACGGCGGACTTGGCGCCAGGATTAACCTTATTGAAGGAATTGTTGTTCCCATTGGTTTTAACTTTTATCCATTTGAAGAAAAGAAATTCGGCTTCCATATAGAGGCTACGCCCATTCTACTTGATGCAGACATCCTTAGGGGCAGCTTTGGGATACGTTATCGTTTTCTTTAAACCCTTACAATTCTTACTTCAAAAGAATAGCATACTATCTCTTAGTACGCTAAAGACACAAGCTTAAATACATTCAAATCTCCATTATCAAAAAACATGAAAAATATTACTTTAATTGCCTTAATTCTTTTATTTGCTTCACTTGAAGGGAAATCACAAAATTTAGAAGTCGGGTTCGGACTGGGAACCGGATCTGCTTATATGTATGAAAATTCTGATAGCAGTATTGATATTGATTACTCGCTACCATTTAGTTCATATCTTGATTTAAAATATTCAAAACCTGATTCTTATTTTGGACTTAAACTTAAATTTCAATATTTAAACGCGGGAATAGAAGGAAGAAACTGGAAAACTTCTAATGAACCAATTGATGGCGATGTTACTTCATTAACTTCCATGATTTTATTAGAACATCTTAAAGAAGAGAACACATGGAATTTTGGTTATAATTTTGGGTTTGGTTATACCCGTCAGGAATTCAGGCAGGATTTAACCAATTTGTCTCCAGCAGTTGTCAGTAATTTTATGAGTGTTAATTTTTCCGGAATTATCAGTTCTAAACTGACTGAAAATTTGGCCCTGCAAATAGAACCTACATTATTTTGGACTGACCCTGTAGGCTCTTTAAGAGATAGTGATAGATGGCAGATTGCCGGCGAAGATGTAAGTATTTTAATGCAAGTGGGAATTAAATATAAGATCAACTAAGCACGCTCCTTAAACTTTCTTTAAACATAACTTTAGAGGTTGCGATTCTCTATAAGAAAGCTTTTCTTGTAGAAAAAAGATGCCACAAGAAGAACCCAAAGTTTGGTATGCCTGTTACGGCTCCAACCTACTCAAAGAACGCTTTAGTTGCTATATTGGTGGTGGCCGGCCGGCAAACGCTAAGCGTGTTTATCCCGGTTGCACCAACAAAACCCTTCCCGAAAAATCTAAAGGAATTACCATTAACGGTGAACTTTATTTCGCTAAAAAATCCAAAACATGGAGTGGCGGTGGAGCCGGATTTATTAGATCAAATTTTGATGAAAAAACAAAAACCCTGGGTAGAATGTACCTCATTACCGAGCAGCAGTTTGTTGATTTGGTAAAACAGGAAATAAAGTTTGACGGCGATTTTGATATAGACCTCCCACGCGTAATTAAAAATCGTAGCCTGGATATGAAAAACAATTCCTGGTATGGTAAAATTATCTACCTGGGCGAATATGGAAACTGCCCAATTTTTACTTTTACCAATGAAGCATACTTAAAAGATGAAATAAACCCGCCCCACGAATTTTACCTAAAAATTATCATTGAAGGTTTAAAAGAAACCTACAAAATGAGTGATACTGAAATTGAAACCTACCTAAAATTCAAAGAAGGCATTAAAGGCTTTCCCATTGAAGCTAAATTACCACAGTTGATAAAAAACCGAATGTAATTTTGATATTTTTAATTAGTCAATTCTATACTTATGAAGTCTGAGAAAGTAAATTTAAAAGATAAATTTGAACTTTTTAATGAATATTGGACGCCTAAAATTGTAGGCGAACTCAATGGGCAACAGGTGAAATTAGCAAAATTAAAAGGTGAATTTGTATGGCACGATCATAAAGAGGAAGATGAAATGTTTTTAGTTATTAAGGGAAGTTTACAGCTTGAATTCCGTGATAAAACGATAACTTTAAATGAAGGCGAAACGTACATCGTTCCAAGAGGAGTAGAACACAATCCCGTAGCGCCGGAAGAAGCCTGGGTCTTACTTTTTGAGCCGGAGACCACCAGGCATACCGGCAAAGTAAAAGATAAACTGACTATTGAAAATCCAGACTGGATTTAATTCTAAATTTATAGCACAAAATTTTTATGATCATAAACAGGCGACTACCAATAAGTTTCATTTTAAAAAATACTAAAATAAGCATTGTTACTATTTTAGTTATTCTTTTTACAGTTTGGGGATTGAACTTCTTAATTACATTTCCTACAATTCCATTAAGTATCCCCGCGTTTTTAGGCACGTCTATTGCCCTTGTTTTGGGTTTTAAACTCAGCCAGTCTTATGATCGTTGGTGGGAAGCCCGAAAAATTTGGGGCGCTATCGTCAACGATTCCAGAAGCCTTGTTTTGCAGGTTAAGCATTTTGCCGCCGATGACAAAACTCTAAGCGAAATAACACTTAGGCAAATAGCTTGGTGTTTCAGCCTTGGACAATCGCTTAGAAAATTAAGTCCACATGAAAATCTTGAAGATTATATCTCTTCAGAAGAACTCGAAGCAATCAAAAAACATAAGAACCTGCCTTTGGCCTTACTCGACTTCCACTCGAAAGATGTGAAAGCACTTTTTTCAGCTAAAAAACTGGACAGTTACCAATATATGCAAATAGACCAAACCATTGTAAGGCTAACCGAATCTATGGGAAAAGCAGAACGAATTAAAAACACAGTTTTCCCTACTACATACAAGCTTTTTCTCCACTTTTTCATCTTTTTATTTATTGTTTTGCTGTCTATAAGTCTTATTGCCACAGGCGGTGTATCTGAAATTCCGGTATTGTTCTTTATTTCCCTCCCATTTATTTTATTGGAAATGACAGCGACTTTATTACAGGATCCCTTTGAAAATAAACCTACTGATATTTCGGTGACAGCCCTAGCAAAAACTATAGAGATTAATCTGAAACAATTAATTGGTAATACCAACATTCAAGAAGCAGCTCCATCAAAATCCTATTACATAAACTAGAATCTAACATTTAAAGCTATCTTTGTTAACTTCGAAAAATCTTATTTTATGCTGAAAAATGCTAGAATAAAGACCGAAAAAATCAAATGCTATGTCTTTTAAAAAACTGAATATTCCGCTTAAAGAAGCCCTGGAACGACTGGAAATTGAAACGCCACTTCCTTTTCAGAAACAAATTTTACCAAAAATAAAAAGCGGAAGAAATCTTTTTATAGTAGCTCCTGAAGGTTCAGGAAAAACCACAGCGCTGGTAATAAGCACCATTCAAAAACTGGAAAGCGCCGCTTTTGAAGATGCACCGAGAGCATTGATTTTTGTGCAGGATAAAGAAGCTACACTGGCGCTCGAAGAAGAATTCAACAAATTCACAAAATACATGGATTTGCGTGTTTATAGCGCCCATGACGCTCCCGATATAAGCAAACAAAAAGATGATATTTATGATGGCGTAGACATTGTTATAGCTACACCAAAAAAATTATTTCAGCTCTTTAAAATTACCGGGATTAATGTAAGTCAGTTAAAGATCCTTGCGGTAGAAGACGCCGACTTTTTAACCAAAAACAGCGATTATAACGATTTAATTAGAATTCCGCAGCATATTACAAAATGCCAGTATCTTGTTTTTGCCTCCACGATAAATCCAAAAATTGAACGTTTAAAAGATTCTTTTATGGCTCGTGCTGAAATGCTTAGATTGAAGGTATAGTAGATTTTTGTATTTTAGAATATGCTAAAATCTATAAGATTATTTATTTTAATTTTCACTTTTGCTATGAATTTAAACGCGCAAGATCTTTCTAAGCACCAATGGAAAGACCGACTGGTTTTGATTATTGCTGAAGATGATGACAATGAAAAGTTTCAAAAACAGCTTGCCGAACTTCAAAACGATCAAACCGGTTTAAAAGATCGAAAACTGGTAATTTACCAAATCTTACCTAAAAAATACAACACGGGTTTTAAGAAGAAAACCTGGGAAAATTCAACTGAACTTTATAAAAAACACAAAGCTGAAGATAGTGAATTCAGGGTAGTTCTCATTGGTTTGGATGGCGGCGAAAAACTGGTTCAAACCGAAGTGCTTTCAACAAAAAAACTATTCAATACTATAGATAGTATGCCGATACGGCAAAGTGAAATGCGGAAAAATCAATAAAACTAACTGACCAAAAAGCTGAAATTCAGCAATTCTTCAGCTTTTTATTTATATTTATTGTGTAAACAAAATTTAATTTCGAGTAAAGCCTGGAAATATTAATCCTCGATTATCGAGTAGTATGCAAAAATCCTGTTTAGAATGTGGCGAGAAGATTGTGGGTCGCGTAGATAAGAAATTCTGCAGCGATTATTGCCGTAATGCACACCACAATAACCTCAACAAAGACAGGAAAAACCTGGTTAGAAATATAAACAACCTGCTTCGTAAGAATTATCGAATATTAGAAGAATTCAATCCAAACGAAAAAACCACGACCAGTAAAAATAAATTACTCACGCGTGGTTTCAATTTTGAATATTTTACCAGCATCTATACAACTAAAACCGGTAAAGTCTATTATTTTGTGTACGACCAGGGATATCTTCCTTTAGAAAATGGAATTTATGCACTGGTAAAGCGTAATTAGCCCAAGTGCCAGTTGTTACTTTTTAAGCGCACCGCCGCCCGTAAAACATCACTCTGACTAATTTGCCCAATAAGTTTTCCATCTTCTACAATAGGAAAACGCCGAAACCGCTTTTCAATAAAAAGCTTGGCAGCATCCATTACGTTCATATTACCATCTATGGTATCAACATTACAGGTCATACGTTTTCCTACTGTAGCGTCATCTAAGGGCATATTATAATATCTACTATCAGAAATTTGTTTCATACAATCCCCTTCAGAAATAAGCCCCAGCAGTTTATTATTTTCATCTACCACACATCCACCAGAAATCTTGTTTTTAGTAAGTTTTTCGGCAACATCCAATATATTTTCGTGTTCCCGAAAGGTAATAAGCGAAGTACTCATATAATCCCTAACTAACATCGGGGCGCTCTTTGGCTTTTCTGGCTCTGCCCTTTTTCCCTGAAAACTTTTAATTCCCATAACCTAAATTTTTGATTCCTAATTACTTAAATATAGGGAAAATTTAATTATCCTGAAAGGATGCCACGGGGTATTACTATTCCTTAAAATCTTAAGTATCTTTAAATCCTATAAAAACTTTTGTCTTTTCTGAATTATGCTGAAAAACATACCTCCAATTTTCTCGCTTATTTTTATTCTCATTGCTGTTTGGTTCAGCTTTTACAGCAGTCAGCCAAAAACCATTGAACCCGAGAATGCCCCTGAAACTACTTTTTCTACCCAACGCGCCTTTAAGCACGTTGAAGCTATAGCAGAAAAACCACATTACGTAGGCACTGAAGCGCATAGCCGGGTTAGAAATTATATAGTGAGCGAACTTCAGCAAATGGGTTTACAAGCCCAAACTCACGAAGATTACAGTCTTACCAAAAACGGAACTTTAGTGCGTCCTCAAAACATCATTGCACGTATAGAAGGCACAGGGAATGAGGAAGCTTTGGTAATTATGACGCATTACGACAGCAATCCGCATTCTTCTTTTGGCGCCAGTGATGCCGGCAGTGGTGTGGGAACGATTTTAGAAGGAATCCGTGCTTTTTTAGCTGAAAATAAGAAGCACAAAAATGATATCATCATTCTGTTTACCGATGCCGAAGAACTGGGATTAAACGGCGCAGAACTTTTTATAAAAGATCATCCCTGGGCAAAAGATGCGAAACTGGCACTTAATTTTGAAGCACGTGGTAGCGACGGCGATTCTTTTATGTTCCTGGAAACAAATTCTGGTAACGCCGGACTTATAAATTCTTTTAAAAAAGCAAATCCCGAATTTCCCGTTACAAATTCGCTAGTCTACAGCGTGTATAAAATGTTGCCCAACGACACCGATCTTACGGTTTTGCGTGAACAGGGCGATATTCCCGGTTATAATTTCGCGTTTATAGACGATCATTTTGATTATCACACCGCGACTGATATCCCTAAAAACTTAGATAAAGAAACCTTAGCACATCAAGGCAGTTATTTAATGCCCCTACTCGATTATTTTAAGGATGCCGATTTAAGCGAAGCTAAATCCGAAGAAGAAGTATTATTTTTCAATATTCCCGGCGGGGAAATAATTAGTTATCCGTTTACCTGGATTTTTCCAATGCTTATACTCGCATTTATTCTGTTTATTATCATTCTGGACTACGGATTTTCTAAGGATCGTCTTCAGCTAAAAGAAATTTCAAGAAGTATTATTCCTTTTATAGTGAGCCTCGTATTTTCGGGTTTATTGGTTTTTCTACTTTGGAAATTCCTCCTTTACAGCTACCCGGAATATTCAGAAATGGAACAGGGTTTTACCTATAACGGTTACTATTATATCGCCGCTTTTATTTCACTTAGTTTATTGATCGCCTTTTTTAGCTATTTTCGTTTTCGCCATATAGAAAACAAGGCTAATCTATTTGTTGTGCCGCTATTTTTGTGGCTATTGCTCTGTGCTTTGCTCGCTTTCTTTCTAAAAGGCGCCGCCTATTTTATCATACCAGGTTTTTTCGGCTTACTGCAGCTATTTATTATGATGCGTCAGGAATCCCCCAATTCCTTATTAATGGCGTTCTTAAGTCTTCCGGCAGTATTTATTTTAGTGCCGTTTATAAAAATGTTTCCGGTAGCTTTAGGTTTAAAGATCTTGTTTGTTTCGGCTTTGCTTACCGTTTTATTATTCCAGTTGTTGCTACCAGTTTTTGCCTATTTTAAAAGCAATAAAAAAATTGCGGTATTCTTCTTTCTAATTTTCAATATTCTTCTAATTACCGCACATTTTAAAGCCGATTTCACCGAAGAACACCCTAAACCAAACTCGCTTGTTTATCTTCTAGATGCCGATAAAAAAACCACAAATTGGTATTCTTACGATAAAATGCCCGATGAATGGACCAAAAAATATTTTGGCGAAGAACCACTAATTGTTCCTCCAGAAATTAATACGCTTAGCAGTAAATATGGATCGAGTTTTACCTGGAAAACAAATGCGCCTGAAATAGATCTAAAAGGACCTTCCATTATCTGGGAAAAAACTGATTCTACAGCTACTTCTAATACCTATTTACTAAAAATAGCTCCTAACCGGAATATAAATCGAATAGAACTTTTTGCCGATCGAAGCACCGATTTTGAAACTTTTAAAGTCAATAATAAAACTGCCGATAGCGTTTATCTTGGCCAGAACAAATTCCATATACATACTCGCCGCTGGCATGATAGATTACTTACCTATCACGCTTCCAGTCGTGATACCTTAAGATTGGAATTCAGTTTAAAAAAGGATAAAAAACCAGAATTTACGCTTTACGAGTCCAGTTATGATTTGCTGGAAAATCAAGATTTAAATGTAAAGCCAAGGCCAAAAGCTATGATTCCGAGACCTTTTGTGCTAAACGATGCTGTAATATTTAAGAAAACCATAAGCAATGAGTAGGCTTTGGTTTTGTAGCTTTGAGCTGATTGTTCGTCATCCTGAATTTATTTCAGAGCCTGCTCCGAAATTTATTCGGAGATCTAACTTGATAAGAAATGCTCTCATATTAGAAGGTGAAACATCCCGAAGCGTCGGGACAGCTTGACGAATACACGAATATTTATTTAAAACTTAAAAACACCTCCCCTTTGGGGAGGCCGGGAGGGGCTTTATGAACATATCTATATTAGGAACCGGCTGGCTGGGATTGCCACTCGCAAAAAAATTAAAGGAAGAACATACTGTAAAAGGCTCTGTGACCAGCCAGGAAAAAATGCAGCAATTACGTGATGCTGAAATTACGCCCTATCAAATTAAAATTTTTACTGAAGGCGTTCAGGGTGATCTTACTTCTTTCCTGGCGCATTCTGAATTACTAATTATAGACATTCCGCCAGGCCTTCGCAGTGATCCAGAAGTCGATTTCATAGGAAAAATAGGCAGGATTATAGATTATCTTGAAAAATCTCCAGTCGAAAAAGTGATTTTTGTGAGTTCAACTTCAGTCTACAAAGACGAAGAAAATTTCCCAGAATACACCGAAGAAAACGAAGCTAACGGAACTTCAGAAGCCGCTAAACAACTTATTTCTTCAGAAAAAATGTTATTGAAAAATGAGCATTTTCAAACCACAGTTATTCGATTTGGCGGATTAATTGGGCCGGGAAGACATCCGGTAAATCACCTCGCTAACAAAACCGGGATTAAAAATCCAAAAGCGCCGGTAAATCTTATTCAGCAGGAAGATTGTATTGAAATCATTAACCAAATCATCAAAAAAGAAGCCTGGGGAAAGATTTTTAACGCCGCCTATCCTGATCATCCAACCAAGGAAGACTATTACACTAAAACCGCTAAAGAAAAGGACTTGAATACTCCCGATTTTGACCAGAATGGGATTTCTAAAGGCAAGAAGATAAATTCGGTTAATTTAGGGGAAGTATTGGGTTATGAGTTTAAGAGAACTATTTAACAACTTAGATTCTGAAACGAGTTCAGAATGACGTAAAAGCTCCTTCGCTTTTTAAGGCAAGGTGACATTCCGAAGGAATGACGGAAGGGTTCAACCACCCCGGCCTCTCGGCCACCACTCCTTAAAAAGGAGGGGAACATTTTTTTAATTCCTCCTTCGGGGGTTAGGGGGCTTCAACCTCTTCTTCCTTCACCCTAAAATCCAGGGGCTGCAAAACTTTTAAAGCGCTTTCTATCGAATTGATTTTTTCGAAAGTTAAGAGCAAACGCAAACCATTCCTTGTTTTCTTCTCTTTCATAGTGCATTTTTGCCTATGCGTTTGTACATATTGCAGCACCCTGGTGAATGTATTGGTTTGATAAAACCTTGATTGCTGATCGGAAATAAAATAGCCTATCAATTTGCCTTGTTTTAATATAATCTTTTCAAGACCTATACTTGCAGCGATCCATTTTATACGAACACTATTTAGCAAATCTACTGCCCGGGTAGGTAGCTCTCCAAAACGATCTACAAGTTCGGCTTCAAACTTTTGCAATTCTTCTTCCGAAGTGATTTTATTTAACTGCGTATATAAGTTAAGTCTTTCAGTAATGTTGTTGATATAATCATCAGGGAAAAGAATTTCAAAATCGGTATCGATCTGCGCATCTTTTACAAAGGTTTTATCCTCTATATTTTCAGATTCATTATACAGCTCCTGGAATTCATTTTCTTTTAGTTCTTCAATGGCTTCATTTAAAATCTTCTGGTAGGTATCAAAACCAATTTCATTGATAAATCCGCTTTGCTCGCCACCCAGTAAATCCCCGGCACCACGAATTTCCAAATCCTTCATCGCGATATTTATACCGCTTCCCAATTCAGAAAACTGCTCTAAAGCACTAATTCTTTTACGGGCATCTTCGGTCATTACAGAATATGGAGGCGTGATAAAGTAACAAAAAGCTTTCTTGTTGCTTCGCCCTACTCTACCTCGCATTTGGTGAAGATCTGAAACCCCAAAATTATTCGCATTATTAATAAAAATCGTATTTGCATTGGTAACATCAAGTCCGCTTTCTACTATCGTTGTAGACACCAAAACATCAAATTCACCATTGATAAAACTTAGCATCAGTTTTTCCAGCTTCTTGCCTTCCATCTGCCCATGGCCGACACCAATTTTAGCATCTGGCACCACCCGCTGAATCATCCCTGCCACTTCTTTAATATTTTCAATTCTGTTATGAATAAAGAAAACCTGTCCGCCACGCTGAATTTCATAAGAAACTGCATCCCGAATAGTTTCTTCGGAAAAACGAATTACGTTTGTTTCAATTGGATATCTATTTGGAGGCGGAGTAGTGATGGTAGATAAATCTCTAGCGGCCATTAAACTGAACTGAAGTGTTCGCGGAATAGGCGTTGCGGTGAGTGTAAGTGTATCTACATTCTCTTTTATAGTCTTTAGCTTATCTTTTACGGAAACCCCAAATTTTTGCTCCTCATCTACGATTAGTAAACCAAGATCTTTGAATTTCACCGCTTTATTTACCAATTGGTGTGTACCAATAACAATATCCACTTTTCCGTTTTCCAGATCGGCTAAAGTTTCACGCCGTTCTTTAGCGGTTCTAAACCTATTTAAATAATCTACCGTTACCGGAAAATCCTTTAAACGTTCAGAGAAAGTTTCATGATGTTGAAATGCCAAAATAGTGGTTGGCACTAGAACAGCAACTTGTTTACCGTTATCTACCGCTTTAAAAGCTGCCCGAATAGCAACCTCTGTTTTCCCGAAACCAACATCCCCACAAACCAACCGATCCATAGGGCGCTCGTTTTCCATATCTTCTTTTACCGCCTGGGTAGCGGTACTTTGATCTGGAGTATCTTCGTACATAAAAGAGGCTTCCAGCTCGTGTTGCAAGTAAGAATCTGGGCCAAAGGCAAAGCCTTTCTGTAATCTTCGCTTTGCGTAAAGTTCAATTAAATTATAGGCGATATGCTTAACACGCGCCTTGGTCTTTTGCTTTAATTTCTTCCAGGCATTACTTCCCAATTTAAAGATCTTGGGCTCTTTGCCATCCTTCCCGTTATATTTTGAAATTTTATGCAGCGAATGTATGCTCACATATAAAATATCGCGCTCGCCGTAGAAAAGCTTGATTGCTTCCTGCTTTTTTCCTTCTACATCAATTTTCTGAAGTCCGCCAAATTTTCCAATTCCGTGGTCAATATGGGTTACATAATCACCCACTTCAAGATTGCCGAGTTCCTTAAGCGTGATCGCCTGTTTTTTAGCGTAACCGTTCTTAAGATGAAACTTATGATAACGCTCAAAGATCTGATGATCGGTATAACAAACATTTTTTCCGGTTTCATCTATAAAGCCCTGGAATAAAGCCAAAGTAATTGTTTGGTATTTTACGATACGTTCCTGGTCATCGAAGATATCGTGGAAGCGTTTGGCTTGCTGTTCGCTAACGCAGAAAATATAATTTGTATATCCGTTTTCCTGATTTTCAATTAAGTTATCAATCAATAAATCGAATTGCTTATTGAAAGAAGGCTGGGGTTTAGTTTGAAATTCTATACTTTTTTGAGGCTCTAAATATGCCTGGTTGCTCAATTCAACAACTGAAAAAAGCTCCAGCTGACTTTTAATTAACTGCCCGTCACAAAACAGTTCTTTCGGTTTGCTGTGTTTTACATCTTCAGAAAGCTTAACAAAAGCTTCTTCTGCCTTACTAAAAAGTTTATCGGTTTGTGCAGTGAGTAAATCGAGGTTTTTAACGAACACCACTGTTTTTTCTGAAATGTATTTTAGAAAACTATCCCGTATTTCATCCAGGTGTTTATTTTCAACATTCGGCATCACCGAAATTTTCTTCACTTTATCTGTAGAAAGCTGGGTTTCTACATCAAAACTTCTAATGCTGTCTACTTCGTCGCCAAAGAATTCAATTCTATAAGGCTCGTCGTTACTAAATGAGAAAACATCTATAATTCCCCCACGTACTGAGAATTCGCCCGGTTCGGTTACAAAATCTACCCGCTTGAATTTGTATTCGAATAAAACCTCGTTTACAAAATCTATAGAAAGTTCATCTTCTACAGAAATTTTTAGCGTGCTTCTATCCAATTCTTTTCGAGTAACTACTTTTTCAAAAAGAGCATCGGGATAGGTAACGATTATCGCCGGTTTTTTACGCGAATTAATTCGGTTTAAAACTTCGGCTCGTAATAATACATTTGCATTATCTGTTTCCTCAATTTGATAGGGACGGCGGTAACTGCCGGGATAAAAAAGCACATTTTTTTCTCCTACCAGTTGCTCGAGATCGTTTAAATAATAAGCCGCTTCTTCTTTATCGTTAAAAATTAGTAAAAAGGGTTTTTCTGCTTCTTTAAATGTATTGGCTGCAACAAAAGAAAAAGCTGAACCAACAAGCCCTTTTAGTTGAATTTTAGTGCGATTTTTTTCAGAAGAGACAAGGGAATCCCGCAATTCCTGCTGTTGCGAGGATTGTGCAAAGCTTTGGGCGATAATAGTTTTACTCATTGGCGCAAAGATAATTGCAGAAATTTTGTCCCGCAACCTCTCAACATTTTTTTAACGTTAGTTGATTTATGCTTTCTTAATACCAAAGATTTTCTTCTCCACTCCACTTTTACCATTTTCATAACAGCAAAAACAAGTGAAGTTAGGTAATTTGCTGTTAGAAATAATTATTATGGGATTTGAGCATTTTGACGTATTT
Organism: Salegentibacter sp. Hel_I_6; assembly: GCF_000745315.1. Classification (NCBI taxonomy): domain Bacteria; kingdom Pseudomonadati; phylum Bacteroidota; class Flavobacteriia; order Flavobacteriales; family Flavobacteriaceae; genus Salegentibacter; species Salegentibacter sp. Hel_I_6. The sequence continues at coordinate 2,373,826 of NZ_JQNQ01000001.1, read as the reverse complement.
GTAATAGGAACCGGGACCGCCGGAAAAGGTGTTGCCAAAGACTGCGCTAAAGCAGGATGGAAAGTCGCGATAGCCGATAACAGAGAGTATGGCGGCACCTGCCCCAATCGTGGCTGTGACCCTAAAAAAGTTTTAGTTGGTTTTACTGAAATTATAGATCGCGCCACTAAAATGCAGGGTAAAGGAATTACCAAAATGCCTGAAATAAATTGGAGCGATCTTATCACTTTTAAAGAAACATTTGTAGATGCCATTCCTGCCGCCACTGAAAAAGATCTGGCTGCCCTGGACATCAAAATGTATCACCAATCTCCTAAATTTTTAGATGAAAACACGCTTTCTGTTGAAGGTAAAACGGTAACCGCAGATAAGATCGTTATAGCTACCGGGCAAAAAGCTATGCCATTAAAAATCCCGGGCGAAGAATATGCTCTTTTAAGCGAAGATTTTCTCGATTTAAAAGAATTACCCGAAACGATGATTTTTATCGGTGCGGGATATATTGGAATGGAATTCGCGCATATCGCAACTCGTTTTGGGGTAAAAGTAACCATGATTGATTTTGCTCCAGGACCGCTTTCCAACTTCGATGAAGATATGGTGAACTACATCCAGCAGGTTTCGGAAGAAGACCTGGGAATCGATTTTATTTTTAATGCCGAAGTAAATGAAATTGAAAAACTGCAAAAGAACTTTAGAGTAAAAGCAAATCAAAACGGAAAAGAGGTTTCAGCAAAAGCTGAAATGGTTTTTAATACTGCAGGTCGCGTTCCATCTATAGAAGATCTGGATTTGGAAAAAGGAAACATTGACTTTTCAAAAAAGGGAATTAGCGTTAACGAATTTCTTCAAAATACCACTAACAAGAACGTGTATGCCTGTGGTGATGTTTCGGCAAGTTCTGGCTTACCTTTAACGCCACTTTCTTCACAGGAATCAAAGATCGTTGCAGCGAATCTTTTGAATAAAAAAGAGCCTAAAATAGCAGATTATCCGCCGCAACCTACAGTAGTATTTACCCTACCAAAACTGGCTTCCGTAGGACTTTCAGAAAAGGAAGCTAAGGAACAGGGATACGATTATGAACTGGAACACAAATTAGTGCCCGAATGGTTTAATGCAAAACATATCAATGAGAAAATATATGCCTATAAGACCCTGGTGGATAAAAAAACCGGACTCGTACTTGGGGCTCATTTAGTTGGCCCGGAAGCTTCCGAAATCATCAATATGTTTGTGATGGCGATGTGTGGGAAATTAGATTGTGAGACCTTAAAAAAGATGATTTTCACTTATCCCAGTTGGGCAAGCGATATTAAAGGAATGGTTTAGCAAAGTCTCACCCTTGAAATAGTGGAGTTAATCGCGCTTCATTAATTTATACATCGGGTTTGTTTCCTTATTCAACCAGCCGTGGTAAATAATATTTGAAAAAATAGCAACCGCACCTATTAACGCAGAATAAGCGATAAGTGGGATTTCGCCAAAATGTCTGAAATAAATAGCGATTAACGCCCAAACGCCAACTGCAGCAAATTCACGCATATTCCTGCGCCAGATCATAGCGATATTCAGAAAAACAGCCACTGCAATAATAATAACCGTCCAAATTTCTTCTCCAAAAAACGGTGCTGTCCAATCTATTTTTGAAAGATAAGCCGAAACATTTGCGATACTGGCTACGGCAATCCATCCTGAATAAAGGCAAATAGGCCACCAGCTAAAAGCAAGGGTTTTTAATGGAGCGTCCCAGCGTTCCATATTGGTTTTCAGGATTATTTTTATAAGAGAGAAAAGAATTAAAAACATGAGCAGTACTGAAACTCCCGTAAACTCATAGAGCCAAAATATTACCCAGGCAGCATTGGCCAGGTTAGCCGTTAAAAACCAGTAACCGGAATTCTTTAAAAACTCCAGATTATTTTTCGCTGAAAATGCCTGGAAAAGTTGATAACCGGAAAAGCCTAGAAGCGAAAGAAAGATTATTCCCCAAATGGCAAAAGCATAACCTGCAGGAGTAAAAAGATTATAATACTCGGCACTAAGGCTACCCATAGTATTCCCATTAATGATTCCTGTTTGGGAGATATAACTAACCGCAATAATTAAAATTACCGAGATAAAATTGAGTATCGCAAGACGTTTTTCCATTTTTAGCTGTTTTCTATTAAAATTACTTCATTTTGGGTAATTGCGTATGCTTTTTCCCCTTCATTTAGCTTCATCATAAAATTCCCGGTGAATTCCCCAAAAGCAGGAAAAATCAACTGATCTTTTCTTCGGAAAAAACAGGGTAATTTCAAGCTTTGTTTTCCTTTTCCATTTAATCGATAGCCAGGGTGAATATGGCCGCAAAGGTTAAAGAAATCTGTCCTGTTTTCTGGATGATGGGTAAGCAAAAAACCATTAAGCTGCCATTCTGAATGAATTTTCACGCCCAGCTCTTCATATTTTAAGGGAGAAATTATATCGTGATTTCCTGCTATTAAAACTACTTCGGCTTCTACAAAACTAAGCCAGTTTTCGAATAATTTCCACTCACTATTCAGATCGCTATGAAAAAGATCGCCTAGAAAACAGACGACTTTAGGCTGAAACTTTCCTACTACTTCGCTCAGCCTTAAAAAATTTGCTTTTATCGCTTTATGAGGCACGGCACTTCCAAATTTCCTAAAATGAGAGATCTTTCCTAAATGCACATCGCTTATTAAGAGGATTTCCTCTTCTTTCCAAAAAGCGGCACCGCTGGGGTGAAGTTCAAAAGTTTGATTTTGGAGGTTTATTGTCATTGAATTATTTGAGTGACTTGGAAAAAATTAAATCGTCATCCTGAATTTATTTCAGAGCCTGCCTCGATTTTTGATCGGGGATCTAAGATATTGACAATTAAAAACAGCTTAGAAGCTGAAACGAGTTCAGCTTGACGAAGCTATACTTTTCAGAGAACCTTGATGCTATAATTTATGTAAAATCTCAGCTGCTTTTTCCAGGGTTTCATCGGTTTTTGCAAAGCAGAAACGTAACTGTTTGTGATCTTTTCCATCTTTTTGAAATACAGAAACCGGAATCGTAGCGAGTCCGTATTCAGTAATTAATCTTTTTGCAAAATCAACATCGTGTTCATCGGTAATTTCTGAATAGTCCATTACCTGGAAATAGGTACCTTTTGAGGGAGTTCCTTTAAATTTTGAGTCTTGCATCAATTCCAAAAACTTATCTCGCTTTTCCTGATAGAAATTTCCAAGGCTCAAATAGTGATCCGGATTTTTTAAATATTCTGCAAAAGCCCTTTGCATGGGGTGATTTACGCAAAAAACCGTAGCCTGGTGAAACTTGATGATCTCCTTCATTAATACTTCAGGCGCTACGCAATAGCCCATTTTCCAACCCGTGTTATGAAAAGTTTTCCCGAAGGAAGCACAAACAATAGCTCTTTCAGCTAAACCAGGGAACTTTGAGGCACTTTGATGCTTTTCATCATCAAAAATAAGATGCTCGTACACCTCATCACTTAAAAGAATAATATTGGTATCTCTTAATAATTTCTCCAGACGGAGCATATCGTTTTTTGATAGAACAGTTCCTGTTGGATTATGCGGTGTATTGATTATGATCATCCTGGTTTTGGAAGTGATTTTTGCTTCAACTTCCTGCCAGTCAATTTTAAAATCTTTTCCTTTTAATTCAATTAAAACAGGTTTCCCACCAGCCAGTTTAATGTCTGGTTCATAAGAATCGTAAGCTGGTTTAAAGACAATTACTTCATCTCCAGGATGCACAAATGCGCTTATAGCGCAATATAGGGCCTGGGTAGCTCCTGCGGTGAAGATAATTTCGGAGGCTTCATCGTATTTCTTTCCATAGAGATTTTCAATTTTGCTAACAATTTGCTCCCTCAGTTCAGGAATGCCATTCATTGGCGGATACTGGTTGTAGCCATCTTTCATCGCTTTACAAACCAGCTCTTTTAAATGATTATCGGTTTCAAAATTCGGAAAACCCTGAGAAATATCTATCGCCTTATGCTTTCTTGCGAGTCCGCTCATTACTGAAAATATACTGGTTTTCCCGGCGGGAAGTTTTGAAGGTAGATTTTGAAAATCTGGCATTGCGCTATTTTTAATTAAGTTGCATAAAAAATCCCAAATTCAAAAAGAATTTGGGATCGATTTATTTGTATTTAAGGAAGTTTTATCCATTTACGCTAGCTGCAAGATATTCACGGTTCATACGCGCGATATTCTCTAGAGAAATTCCTTTCGGACATTCTATTTCGCAGGCTCCCGTATTACTACAGTTTCCAAATCCTTCTTCGTCCATTTGTCTAACCATTGCTTTAACTCGCTCAGTAGCTTCTACACGCCCTTGCGGAAGCAAAGCATATTGAGAAACTTTGGCTGAAGTAAACAACATAGCACTCGCATTTTTACAAGCTGCTACACAAGCTCCACAGCCAATACAGGTTGCCGCGTTAAAAGATTCGTCGGCTTTTTCTTTTTCAATTGGAATAGTATTCGCATCTACAGTATTTCCAGAAGTATTTACCGAAACATATCCCCAGGCTTGTTGAATCCTGTCAAAAGCAGTACGATCTACAATAAGGTCTTTTATTACCGGAAAAGCTTTTGCTCTAAATGGCTCGATATAAATGGTATCACCATCTTTAAAAGAGCGCATATGCAACTGACAGGTGGCGATTAACTTATCTGGCCCGTGAGGCTCCCCGTTAATTTGCAAAGAACAAGAACCACAAATTCCCTCACGACAATCGTGATCAAACTGAATGGTATCTTCTCCTTTTTCTACCAACTGCTCGTTAAGTATATCCAGCATTTCAAGAAAAGACATATCTCCGTCTATCCCATCTACATGATAATCTACCATTTTTCCTTTAGCAGTGGCATTTTCCTGACGCCATATTTTAAGTGTTAACTTCATATCGTTAAAAGTTAAGTGTTAAAAGTTAATAGGATTTACCTGCTTTTTTCAGATAATTAATATAGCCATTCAAAATAACTATTCCTTCTTCAACCTTTTTCTTTAAATTTTCAAATGTTTTTTCGTCAATATACTGCTCATCAAATGCAGTAATTAATTGATCTTTTATTTCATAAAGTGAGCCTCTTGAAATTCTACAGAATTGGATATTTTCCTTAAAATGAAATCTTCCGTAACCTTCAGCTAAATTATGTGTAACTGATCGGGAAGCTCTTCTCATTTGAGAAACCAATTCAAATTTTTCTTCAGCAGGAAATTGTGTAATAAGTTTAGAAATCTCCATTCGAATAGCCCTACCTTTTTGCCAGCAGACTAAATCTTCGAATGATTTTATCTTCTCCATTAACAATTAACCATTCACTATGAACTTACTTGTAACTTCTTGTTTTCAATTCTATATTTTCAAATATCAATTCTTCTTTATGAAGAACTGCATCTGCAGGTTTTCCTTTATATTCCCAGGCAGCTACATACCTAAAGTTCTCATCGTCCCTTAAAGCTTCACCTTCTTCGGTTTGATATTCCTCTCTAAAATGCCCCCCACAAGATTCTTCTCTATGTAATGCATCTTTAGCGAATAATTCACCCAGTTCAAGGAAATCGGCTACACGACCAGCTTTTTCAAGCTCGGCGTTTTTAGAAGTGGCAGTTCCGGGGACTTTTACATTTTTCCAGAAATCTTCTCTTAAAGCAGCAATTTCTTCAATCGCTTCTTTTAAGCCTTCTGCATTACGAGCCATTCCACATTTGTTCCACATAATCAGCCCTAATTCCTTGTGATAGGAATCTACAGATTTCGTTCCGCCGGCATTCATCATTTTATCAATTCGCTCTTTCACTGCTTTTTCGGTTTCTGCAAATTCAGCAGAATCTGTAGAAATAGCTCCGGTACGAATATCATCAGATAAATAATCACCTATAGTATAAGGCAATACAAAATAACCATCTGCCAGTCCCTGCATTAGTGCAGAGGCGCCAAGCCTGTTAGCTCCGTGATCTGAGAAGTTTGCTTCTCCGGCAGCGTAACAACCAGGAATGGTAGTTTGCAGGTTATAATCTACCCAAAGTCCACCCATTGTATAGTGAACCGCAGGATATATCATCATTGGGGTTTCATACGGATTTTGATCTACGATTTTCTGATACATATCGAAGAGGTTTCCGTATTTAGAAGCTACAACTTCTTTCCCAAGTTTTGTAATTTCTTCTTTGGAAGCATTCTTATTACCTGAAGTAAAAGCTTTCTCTTTTCCGTAGCGCTCTATGGCACTGGCAAAATCCAGATAAACTGCCTGTCCGGTTTTATTAACTCCGTAACCGGCATCGCAACGCTCTTTAGCTGCCCTTGACGCCACATCTCGAGGCACAAGGTTACCAAAAGCAGGATAACGACGTTCTAAGTAATAATCTCTTTCTTCTTCTGAAAGTTCAGTTGGTTTTTTCTTACCTTCTCTTATTGCTTTGGCGTCTTCTTCTTTCTTCGGTACCCAAATTCGTCCATCATTTCTAAGAGATTCAGACATCAAAGTCAATTTTGACTGATGATCTCCGGAAACCGGAATACAGGTTGGGTGAATTTGTGTATAACAGGGGTTAGCAAAATAAGCACCTCTACGGTGAGCTCGCCACGCAGCCATCACGTTACTTCCCATTGCGTTTGTAGAAAGGAAGAAAACATTCCCATAACCACCGGAAGCCAATACCACGGCGTGAGCCGAATGGCGTTCAATCTCACCGGTAATCATATTTCTGGCGATAATTCCGCGAGCTTTACCATCTACCAATACTAAATCCATCATTTCGTGACGGTTGAAAGGCTGAATTTTACCCCGGTTAATCTGGCGATTCATTGCTGAATATGCTCCCAGCAACAACTGTTGGCCTGTTTGTCCTTTAGCGTAGAAAGTTCTTGATACAAGCACACCCCCAAAAGAACGGTTATCTAAATAACCTCCATATTCACGGGCAAAAGGAACTCCCTGTGCCACACATTGATCTATAATATTTCCTGAAACTTCAGCAAGACGATAAACGTTTCCTTCACGAGAACGGTAATCCCCACCTTTTACAGTATCGTAAAATAGGCGGTAATCTGAATCTCCATCTCCCTGGTAATTCTTAGAGGCATTAATACCTCCCTGGGCGGCGATAGAGTGAGCACGTCTTGGAGAATCCTGGTAACAAAATGTTTTTACATTATAACCTAATTCGGCAAGAGTTGCAGCTGCAGCTCCTCCCGCAAGACCTGTCCCAATAACGATAACATCGATATTACGCTTATTGGCCGGGTTTACCAGGTTAATATCATTTTTATGATTGGTCCACTTTTCTGCTAGAGGCCCTTTAGGTATTTTTGAATCTAAAACTGACATAAATCTTACGTATTAAAGGTTATTAATATAGTGAAAAAGGGCTATAAAAATAAATCCTAGCGGTATGATGATCGCATAAGCTTTGGTAAATCCTCTAAGTCCTTTGGCGTACTTATTTCTCCATCCAACAGATTGGAAAGTAGAAGAAAAGCCGTGATAAAGGTGAAGGGCCAAAAATACAAATGAAACCACGTATAATATTGTTCTAACCGGGCTTTGGAATTTCGCCACTAACTCGTCATAATAACGAGCAGCGTCTTCGGGATGCGATTCTATATATTTATGAATCATTTCCGGAAACCAGAAATCGTAAAAGTGAAGTGCTAAAAAAGCCAAAACTACAAGTCCTGAGTAAATCATGTTTCTTGAAACCCAGCTTGAATTTTCATTTCCGGCAAACTTCACATACTTAATGTCTCTTGCCCCACGGTTTTTAGCTTCCAGGATAAAACCCATTACAAAGTGAAAAATCACCCCGAAAATTAAGACCGGCTGCAACAAAGCCTGCACAAAAAAGTTGGTTCCCATAAAATGAGAAATTTCATTAAACAGGTCTTTACTGAATACTGAAATAAAATTGATGCTGAAATGCTGAGCTAAAAATAAGACCAGAAAAAGTCCCGATAAGGCCATAGCAACTTTTCTTGCTATGGTTGAATTTAGAAATCCACCCATTGGTTTGATTATTTTATAGAAATTTACAAGCAAAAATACACTCCAAATCACTTACGGACAAACTTTCAAGCCTGTTTATAGGACTATTTAGAACAAATATAAGTAAGCCATAATTTTGTTGAAGATCATTATTCAGAATTTATATACAACCCAGGGCCAAAACCTTGAATTAATAGCTATTTTTCAAAGCTTTCATAATTTTCTGGCGAAAATTCATATAAATTACGGTTACACAATTCACAAACCAGGCTAGGAATTAAAACTCCATAAAAAAAGCTACCCGTAGATTTAGGTAGCTTTTAAATAAAATTCAATTTTCTAAATTAGTCCTTACTAACCTTTTTTATAACTATCAGCATGAACATTGGCTACTGCTCTACCTGATGGATCGTTCATATTTTTAAAAGACTCATCCCATTCTAAAGCGGTTGGTGTACTACAAGCTACAGAAGGTACAGATGGCACTGACAGTGCTGCGGCATCGCTTGGGAAATGTTCGGTAAAAATAGACCGGTAATAATATTCTTCTTTACTAGATGGTGGCTGAATTGGAAATTTGAAGTGTGCATTTTTAAGCTGCTCATCGCTCACCTCTGCATTAACCAATTCTTTTAGAGTATCTATCCAACTATAACCAACCCCATCAGAAAATTGTTCTTTTTGTCTCCAGGCAACGCTTTCGGGCAAATAATCTTCAAATGCTGTTCTTAGCACCCACTTTTCAATACGTTCCCCAGTAATCATTTTATCTTTAGGATTTATTCTCATGGCTACATCCATAAATTCTTTATCCAGGAATGGAACACGCCCTTCTATACCCCAGGCGCAAAGAGATTTATTAGCCCGTAGACAATCATATTGATGTAATTTATCTAATTTTCGAACGGTCTCCTCGTGAAAATCTTTTGCACTGGGAGCTTTATGAAAATAAAGATATCCACCAAATATTTCATCTGCACCTTCTCCCGAAAGCACCATTTTGATTCCTAAAGATTTAATAGTTCTAGCCATTAAATACATAGGAGTAGACGCCCTAATTGTGGTTACATCATAAGTTTCTAAATGATAAATCACATCTTTAATCGCATCTAATCCCTCCTGTATAGTAAATTTTATTTCGTGATGCACCGTGTCTAAATGATCGGCCACTTTTTGTGCAGCCGCAAGATCTGGCGAACCCTCTAACCCAATGGCAAAAGAGTGCAATCTTGGCCACCAGGCCGCGTCTTTATCGTCGCTTTCTATTCTTTTTTCTGAATACAATTTGGCAACCGCAGAAGTAATTGAAGAATCTAAGCCACCTGAAAGTAAAACACCATAAGGCACATCACTCATCAACTGCCGGTGCACCGCTTTTTCAAGAGCTTCCTTTAAATCTTCAATACTGGTTTCATTATCCTTTACGGCATCATACTCCATCCAATCGCGCTCATACCATTTTTGAAAACCTTCCTTTTTACTGGACAAATAATGCCCGGGAGGAAATAACTCAATCTTAGTACATTTTCCTTCCAAAGCTTTAAGTTCTGAAGCTACATAAAATGTCCCGTTTTGATCCCAGCCTATATATAAAGGAATAATTCCCATATGATCGCGAGCAATAAAATACTCATCGTTTTCGGCATCATAAATAGCAAAACCAAAAATCCCGTTTAATTCATCTAAAAAGCTATCTCCTTTTTCTTTATAAAGCGCAAGGATAACTTCACAATCAGATTTTGTTTGAAAATTATAATTTGGAAACTGACTTCTTAATTCTTTATGATTATAGATCTCGCCATTTGCAGCAAGCACTAGCTGTTTATCGTCAGATAATAATGGCTGTCCACCAGAAATTGGATCTACAATAGCGAGACGCTCATGCGCCAAAATCGCCTTTTCATCACTGTAAATTCCACTCCAGTCTGGGCCACGATGTCTTAAACATTTAGCCATTTCTAATATTTGAGGTCTTAAGTCTTCAGACTTCTCTTTTAAATCGAAAGCACAAACAATTCCACACACAGCTTTAAAATTTTAAGTATTAATATTGAAACAAATATTGGATTAATATTTAATTAAAAAAGCTAATAAAGGGTATTTGGTTACACATGAAAATTTAAAATTCAATATTAACTTCATATTAAAAATAAAATTTAATAATAATTAGGATTTAATTTCAGCAGTAAATTTTCAGGAAACATTAAAAATAATATTCCCAAAATTGAAGATTCAGAAAATCATCCTTTGTCGAATTTCTCCTAATTTCTCCGATTTTGCAAAAACTTAATGGGAAGTAAGCCAGCTTTTTAGTAATTTCAGGAGATAGAATTTCAACATTAATTCATAAGTTTTCATGGATTTTATAGACTACTACAAACTGCTGGAATTAGATAAATCTGCCAGCCAGGCCGATATTAAAAAAGCCTACAGAAAGCTGGCCAGGAAATATCACCCAGATCTCAACCCCAATAATAAGGAAGCTCAGCTCCGGTTTCAGCAAATAAATGAAGCCAACGAAGTCTTGAGTGATCCCGAAAAACGAAAAAAATACGATCAATACGGGAAAGACTGGCAACACGCCGATGCCTACGAAGAAGCTAAAAAACAACAGCAAGCCTCTGGTGGCAGAACTTATTCGGGCGGCGGATTTGGTGGCGGCCAGGGTGGTTATTCCTATTCAGGGAATTTTGACGATGATACTTTTTCAGACTTTTTTGAGGAAATGTTTGGCAGTGGCGCAAGAGCTCACGGTTCAGGGCGCGGCCGTCATTTTAAAGGCCAGGATTTTAATGCGGAGCTTCAGCTAAACCTAAGCGATGTGTATACCAGTCACAAACAAACGCTAACAGTAAACGGCAAGAATATCCGACTTACAATACCCGCCGGAGTTGAGAATGGGCAAACCATTAAAATTAAAGGTCACGGCGGGCCGGGCGTGCAGGGTGGCCCTAAAGGCGATCTTTATATTACTTTTAATATTGTAAACAACACAAAATTCAAAAGAGAAAAAGAGAATTTATTCAGCACTGTAAACCTGGATTTATATACCGCTTTACTTGGCGGGGAACTCACCGTAGAAACTTTTGGCGGAAAGGTTAAATTAAAAGTAAAGCCTGAAACCCAAACCGGAACTAAAGTAAAATTAAAAGGCAAAGGCTTTCAGAAGTATAAAAAAGACAATCAGTTTGGGGATTTAATTATTACTTATGATGTAAAAATGCCGAAAAACTTAAGCGCGAGAGAAAAAGAACTGTTTCAAGAACTTCAAAAATTACGCTCATGAATTTAGAAGATTTAATACCAACTGATGAGATTTGCGCAAGATACCGTGTTGAAAGCACTTTTGTAAGCTCACTATACGAAAGCGGTTTGATTGAAATTATTACCGTAGAAGAAACAGAATATGTGCATTGCGATGAGATTTCGGAATTTGAAAGGTTATGGCGACTGCATTACGATCTCGATATAAATTTGGAAGGACTTGAAGCTATTCAGCATTTATTGGAGCAGGTACGAAAATTACAAAAACAAAATCTTGAACTTAAAAACCGTTTGGGTTTTTATGAGTAAGCCAGGAACTTTTTACTCGATAATCGAGATTGAATACGCCAGGACTTCTCTCGAAATCAAATTATAGTTTCCAGATAATAACTTGTAGGCTTGCCCGGAGGTTTTTTCCTCTGGGAGATAATGATAACTTTGCAGGAAGACTTTACAAACGAACAAACCTCACAGTTTTCCAGAACCTGTGAGGTTTAAAATATAAACAAATGAGATACGATCAAATAGACAGTAAATTATTTATAAAAAACCGAAAAAGCTTTACAGCGGGAATGAAGCCTAACAGCCTTGCGGTTTTTAATGCTAACGATATTTACCCGATTGGCGCCGATAGCACCATGCCTTTTCAGCAAAACAGGGATTTATTTTATTTAAGCGGTGTAGACCAGGAAGAAGCAATTTTGGTACTTTTCCCGGATGCTCCAAAACCGGAACATCGTGAGATTTTATTCCTTACTGAAACCAATCCGCATATCGCAGTTTGGGAAGGCGCAAAATTAGATAAGGAAAAAGCATTAGAAGTTAGCGGCATAGAAACGGTTTACTGGCTTCAGGATTTTGAAAAAATCTTCTTTGAAGTTATGTCTCAATGCGAAACAGTATATTTCAATACCAACGAGCATTATCGTGCGAATGTACAAACTGAAACTCGTGACGAAAGATTTATAAAATGGTGTAAAGAAAAATATCCTGCACACCAGGTAGCGAAAAGCAACCCCATTTTGCAACGTCTACGTTCAGTAAAAGACCCAATTGAGCTGGATCTAATGCAAAAAGCTTGTGATATTACTGAAAAAGCTTTCCGCAGGGCTTTAAAATTTACCAAGCCGGGAGTTTGGGAACACGAAATTGAAGCTGAATATTGGCACGAAATGATTAGAAATCGCAGCCGTGGATTCGCCTACACACCAATTATTGCCAGCGGAAATAACGCTAACGTACTGCATTACACTGAGAATAACCAGCAATGTAAAGAAGGAGATTTAATCCTTTTAGACACCGGTGCAGAATATGCTAACTATTCTAGTGATATGACAAGAACTATTCCCGTTTCAGGGAAGTTTTCAGATAGGCAGAAAAAGATTTACAATGCTGTGAATAAGGTAAAGAAAGAAGCCACAAAATGGTTGGTTCCAGGAACTATTTGGGCAGAATACCACAAGGAAGTTGGTAAATTAATGACTTCAGAATTATTGGATTTAGGACTGCTTGATAAAGCCGATGTTCAAAATGAAGATCCAAAATGGCCGGCTTATAAAAAATATTTTATGCACGGGACCGCGCATAATATTGGACTGGACACCCACGATTACGGGATTTTAACCGAACCTATGAAGCCTAACCAGGTTTTCACGGTAGAACCGGGAATTTATTTACCAGATGAAGGTTTCGGAATTCGTTTGGAAGACGATGTGGTAATTCAGCCGGAAGGTCAGCCTTTCAACCTAATGCGCAATATTCCAATAGAAATTGAGGAAATTGAAGAAATTATGAATTCTTAGGTTTTTATTCAGACCAGCTTTATGAAAAAGAGAATTCTCCTTATTGAAGATGACACTAAAGTGTGTGATTTTATAAATCAAGGCCTCACAGAAGCTGGTTTTGAAGTAAGTATAGCATTTAACGGGAACCAGGGGGTTAAAATGGCCACAGCAAAAGATTTGCCTTTTGACCTCCTAATTCTCGATATTATGTTGCCAGACAAAAACGGAATTGAGATATGTGCCGAGGTTAGAAAAACCGACACCAAAATCCCTATTTTGTTTCTAACCGCCCTGGGAAGCACTGAAAACATTGCTTTGGGATTAAATAGCGGTGGTGACGACTACCTAACCAAACCCTTCAAATTTATTGAACTTATTGCCAGGATAAATAGCTTACTTAGAAGATCTTCAGATTCGACAATGCAGGCTATAGAAGACCGCGATATTTTCCATTTTTCCTGTTTAGAACTCAATAATACCACTAAAACGCTAAAAATAAATAAGAAACCTGTCAAACTCACCTATACCGAATATAAATTGATGCTGGTTTTTATTCAATCTCCTAACAAGGTATTTTCTCAACCAGAATTACTGGAAAAAGTTTGGGGAATGGATTACGATATTGGGACTAACGTGGTAAATGTTTATGTAAACTATCTTCGTAAGAAAATAGAAAAAGCCGGAAGTCCGCGTGTAATTCAAACTGTAATAGGCTTAGGCTATGTATTGAAAGAAGAATGAAAACTCAAAATAAAATAATCCTTTTTTTAACCACGGTTTTTTTCTTTTACCTACTATTATTTAGTGGGTTTATATACTATACGCTAAACAATTATTTTTACACCGATTTCTATAAGCGCCTTGAAATAAGAGCTGCAACTGCAGCTAAAATAGAGCTGGAAAACAGAACCGATATTGATGCGGTTAGAGAAATTAGACAGGAATACCTTGAAATTCTACCTGAAGAGAAGATAATAATTATTGACCCGGAAGATGAGCTAACAAATGAACTTGAAAGATTTAAGTTAAGTAAAAGTTTTTTTAATGAAATTGAATCAAAAAACAGGGCATCTTTTAATCGAAATAACACGTACTATTCAGGTATAAAATATGAAACTAACGGAAAAACCTATTATGTAATTGCCAGTGCTGAGAATTATTATAGCTCTCACCACACCTTATACCTTAGGAATTTACTTATTGTTGGGCTAATCACTTCCTGTATTATCATTTTTATCATTGCATATTTATTCTCAAGAAAGGTTTTGGCCCCGGTGGAGGATATAGTTAGACGAATGAGAAATATAAGCACCGAAAATCTCAACGAACGTTTGCCAATGCCTAAAAATAACAACGAATTGGCCGCCATGACCAATACTTTTAATGAGATGCTTAATAGGTTGGAAACCTCTTTCGAAATACAAAAGAATTTTATTAGTAATGCCTCGCACGAACTTAATACGCCACTAACCTCAATAATTGGTCAGGCTGAAATAGCTCTTTCTAAACCAAGACTTGCTGAAGCTTATATTAAAAGTCTTTATGCAATCCTCGAAGACGCAGAAAAACTTAGCCTAAAGACCGAAGCTTTACTATCACTGGCGCAAACCAGCTATAATAATTCCCATCATCTTTTTGAGGAAATAAGGCTTGATGAGCTTTTAATAGATGTTAAAGAAAATATCATAAAACTATACCCTGAAGCTAAAATACACATCGATTTTAGTCATTTACCGGACACCCCGGAAAAGTTAAAATTCTGTGGTAATAAACAGCTACTTCATCTCGCGTTATTCAATATAATAATGAATGCCAGCAAATACTCTAATCATCAGAAGGTAAATGTTGCCCTGGCAGTTTCCAGTGAGAACATTATTATTGTAATAAAAGATAGGGGAATTGGAATCCCTAAAGACGAGCTGAATCATATTTATGATCCATTTTTTCGGGCTTCAAATACCACTAAATATAAAGGCTATGGAATAGGCTTACCTCTTAGCCGAAATATTATTAGAATTCACCACGGCGTTCTAAATGTTTCCTCTATAGATCAGCAAGGAACCACCGTAGAGATCAAAATTCCAGTTTCTTAACACAGATTAACACTTTCTTATCTAATTCTAATCTTAGGCTAAAGTGGTTATAAGATGGCAATGATAGTTTTGACGCCAAATAAAAATAGCTATCATGAAAAATATTTTAATCCCTACAGACTTTACTGTAGATTCTTTGGAACTGCTAAAGATCGCAATTCAAAACGAACCGGAGGAGAGAATAAGAGTAACCCTGGTTTACGGCGCCAGCCTTTCAAACTCCATTTGTGACCTTCTGTTTTTTTCAAAAAGTGCCTGCCTGGATAAACTTCGCGAACCTAATTTTTGTGAGGCACTCTCCATAATTCAAAATAAATATTCAAAAAAAATACATCGCATAGATACTGAACTTTTTATGAGTCACAGTACAGCAGCCTTTCACAATTTCCTGGAAGGAAATGCAATAGATAAAGTTTATGTACCGCTTAGAGATGACATTTTGAAAGTAGATAAATCAAAAGGGTTCAATTTAGTACCCTACTTAAAGAAATCTAATTTAGAAACCCAGGAAATAGATTATCGCCAGGCTGCCAATATTAATGAAGGTCAACAGCTTTCTCGTTTATTAATACGATAATATGGCCAAACATTCATATACCACAGCCTATATATTAAGTTTTCTGACGGTTATCATCATATTTAGTCTGCTGCTTTCTTCAACAGGAACGCGCAATGATGCCATTATAGGAGAATGGAAAGAGGTAGAGTGGCAATACGAAAAAGCACCCCAAAGAGATTCAAAAGATCTTTCAAAAAAGGAAAAAAATGCTATTACTAAAAACCTCGTAATACACGAAGCCGAAGAATGGCAATTTTTACCAAATGGAGATGTAATTCTTAGAAAAGATGGGGAAGAAAATAAGGTAATGGAATGGACGCTGAAAGGAAGGGGTAATATTTTAAAACTTCGAGAGGAAAACAATTCAGAACATTACAACTTATACAAATTAAGCGAAGATGAGCTGGTACTTTATTTTCATACAGATTTACAAGCTAAGGGAATCGTGAAATTAAAGTTTCAGAGATTAGATACAAAGCAGTATGCTGAGAAAACATAATAAATATAGAACAGTAAAAGATAACATTCAGTTAGGTGGTCTAACGGCGTTTTCTGCCGGAATGGTAAATGTAACATCGGTAATCATATTTTTTGCATTTACTTCTAACGTAACCGGCCATTATGCTATCCTGGCCGAGGAAATAGCCAAAGGGAACTGGCACGAAGCACTAATTGTATTTGGTTGGATTTTCATGTTCTTTTTTGGTAACTTTTTCTCCAATTTTATTGTTATCAATTTTGACAGGAAAAACACCTATTTAGCGCACTCCACTCCATTATTAGTAGAGATATTATGCCTTTTTGCGGTAGGAACTTACGGACATTTCTATTATGCCGAAACCCTTGCTGAAACTGAAATAATGGTAGGAATCATGCTATTTGCAATGGGTATCCAAAATGGTTTAACTGCAAGTATTTCAAACTTTTCGGTAAAAACAACCCACCTTACCGGACTTACTACAGATATTGGCTTACTGGCCTCCATGTTTACTCAAAAGCGATTTAGAGAAAATAAAGATTTAATTGCAAAAAAGAATGTTTTACTAACTGTGGCTTCTTCATATTTATCCGGTGGTATTTTTGCAGGAGTAATTTATCTAAAAGTTGGCTTTCTAGTATTTTATATGGTTTGCCTGGTCATAGGTTTAATTATTGGCTACGAATATTATAAATTAAAATTCACCAAGATTATTAGACGAAAGCGCAATGTTAAGAGAATAAAAGCAATTGTTTCATCCGAGTAAATTTCTGTTATTTGTTTGAATTTTATGCCCCTTATCAATTTAATTGGTAAGGGGTTTTTAAATTCAAAAATAAAATTTAACTTCTAAATTAAACATATTCTGCATTCTCTATACTACTAAAATGTAACCCAATCTTATGCATATTGATTATCTAAGCACACAAATACATTATAATGAAAAAGGACGGGGTAATCCACTCGTTCTTCTACACGGCTTTTTAGAATCTAAAGAGATTTGGAAAGATTTTGCTGCAGAATTATCAGCAAAACGACAGGTTATTTCCATAGATCTTCCCGGGCACGGCGAATCTGGAAACTTCGCAGAAACTCATACTATGAGAGACATGGCAAAGGCTGTAAAAGCAGTTTTAGAAAAGCTTAAAGTTCAGGAAGCTTCATTTGTTGGTCATTCTATGGGAGGTTATGTGAGTTTGGAATTCCAAAATATTTTTCCTACAATATGTAAAAGTCTGGTGTTGGTTAATTCTACCCCACAGGCAGATTCTGAGGAACGAAAAGCTAATCGCGATCGTGCGGCGGCGCTGGTTCTAAAAAACAAAAAAGCTTTTGTGAGTATGGCGATTTCAAATTTATTAACGCCTGAAAACAATAAGGTTTTCAAATCTCAAATTGAAGTTTTAAAAAACCGCACACTCCAATTTTCTACTGAAGGAATCTATGCCGCCATTTTAGGTATGAAAATTCGTACAGACAATACCGGACATTTCGCAAAATTTAATAGACAGAAAATTATTGTAGCTGGAGAAAATGATCCTATTTTAGATTACAATACAATAAAAAATATAGCAAGTCGTTCCAAAAGTGAGTTCAAAAGTCTTCCAGATGGACATTTATCATTTCTGGAAAACAAAAATGCTCTTTTAGAAATTTTGAAATTCATCGATTAATTTTAACTTTTTGTCGAAAGTTTAACTTTTTTTTATACTTTAGACTTCCAAAACAAAGAAAATCAAACTTTTATGAAAGAAAGAAACCCTAAATTATTTTCGTTCGGAAAAGTTTTATGCAGCATTTTCGGACATAAACTGCGTGTATCAAAAAATGTTACCGATCACGTTCACGAATATAGATGCGAGAAATGTGGAATGGAAATGACCGATACCGCAAATGGTTTTTTAGCTCGTTTAACTCCGAAATTCAAAGAAACCAACGATTATATCTCTAAAATACACGAAAAAAGAAAGCGCAAGCATTACGCCCACGCCTCTTAATCTATTTCCGGATCATTCTTCGAAGTCTTATTCTTCTTTGTTAGAATTACCACTTTTATCTTCCATAGAATTCCAGCCACGAGCAATTAAAGGAAGTTTTTGATTAGCACGGGTTATTAAATGCATGCCTTCCTTTTCCTCTGTCATATGGCCAATCACGCTTAAACTGGGATTAGCTTTTATTTTATCGTAATCATCTTGCGAAATAGTAAAAAGCAATTCATAATCCTCCCCGCCACTTAAAGCAATAGTGGTGCTGTCTATATCGAATTCTTCACAAACAGAAATAACCGCAGGATCTAAAGGAATTTTCTCTTCAAATAAATTGGCGCCCACCTGTGAATTCTTGCACAAGTGAATAATTTCAGAAGATAGTCCGTCGCTAATATCTATCATGGAGGTTGGTTTTACACCAAGTTCTTTTAATAAAGGCGCGATATCTTTTCTGGCTTCTGGCTTTAATTGTCTTTCAATTAAATAAGTATAAGGGTCAAGATCTGGTTGCGCGTTTGGGTTTGCTTTAAAAACTTCCTTTTCACGTTCTAAAATTTGCAAGCCCATATATGCAGCGCCAAGATCGCCGGTAACCACAAGCAAATCGTTTGGTTTAGCGCCGCTTCGGTAAACGATATCTTCTTTTTCAGCAACTCCAATCGCAGTTATACTGATAAATAAACCGGAAGTTGAAGAAGTGGTATCGCCGCCTACAACATCAATATTATAAAGTTTTGCAGCCAGTTCTATTCCGGAGTATAATTCTTCCAGCGCTTCCACCGGAAATCTGTTAGAAGCAGCTATAGAAACCGTGATTTGAGTAGCTTTGGCATTCATCGCGTAAACATCTGATGCGTTTACCATTACCGCCTTATACCCCAAATGCTTAAGCGGCATATAAGCGAGATCAAAATGCACGCCTTCCACCAAAAGATCTGTAGTAACTACAGTGTGTTTATTTTCAAAATTCAATACGGCGGCATCATCACCAATCGCCTTTACAGTAGAAGAAAGCTTGGGCTCAAAACCTTTGGTTAGGTGTTCTATTAATCCAAATTCACCTAATTCTGAAAGGTTTGTGCGCATATCCTGACTATTCTGAAACATAACTTCTTATTTTAATTTGCAAAATAAATGAATATTATTCAACTGCCATTATAAAGATAAGCTTAGATTAAAAAATGACAGATAAAGGAGTTTATAAAAAATACTATAAATATCACAAAACAGGCTAATTTACAGTTATTTATAAATTAAAAAATAAGGGGAATAAGAATTGGCAGGGCTTATCAACCTATTCTTAAAACATATACCTGCTCTATGGTAAACCGCTTGTTTTATAGTATATTTGTACCCAATTTAGAATTAATCTTTTTAGCTATGATAAAAGTAAGCGAAAGCGCTAAAACAAAGATTGCCGCTTTAATGACCGAGGAAGGTTTTGACAACTTACAGGACTTTGTTCGCGTGGGTGTGAAAAGCGGAGGCTGCTCTGGCCTGTCTTATGAATTAAAATTTGACAAAGCTAAAGCTGAAGACGACAAACTTTTTGAAGATAACGAAGTAAAAATAGTAGTAGATAAACGCAGTGTTTTATACCTGGCCGGAACCATTTTGGAATTTTCTGGCGGTTTAAATGGTAAAGGTTTTGTTTTTAACAATCCTAACGCCCAAAGAACTTGCGGATGCGGAGAAAGTTTTTCTCTGTAAAATAATTTAAAAAGGGCAAAGTTTGAAAACAGAAAGTAAACCTTGACTTTTTAAACTTAGAACCTTAAATAATTTTAGAATAAAATTGAGATGGCATATACTGAAGATGATTTAAAAAAAGAGCTCGAGACAAAAGAATATGAGTACGGGTTTTATACCGATATCGAATCGGATACATTTCCCGTGGGATTAAATGAAGATATTGTTAGAGCGATCTCTAAAAAGAAAGAAGAACCAGAATGGATGACTGAATGGCGACTGGAAGCGTATCGCCACTGGACAACTATGAAAGAACCGGAATGGGCAAATGTACATTACGAAAAGCCTAATTTTCAGAATATTTCATACTATTCGGCTCCTAACAAAAAACCTAAATACGATAGTTTAGATGAAGTGGATCCTGAATTACTGGATACTTTCAAAAAGCTGGGAATTTCTGTAGATGAACAGAAAAAACTTGCAGGAGTTGCTGTTGATATCGTTATGGATTCTGTTTCGGTAACAACAACCTTTAAGAAAACGCTTGCTGAAAAAGGAATTATCTTTTGTTCTATTTCTGAAGCAATTAGAGAACATCCTGAATTGGTAAAAAAATATATTGGCTCAGTAGTACCAACAACCGATAACTTTTACGCGGCATTAAATTCCGCAGTATTTAGTGATGGTTCATTTTGCTACATTCCAAAAGGCGTGAGATGCCCAATGGAACTTTCAACTTATTTTAGGATCAACCAGGCCGGTACAGGTCAGTTTGAACGAAC
Source organism: Salegentibacter sp. Hel_I_6 (assembly GCF_000745315.1). NCBI lineage: Bacteria > Pseudomonadati > Bacteroidota > Flavobacteriia > Flavobacteriales > Flavobacteriaceae > Salegentibacter > Salegentibacter sp. Hel_I_6. The sequence continues at coordinate 2,353,162 of NZ_JQNQ01000001.1, read as the reverse complement.
ACTTGTAGTTGCAGAGCCAGGCAGTTACGTAAGTTACCTTGAAGGTTGTACTGCTCCAACCCGTGATGAAAATCAATTGCACGCGGCGGTGGTAGAATTAGTTGCTTTAGATGATGCTGAAATTAAATACAGTACCGTTCAAAACTGGTTCCCGGGAAGTAAAGAAGGAAAAGGTGGCGTTTACAATTTTGTAACCAAACGGGGAATTTGTGAAAAAGGAGCTAAGATCTCCTGGACCCAGGTTGAGACAGGATCTGCAGTAACCTGGAAATACCCTTCCTGCATTTTAAAAGGAGATAATTCTATTGGTGAATTTTATTCAATTGCAGTAACCAATAATTTCCAACAAGCAGATACCGGAACGAAAATGATTCACCTTGGTAAAAACACCAAAAGCACCATTATTTCTAAAGGTATTTCTGCAGGTGAATCGCAAAATTCCTACCGCGGACTTGTGCAAATAAATGGCAGAGCTGAAAATGCCCGTAATTTTTCACAGTGTGATTCCCTCTTAATGGGTAACAAATGTGGTGCACATACCTTCCCTTATATCGAGGTGAAAAACAAATCGGCGCAGGTAGAGCACGAGGCTACAACCAGCAAAATTGGAGAAGACCAAATTTTCTATTGTAACCAACGTGGTATTGATACCGAAAAAGCTATTGCGCTTATCGTAAATGGTTTCAGTAAAGAGGTATTGAATAAACTACCTATGGAATTTGCGGTGGAAGCTCAAAAACTATTAGAAATTTCTCTTGAAGGTTCTGTAGGATAATCAGAGAAAATGAAGATTGAAAAAATGAAGAAGTTTTTGCTCATCCTTGCCCTTTCCATTTCGGCTTTTTCCTGCCAGGACGAAGGTCGCCAGGATTTTATGAATCAACCTGAAGCAGAAAAAATTCCCGATAGTATTCAAACGCTCACCGGTGAATTTATCTATGCAGGTGATGCTGCTATTTTAAGGGGCAACGACTTTGTTTATGGCGTAACTATAGATTCTATGTCTAAAGTTTTAGCCGAGCAGGTGCAACCATTTAAAAAAGAAGATTTTGATATGGTTTCTGTACAGGTAAAAGGAAAAATTGTTCCAAATCCAAAACAGGAAGGTTGGAAGGAGAATATAGAAATAAGAGAAATTTTAGAAATACTGGATGCTGAAAAAGCTCCAGAAGAACAGGAAGAAGAATATTAAACCAATCCCGGTTTTATTCGGGATGCATACAGAGAATTTATGCTAAAAATAAAGAATTTACACGCGAGTATAGAAGATAAGGAAATCCTTAAGGGAATTAATCTTGAAATTAATCCGGGAGAAGTTCACGCTATTATGGGACCAAACGGTTCAGGAAAAAGTACGCTTTCTTCGGTAATAGCCGGGAAAGAAGAATTTGAACAAACTCAGGGCGAAATAATTTTTGAAAACACAGAGATTTCAGAAATGGATCCAGAAGAAAGAGCTCATAAAGGAATCTTTCTTTCTTTTCAATATCCTGTGGAAATTCCGGGAGTTTCGGTTACCAATTTTATGAAAACCGCGATCAACGCGCATAGAAAAGCTAACGGACTTGAAGATATGCCGGCTAATGAAATGTTGAAGAAAATTCGCGAGAAATCTGCAGACTTAGAAATAGACCGCAAATTTTTATCAAGATCTTTAAATGCAGGATTTTCAGGTGGTGAAAAGAAAAGAAATGAGATCTTTCAAATGGCTATGCTAGAACCAAAATTAGCAATTCTAGATGAAACCGATTCAGGTTTGGATATAGATGCCCTTAAAGTTGTAGCAGATGGTGTAAACAAATTAAGAAGCAAAGACAACGCGGTATTGCTAATTACGCACTACCAACGTTTACTTAACTATATTGTTCCAGATTTTGTACACGTAATGGTGGATGGTAAAATTGTGAAATCTGGCGGAAAAGAACTTGCATTAGAGCTGGAAGAAAGAGGTTATGAATGGGTGAAGGCTGAAAAAGCGGTTTAGTTCAAGGTTTGAAAACTTTTAAATAGAACTAAAAAGTTGATTCAAACCCTTTCAATTAAGAAGATTTCCGCCGCTGCGGAAATGACAAAAGAATTAAAGATGGAGTTAAAAGAAAAATTAGTATCATCATTCCTGGCATTTGAAGAAGAATTCACAGGAACTAATGATGATCTACATAAAATAAGAAATCAGGCGATTAAAGATTTCGAAACTATAGGTTTTCCAAGCCGAAAGGAAGAAGATTATAAATACACTTCTTTGAAATCGATTTTGAAAGAAGACTACAGTCTTTTTCCAAAGAAGGAAAATGCTATAGAATACAAAGACATTAAAAAATACCTTATTCACGAGATAGATACTTATGATTTGGTGTTTATAGATGGTATTTACTCATCGCACTTATCCAGCACTACGCACGATAAGATTGATGTTTGCCTCATGTCTTCAGCATTGAATAAAGATCTTTATAAGCCGGTAATAGATAATTATTTCAACAAACTGGCGCCTAAAAATGGGTTGAATTCGTTGAATACTGCTTTTACCAAAGAAGGAGCTTTTATTCATATTCATAAGAATACAATGGCAGATAAGCCAATCCAGATCATTAATTTCTCTACAGGAAATGAATCTTCTTTATTGGTCCAACCTCGTAATTTAATCGTGGTAGATGAGAATTCTCATTGCCAGATTATTGAGCGTCACCAAAGTTTGACCGATCACCCGGTACTTACAAATTCAGTTACTGAAATTTTTGCTGATAAAAGGGCAATCGTAGATTATTATAAGATCCAGAACGATAAACTTTCTGCATCTTTAATAGATAACACTTACATCGAGCAGCAATCTGAAAGTTTCTGTTCGGTACATACTTTTTCCCTTGGTGGGAAATTGACCCGAAATAATCTTAATTTTTACCAAAGAGGGGAACGTATAGATTCTACGATGAAAGGTATAACCCTTATTGAAGGAAAACAGCACGTAGACCATAATACTTTGGTACATCACATTGAACCAAATTGTGAATCTCACCAGGACTACAAAGGTATTTTTGATGAAAGATCGGTTGGGGTGTTCAATGGGAAAGTGGTTGTTGAGAAAGAAGCACAGAAAACAAACGCTTACCAGTCTAACAACAATGTTTTATTAAACGATAAAGCGACCATAAACTCAAAACCGCAGTTAGAGATTTTTGCAGATGATGTAAAATGTAGCCACGGTTGTACAATTGGTCAATTAGACGAAGAGGCTTTATTTTATCTTCAATCCCGTGGCATTCCGAAAAAAGAGGCTAGCGGACTTTTAATGTACGCTTTTGCCAATAATGTACTGGAAAGTGTGAAAATTCCAGAAATTAAAAAGAGAATCAATAAACTTATAGCCCATAAATTGGGTGTAGAATTAGGATTCAACCTGTAAATCGCTATCTAAAGTAGCATTAAGTTAGAATCCTCAAATCAATTTTATAAAATGAGCATTGCTACTAATAATATAGCTTTTAATGTTGAAGAAATAAGAAAAGACTTCCCTATCCTAAATAGGGAAGTTAATGGTTATCCCTTGGTTTATTTGGATAATGCGGCGACTTCGCAAACTCCAAAACAGGTAATGGATGCTATTGTAGATTATTATTCTAATTACAACGCCAACATTCATCGTGGTGTGCATAGTCTTTCTCAAGAAGCTACCGATAAATACGAAGGCGCAAGAAAGACGATTCAGCAACATTTTAATGCTGAAAAAACGCACGAAATCATTTTCACTTCAGGAACAACCCACGGGATTAACCTTGTGGCCAGCGGATTTGCTTCTATTCTAAAAAAGGGAGATGAAATCCTTGTTTCGGCATTAGAACATCATTCTAATATTGTGCCCTGGCAAATGCTTTGTGAAAAAACAGGAGCGATTTTAAAAGTGATCCCTATGAATCAGGAAGGCGAACTTATTTATGAAGCCTTTGAGGATTTACTTTCAGAAAATACAAAAATGGTTTTCTTAAATCACGTTTCAAACGCTTTGGGAACTATTAACCCTATAAAAAAGATTATAGATAAATCTCACGAAAAAGGCGCCGCCGTTTTGATTGATGGCGCACAGGCTGCTCCCCATATCAAAGCCGATGTCCAGGCATTAGATGTAGATTTTTATGTTGTTTCTGCCCATAAAATGTGCGGTCCAACCGGAGTTGGTATTTTATATGGAAAAGAAGAATGGCTCCATAAACTTCCACCTTACCAGGGTGGTGGGGAGATGATCGCTACAGTAAGTTTTGAAAAAACCACTTATGCCGATCTTCCGCATAAATTTGAAGCAGGAACACCAAACATTTGCGGTGGCATCGCTTTTGGCGCTGCTATAGATTATATGAACGCTATAGGTTTTGAAGCCATTGCGAGATATGAACAAGATCTACTTGATTACGCCACTTTAAAACTCCTGGAAATAGACGGAATGAAGATCTACGGAACTTCCAGAGATAAAACTGCGGTAATTTCTTTTAATATTGAAGGGCTTCATCCGTATGATATTGGGACGCTCGTCGACAAAATGGGGATAGCAGTTAGAACCGGTCATCATTGTGCGCAACCGATTATGGATTTTTATAAAATTCCGGGTACGGTTAGAGCTTCGTTCTCGTTTTATAATACCAAAGAGGAAATTCACCGATTCATTGATGCGGTTAAAAAAGCTAAAATGATGTTATCTTAATTACTAAAGAATGAAAAAAATCTTATTTATACTCAGCATATTTTTAATGCTTTCCTGCGGAAATTCAGCAGAAAAAGTTTCAGAAGATCCCGCAGACCTCAAGTCCCTTAATGGCGATTACGAATTGCTGGAAATGGATGGAGAAGATATTTCTTCAGAAGGTTTTATTTTCAATTTTAATGGTGAAGAAAAAAGACTTTCGGGAAAAACCGGTTGTAATAATTTCGTAGCCACCTATAAAATTGAAGATTCCATCGTAAAATTTAATCCGCCGCTGGGAACAAAAATGTACTGCGAAGGTAAAATGGAATATGAAGAAATTTTTGGAGAGGTGATTCCAGAAATTAGAAATGTAAAGATTAGCGATAAAGATTTAATATTTTTATCTCAAGACAATCAAGAGCTTTTAAGCCTGCAAAAAACAGAAGAAAGTGAGTAAAAAGATACAGGAGATACAGGAAGAAATTGTAGACGAATTCGCAATGTTTGAGGATTGGATGCAGCGTTATGAATATATGATCGAGCTTGGAAAAGCACTTCCATTAATAGACGAGAAATATAAAATTGACGAAAACCTTATTAAAGGTTGTCAAAGTAAAGTGTGGGTTCACGCCGAGCTGGAAGATGAAAAATTAATTTTCACAGCCGATAGTGATGCGATAATCACCAAAGGAATTGTTGCCATTTTAATCAGGGCATTTTCAAATCATCACCCTTCAGCAATTATTGAAGCCGACACGAAATTTATTGACGAAATTGGCCTAAAAGAGCACTTGTCTCCTACCCGCGCCAATGGTTTGGTGAGTATGATCAAACAACTTAAAATGTATGCTGTGGCATACCAAACACAATTAAACTAAGATGGAACAGGAAATAGACACCCAGGAATTAGGAGAGAAAATTGTAAAGGTTTTAAAAACCATTTACGATCCTGAAATCCCTGTAGATATATATGAATTAGGGCTCATTTACGACGTGATGGTTAATACCGATTACGAAGTAAAGATTTTAATGACACTTACTACACCAAACTGCCCGGTAGCCGAAAGCCTACCACAGGAAGTTAAGGAGAAAGTAGCTTCTATAGATTCGGTAAAAGATGCCGAAGTAGAGATAACCTTTGATCCACCCTGGAATCAGGATCTTATTAGCGAAGAAGCAAAACTGGAATTGGGACTTTTATAAAAAGCCCCCCAGCTCCCAATGGGGGAATAAAAACTTATGCTTTAAATGTTATTAACTTTTAACCATTAACCCATTTTATGGCTGAAGAAATTATAAACCGAGTAGCCAATAGCAAACTAATTACTTTCAATCTTGAAGATTATTATCAGGAAGGAGAACGCGTAATTTTTGATGTTAAAGATTGGCTACTTGAAGGTTTTGTGCTGCGTGAAGGAGAATTTAGAGAACAAGCCAAAAATCACGATTGGAACCAGTACAAAAACAAATTTGTAGCGCTCACCTGCTCTTCTGATGCTATTATTCCTGCCTGGGCTTATATGCTACTGGCCACGTATTTACAGCCTTTTGTCAAAAAAGTAGTAACCGGCGACCTCGAAACACTGGAAACCGTTTTATATACAGAAGCTATTCAAAAAATGGATCTTAGTGAACTTCAAGATAAAGCAATTATTGTAAAAGGTTGCTCACAAAAGCCGGTTCCAAAAAATGCATATTTATTATTAATTGAAAAGCTACAACCTGTTGTAAAAAGTTTAATGTATGGCGAGGCTTGCTCGGCTGTGCCTTTATATAAAAAACCAAAAAATTAAGATGCATCAAGAGATGCTGGGATCATAACGCATTAATACACAGAAAAGAATAATTAAATGAAAAAATTAGTACTTGCTCTCGCCATTTTTGGCGGGATTTTTAATTTGTCGGCTCAGGAAGAGGAAGAAGAACAACAAGAAGGATGGACTAAAGAAGGAAGTATTTCCCTGCTTTTCAATCAATCGGCTTTTAATGATGAATGGACCGGAGGCGGAACATCAAACCTGGCAGGAAATTTTCTTTTTAACTATGATTTCAATTATTTAAAAGACGATTTCACCTGGGATAATAAATTGATGGTAGACTATGGACTTACCAAACAACGCGGTGACGCTTTTGAAAGAAAAACAAGTGATAGGTTAGAATTTAATTCCATTGCCGGGAAACAAGTAGAGGATTCAAATTGGTTTTATTCACTTTTCTTAAATTTTAGAACACAAATTGCAAAAGGTTATAACTTCGGGGAAGACCCAGAATCTGGAGAAACTACCAGAACTGAATACACACATTTCCTTTCCCCCGGGTACCTTCAGTTTGGTCCAGGTATGCTTTGGAAAAAAAGTGAAAATTTTTACGTAAACATTGCTCCGGCTACCGGCCGGATGGTTTTTGTAGATAAATCTTTTACTTCAGGCCCAGATTATGCTGATGGCGATTATTTTGGCGTTGATGCTAACAAAGCGATGCGATTTGAATTAGGAACTTCCGTTTCTGGATACGCCAAGTTTGATATCATTGATAATGTTAGAATGGAAAATATGCTGAATTTATACTCCAACTACCTTGAAGATCCGCAGAATGTGGATATAGATTATACTATGAACATGAAAATGAAGATTAACGATTATCTTTCCACGAATCTAATTTTCCAGGCCATTTATGATGATAATGCTGTAAAAGGATTTCAAATTAGAGAAGTTTTTGGCTTAGGATTTAACTATGGATTTTAAAATTAAAACTAATTCGTAGCGTCCCGCTGATTTCATTATCTATTTTGTTTTGGATAGTACTTAGACGCTGAAATAAATTCAGCGTGACGGTAACAGAAGATGAAATGAATACAACCTGCCTTAATCCGGCGGGTTTGTTGTTTTTAGTAGTTAATTTAGTTAAATATATGTTGAAATAATTTCCACAAAAAACGCAGTAGCAATCTATTATGTAACTTTGTATTTATGATTGAAAAAACCGACCTAACCCACGAAAAAGCTGTTTTAATTGGTATTGTTACCAAAGAACAGGGGCATGATAAATTAGAAGAATATCTGGACGAGCTGGAGTTCCTTACCTATACTGCTGGAGGAGAAGTAATAAAGCGTTTTAGTCAAAATATGGATAAACCCAATCCCAAAACTTTTATTGGGACAGGGAAGATGAATGAGTTAAAAGAATTTGTTGATGAGAATGATGTAGGTACTGCTATTTTTGATGATGAACTTTCACCAGCACAACAAAAAAATATAGAGAAAATACTGAAGTGTAAAGTTTTAGATCGAACTACGCTTATTCTAGATATTTTTGCACAACGCGCACAAACCAGCTACGCCAGGACACAGGTGGAATTAGCGCAATACGAATACTTATTACCAAGACTGGCCGGAATGTGGACTCACCTTGAACGCCAGCGTGGTGGTATTGGAATGCGTGGTCCCGGAGAAACAGAAATTGAAACTGACCGTAGGATTGTTAGAGATAAAATTTCTCTTTTAAAGAAAAAACTTGAGACCATAGACAAACAAATGGAAGTGCAACGCGGTAACCGCGGGCAGTTGGTGCGAGTTGCTCTTGTTGGCTACACCAACGTGGGCAAGTCTACTTTAATGAATACCATTAGTAAAAGTGAAGTTTTTGCCGAAAATAAACTCTTTGCAACTTTAGACACCACGGTAAGAAAAGTGGTGATTCGAAACTTACCTTTCTTGTTAACCGATACGGTAGGGTTTATTAGGAAACTCCCCACACAACTGGTAGAGTCTTTTAAATCTACCTTAGATGAAGTTAGGGAAGCCGATTTACTGTTACACGTGGTAGATATTTCTCACCCCAATTTTGAAGATCATATAGAATCTGTTAACCAGATTATGAGTGAGATCAAAAGTAATGACAAGCCAACAATTATGGTTTTCAATAAAATTGATCAATATGAAGCTGAAGAGATTGAAGAAGACGATTTAATAACTGAAAAGACAAAAGCTCATTATACCCTTAAAGAGTGGAAACAAACCTGGATGAACAAAATGGGAGAAAACGTATTGTTTATTTCGGCTTTGAATAAGGAAAACATGGAAGATTTTAGAAGGAGAGTTTATGAAACGGTTAGAAAAATACATATCACTCGCTTCCCTTATAATAATTTCCTCTACCCGGAATATGATAAATACGGTGAAGAGAAATAAATTCAAAAAAACCCGAATGTTTCCATTCGGGTTTTTTATTTGAATTTAAACTTTCTTAGTCCTCCTCATGAAAGAAAAGAGAGTTAGCTCCAGCCAATTCGTTATTAACAATTGGAGAGATATTCCCACCGGCTTCATAATCATCATCATCAAATGCAAGAACTCTACCGCCACCGTTAGCTACCTCAGCAATATAGATGTTTTCACTTTCCTCATCATAAACTACGTCTACAGGATTTCCTAAAAAAGTATTATCACCTTCAACTCTTACTTGCTCAGAAACGCTCAACATTCCACCATCTTCCACAGCAGCAATTTTTGAATTTGCGTCTTCAATAAAATGAAAAGCACCATCAGAATCTGAATCTGCACTTCCAATATCTGTCATCACAAGAACATCATCGTCACTATCGTAAGCAATCCCGTGGGTTCTTACAATACCTTCAATGGTAATTCTTTTTGTAGGCATAATTTCTTCATCTGCAGTAAAAGTGCCTGAAAAATTATCGAAAATAGCCAGATCGCTTGTTTTATCTACAACTGCATAAAGACTATTTCCATTAAAAGTAATTCCCCAAACGGCAAAATCAACAATTACTGTATTCCTAAGCATTAATCCGTCCTCGCTTCTTGTATAGATAAAAAATCTTCCATCATCAGTAGTATCATCTCCATCTACATCAGCGTTATCGGCTACCACAACAGTGTTACCATTCACAGCAATTTTTCTAGGACTTTCCAGATCACTTTCTGAACTTATATTCAGTTCAAGATCTGCTGTTTGTTCCATAAGCATATCAGATATACCCATAAAAGAATTAATACGATTATCTGAACGTGAAGCTACTAGCAACTCATCGTTTGAAGAATCGTAAAAAACACCTTCATTTGAGCTAGAATTGGTATTTAAAGTTGTAGTACTTGGCGTATCGCCCATATTATAAACCGTTACATTTCCGCTACTACCGCTAGTAACATAAAGTTCTGCACGATCCATTTCACCGGGCATATCATCATCAGTATTATCTACCACATCATCATCGTTACTACAGCTCGCCATAAGGCCTACTGTAGCTAAACTCATTAAATAAAATCTGTAATTTTTCATAGGTTTTGTTAATTGATTAAACTTATTAATTCACAAACCTAAATAAGTAATATTCACCAAAAGTTAATATTCTCTGAATTTCATTCAATTTTATATTTAGTTTAAGAATTTTAACTTCATAATATGCAATTTAACTTTACTCTTAACTTTTCATTTAGGACCAATTAGTCGAAAATTGATTGTACTCCAGATATAAAAAATTCCGTAAATTAGGGAAAACATAAACTTACTGCAATGAAAAAAATATTCTTACTCCCGCTTCTTTTGTGCTTTGGATTAATCTCAGCACAAAGTATTGAAGGTTCCTGGAAGCTTATACAAAAAGATGGAAAAGCCGTTACAGATCGCGAAGTGATTAAAATTATTCAGGATAATTATTTTGCTCTTGGTTCTAAAAACATAAGTAATAACGAATTTTTAGGAGCTGCCGGTGGGGAGTTGAGCCTGGGCGATGAAACTTTTACTGAAATTCGAGATTTTGACACTTACGAAAAGGAAGAAATTGGTGCAGAGCACGAATATAACATTAGTTGGGAAGGGGATAATAAAATGGAAATATCTGATGGTATAACCACAAAAGTTTGGGAAAGAATTTCTGAAGATACCAATGAACTTACAAGAAACTGGGTTATAACCGGCCGTGAAAGAGACGGCGAGATGAACTCGATGACTCCCGGAGACAGGCGTACAGTAAAAATTTTAAGCGGTGGAAGATTTCAATGGATCGCTTTTAATTCAGCAACAAAAGAATTTAATGGCACTGGTGGCGGAACTTATACTGCCGAAGATGGTGTATATACTGAAAATATTGAATTCTTTTCCAGAGATGCAAGCCGTGTAGGAGCAAGCCTGGAGTTTCAATATGAAGTAAAAGATGGTAAGTGGCACCATAAAGGAAAAAGTTCTAAAGGAGATCCTATTTATGAAATCTGGTCTCCCTATAACAAAGCTTATCAGAAATAAATTTATTTCAAACAAATAAACTACTTCTGAGCAAGCTCACGAAGCATTATTATTGAAAAATAATTTGATTTTGAGGCAAGCTTAGGAGCATTTAATCTCGATTATCGAGTAAACCTATCTAATTAAGAAAGCCTCCTTTGGCATATAAAATTCGCCAGGAGGCACTTTTTTTAGACGAAACTGAATTGCCTTCTCCCGGTCTATATATTGCAAACGTATTTTTCCCGAAGTAAAACTTACAGCGCTTTCTATAGTTCCATCGTAAACCCCTTCGGCGATTTTCACCAAATTAATTGTAAAAGTACCAGCATTTTTTCGCTTACAATCGGTTTTTTTCCCCTGGTTAAAAGTCACACAGTGATTCCCCTTAATAGTTTTTTGATTTTCATACTCTAGTTGTAATTCCATAGTATTTTGCCCGTCTGGAGATTCCCAAAACCAGCTACCGGCAAAATCTTGAGAATGCTGCGCAATTGCAAATGTAGTTAGAAGTAAAAAAAGAAATAACATACAAACTCTTTGTGGCAAACCCACAAGATTTAAAAGTAAAACATCTCGATTCGAGGCAGGATGAAGAGAGTTTAAATTTAGATCGTCGGGTAAAGTTTGCTTCATATTTTAATTTTTAAAATAATTCTCCAATTTACTCAATTCCCGCTTATGCGTATGTTATCAATATCATAAGTTGTGGTTTTATCTGGAGCCGACCCCAAATACTTAAATGCAAAACGAATATCTCCTTTTAGACAGGAAATATCTATCTCACTTTTTTTAAAACCTTTTCCGTATTGATTTGTTGGCCCAATGGGAATTACTGCATCTAAAGGTCTCCAGGTTGTGGTTAGTATATTGCCGGTAAATTCTTCAGTAACTAAAACATTAAGAATGGTTGCATTATCGTAAGATGACATAATCTCAAAAGACAATTTTGCCCTAGAAATACTATCTAAATCTATTAACGGACTCACCAACCAGGCTTCCATAGGTGTTTCTTCAGTATTAAATGCTGAAACACGTATATATCGGTTTCCACCAAAAGTTCCCGGTTCAAATGTTTTACCTCCGTTTACATTTACATTAATCCATCCTTTATCTTTCAAGGTGGTTTGACTGGTAATTCCTGTGAAATTTTCTTCAAATATTACTTCGCTACCCCCAAAAATATTATCCCCACAGGTTAAAAAATTAGGGTCGCAGCGTTCTCCATCAAAATTAAAATCATCAGGAGAATTTACTGCAATTACAAAATAATCATCGTAGAAATTTCGAGTTAAAATACCCTTCAGACTCCCGGATTTCTCAGGCAAATACAAAGATTTGAATCCAGAAAAAGTGCTGGTGCTAAGCGTAGCGGTTGCTCCGGTACGACAGCTTTCCAGTTGCCTTTCTCCATCATATTGATCGGTTATCTCACCAGCAAAAGTGTAGTGATGTTGCTCCCTAAGCAGGTTACGGTTAAATTGAACATTACTTACTTTAATCAATAAATTTTCGTGAGTTTCATTAAAAGCAGAAATTTCAAGATGGAGCGGAACGATTTCAGCAGTTTCACTTGTTCTTAAAATATGATCGTCAATTCGGGAAGGGGGTATCGCCACAACATCACCCCTATTCTGCACTCCTAGCTGATGCACGCCATTATTAGACCATAAAGCGAGCCCGTCCAACTTCACATAGATTTTCCTACCAAAATTATAGGTTTCAAACAGGGAGTTATCGTCCACCAACAAAAGGATTCCCGCGATAGGATTTTCAGGTTTATCCTGTAAAACCAATTCTTTATAGAAATTTCCACCTTCATCACTGGAGACAACGTAGGCTTCCATCCAGGTATTGGTTTCAGAAAAGACATAAATTTCTTTGGTTTCAGGGTTAAAATTGCTTTTTACCGCAGAGATTCCTGTAATATTTCCTTCAATATTTATCTCTTTAGTTTTGGGCTCTGGTAGTTCAAAATCATCGGTTTTCACGCAGGAAGTAAATAATAAACCCCCAAAAATCAAGTACATTATTAAGTTAAAATGTTTCATCGCTAAAGTTTTAAAATCTTAAATAAATCATAGCAAAGTAGGATGCGCCCGTACCATACCAGTATTTAGGTCCAAAAATGGGGTTTTCTCTCTCGCGGTCTCGTTTCAGGGTTCTATAATTGGCATTTCGGGATTGCTCAAAACCACCGGTTTTATAAAGCTGATCAAAAATATTATTGAGACTAACAAAAAACCCTATAAACTTGCCTTTAACCAGCCAGGATTTTCCACCAATGACGTTTACCAGCATATAATTATCAAATTGTTCTTGTTTGAGAAGTCCTGCGGCAACATTCTCGTCATAATTTAAAATAGGCAGGCCATCGGTATCATTTAGAAAATTTGAAGTTCGTGTTAAGGGACTAACATCTAAAAAGGCATGAGAAAAGAAATTAAAGGTAGTGCCGAACCACCAATAACCGGGATCTCGATATTCAAAACCAATTTGAGCAGCTCTTTGCGGGCCACCGGCAAGCCGATAATTTTTAATGTAAGAAGTGCCATAATCCACAATATCATTGAAATCATCTGAAGTTAAATACAGCGAAGGATTATTGTTATAGGTGAATTGCCCCATTGCTGCCGCTGCCTTAAGTTTTATAGCTGAAGTTATTTGCGCTTCCATTCCCATTTCAAGGCCCAAATGTTGCTTATTAATTCCGCTTAAAACCTCCTGAACAAAAGCAGTAGTACTATTTCTACCCAATCCAGAAAGGCCATCGGCATAATAAAAAGATATCTCGGTGGCGTTTTTGATTTGGGTGTAGTAAGCAGAAAGTCTCGCTTTAATATTGCTTGATCTATACCGGTAACTTAAATCTACATTCTGCAGTTGTTCGCTTTGTAGACCAATTACCACCTCGTTGTTTTGGCGAGCGTTTGAGAAAGAATTACGAAGGTTTGGTGCTTTGCTATACCAGGCCGCGTTAAAGGCCAGTAAATGGTTTGCAGTGATTTTATAATTAGCGCCAGCTTTCCCACCAAAATCTGTAAAATTTAGTTTTCCGCTTTTACCTAAAGAATTATCAGGATAATTCCCGTTTTGGAAAAGGCCATTTCGTTGATAGAAAGTTTGGGATGCGGTAGTGCCTAAATAAAAATCAAACCGGTCGTAATCAAAATTTAATTGACCAAAAGCATTAACGTTACTCGCAAATAACCTGAAATTATATTTATACGGTTCATTTTCGGTAACATTTCGATTTGGGTTTTGAAGATCGCTTTGGGCTCTTTGTTCCAGGGAGGCTTCCTGGTCACCTTCAGCAAAAAAATCGACATCCAAAAAAGTAGCTCCGCCAAGCATATCTTTTATAGAAGCGAAATTATGAGAGTTCAAATATGAAAAAGCCAATTTTCCATCCAGACTTATACTCTCGCTAATTTTAGCAGAAATAATTGAATTCAAGTCGAATTTCAGGTCGTCGTTACGATCTTCAGCCAGAGCATAAACAGTATAACCGGCAGCAGTATTAGCATTATATAACTGCTGCCAATTTAATTGACCATCTTCTTTAAAATCCTGTTGCGCCAGGTAAGCCGCTTCATAATTAGGATTATCGGGAAAACGTAAATAATAACTGGGTAGCTTTTGATAATAAGTAGGATCTGGATTGGTCCCACCACCAACATAACTATTCTGATCGTTAATTTCAGCCAGCCTGGTTCCTCCAAAATCTATTCTTGAATTTCCTGTTTTCCCAAACTGAAAAGCGAAATTATTATTAATGCTCATTTTTTCTGAAAACTCCCAAAAATGATTTAGCATTAATATAGGCTCTTTTATTTCCCTAACCCTGGAATTCCTAATTTCACCATCCTGGTAGCCCCAATAAGCGTTATACTTTCTTCCTTTTAGTTCAAAAACCTCAGCTGTATTGGGTGAAGATTTTCCGCGAATATTTGGCGTGTAAAATCCGGTGAAATTAAGACTATGCTTCTCATTAAAAGTTTTTTCAACAGATAGAAAAAAAGCATTAGCATCATATAAAGTACCGTCTACATAAGCTTCTTTCGCAAATCTACGAGAAGCAGAAATGGAATAAGCCCAGCCATTTTTTAATTCTCCAGAGCCATAACTGGCCATTAACCTTCCAAAATAACTTCTATTTGCCGCTGCAATAGAAGCTTTCCCTCCTTTTGCGTACTGTGAAGCGCGCATAATAATATTAGTGGTTCCTGCCAGTCCCCCAAAACTTACATCTGAAGGAGTTAAGCCCATAGAAAAAACCTGGTTACGCTGCACATCGTTTAGGCCTCCCCAGGCACTCCATTGCGGGCGGCCGGTATAGGTTTTGTTCATTTCTACCCCATTAATTAAAACTTTCCCATGTTCACTATCCAGGCCTCGTGGTCTAAAAAATGTTTGACTAAAATCAAAAGCCGCTGCATTAAGAAAAATATCGCGAGAAGCCTGCAAAAGCCCAGAGAGATTATCTATCTGGGCTTCATCTTCATCCAGCTCAGCATCAGAAAGGCTTATCGTGCTAATTTGATTGGCATAATCTGCAAGAATAGGATGCATTAGAATCAAGCCGAGATCTTTTTCGGTTCCAGTTTCAATAACTATTGGAATTCGAAGTTCTTTATAATCGGTGAGGCTTACTCTTAAAACCTGTTCGCCGAGCGGAAGTTTTTTTGAAGTAAATAAAAATGCTCCATTTTCATCTGAAATTGTTTTAAAAAAGCTTTTCTCAATAAACAACTCTGCGCCAGCTAATTTCTTATAATTTTGTGCATCTACTAATGTTCCTCCCAGAGAAGTTTCCTGCGCGAGGGAGGCTGAGTGTATCAACCCCAAAAAGAGAAGAAATAATACAAATTTCATTAGTTTTTAATTGCATAATCAATATAAGTTTAGATATTTATTACATAAATAGCAATTTATCAGTGTTTTATGTGAATAATTTAAAGGTTTTGTAAGATTATGATTACCCGTGTTTTTCCCTTTTTAGGCTTTTGTCTTTTATTCTTGTTTTCTGTTGAAAGTCTTTTCTCACAGGAAAAACAGGACTATAAAATTATAAGCATTGCATTCTATAATGTTGAAAATCTATTTGACACCGAGAATAATCCATTCACTTTCGATGATGATCGCACACCGGAAGGAGACGATGTTTGGACTATTGAAAAATACCGAGATAAATTAAAGAAACTGGCAAGGGTGATTTCTGAAATTGGCAGAGAAACAACGCAGCAGCCTCCCGAAATTATAGGTATTTGTGAAATTGAAAACCGCCAGGTATTAGAAGATCTTATAAATGAGCCAATACTACAGGAATATAACTACGGGATAGTGCATTATGACTCTCCAGATCGCCGAGGGATTGATGTAGCGCTACTTTACAGAAAGGATATTTTCAGACTGGAAAACTCTGTTTCTCACGAGTTAGTAATCTATAATAGCAGTGAACCGAATAAGCGTGTTTATACCAGGGATCAATTGGTGGTGAGTGGAGCAATTGATGGAGAAAAAATGCATTTTATAGTGAACCACTGGCCATCCCGAAGTGGCGGTGAAGCAGCTAGCAGTTATAAACGGGAAAAAGCAGCAAACTTAAATAAAACAATCCTGGATTCGATTTTTAAAAGGGAACCACTTGCTCGAGTTATAAGTATGGGTGATTTCAACGACGATCCTACCAATAAAAGTATCAAAGAAATTCTTGCAACAAAAGCCGATCAGGAAGGTTTGAGCGAACATCAATTGTATAATCCCATGGAAAATATGCAAAAACGGGGAATGGGTACCCTGGCCTATAGAGACGGCTGGAATTTATTTGACCAGATATTTATTTCAGGAGCTTTAACCAAAAAAGACTACACTAGTTTTCAGTTTTATAAGGCAGGAATTTTTAATAAAAAATACCTAATTACAGAAAAAGGACAATATAAGGGATATCCGTTTCGGAGTTATGGGTACAGTGGCTATCAGGGCGGTTACAGCGACCATTTTCCAGTTTATATTTACTTAATAAAAGAAGTCAGTTCCCCTGAAGAAGGGGAGTAAAACCCAATAACTCATGACACGCCAGAGGTATGAAAATTAAATTCCAGCTTAATTTCGATGGAAAACATCGAGGCGTAAAAATTTATCAAAAGCGATAGAAAACCGTTCTAAAACCAGGCACTCCAGGGAATACGGCTAAGCATTAAAATCAATGCGATAGTATAAAATATAGCAAGTATTTTGAACTTTGGCTTAGAAGTTAGTTTACTCTTATGTTTAGAGTATCCTATGGTAATTAATGTAACAGCGATAATCATAATTAGTGGATGCTCTATAAGGTAAAGTCTAAGCGTTGGATCTGGCATTACTTTGCCCATTCCTTCTTCCAAAAGAACCGAGAAATAAGGAGATACAAAGTATAAAACAATTCCTATTAAAAGCTGAATATGGGAAGTGATAAGCGTAAAAAGCGCGATCCTAAAATTAGTGGCTGCATATTCTTTATTAGAAGCAAAACCAATAATGGCATTTATTGAGGCTACAAACAAAACAATAAGTACTAAATACGCCCAGTAAGAGTGTATAAATTGAACGGTTGCATACATAGAAGTAAAATTTTTAGTAAAGATAGGATTTTCTATAAAAAAGCAACTTGATTATACTTCTTAGTTTAGAAACACACCTTAAGTTTACTTTTTACACCTTAACAGGGATTGTGATAAATATTATATTATTTTTTGGCATTTTAATTGATAGTAATTCAAAATACCAGCCATTCTATTAAGTTTCTTATTTAATTACTAACTATTAAATCTAATCTCTTATGAAACCTAAGAAAAATGCCAAAGCCGATCTTCGAAAAAAATCAAACCTGTTTTTATCAATAGGACTTATCCTCGCTTTATTAGTCAGTCTATTAATGATAGAGTGGAAAACCTATGACAGGGAAGAATATACCAGGGAGCAGGTTTATTTAGATGCTATGGAGGATGAAGTTGTCCCAATTACCGAATTAGTCAGGACTCCACCTCCAGCACCACCGGTAATTCCCGATGTGATAGATGTTATTAAAGATGATTCTCAAGTTAAAGAAGACGAAATTGAGCCGACTGAAATAAGTCTGGAAGATATTGTTGAGCCAGAAGATATCATAGAGCCTACACCCAATGAAGATCCAGAAACCGTACCTTTTACTTTAATTGAAGATGTACCAATATTCCCGGGCTGTGAAAATCTGAAAGATAATACTGAAAGAAAAACCTGTATGAGCGAGAAAATTACCAGCTATGTAAACAAGAATTTCAACAAAGAACTGGGAAGCGAATTGGGGCTCACTGGAGTAAACCGTATTAATATCCTCTTTCAAATTGACACCAATGGAAATATCGTAAACATCCAGGCTCGCACTCCGCATCCAAAATTAGAAGAAGAAGCCAAAAAACTTATTGAAGCTCTACCAAAAATGCAACCGGGAAAACAACGTGGAAAGCCGGTAAAGGTAAATTATGCCTTACCTATAATTTTCCAGGTTCAGGAATAAAAAAATTTCAAATTATACAAAAACAAAAAACCACCCCGATTTGGGGTGGTTTTCATATAATCTAAAACCTTGAGCTTAGTTAAAAGAATATCTCAAACCAACCTGCATTTGCCATCTTGATGACTGTAATCCAGAATCGTCAATCTGATTTCGAGTAACGCCCGTATTATCATCAAAGGTAAATTGTGGAGTTGTTCCATCTTCAGCAAAACCTTCAAAGTTCGTAAATCTCTGTGTTCCTGTAAATCGCCTTACACCCCATTCTTTATTCAAGAAATTTGTAAAGTTGAAGATATCAGCAGAAAATTCAAATCTATGAGTTGTTTCCTTAATTTTAATAGCAAATTCCTGAGCAAATTTAAGGTCGATAATATGTGACCACTCAGTTCTTGCACCATTTCGTTCTGCGAACTGTCCTCTTCTAGTACTTAAATACTCATCCCCTTCTATAAAAGCATCCATCAAGGCCCATTGTTGTGATGCAGTTAAATCATCACTATCAATTAAGTGAGCCTCTGCTTCATTAGAAGGTATATAAGGCAATGCACCGGTATTATTACCCGTATCATTGATCAAGCGATCACCGAAAACTGTATAACTGAAAGGATCACCCTGTCTACCTTCATAAAATAAACCAATTCTAGTATTTAAGTTTTCTGTCCATTTTAATTCTATGGTGGAATTCGCAATTACACGATGTCCTGGTGCAAAATCAGATCTAGAAAGCGAAAGATTATTAGAACCATTAATAGACTCCTGGAATCTCCATTGTGAACTGTTCTGAGAAGAGGTTGCATCAAATAATACACTGGATTCTCCATAAGAATAAGAGACTTGGCCGGTTACATCTATAAATGAACTATAAAAGTTTTTAGCCAATGTAGCGACAGCGTTATAAGAGTGTCCTTCTTTTACATTATAACCCATATATACAGCGTCATAAGTATCATCGATTCTATCGCCTGCGTAATGAAAACGAGAACCTGCTCCCGTGGTAGTAAATTCTGGACTTTCAAGATTAATATTCTCGTATGCAACAGCATTAAGATCATCATTATAGATAAAATCTGCAGAAATTGTCCAGTTTCCAGGCAATCTTTGGTCTACCGCAATATTAGTTTTCCAAACCTGAGGTAATTTAAAATCTTTCTCAAATAAATTGATTTCACCACCTACCTGACCGGACCCTTGCGGTGGATCTTGTAGCTGATTGTTTGGGTTTGGCTCAAAATCAGGTACACCATCTCCTGTTCTGAATACGTATCCTGCAGTTAAGCCATTATTATTATATGCTCCACCAGGCCAAACTAACGGCAATCTAGAGGTGAAGACTCCTGTACCACCTCGCACCTGAGTTGTGCGGTCTCCATTAACATCCCAGTTAAACCCAAAGCGAGGGGCGAAGTGGATGTTTGCATCAATTCCCTCACCTACTCTTGCTCCTCTTAAATCACGACCTTGAGCCTCTAGAAGAGGTATTGTTCTGTTATTAAAATCTTCATTTACTAGGCCATCACCCCAAAAAGGGACGTCGATTCTCGCTCCTAATGTAAGTTTCAAATTTTCAGTTGCATTGTAAACATCTTGAACATATAATCCAAACTGAAAAATATCAAACTCAGCAGCTCCTTCCGAATCATCGCCTGATCCACCGATCAAAGAGTATCCGTGACGATAACGATTTGCTCTATTTCCTACTAAAAAGTCATTCAAATTATTAAACCTGTAATCTCCAAAGTTTTGTCTAAAGAAAACATTTCTTGAAGAAGAAAATTCATTATTGGTACCGATGGTTATATTATGTTTTCCTGCATAAATATCAAAGTTATCGGTTAAAGTTAGATTGCTTTGATCTAATGCATTAGCGGTAGAAAAAGCCTCAGAACCAAAATTAATACTTCCCTGGCCGTCAATAATCTCCACACTTGGGAAATTACCTCCTTGCGGATCTCTATTATCGTTTACAGTTGTCCAACCTAAAACAAAATTATTAGCCATATTATCACCGATTTGTGAACTTAATTCCAGGGCTGTAGAATTAGTAACAGATTCAAAGTTTACTGCACCGTTAAAAAAGTTAATGTTGCTCGGTGTTGAGCCTCTTGCTTGAAGTTGAACCGCTTTAACATAACTATGCTTAAAAGATAGCTTATTACTCTCATTAATGTTCCAGTCAATTTTTCCGATTAATTTATCACTAACCAAGGATGAAGCTGTATTTAAAAATGCACCTGGTTCGTAACCGTACTCATTAGCTAAAAAATTTGATAATCCCTCTATATCTGCCTGAGAAGCATCTCCTCTATAGTTAACAAAATCGAAAGGTTGAGGAGTTTCATTATCCTGTCTTTCATAGTTAACAAAGAAAAATAATTTATCTTCAATAATTGGCCCACCTATTCTTACACCAGTAGTTACAGCTGAAAACTCATCTAGTCTTTCACGTACTCCATCCTCTCCTACTAACCCAACAGGTGTTTTACCAGCAAGCTTTTCATTTCTTAAAAAGCTATAAACCGAGCCTTCGAAATTATTGGTACCCGATTTGGTAATCGCGTTAATACTACCCCCTGCAAAACCAGATTGTCTTACATCAAAAGGAGCTACGTTAATTTGAAAAGATTCAATTGCATCTAATGAAATCGGACTTACGCCTGTTTGTCCTCCATTTGTTCCACTACCAGCTAATCCAAATACATCGTTATTAACAGCTCCATCAATAAAAATTGCATTGTAGCGATTATTTTGCCCACTTATAGAAATTACATCATCACCGGTAACCTGTGCTTGAGGGGTTAACCTGGCAAAATCTGCAATATTTCTCGAAATAGAAGGCAATGTATTAACTTGTTTTTGAGTCACTTTAGTCTCAGCACCTGTTTTTCCAGAATCAAAAACACTATTTTGACTACCAGTAATAACTACTTCCTGCAATTCATTAGAAGACTCATTTAGAGAAGCATTAATTCTTCTAGAATCACCCAATTGTAAATTTAAGTTATTAGCTACATAATTTTCAAATCCAACAAATGAAATTGTAACTGTGTAAGGACCTCCAACACGCATATTTGATATACGATAATAACCTTCAAAATCTGTCATTGCTCCGTACTGGGTACCGGAAGGTTCGTGAACCGCAATAACATTGGCGCCAGGTAGGGGTGCATTATTATTGTCCAAAACCCTCCCGTTTAGGGAAGATGTTGTTACCCCCTGAGCAAAAATTGTAGCTGATGTTAAAAACAACGCTAATGCTAGTAATTTCCTCATTTCTTTTAATTTGTTTGTTTTTGAGTTTAAATTCGATGCAAATGAAGCTAAATCCTACAAACCCTAGTTTATCGGAATGTTAAGAAATTTAACTTTAACATCTTTTTCGCCGCAAAACTAAAACAAATTTTCAATTATCTGATTCTATGAGTACTATTGATTTTCATAGGTTGTTAACAAAAGGCTTATTATTATTTTAAAAAGAATTTTAACAAGTTTTTAGTAGAAGAATCGTGATTATCCACCGCTTTATTTTCGATTTCATTAAGAATTTTACTCGCAAGCTGCTTTCCTAATTCTACGCCCCACTGGTCATAACTAAAGATATTCCAGATAACACCCTGTACAAAAATTTTATGCTCATACATGGCTATAACTTTACCTAAACTTTCCGGGCTCAGTTTGTCTATGAGTAAAGTATTTGTAGGTTTATTTCCTTCAAATATCTTAAAAGGAAGTAATTTTTCAACCGCTTCTTTAGATAATCCCTGAGCTTCAAGTTCCTGCTGAACTTCAGCTTTAGATTTACCCTGAAGTAAGGCTTCGGTTTGCGCAAAGAAATTAGCCATCAATTTATTATGATGATCTTCGTCCTGGTGTAGTGATTTTTTAAAACCAATAAAATCGGCAGGAATTAATTTTGTTCCCTGGTGAATTAGCTGAAAGAACGCGTGCTGAGAATTGGTTCCCGGCTCTCCCCAAATAAGGGTTCCGGTTTGGTAGTTTACTTTCTCCCCGTTTCTATCTACGCTTTTACCATTACTCTCCATAATCGCCTGTTGCAAATAAGCGGGAAGCCTATGCAAATATTGCGTATAAGGAATTACCGCTTCACTTTCGGCTTTATAAAAATTATTGTACCAAATACTTAACAAGGCGAGTTGTACTGGAATATTTTCTTTAAAATCTGAAGTTTTAAAGTGTTCGTCCATTTTTTGGGCTCCGGTCAACAAAGCTTCAAAATTGTTATAACCAACCGCGAGACTTACTGAAAGACCAACTGCACTCCAAAGAGAAAAACGGCCACCAACCCAATCCCACATTGGAAATACATTTTCTATGGCTATACCAAATTCTTCAACATTCTTTAAGTTGCTGGAAACTGCCGCAAAATGTTCTGCAACGGCTTCTCGTGGTGCTGTTTTTCTAAACCAATTTCTTAATGTTGTTGCATTAGAAAGGGTTTCTTGCGTGGTGAAGGTTTTTGAAACAACCAGAAATAAAGTTGTTTCCGGATTCAATGTTTTTATAGTTTCATTAACGTGATCACCATCTACATTAGAAACGTAATGAACTTTTAAATGGTTTTGATAATACTGCAGTGATTCTGTCACCATCACAGGACCAAGGTCTGAGCCTCCAATTCCAATATTCACCACATCGGTAAAGGCCTTGCCGGTATATCCCTTCTTCTCACCACTTATTATCTTTTCCGAAAATTTTCTAATTTTTTCTTTTACCTCCTGTACTTCCGGTACTACATTCTCACCTTCATAATTTATTTTAGCATCAGCTGGTGCTCTTAACGCAGTGTGAAGTACAGCACGATTTTCAGTTTTATTAATTGCGTCACCTTTAAAATAGGCAGTAATAGCCGATTGGAGATCACATTCCTGAGCTAACTCTAAAAGCAGATCTCGAGTTTCAGTAGTAATACGGTTTTTGCTGTAATCCAGATAAAAATCCTCCCAGGCAATAGTGAATTTTGAAGCTCTTTCAGGATCTTTTTTAAATTGCTCTTTTAATTGCTGCTCTTGGATTTCATTAAAATGCTTTTCTAATTTTTTCCAGGCTGTCGTATGAGTTGGATTTATATTCTTCATTAAATTATATCTTTTTCTGGCTTTGGCCTAAACTTAAAATTCTTTATTTTCCTGATAATTCAAGATTTGAATGCACTACTTTAATTAATTATCTGGAATTTTAAAATCTTCCCGTATGAATTCGGGATAGCTAAAAATATTTAACCAAACAATAGATGATTTCTTTAAAACTCCTTATAAGGAATTTTATCCAGCGAAACTTTTAGATCTTCTATAGCTGCAAAATATTTCTCCTTATGTTCTGGTTCAATATGTTTTGCTGTTGGTAAATTTTGGCGATAAGGATCTACCTGTTTCCCGTGAACCCAGAAACGATAACAAACGTGAGGCCCAGTTGCCAATCCTGTACTGCCTACATAGCCAATCACATCGCCCTGCTTTACCCTTTGCCCGTTTCTCACATTTCTTTTACTCATATGTAAATATTGGGTAGTGTATTTATCGTTGTGCCTTACCTTCACATAGTTCCCATTGGCTGAAGTATAAGTTGATGCGATCACTGTCCCGTCTGCCGTGCTCACAATTGGAGTACCGTGGGATGCAGCATAATCTGTACCCAGGTGGGCTTTCCAACGCTTTTGTACAGGATGGAACCTTCGTTTGGTATATCTTGAAGAAATTCTGCTATAATTTAGCGGAGCTTTCAGAAAAAAGCTTTGTAATGCTTTAGCTTCCTCATCGTAAAAACTGGGTTGTCCGGTTAAGGAATCAGTTAAATATTCAAAAGCGTAATAAGGCCGATCCCCGTGTTTAAAGACAGCAGCTTCTACATTTTCAATTCCGGCAAAAATGGTATCATCTATATATTTTTCAGAGTAGATCATTTTAAACTGATCTCCCTTTTGAAGTTTAAAAAAGTCTATACTCCATTGGTAAATATCAGAAAGTTCGTAAACCAAAAGATTACTAAGACCCTGCGCGAGCATAGCTTCTGATAAGGAAGAACTAACTACCCCAGAAACCTCTCTCCTTTTTATACTTACCGGTTTTCTTTTTCGGTCTACACTAATACTATCTCCAATTCCCAGAACAGTATAATTAATTTTATCGTTTTGATAGATAAAAAATTGTGGAGTATTGGCTGAATCTTTGGCTTTTAGAATTTTATATTTCTTCCCGGCAGTTATTCTGGCAGGATTAAAGGTATCTTTTACTTTTTCTGAGATCTGATAAATTTTGCCTCTATCTACACCGTGCTGGTCCAGGATATAGCCAAAACTATCTCCAGATTCTACCGTACCATCTACAACTTCATATTCGTCAAGAATAAAACCGAACTCTTTTTTTACAGGTTTAGGCGCTTTTTTTTCTACCTTATCTTCATTAAGAGCGGTTTCTTTCGCATCATCTTCACAGGCTGTAAAAGCCAATAACATTACTAGTAGGAAACTAAATTTTCTCAATTTTTAGCAATTTTTTTCTCTGTGTTAAACTTATGGTTTACCCATTCCTGTCCCCAATTCTCTAATTCCTCTTCACTCCATAAATAAGGAAAAAAACTATTTTTCTGAAATCCTGGCGGCAAAAACTCTTTCCAATTTGTACCTCCTGTTGCAGCAATACTCTCTTTATCCTTATTTAAATATCTATAAGCCGCACCCATATGCATAAGTGGCCAATTTATATTTACATTGGCGTCAAAATTACGCAATGCTTCTTTCAAAAACTTGTTATTTTTAATTGAATCTGGAAGTTCCCTGTATTTATGAAATAGGGTTTTACCTTTATATTCTGAAGCTATCCTTAGAAAACGTGGGGTATATCGCTTTTCAAATTGCCTAAGAGTTAAGGTTTTCTCGCCTGTTTTAAGATCTATTCCACCTTTCTTCCAGTAAATATTTTCGTACAAATCTTCCAGCTTATTTTTTTCTGAAAATTGATCCCGTATTTTATAAGAAACCAAATTCTCTAAAGGTGTTGCGTAAATTTCAATCATTCGGAATTGTGCCGATTGAAATCCACTGGCCGGTAATAAAGACATTCGGAATTTAAGAAATTGATCCCGCTCCATCCCCTTAATCATCACATCAAACGAATCTATGAGGATTCTAAAATAGCGGTTTAATCGATTGTATTTTTCAAGCAGGAAATCGACATCTGGAGATTCGGCTTCAATAATTTGTTTTTGCTCATGAATAATGAGCTTAAAATAAATCTCGGTTATTTGATGGTAAGAAATAAAAATCTTTTCGTCTGGAAAATGTGTTAAGGTTTTTTGCAGACTCAACAAGGTATCAATACTCAAATAATCCCAATACGTGAGGTATCTATCGTGCAAAAGTCCGTCTAAATAAGACGCCAAATCCTGCCCTGAGTTTTTAAACTTTTCTTCCAGTGCAAAAATACGTTCTGCAATTTCCGGCTTTATTTCCATGAATTAATCCATAACAATTTTAAAAGGATGTTTTAAACCTTTGTAAGCATCTAAATCGGCGTCAAGTGATCCAACCGCAAGATTTGCCTCAATTTTTAAAGGCACCTTATTTGCATCATCACTCACCCAAAAGGTTAGACTTTCCTGCTCCTTAAAAACCCTTCCCGCCATTACATAAGGCCTGAATTTTAATGTAGCAACCTTACCAAATTTGGTTTTTATCACTTCCTTACCCAAAAACTTCAGTTTAAAATCAAGATTCTCGTCGTCTAAAAATAGATTAAGACGCATTTCATCCCCGGGCTGAAGCTGGTCGTTTTTAATATTGTTGCGAATATAATAAAATGCCGATAACATATCATGTACATTCGGCTTGGTATCATAAGTATGATTTTCGTTATGTTTTTTATCTAAAACATAGGCTTTATTCTCACGATGATCAAAATCTATTTCAAGATCTTTTGTATAACCTCCTTCATTAATCTTTCGAATAAATTTATAAGGTTTACCATCTTGCTTATCGATAAAGGTCTGGTAATTATCATCCACCTTAAAAAACCAATGCAATAAACCTGTAGATTTTCCTTTTCCCTCAACGTGATAAACTGGGGTTCCATTTATACTGGTTTCATCTACCTCCAGGGTTGCATAACTTGCATTGAAAGGCCCGTAATGAATTCGGAATTTAAACCATTCTCCAGAATTAAAAGCTTTTTGAGACTGGGCTTGAAAAGCGACTGTGGAAATTAGGAAAAGAAATATTGTAAATATGCTTTTTTTCATACCAAAGTTTTAAATACTGATTTACAGATTGATTGGAATTAGAATATTTACAATTTCTATTCCAAATGTATTAAAACAAAAAACCCCATCAAATTAATGATGGGGTTTTTGTCTTATTAACCAACTAAAACTTAAATTATGAAAAAAATTACATTCCTGGTAACCACTCCAAAAATGCGAGCGCAAATGTCTGCATTTAAAGAAGTAATAACAAAGCCAAAATAAAGTTTAACTCAATATTTTTGAGTAATTCAATTTTTTAACTATAAATTTTAGTTAATTTTATTTTTTTAAGTTTATTGCAATGTTCCTCGTAGATCTTGCTCTCTTTCAATCGCTTCAAAAAGTGCTTTAAAATTACCTTTTCCAAAAGATTGAGCTCCTTTTCGCTGAATAATCTCAAAAAACATCGTTGGACGATCTAAAACCGGCTTGGTAAAAATCTGCAATAAGTACCCCTCATCATCACGATCTACCAAAACACCAAGCTCTTTTAAAGGTGCAAGATCTTCATCTATTTTTCCAACCCTATCTAATAATGTATCATAATAAGTTTCCGGAACATATAAAAATTCCACCCCTCTATCTCTCAATTGAGTTACTGTTTCAATAATATTATCGGTAGCGAGGGCGATATGCTGCACACCGGCGCCGTTATAAAAATCTATATATTCTTCAATCTGTGATTTCTTCTTTCCTTCAGCAGGTTCATTAATGGGAAATTTAATTCTTCCGTTTCCATTACTCATCACCTTACTCATCAAGGCCGTATAATCTGTAGAAATATCTTTATCATCAAAAGAAACCATTTGCGCGAAGCCCATTACTTTGCCATAGAATTCTACCCATTTGTTCATTTCGTTCCAACCTACATTTCCAACCATATGGTCTATGAACTTAAGACCGGTATCTTTAGCCTGCACTTTTGTAGCGTAGGTTTTATAGCCGGGCAGAAATGGCCCTTCGTAATCTTTTCGCTCAACAAAAAGGTGAATGGTTTCTCCATAAGTATGAATTCCAGAAATTACGGCTTTACCATGCTCATCTTCCATTTCGTATGGTTCTACATAAGATTTAGCACCTCTTTTGGTGGTTTCTTCATAGCTCTTCCTGGCATCGTCTACCCAAAGCGCTACCATTTTCACACCATCACCGTGTTTATTGATATGTGCATTTATATCGCCTTCCGGCTGAAGTGGAGATGTAAGTACAATTCTAATCTTGCCTTGTTGCAAAACATACGAAACACTGTCTTTTCTTCCTGTTTCCAGGCCTGAATAAGCTACCGGCTGAAAACCCCAGGCGTGCTGGTAGTAATATGCTGCCTGCTTGGCATTTCCTACGTATAGTTCAACAAAATCGGTACCCAGGATAGGAAGAAAATCTTCGGCATCCTGCATTACCTTCTCTAATTTTAGTGATGTATTATCAGTACTCATTTTAATATTTTTTATTGCTAATTTTTAATTATAGTTCTTAATGGTTTTCATCTAACCAGGATTTATGGTAGGTTTCATCGGCAATTTCCATGGCATCTTCGGTTAGCATTAATGGTTTAAAGGTATCTACCATTACCGCCAATTCCTCGGTTTCAACCTGGCCAATACTGCGTTCTACAGCTCCCGGATGCGGTCCGTGAGGAATTCCCGCCGGGTGCAGCGAAATATGTCCGGCTTCAATATCGTTCCTACTCATAAAATCACCATCTACATAATATAACACTTCATCGCTATCTATATTACTATGGCTGTATGGCGCCGGGATACTTTCAGGGTGATAATCATATTTACGCGGGCAAAAACTGCATACCACAAAAGCATCGGTCTCAAAAGTTTGGTGCACCGGTGGCGGTTGGTGAATTCTACCGGTTATAGGTTCAAAATCATGAATAGAAAATGCATAAGGATAATTATACCCATCGTAACCCACAACATCAAAGGGATGTGTAGCATAAACCATATCAAATATCTCGCCCTGCTTTTTTATTTTTATAAGAAAATCGCCTTTTTCATCATTGGTTTCTAATTCGTGTGGCTGCCTTAGATCGCGCTCACAAAACGGAGAATGCTCTAATAATTGACCAAACCAGTTTCTATAGCGTTTCGGTGTATAAATTGGTCTTCTTGAATCTACAATAAACAGGCGATTGTTTTCATCATCAAAATCAATTTTATAGATAGTTCCTCTTGGGATCAATAAATAATCGCCGTACTTAAAATCGAGATTTCCAAGATGTGTTCTTAATTTACCGCTGCCCTTATGAATAAAAAGCAGTTCATCTGAATCTGAATTTTTATAGAAATAATCATCTGTAGAACCTTGAGGAGAAGCCAGGGTGATATCTACGTCACTGTTAGTTAAAACCACTTTTCTACTTTCCAGGTAATCGGGATTGGGTTTTATCTGAAACCCTTTAAAACGATAGGATTTTATATTGTTTTCAGCAGCAATTTTGGGCTTTACGCTATAGCTTCCTTTCACTTCTTTCACCTGGGTTGGGCGGTTTTCGTGGTAAAGATTAGAAGACATCCCATCAAAACCAATAGTACCAAAAAGTTGTTCGTAATAAAGGCTGCCATCTGGCTTTTTAAAAACCGTGTGACGCTTGTGGGGAATCTTACCGAGTTTATGATAAAAAGGCATAATCTGATATTTTTAATTCAATCCCCAATTTCTGAAAGAATATTGAGAATTTGTTATTTTTTTCGGTGTTATTTTACTTTAATCCAAATATCGGGAATTTTTAAGGAAACATTCTTAAAACATATCTAAAACAGGAAGCAAAACTAAAATCTCACTAGTAAAAGCTGGTAGAAATAAATGAATAATTGATTAAAACCAAAAACCAAGGCTAAAAAACCACTGACTCGCCTTAAGTTCAGGCGAATAAGTATATTTTGCTTCCAAAGGGCCCATAAATGTATCTACTCCATACCCCAGGGCATAACCGGTAAAATCTGGCATCGTGAACCAATTTCCCGAAGAATATAATTTATTGCCAACATTGGCTATGTTAGCACTTAATATAATATGATTCTTTCTAAAAATTTCATAGTCAAACTCTAGAAGCCCTTTTATATAACTATCCCCCGAAAGACTTATAAAATCATATCCGTAAAAAGGCACAAAATTATTGATGAGATTATTTCCATATCCACCAAGGAAAAAATCAAGGGTATTCACACCGTCGTTTCCAATTTTAAAACCAGCTTCAGTCACAATTCTAGTTGAAAATTTATTGAAAGGAGAAAAAGCGTAGCCCAAGGTTCCTTTCGCAATAGAAAATTCAGCAAAATCATTATTAAAATCTGAAGAAAACAAATAGAGATGAAAATCACCATCAAAATAAACACCGCGTGAAGGGAAGTATTTATTATCGTAAGAATCGTATTTGAGATAGCCAAACGTACTGTAGTAATGGCTATTTTCAAAAAGAGAATTGTTTCCAAATTCAGGATCTGGATCGTTTAAAGTTTCTGAAGCTATTCGCAAAAATTTATGTTCCAGTCCAAGACCAAAGGAAAATACCTGCTTAAATAAAGTTTCTGCATAAAACTGATTGGTTAGATCGCGATAATCAATATCAATTCGATTAACCCCAACATCTTCAAGTTCTGCATTCTCCCGGGCAAAATCAAAGGAAACCGGATGATCAAACTTATTAAATCTAGATTTCACCCCAATACTCCAATAAAAACCTTTATCTATATAATAATCAAAATTATACCGAAATTGATCTCCAACAATCAAATCTAAAGACGCAACATCATTAGAAAGAAGTAAACTTTTTCGGGTATAATTAATTAGGGCACCAATTTGGTATAGTTCGTCGTAGTGAAGCCCAAGCCTTAATGAACTCTTATTTTTACTTTCTTCCATTTTTAAGGCAAGGGTATAAAGACCATCGTCATTATTTGGAATTAATCTATAATTTACCCTATTGAAATTTCCAGTGGCTGAAAGATTATTAATACCTTCACTTAAATCCTTAAGAGTGAATTTAGTGAAATAATTCAATCTTAATTTCCCCATAATATAGGTACGAGGATAAGTACTATTGCCCTCCAGGGTTAGGGTGCTTATTTGAATTGTATCTACTTTAGGAATCACTACCTTTTCTCGCTTCTCCCCCTGTCTTTCCGCAATTTTTTCAAGCTCTACTTTTCTTTGTAAAGTAGCTACCCTTCCCGAATCTATAATTGCTTCGCCTTTTTCAAAAGATAACACCGAAAACGGACTAATATCGGGTTTGATATAAATATCGGTTTTAGGCACTTTCTCCTTCATATCGCTAATTGTACGGAAATTGCTTATTTGAGTAAGAATATCAAAAACACTGCGTAAATCTTCCCGGTTCACCAAACTATCCTGAACATCTACTCCAATAATTACTTCAGCCCCTCTTTTTCGAAGTTCTTCTACAGGATAATTATTTGCCACACCACCGTCTGTCAATAATCTACCGTTTACAATAACCGGACTAAAAATAGAGGGAATCGCGCCACTGGCAGAAACCGCCTGCGCCAGTGAACCTTCATCTAAAATAACTTCTTCCCCGGATTCCACATCGGCAGCCACACAAAAAAACGGAATAGGTAATTCATTAAAATCATCCAAATTACCAAGATGCAAGGTAAGCTGTGACATTAAATTATAAATATTTTGCCCCCTGGAAAGGCCTGAGGGTAAACCAATTTTGAAATTATCAAAGGGAATACTAATGGCGTATTTTTCAGAATCTTCTTTTTCGTAAAAAGATTTTGCGCTACGCGGAATATTATCCTGAATTAAAATATTAAAATTAGTCTCGTGAAAAATGGAATCCAACTGGTGAGCCGTATAACCTGAAGCATATAGACCGCCAATGATAGCGCCCATACTACTCCCGCCAATATAATCTATTCTAATCCCCGCTTCTTCAATAACTTTTAGCGCGCCAATGTGAGCAAGACCTTTTGCTCCACCCCCACTTAAAACCAAACCCACTTTTAAGTCTTCCTGCTCCTGGGAAATCCCCGGAAAGGCTGCAAATAGAAGAAGTAAAAGCAGTAGTTTTTTCATTTATCCATAATTTTGTGAGCTTATTCTGGTGTATTCTTTGCCTTATAATGATTGTAAATTATTCCCGCTTTAGAAACCCCTATAACTTCAGCCAGCTCTTTTTCTGAAGCTTCTTTTATACGTTTTACAGATCTAAACTGTTTTAATAATTCTACCACGGTTTTTTCACCAATTCCGGTAATTTCTTCCAGCTCTGTATTTAACGCGCTTTTACTTCTTTTGTTACGATGAAAAGTAATCCCGAACCTATGCGCCTCATTCCGTAATTGCTGAATGATCTTTAAAGATTCAGACTTCTTATCTAAATAAAGCGGAATGGTATCACCCGGATAAAAAATTTCCTCCAAACGTTTTGCGATGCCTATAATGGCAATTTTTCCCCGCAATCCTAGATCTTCCAAAGCTTTTACTCCAGAAGAAAGCTGACCTTTCCCTCCATCTACAATGATGAGTTGAGGCAAATCTTCACCCTCATTAAGCAAGCGTTTGTAACGTCTAAAAACCACCTCTTCCATAGATGCAAAATCATCTGGCCCTTCAACGGTTTTGATATTAAATTTACGATAATCCTTCTTACTTGGTTTTCCATTTTTAAAAACCACACAGGCAGCCACCGGGTTTGTGCCCTGGATATTTGAATTATCAAAACATTCTATATGGCGAGGCTCAACACTAAGACGGAGATCCTCTTTCATTTGTGCCATTATTCGTTTTACGTGCCGGTCTGGATCTACAATTTTCATTTGCTTAAAACGCTCCTGGCGGTAATATTTGGCGTTGCGTTGCGATAATTCTACAATCTTCTTTTTATCTCCCAGCTTTGGGATAGTAACTCTTACATCTTCACCAGCATCAACTTTAAAAGGCACATAAATTTCTTTGGAATTTGAACTAAAGCGTTGCCGAATTTCGGTAATTGCTAATTCTAATAATTCTTCATCGGTTTCATCCAGCTTTTTCTTCATTTCTATGGTATGCGACCTGATAATTGCGCCGTGAGAAAGCTGAAGAAAATTCACATAACCATAACCTTCATCTGAAACTATTGAAAACACATCTACGTTGGTAATTTTAGGGTTAACTACCGTAGATTTAGACTGGTAGTTCTCCAGTACATCTATTTTATTTTTAATCCGTTGCGCATCTTCAAACTCCATATTTTCAGCATGCAGTTTCATTTGTTCCCTAAATTGCTGCAGCGAATCTTTAAAATTTCCTTTTACAATTTGCCTTATTGCTTCAATATTACTGTTGTATTCTGCTTCAGGCTGTTTTGCTTCGCAAGGCCCTTTACAATTTCCTAAATGATATTCCAGGCATACTTTATATTTCCCGTTTCTTATTTTTTCTTCAGAAAGATCATAATTACAGGTTCTAAGCTTATAAAGTCCTTTAATTAAATCGAGTAACGTATTTACTGTTTTAAAACTGGTAAAAGGGCCATAATATTCGCTACCGTCTTTTATTAATTTTCGAGTAGGAAAAACCCTGGGAAAACGTTCATTTTTAATACAAATCCACGGATAGGTTTTATCATCTTTTAGCATCACGTTAAAACGCGGTTGATGCTTTTTAATAAGATTATTTTCGAGAAGCAAAGCATCGGTTTCTGACTCTACGACGATGTGCTTTATCTCCTTGATTTTTTTTACCATTACGCCAATACGGTGGCTATCGTGGCGTTTGGTAAAATAGGAGGTTACTCTTTTCTTAAGATTTTTAGCTTTGCCTACATAGAGGATCTTGCCGTTCTTATCATAATACTGGTAGACTCCGGGACTATTGGGCAGGGTTTTTAATTGTACTTCTAAAGCAGGCGTTTCCATCTTCCCAAAGGTAGAATTTATTAGGCGTAGCATTAAAATTTGCCAGGTCTTATAAATGTTAAATTTATATTAAATCAAATTAGTTCATTCGCTTAACCTCCTTAGCATCGGGTTAAAGCAATTCAAATTTTATAATTTCTATAAAAAGATTACATGTGCATTTTACTATCTTGCGGTATGGAGAAAAAAGTTATTGGGCGTTTTGATAAAGCAGATTTCCCTGCTTTACATTTAAATGATATCGCTATTAAGATTGACACCGGCGCTTACACTTCCTCTATTCACTGCGAAAATATAGTTGAAAAAGATGGAGTTTTAGAATGTACTTTTCTTGATGAAGAGCATCCTTTATACAACGGAAAAAAATTTACTTTTACAGATTATGATATCGTTTTTGTAAGAAGTAGTAACGGAATTATTCAAAAAAGATATCAGGTAATATCTACCATCAAAATTTTTAATAAGGTCTATAAAATTTCCCTTTCTTTGTCCTCCCGACAGGAAATGAGGTTTCCGGTACTAATTGGCCGTAAATTCCTTACCAAAAAATTTATCGTGGACACCGAATTAACTGACGTTTCTTACAATCTTAAGCAAAAATGAAAATAAAAATCCTTTCGCGTAATAGCCATTTGTATTCTACAAAACGCCTTGTAGAAGCTGCTACCAAACGCAAACATGAAGTTGAAGTTATAGACCCACTAAAGTGTGATATCGTTATAGAAAAACGTAAACCAAATATTTATTATAGAGGAGGGTATATAGAAGGTGTAGATGCAGTAATTCCTAGAATTGGAGCTTCAGTAACATTTTATGGAACTGCGGTGGTAAGACAGTTTGAGATGATGGGCGCGTTCACCACTACAGAATCTGAATCTTTAGTAAGAAGCCGTGATAAATTAAGAAGTTTACAGGTGCTTTCCCGGGCTAAAATTGGACTGCCAAAAACGGTTTTCACCAATTACTCCAGAGATGTATCTGGAGTTATTAAACAGGTTGGCGGAACACCTTTGGTAATAAAGTTATTAGAAGGAACCCAGGGAGTAGGAGTAGTTCTTGCGGAAACAAATAACGCAGCAGAATCTGTAATTGAAGCCTTTAATGGTTTACAGGCTCGTGTAATTGTTCAGGAGTTTATTGAGGAAGCCAAAGGTGGAGACATTAGGGCTTTTGTAGTAGATGGGCACGTAGTTGGTGCTATGAAAAGACAGGGAAAAGAAGGTGAGTTTAGATCTAACCTTCATCGTGGCGGCAGCGCAGAAGTTGTTGAACTTACAGATGAAGAAGAAATTGCGGCAGTAAAAGCCACTAAAGCAATGGGACTTGGTGTTGCCGGGGTAGATATGCTACAGAGCGCCCGCGGGCCATTAATTCTTGAAGTAAATTCATCTCCAGGATTAGAAGGAATAGAAAAAGCGACAGGAAAAGATATCGCAAAATCTATAATTAGATATATAGAACGGAACGTATAGCCTATGGCAAAAATAACCAGTGACAATGTTCTGGAAATACTGGGAGAAAAAGTACTTCCGGGAAAAAGTGCTTCTATCAATTTCAATATGGCCCGGTTATATACCACTACTTCGGTAGAGGTGCCGGTAATTATTGAACGTTCAAAAAAACCCGGCCCGGTAGTTTTACTTACCGCCGGCATTCACGGAGACGAGATTAACGGTGTTGAAATCGTTAGGCAAATTATTTCCAAAGGAATTAATAAACCTCAAAAGGGAACTATTATTTGTATTCCTGTAGTAAACGTATTTGGTTTTCTCAATTTACGTCGTGAATTTCCCGATGGCCGTGATCTAAACCGAATGTTCCCTGGCACAAAACACGGTTCTCTCGCCGGTCGATTCGCCTTTCAATTTGTAAAGAAAATATTACCGCTGGCTAATTTCTGTTTAGATTTTCATACCGGTGGCGCGAGCAGATTTAATGCTCCGCAAATAAGAGTTAAACGAGGCGATGAGCAAAGTTTAAAATATGCCAGGATCTTTAATGCCCCGTTTACTATCCACTCGAAAACAATTACCAAATCGTATCGCGAAACCTGTGCAAAAAAAGGAATTCCGGTTTTACTATTTGAAGGTGGAAAATCTCAAAACAGTGATAAAGATATAGCAAAACACGGCGTAGAAGGAGCAATGAGAATCTTAAGCTATCTCGAAATGCTTAATCCTAGATTTGATTATCCCGATGCTATTACCGAAACAGTGGTTATTGAGAACACCAATTGGATGCGCGCCAAATACAGCGGATTATTGCACGTAAAAATTCCCTGTGGAAAACATGTAGAGAAAGGTGAATATATTGGCACTATTACTGATCCTTACGGAAAATTTAGGCATAAGATTAAAGCTGTAAATTCGGGATATGTTATCAATGTAAACGAATCTCCCATTGTATACCAGGGCGATGCCATTTTTCATATTTCAGCACCGCCAAAAGATGAATAAAGCCGAATTACGAAAAAAATACAAAGCTTTACGTTTAGAACTTTCCAGAGAAGAAATTGAAAAATTAAGCCTGGAAATCGCTAACAAGTTGTTGGAATTACCTATTTGGGAAAAAGAATTCTACCATCTTTTTCTAAGCATTGCAGAACAGAAAGAAATTGATACCGAAAACATCTTGCATATCCTCCAGGGGAAAGATAAAAATGTAGTGCTTTCCAAGACTAATATTGCAGAGCATAAACTGGAACATTTTTTACTCACCGATAGCAGCGTGATTAGAAAAAATAGATGGAATATTCCTGAACCGGAAGGCGGCATTCCAATAGCACCGCAGCAAATAGAGGTCGTTTTTGTTCCGCTTTTGGCATTTGACGAAAAAGGTCATCGCATTGGCTACGGTAAGGGTTTTTACGATACTTTTCTAAGTGAATGCAAACCCGATGTTATAAAGATCGGCCTTTCCTTCTTCGAGGCAGAATCCCCTTTTAAAGAATTATTCAGCAGTGATATTCCTTTAGATTACTGCGTTTCTCCTAATAAAATATATAGGTTTAAAAATTAGGGAATTAGGAAGTATTCTGTTATTTTTAACAAAACTTTCGCCCCTTTAATGCTAAACGACCTTCAATTAAACAGCATTCTTGAAGATTTTGATATCGCTTATTGGAAGATCAGCCTTCTCAATAAAGAGGTAAGCTGGTCAGAGCATTTTAATACCCTTGTAGGAAACCCTGAATTTTCTGAATCCCATTTCGAATTTTTTCTGAAGGAAATTCTGCATCAGGATTATCGCTACGACTTTAGAGTGTATTTCGATAAACTAACCGAAGAAAATGAAGCCTTCAACATTGAACTTAAACTAAAACTTAGCAACGGGAAATACCGCTGGTTTGAGTGTCGAAATCTCAAAAACAAAGAAAACAACAAGGAAACAGCTGTATTATTATTTGTAAATATCCACCAAAACAAACGAGACCAGTACACAATAGAAGAAAATTTCTTCTATTATAGAGAGACTGCCCAAATGACCACAACCGGGGGCTGGTATATAGACACGGTTAATAAGAATATTTACTGGGACTCCGTTACTAAAAAAATAATAGATTGCCCGCTAGATTACCAACCGCCATACGAAGAGCATTTTAAATTCTATGCCCCAGAAGAACATCCAGTTGTAATTTCTGCTTTTGAAAAATGTGAGAAATATGGTATTCCGTTTAAAGTAGAATTAAAGATGCGCAATCTTTACAAAAAAGATTTTTGGGTGCGTGCTACCGGAAAACCAGTTTATAATGAAGACCAGAATATTATTGGGATTCGCGGTGTATTTCAGGACATTAACGAACAGAAAATTAACGAACTTAATTTACAGAATTCTCTGGATATCATTGCTACACAAAATTCCAGGTTATTTAATTTCGCGCATATTGTTTCTCACAATTTACGGTCTCACAGCAGCAATCTTTGTTTAATTGTAGAATTGCTTAAAGATGCTAAAACCGATAAAGATAAAATTGAATTAATTCCAAATGTGATGGATATTTCTGAAAACCTGGATTTAGCTATAAATGAGCTAAACGAAATTGTAAATAAACAATCAATTTTACACAAAGAACGCCGTATAGTTTCCTTTGAAAAAGCATTAAGTGGGGTAATGGCTTCAACTTCATCCTTAATAAATCGAGAAAATGCCAAAATTGTAGCTGAATTTCACGCCCTAAAAGAAATTAGCTATATACCTGAGTATCTTGAAAGTATTTTACTAAATTTAATCACAAATGCCATAAAATATAAACATCCTGGTAGAAAACCGGTGATTTATATTCAAACCTATATTGAGAACGAAACCTGTTTTTTGGAGGTTAGTGATAATGGTTTAGGCATTGACCTGGATCAATATGGTGACAAAATGTTTGGGATGTATAAAACCTTTCATGAGAACCTGGATTCCCG
The DNA here is from genome assembly GCF_000745315.1 of Salegentibacter sp. Hel_I_6. Taxonomy (NCBI): domain Bacteria; kingdom Pseudomonadati; phylum Bacteroidota; class Flavobacteriia; order Flavobacteriales; family Flavobacteriaceae; genus Salegentibacter; species Salegentibacter sp. Hel_I_6. The sequence goes on along the minus strand of NZ_JQNQ01000001.1, from coordinate 2,315,167 downwards.
GGGCATTGGACTTTTTATAACTAAAAATCAGGTAGAAACACTTGGGGGTTCAATCTCGGTAACCAGCACCGTAGATGTAGGCACTACATTTAAAATTAAATTTTAAAAAAACTAAACACTAATTCTTATGGGGCAAAAAGTAGAATTGGCGTGTATTATTGACGATGACAAAATATACGTGAATCTTGTTAAGAAGATTATTGAAATTAAAAAACTATCAAAAAATCTTCTCATTTTTAAAAACGGCATGGAAGCCTTTGATCATTTTAAATTGATCCTGGAAAATGCTTCCGAAGAAAAACTTCCAGACATTATTTTTCTTGATATCAACATGCCGGTTATGGATGGCTGGGAATTTCTAAATGAATTTATTAAGATAAAGAATAACTTCGAAAAGAAAATCACGCTGTACGTAGTAAGTTCTTCCATAGATCCTAGAGATCTCGAAAGGGCAAAATCTTTTAACCTGGTTACAGATTATTTAATCAAACCAATAGAATTGAAGAAATTCGAGAAGATTTTTGACCGCAATGGTCATGCTGCTGCTTAGTTACTACTTTCTTTTGAGTCTTCCTCTTCTTTAGGGAAGGCACGCTTATTAAAAAGTAATAGTAAAATTACGCCTGCACTAATTGCGGTATCGGCTATATTGAAGACCGGCTCAAAGAATGTGAAATAATTTCCGCCCCAGAAAGGAATCCATTCCGGCAGATTTCCCTGCCATAACGGGAAATACAGCATATCTACCACCTTACCGTGAAATAAGGTGCCGTAGCCGCCTTGTGCCGGCATAAATTCAGCAACCTGGCCGTAACTATCGTTAAAGATAATTCCGTAGAAAACAGAGTCTATAATATTACCAAAAGCCCCTGCGAAGATTAAGGCTATTGCGGTTATTAAAATTCGGGAACCATTTTTTCTAACCGAATCCCATAACCAATAGCCAATACCAACAATGGCAACCAATCTAAAAAGGGTAAGAATTAACTTTCCATATTCCCCAGGAATTTTGGTTCCCCAGGCCATTCCTTCATTTTCCACAAATAAAATCCTGAACCAATCAAAAACCGGAACTTCCTCGCCAAGCGAAAAATTTGTTTTGATATAAAATTTTGAAATTTGGTCTATTAGAAGTACCAAAACGATAATAATACTCGCTTTTTTTAAGGACATGAACTCTGTGGAATTTAAAACGCCGCTAAAATACTAATATTATTTATTTTTTACCCGGCTAAAAATCAGCTTCTGATAAGCAATTTCTTAGGTTATTATTTATTTAAAAAAAACGTCCCAAAGCACTAGCAAAGGGACGCTATATTTTAAAATATTCAGTGAACATTTATTTCTGCATATTCTTAGCTTCTATACTTAAGGTAGCGTGCGGCACCAGTTTTAAACGCTCTTTTGCGATTAATTTCCCAGTTACACGGCATATTCCGTAGGTTTTATTCTCAATACGGTTTAATGCATTTTTGAGATCACGAATAAACTTTTCCTGTCTAATAGCTAATTGTGAGTTCGCTTCCTTACTCATCGTTTCACTACCTTCTTCAAAGGCTTTAAATGTGGGGGCGGTATCATCTGTACCGTTGTTTCCATCATTTTTATAAGCATTTTGATAGATAGCCAATTGCTCTTGCGCTCTTTCTATTTTGCCTTTAATCAGGGCCTTAAACTCAGCTAATTCGGCATCGCTATACCGTTCTTTTACTTCAGTTGCCATAATTCTAATGTTTTTTAATAAACATTTTAGTGGTAATATCGTCAAAAGCCACCTCGGCTCCTTCAGTTACCACCTCTGCAAATTCGAGACTTGCAGTTAATGTTTCATTCTTGATATAGGTTATATTTTGGTTAACGGCATCCTCGACAATACCGTCTCTTTGTAGGGTCACTTCAATGGTATCGGTAACTTCAAAACCAGAATCTTTTCTCATATTCTGTATTCTATTTACCAATTCCCTGGCAATTCCTTCCTTTTTTAATTCCTCAGAGATACTAACGTCTAAAGCTACGGTAATATTACCACTGCTTGCAACTAACCAGCCTTCAATATCCTGAGAAGTGATTTCCACTTCTTCAGAAGCTAATTTAATCATTTCTCCGTTAAGATTTATTGCAATATTTCCTTCTCGCTCTATCTTTGTAATATCTTCTGGAGTGAATTTATTTATCTCTTTGACTACCAGCTTCATATCCTTTCCAAATCTTGGGCCAAGAACCTTAAAATTTGGTTTTATTTGCTTCACCAGCAGTCCTGAAGCATCATCTATAAGCTGAAGTTCTTTTACATTTACTTCAGACTTTATCAAGTCTTCAACCGCCTGAATTTCTTCACGTTGCTCTTCGTCAAGCACCGGAATCATTACTCTTTGCAACGGTTGTCTTACTTTTATCATTTCCTTCTTTCTAAGCGATAAAACCAATGAAGAAATGGTTTGAGCTTTCTCCATTTTTCGTTCTAAAGACTTATCAACAAATTTCTCATCATACTTTGAAAATTCAGCCAAATGTACCGATTCAAAGTTTTCTTTTTGTGTACTCTTGTTTAAGTCTTTGTAAAGCCTATCCATAAAGAACGGCGCCACCGGTGCACCCAGTTTGGTCACTTCAACTAAACAGGTATAAAGTGTTTGATATGCTGAAATTTTATCTTGCTGATAATCGCCTTTCCAGAATCTTCTTCGGCTTAACCGCACAAACCAGTTACTAAGATTTTCCTGCACAAATTCTGAAATTGCCCGGGTTGCCCTGGTAGGTTCATAATCTGCATAGAATTTATCTACTTTCTCTATAAGTGTATGCAATTCTGAAAGTATCCAACGATCTATCTCGGGTCTTTCAGCTAAAGGCACATCCTCTTCTTTATAGGTGAAATTATCAATATTCGCATATAAAGTGAAGAATGAATACGTATTATAAAGTGTCCCGAAAAATTTACGGCGCACCTCAGCTATTCCTTCAATATCAAATTTTAGATTATCCCACGGGTTCGCATTGGAAACCATATACCAACGCGTAGCATCGGGACCAAAAGCTGCCAAAGTTTCAAACGGATCGGCGGCGTTACCCAAACGTTTAGACATTTTTTGTCCGTTTTTATCTAACACAAGTCCGTTAGAAACTACGTTTTTATAAGCTACATCATCAAAGATCATCGTAGCGATAGCGTGCAGGGTATAGAACCAACCTCTGGTTTGGTCAACGCCTTCGGCTATGAAATCGGCCTGACGTTCTCCTTCTTCTACTTTTTCCTTATTTTCAAATGGATAATGCCACTGCGCATAAGGCATAGAACCAGAATCGAACCAAACATCAATAAGATCTGCTTCGCGTTTCATTGGTTTGCCAGAATCTGAAACAAGCGTAATTTCATCAACCACGTTCTTGTGAAGATCTACCAGATCGTAGTTTTCTTCACTCATATTTCCGGGTTCAAAACCTTCAAAAATATCTTTATCCATAAAGCCGGCTTTAACCGACTTCGCCATTTCTTCTTTCAATTCTGCAATAGAACCGATAAGCTTTTCCTCTTTCCCTTCTTCGGTTCTCCAAATTGGCAACGGAATTCCCCAATAACGACTTCTGGATAAATTCCAGTCGTTTGCATTAGCCAACCAGTTTCCAAAACGACCCTCACCGGTAGACTTTGGTTTCCAGTTAATGCCTTTATTCAATTCATGCATGCGTTCCTTGAATTCGGTTACTTTTATGAACCAGGAATCCAACGGATAGTATAAAATAGGTTTATCGGTTCTCCAGCAATTTGGATAGCTGTGAACATATTTCTCTACTTTAAAAGCACGATTTTCTTCTTTTAGTTTTATAGCAAGTTCAACGTCTACAGATTTCTCTGGTGCCTGCCCTTCGTCATAATATTCGTTCTTCACATACTTCCCGGCAAATTCGCCCATTTCTGGTCTAAATTTCCCCTGAAGATCTACCAACGGAACAAGGTTTCCATTTTCATCTTTCACCAATAATGGCGGAACTTGCGGTGTAGCTTGTTTAGCTACCAGCGCATCGTCTGCACCAAAAGTTGGTGAAGTATGCACAATTCCGGTACCGTCTTCTGTAGTCACAAAATCTCCGGCAATTACACGAAAAGCATTTTCAGGATTTTCTGCAGGTAATGCATAAGGCAACAATTGCTCAAATTTTATCCCAACAAGATCCTTTCCTGTAAAAGTTTCCCCGATTAAAAATGGAATCTTTTTATCGCCTTCAGTATAAGCTTTAAGTTCCTCTTCGGTTTCAACTTGGGTAAACTTTTTATCAAATTGAGCCTTAGCCAGTGCCTTTGCAACCAAAATAGTGATTGGCTCAAAAGTGTACTGGTTATATGTTTTTACTGAAACATATTCGATTTTTGGCCCTACTGTTAAGGCTGTGTTGGAAGGCAAGGTCCAAGGGGTCGTGGTCCAGGCGATTAAAAATGCACCTTCCAGATCCTCTTTTACTGAAGCCGCTGAAGCATCAGTAATTTTAAACATCGCTGTTACCGTTGTATCGGTTACGTCCTGGTAAGTTCCAGGTTGGTTGAGCTCGTGTGAACTTAATCCCGTTCCCGCTTTCGGAGAATAAGGCTGGATGGTGTAGCCCTTATAAATAAGGTCTTTTTTATAAATTTCGGAAAGCAGCCACCAAACTGTTTCCATATATTTTGATTTATAGGTAACGTATGGATCTTCCATATCTACCCAATAGCCTATTTTTTCGGTAAGATCGTTCCACACATCAGTGTAGCGCATTACCGCATTTTTACAAGCTTCATTATACTTTTCTACAGAAATCTTGTTCCCAATATCTTCTTTGGTAATCCCCAGTTCTTTTTCTACACCAAGTTCTACCGGAAGACCGTGAGTATCCCAACCGGCTTTACGTTTTACCTGGTATCCTTTTTGGGTTTTATAGCGACAAAAAATATCCTTAATAGCTCGCGCCATTACGTGGTGAATTCCCGGAAGTCCGTTTGCAGAAGGTGGACCTTCAAAAAACACGAAAGGCTCCTTCCCTTCTCGGGTGGTTACGCTCTTTTCAAAAATATCGTTCTCTTTCCAGTAACTTAAGATTTCCTCAGCTACTTTTGGTAAGTCAAGTCCTTTATATTCAGGGAACTTATTGCTCATTTTTTCAAAATTTCCAATGAGTCGCGAAAATAATCAATTTTAAGAAAAGAGCGGGTTAGAAAAACGGAAAAAGCTAACCCAAAAGAAATTAAAAACTATACCGTAAAGCTAAAATTAAATTTCTACCGGCGGCGGCAATTCCGGAGGAATAAGTTCGGTATCGTTGGTCGGTGATATTTTCTAAAGAAGCCGTGGCAAGTAAATTTTTACTGAGTTCATATTGCCCCGTTAAGTTAATGGTGTACCAGGATGGTGAATAGGGATTTCCATTATCGTCTATGGCGTATAAATAGGCTTTGCCCTGTTCTGAAGGCGCAAGATCTTCATAATCGAATTGCCCATTATATTCAGCAAAAAGATCGAATTTCAGTCTTTTTTTGTGCCATATTAAATGTGTATTTCCAAATACAGGAGCTGCGTGGCGTAATGCCGCGGTAGAACCATCTTCCTGCTCTTCTTTTCCTTCAGTAATACTTATTTGGGAACTGAATCTTAGCGCAACAGATAGATCAATTTCTACTCCACTCTCAAAGCCATACACGTAGGCTTTTGCTGTATTTTGAATCGCCTGCACCCGGCTTGATTCTCCCTGGTAATCTATTTCGGTTTCTCCATTTAAATTGAAATCCCTGCGCACCATCGCATCGTTTAAATAAGTATAAAATGCAGTAGCGATAAAACTGATATTTTCTGCAGGTTTCCAGTCAAAACCAAGTTCGCTGCTGTAGGCATATTCTGGTTTTAAATCTGGATTTGGAACAACAACGGCACCGGGTTCAGAATCGAAAATTTTTCCTATATCATCAATATTTGGCGCTCTAAAAGCTGTAGAAAGATTTAATCGCCATCCAATAAACCTGTTTTGCTGCCAGTTAATTCCCGCGCTTCCTGTTAAGGCACCGGTATTAATATTGGCTTCCTGAAATGGAAAATCATATAAATTCTCATCAAATTCAGCATCTACCAGAATATGATTATATCGAAGTCCAGATTGAAAAGAAAGATTTTCTTTAATCTTCCATTGATAGGTAGTGTATGCCGCAAGAGATTGCCAGGTGGAACCATCTGGATATCGTGACGCAGTGATGTCTTCTTCTGCAGTTAAAATATTTTCTGCAAATCCTGTAGAATTTACTTTATTAAAAACATATTCAGCTCCATAAAATAACCGGCTCTCTTCAAAAGTCTTTTCAAAATCAAAATTAATTGAATAGGCATCTACATTTTCCCTGGTATTAAATAACAGGTCTTCTCCAAAATCTCGGTTGTGCCTGCTTTCTTCAAAAAATTGATAAGCAGCAGTCATCTGTGCTTTATCATATAAAGAACCATGACCTTTTTTATTGATCTTAAAATTACCCATAAACCATTCTTGAGGGCCATAATACCATTCTGCTGAACGCAACTGGCCATCCCGTTTTTGATAAAGCCTGTCAAATCTTGGAAAATCTGATGTGGTAGAATATATAAGGCCCAGGTTAAGGTCCCAGTCTTTATGCGGCATAAACTTTATCTTCTGCAATAAATTTATTTGTTCATAACCTGTGGGTTTTTGCACTTGCGCATCATCATTTGGAACTATTACATCTTCCCCATTTCTTCGCACTACATATTCGTTTCGTAAATATTCATCGGGGCCGTGAGATCCCATTCTCAAATCTCCAAAATCTGAATACGTAACACTGCTTAAAAATGCCCAGTTTTCCAATCCAATATTCACATCAGCATGTACGGTTTTTTCGTCATTGGCAGAAGCATAACGAGAATATGCACTACCGGAAACCGCAGCATTCTCACCAAATGAAAATTTTGGTTTTAAAGAATAGAAGTTCATTACACCACCAACAGCATCACTTCCATAAACTACCGAACCGGGACCAAGGATCACCTCAGTACTTTCAACCGCCAGCGGATCTATTGAGATTATATTTTGAAGATTTCCGCTTCTAAAAATTGCGGTATTCATCCTTACGCCATCTACCGTAATGAGAAGCCGGTTAGTTGAAAAACCACGAATAATTGGGCTTCCACCACCCATTTGACTTTTCTGAACAAAAACCTGCCCGCTGCTTTCCAAAAGATCGGCCGAAGTTTGCGGGCTGGCCATAATAATATCTCTCGCTGAAAAACTAACTATCTTTTGCGGAATTTCATCTTTATTCATTTCGAATTTAGCCACCGATAGTATGACCTGATCTAACTCGTTACCATCTCTTTTTAAATATACCCTATATTTATTCTGAATAATTTTAGCCTTCTTTATACTTCTATCAACATAGTTCACGTGTTTAAGATGAATAACCTCATCCTCGTCAAATGCTGAAATATTTGCCATCCCATCCAAATCTGTAAGCGTGCTCTTAGATTTTTCAGCATTGTATAAAACTACGCTTTCAAGAGGCTCATGACTCTCTTCGTCAAAAACTTGTACCTGCTGAGCGTAGATACTATTAACCATAAAAAAAAGGAGAATTACTCCTGTGATTATTCGCATTTAGCTAAAAATTTCGTTGAGTACAGCAAGTGATTTTGGTTTTTTGAATCCTTCAATATGCAGTTGATAATATAAGAGCAACATATTTAAAAAATTTGACCGGCTTTCCTGATTCAATTTCACTCCATTCAGGGCATCAAAATTTATGCCTAAGAACTGTCGTAAAATTTCGACATTTCGACCTTCAATACAATAATTATTTACACTACCTAGTTCAAAAACACCATCTAAAAGATTGAAATACGGTAAATCTTTTGAAGCAGCATCTGGATAGAAGCCAAGGAATCGGGTTAAATTCAATAAAAACAATAGATGAAAATTGGCAATTTTATCATGCAAATCCAGCCACATTAACGAGTTTTCAAGATATTCAAATAACCGCGGATTGGTTTCTTCCTCCTTAATTGCATTTTTTAAAACTTCAGCCAAAAACATAAGCATCGAGCCTTTAACCATATTGGTATGTAAACTGGAATAAGTATGCAAGACTTTGGCATCCTTGAGGTATTCCATTTTTCCCTGATTGCGGTGGTTCGCAACGATCTCTAACTGGGTAAGCAATTGAAACTGGGATGCTTTAAATTTTCCTTTTTTAGATTTAAGCACTCCTTTAAGCATATAGGTTTTTAAGCCGTCGCTGTAGGTATAAGCTTTTACGATCAAATCGGCTTCGCCATATTTCAACGCACTAATTACAATTGCCGGAGTAGTAATAAGCATTTTAGAAAAATATTTATTCCGAAGATAATTAAAAAAGGCCGCTAAAAGCGGCCTTAATTTATCGTTTTAATAAGTAATATTTACACTACTCCCTGGGCAAGCATTGCATCGGCTACTTTCACAAAACCGGCAATATTTGCTCCTTTTACGTAATCTATATAACCATCTTCTTCTTTTCCAAATTCTACACAACGATCGTGAATATCATTCATAATCTCGTGCAGCTTCTTATCCACTTCTTCTGAAGTCCAGTTGTAACGCATAGAATTTTGACTCATCTCTAATCCTGAAGTAGCAACCCCACCAGCGTTAGAAGCTTTTCCTGGAGAGAAAAGAATTTTTGCTTCTTTAAATACCTCTACAGCATCTGGAGTACAGGGCATATTAGCACCTTCGCCAACACACATACATCCATTATCCACTAATTGCTTAGCATCAGCTTTTTCAAGTTCATTCTGGGTAGCACAAGGAAGGGCTACATCACATTTAACTTCCCATGGCGTCTTTCCTTCAAAATATTTAGCTGATGAATATTCATCTACATATTCGCTAATTCTACCACGTCTTACATTTTTAAGATCCATGATAAACTGAAGTTTTTCTTCATCAATCCCATCTTCATCATAAATATAACCTCCAGAATCACTCATAGTTAAGATCTTCGCTCCAAATTCCAGTGCTTTTTCTGCAGCATACTGGGCTACATTTCCAGATCCAGAAACTACAACGGTTTTGCCTTCAAGAGAATCATCTTTTGTTCTAAGCATATTCTGTGCAAAATATACATTCCCATAGCCGGTAGCTTCAGGACGTATAAGAGAACCACCGTAAGAAAGTCCTTTCCCTGTTAAAATCCCGGTAAATTCATTTTGCAATCTTTTATATTGGCCAAACATATAACCAACTTCACGGGCACCAACTCCAATATCTCCAGCAGGAACATCTGTATTTGGGCCAATATGGCGATAAAGTTCTGTCATAAAACTCTGGCAGAAATGCATTACTTCATTATCAGATTTCCCTTTTGGATCGAAATCAGAACCTCCTTTTCCACCACCCATAGGTAAGGTGGTAAGACTGTTTTTAAATACCTGCTCAAAAGCAAGGAATTTTAGGATACTGAGATTTACGGAAGGATGAAAACGCAATCCACCTTTATAAGGCCCAATTGCAGAATTCATTTGAATTCTAAAACCACGATTTACCTGAATATTTCCTTTATCGTCTAACCAGGAAACCCTAAACATAATTACTCGTTCCGGCTCTACCATACGCTCCAGTAACTCCATGTTCTGATACTTTTTATTCTTTTCTATAAAGGGAATAATGGTCTCAGCAACCTCATGTACTGCCTGCATAAATTCAGGCTCATTTTGATTTCTTTGCGATACTTTATCCAGAAAATCTTGTATATTTTGTTCCATATTGTGTAATTCTACAAATAGTTTATAATAAAAACTGTGTTTTGTATTACAAATATATGGGTTCTATAAAAAACGACCTCAAATATTTCTAGTTTCATATAAAATTAACGTCTTTATTTTATCGCTCTATGCCTGGGCACGAAACTATAATTTTTTGTTAAACAAGATTTTATATATTTGTTGCTCGCCCCAAGCCTGAATTAATGCACACTTACAAGAAAATTTTAGTTTTTTTAGTTTTTATTTTGCTATTTCAGGTAAAGACATATTCTCAATTTGGGATTGCTCATGAAATTGCGGTTAAGGCTGGCCCAGCCTCATTTTTTACCGATTACGGCGAACGTTGGAATGTAAGAAACAACCTTAATAACGCAGGCTACGGAATAGGTATTTCACATTATATGAATTTCGCCTATAAAACTGACTGCCATTACTCTCAAGCCGCTTCATTTTTTACAAATCATTTTAGAATTAGAACAGAGCTGGACTATTTTTATTCCAAACTGGAACATTATGGCCCCGTAGCCAGACAAAAGACAATTGGCGGACAGTTGTTAAGAGCAATGCACGGGGAGAGTGAAATTATTGAGGGTGGCTTACATCTTGAGTATCACCCCTTTAGAATTAGGGATTTCACTCATTCTGGCTACATGTTTTCTCCATATATAAGTTTGGGCGGTCACTTTGTTTCCTACAAGCCCGATGCTTATTCTGATTTAGGACCACTAACCGAGCAAAACAACGTATTTCCAACCTTTGTGGGGGGAATGGATTTTGAACGCGGCAGCACCTATTCTATAATTGGCGGGCTTGGTGTTCGTTACCGATTAGGTTTTAGACACGATCTTCTCATTGAAGCTCGTGGACAATATTATGGTAGCGACTGGATTGACGGACTAAATATTAATGCGCCTCAAAATAAATTTAACGATTATATCTTTTGGGTAAATGTCGGCTATGTTTATTATATCAATTTTCAATAGCCTCGGCAGTAATAATCCTACCTCCTAAATCTTTTAATTCTGCTTTAGTTTTTTCAAAATCTTCAGCGTTTAGCGCTCGTGTAGCATCTTCTATTATTGTAGCCTTAAAACCTTCTTTAATTGCATCTTTAGCGGTGAAGTGCACACAAATTTCAGCTGCAAGTCCGCAGAAATAAAGATCTTCTGCATTCTTCTCTTTTAAATACCCAGAAAGGCCTGTAGATTTTAAATGCTTGTTATCATAAAAAGCGCTATAACTATCAATTTCAAGACTGGTTCCTTTTCTAAAAATTGCTTCAATTTTAGCAGTTTTCAAATCTTTATGAAACTCTGCGCCTTCGGTATTTTGAACACAATGTTCCGGCCACATCACTTGTTCAATTCCATTTAGATCAATAGTTTCAAATTCACTTTTTCCTTTATGACTACTGGCAAAACTGGCGTGGCCGTTTGGATGCCAATCCTGGGAAGCGATCACCAGATCAAATTTCTCCTGAAGTTTGTTTATTATCGGAACAATTTCATCTCCATTAGGAACCGAAAGGGAACCACCGGGCATAAAATCGTTTTGTGGATCTACAATAATTAGCGTTTTCATAAATCTTATTTTTGGTAAGAAGCAATTAATTTATCCCGTTCTGCTTTTAAAGCCTCTGTAATCCCCACCTTATAAATATGCGGATTATTAAAGCGTTTATATTCTATTGAAAGCTCTGCAAGCCTGTTTTTACTGTATTCAGCAATTTCCTGAAGGGATTTATGCTCTAATTTATTTTCTCCATTTTCCATTACTGGCTGAAGTAAGGGTTCTTTTTGTAATTCCCCAATTCGCATCTGCTTATAAGGCTCAAAGGGATGTATCATATTTTCAATATCATTTTCTTCAAAAAGAGCTATTAGATCGGCTCCAACGCAATTTCCTTCAGCATCCCTTAAACGATACACTTGTTTTTTATGCGGAAGCGTCACCTTAACTATGCTTTCAGAAATTTTAATTCTTGGTTTCCCGTGAGAATAAGCCAATTTATAAACCCCGTCTAAAGCGGCATCGGGACTTCCAATAACAAGGTTGGTACCCACGCCAAAAACATCTATCCTGGCGCCTTGTTCCAGCAAACTTTTTATCACATTTTCTTCTAATTGATTAGAAGCTGCAATTTTCACATAATCAAGTCCGGCCTCGTCCAGCATTTTCCTGCTTTGTTTAGAGAGATAAGCTAAATCTCCACTATCAAGCCTAATAGCCATTAATTTTTGACCGCGCTCCTCCATTTCCTTTGCGACTGTAATCGCATTTGGCACACCGCTTTTAAGCGTATCGTAAGTATCTACTAACAACACACAATCTTTTGGTCTTCCTTCAGCGAAATCTCTAAATGCGGTGATTTCCTCATCATAACTTTGAATAAAAGAGTGCGCCATAGTTCCTGAAACCGGAATATCAAAATCCCGTCCGGCAATTACGTTGCTCGTCCCATTAAAACCGCCAACAATAGCAGCGCGGGTTGCATAGTACCCTCCAGGTCCCTGTGCCCGTCGCAAACCAAAATCTAATAAAGTGCGCTCTCCAGAAACCAATTTTATCCTACTCGCCTTTGTTGCAATTAAGGTTTGAAAATTGAGTAAATTCAGTAAAATAGTTTCAATTATTTGCGCTTCAATGATATTAGCTTCCACCTGCAAAACAGGCCGGGTAGGAAAAACCAAGTCTCCTTCCTGAACCGAATTAATATTTCCGTGGAATTTAAAATCTTTTAGATATTCCAGGAAATCATCATCAAAATCTTGCTTTTTAAGATATTCGAGGTCTTTATCGCTAAATTTTATGTTTTCAATGATCTCCAATAGATCCTGAAGTCCGGCAAAAATGGCGTAGCCACCATTAAAAGGAAGTTTTCTAAAATAATAGTCAAATATTGCGGTGTAATCTTTTTGGCCTTTTTTAAAATATACCTGCGCCATCGCCAGTTGATACTGGTCGGTATAAGTAGCTGAAAAATTTAGCATAGCTTTTAGTTAGTTTAAACTTCGTCAAGCATCGCTTCATAAATCTCAAGATCTGCTTCACTGAACAAAACAAATTTAAGCTTTTGCAGGTGTTTAAGCTTTGGGATTTCGGCTAAAATTGTATTAAAACTGATCCTGGTCGCTTCTTGTATAGGATAACCAAAGACTCCGGTAGAAATAGCCGGAAAAGCTACAGACTTCACCTGTTTCTTTTCTGAACACTTCAACGCATTCTTATAGCAATTTTCCAAAAGCTTATCCGCCGGATTATCCTGACCGTAGACCGGCCCCAGGTTAAACAATTACCATACTTTGAGAAATAATATGAGGCCCTTTTAAAAAAACACGTACCCGAAAAAAACACCTAATTCCAAGTTAGGTACCCAAAAATGATTTTAAAAAAATTAGGCTGATAGAGCTTAACCTCTAAAGTCCCCGATTAGGAAAGACTTTTAAACAAAAAAACCAGCCTTTTTTAAGACTGGTTTCTTCTATTTTGCTCCCCCTCTTGGGCTCGAACCAAGGACCCTCTGATTAACAGCCGCGAAAATGGTGTTTCAGATAATTTCATTTAGCTTCTTATGTATTGATATTCAATATTTTACAACTTTTTCCTTGTCATTTAGTTTTACAATATTTACCTTTATTTGCCCATTTGTTGTACCTATGTTGTACCCAATTTAAGCCGCATGATTACTATAAAAATTGTACAGAGAACAAAGAAATTAACCGATGGGTTGTACCCAATCTTCTTGCGTGTGACCAAAGATCGGCAAACTAAATATTATAAAACCCCATTTAGTTCAGAGATTTCCGAATGGTCAGCTTCAACAGGAACCTTTAACAAAAAGATGAAAAATCATTTTCAGTATAATCGGTTACTGGTAAAAATTAAGGATCGGGCATACCAGGTAGCATCGGAAATTGAAATTCAAAATCCTGACTATACACTTGAAGATTTTGATAAGCTTTATAGAGTTACCTTCAATCCGGTAAAAAATGATGTCTTTGCCTTCTTTGATGAAATAGTTGAGGAAATGACCTATGCTGGTCGTGTAGGAAATGCGAAGTCTTATAAGGATACCAAAACCTCGGTGCAAATATTTCATAAGAGTAAAAAACTTAGTTTTCGGGAAGTTAACTCTACCTTTTTGAGCAAATATGATGCGTTCTTAAGGTCCAGAGGTGGAACCGATGGAGGTGTTGGCGTAAAGATGAGAGCTATAAGGGCATTGTTCAACAAAGCAATAGAGCGCGGTATTGTTAAAGAAAGCTTATACCCATTTAAAAAATATAAGATTTCAGGTTTGAGAGGCAAAGGTTTTAAACGTGCCCTGGATTTTGAAGAAATAATGCGCATTGTCAATGTGGATCTGAGTAAGCATCGGCATTTAATTGATACCAGAAATTACTTTGTTTTTAGTTTCTATACCCGGGGAATGAACTTTGCCGACATGATGGGTCTGGAATGGAAAGATGTGGAGAAAAATGTTATTTATTACACCAGGGCTAAAACCAAAGGAAATTTCTCAATTGCTATAATGCCCCCGGTAAGAGAAATTCTTGATTATTATCGAATTAATGGGTATGGGAATAAATATGTATTTCCATTACTGTATCGTGAAAATTACACTCCTACCCAACTTGCAGATCGAAAACATAAAATGTTAGGGATCTACAATAAAAATCTAAAGGAACTGGCTACAATTTGTGAGATCACAAAAAATGTTAGCAGTTATGTGGCCCGGCATAGTTTTGCTAATTGCCTTAAACAAAAAGGTGTGGCTACTGATGTGATTAGCGAATCTTTAGGACATCAAAACCTAAGTGTAACCCAAGCATATTTAAAAGAATTAGATACTCAGGTTGTTGACAAAGCTCTTGAAGTATTGTTGTAATGGTACTATATCCAGATCTCATTTAAAATGGAAGTATAGATTTATATTTTTTAATTACTTCTTATTATGTAAGACAAATTCCATAAGACTTTATAATTAAGCATTTTTGATTCATCCTGATACTTCATTCTGTAATTCCTGTTTTAAATTCAAAGAGGATTTCCTGGGCCAAATCAAGATCCCAATCTTCCTGGCTAGCCCAATTCTTTAAAAAATCGGAGGAGGCAGGTGATGAGGTATGTCTTTCAAGGATTTCCAGTACTCTTTTTTTCAGCCTTTCTGAAGCATTAAGATACTTGCGGGCATTTCTCCCCAAGACACGAGCAGCTATTTTTAACTTTCCTGTTTCATCTAATTCCCTTTTCGGAAAAACATCATTATGTTCTTCCAGAATTTCATCAAAATTATAATCAAAATAATGCTTAATTATCTTTAAGATATCCCCCGGGTCCTGGCCCCGGTCTTCAGGCCTGTCACTCCAGGCTACCAGTTTTAAAATAATCATTCCCGGGAGCGGAGGAATTTGTACTAATTTTTCGTCTATATACACCTCCCGCGAATCTTCCAATACTTCCTTAAGGCCAACAACGTGAAGATCTATTTGGCGTTTATCAAAATTCTGGGTGAATTCCTGCTCAATTTCTCCAAAGGGAAGCACATCTATTACAGAATTAAAGGCTTTATTATAAAAGGTCCAAGGAGCTTTTACTTTTGTAAAATTTTTCTCCTCCAGGCCTTTGGTGATTTTTTTATAATCCTCACCTGAAGAAATCATAACCGCAAAATCGATATCCTTGGTACCCCGGCTGGGTTTAATGCCCTCTTTTAATAATTCCAGCGCAATGGCATTAACGCCGATTAAGTAATAAGGGATCTTCTGCTTTTGCATTATCTCATCGATAATTTCAAAAACCTCCTTAAAATAAGGGATAGCAAGTTCTTTATAGGACTGGTTGGATGTACTCATCAAAAATCTTTTGTGCGGTTTCCCGGCAACGTTTGTCTTCTTTTAGAATTAGATCGGCATAGACCAGGAAAGGAGGGGCAACAGCACCAAAATCTCCCTTCCAGAATTTTTCATAAACAAATAATTTTCCTTCAGCATTAGGTCTAAGGCTATAATTTTTCATCAGGTTTACTGGAGACTCGTTGCTATACAATATGAATTCTTCCGGCCTTAAATAACCGGTAAGTAAATCGCCTGCAGGCTCTCCTCCCCAATGGGTTTCTCCCTGATTTAATTTGAGATTTTGCCAATCTTCCCTTAGTTCATAACGCGCCCGGAATAATTTAGGTTTCAGTTGTTGTTCATAATCGTTAATCCAGCGATCTAATAAAGCCTTTCGATCTTCCCAGAGATAATTGTTTTTGTGAGCGATTAAATAGCCTTCCTCTTTCAAGGTTTTAATTACTTTAGGCACGGTACCCAGACTTACTCCACTTTTTTCTGCTATGGTTCTTTGCCTGGCATTTACTAACTCAGGATCAATTAAAAAACTAAAAACCAGTTTTAGCCCTGTTTTAGTATAAGCTTTTTTGCTGCTGCTTTTTTCTGTTTTTAAAGGCTTATTGGTATCGATAAAGACATAAATTCCATCATCTAAGATAAATATATTACCATTCTCTTCCAGGTAAGTTATCCTTTCTTCCTGCAAGCGTTTTTTTATCGCCGGATGTAATCTTCCCGCTACCAGCATAAAATTCTCATATTCCTGCTTTCTCTCTAAAAGCTGGGGGATTTGATGTTGGCGTAACTCCTTTTTGATTTCTATTACTAATCTAAGTGGAGGCCGATAAGGAAAATGCAAAGTGATTTCCCCATCCAACTTTTTCCCTTGTTCAAAATGACCATAGATATGCCTAGGATCTTCCAGATTTTTCAAAGCATTGTAAACGATCTCTGTTTCCATCTGTTCACGTTTTTTCTTTGTTCACGATTCGTGAACAGCGTAAATTTATGAACAAATATACATATTCCAATCTGTTTTATACTCTTAAAAGTAACGATATCATAAAATTGCAATGACCTTCATCTTCCATAAGCAGCTGATTTAAGAAAACAAATTTAGGAGGCAATGAAAAGAAAATCTAGTTTCCATTGTTGAAAACACAAGTTTTCAATTTTGAAATGTAATTGGGAAGTATTTCTAATATTTCTTCTGTTTAATTATGTGAAATTTACGAAATTAGAATTCCTACAGTAAAAATGAAATTAAAGCAAAAATTATGGATAAGGACTTATGGGAAGAAATATGTTTTATTCTAACCGAGACAATTCCTTCTAACGTATCTGAACAGGTCTACGAAAACAAAGTTATTAGGATTTTTGAAAAATTAGGATGGAGTCAATACAAAAAAGAGTTATCAGTGCGGGAATCTATTCAATTTGGCGCTGCAAATCGTATGTGTCCCGATATTATTATTCGGAATGAAAAATCTGAAGCTGTTTGTGTAGTCGAAATCAAAAAACCATCTGAAGATTTAAATTTCTCCGGACACGTAAATCAACTATCTTCATATATGAGGATGCTCAGAGTGCCAGTTGGAATCCTTATTGGTGATAGGTTTAAAGTTTTTACTGAAAAACCAAGATCTAGGGCAAATGAAATTCACCTTATAGAAGAAATTCCTTTGAAAAAATCATCTGATAAAGGCGTAAAGTTTGTGGAATCTTTTAAAAAATCTGAAAGCACGAACAACTTCATTGAAACCTATATAAAAGATGGATTAACAAAATATAATGAAAAACAAAAGGTAAAGGAGATTGAAAATAGAATAAGTCTACGTGGGTTTAATGATGAAATTTTCGAATTGGTAAGGGAAAAGCTGACTGAAGTTTACGATTCTGATTTAGTAGATAGTGTATTAGAAAACTACGAACTTCAGATCAAATCGAAGAATCAAATTTCTTATGATAATGAAAAGCTTTCTTCTATAGTATTAAAACGCTCTCAATTCAACTACAATGAATTAAATTCCAAAAGAACTAAAGATGGATTAAAGATTGGAGCATATGTACAGAAGACCTTCAGGGAGTTGTTTACAAACAATAAATTAAATTCCAACGATATCCATGCACTATTAAGTCCAGATTATTCTAAGAGGGTCTTAAACTCAGGCTATCCTGTTTTGAGAAAAAAATCTCAAGGTCGGGCTGATCATACCGGAAGAAACAGGTATTACAAGGACATATATGGAGAAGAGTACTTTTTAAGTGCACAATGGAATGAATCACATTGGGATCTGTTTGAAATTTGGTTAAAGGAGGTTAACCGGAGGTGATTGCTATAATTTAAATGTTGTCTAAAAAAATACCTTTCAGAAGAGTATAAGCCTACTTAGCTCTTTTCGATATAGAAGAATTTTGTTGGACAATGGATTGCTTTTTTAAAAGAGAATTTCGGAAAAAAGACCTTATTATTTGTTGTATTGAAAGGTTAGCTATATTTAGAAAAACATTTGAATATGACCTCCCACCATAACCCCTGGCTCTCCTTAGCTGCGGATAATAATAGACTAAGCTTTATTTTACCAAAAGAACAAGCATTAATTGCAAAGTTCAACACCAAGGTTTCGGCAACATATAGAGTCCATGAAAATATATTTCCAGCCCCCTTTATGGGAGATGTACAAACTGCTCCTATTTTAATCTTGATGTTAAATCCGGGATATGATGAAAAGGAAGATACCGGTGGAACTAATTATTACAAAACCTATGAAAGTTGGTGGATGCAACAAATACAACATCAACTTCCTTTTCCCGATTTACCTTTGTTTTGTGTTGAGGAAGAGTATAGAAAAAAATCGGACTATTGGTATAATAAATTAATGCCATTAATAAATGCTACAAGCGCTGAAAAAGTGGCTCAAAAAATAGCGAAAGTGCAGTTCTTTCCATATCATTCAATCAAGTATAAAGCTCTTTATAAGAGGTTAATAAAAGAAGAAGGTTTTAATTCCTATTTGCCCAGCCAGGAATATAATTTTGAACTGGTAAGACAAGCTATTGAAAGAAATGCTGAAATTATAATACCCCGCAGCAAGAAGTTTTGGTATAAGGCTATTCCTGAACTGGAAGAATATTCTCATATACATTTCACCAAAAATTACCGAAATCCAATCCTGTCTGTAAAAAATTTAGGAGTAAATTCATTTAATGTGATATGTAATAAACTTCATTATTAACATTTCTATAAGAATTCCTATATTTACTACCAATTCCTGCTACGCCCTACCGTAGATTATAATGTGAGAATTAAAATACTCACAATCTTTAATTTAAAAATTCATATTAAATGGCAGATTGTGTACAATGCGGTGCATTTACAAAATTTAATGGAGGACTATGTCTAAAATGTTATAAAAATGGACAGGTTGCAGTTGCAGTAGAGAATGAGGAAAGTGATGTTGATGAGGCAGACTATATAATTGGTGGTTTATCTGAAAGAGATAAACGCTACCGTTATAATATGATTAAAGGCCGGATAGCCGAAACATTAATACAGGAACTTTTTCTCAGTTTAGGCTATAATGTATTTCGTTATGGAATGGAAAATACTATTCCCGGAATTATGGATCTCTTAAAAAATGTAAGATCAGATGTTGCTCAGGATATAAGAAGAATGCCAGATTTTGTAATTCAAAACCCCAAGGACAATAAAGTTTATTTTATTGAAGTCAAATTTAGGGCAAGCGGTGAGTTCAAAAAGAAAGATCTACCAAAAGATTATCCTTATCAAAATGCTTACATTATACTAGTGTCCAAATCTCATATAAAATGTATAACTGTTGATGAATTAAATGAAGGAAAAGAGATAACACCAAAATCAAAAAACTGGCTTGGAAGAAGAGAAGAGTTCGGCCTTGATAAAGAGGTCATAATTGATTTTTGCAAATTCGCCGTTCAATTTTTTCAAGGTGTCTAAATAAGTAAACTAATGTCAAAATTTTCTTTTCTTCAAAACTCATACCCGGAACTATTCAAGGTAAGTATATTATCAGAGAAACTTATTCATATTGACCCCAGTTCTTCATTAGCAAAATCCAGGCTATTTTCCGAAAAAATGGCTGCTATTATTTGGGAATTCGAAGGATTGGATGGATTTGAAGGAACACAGGTAGACAGAATAAATCAACTTTTTTATAGGAATATTATTCCAGAGATTATAAAAGACTTGTTCCATATTATTCGGAAATCAGGGAATAGGGCAACGCACCATGGTAATAGTTCAAATAAGGAAGCGCTCTTTGTTCTGAAAAAATGTTTCCAACTTTCCAGGTGGTTTTATGAAACTTATGAAAACGATTATCTAGAGCCAGAAGAATATGCTTTACCCGTTCAGGAAGAGCAGAAATCGGTTGAAAAACTGGAAGAGGAACTTAACCTCTTATCCGAAAAAGTAAAAGATTATCAAAATAAGATAGCATCTTTAAATGCTTCGCCAGAAGTGGTTGAAGAGCGAAAAGAACGATCGGAGCGTGTTGCAAATAATCTTCAGAAATCAGAAGCAGAAACCAGGGAAATTATAGATGAAAAGCTTCGTGAAGCCGGCTGGGAATGTAACACCGAAGAATTAAACCATAAGAAAAACAAAACCCTTCCTCAAAAAGGAAGGAATATAGCAATTGCAGAATGGCCTTGTGCCGGAAAGTGGGCAGATTATGCCCTTTTTGTTGGAACTAAATTGTATGGAATTGTTGAAGCGAAGAAGTATGCTTCCGATATATCAACAGATCTTCACCAATCTAAAATATATGCTGGATGTATTGAAGAGCATCCGGAGATACAGTTATTGGGCACTTGGGATAACTTAAATGTTCCATTTCTTTTTTCTACTAATGGCCGCTCATTTTTAGAACAACTAAAAACAAAAAGTGGAATTTGGTTTCTGGACGTAAGAAATAACAGGAATCATGCAGAGGCTCTTCGTGGGTGGTTCTCTCCTAAAGGTTTGGTAGATTTTTTTAATCGAGATGTTGAGAATGCAAACAGAAAGCTTCAGGAGAGTGAGTATGATTATTTGCAAAGTAAAACTGGGCTAAGTCTGCGAGATTATCAAATTGATGCAATTAAGGCAATTGAGAAGAAAATTGTAAAACAACCGGAAGAGAAAAGAGCGTTGCTGGTAATGGCTACAGGGACCGGAAAAACCAGAACTGTTTTAGGGCTAGCCTATAGATTTATTAAATCTAATCGATTTAAAAGAATATTATTTTTAACTGACAGAAGATTACTCGCTAATCAGGCAATAAGTGGGTTTAAGGATAACAAAATAGAAAACCTGAACACCTTTGCGAATGTGTACCAGATCGAAGATCTCAAAACGAATATACCCGACGATGTTACCCGCCTTCATTTTGCCACAGTCCAAAGTATGGTAAAAAGACTTTTCTATAATGAAAATGATCCTTTGCCTATTGACACTTATGACTGTATTATTATTGATGAAGCACACAGAGGATACAACCTGGATAAAGAAATTGATGAGGACGATCTTCATTTTAAAGATGAACAAGATTATGTAGGGCAATATAAAAGAGTGATTGAGTATTTCAATGCTTATATTATAGGTCTAACTGCTACCCCTGCCCTTCACACCAAACAAATTTTTGGAGATCCGGTTTATAGTTATTCTTACAGGGAAGCAGTTATAGATGGATTTCTTGTTGACCACGAACCTCCATACCTTATTAAGACAAAATTGAGTGAAGAAGGAATTCTTTGGAAAAAAGGTGATAAACCAAAAGCATACAACCCTGAATCTAATAAAATAGAAGAACTGGCAGAACTGGAGGACGAGCTTCATATTGAAATTGAACAGTTCAATAAACTGGTAATTACAGAATCTTTTAATCGGGAGATTGCAAGAAGCCTGGTGCAGGAACTGGATCCTGAAGGTGATGAAAAAACTTTAATTTTTGCCGTTAGAGATAGCCACGCCGATCTTATTGTGCGATTACTTTATGAAGAATTTGCTGCTATTGGCGTTGATGTACCAATAGATGCAATTGCAAAAATAACCGGAAACACATACGATCCGGAAGATTTAACCAAACGATTTAAAAACGAAAAATTTCCTACTATAGGTGTAACTGTAGATCTGCTTACCACGGGTATAGATGTGCCCAACATTACCAATCTAGTATTTATTAGACGAGTTCGCTCACGTATTTTATTTGAACAAATGCTTGGCCGGGCCACGCGTTTAGCGCCGGACATTGATAAACAATTTTTTAGAATTTACGATGCAGTAAGGGTTTATGAAGCCCTTGAGGGTTATACCCAAATGAAAACGGTTTCCAATCCGCAGATATCTTTTAAAAAGCTGGTGGAGGAGCTGGATTATATCGAAACTCCAGATCGAGCCGAAAAACAATTGCAACAAATCATTGCCAAACTACAGCGAAAAAAGAATAAGTTACGCGATCATAGTCTTGAAGAGTTTATGTATCTATCAAAAGGAGATTCCCCGGAGGAATTAATTGAAGCTCTAAAACAAGTTGAGGGTGAACAGGTACAAAGAGTAGTGACTGAATATTCAGGATTATGGAATTTTCTGGATTCTAAGATCTTTCAACCGAAATTTCAGTTAGTTTCTGACCACAAGGACGAAGTTCTTGGAATTGAAAGAGGTTATGGAAAAGCAAAAAAGCCTGAAGACTATATTGAGGATTTCAGAAGCTTTATTAAGGATAACCGTAATAAACTTTCTGCACTGGAAATTATTTGTACGAAACCGGCTGATCTGGACCGCAAATCCTTAAAGGAATTGAAAATTGCATTAGACCAGGAAGGATATAATGCACGCACCTTGAGCACTGCCTGGAAGTCCACTAAGAATGAAGATATTGCTGCAGATATAATTTCCTTTATTAGAACAATGGCTTTAGACACAGACCTTGTAAGCCACGAACAACGAATAAAAAATGCAGTCGAAAAAATAAAAATGATAAAGAACTGGAATAAAATCCAGCTAAAATGGATAGAACGTTTTGAAGCCCAACTTTTAAAGGAAACGGTTTTAACAAAACAGGATCTGGATAAGGATCCATTTAAAAGAGACGGTGGTTACAAACGTCTCGATAAAATATTTGAAAACAATTTGGATCAAATATTAGAAGAATTAAACGAAAGTCTTTATACTGCTTAAATAATCTTCTAATTTCACAACCATACAATCTCACAATTTATAAATGAGCTCACAAGAAATAGCAAATAAACTCTGGAAACTTTGTAATGTATTAAGGGATGACGGGGTAACCTATCACCAGTACTTAAATGAATTAACCTATATATTATTTTTAAAATTATCTGAAGTTAAAGGATTCGATGAACATCTTCCGGAAGAATATCACTGGAAAAGTTTTGTAAATGAACCCGATAATAATGAAGCTTTTTTACGCTACCGCAAATTTCTGGCTGAGATAAGTAGTAAAACCAGTAGCGATAGTATCAAAGAAATTTATGCTGATGCTTCCACTAGTTTAAGAAAGCCAGTAAATTTTGACACCCTTGTACAGGCAATTGATAAGATTGACTGGTATGAAGAGAATGAGCGGGATGCTATGGGGGATATTTACGAAACCCTTTTAGAAAAAAATGCCGGCGAGAAAAAAAGTGGAGCAGGACAGTATTTTACTCCACGTCCATTGATTAATGTTATGGTCGATCTGTTGGTTCCAAAATTAGGAGAAAAATGGAACGATCCTGCAGCAGGAACTTTTGGCTTCATGATTTCTGCAGATCACTATTTACGGACAAAAAATGACGATTACTATAAACTTTCCGATAAAGAAAGAAAGTTCCAGGAGGAAGAAGCTTTTAGCGGAGTAGAACTGGTAGGCGATGCCCACCGTCTTGCCTTGATGAATGCCCGACTGCACGGAATGGAAAGTAAAATCTATCTGGCAGATACCTTAACAGAATTTGGAAAAAGCCTTAAGAATTTTGACGGGGTGTTAGCAAACCCCCCATTTGGAACTAAAAAAGGTGGGGAGCGACCTTCGAGGGATGATTTTACTTTTCCCACCAGTAACAAGCAGCTAAACTTTTTACAACATATTTATCGTAGCCTGAAAAAAGATGGGAAAGCCCGGGCAGCAGTCGTGTTGCCTGACAATGTGCTTTTTGAAGATGGAGATGGCCAAAGGATTCGCCGTGATTTAATGGATAAATGTAATGTACATACTATACTAAGATTACCAACAGGGATCTTTTATGCCGCAGGGGTTAAAACCAATGTTCTCTTTTTTACTCGTGGTACTACCGAAACAGGGAACACCAAAAATGTTTGGTTTTACGATATGCGAACTAACGTTCCAAATTACGGAAAACGTACCCCATTTACCGAAAAAGCTTTTGAAGAATTTATAAAGGCTTATACCGGCGGAACTGGTTTTGATGAAGTAGAAGAAAAGTACGACGGGCTAATAAGCGAGAAAAAACGTGAGAAAATTAAGGATGAACGCTGGAATAAAATTTCCCGGGAAACTATAGCTAAAAAGAACGACAGCCTTGATTTAGGTTTAATTGCGGACAGCAGTATTAGCAATGGAGAAGATTTAGGAGAACCTGTAGAAATAGCCGAAGAGGCCCTGGCGGAAATCCAGAATATAACAAAGCAGTTGAATGCCATGATAAAGGAGTTGAGTTGATGGAAAAAGAATTGCCGAAAAATTGGATTGAATCAAAATTAGATAAGGTAGTTACTTCAAAAAAAGGTAAGAAACCGAAAACCCTAATGGATTCAGAGTTTAAAAATTCTGTACCGTATTTAGATATAAGGGCATTTGAGAAGAATGAAATTCGACGATATGCAGATATACCATCTTCAAGAATAATTAAGGAGAATCAAATTGGAATTGTGTGGGATGGAGCAAGAAGCGGTTGGGTCACGAAAGGTAAGTATGGTGCCGTTGGATCCACTATTGCTATCCTTGATCCAATCGGAGTAAACGAAAACTATCTTTTAAAGTTTTTAGAATCTAAGTTTGATTTTTTAAATACAAATACCAGAGGTACCGGAATACCTCACGTGGATCCTAAAATACTATGGGATATAGATATTCCTCTTCCTCCTCTTCCCGAACAAAAACGAATAGTAGCCAAACTGGATAAGCTTTTCGAGCAGCTGGATGTCATTAATAATAGTTTAGAAAAAATCCCTGTATTGCTTATGAATTTTCGGCAGCAGGTGCTTACTCTGGCGGTGACCGGGAAGCTGACCAAATCTGAGGTAGAGAAAAAAGAATTAGGCTCTCTGTTAATTGAAGTAAAGTATGGCACTTCCAAGAAATCAAGACCTGATGTAGAAGGAACTCCCGTGTTGAGAATACCCAATATACAAGATGGGGAAATTTATGATGAAGATTTAAAGTATACGAAGTTAGATAAAAAGGAATTTGAAAAAGTTAAGTTACTTCCTGGAGATGTTTTAATTATAAGGTCTAATGGAAGTGTTTCATTAGTAGGTAAATCTGCTATTGTTAGGAAAAAGCACGAAAATTTTTCCTATGCAGGTTATCTGATACGTTTGAGGTGCAAAAATTTTTTAGATCCGGAATTTTTGAATTACTCCCTCCAGAGTAATTTTCTACGAAGCCAAATTGTTAATACTTCACGGTCTACAAGTGGAGTAAATAATATAAATAGTAGCGAGATTAAAAATTTAAAGATTTTGCTTCCTCCTATTGAGGATCAAAAGCTAATTGTTAAAAAAGTACAGGAGCTTTTCTCAAATGTCGATGGCATACAACAGAAATACAATTTATTGAAAAATAAAATAGAAAATCTTCCCCAATCGATTTTGCATAAAGCCTTTAAAGGAGAGTTGGTGCCGCAATTGGAGAATGATGGAGATGCGAGGGAATTGTTGGAGGAGATTGATTTACAGACAAAAAATATTGAAAAGAAAGTTTCTACGCGCCGTAAAGCAATGAAAAATTTCACTAATGAATATGGTGTGACCAACGAAAAACAAAATATAGCTGCTGAGACTGAAAAGAATTACAAAGAATAATAAATGGACAACGCTACAGCAACATTTGATATAGTCACTATACGGAAATCCGTTCAAAAATTAGAAAACTTTCATCCCGTGCTAGTCAAACATTTACTGGAGGGAGACCAGCGAAAAGAGTTTACGCGTTTGGACAAAACTGCAGGAGTGTACGCGTTTTGGTGGGTTGGAGATTCAACGCTATTAAAGAAGAAAATAAATGAGCAACGGTACAAATTAAAAGGACCGGCAAACCGGGAAGATTTAATACCAATAAAAATCTGTAAAGATTGGCTGGAAGCCGCTACTATAAATAATAGAATTTGTCTCTATGTCGGAAAAACTACGAATTTAAACCAAAGAATATCTGGCCATTTACGCTATACTGTTAAAGATATTTGGACCGATAGAAATGGTGAAAATAGAACAAAAGAGCCATTTTCATTTGAGAGAAAACCAAATACTGTTAGTCAACTTAGGATTGGCCTGGAACGAATTTTTCAGGATCATTCTCTGGATTATATTAAAACCCACATTGCAATTTCCTGGCTGGAGCTTGAGGATAATGAAAAAGTGAATAATGCTGTTAATAGATTCTATATAGAAGATAAAATGGTGGCAGATCTTTTCCCGATTTTTAATGTTGATGTGGAGAGGTAAACTTCGTTTAATAACATGGTAATTAAAGTATAATGAGATTAGTGGCAGTTTATTTTCAGGAAAAAATGCTAGACCATATATTTGGAATAGAACATACGGGTCAGGTTATTAATTTAGGAGGTAAAAATATTTACAGCTTCACAAAAATAAATCAAGGTTTAGAATTAAATATTAAAGAAGAAAATACAGATTTTATTCCAGGATTTTGGGGGGATGGAATTTCCTTAATATCTACAATAGTAGGAGCCAATGGGGTTGGAAAAACTTCCATTTTAAGAGCCATTAATCATCAAGCAGACATCAGATACAAACCTTCCATACAGATTTATGAAACAGATTTATTTGAAGATAGTAAAGAGATTATCTATATAGAAAATACAACAGGGGTAAAACTTATATCAGGATCTAAAGCCAAATTTACTTTGAAAGATTTGGTTCCACAGGAAAATATGGTGGCAAAACTTTATTATTCTCCTGTGATCGATTATGATTTAACCGATACCAGGTCGCCCATTGCTTTGGTAAATAAATTTGACCACACGCTAAATGATTACTTTTTAGAGACGGTATCAAGAAATGTGTTTTTTCTAAAAGATCCCATTGTTTCAACTTTGAAAGAAGTTTACGAAGATTTTCCGTCCTATGATTTGATCTGGATATCTCCTAAGGCTAATCGAAAAGATGATTTTACAACAATCTATGCAACGGCAAACTTTGCTACCCCGCATCGAGGAGAAGTTCTTAAACACGAAATAGAACGAGACCTTAGAGGCATCCGAGATGAAACTAAAAAAAGTTTTTCATCCAGAGAATTATCAAAAACATTTGAACGATATATTCATCTTTTAAAAAGTGAAAGCTTTATTGAGCAATTCAATAAGCTTTGGAATCTTGATGAATATAGAACAACAAATGATCAGGATTATATTCATGATAGTAAAGATTTTTTAAAGGATACTGAAATAACTCTTCTAAGTTACTTACTCTTGGGAGCTGTTTTTCCACAGACCGGTTTAGGGGCAGGATTTGAATTAAAAAAGATTTTAGAGGAGGAAGGATTTGCTGCCAAATTAAACCGTTTCCTGGAATTTTATTTCATTAATAGGCATCAGGTATTGTATGAAAAAATTAAGAATGATCTGAAAGGTATTCGAATTCAGGATTACGAAAAAATTAAATCGATAATTGAAAATGACAGATTTTCTTCAGAGGCTGGAGTTAATACAAAAGATATTAAAAGAATGATGATCCGTGATCTCAATGGGTTTTATGATATACTAATGCTCTTTCAATATCTTCAGGAAAACTTACGTGATAGAATTGATAGTAAAAATCGAGTGGCTTTGATTATTGATTCACTAGATGAGAAAGTGTTCGATGAATTTATTAAAAAATACAATAAAGTGCTTGAATATTTTTCAACATTACCTGTTCAGGTAAAAATCTTCGAAATTATCCCTAACAAAAAATTATCTTCTGGAGAAAAAGCATTATTGGCATTTTATAGCTCTCTCCATGATTATATTGTGAGAGTTCGGAAAAATAAAAATGATCAGTATGCAAATTATCTTTTGCTTCTAGATGAACCAGAATTAGGTTATCATCCTTTATGGAAGAAGAAGTTTGTACAGGCTATTGTTGCTACTCTTCCAGTTTTATTTAGTCAGATCCCCGTTAAAGGTAATAAAAAGAGATCACCAAACGTACAGGTGTTATTTTCTACTCATGATCCACTAACATTATCTGATCTACCCAATAAAAATATTATTTATTTAAATAATCCAGACGGTAAGGCTACAATTGTAGAAGAAAACAACAATAAAAAGTCATTTGGTGCAAATGTTTCAGATCTTTTAGCTGATTCCTTTTTTATTAAGAACGGGTTAATGGGTGATTTTTCTAAAGCCAAAATAGATAAAACAATTTCTTGGTTACAATCTGAAAGTAAAGAAAACGGGGATTTTCATTATCGCCTGATTAATCTTATTGATGAGCCATTAATTAAGAAAAAATTGTTAGAAATGTATGATCGCAAAATGGAAACAGATTACCACAAGAAGTTTCGAAAAAAGGAATTAGAGACGCTTATGAAAAGATATAAGGATGAATTTGGAAACTCTGATGTATGATTTTTTATGATTTAAAATCAAAACCTGAAATCATCCAATTCCATTTTACAAAACTACAGGAAGATTGGGTAAATGACAGAATTAAAGAGAGTACTCTCAATAAAACTTTAAAAAAATTTATTGAAGATAACTTACTCCTGATTTTAACAGGCACTCCTAAAGACTTAAATAGAATTAACCACACTCTAAAAAATCACTCTCACTATAAAAAGTCACTTGATGTTAAGATTCGGAAAATTTTTGATTATGAAAATTTCTCTAAAAAACATCCAAATAAATACGATGCATTTGATTTAGCCAAGGCATTAGATGTGAGAACTTGTCTCTACTGTAATCGAATGTATACGCTAACGGTAAAAACTGGAAAAAAAAGGGAAGATAAAATAACTAGACCCCAGTTCGATCATTTCATTGATAAAGGAAAAAATCCCCTATTAGGTTTATCCATCTATAACTTAGTACCTTCTTGCGTAATTTGTAACTCCACCTTAAAAGGGAAGAAACAATTTAATTTAAGTTCGAACATTCATCCCTTCATAGATAACATAATCGATAACTATCACTTTACTTACGATACAGAAAATATTGAAAGTTTGTTAGGAACGGACAGTGAAATAAATGTTTGGATTACTTATAACGGATTGTCAAAAAAGAAAAAGGTGGCTGCTTCCAAGAGCGTTGAAATTTTTAAGATTAATAAAATTATGTCAGCTCATAGTGAAGAGCTTATTGATTTATTCAATTTGAGGTATCGTTATTCAGAAAGATATTTTGAAGAACTTATTAGAGCGTTTGATTCAGTTAGTTTAGATGTGGAGGATTTATACAGAACTGTTTTTGGTTCGTATTATAACTCAGATCAATTTTCTAAAAGACCTTTTAGTAAACTAAAAAGAGATATTTTGGAAAAATTAGAAATTGTGCTACCCCAAATGATGAATGATAATTAGATGAAACCAGAAGAAGAAATTATAAATATGGGATATGTCATCCAACAATATTTGGAAGAAAACAATTTGAAAGATGCTAAACCTAAAGATCTCATGTCTCTATTAATAGAAAAGGGGTTTTTTAATCAGGATCACAGAGAGGGGCTGCCTTTAAGAAATCTCTTGAGAGAGTTAGACGAGAAAAATTTGCTCTACCTTATACCTCAGGTAATGGTGGAGAGGAAAACGAACAACCGCTACTGGTATTTTAACCCTCTTAAACTTTAAAGTTAAAATGGAATTGTTCCAAATAAAAGATAATAAAATAGAAACTATTGAACTCAAACCTTTCAAATTTGAAAGGGATATCCAAAATTTAATAGAGGCAAACACTCAGGAGCTGTTTCAATTGGAATTTGTGCGTTCGGAATTTACAGTGGGAAAATATCGCATAGATACTTTGTGCTATGATCCCGAAACTAATGCTTTTGTGATTATTGAATATAAAAAAGGAAATAGTTACTCTGTAATAGATCAGGGCTACACCTATCTTCAATTGTTATTAAACAACAAATCAGATTTTATATTAACCTTATCTCAGGAGAAGAACAAGATTTATCGCACAGAGGATATTGACTGGAGTCAGTCGCGTATCATCTTTATTTCCCCGTCCTTTAATTCTTATCAAAAAGATAGTGTCAATTTTAAAAACATTCCTTTTGAGCTCTATGAGATCAAGAGATTTGAGAACAATACTTTTATCCTTAATAAACAAACAACTAGTTCTAAGGAAAATATAGATTCACTATCTAATACCAAAACTGCATCCGTTATAAAGGATGTGAGCAAAGAATTAAAGGTTTTTGATGAAGAGTATCATACTTCTAAATTAGAAGGAACATTTAAAGAGAAATGGGAGCAATTAAAGGAACAACTTCTGGAACTTGACGATTTGGAACTTGATCCTAAAAAAATGTACATCAATGCCAAGGTTAATAATAAATCTGTAGCCTTTTTGAATTTCAGGAAATCCAGTATTGCAATCGAAATACAAAGAGGAAATTTAAATACTGACGGTACTACTTCTAAAAACTTTTTCCACTTTGATGACCCGAAGAATTTAGCAGAGGAGCGCTCCTGGGAATGGAAAAGCGGGGTAAAAGGCAATCTTTATTTAATCAAGTTCGATATGAAAACCGATTTAGATTATACGATGTTTCTGTTGAAACAGAAGTATAAGAGCCTAATCGAAAGTACTTAATTTTCAAACAAGTTTCCCAACTTTCTTTTTTCGATTTACTAATAAATATTTAAAAGGTATCTCTTTTACTTCGTTATTGAGTAAATTGCAAGACTTAAAACTTATGATCTTCGAAAATAAACCACAGTTAGGATTTGGCATTTATACTCCGGCAGAGATTGCCCAAATACTCCGTTTGCCTTACTATAAAGTAAATAGGTGGATTGATAAATACTGGGACGGAGAACTAGGCCATGAGTTTGAAAAAAGATATTCCTGGAAAACCGAAAACTCTAAAGCTGTTAGTTTTCACACGCTAGTGGAATTTTACGTGATGATGCAATTGGCAGATGCGGGGGTAAAAACTAGAAAAGTACTGGAGGCACATAAAGAACTTTCCCAACTTTATAAAACTCATTTTCCTTTCGCGCTAAAAGAAGTCCTGGATGGAATTAATACAGATGGAAAGCGAATCTTTTTAAACCTGGATGACACCACGATAACCCTAGATGGCACCAAACAATTAAACCTTAGCTTTATTAAACTGTTCTTCAAGAAACTTGAATTTGATGCTAATAACCTGGCATCTAAACTTTGGCCGCTTGGTAAGGAAAAGTCAATTCTTATTGACCCGACAAGAAAATTTGGCCATCCTATCCTTGACATGAAGAACATCTATCCTGAAACCATTTTCAACCATTTCAAGGCAGGTGATCCTATAGAGTATATTTCTTATGTGTATGAACTAACGGAAAAGGAGGTGCGGGATGCGATTGAATATATGGATGCCGCATGAAAATTTATCTGGATGAAAATATGCCCCGTCATCTTGCCGAAGGTTTCCATACACTTCAATATCCTGAAGGTTTTAAGAAGAAGCAATTAATTGAGGTACGATATATACCAACCATTTACGGGGCAGGAGTAAAAGATGTTGACTGGATACCAAAAGTTGGTAAAGAAAGAGCCTGCGTGATTACACAGGATGTAAATATCCATCGTCGAAAACACGAGCTGGAATTATACAATAAGAATAAAATCGGGATGTTTTTCTTAAGAGGTCCTAGTAAAAAGCAGGGATTAAGCATCTGGCAAATGGTTGAAGCATTGGCAAAGAACTGGCCCGAAATTTCTGAAAAGGTTCATCAAGAAAAAAGGCCTTTTGCTTATACTTTTGGGTTAAAAGGAAAACTGAAAAAAATATAAATTTTCAGTAATTTATCTCAAAATTCTTAGATTCTTTGAAATGTGTTGCTAAATTCTTTAATTACCTCCTGCCCCCATATCTACCATAACCTGCGCTGGATCCTATGCTGTTTTTATAGTGTACGGGAAGTTAAGCGTAAAGTAAAAACAGCATAGGGCGCAACCTACTTATTTTTACAAAACCAGTAAAATTCAACCTGTTATCAGAGCCCTTGAGCTCATTTACTGGAATATCCACTCATTATCCACTGATTTAAAAACTTGCTGTAATTTTTTACTAAATTTTTGACGCAAATTTCAACGGTTTTACTGAGGGTTTAAGGGCATTTGCCGCAATTTTACTAATTTTTGATACAGGTCATTTGTCATTACAAACCCTGGTATCCACCCTGTAGCCACTCGCAGTACGCCTCGTGGATTTCCGGATATGTTGCAAAATAATCTTTGTACGATTTATTTTGAGATTCCATAATAGTCTGGTAAACTTCAAAATTGTCTTCTACTTTTTCTTTCGAGGTATACCCAAAATAACCCACTGAACCCAGTGCAAGAATTCCAAATATCCCGAAAAGGATAAGCAGATAATTGGGTATGATCCTAGCGTGTTTTAATTTCCGGTCTATCTCCTTCAGGATTTCATCTGTTTTTTCTTTTTCTTCATGCTGCTTTATCAGGAATGTGTTTAAGTTCTTTTCCAAAGCTTCCGTGCTAATTGGAATGCTCATCTTTTCTAATTGTTCCGAAAGCTTTTGAAGCTCAAGCACTGCCGTTTTGAAATCCTTCATCTCATCGGCCATCAGTTCCATAATTTCATCTAGTTTTTTCATAACTCAACTTTTTAATATCCATATCCTATTCCGGTATCCCTTACTATTTTTACAGCTCCTTTTATAAGCTCTTTGGCTATTTTGGTGGACAAGTTGCTGCTTAATTCTACCGTTTTATTTAAAACTTGCAGGTCTTTTGGTGCTTCCATTCCTCTTGTTAAACTTCTGTTCTGCGAGATCGCGGGAATTAACCTATTCCCGCTCATTGATCGGTCCACTTCACTTGCTTTAAGGTTTACCCCTTTGTATTCCACCCGAAAGCCCTGCAGCTGGTTAGATTTATTGATGGTTGGGATTACATCTACCTTTTGCGTTTTCATTTTGCTTATATATTCATCTAGCGATTTTGGCCTCGACTGAAGTACCCGGTCATGTATATTTTTGATTTCCTGTCTGAGGCCCTTTAACTCATTAAGTCTTTCCTGCTGTACTTCTCGAACCCTGGTCAGCCCTAATTCTTTTGCTACATTATCGGCAGCGATCTGGCTTCGTTTTCCGATAAAGCTGTCGTTATAGGCTTTACCATCAAAACCAATTCTATTGGTATAAATATGAACGTGGGTATGCGCTTTATCCCGATGCACAAATCCAATAGATTGATTGTTTTGCAGGTTCATCTCTTTTAAAAATTTTTTAGCGAGTTCTTCCAGTTCCTTTTTGCTTAAATCTTTTCCGTCCTCAATCGTCGGGCTTACGATAAAGCTTAAGGTGTTATTGGTACATCGCAGGTTTTGCGACTGGATAATCCTAAACTCTTCGGCTATCTCAGCGGGAGTATCTCCGGCCACGTGTTCTCTAAGCACGACTTCAGCCTCTTTTTCCTGGTTCCAGCCATAGGATATCGATACCCTGGTGCCGGAAACGGCGTGTCCCTTCCCAATCATTTTTTAAAGTTTTTTAAGTGCGTTCTGATTTCTTTCGCCAGGTCTTCCACTTCCCTGGCCAGCTTTGGATCTCGCTTTCTAAACATATTTCCAATGCGGGTAAAATTGTTCTTGTACTGGACCAGCATCTTGTAAGTCTCCAGTTGTTCCGGAGTGATCCGTTCCACAATATTTTTATCAAAGGCCGTAGCTCGGATATATTCTGAAAGGGAAATTCCTGCCCTGGCCGCTCTTCTTTGGAGCAGCTTCTTCTCGTAGATCGAGCATCGAACCTGGATGTATTCCCTTTTCATTTTTTTCTTTTTAAAACCTTTGCAACCATCGGGCGCAAAGCAAGATTGTCATTACAATGACACATCTTGCTTTTCCCTTTCAACTGAAATTCTCCGATAGGCATTTACCAATTACCAACGCATCATTATTTTAAAATCGAGGATTTTTCAGCTTTCAATTTCTCATTTAGATCTACATAGCCAGAGTAGGAATTACTACAATCTGTAATATTCTCAAATTGATTTAAAAGCGAACCAGCTGCTTTTTTGCCTGCCGGGTCATTATCCAGATAAATCAGGACCTTTTCATATTTAGGGATGAACATTTTAATCCTTTCCAAAAAAGCCAGGGAATTTAAAATGATGCAGTCTGAGTTTTGTACCAAATCTTCATCGATGGTTGCCAGGGAAAGAAAATCAAACATCCCTTCCGTGATAAGTAGCTGTTTGGCTCCTCTTTCAAAAAGTGAAAAGGTTTTAGGACTACTGGAAGTTTTAAAGTATTTATTTCTAAGTTCCCAACCTCCCAGATGGTTTTGGAGTCCAATGGCAAAAAATCGTTTTGTTTTAAATCCATACCAAATCTGTCTGCAGTATTTTCTGCCGATCTCAAAAGGTATATTCCGGGATTTCAAGTAATCAATTAACCCCTGCAGGTAAATAAATTCAATATCCAGGATTCGAATTTTTGCTCGTTTCAAACGACCTTCAGGTTTTATAGAGCTAAAGGAAAATGACTCCATATCGCTCTTTAAATATTCCAACGCCTCCTTTATCGAAAAGGATTTCATTAGCATTATAAGATCTATGATAGAACCTCCTTTTCCAATTCCGAAATCATACCACAGGTTCTTATGTAAAGAGACGTTGAAAGAGGCTTGTGTTTCTGACCGCAGGGGACTCAGAAACCAAGCTTCTTTTTCCGATATCCTGCTGGGAAAGTGCCCTAATTTTGCAAGCGTTTTTACGATGCAAATATTACGGGCTTTTTCCCAGCTTTTTGTTATTTCTGTGTTTTCCATTACTTTTCATTTTCCCATTAGATACTATCATATAGATTCAAGTTTCCGCATCGTTTGATTTTTGATGACAAAGTGATGCGGAAACGATGCGGCTGAAAATCCCCAGTATTACTGGTCTTATTTCTATCTTGCATCAATTCATCAAAAAAAGAAGAAATTACCGGAGGCTTTTCTCCTTTGTTGTATACAAAATTTGTTGCTTTGATGCAGATCTTCCCGTAAGCCTTAATAACATTGATCTCACGGCCCGCATCACTTCTGCATCGTTTCATCGTTTTCCAAATCTTCAAAATTCCCAAGCAAGAATGATTTCTCAATTGTATAGTAGCGACCTTTACCGGGAATTGGTGCCAGACCATTCGTCCACATGACCATTTTTTGATAGGTCCGGGAATTATCCTGGTTCTTTAATTTCCAGTCATTTTTAAGAATTTGTCTCAACTGGGTAAGATCGGTCCTAACCCGGGTGTGGTTTAAAATTTGGAGCGCATCCATAGGGCATAGATGTACTTCTTCCAAATCAAAAGTTTCCATAGCACTTAGAAGCATACTGGCAAGTTCCTTTTCTACCCGGTTCCTGTTATTGCGCATTAAATTTTGCAAGGCATTGGTCCTAATCTGTTCCGGGGTAAACCACATTCGGGTTTTATGGGCTGTAGCTAATTCCCGGTGCTGCAGGTAAAACAAGAAAGCCGGAATTTCTTTTTTTAGATGTTCTAAAAATTGGGTTTCTTCAGCTTTAAGGGAAGGTATTTTAAGCACCCAAAAACGGGTTTCATCGCTATCGATCTTTATGAAGTTATCTTCATTATTACTACAGAGGATAAACTTTCCAAAAAATTCAAGTTCACGCTTATCTTTGCCTTTAGCCTCCATTTTATTATAATCGGTAGTACTGAGGTATTTAATTCGCTCGGTAAGTTCTTCCTTATTGAACAGTACTTCATCTATACAAATAAGCATTTTGTTTGCCCAGTCTGCATTAAACTGGCTGCTGAAGTTATCATTGGTAAGGTAGGTCAGGTTACTATCAAAAATAGCCTTTAACCATTTGAGAAAAGTAGTTTTTCCGGTCACCCTTTCTTTTGAAACCAAACACAAGATGGGCAGGATCTGAATAGGTTTCAGGTATAAAAGCTGCAAATAATCCAGTCCTAATTCAAACTGGTTTCCGAAAATATGATTGACAAATCGCAATGAATAGTCGATGGAACCATTTGTCGGCGTGTGAGGCAAAGGAGCATAGGTGTTATAAAACCCAAAGACCTCTTGCTTAAAATCCAGGTGGCTAGGAATACAGGTAAAGCCATCATATTTTCTAATTTTTCCAATAAAACCCTTTCCGTGATCATTACGCAAGGCCTCAATACTCCACGGAACCAAAATTTCATTAAAATCCCCGGCAATAGTGGGCAGCTGAACTAATTTATAGTAACAAGTACCCACCCGGATATAGGTTAGCTTTTTCATCTTAAAATTTTTAAAGGATGAGTAAAAGGCAAGAGCCTATTTCCGGTTTTTTATCAGGCCCTTATTGAACTGATCTTCCAGGAAGGCATCGGACAGGTCCGGCTCTCCCAGGAGCCAGGCATCGATCTTTTCCTTGTCGAAAAATTTCTGACGAATGTTAGGATTATTCCCCATCGGGATAAGCCGCAGATGCGTAAGCTTGTAGATCTTACTTTTGGAGAGTCCGGTGTATTGTGCCAGATCTTCCACGTTCATTACCTTTTTGTTGGTTCCCAGGAGGCCTTTAATATCCATTAAGAGATCCTCAATTTTTTTGTTTTCTTCCATTTTGAATAAATATTGGTTTAGAAAACAAACTAATTGAGAAAAAGAAATCAAATCTTATTGGAGGAAATATTTAACAGCAAAAGAAATAAAACAGTGTGATATAATCAGTAAATGATTGGAATTATTGAAAAATATTTAAAAATGATTTTTTTCAAAACACTTTGGTGGTAGTGGGATTTATATTAATTGAAAAAATGCTATTCAAGATTGAAAAAATCGTACTGAAAACTATAGCTCAAAAGCTTTAAATTCGCTTAAAACAGCCTAAATGAATAAATTTGTTACTTTTCTGACTCTAATTATTAGCCTTTCAAGTTGCAATGAAACAAAAGAAAAAAAACGTACTTCCTTTAGTGCCACCTTGCAGGAAATTTCAGTTTCGGGCAGGACTTCAGTCCAGAATGATTCCAGCCTGGTATTGATTAACTCGGCTTCGGCCATTCATTTTAAAGCAAAATCTGATACATTGATTATTGATTTCGATCTAACTGGAACAGATCATGCATATATCAATCTTGAAATTGATGAAACCTATAAAGGCAGGTTTAAAGTAGACAGTATTCCACTAAAATTTTCCCTTCCCGATACTACCGATTTTCATAAAATATCCATTTTCAAAGCTACAGAAGCTACTATTGGGGCATTAATTATAAATAAAATAAAAGCATTTGATATTGATGAAATAAAGGTTGCCGAAAAGCCGAAAATTGAATTTATTGGCAATTCTATTACCTGCGGAATGGGCGCAGATACCCTTGAAATTCCTTGCGGCGATGGAGAATGGTACGATCAGCACAATGCCTATATGGCTTATGGACCCAGAATTGCGCGGGCACTGGATACTGATTTTGAACTAAATTGTGTTTCGGGAATGGGAATGTATCGCAACTGGAACGATGAGGATCAACCGGTAATGCCAGATGTGTATGAAAATCTTTATTTAAACGCCAATTCTGAAGAAAAAGCAAATTTTGAAGATTCCCCTAATATTATAAGTATCGCCCTTGGAACAAACGATTTTTCTTTGGGTGACGGGGAAAAAGAACGCACAACCTTTAGCAGGGAAAAATTTACCACTTCCTATATCAACTTTGTTGAAATGCTTTTTTCAAAATATCCTGATGTAAAAATCTCATTATTGGACAGCCCAATGCTAAACCCTGAACAGAAAGCTGTGCTTGCCGAAGTCTTTAAAGAAATACAGAATGAATTTTCTGAAAAAGAGATTGCAATTTTTCAATTTACAAATATTGCACCAGGAGGTTGTACCGGGCATCCGGACATCAATGATCACGAAGCAATGGCCAGGCAACTTATTCCATTTTTTACAAATCTTTTAAAATCGTAAGTGATGCAGAAATTATTATTCTTTTTAGCCGCGTGTCTTTTCTTTCAGTTCCCGGCTAGAGCGAATGTTAGCCTACCTGCTATTTTTGGAGATAATATGGTATTGCAACGTGAGGCCAACGTAAAAATCTGGGGATGGGCGAAACCGGGAGAAGAGATTGAAATAAGCTCTACCTGGAGTGATGAAATTTTCACTACTAAAGCCGATAAAAATGCGATATGGAGCCTGGAAATTAAAACGAATTCAAAAGAAGGCCCACAAGAATTGATTATTCAAGGGTATAATGAGGTCAGCTTAAAAAACCTGTTACTGGGTGAGCTTTGGTTAATTTCCGGGCAATCTAATATGGAATGGAGTGCCTCCGCCGGTATAACCAATGCTGAAACTGCTATTGAAAATTCAACGAATAAAAACATTAGGTTTTTTAGCGTTGATCACAGAACAGCCGATTCACCACAAATAGATTTAGAAGGGAGTTGGGTAGACAGTTCACCGGAAACGATGAAGTATTTTAGCGCAATTGGCTACTTTTTTGCTAAAAAATTACAGGAAGATCTGGATGTACCCATTGGAATTATAAATTCCAGTTGGGGAGGCACACCAGCCGAAGTCTGGATGCCCGGGGAATTGTTCCACGAAAATAAAAATTTAAAGAAAGCTGCTGCAATGCTGGATGATAATGAATGGGGCCCAAACAAACCTGCCCTGTTATACAATGCTATGATCCACCCCTTAACTTCCATGAAGATTAAAGGGATACTCTGGTACCAGGGAGAATCTAATACCGCTAATGCTGATTACTACGAAAAGATCTTTTCCAGTTTAGTTAAAAGCTGGAGAAGCAAATGGGAAGAAGATCTACCTTTCTACTATGCTCAAATTGCACCCTTTGATTATGGCGAGGGATTTGCCGGGGTAAAGGTAAGAGATGCGCAACGAAAGGTTTTAAAATTATCTAAAACAGGAATGGTGATGACCAGTGATGTAGGAAATATTCACGACATCCATCCACAAGATAAACTCACACCTGGAATAAGGTTTGCTAACCTGGCTTTAGCTGAAGTTTACGGAAAAAAGATTAAAGCCCACGCCCCTCAGTTTGATCATATAACCACTGAAGGAAAAATAGTGAAAGTACATTTTAAGTATTCAGAAGGACTAAAAATTGATCCGGAAAATCCAGAATCTCAGTTTGAGATTGCCGGATCAAATAAAGAATTCTATCCTGCCAGAATGGAAATTAAAAACAATATAATTCATTTAAAAGCCAAAGCAATCAGGAGCCCTGTTTTTGTAAGGTACTCCTGGCAGAATACAGCAAGCTCCAATATTTTTAACGCAGCAGGCTTGCCAGCTTCAAGTTTTACGACACAAAATTAGTTTGGGAGACTGTAGAAATCGTGCATATCATCTAATAACAATGGCTCTTCCTTTTCTATAAAAGCCATAAAATCTTCAGCACCATCCATTCCGGGCACCGGTACGTTATATGAATCCTGATAATTTTGCCAGAACATTAAAAACCCAATATTCACCTCGTTATTTGTGAGTACCCCATAAAGGTTTTCAGAATAAAACTTCTCGGCCAGGGTGGTTTGGGAAGGGGTTACAAAATAACCCGTTTCTGTAAGTGCAGCCACTTTTACCCTCTCTTTGGCAAGATCTGAAACGACTTGTAATTTTTGGTTGGCAGCATTTAAACCGGAACCATCCTGGGCTATAAGATCGCCATAATTATCCATTCCCAAAATATCTACATATTCATCGCCGGGGTATCTTTCCAGGTAAGCAGATTTGGTTAAGTAAGAATTATCGGGAGAAAATGCATAAAGCAGGTTATGAACATTTTTTTCATTCTTTAAATAATCTACCGTGAAACGCCATACGGTTTTAAATTCTTCTGGAGTACTGTAAGCAGCACCCCACCAGAAAAAGTCTTTTTCAAACTCGTGAAATGGTCGAAAAATAATGGGAGAAAGCGTACCGTCTTCTCCTATCATATTCAGAGAAACTTCAGCAACCTTATCCAGTTTCTGTTTATAGTAGTCGTGATTTGCGCCACCGGGAAGAATACTTTTAAAAGCATTTTGCCTTTGAAATTCGGTCATTTCATCGGAATAAAAGGCCTCTCCTTCATAGGGCTCCCTAAGATGCCAGGTGAAGGCATTAATCATTCCGCTATTATAAGCGCGTAAGGCATCATTTATAATTTGTTGCTCCTGCTGAAAAAACCAGTTCTGTGCAGTACCATCGTTTTGATCATCGGTTATAAACATAAAGTCTGAACCCAACAAGCCGGGATCGCTTAGTGTTGTTTTTTTCATATCAGAAAAACCATCATTTCCTTCAAAGAACGAGCTGAATGCATCCTGCTGGCCTACTATAAAATGATTATCTGAAACCGATTTTAGGTTATAAAATAAAGCAACCGTTTCAGCAGTTGCCGATGCATCTACCATATAACTTAGTGTTTCTTCCGGCGCAAAAGCATAAGTTTCTGGAGTTTCTTCTTCAGGTTCTTCTGGAATTTCTTCTTCAGGGTTTTCCTGTTCCTCGTCTGGTTCGTTAATTATCTCATCATCCTTACTACAGGCTGTTAACAGCACAAATACCAATAAAAAATAGCTAAGTTTTTTCATCTTTTTTCTTTTAAAAGCATCATTAGCGCCCTGGAATTATGGTAAGGTGCTTTCCACATGCTTAGTTTATCTTCTTGTGTATAAGGTTTATTGGTCTGGTCTATTCTAAAAAACCACTCGCCATTTTGCCTGTCTATTAAATTGTTTCGAGTAAAATCCCAGATATCCAATATCGCAGCCTGGTATTTCTTATCTCCAGAAATATTAAAAGCATATTGTAAACCCAGCATAGCTTCTACTTGCGGCCACCAGTGCCTGTCTAAATCAGTTTCCCCGGTTTCCAGGTTCTTTTCATTAATAACTCCTTTGTTCTCCACATAGGCCTCTTCTAGAAATTTATCTGCTACAAGAATTGCAGCTTGCGTAGTTTGATCCATCAATCCCGAATCGCCGGTCATTTTCGCGGCTTCTATAAGTAACCAGGTGGCTTCAATATCGTGGCCGTAAGAGATAACCGGGCTTTGCAACAACCAATTTTTGCTATAAAATAATCTAAAATGTCCTGATCTATTATCGAGGAAATTTGAAAGAAAAAGCTTCACCAGGTTTTCTAAAGCTTCTTTAACCCTAGTATTACCAGTTATTTGCAGTAAAGTGGTGTAAGCTTCCAGAATGTGCAAATGGGTGTTCATTGTTTTAGGAGCATTTTGATCTTTCGCACTAAGACGCACATCTTCTATAGGGCTCCAATCTTCCTGAAAAGCTTCAAAATAACCGTTCTCCTTTAAATCCCTGGCGTTTTTCTCAATGAGGAAAAAAGTTTCCAGCGCTCTTTCTCTTGCCTGTTCATCTCCCGACAATTTAAAATATTCAGCATAAGAATAAATGCTAAAAGCCTGGGCATAAATTTGCTTCCTGTTATTTACAGGACTTCCTAAATAATCTACTTTCCAGAAAAACCCTTTATTTACCTTATCATAAAAATGGGCTTCCAAATATTCATAAGCACGATCTGCCAGCGTTTTTAATCGGGAATCATCATTAAAATTACAGGCTGCAGCAAAGCTCCATAGCAACCGGGTATTAAGAATTATACCCTTATTTGCGTTTTCAACCAGCTTGTTATAGTGGTCTCTTTTGCCCACAAATCCGCCATGAGCTTCATCAATACTATACTCCCTCCAATAGGATAAAATATTTTGAAGTTCAATTTCCAACTCTTGTTGAATCTTTCCCGTTACTGCCTGCATTTATTTTTCTGTGATCAGTTTATTCTTTTCAACCTGCTGAAGGATTGCTTTAACCGATTCTTCAGAAGTATATTTATCCTGCCTGGTATTTATCACGTAATCCAGTAACTTCTCTACCGAGGAAACGGCTACATGAGACCTGGTATCTGAGGAAGCGTAGTAAATAAACACTTTCCCGTCATCATCAGTAATCCAACCGTTCCCAAAAAGCACATTAGGAACATCTCCTACCGTTTCTTCATAATTTGGCGCCATAAAATAGCCTGCTGGTTGGTAAATCACCTTATCAATTTGGTGAAGATCTGTCATAAAAAGATACAAGGTATAGCGCAATCCTCCAGCTGTATTTCTTACTCCATGAGCCAGATGCAACCAACCTTTTTTCGTTTTAATCGGTGCTGGACCCAAACCATTTTTCATTTCGTAAATCGTATGGTAGGCCTTTTGATTAATGATTTTTTCATCTTCCAAAACCGGATTTTCCATATCGCTTATATAGCCTAAACCAATTCCGCCTCCTTTTCCCACCTCAATAAAACCATCTTGTGGGCGAGTGTACATGGCGTATTTTCCATTTACAAATTCAGGATGAAGCACTACGTTACGTTGCTGTCCTGAATTTGAAATAAGATCTGGCAGTCTTTCCCAGTTAATAAGGTCTTTTGTTCTCACTATTCCTGCATTTGCTACTGCCGCAGTCGTATCCTGGGGCGCTTTGGTATCTTTTCTTTCCGTACAGAAAATACCGTAAACCCAACCGTCTTCGTGCTGTGTTAAACGCATATCATAAACGTTCGTATCCGGAATTTCAGTCTGGGGTAATTCTATAGGTTTTTCCCAGAATTTGAAATTATCTAAGCCGTTAGGACTTTCGGCTATGGCAAAGAAAGATTTACGGTCGTTACCTTCTACCCTAACAGCTAAAAGATATTTTCCTTTCCATTTAATGGCACCGGGATTAAATGTGGAGTTAATTCCTATTCGCTCCATTCCAAAGGGATTGGTATTTGTATCAAAATCATACCGCCATTCTAAAGGGGCATGAGCTCCTGTTAATACAGGATTTTGATATCTTATAAATACTCCATTGGAATCTGCTACCGGCATATTAGGGGTTTCGAGCAATTCTGTATGTTTCTGCCTAATTTTATCGTATCCGGGAATTTTTCGGGTTTGGTTTTTTGTGTCCATAAGACGATCTTATTTATTGGTAATGTTTGGTTCTTTTTTGATATAATCCCACCAGTTCTTTTTAAGAAAAATGATACAAACAATTAATATTGCAATACACACCAGCATGGGTAGGGTTTCATGCAGAATGAGGTATAAAGGAATGACAACCAGTAAAGTTTGGCCAAGGGTTCCCACGACTATATTGATCATGTCACGGCTAAACCCGTTATTTCTGGTGAAATTTGGATCTTCAGCGGTAATTTCGCGGTGTATGGGTCCCCAAAAACCCCAGGGCCTTGTATTCTTATAAAAATCTTTGAGCAAAGCTCTATTGGTTGGCGGGGCAGAATAAGTTCCTATAATACTTCCGGCAATTGATATTAAAAGGATGATAGGGAAATAGTATAGATCCAGTGTATCTGTAAAAATCGGGAAAATAAGGGCCGGGATTATTCCTGAAAGCATCCCCCAGAAATATCCTTCTCCATTGAAGCGCCACCAGTGCCATTTTAAAACATTGGATACTACATAACTTCCGTAAAGCGCGGAAACGATCCATTGCAGAATTGAATTTACATCCTGTACAAAAAAGCCAAGCACAATACTTATTAAAACCACCACTATACCGCTACTGTAGTTCATCAACTTAATTTTAGAAGATGTAGCAAGCGGATTTTTATATTTTAAGTAAATATCATTAACAATATAGGCCTG
Source organism: Salegentibacter sp. Hel_I_6 (assembly GCF_000745315.1). Classification (NCBI taxonomy): domain Bacteria; kingdom Pseudomonadati; phylum Bacteroidota; class Flavobacteriia; order Flavobacteriales; family Flavobacteriaceae; genus Salegentibacter; species Salegentibacter sp. Hel_I_6. The sequence goes on along the minus strand of NZ_JQNQ01000001.1, from coordinate 2,271,485 downwards.
GGCAGCATTTAAAGTACCTGCAAATGTTGACATAAATGCAGCAAGTAAACCGGCAAGCAACAAGCCGAGTAATCCTACCGGCACAAATTGTTCTATGGCAGCGGGCAAAACTTTTTCAAAGTCTATAACTCCCGCTGTACTCAGTTTTAGATCTTCATAAAAGAGTATTCCTAAAATTGAAAATCCTCCCACCATAAGATAACGGGTAGGTATAAGCGCAGCTATAGAAAACGCACTCATTTTTGCAGCTTCCAAAGGGGATTTTGTAGAAAGGATTTTCTGCATGTCATAATTTGGGGCGGGGCCTGCAATACTGGAGAGAATACCTTTAAAAACCATGAGCATAAAGAAGATTCCGAAAAGGGAATATCCATCTGAAGCGATTTTGGTATTAACATCGCTTATAATTCCAGACCAGTCCATATTTAGCTCCCAATCGAAGAATGGATTCATCCAGCCATCTGGCACATTAAGTGTGTTTTCTCCCATAGCCTGCCAGGCAATTACCGCGATGGCAATAGAAGAAATGGTCATAATTCCATATTGAAGTACATCTGTCCAGACAATACCAGACATTCCACCCAATACCGAATAAAACACGGCAAAAAGCGTAAAGATTATTCCGTAGAAATGAGGCAAGTAAGAAGGAGGAACGTCAAAAGGGATATAAACGGAAACAATATCCCAGGGAATAAATATTTCTACAAATTTACCCAACCCAATAAAGCCGTAGGCCAGGAAACCAAGACAACTTAAAATGGCGAAAACCACTATTATGGCGTGAGACCAGCGGCCACCGCGCCCGCTATCAAATCTAAACAAGATCCACTCTGCTCCAGTGGTTACATTAGACCTTCTAAGCCAGGCCGACAGATAAACCATAAGAAACACCTGGTTAAAAACCGGCCAAAGCCAGGGAATCCAGATACTTTTAAAGCCATAAACAAAAGTTAATGTTACAAGCCACATTGTTCCGGAAATGTCAAACATACCCGAGGCATTGGAAAGACCCATCATATACCAGGGAAGGTTTTTGCCTCCCATTAGGTAATCATCTTTACTTTTTTGGGCTTTTTTTCTAAGCGCAAGGCCTATTAAAATAGTTCCGGTAAGGTAAAGTAAGATAATAAGTATATCCAGGCCTTGTAGCATAAATTGAAATTGGTTAGTAGTTAATTTTGCTGATTTCTTTTAAAAAAAGTATTTCCTCCAGGGCTTCGAATGCTTTAAAATCTTCCTCTGCAACATCGCCTTTATAGGAAGCAAAATAATGATCTGGCCGGGCATTACGCCATACCAATACCCACGCAATACCGGAATCTTTAATTCCGGGGTAAAGCGCTTCGGTCCACCATTCGGCATTCATCCCAAATTTATTGTTTCCGCTTTCGGTAAGTGCATAGGGTTTATTGCTGGCAGTTGCTTTGTTCTTTAAAATTTCCAGATTTTGCTTAAGGCTTTCCGTAAAGGCTTCATCTCCACTATGGTTGTAAATATCTATTCCTAAAACATCAACAAATTCATCTCCCGGATAATATTTATTAAATTCTTCTATAGAGCCTACGGTATTTGGTGAATAGGCATAAAGTAAATTGTGCACCTGATTTTCCTGAAGCAATGCAATAGTTTCCCGCCACAAGTTTTTATAATCTTCATTACTTACAATACCTTCTCCCCACCAAAACCAGCTGCCGTTCATTTCGTGATATGGTCTAAAAACTACAGGGATGTAATTCCCCTTCTCATCTTTTAGTGACTTAAAAAAATTTGAAAGCTGCTTTATCCATAATTCAAATTTTTCACGTTCCCCGCCGTTTTTCAGAATTTGAGATACGGCAGTTGCTGTATCCCACGAATCACCACCGGTTACCGGATTATCAAGATGCCAACTCATTGTAATAACACCCCCTTTTCTATTTATTTTTTTTATATGCCTTCGCATGAGATCAAAAGAAACCGTATCAAGATTTGTAGATCGACCTAATTCTATATGTCCAAGATCGAAACCGTGAACAGCCGGGAATTTTCCGGTAATTTTCTTTACATCACTATTCATCTTTTTACCATCATCTTTCCAGTTTACCCCATAGGCTGTTGCATCTTCATGCCCAAAAGCGATCCCCTCTTTAGCGATATCCTGGATTCTTTGATATAAGATTTTTGTCTCTTTGGTGGCTTGTTTATCTGCAAGCTGAATTTTATCAAAATCAATATCCTTGGCTGTTTTACACGAAAAAATAGATAAACCGAAAACTAGCAATGTCAGGATTTTGATTAATTTATTCATTGAAAAGATTATTTAATACTATAGATCTGATTAAATGATTTAGGATTTACTAAATCTTATTTTATATTTAACCCATCCAATTAGTGATTGCATTTTTTAAGTAGTCAGTTGTTAAGGAATTCCAAAAATAATACGCTTCAATTTATTAACTTAATATGATTTTGTCATTTATTGATGAAATTTTCTCTATTCCGAAAGTCCTTTTATTATGAATAAAGATATACATCGCGAAATCACACCTTTAGCTCCTGAAGACAGTTTCCTAGTTTTTGACCGAATTAAAAACGATTTTGATTTTCCAATTCATTTTCATCCGGAATATGAACTCAATTTCGTCCTAAACGGCAAAGGAGTAAGACGGGTGGTTGGAGATAGTATGGAAGAAATAAGTGATTTAGAACTGGTTTTGGTAGGACCCAATATTCAGCACGGGTGGCAGTTACATAATTGTAAGAGCGATAAGATACACGAGATCACCATACAGTTTCATGACGATCTTTTTGATACGAGATTACTTAGTCGCAGAATTATGAAACCTATAAAAGATATGTTTGAGCGTTCTGCACATGGCATTCTATTTTCAGAGAAAATCTCTACTGAAATAAAACCCAAGCTTCTTAAACTCTCCAAAATAGATAGTATAGATTACTTTCTGGAGTTAATTTCTATTTTGCATGATCTTGCTACTTCCAGGAATCAGCGCCTATTATCAACTTACACTTCGAACAATAAAGATTTTGAAAACAGCGATCAAATAAGGATAATTTACGATTACGTCCAGGAAAATTATCATAATAAAATTTCCCTGGCTGAGATTTCTGAACTCGTTAATATGAGCCAGGTTTCATTTAACCGTTTTATAAAAAAGAGAACCGGAAAAACCTTTATTGAATATATCAATGATACCAGAATTGGTTATGCGGCGCGCTGGTTAATAGAAAAAGATCTAAGCATTGCAGAGATCGCTTTTAAATGTGGCTTTAATAATATTGCCAATTTCAACCGGGTTTTTAAAAAGAGTAAAAATTGCACCCCTAGTCAATATCGTGATGAATTTAGCGGGATTAAACGAGTACTATAAAACAATCAAACTATGAAATATTTTTACAGATCATTTGGCTTTCTTGTAATATTACTTTTTTCTTGCCTGGAAATTGCTGCGCAATCTTCAAACTCAGCTGTGGCACAAAACGGGCAACTCTCAATTGAGGGCACAAAGCTTTTGAATGAACAAGGTGAACCTGTCCAGTTAAAAGGTATGTCGTTATTTTGGAGCCAGTGGCAACCGCAATATTATAATTCTATAAGTATAGATATTTTGAAAGCGGATTGGAATGTCACCGTGGTACGTGCCGCAATGGGGATAGAGCATGGCGGATATCTGGAAAATCCCGAAATTGAAAAGGAAAAAATATTTAACGTGATAGATGCAGCTATTGCCAATGGCATATATGTTATTGTAGATTGGCACGATCATAATGCTGAAGAACATACCGCAGAGGCTAAAAAATTCTTTGCTGAGGTAGCTAAAAAGTATGGTGATTATCCAAACCTTATCTATGAAACCTACAATGAGCCATTAGACGTTTCCTGGGATGAGGTTTTAAAACCCTATCACGAAGAAATTATAGCAGAAATTAGAAAATTTGATACCGATAATATTATTGTTTGCGGAATGCCTAACTGGTCCCAGGATGTAGAGGAGGCAGCAAAAAATCCAATAAAGAAACAAAATATTGCATATGGCCTTCATTTTTATGCGGGCACACATCAGGAAGGACTTATGCATAAAGCAGAAGAGGCGATAAACGCAGGGCTTCCAATTTTTGTTACCGAATTTGGAACTACAGAAGCCGATGGTGACGGAAAGGTTTATAAAGAAGAAACGCAAGAATGGATGAGATTTATGGATACACACAATCTTTCCTGGTGCAACTGGTCTATAGCCGATAAAGACGAAGCTTCGGCAGCCCTATTACCCGGTACGCTGCCATCAGGACTAAAAGAACATAAAAATATCTCAGAATCGGGCTTATTTATTAAGTCTATTTTAAGAACTTCATCAAAGAAAAATTAAAGTATTAGATTGTAATTTCTACAGTTAGGTTTTATTTACAAGCCTAAAAAACTAGAAATCTCACAAAATTGTATTGCTTTATCTACCTAAATCTCAATAAGTCTGACTTATAATTTTCTGATTAATAAATGTAAATCATAAACGGAAAAAATATTATCATTAAATGATAAAATACTATTAACACTTTCTTAACCTATAGTGTAATTTTGAATATGTTAGATTTTAGGCTTATTATTTTAAATACTGCAACAGGAGTATTTAAAAATTACTAAAACCTTAATTGTTAAAATCATATTCAAATTAGTATTTATGTACAAACTTTTACTTAATTCCTGCTATAGTTTATGGAGCTATAGCAAAATTTTACTGGTTTTGCTGTTTTGCTCTGCCGCGCAGCTTAGCCAGGCACAGGAAACAGTTACCGGTACAATTACCGACGAGAACGGCATGCCACTTTTGGGCGTAAACGTCATAGAAAAAAACACCAGCAATGGCACTACCTCAGATTTTGATGGCAATTTTGAAATAACCACTGGAGAAAATGCAATATTGGTATTCAGTTTTGTAGGTTTTGCTACCCAGGAAGTTGAAGTAAGCGGTGGTGAAAATTTAAGTGTCACGCTTTCCGAAGATGCTTCCAGTCTTGATGAGGTGGTAGTAATAGGTTACGGCTCTCAACTTCGTGAGAATATAAGCGGTTCTGTATCTAGAATAGATGCCGAGGCTATAGAAAATATTCCGCAAGTAAGTGTAGACCAACTTATGCAGGGTCGTGCTGCAGGGGTAATGGTTACTAAAAACTCAGGCCAGCCAGGTAGTGCAGTTTCAGTAAAAATAAGAGGGGTGAACACTATTACAGGTTCCGGCGAACCTCTTTACATTATAGATGGAGTTCCAATTTCCGGAGATTCCCAAAACATTTCAACAAGTGGCCGCTCGGTTGCAGATGGAGGTATTGGAGCAGGTAGTGGATCTACAGACGTTAGCCCGCTCTCTTCCATAAACCCAAATGATATAGAATCTATAGATATTTTGAAAGATGCTTCTGCAACTGCAATCTATGGTTCGAGGGGTTCCAATGGGGTAGTAATAATTACTACTAAAAAAGGTAAAAAAGGAAAAGCAAAACTAACCTACAATACCTATGCGGCTATCCAACGTCCTACCAATAAAATAGATGTTATGAATCTGCAGCAGTATGCTCAACTTCAAAATACCATCGGAGAAATTTATGGATTGGATGAGCAAATTGAATTTCTAAATCCAAGTCTCCTAGGGCCTGGTACAGATTGGCAGGCACAAATTTTTGATGATGCAATGCAGCAGAACCATGAGCTTTCCTTTTCGGGAGCAAGTGAGGATATAAATTATTTTATTTCAGCTTCTTATACAGATCAGGAAGGTACTGTAATTGGTTCCGGATTTGATCGGGCAACAGTAAGGGCCAACATTAATGCTAAAATTAATGACTGGGTTAAAACCGGAGTAACTTTAACCGGAAGTAGAACCAACGATCAAATTACACTTAACAATGCCAGTAATGGGTTAATATCACTATCGCTTTTGAATAATCCTGCTACGGCCGTTTATAATGCCGATGGTTCTTTTGCAGGGCCACAAACCCCGCAGGAAATCGCTTTTGCCATTAGAAACCCTATCGCTGAAGCTTTAAATATTGATAACACCCTTACCCGAAACAGACTTTTTGGTAATTTATTTGCGGAATTCACACTTCACGAAAACCTAAGTTTTAGATCTGAATTTGGTGGCGATTTTGGATATAACCAAAGTGACCGCTTTCAACCGACCTTTAGCTATGGAGCTATTAATCGTGGAGAAAACATTCTTAATGTAAGAAGGGAAAGCAATGATTTTTGGGTAATCAAAAACCTTTTGACCTATAATAATACCTTTGGTGATAAGCACGATCTTACTGCACTGGTAGGTCAGGAAGTGCAGCAATCTACCTGGGAAGGAGTAATTGCCCAGGATGGTAATTTTGTAGGAAATGATGTCCCTATTTTGGGTACAGGTAACGCTAACGATTTCACCGATCAATATCAGGGTAGTAATGCTCTCGAATCTTATTTTGGTAGGGCTATTTATTCTTTCGATAATAGGTATAATGTAACAGCTTCTATTCGTGCAGATGGTTCTTCAAAATTTGCAGAAGGTAATAAGTGGGGATATTTTCCCTCTATTTCAGCTGCGTGGAGACTATCCAACGAAGCTTTTATGAGCGATGTAGAGGCTATTGAGAATGTTAAACTATACGGTGGTTATGGTGAAGTTGGTAATCAGGCAATTCCAAACTTCGCTTACGGAGTTAGTTTAAATACCATTAATACAGGAATGGGAACTGGCTTCGAATATGCTAATTTCGGAAATCCCGATTTAACCTGGGAGTCATCTACACAAACCAACTTAGGTCTGGATTTCACTATGTTTGAAAACCGACTTAGTACTACTGTAGAAGTTTATAATAAAGTATCTAAAGACTTCTTATACCAACTTGCCGTGACCGATTTTGTTACCGGAGGAAATTCTCCCGGAGCAATTACGGCTCCCTGGGTAAACCTGGGCGAAATGGTAAATAGAGGGGTAGATCTTACTTTATCTTATAAAACCCTAGGAAACTCTGATGTTAACTTTAGTTCTACTCTTACATTATCAAGATATAAGAATGAAGTTACAGAACTTTTGGGCGACTTAACCATTAATGGAGATATAAGCCTAAATGATTCAAATCAAAACATTACCTTAACAAGAGTGGGAGACCCTGTGGGAATGTTCTACGGATATCAGGTAGAAGGACTTTTTAGAACTACTTCAGATTTCGAGGGTGCAGCGGTTCAATTTGGAAGACCGTTTGAAGATGCACTGTTTAGCACAACCTGGCTTGGAGATATAAAGTACCGCGATATAAATAACGACGGAGTAATAGACAATGATGATAGAACTGTAATTGGAAACCCTCATCCTGATTTTACTTTTGGATTTCAAAACTCTGTAAGTTATAAGAATTTCGATCTTTCTACATTTCTACAAGGATCTTATGGAAATGATGTTTTCAACGCCGTAAACCGAACCCTAACGGCCGCTAATGCTTATTACGTTAATCAGTCCCCTTCAGTATTAGATTACTGGTCGGTTGATAATCCAGATGCATCAGCCCCGAGGCTGGCAAGAAATGATACTCCAAACATTAATATTTCAGACAGATATATTGAAGACGGATCTTATTTAAGAATTCAGAATGTTACTCTAGGATATACCTTTTCTAATGATCTATCAGGAAGAATAGGTTTGAATAAACTAAAAATTTATGGTAGTGTTCAAAACCTGTACACCTTTACCAACTACTCAGGTTACGACCCTGAAGTAGGATCTTATAATCAAAATGCCTTATTAATGGGCTTGGACAATGGACGCTATCCTTCTCCGAGAACTTTTACCCTGGGACTTAATGTTGAACTATAAAAAATATGATGATGAAGAAACTAAATAACGCTAAAATTATAGCGATAGCAGCATTACTTTTATTTTTCCCTTCTTGTAGTGAAGAATTTTTAGAAAGGCCGCCAGAAGATTCTTACAGTGTAGCAGATTTCTATAAAACAGACGATCAGGTAATATCTTCAACCAACCACCTATATTCCAAACCCTGGTTCAATTTTATTAGTAACGTAGCCTGGGGGATTGGAGAATTAAGTTCGGGTAATGGAAGAACCTGGGATCCACGAAATGCAGATTTTGGTAATTTTGCCATTACCGGTGAGCATGGTACTTTAACACAGGCCTGGGAATCTTTATATGCAGTAATAGCGCAATCTAACAGTCTTATAAATACACTACCCACAGCTGTAGGGGAAGACGTTTCTGTGGAGGTAACCAACAATGCCATTGGAGAAGCAAGATTTGTTCGGGCTACCGCATACTTCTATTTAGTTAGAATCTTTGGTTCTGTTCCAATTATTGCAGATAACACAGAGTATGTATTAGAGCCTGTAGTTCCAAGAAACCCCGAGGAAGATGTATATGAATTTATAAAAAGGGATTTGATGTTTGCTATGGAAAACCTGGACGATAATACCAGGGGGTCAAATTATGAAGAGAACGCAAGGGTTTCCAGTGGTTCAGCAAAAGCCATGCTGGCGAAAATCTATCTTTACGAAGAGAATTACTCAGAAGCATATAGACTGGCAGATGAAGTTATTAATTCAGGAGAATTTAAACTTTATGGTGGCGATGCTGAAGATGGCGATCCTTCAGGTAGTTATTACGATCTTTTCTTAACCGAAAATGATAATAACCCAGAATCTATTTTTGCATTACAGTGGAGTACTTCCGGACAATATGCAGAAGGAAATGGGTTACAATCACTTTTTGCCCAGGCAGGTATTACTGGATTTTCAGATGGATATTCAGCCATTGGACCTTCTTTAGATTTACAAGAAGCTTATGAAGATAAGGAAGAAGATCTACGTTATTATGCCACAATTATGGACCCAGGTGCTGTATATCCAGATCTTAACGATGGTTATACGGTTTCAGAAAATGTAAACCACCAGGGAACCAATGTCGGGATTAAAAAATATGTAGTAGGTAACGCAGCCTCTAATGGCGGCGGCGGAATGCAAAGCTACCCCAACAACACCTATATTCTAAGGTATGCAGAACTTTTGCTTATTCACGCTGAAGCAGCCCTTATGGGAGGCGGTTCAGTTGCAGAAGGGACAGAATCTTTTAACAAGGTTAGAAGAAGAGCGGGGCTTGAAAATATAGAAAACCCTACAATAGATGATGTCTTCCAGGAACGCAGAATCGAATTAGCTTTTGAGTTCGAATTCTGGTATGATGTGGTAAGACGCGGGCCAGATTTCGCGATAAATTTCTTAGCACAAACAGAACGAGGAACTTTTAATAACGATACCACACCTCCTACTGTAGCGTCTGAAACTTTCACCCCAAATATGGATGATCTATTGTTTCCTTACCCAAGTAACGAAACACAAAACAACCCGGCTTTACTAGAGGCACCGGTACCTTATGATTTTGATGAGGAATAATAAAATTTTCAATAAAAATATTATGAAAAATCTACAAATTAATTTAAAAAACCGTCTCGGTCTGCTTTTGCTGGTATTCTCAGCAATCTTTACAGTCTCTTGCGATAGTGAGTTTGATGTTGAAGAAACTGAAGGAGGCAATGCGCCACCAGTAATTACCAGTGTTAGCGAAGCAAGAGAAGATGTTCCCGTAACACAAGGTACTTTAGAAAACACCTATATTATAAGAGGTGAAAACCTAAGTTCTATAATAGGTATATATTTTAATGGGGAACGAGCAAGTTTCAATCCGGCCCTGGGCACAGATGAATTGGCTTTTGTTACAATTCCAGAGACAGCTCCTTATGTTGGGCAGGATAACATTATGTTGGTAGAAAACCTTAGTGGTACTACAGAATATGATTTCTCATTATTAACGATTACAGATTTTACTGAAAGTACTACTGAAGCCGGTGAAAAAACAGTAACTCTTATTGGAGGGGATTTTACAGAAACATCAGCAGTAATATTCGCATCGGGTAGCGAGGAAGAAGGAACACTAGTAGAGCGGGAAGCCGAAATTCTATCGGTGAACGAAACCGAAGTTACAGTAGCAGTTCCTGATGGAATTGAGCAAGCATTTATACACCTGGAAACTTCCAGAGGTGCTTCTGCCCAATCAGATTCTTATGGCTTTAGCTATTCCATTTATATAGACGAGCTTAACCCAGATTGGGAAATGAGCCAATGGGGCGGTACTTTTGATGTACAATCTACCGAGCAGGCCTTAGGTCAATATTCCATTAAGAGTGTTAGAGAAGCCTGGTCTGGATTAACATTCCTGGCTCCAAATATTCCGTTCAATGAATATAGCGATATAACTGTTTCTTTATATGGAACAGGAGATCCCGGGGAAACCGTAAACATCGCTATAAACGATTTTGCAGGCCAGGTAACAGTAGAACTTATTCCCGGAGAATGGACTAAAGTTGTTATTCCATTGGCAGATTTCTTTCCTAATGGAGGAGCTCCCGCAGTAATAAACAGGATAGATTTCCAGGAATCTTCTAATACCGGAAAAGCACAGTATGTTTTCTATGTAGATGACTTTGGTTTTCTATAGACTCAATGCTGATTATAAATGCTCTTAAATAAAATATGAAACTGATAGACTTTGGAACTGTTCACTTAAAACTGGATAGTTCCAAACTGGAGGTTCCATCTGAAATTTCATAATAAAATAACCACAGATGAAAAAACTATACTATTTACTCTTAATTGTCATAATAGCAGGCTTTAGTGCTTGTGATAATGACGATGATATTTATCCGCAATTAGGAGATGATCCAAGAAATTTAAGCGAAGTAATTGAAGAAACACAGGATTTATCTACGCTTTCTCAGGCTTTAAACGATGCTGGACTGGATTCTACCTTAAGAAGTACATCTACCTACACAGTTTTTGCGCCAAATAATGCTGCATTCGGTGAGGTCGATCTGGGAGGGCTTTCAGAAGAAGAGCTAACAAACACTCTGCTAAACCACGTGCTTAGCACGACCACTGCCGATTTCTCATCTACTCTAGCTACCGGTTACATCCCTACAATGGCTACAGGACCTGAAGGCAATAACCTAAGCCTTTTTATAAATACCGATGGTGATGCCAGCTTTAACGGTATGGCCACTTTGGTAAGTAATTCTTTTGATATTGGAACCACCAATGGGGTTTTACATCAAATAGATGCGGTTCTTTTACCACCAACGGTTTTTAATCATACTCAAGCTAACCCCGATTTTTCTATGCTTGCTGAAGCTATTGAGCTCGCCGGATTGGACGAAGCTTTATCAACTACCGATGTAGAGAATGAACTTTATCCATTTACGGTCTTTGCCCCTACAAATGCAGCTTTTGAAAATTTCATGATGCAACTTAACGGAGCTTTTGGTTGGGAAAACCTTAGCGATATCCCTGCTGACATCCTGCAGGAAGTTTTAGAACATCATGTGGTTTCAGGAGCTAATACCTTATCAGCGGTCATCGCTGAAACCGAGCAAACAACCCTTCAAGGAGAAACTCTAACAATTAGTGCTGATGCAGTGATATCTGATGCTAGTTACACTAATACCAATTTTACCACCACCGATATACAGGGCATAAATGGCGTTGTACACGGTGTAGATAAGGTGCTATTGCCAGAAGATGTGTTTCAACAAATTTTAGGAGCTACGCTAAACCTTAAAGAGCGTAGTGAAGACAGGGGATATTCTTCCTTTCTAGCTGCCGTTGAAAAAGCTGGTTTAACTAGTATTTTAGAAGATGAAGAGCAAGAACTAACAGTATTTGTGCCAAATAACGATGCCTTTACAGCCTTGTTTGCACAAATTACAAATTTTGAAAGCCTGGATGATTTTGAATCTGAAGAGGAATTGGAAGCATTGGCAAATCTATTGATGTACCACCTGCACGAAGGTAATTTAATGAGTAGCCAACTTACAGATGGTGGAGAAATATCTACTTTATACGATGATGTTTTCACAGCAGATCTAAGTGGGGAAAATGCAAGATTAAGACCTTCTTTTGCAGAGGCGATACCTTCAGGGATAAGTGCTGCAAATATCGGAGCAACAAACGGTTTAATTCATGAGATTAATAGGGTTTTAATACCAAATGATCTCGTTGCCGTATTAGGAATTCCTTCAGATGAAGGTGGTAAATGTCCGGTAGGAGATGAAGAACTCGTTTTCTTCAACTGGGATGATAAAGGTATTTATTGGGGTAATGTGGCACCAGAAAATGATGCTGCCTTAAGTCCTGATGGTAGTAGCTACGGAAGAGCTAATTTCCAGACTGGAGGAACCGGCTGGCAGGATCTTTTCTGGAGAAACGGTGGCACCCTTAACGGGGGAGATATTGTCGGCGATAATCTGGAAGATTATGTATTGAAGTTCGATATCAATGTGATAGAACCATTTAGTGAAGGAATGTTTAGAATTAGATTTAATGATTCGGATGGCGTTGATGCTTTTTACGACTGGCAACCCTGGAATGATACCGGAGAGCCATTTACTACAGATGGTTGGGAAACCGTTGAAATTCCACTTTCTGCACTAGGAGTACCAGATTTTAGCCTTATAGATGCTGAATTTGGGATGGCCTTTGAAGGTGCCGATGTTTTACTGAATTTCGCTATTGATAATGTGCGTTTCGATACTCCAGGCTGTGGTGGCCCGCAGCCGGTGGCCAATACTGAAGCTGTATTTTTTGACTGGGATGGCAAAAACCCTTACTGGGGAAGTGTAGAAGCAGAAAACGATCCATCTATAAGCCTTGACGGAAGTAATTACGGAAGAGCTAATTTTCAAACCGGTGGAACAGGTTGGCAAGACCTTTTTTGGAGAAATGACGATACTTTTTATGGAGCCGATATGGTAGGTGCAGATTTAGATGATTATGATCTGAAATTCGACATCTATACTTTAGAACCCATAAGCGAAGGAATGTTTAGGATCAGGTTTAATGCATCATCTGGAGTTGACGCTTTCTATGATTGGAATCCTTGGAACGAAACGGGAGAAGCCTTTGATACTGGAGGAAGCTGGACTACCGTTAGTATTCCTGCATCAGTTTTAAATCAGCCTGATTTTAGTTTGGTGGACGCAGAATTTGGGATGGCTTTTGAAGGCGCCGATGTGCTACTCAATTTTGCTATCGACAATGTTCGATTTGAGGAACGCTAAAACACTTCAGATCAAATTAGCCAATATTCCCTGGGATTAATTTTTCAGGGAATATTTTTTACTGCCATTATAAATTTTAATAAAAATGAAAACCAAAATTTACATATTATTAGCTTTACTTTTAAGCTTAAACAGCTTTGCCCAGAAATTTGAGGAATTGGCACAAACTCCGCCTATGGGGTGGAACACCTGGAACAAATTTGGTTGCGAGGTAGATGAAGATCTTATTAAAGAAGCTGCAGATGCTATGGTTTCTAGTGGAATGAAAGATGCGGGCTATGAATATATTGTTATAGACGATTGCTGGCACGGGGAACGTGATGAAGATGGATTTATTTCTGCCAATAAGGAGCGTTTTCCATCTGGAATGAAAGCCTTGGTAGACTACGTTCATGCAAAAGGATTAAAATTTGGAATTTATTCTGATGCAGGAGGTACTACTTGTGCTGGCAGACCAGGAAGCCGGGGCTACGAATATCAGGATGCCTTAACTTATTCTCGTTGGGGTGTGGATTATTTAAAATATGACTGGTGTGATACCGACGGACTCAATGCCGAGGGAGCTTATACAACTATGAGAAACGCTTTATATGAAGCAGAACGACCTATAGTTTTGAGTATTTGCGAATGGGGACAAAATGAGCCATGGGAATGGGCACAGGATATTGGCCATCTTTGGAGAACCACTGGCGATATCTATAACTGCTGGGATTGTGAAGAAGATCATGGCGACTGGTCTTCGTGGGGAGTACTTCAAATTCTTGATATGCAGGAAGGAATTCGTAAATATGCAGGCCCGGGTCATTGGAACGATCCTGATATGATGGAAGTTGGAAATGGAATGTCTACCAGCGAAGACCGGGCACATTTTAGTATGTGGGCAATGCTTGCCGCTCCACTAATGGCCGGAAACGACCTAAATTCCATGAGCAAGAAAACTATAGAGATTCTTACCAATAAAGAAATGATTGCGATTAATCAGGATTCTTTAGGTGTACAAGCCTTTAAATACCAAGCTGAAGATGGTTTGGAAATCTGGGTGAAGCCTTTAGCCAATGGAGATTGGGCTATTACTTTTCTTAATCGTTCAGACAATGAAAAAACACTGAATTTTGATTGGAAAAAACACCTTATTGAAGACCCAGATTTCGATTACACTTTAAACTTTCAGCAAGAAGAATTTCAAGTGAACGATATCTGGGCTAATAAAAACTTAAAATCTACCAGGAAAGAGCTTAAAACCATCGTGCATCCACATGATGTCTTGAGTTTAAGGCTTAGCAAGAAGTAACATCTACTAACTAAAACCTATTTTAAATGAGGACGAAAATTAAATAATCTTCATCCTCATTTTTCTAATTCATTTCCTTCAACCTATCTGCTACGTGAGTTAAAGCTCTGTAATTATGATAAGTTGCTTTCCAAATATGTCCTTTTAAAGCAGTTTTGGCATCCGGAGATTTATCTAAGCCCCATTCATACCAGCCACCGTTTTCTTCATCCATCATATAGGTTTTCGTGTAACTCCATAATTCGTCAAAATATTTTCGGTAATTCATTTCATCCTCTGGGAATTTCTCAGTCATAATTAATAAGGTATTTAAACCTTCCGCCTGGGCCCACCAGTTCTTTTTATCGTTTACCGTAGTAATTCCATCTTCTCCCTCAAAATAATATCCACCATCATAAAACCCGCCTACATCAGCATCCCAACCAGTTTTTAAGCTGTGATCTACCATTCTTTTCGCTATTTGTAAGGTTAGGCTATCATTTTTTAAACCCAGTGCTGCGGAAGCGTCAAGCATTAAAAAGGCGGTTTCCACATCGTGCCCGGCAGAAACATGGTCCAGGTAATAATGCGTTTCGATTTCTTCTTTAGACTTATCCTTAAAAGTTACAGGGGTCCAGTCTCGCTCAAAGAACAGGTTCATATAATTATCTTCATTTACAATAGTTTCTCGGATTATCACCAGTAATTCTTCTAAACGTTCTTCTAGAAGATCATTAGGCCAAACCCGGTATAATTCAGTGAATGCTTCAAGTAGATGTATAGAACTGTTTTGATCTTTATGCCCAATATCTGAAGTTGAAGCCATTTTCGCTGCTCTTTCTATAGGCGTTCCGTCCATTTCCATATGCTGAAAATATCCTTTATACTTTTTGTCGTGGCTATGTTTTTCGAGCCAGTTAAAAGTTTCTTTTGCCAAGTCGAGTGCTTCTTCATTTCCTGAAGCATCATAATAGGCCGCCAGACCGTAAATAGCGAAAGAATTTCCATAAGCGGTTTTAGACTCACCTTCTTTAATAATGGGTTCCCCCTTTTTATTTACCAGGTTATGAAATCCGCCATTTTCTTTATCCCATAACACGTCTCTGAAAAACTCAAATCCGTGCTCGGCATTTGCCAGATATGAGGAATCTTTTGGGTTTCGTTCGGCCGCTTTAGCATTCGTCCAGATATGTCGCGCTTGGGTTACCACCATTTTGTCATGTTTTTCTCCCAGTTTAAAGTCGTGCGTTACTTCACTATAATAACCCCCGTCTTCCTTGTCGATCACTAATGGATACCATCGTTGTAATAAATCTTTGTTTGCAGCAGTTTCAAACTCGGTAATCAGTGCTTGATCCGGATGATTTTGTAGTTCTTCTCCATTGTCTTTCCCAGATTTTTCTGATTTACAGGCGATCAAAACACTTAAACAACAAATTAATATTATAAGCTTTTTCATTGATGACTTTTAATACAGTTAAATTTTAATATTGATAATTTAAAGATAGAATAAAAGCCCTGTTTTACACAGTTTTGAAAAATTCATACAATGAATTGACAAAATAGTATAAATCCTTATAAACCTATCTCCATAGTTTTATAGCTAAATCTTTTAAGAATGAAATCACTAGTACTCGCCTCTTTAATTTGCTGTTTTGCAATCTCATCTTCCTTTGCGCAGAATGTTGGAGACAGTCTTAGAATTAACGAACAGGAATATTTGGAAATGCGTGGGCTAAACGTAATGCTTGCGCACGATTTTTACCCGGAAAGTCATCAGGGCGGCGTTGGAATTATCCAAAATGGAATCAGAGTCGCAACCAATGGCGATTTAAGGTTGGAACCTACACCGGGGCAGTGGCAACCCGTTCCAAAAGTTGGGGAACGCGTTGTAGACAGGGAAAAGAATACTATTAGTGTGAAAATGGCTTATCCCGATGAAGCCAAAAACCGAAAAGGCTTTAACCCTATTGAATATCCCGACCTGGAATTTTCCTATAACTTAAAAATAATTCCGCAGGGAAAATCTTTTAAAATCATCGTAGACCTTGACGAAGCCTTGCCAGAAGAATGGATTGGAAAAGTTGGAATGAATATAGAATTCTTCCCCGGCTACCTTTTTGGCAAATCCTATTATATGGATAACGAATTTGGCCTTTTTAACCGACAGGCAAATGGACCCGGATCCTATGACGGTGAAGATGAATATCAAATTGAACCAATGGCCACAGGTAAAGAACTTACTATAGCACCTGGGACACCAAAACAAACTTTACGCATTGAAAACCTAAGAGGAAATCAGTTACAGTTGATTGACGGCCGGGCTCAACATAGCAACGGCTGGTATGTTGTAAGGTCTTTGGTGCCCTCAGGCGCTACAAAAAATGCCATAGAATGGCTTATTACCCCAAATACTTTAGAAGATTACACATATGAGCCCGTGGTGCAAATTTCCCAGGTGGGTTATCATCCGGGACAGGAAAAAATTGCGGTTATAGAGACCGATCAAAATCACACTAACCTGAAAGAAGCCAAATTATTAAGGCTTGATAATAAAGGTGGTTTCACGGAAATTATTTCAGAAGATCCTTCAGAATGGGGTGAATTTCTTAGGTATAAATATTATCAGCTGGATTTTACAAATATCGAAGAGCCCGGGATGTATGTGGTAAAGTATGGCGATTATACTACCGAAGCTTTCCAAATTAATAAGGATGTTTACAAACGTGACGTTTGGCAACCCACTTTAGAATATTTTTTACCGGTGCAAATGTGCCATATGTTAGTAAACGATAGGTATAAAATCTGGCACGGCCGCTGCCATTTAGATGATGCAAGAATGGCCCCCGTAGATACCAATCATTTTGATGGCTACCTGCAAGGCCCCGAAACCCTTACCACTTTCGAACCCGGAGAACACGTTCCCGGACTTGATGCCGGAGGTTGGCACGATGCCGGCGACTTTGACCTTAGAATAGAGTCACAAGCTTCTACCATTCAGGGACTTTCCCATATTTACGAGATTTTTCAGGAAGATTACGACAATACCACGATAAACCAGGAAACAAAAACGGTAGATATTCTAAAACCCGATGGAAAGCCAGATTTTCTTCAGCAAATTGAACACGGAACCATTCATATTGTAAATGGCTATAAATCTTTGGGCAGATTTTATCGCGGGGTAATCGTCCCCACTTTAGATCAATATGTTTTGCTGGGAGACCCGGTAAATCATTCTGATGGAGAAACTTATAAAGAAACGGAAACTTCAGCAGAAATTCCTTTAGGACAGGAAGGCGCGCCAGATGATCGTTGGGTGTTTACCGAAGAAAATCCGGGTAGGGAATTGCAAAGTGCTGCGGCACTGGCTGCGACTTACAGGACGCTAAAAGATTTTAATCCAGAACTTGCCGAAGATGCTTTGGAAATCGCCAAACAAACCTGGAAAAACACGACCACCGATAATCCGGTAGATAAACTCAGTTTAAGTGTAGAACTTTTTAAAAGTACTTCGGAATCGAAATATGAAGAATTCATTACTGAAAACACTGATATTTTCTCAGAAAATATTTCACAAACCGGCTGGGTTCTCGCGCCGGTTTTTGATAAAATCCAGGATGAAAATTTCAGAAATAAAATAAAAACTGCCGTAGAAAATTATTTTCAGGAAGTGGAAAAACTTGGGGCGCAAACCCCTTATGGAATGCCTTACGAACCGGATATTTGGGGTGCCGGTTGGGGAATTCAGAATTTTGGGATGAAACAGTATTTTTTACATACCGCTTTTCCTGATATTTTTCCAAAGGAATATATGCTGAATGCACTTAACTTCGTTTTAGGTACACATCCCGGTGTAAATACTTCTTCTTTTGCATCGGGAGTTGGTTCGCGCTCGTTGACCCAGGCGTATGGAATGAACCGTGGGGATTTTTCTTTTACTCCCGGCGGAATTGGTTCAGGTACGGCATTGATTCGACCTGATTTTCCGGAATTACTGGAATGGCCATTCCTTTGGCAGCAGACCGAATATGTATTAGGCGGCGGCACTACAGATTACCTGTTTTTAGTGCTGGCGGCCGATAAATTGTTAAACGAATAAACTCTAAAAATGAATAAAATCTACTCTCTCTTACTACTATTACTAGTTCTAAATATTTCCCCAATCCTCGCTCAGGCCGAATTTACCACCTGGGGGAATATGACCGGAATTCGGGTAAACAATCAGTTAATGGAATTCAATTCCAGCCTGGTTTTGATGAAGTCTGATTGGGATAACGCCTGGATAACCCGAAAAGAAGGGCAGAAAATCGATTTTGAAAGAAATAAGGATACAAAAATTTTCAGTTATAAAATGGATAGTACCCAATGGGTGCAAAGCATTAGCGATGTAGGGGAAGGAAAGGCTAAATTGAAAATCGACTTCAAATCTCCCGATTCCCTAGCGCTTATTGGAGCTTTTTTCAGAATAGAATTACCTCCAGTCTTTGGGAGTGAAACAAATTTTGAATTTAAAAACCCAGAATCTATTTCTGGAAATGATTTTTCCGGAAATTTAGGTGGATTATACAATGCCCCGGCCAAAGGTTTGTTAGTAAGTTCTGCTTCGCGGCAGCTGCAAATAGATTTTGAAAAACAAACCAATGTTATTATTAGAAAAAATGAAGACGGAACATTTCAATTAAATTTTGAAATCGCTTCAGGCGAAATCCCTTCAGGGAAAAATTTCAGCAATACATTTAGCATTGAAGCTACAGGGGATATCGATGATTCTGTAGTTGAATTAAAGGTTTTTCCTGAACAGGAAGGAAAGAAATTTGATGGCATTGGCGGGAATTTCAGGTTACAAAATCCAACAACCGATCCGCAGGTGATAGATTACAGCCTAGAAAACCTTAGGGTGGCTTGGTCTCGCGTAGAAATGCCCTGGAGGGAATGGCATCCAGATGCTGCTAAAGATCCAATTGAGGAGGCTAAAAACGGGAATCTGGACCCGAAAGTGGAAGACGCTATGAAAATGGCACAACGGCTTGACGAAAAAGGGATACCAGTAATCCTGGCTGCATGGTTTGCACCGCGTTGGGCAATAATTGGTGAACCTTCCAGCGGAATTGATATGGATGGAAATCGCGGAAATCTACTTGACCTTGAACGTAAAGAAGAAATATATGCATCCCTTACTTCCTATATTAAATATCTAAAGGACGAATATGGGGTCAAAACAGTGATGTTTTCTTTTAATGAGGCTGATTTAGGTATTGATGTGAGGCAGACGGAAGAAGAGCACAATGAAATGATCAAGGAACTGGGTGTTTATTTCAGAGAAAACGGGCTGGAAACCGATTTTCTTCTGGGCGATACCGCCGATGCCAATGGCTGGGATTTTACCACCGAAGCTTCTACCGATCCTGAAAGCAGGCCTTATATTGGAGGTGTATCCTTTCATTCCTGGAGAGGGTGGACCGATGAAAACCTTACAAAGTGGAACGATATTTCCAACCGCGTAAACAAACCACTCTTTATTGGGGAGGGAAGTATTGATGCCGGTGCGTGGCGTTATCCGCAAATTTTGGAAGAACCTACTTATGCCCTGGATGAAATTGATGTGTATTTAAAGATCCTGAATAAAGCTCAACCTCTAACAATTTTACAATGGCAACTGACTGCTGATTATTCGCCAATGTCTGGTGGCGGAATTTTTGGGAACGATGAGGAAGAACTGCATCCTACGCAACGCTTTTTCAACCTTCAGCAATTAGGAAATACCCCAAAAGGTCTATTCGCACTCCCCATAACTACCAGCAACGAAGCTATTACCCCCGCTGCATTGGGAGATAAGGATAAAGGCAGCTATGCCATTCACCTGGTTAATAAAGGCGCAACCCGGGAAGTAAGCCTAACCGGGCTTCCAGAAGGTATTAGCGGGCTTAACGTTTACCTTACTAATATAGAAAGCTCTAATGAATTAATAGAAACGATATCAGTAGAAAATGGTACGGTAAACTTTGAATTACAAGGAGCAGGGTTTACTAGCTTGATGACTGAATAGCAGAAACCAAGGTATCATTTTAAATTAGGTCCCATCGATCTAAAAAAGGGGCCAGATTTTACTCCCGATATTAATCTGTGAAGTCTAACCCCTGGTATTTTGCTTTTCTACTTTCCAAGATAGTATCCCAAAAAAAGAATAGAATAAGATTTTTCGCAATCCACCCAATTTTATACTCAAGGATATAATTTAATCGAGCAATCATCTTCCAGTATATTTTTTCTAGGTTATAGAATAAATTTCTCTTTTGTCTACATTCAATCCGGCTCTTAAATAGCTAAAAAAAATAATTTGATGGAGAGTATTTCTTAATTAGTAGTGGTAAATAGCGGAACGCTACTGAGAAATTATCAAAGATAGATTTTTCAAAAACAATAATTTGATCCTATTCACACGGCGGAAAGAACTGTTAAAATCACATCTTAATAGTAATAAACAAGAGCTCTTAAAAAATTTTAATGCTTTAAAAATCAATCGTTTTTTTATCTAATTTCCGTCTTCGAAATTCTTAACCAAGACTTCTTCAAATTGCCGATAGAATTACTTTTGAGTTAATATCCAAAGTAGGTGAATTTAGCCAAATTCTAGAATAATTAGTATTCAAAAAAGAGGATGAAATTGATTAAGAAGTAAAAGATTTTCAAAATCAACATTCACTTAATTTTATCCGAGATGAAAAAAAGCCAATTAAGATTAAAGCCAATCTTACTCTTATTCCTATTCATTCTATTTTCCTGTAGTTCAGATGAAGAAAACGAAAAACTATCTCCTTTTTCTACTGATTCTTGTGAATTAATAACCCCAACACCAGATAGTCTAAGGTTTAAAGCGATTTATGATAAGCCTATGATTATGCTGCCTGAGAATCATATTTTTTATTCCAATGAAAGAATGGATATTGAATGGAGCTTACCCGGAGATTTATGGAATACAGAAATACAATTTATAGAGACAAATGCTCCTTATAGTTGTGATTATTATTATTTATTTCACCAACTTAATAATGATGGGTATGGGTACGGCAATCAATATGTTCATTATTACAACAGTCCTCAAAGCTTATCATTCCAGGATTCAATATTCGTGAGTTATAGAGCGAGATCTACCGATGTTAAGATGGTAAAGGATTATAGTTTATGGACAGAGGTAAAATCATTTACTATTGTACCAACTTCATTTTTGAATAAGAAAACCGTTTCTGATACCTATAATTTAAACTTCGTTACAGAAGAGGTAAATCACTTTTATTATTCAGGAATTACTACAATTCCCAACTACAGACTTATAGATATCGCGGATTCTAATGATATTGCATACGAAAAAATTAGAATAGTAAATATTGTAGGTTTTACAATTACTTTTAAAACTTTCAGGGAAAATGGGCAAAATCCTTTTGAAAGAATTATGATAGGATACGATGAAAATATAAATCCAAATGAAACTGTGTATCCATTTGATGTGATTGGTGATGCCTATCCTGGTTCGTTCGAGGAAAGCCCAATGACGGGAACTTTATATGGCAATTTAGATCAGAACATAGCCGCTGATATGAAAAATTATGCCTTAAAGATTGCTTATGCCCTCGAAGACATAGTTGGCTCTCAACACCAATTAGATATAGACTTAACTTTTGAGATATATTATGAAGACTAAATACCTTTTCTAAAAAATGTTGTACCTATGTTGTACCCAGTAAAAAAAGAAAGCCATTCAATTTCTTGAATGGCTTGTCTTTACTAAGCTCCCCCTCTTGGGCTCGAACCAAGGACCCTCTGATTAACAGTCAGATGCTCTAACCAACTGAGCTAAGGAGGAGTGTATCGCTCTTTTGCGGTTGCAAATATAAACCAAATTTTAAATCACCACAAAACAAAAATTGAATTTTTTTTAGGTTTTTTTATTTAAGGAATTCATCGAAATTCTATCACTCAAATAACCAACGATATACGTCATTTCCATTAGCAAAAAGTACTAATGCAATTAAGATGAAAAAACCTATCATTTGTGCTACTTCCATAAATTTATCGTTCGGTTTTCTACCGGTTACCATTTCATATAACAAAAACATGACGTGTCCCCCATCTAAAGCTGGGATAGGTAAAATATTCATAAACGCCAGGATAATAGAAATAAGCGCCGTGGTGGCCCAAAATTGCTGCCAGTTCCAGGCATCGGGAAACATTCCGCCAATAGCTCCAAAACCACCTAATTGCGTGGCTCCTTTTTGGGTAAATACATATTTAAACTGAGCTACATAATCATGCAAGGTCCAGTATCCATAATTAAAACCTTCCTTTATGCTTTCAGCAAGATTATATTTCTGATTCTTTACCACAAAATCACGACGAGGGGCTATTCCGAGTTTTCCATCTTCATCGGGGGTTACCATCACGCTTTTAATTTCATCTCCTCTCTTAAAAACAATCTCAATTTCTTTCCCTTTATTCTCTTCAGAAACAGGCCCAAGAGTATGCCAATAACCAATTTCCTGGTTATTAATAGAAATCAAACTATCTCCTTTTTTTAAACCGGCTTTAGCTGCTGCCTGTTCTGCAACTACCGTGTCTAAAATTGCGCGCTGAATAGGCACAAAGGGTAACATAACCCCCTGTTCCCACATTTGCTCTCCAATATTTTCTGGAACCTCAATAATTTCTTCTTCCCCACTTTGGCGTAAAACTGTTATACTATTTACATCACGCATAAATAGATATCGATTTACATCATCACTATTTTGAAGATCCTCCTCGTTAATTTGCAAAACCCGGTCGCCATCTTCAAAACCATACTGTTTAAATTCTTCGGCAATTGCAAATCCCTGTGGCATTTCATCGGGGCCAACGTAATTTTTACCCCAAACAAACATAATCATCATATAAATAAGGAAACCAAGTACAAGGTTTACGGTAACGCCACCAAGCATAATGATAAGTCGTTGCCAGGCCGGTTTACTTCTAAATTCCCAGGGCTCTGGCGGCTTTGCCATTTGCTCCTTATCCATACTTTCGTCTATCATCCCGGAAATTTTCACATAACCGCCTAATGGCAACCATCCAATTCCGTAAACCGTACCACCAATTTTCTTCTTGAAAAGTGCGAATTTCACATCAAAGAAAAGAAAGAATTTCTCTACTCGGGTTTTAAATATTTTGGCGGGAATAAAATGCCCAAGTTCGTGTAAAACGATAAGTAAGGACAAGCTTAACAGTAACTGTATGGCTTTAACTATAAATGGATCCATGCGTAATGCTTCAAATTTTAAATCGCACAAAAGTAACCTTTTATAATCTCCTATAAAAGTTAAAAGCCCTCCTGTTTTAACCAGCTGAAATTTTAGGTTTTAAACTGCGACTAATTGATTGTTAGGACTTAATTTTGCATAAATTTTCCTGAGATAATCCTTCAGGATTTAAATTGCAAAAACTAAATATCCCCATTATTATCGGGGCGTAGGAAATAAATTTCGATTATAGCGTAAACTTATTAATATGCGTAACCTCTTTAACTGGCTCAAGAAATTTGCGATTGTACTTTTTATACTTTCGGTAATTATTATTTATAGTATTTATACGCTCTTAACTCCCGAAGAACGCTTACCTGTTTTTCAACCCGATATGGTAAATGCTGAATTAGTAGATTCAACCGTGCAACATGTGCGAAAATACCACACGGTTAAAGATTTTGAACTTTTCAATCAAAACGGCGATACCATCACCCAGGATTTTTATGAAGATAAAATTTATGTAGCCGATTTCTTTTTTACCACCTGCCTTACCATTTGCCCGGTAATGACAGACCATATGTTGGAAATTCAGCAGAAAATTAAAGACGATCCTGAAGTACTTTTACTCTCCCACACCGTTTTTCCAAAAACAGATTCAGTGCCGGTTTTAAAAGCTTATGCTGAAGAAAAAGGGGTTATCGATGAGAAATGGAATCTTGTTACCGGCGATAAGAAGCATATTTATGAACTGGCTCGAAAATCTTACCTCGCTTCAAAAAGCAATGGCGATGGCGGCCCTTATGATATGATTCATACCGAAAATTTTGTACTGGTAGATAAAGAAAAACGCATTCGCGGATTTTACGACGGTACTGATGCCGAAGCCATAAAAGATCTTATGCACGATATCAAGGTCTTAAAAGAGGAATACCGCTAGTATAGACTTTTTCCATTGAAATTTTTTCCTGCTGGAATTTTACCTTACTTTTGCCTTGTTTAAAATCAATCTAAATAAAAAGTGAAACGAACCCTGGCCGATTTAAATCGTGGTGAACGCGCAATTATCAAGGAATTTTCAGAAGAAAATATTCCGTTGAAATTGCTCGAAATGGGTTGCCTGCCGGGTAATGAGGTTGAAATGTTACAAATGGCCCCATTTAGAGACCCTATGTATCTAAACATTAACGGCAGCCACCTGGCCATTAGAAAAGAGATCGCTTTACTTATAGAAATTGACCTTATAAGCTAACATGGCTAAACAATTAAATGTCGCTTTAATAGGAAACCCTAATACCGGTAAAACTTCGGTGTTTAATCAGCTCACCGGTCTTAATCAAAAAGTGGGCAATTACCCGGGGATAACTGTTGAAAAGAAAGAAGGAATTTGTAAACTTCCTCGCGGACTTAAAGCTCATATTCTTGACCTTCCGGGAACCTACAGCCTAAATGCCTCTTCTTTAGATGAAAATGTGGTAATAGAATTACTGCTGAATAAAAGCGATAAAGATTATCCCGATGTGGCCGTAGTAGTTAGCGATGCTGAAAACCTAAAACGAAACCTCCTCCTTTTTACCCAAATTAAAGATCTTGGAATTCCAACTATTTTGGTGATAAATATGGCCGACAGGATGGAGCGCAAAGGAATTTCCCTGGACGTAGATTTACTGGAAGAACGCTTAAAAACAAAAGTTTGCCTGGTAAGTGCTCGTAAAAACACCGGAATTGATGAGCTAAAGGAAGCAATTATTAATTATCGGCATATTTCAAACGAACCTTGCGTAAATGCATCGATAATAGCACCAGAATATTTTGATCGCCTACGGAAAGCTTTTCCAAAACAATCTCTTTATAAACTCTGGCTGGTAATTACCCAGGATGTAAACTTTGGTAATATCAATCGGAAGGAAATTACAAATTCCGATCATTTTGATACCAAATCTCATTCTGAACTAAAGAAACTTCAACATAAAGAAACCATTTTAAGATACCAGTTTATCAATGGTGTTTTAAAAGAAACAATGAAAGTTGACGCCAGTGCCGCTAAAGATTTACGTTCGCGTTTAGATCGCGTGCTTACTCATAAAATTTGGGGTTACGCGATATTCTTCGGAATTCTCTTATTGATTTTTCAGGCGATTTATAGTTGGTCCAGCTACCCCATGGATCTCATAGACGAAACTTTTGCCTTTTTAAGTGAATGGACAAAAACAAACTTGCCGGCTGGAGCTTTCACCAATCTTATTGCTGAAGGTATTATTCCCGGACTTGGCGGGATTGTGATTTTTATTCCGCAAATCGCTTTCCTGTTTTTCTTTATTTCTATTCTGGAAGAAACCGGCTATATGAGCCGCGTAGTATTTCTTATGGATAGAATTATGCGAAAATTCGGACTTAGCGGAAAAAGCGTTGTCCCCCTGGTTTCAGGAACTGCCTGTGCAATTCCCGCCGTTATGGCCACCAGGAATATAGAAAGTTGGAAAGAACGTTTAATCACTATTTTGGTAGTTCCTTTTACTACCTGTTCTGCGCGATTGCCGGTTTACTTAATCATAATTGCGCTGGTAATTCCAGATAGGGCCGTGTGGGGCTTTAACCTGCAAGGTTTAACTCTAATGTTACTTTACCTGCTAGGCTTTGCTGTTGCTATTGGTTCTGCCTGGATCTTAAATGCAATTCTAAAAATTAAAAACAGAAGCCATTTTGTAATTGAAATGCCCAACTACAAGATGCCAATGGGAAAAAACATTGCCATTAATGTGGTTGAAAAAACCAAATCTTTCGTGTTTGGGGCCGGAAAAATAATTCTCGCTATTTCAATTGTATTATGGGTTTTGGCCAGCTACGGGCCGGGAGATAATTTTAATAATGCCAGTGAAATTGTGAGTGAACAATATGACGAGCAGAGCAATATCACCGAAGGCGAGCTTGACGAAGAGATTGCTTCTTTCAAATTAAAAAATTCCTATATAGGGATTATGGGAAGAGGTATTGAGCCGGTTGTTGCACCTTTAGGTTATGACTGGAAAATTGGAATTGCTATAATAAGTTCTTTTGCCGCCCGGGAAGTTTTTGTTGGCACTTTAGCCACAATTTATAGCGTAGGCAGCGATGAAGAAGAAACCATAAAAAACCGAATGGCTGCAGAAATAAATCCAATTTTGGGAGGACCGTTATTTACATTTGCAAGCGGAGTTAGCCTTCTGTTATTCTATGCATTTGCGATGCAATGTATGAGTACACTTGCTATTGTGAAAAGAGAAACCAACACCTGGAAATGGCCCGTTTTACAATTGGTGGTAATGACACTTTTTGCCTATTTGGTAGCTTTAATTGCATTTCAACTATTAAATTAAGTGTAAGTTAAATCTTATAAAACGACTTAGAAACTATGGAATTATTACAGGAAATACTTGTCTTTATCACTTTCGCGATTGCATTGGGATATATTATGACAAAATTTATATGGAAACCTGCTTTTCTAAAAAAGAAATCTGAAAAAACCAAAGCTTGCGGAGGATCTGGTTGTGGTTGTGATTAGCCTTCTTCCTTATGCTGACTAATTTCTAACTGAAGCCTATATTCTGAGGCGGATATTTTTCTTGAAGTTTCAGGATATGGCAATAATGAAAATAAATTTACTGCATAATCCTCTTTAAAAAAATCACCAAGAAATGTCTGAAAAGAACTGGAATTCGCCCCCACATTTATAACTTCTTCTCCAAGAAGTTTTTCTTTTTCATAAAGTGCCACCAAAACTTTTGCCTCACCTGCCCTAACACAAGTCACATTGCTGGGGCAACGGGAATCCAGAATCACTTCTTTAAACTCAACAGATTTTCCATCAAAACTTAAAGCATCGCCGGGAGCGGTTTCAGCAGAATACTTTATAATTTCTATTTTCTCCTGTGCCTGTATACCAGGCGAAAAAATAAAAAACAGAACAATTAGTATATAAATTTTCATCAATAGTAGTTTTCTATAACTACTATAAAGACTATGCCAGAAACTAAATGTTGCAATTTACGCAAGGCCTACATCCAGGGTCATCATCACCATAAAACCTAAAATAAAACCCATAGTAGCAATATCGGTATAATTCCCCTTCTGAGACTCTGGCACTACTTCTTCCACTACCACAAAAATCATTGCACCGGCCGCAAAAGAAAGTGCATAGGGTAAAATAGGTTCAAAAGTCATCACCGCCCAGGCACCAAGCACTGCAGCGAAAGGCTCTACAATAGCCGAAAGTTGACCAAAATTAAAACTTTTCCATCGGCTCATTCCCTGCCCGCGCAGCGGCATGGCAACCGCAAAACCCTCAGGAAAATTTTGTAAGCCAATTCCTATAGCAAGAGCTACGGCACCACCAATACTGGCCCCTTCCAGTCCTGCACCCGCAGCACCAAAAAGCACGCCTACCGCCAGGCCTTCGGGAATATTATGCAAAGTAATTGCCAGGGTAAGTAGAACGGATTTATGCCAGGGTGTTTTAATTCCCTCCTTTTCACTCATCTTAAAATTCACGTGCAGGTGAGGTAATATTTTATCAAGACCAAACAAAAAAAGTGCACCCAAACCAAAGCCCACAAGTGGTGGTACTGTTTTTTCAAACCCTTCTCCGGGACTCATTTCTATTCCGGGTGCCAATAAACTCCAAAAACTGGCAGCTACCATAACGCCACCGGTAAATCCAAGCATTCCGTCAAATAATTTTCTGTCCATATTTTTGAAAAGAAAAACCAGGGAAGCTCCGGCTGCGGTAAGTAACCAGGTGAAAATTGTAGCCTGTAATGCTGCCATTACCGGGTCTAATTGCTCGAAATAAGCGATTAAATCTTCCATTTATTACTGTGTTTTTATATATAGATTATTTGATATCAATTGTGAGATCCTTAGCTGATGTTCTTCTATGAGAATAAGCATAGACCCATCAAAAGCTTCCTTTTCGAGAACTTTTATTTCTTTCCCAAGGGAGATATTATTCTTGTCTAAAAATCTCAAAAATTCTGAAGAAGAATCTTTAACCCCGACACAAATTCCGTTATCGTTTTTATCTAATTCTGATAGCAACATTTTGTTTGCCACACTAAAGTTTCCGTCAGCATCGGGAATTGGATCTCCGTGAGGATCGCGTTTAGGAAAACCTAGAAATTCATCTAATTGTCTCGTAAGCTTTTCAGACTTTATATGTTCCAATTGCTCGGCCACATCGTGTACTTCATCCCAATTAAAATTCAGCTTTTCTACCAGAAAATATTCCCATAACCGGTGTTTTCTAATAATTTCTATTGCTGTTTTCTTCCCCAGCTCACTTAGTTTAACGCCCTGATATTTCTTATAGATCACCAGCTCTTTTTCTGATAATTTCTTGATCATATCAGTAACCGAGGAAGCTTTAGTATCCATTTCTTCTGCCAGCGCGTTGGTGCTCACACCTGCCTGGTATTTCCTTTCTAAATGAAAAATCGCTTTAAGATAATTTTCTTCTGAAAAACTAAACATATTTCTAATTTACTCGGTAATCGAGATTTAAAATTCTCCGAGGCTTAGCTCGAAATTAAATTGTTCACTACTTATGTCTCTTGAACTGTAAGACAATTTACGTTTCCCAAAAATACATTTTTAAAATTAAAAACCTATTTTTAGACTTATCTAAATTTTATTTATAGTTTTGTCAAAAATAAGTAAATGAAAACTTTAGGAACATTATTTCTGCTATTTACCGTGAGTTTAGGTTTTGCTCAGCAAGGCAAAATCCTGGGTGAAATCACCTCAGCCGGAAATCCTGTTGCTTTTGCCAACGTCTATATAGAAAATTTGAGTCTGGGTACAACAGCCGATAAAAACGGAAAATTTCTTCTAAAGAACATTCCGCAGGGAAATCATCTTCTGGAAGTTAGTGCTATTGGTTTTCAAACATTTAGTAGGGAAATTTTTATTTCTGAAGAACAAACTTCTAATCTCAATATTGATCTTCAAGAATCTGCAGCCGAACTCGAGGAGATCGTGATTGTAGATACACAAACGGGACTTACACGCCGAACCCCTTATAATGTTTCGAGCATTAGTATGCAGGGTATAGAAAACAAAGGAAACCCTAACGGAATGATGGGCACTTTAAGGGAAGTTCCCGGTGTTTATGGAGCAGAATTCGGGCAGGGGATTGTGAAACCTTTTATCCGCGGACTTGGTTTCTCCAGGGTGGTTACTATTTACCAGGGCAATAAACTGGAAAATCACCAATGGGGCGCAGATCATGGACTTGGAATAAATGACCTGGGCATAAAAAAAGTAGAAGTTATTAAAGGTCCTGCTTCAGTGTTATATGGTTCAGGCGCATTGGGTGGAGTTTTACTCACTCGGGATGACGAATCCTATAAAAAATCGACGGATTTTTCAGCAAATATTGGCACCACTTTTAATAGCGTTTCCAACGGAATTCGCACCTATGCTTCTCTAGGGAAATCTTTTGAAAATGGCATTTTTATAGCTACCGATCTTGCTTATGAAGATCACGCCGATTATAAAAACGGGGATAACCGAATTATTGGAAATAGCCGGTTTAACACGAAAACCTTTCGGTTACATACAGGAATTGAAAAGAAAAATTTTCAGAATAAATTATCATTTTCCTTTAATGACCAGAATTTAGGGATTATTCTGGATGAAGAAATGCAGGATTCCCAAAGTCTCGCCACAACACGAAACGATAGGGAAATGCAATTGCCGTTTCAGGAAGTAAAAGACTATTTGCTTTCTTACAACCAGACCACGCAACACGAGAATTTTGAAACTTCTTTACATCTTTCCCATCACTCCAATAACCGAAAGGAAGTGGAGGAAAATTTTAACCTCGTAGACCTTGGTTTACAACAAAACCATAGTTTTTATAATGCCCGGATAAGTTTCCCTAACGGAAAAATAAAACATAGCTTAGGAACCCAGGGAAGTTTTGTAAAAACGCGAAATATTGAAAATTCGCATGAATTTCTAATTCCCGACGCCGATGTTTTTGAAAACGGATTTTATTATTTGGCAAGCTTAGATATTGAATCCTGGTATTTACAAGGCGCCCTCCGCTACGATTATAGAAATGTTACTGCAGACGCCAGTTCTGCCCAACTAATTGCCGACGAATTTATACTTCCCGGAAATCCTGAAAATCGAAAACTTACTAGAACCTTCAACGGGTTTACAGGTTCAATTGGAGCCACTAAAAAATTTAATTCCAGAAATCAATTAAAACTGAATTTCTCTACCGGTTTTAGAGCTCCAGATCTGGCTGAATTATTTTCTAACGGTCCGCATCCAGGAACCAGCAGATTTGAAAAGGGAAACGACCAGTTTGGCAGGGAGCAAAGTTTACAGGTTGATGCCAGCTATACTTACCGAAATAAAAGATTTGAAGGCACTTTTTCCGCGTTTGGTAGCCGGGTAAACAATTATATTTATTTCACCGCTACTGATGAAACATTGCCGGATGAAAACCTGGAAATATGGTCTTACCTGCAAACCGATGCCGATCTTTATGGTTTTGAGTTTGAGCTGAAACACAGCTGGCTAAACCATCGAAGACTGGAAACAAAACTTTCCGGAGCCATTGTTAGAGCCTGGGATATAAAAAATGAGCGTAATTTAAGCTTTATCCCGCCAGATAATTTTAACCTGGAAATTGGTTATTTCGGTTTAAAAGATAGGTCGCTTTATGCTTTTTCAAAATTAAGATTGGTAAGTGACCAAAACAGGGCCGGTCTCAACGAGGAAACTACAGCTGGTTATACGTTGCTTAATTTGGGAGTAAGTAAGAAATTTAATTTAGGAAACGATCAGCTGGAAACAGGAATTACGGTTTATAACACCTTAAATAAAAACTATGTAGACCATATGTCAATTTTAAGGGCGTTTAACGTGAGTAGCCCCGGTAGGAATTTTATGCTGAATTTGAAATATAATTTCTAAAGTCCGCGTTCCTTTTGAATTTGGTCATAGGCTTCCTGAACTTTATTGAATTTTTCGCGAGCTCCTTTTCTATAAGCTTCATCCATATGGCCTAATTTATCGGGATGATATTTTTTAACCATATTTCTGTATGCTTTTTTAACCTCAGCATCTGTAGCAGATTTTTCAATTTCAAGGATTTTATAAGCATTATCGGCAGATTTAAAGAACATAGCTTTTAAGCTTTCAAAATCCATTCGGCCAATTCTAAGATAGCCCGCAATTTCCTGGATCACGCGTGCTTCAGATTCACTAACGCGACCATCGGCTTGCGCTATTCCGAAGAGAAAATGAATAATTTGTAGACGTGCAGGATATTTGGTTCTGGAAGCTAAATACTGAGAAATTCTTGACGCTGAAATTTCACGGTTTTTAATTAATTCATTAAAAGTTCTAAATGTTGCATTGGCTCGCTCTTTCCCATAGGCTTGCACAAAATAGGAACGTACATAATCCATTTCAGACTGGGAAACCTGGCCATCGGCTTTAATTACAAGAGAACAGAGCGAAAGTAAGTTAAGTTCAAAATCGCCGGGAGAAACTTTTTGCTCTCCCTGCTGCCCAAACATTTGTTTAAATGCACCGCCACTTCCACGCGTCCAGTTATCTATAAGCGTTCCTATAATAAATCCTAAAATGGCTCCCGGAAACCGGAAATACATATAGCCAATTACGGCGGCAATCCATTTAAACATGAAGAAAATTTTAAATAAGCGGCAAAGATACTATTTTACTCGATAATCGAGATTTAAATGCTTTGAAGCTTGCCTCGAAATCAAATTGTATTTTCTAATCAAAATGCTTCGGAAGCTTGCGTTGAAGTAGTTTACTCATTAAACGAGATTTAAATGCCCT
Source organism: Salegentibacter sp. Hel_I_6 (assembly GCF_000745315.1). Taxonomy (NCBI): domain Bacteria; kingdom Pseudomonadati; phylum Bacteroidota; class Flavobacteriia; order Flavobacteriales; family Flavobacteriaceae; genus Salegentibacter; species Salegentibacter sp. Hel_I_6. Next base: position 2,238,944 of record NZ_JQNQ01000001.1, on the reverse strand, counting down.
AGAGCCTTAACCCCAAAATTTTGTTAGCCTGGGTCGTGTATTTCGACAAATTATTTAATTAAGTTCATCGATTTAACCTATTCGCACATAATTAATTGGAATATGGGCAGCTGAAGTTAATTTGGTATCTTTGTCACTTACTAAAGTTTAATACAAAAAACAAAATATATGTATCCAGCAGATTTAGTGAAACCTATGCGTGAAGACCTTACCAGCATTGGTTTTGAAGAATTACACAGTGTAGAAGATGTAGAGAACGCAATGAAGAAAGAAGGAACTACCCTGGTAGTTGTAAATTCGGTTTGTGGATGTGCTGCCGCCAATGCAAGACCAGGCGCCAGAATCTCTTTACAGAATGCAAAAAAACCAGATAATTTAGTGACTGTTTTCGCAGGGGTAGACAAAGAAGCTACAGATAAAGCTCGTAGCTTAATGGTACCTTTCCCTCCATCTTCGCCTTCTATGGCACTTTTTAAAGATGGTGAATTAGTACATATGCTAGAGCGTCACCACATTGAAGGTCGCCCGGCTGAAATGATTGCTGAAAACCTTATTGGAGCTTATAACGAGTTTTGTTAAGCAGCAGCCAGTATAAATTATTGAATGGCTGGTTGAAAAGTCTTATTACGTCAAGCTGAACTTGTTTCAGCTTCTAAGTTAATTTGAAACTAGATCCTGAAACAAGTTCAGGATGACGATCAAAAACATTTTTTCAACCAGCCATTTTTTATTTCCCTTTCCCACATTAGTATTTGTAGGTTTACGGCTTAAATACTTAATTTAGCTGCATAATCTAAGAGATGAAAAAAATACTTTCATACCCCTTAACGGTTTTATTCTATTTCTTTTTCTTTCTAAACCTGTTGGTTTTTCATCCTATCCAGTGGTTGTGCTTAAAACTTGGTGGTTACCAAACACATAAAAAGAGTGTGGATGTTTTTAATCTATTTTTAATGCGTTGCCTTAATATTTTAGGCACCCGTTTTAGTATTGAAAACACTCAGAATATTCCAATAGAAAAACCCTGTATTTTTGTTGCAAATCACCAGGGAATGTATGATATCCCACCTATTATATGGCACTTGCGCAAACATCATCCAAAATTTGTGAGCAAAAAAGAATTAGGTAAAGGAATACCAAGTATTTCGTTTAATCTACGCCACGGAGGCTCTGTTTTAATAGATCGAAAAAATCCAAGAGAATCACTTATTAAAATGGCCAAATTTGCTAAATACTTAAATAAAACAAATCGCTCTGCGGTAATTTTTCCAGAAGGAACCCGCAGCCGAACCGGAGCTCCAAAAAAGTTTGCCGTTAGCGGAATGCAGATGCTTTTTAAACAAATGCCAGAAGCTTTAATTGTTCCCATAACTATAAATAATTCCTGGAAACTTTTTAAACACGGCAATTTTCCTATGGAACCCGGCGTTCATATCAAGCTAAAAATTCACGAGCCCATTCCTGTAGCTTCAGACGATCCGGAAAGTTTGGTTGCTAAAGTGGAACGAACTATTATTGCGGATATTAAGTAATACGCCTGTAGGTATATTAAAACGTCATCCTGAATTTATTTCAGAGCCTGCTCCGAAATTTATTCGGAGATCTAAGATCTTAAATTGTAATAATATCAGAAGCTGAAACGAGTTCAGCTTGACGAAGCGACACTTCCAAAATATTCTTTGATTAAAATATGAATAAACCCCAGATATTAAAAAATACTAAAACCTTCGTAAAAGAAACCCTTAAAAATGCTGAAGGTGGTCACGACTGGTTTCATATTCAGCGGGTTTGGAAAAATGCGAAACTGATTGCAAAAAATGAAAATGCTGATCTTTTTATCGTAGAATTAGGCGCTCTGTTGCACGACATCGCCGATTCAAAATTTCACAATGGAGATGAAAGTGTTGGACCCAACGTGGCATCAAAATTTCTTGAGAAACAACAGGTTGATGCTGAAGTTATAGATCAGGTGGTAAAAATCATCGAAAACGTATCTTTTAAAGGCGGAAATATTCAGCGGGAATTTAATTCGATTGAACTCGAAATAGTTCAGGATGCCGACAGGTTAGATGCGCTGGGTGCAATAGGAATTGCCCGTACCTTTAACTATGGAGGCTTTAAAGGCCGTGCCCTTTACGATCCTGAAATTAAGCCAGACCTGAATATGAGCAAAGAAGAATACAAAGCTTCTACTGCACCAACCATCAATCATTTTTACGAAAAATTACTTTTGCTAAAAGACCGAATGAATACTGAAACAGGAAAGGAGATTGCCCAAAGGCGCCATGAATTTATGGAACTTTACCTGGAGCAATTTTATGCGGAATGGAACGGAAAAGTTTAAATTTTAAGATTTCTCCTTTTGACAGGTAGGACAGAAATAAGTGGTTCTCCCCGAAACTTTTATTTGTTCAATTTTACCGTTCTCCCTGGGACATCCTACGTCTTTTTTACGCACCGAAGTTAGATAAGACTTCGGGAGTTTCTTCCCTTCTACCCTGGCTTCTTTTACCACTTCCAGGACTTCTTCGATCTCTTTAAAAATCACCAGCTTCTCTTTTTCTGAAAGTTTATCAACTTTGATTGTTGGATGAACTTTGGCCTGGAAAAGCACCTCATCGGCATACAAATTTCCAATTCCCGCGATGAGTTTTTGGTTCATAAGCAAGCCTTTTATCGTTCCGGTTTTTCCATCCAAAATTTCTGAAAACTGTTCTTTTGTAAGGGCAAGCGCATCAAATCCCAGATCATTTTCTTTCTGAAATTCAGCTAAACTTTTAGCTAAATAGAGCTTTCCAAATTTACGCGGACAGGTAAAGGAAACCCGGGAATGGTCTTCGAAGGTAAGTGTGAGTTGTGCATACTTTGGCACCTCATCGTGTTGATAATATTCCAGTTTCCCGGTCATTCCAAAATGCACTACCAAAACCCCTTTATTCTCTAAATTTAAGAATAAGTATTTCCCCAGGCGTTCGCTTCCGGTAAATTGATTGTCTTTTAGGGTTTCTACAAATTCACTTTGAGCCGACTGGTATATTTTTTTATCACCGGTCTCTACATTTACTATCTTTTTATGCAAAATAGTAGCATCGGCATATTTTTTCTGGTAAGCAACTTCTGGTAGTTCTGGCATGTCTTTTCAGTTATGAGTTATCGGTTTCCGGTTATCTCCTATCTCTAAAATATTAATGATTTTAGCTTTAAGCTTATAAATTCATCATAAAGTTTATTATCAAAGTCTGAACTGGTTTTAGCAAAACGACGGTCTCTCAAAACAGCTTCATTTGTCCGTCTTTAAATTCTTCATGTAGATCGCAGTTTAGCAATGGTCTTTCTCTTCCTTTTAAATATTTAGCTCGCGCTATTTTAAATTGTTGCTTTACCTGATCTGCAAACTCGCCTTCTCCTTTCATTCTCGTTCCAAAGCGACTATCATTTAGACTCCCGCCGTGTACACTTTCAATTTGACTTAAAACTTTATCGGCTCTATCTGGCATTGTTTTCTTAATCCAATCGGTGAAAATTGCACCAATCGAACCATTTAAACGCACAATGGTATAGCCAATGCCCAGGGCACCCCTTTCTGAAACCTCTTTGACCAAAGGCATGATTTCGTGAGAGTTGATGGCGGGAATTATAGGAGCCATCATAACACTAACAGGAATGTTTGCCAGAGAAAGTTTCTCTATGGTTTCCAGGCGTTTTTTAATGCTTGCGGTTCTAGGCTCCAAAATCCTTCGGGTTTTTTCTTCCAGCGAAGTAACCGAAAGGTTCACGTGTACTAAATTATCTGCTGCCAGCTCTCGTAAAATATCCATATCCCTTTGCACCAGTGCATTCTTGGTAATAATTCCTACCGGATGTTTATACTTCAGAAACGTTTCCAGTAGTTGGCGGGTAATTTTCAGTTTCTTCTCAATAGGCTGGTAACAATCGGTATTTCCGGAAAGTACAATAGGAGCAGCTTCCCACTTTTTACCGCTTATTTTCTTTTCAAGCAACTGGACCGCGTTTCTTTTTACAAGAATTTTCTGTTCAAAATCGAGTCCGGCGCTATAACCCCAGTATTCGTGGGAATTACGAGCATAACAGTAAACACAACCGTGTTCGCAGCCCTGGTAAGGATTTAGAGAAAAACCCATACCCACATCGGGGCTGGTCACTTTATTCACAATACTTTTAGGAAAAGTATCTAATAAAACGGTTTTAGAGTTTTGCACCTCATCCCCTTCAGTAGCACAATGATTTAGAAAATCATCCCTAAACTCGTGATTGTGCGCATCAAATCGGTTAGACACATTTAACTGCGCACCTCTTCCGTAGATAAATTCATTATTATTGGACATATTACAAATTTATGGAATATATCCTATTAATAGAATAAAAAATAAGCTTTAACATTCAAAAGATATATGCTGAATGTCAAAGCTTTTATATTATTTTCCCGGAAAATCTGCTTTGCGTTTATTTAAAAAGGCTGAAGTTCCTTCTTTAAAATCTTCGGTTCCAAAAGAACTTCCAAATTCGCTAATTTCCACTCCAAAGCCGTTTACGCCATCTTCGTAATTTGCATTAACCGCCCTAATTGCGGCGCTCATAGCTACCAGAGAATTTTTCATAATCTTCTGAGCAATTTTTTCGGTAAATTCTATTAATTCTTCCGGCTCACAAACGTGATTTACCAGATTATATTGAAGCGCTTGGTTAGCATCTATCATACCTGCGGTCATGATCATCTCCATAGCGCGACCTTTTCCAACAAGTTGCGGAAGTCGCTGCGTACCTCCATAACCGGGAATTAGCCCAAGTGAAGTTTCGGGAAGCCCCATTTTAGCATTATCGCTTGCTACTCTAAAATGAGCAGACATCGCCAATTCGAGTCCGCCGCCAAGTGCAAAGCCATTTACCGCTGCAATCACCGGTTTTGGAAAGTTGGCTACAAAATCGAATAGTTTAGCTTGTCCATCGGCTGCAAGCTCCCGACCTTCTTCCGTAGAAAAATTGGAGAATTCACTAATATCAGCACCGGCAACAAAAGCCTTTTCACCTGTTCCGGTTAAGATAATTACTTTTACTTCGCTATCTTCTTTAGCATCAGAGAAAGCCTCGTGCAATTCTTCAATAGTATCGCGGTTTAATGCGTTTAATTTTTTAGGACGATTTATTGAAATTTGTAAAATTCCGTCATTATTTTCGGTTAAAATATTTTCGAATTCCATATTTAAAATTTTTGGTTCGTTACTTATTTTATTTTGGAAAACGCACCTTAAACGTAGTGCCTTTCCCCTGCTTTGAAGTAAAGGTAATACTTCCATTATAGGTTTCCACAATATTCTTTACCATGGCCAGTCCAAGCCCCATTCCACTGCTTTTGGTAGTAAATTTAGGTTCAAAAACCTTCTCTAAATTTTCTTCGGAAATTCCCATTCCGTTGTCAGAAATAATCACACATACTTCTGATTCCTCTTCATGAATGCTTACTATAATACGCGGATTTTCTTGCCCATGCATAGCTTGTATTGCGTTTTTCACCAAATTGGTAATTACTCTAATTAGCTGTGTACGGTCGAATTTTGCCAGAATTTCCTCTTTTTCACTGGAAAACTGAATATAATCTTCATTAAAAATATCCAGAGCGAGTTTCACTATTTTTGGAACATTCAGCATTTCGTTTTGCTGAGCCGGCATTTTTGCGAAATTAGAAAATGCCGATGCAATAGAGCTCATCGTATCTATTTGATTGATGAGTGTTGTAGAATATTCAGCAACCTTTGCTTCAATATCTGGGTCATTAGGATTAAAGTTTCGTTCAAAACTTTGTACACTCAAGCGCATTGGAGTTAACGGATTTTTAATCTCATGGGCGACCTGTTTGGCCATTTCACGCCAGGCTTGTTCTCGCTCTCCTGCGGCCAGTTGTACTGCACTTTCCTCCAACTCGTCAATCATACTATTATATGCTGCAACAAGCGTGTAAATCTCTTCAGAAGCGTTGCTGATATCAATTTTCTGATTTCTCTTATCTAAACGGGTTTCGGTAATTTTATCTGAAATAATCTTAAGCGATTTCGTAATGTATTTAGACAGAAAATAAGACATTATTATAGCCAAAACCAGCATAAATAAATAAACTTCACCCATTCGAATGAGGAAATTGTTCAAGTCGCGATTTAAAACCGAATCATCCTGCAAATAAGGAAGATATAGTATGGCTATTGGTTTAAATTTTCCGTCGGTAATATGGGTATACGACGATTGGTATTTTTGTTCATTAATTTGGGTTTTTTGCAAATAGCGCTTATGTTCAGATTTTTCTATTTTTTGAAGAATCTCCCGATCTATCTGGTTATCTGTAGTATCCCTAAAAAAAGATTGGTCTGATTTTACCATTAAACGCCCATCAAGATTATAAACATTGATTTGCATTTCGTGAACCTGAGCCATTTCGTCTATTTTACCCCTTAGAATATTATCAATATTCTCACTATTAACAAGGTAAGTTGTACTGGCCAGAATAAACCTGATGTTTTCTCTTATCGCCTGCTCTTTTCGCTCCAGGCGTTCGCGGTGATAATTTTCAGCTTCCTGCTTATATTGATAAACCGTAATTCCCACAATTAGAATTGAAGCTCCCAACACCAATAGGATCATGGAGATAAAAATACGAGTACTTAAGGAAAGTTTAGAAAGCTTCATAAGTGATTATTAGCCCAAATTAATCAATTATCACACCAATTAGGCATCGGGTTTTTTAGTTCTAATTCGTTTGTAAATTTTAATTCCCAACATTAACATTCCCGCTAATAGAAAAATTCCCAGAACTCCATAAATCCAGTTTAAAGCATCCCTCACTATTACTAAAAATATCACTGAAAAAAGAATTAATGTAGAACCTTCATTCCATAATCGCATTTGATTGGAGGTCCATTTTACAATATCATTTTGAAGTTCTTTAAAGATGAAATGGGATTTTATATGATAAGCATAAAGCAAAACTACAAATCCCAATTTCACTAACATCCAATCCTGGGAAAGCCATCCCGGGGCCAAATGAAGTAATAGAAAAGCAAACAAACTCGCTAAAATAGCCGAAGGCCAGGTAATTATAAACCAGAGTCTTTTGGTCATTAATTTTAGTTGGGTACCTAAAATACTTTTCTCTGGTTCGGGTTTTTGGGTGGCTTCAATATGGTATATAAATAAACGCGGAATATAAAAAAGCCCCGCAAACCAGGTTATTACAAAAATAAGGTGCAAAGCTTTTATATACTGGTAATATTCTATCACAAATTATGGTTTTTTGGTTGGGTTTTGGTGAGTATTGAAAACACCGAGAACAGTAATTTTAAAATCTTCGACCTTATAAATTATTAAATAAGGAAAAATCTTCAATCCTGCTTCCCTATTATTAGCATCAAATTTTCTAAATGAATAGGGATGCTCAACGATATAAGCTAAAGTACTTCGAAAATCATTTAAAAATCGCATTCCTAATTCAGGTAATTGGTCGTTATACCAATCCATAGCTTCTTGAACATCTAAACGGGCTTTTACGCTTATTTTAAGCTTAAACCCCATATTTTTCGAATATTATTTTATTGAAGGTTTCCAGTGATTCGGTTTCCAGACTTCCTTCTAAATAGGCTTTGTTCCGTCTTTCTATTTCTTCAAGTTGCTCTTTTGAAAGCAGGCTCTTTTGGCCTTCTACTTTATAACTTTCTCCCGGCTCGCTGGCTCCAAGTTTTAGATTTTTGAATAAAATTTCAATTTCACCAAGCAAATCCTCATCATCGCAGGCAATGATTTTTTGAATAATTTCTATTTTTAAAGCATTTTTATCCATGGTATTTCCAGCTTTCTAACAAAGATAAGGATTTATGATTTTTTCTTCAGAAGAATTATCAGGAGGTTTCCGCTTTCAGTTTTAGTCTTATTTCCCTATTTAAAAAATAGCCTGTTAGCAAAGTTGAAAGTAAATCAGCAATTGGGAATGAAATCCAAACGCCAATCTCCCCATAGTAATTTGGTAAAATTAGAATTAACGGAATAAAAAAGAATCCCTGCCTGGAAAGGGTGAGCAATAATGCCGGAACTGCTTTACCAACCGCCTGGAAATATGCCGCACCAATAAGTTGAATTGCCACTATAGGTGTCGCTGCAAAAACCCAACGCATAGCATTAGGAGTTTCAGCAATAATCGTTGGGTTTTGAGTAAAGATTTCAACAATTTCTTCAGCAAAAAACATAATCCCGCCAAAAACCAATAATCCCAATCCGCAGGCATATAACACCGCCGTGTTGATACTCTCCCTAACCCGTTGAAATTTTTCAGCGCCATAATTAAACCCGGCAATTGGTAAAAAGCCTTGTGTAACCCCTAAAACCGGAAATAAGGCAAACATTAGCATTCTTCCAATAATCGCATAAATCGCTACCGCATCTTCCCCGCCAAGATCAAAAAGAATGTTATTCATAAGTAAGTAAATTATGCTTACCACGGCCTGCCTGGAAAGCGTAACAAAGCCCAAAGAACTTATTTCAGACAGTATAGATTTATGAAGCCTAAAATCTGGTATTCTAATTTTTAATTCAGAATTTTTAGAAAGAAAAAACCAGAAAACATAGGCAAAGCAAAAAAGATAAGAAGCGGTACTTGCCCAGGCTGCACCCCACATTCCAAGTCCCATTTGGTTTATAAAAATATAATCCAACAACAAATTTCCTACAGAAGGGATAATCATCGCGATCATGGCAAATTTAGGTTTCCCCTCGGCTCGAATTACCGTGTTGCCCATCATACAAAGCGCGAGAAAAGGCACTCCATATAGCACTATGGTATAATAGATTTTTGCAGGTTCAAAAATATCGCCTTTTCCGCCAAAGGCAGGAATAAGAGAATCTATGAACGTAAGCCCAATAATAACTAAACTAATGGTGAGAATTAGCGTTAAACTAATCTGGTTACCGAAGGTTTTTAAGGCTTTTTTACGGTCATTACCACCTAATGCCCTGCTTATTATAGAAGAACCTCCAATACCAATAGCCATTCCCAAAGCGGCTATAAAAAATGAAACCGGAAGCACTACATTTATCGCTGCGATAGCAGTAGAACCAATCCAGTTCCCCACGAAAATGGTATCGATCAAAATATTCAGCGACATTACCAGAATTCCTATGGAAGCCGGGGCAGCCTGCTGAATTAATAATTTACCTATAGGTTTTTCTCCCAGGTTTTGGGAATTCGCCGAAGCCATTAGGCTTCAACCGGCTTTTGGTGCGCCCATTCGTCTATCCAACGGGAAAGCACTTTTACCCAGTCGTTACGATCGTTTAAGCAGGGAACTACAGTAAATTCTTCACCTCCAACTTCGTGAAAAATTTCTTCGCCTTCCATGGCGATTTCTTCCAAAGTTTCCAGACAATCGGAAACAAAAGCTGGAGTTACAATGGCGAGTTTTTTCATACCCTGTTTTCCAAAACGTTCTATGGTTCTATCGGTATAGGGTTGTAACCATGGATCGAAACCTAATCGGGATTGAAAGGAAACACTGTATGAATTTTCTTTTAACTCAAGATATTCAGCTACAAGTCTAGTGGTTTCATAACATTGGTGACGATAACAAAATTGATGTGCTGCTGATGCCGTTTGGCAACAACTTCCGTCAATTTTACAATGAGATTTAGTTACATCACTTTTTCTAATATGGCGTTCGGGTACACCGTGATAAGAAAACAATAAATGCTGAAAATCTTTTCCTTTTAATTTTTCAGCAATACTTTCGGCTAAAACCCGAATATAATCTGAATGATTATAAAAAGGCGGTACCGTAGTGAATTGCATTTTTGGAAAAAATTCTTTCCGAAGTTCTTCAGCTAAAACAAGAATAGTTTCAGTAGTTGCCATTGCAAATTGAGGATACAATGGAAAAAGCAACACCTCGTCTACCCCTTTATCGTGCAATTCCTGAAGGCCCGCTTTTATACTTGGCTCGCCATAACGCATTGCCAAAGCAATTGGAACCGACGTGTTTTTATCAATTTTATTTTGAAGACGCTCTGATAAAACAATTAGCGGCGACCCCTCATCCCACCAAATTTTCTGATAAGCTTCAGCTGATTTCTTCGGCCTGGTGTTTAAGACAATTCCTCTTACTAAAAGTACTCTGGCCCAATAGGGAACGTCTATTACACGCTCATCCATCAAAAATTCATCAAGGTAATTTTTCACATCTTTGGGATCGGTACTTTTGGGGGATCCCAAATTAACCATCAGTACGCCTTTGCTCATAATTTTTCTTTTTCAATTCAAAAATAAGACTATTTACTTTGGGGGAATTCAATTACTTATTACTGTTTTTTATACAGTCATAGAGCGCCTATTTATCTTTCTCCAGGGCGAATAATATCGATTGCAAAATATGCTCCTGAAACAACGGCTCAATATATGACTGAACGGTGTGTCCCAAACCTGTATAAATTGAAATTCCTCCGTAGCCGGTTTCTCCAAACCATGCAATAGGATGTTCTTCTCCATTAGTGCCACCTTCGTAAGAGTTTTCATCAAGGTAGAGCAAAACCTGCATTTCAGGATTTAGATTTTTATAATTATACCATTCATCTGTTCGTGTCCACAATTCTGGAAGATGAGAAACTGCAGGATGTTGCGGCATATTTAATTTTATATCAGCTTGTTGAACTTCTGGATGCCCATCAAAAAAGCCGCCCACCAACTCTACAAACCAGGGCCAATCTCCTTCGGTATCTGCAGCAGCGTGAATACCGAAAAAATTACCACCATTTTCTATATATTTTTTAAAACCTTCCTGCTCTTCATCATCAAAGACATTACCGGTGGTATTTAAGAATATGATTAAATCATAATTTTGAATATCATCTTCAAGAAAATCGTCTGCATCTTTTGTAGTGGTCACTTCAAAATCGTGATCTTCCCCAAGATCTAAAAGGAAATCGCGTCCGGTGGGAATAGAATTATGCCAAAAACCATCGGTTTTATAGAAAACCAGCACTTCTTTTTTATCTCCTTTTTCTTCGTCTTCCTGCGAAAAACCAGTGGTTAAACTAAATAGGAAGATCACCAATAGAAAAGTTGAATAATTTTTAAGCATATTTAAACATTTGGGGTTAAGGACATAATATATTTCTTTGGCGTGGTACCAAATTTCTTTTTAAAAGCAGCTATAAAATGACTTGCAGTACTGTAACCTACTTTTAGACCAACTTCATTTACATTATAATCACCGCTATCTAACAGCTTTCTCGCATACTCCATCTTATAATCGAATAAAAAACTATACACCGAATCGCCATAGATTTGCTTAAATCCTTCCTTAAGTTTTTTAAGGCTCAATCCTATTTCTTCTGATAATTCCTGGAGCGATGGCGGCTCGGCCATCCTGGAAATAACAATATCCTTGGCTTTTCTAATTTTTATAATATTCTCTTCATCGCTAAGAAAAGGGCATTGTTCTACATTAGGATCTTCAGTCCTGTTAAAATACAAACTAAGCAACTCGTATGCTTTCCCCTTAAAATAAAGGTTTTTAATACTTTGAGTAAGATTAAAATTCATTACCTGATTAAGTACAATGGCCATAGAAGGTGAAACTGGCCCATCTTTATAGTATTTCTTATCCTTGTTATCGGCACTTAAAAAAGTGATATAACCGGCCTCTTGCGAAAAAAGAGAGTGGAATTTTTTAATTGAAATAACCAGCGAAATTAACCAGGAATTCGGTTCTAAAACAAGGTTTAAAGGAAGATCTTGTTGTGGATTATACAATAATAAAGATTTCTCTTCACTAAGCGGAAGTTCATAATTGTTATTGTTGAATAAAAACTTACTACTCCCCTTTAGGTTGAAATGAAACTGAATAAAACTACTATCAATATCCCGAATAATTTTCTGAATATCAGCGGTTTCATTTTGAAACTTTAAAAGATAAAATCCATCCTCAATTTTCAACTCTTCAGTAAATCCTACAGCGTTATTTTTATCTTCTGAAATCATTTTATTTTATTTTAAGTCTATTTAGAACAGTTCTAAACTATTTACTCCAAACCGACTATCACTGCTACAAAAGTAAGGAATTAGCATTTTTTAAAGTTATAAAAAACCTAAAATAACTGAAAGCGATACAAAAAGTACTTTGAGCGTTACTTTTTGATTTAACATTAGCTTAATTTTGCTCCCGAAGACCCTAAATAGGTACATGGAAGATTATCACATCGCAAGCGGAAAACATTTTTATACGATAGGCCTTAGCTACAAAAAGGCTGATGCAGAGATAAGAGGACATTTTAGTTTGGACGAAGAAGCCAAGAATCGCTTACTTCAGCAGGCTAAAGTTGAAGGTATTGATGCTATTCTGGTAACTTCTACCTGTAACCGCACCGAAATATACGGATTTGCACAACACCCTTTTCAGCTTATAAAATTGCTTTGCGAACATACGCACGGTACCGTAGAAGAGTTTGAAAAAGTGGCTTATGTTCACAAAAACAAACAAGCCATTTCTCATATGTTTAGGGTTGGTACTGGTTTAGACAGCCAAATTCTTGGTGATTTTGAAATAATTAGTCAGTTAAAACTTGCCTTTATCCGTTCCAAAAAAATTGGTTTGGTAAATGCGTTCTTAGAGCGATTGGTAAATGCAGTTATTCAAGCAAGTAAGCGTATTAAAAATGAAACCGAAATTTCTACAGGAGCCACTTCGGTGTCTTTTGCTTCGGTTCAATATATTTTGAATAATGTACCTAATGTTTCAGATAAGAATATTTTACTTTTCGGAACAGGAAAAATTGGCAGAAATACTTGTGAAAACCTTATTAAACATACGCAGAACACGCATATTACTTTAATAAACCGTACCAAAGATAAAGCAGAAAGGATCGCGGGTAAATTCAATTTAATCGTAAAAGATTATGCCGATTTACAGGCGGAAATAAGAAATACCGATATTCTAATTGTCGCTACCGGGGCGCAAAACCCTACCATTTCTAAAGAGTTGATTTATTCTAACAAAGATTTATTGGTTTTAGATCTTTCTATACCAAAGAATGTTTCTGAAGATGTAGCGCATTTACTCAATGTAAAATTGGTGCACCTGGATCAGCTTTCAAAAATTACCGATAAAAATTTAGAACGTAGAAAGCAATTTATTCCTGAAGCCGAAGCGATAATTGAAGAAGTGGAAACCGATTTTAATAAATGGCTGGAAACCCGAAAATTTGCTCCCACCATAAAGGCTTTAAAGAAAAAGCTTAGAAGCATGAAAGATGATGAGCTTGATTTTCAGCGTAGAAAAATTTCAGATTTTAATGATGAACAGGCCGAAATTGTTAGCGACCGAATTATTCAGAAAATCATGAAACATTTCGCTAATCATTTAAAAGGAGATTCCGAAACTACTGATGAAAGTCTGGAATTGATCCAGAAAGTATTTCAGCTTGAAGAACAGGCTAAATGAATAAAGTAATTCGCATTGGCACCCGGGACAGTGAACTTGCACTTTGGCAGGCCAAAACCGTACAAAACGGACTCGAAAAATTAGGCCATAAAACCGAATTGGTTCCCGTAAAATCTACCGGAGACCTTATTCTAGACCAGCCGCTGTACGAAATGGGTATCACGGGAATTTTCACAAAAACCCTGGACGTAGCTATGATAAAAGGCGAGATTGATATCGCTGTACATTCTATGAAAGATGTGCCCACGGCACTTCCCAAAGGAATCGTGGAAGCAGCTGTTTTAAAACGAGCCAATACCAAAGATATTCTTATTCATAAAGGTCTCGATTTCCTGGAAAGTGAGGGAACAATCGCAACTGGAAGTTTACGCCGAAAAGCACAATGGCTTAATAAATATCCCATTCATAATGTGGTTGATTTACGTGGTAACGTAAACACCCGAATGAAAAAGTTAGACGATAATAACTGGAACGGCGCAATTTTCGCCGCTGCCGGATTGGAACGTATCGCCTTAAAACCCGACAACTTTATAGATCTAAACTGGATGATCCCCGCCCCGGCACAGGGTGCAATGCTCGTAGTAGCAATGGAAGAAGATGAATTTACCCAAAAAGCTCTCGCGCTTTTAAACCATAAAGAGTCTGAAATCACCGTGCATATCGAAAGAGAATTTTTAAAGGTTTTAGAAGGTGGATGTACCGCGCCAATTGGAGCTTTAGCAAGTATTGATAAAAATCTTGTTTATTTTAAAGGCGCACTTTTTAGTTTGGACGGAAAAGAAAAAATTGGCGTTGAAAAGACGGTTTCCATCAACGAAATCGAAAATCTTGGAAGGCGTTGTGCTGAAGAAATTTTGCAAAATGGCGGCGCAAATTTAATGCAGCAAATAAAGGCTGAAATTAATAACGCAGGCTGATTTTTATATAAATCCTCTTGAATGAAAAGCGTTCTTTCTACCAAAAAAATCAGTAATTCTCAGAGACAATTATTTCTGAATTCAGGATTGAGTTTGATAGAATATGATGCGATTCTTACTGAAACTACCGATTTCAAACTTCCTTCAGAAAAAATTAAAAATGCCATTTTCACCAGCAAAAAAGCAGTAAATGCCGTTTTAGATAAAATTGAAGCCGAAAATTGTTTTTGCGTAGGTCAAAAAACTGCAGAAGTTTTAAGCTACAATGGGTTTCATATCCAGGAAATTGCAGATTACGGCAAAGATTTAGCAGAAACTATTACTAAAAAATACACTGCCGAAACATTCACATTTTTCTGCGGAAATAAAAGAAGGGATGAAATTCCCGAAATATTAGAGTATAAGAATGTTCAGTTTACTGAAATTGAAGTTTATAAAACAGGTTTAAATCCGCAGTCATTTTCACAGGAATTTGACGGGATTTTATTTTTTAGTCCCAGTGCGGTGCAAAGTTTTACTGCTAAAAATGAGCTTAAAAGCGCTATGGCTTTTTGCATAGGAACCACAACGGCTTCAGAAGCCAAAAAACATACAAATAATTTAATCATAGCCACCAAACCTTCTATTGAAAATGTGATCGTGCAGGTGGTGAAATATTTTAAAAAATGATAAAAAACGATCTATTTCTAAAAGCTTTAAAAGGAGAAACGGTAGAACGTCCCCCGGTTTGGATGATGCGCCAGGCTGGCCGCTACCTTCCAGATTTTATGAAGCTTAAAGAAAAATACGACTTTTTCACCCGTTGCAGAACTCCAGAATTAGCTACCGAAATCACCGTAATGCCAATTCACCAGATAGGTACAGATGCCGCTATTCTTTTTAGCGATATTTTAGTGATTCCGCAGGCGATGAATATTGAAGTGGAGATGAAACCCGGTCTTGGGCCATGGTTACCAAATCCCATTCGTACACCTAAAGATGTAGACAATGTAATTGTTCCCAATATCGAGGAAACTTTAGGTTATGTGATGGATGCCATTAAAATGACCAAACAGGAATTGAATAATGAAGTTCCATTAATTGGTTTTGCCGGTTCCCCATGGACTATTTTGTGCTACGCCGTGCAAGGTCAGGGCTCCAAGAATTTTGATAAAGCGAAGAAATTCTGTTTTACAAATCCTGTGGCCGCACACCAATTACTTCAAAAAATTACCGACACCACCATTGGTTACCTTAAAGCAAAGGTTGCAGCAGGTGTAGATGCCGTTCAAATTTTCGATTCCTGGGGCGGTATGTTAAGCCCCGTAGATTACCAGGAATTCTCCTGGAAATACATTCAGCAAATCATAGACGCTTTAAAAGATGAAATTCCTGTAATCGCCTTTGGAAAAGGTTGTTGGTTTGCGCTTCACGAAATGGCAGGTTCGGGAGCTTCAGCTTTGGGAGTTGACTGGACTTTAAGTGCCAGAAACGCCCGTTATCTAAGCGGTGGAAAAATTACCTTGCAGGGTAATTTTGATCCGGCTAGATTATATTCGCCACCGGCTGAGATCAAAAAAATGGTCACCCAAATGATTAACGAATTTGGAAAAGATCAATATATCGTAAACCTGGGCCACGGTATTTTACCAGACATTCCGGTAGAAAATGCCCAGGCATTTGTTGATGCGGTAAAGGAATATAAAGTGCAGTAATGGCTGTATGGGCGCGGATTAAGAATATGAACTTTAAGGAACTCTTTTCGGTTTCTAGGGTTTTTATTACAAAGCCGCGCTATATTTTACCCACTTACAAGGCAACGATCAAGACCATTAAAATTTGTGATCATCTTTACGAAAAAGAGCATCACAATAATGGCACTGAAAACGCTTTTAGACACGCCTTATGGAATTATTTAATTTGTGAGAAGTGTTATCCTATTTCGGGTTCGGTTAAAATAGTTAGAGACTGGAGCGATCACATTACCGGTTTGCACGAGAAGCTTTCTCCCAATCAAAAACTGGCTAAAGCGATGGATTTACATAATAACCGGGTTGGCCAATTTTTATTCAGTGAAAATACACTTTCAGAAGGTGAAATTATTGGACGCTTAGAACAGAAAATGAATAAGGCAATTAAGGTTATAAACGTGCTGGAAATTGAAAAAGCGAAAGATAAACTGGTTTATATTGAAGATTGAAAATGAAAGAGCAATTTTATAAATACATTGAAAATTTACAGGATACCATCTGTAAAAAACTGGAAGCAATAGACGGCACAGCAAAATTTCAGCAAGACCTCTGGGAACGCGAAGAAGGCGGTGGTGGTAGAACCCGGGTTATAGAAAATGGGGCTGTTTTTGAAAAAGGCGGCGTAAATATCTCCGCAGTTCACGGTCCTTTGGCTCCAGCAATGCAGAAATATTTTAAAGTGGGTGATGTAGATTTTTTCGCCTGCGGACTCAGTTTGGTGATACATCCTAAAAACCCAATGGTTCCCACGGTTCACGCGAATTGGAGGTATTTTGAAATGTACGATAAGAATGGAAAAGTTTTAGACCAGTGGTTTGGCGGCGGGCAGGATCTTACGCCTTATTATTTATTTGAGGAAGATGCAAAACATTTTCACCAGATTTCTAAAAATGCCTGCGATAAACATGCTTCAAAATTTTATCCCGAATACAAGAAAAAATGCGATGAATATTTCTGGAATTCCCATAGAAATGAAGCCCGCGGAATTGGCGGATTGTTCTTCGATCATTTAAAAGCTTCCGAAGAAAAAAGTATTGAAGACTGGTATAATTTTGTAACCGAAGTTGGAGATAGCTTTCTGGAAGCTTATGTGCCTATTGTTGAAAACCGTAAAGATTTGGACTATTCTGAAGCTAACCGAAACTGGCAGGAAATAAGGCGAGGACGCTATGTAGAATTCAATTTAGTACACGATAAAGGCACACTTTTCGGTCTAAAAACCAACGGAAGAATTGAGAGTATTTTAATGAGTTTGCCTCCCCATGTACAATGGGTTTACGACCATTACCCCAAACCTGGCAGCGAGGAAGAAAAAATATTAAAAGTTTTGGAAAAGCCGAGGGATTGGGTTTAACTGAAAACTGATTTACTGTGAACCGAAAACTGAAATTATGTACCCACTAAAAAGAAATAGAAGATTACGAACAAGCGAAGCAATGCGTAGCCTGGTACGCGAAACCGCTATCACACCAAACGATTTTATCGCACCGCTTTTTGTGGTGGAAGGAAAAAACAAAAAGGAAGAAATCGCTTCTATGCCTAATTATTTTAGGTTTAGCCTGGACTTGCTGGAGAAAGAAGTTAAAGAGCTTTGGAGTTTAGGCATAAAATCGGTGTTACTTTTTGTAAAAGTTCCAGATAACCTAAAAGACAATGCCGGAACTGAAGCTCTAAACAGCGACGGACTCATGCAGCGCGCTATAAGATCTGTTAAAAATGCAGTTCCGGAAATGCTGGTCATGACCGATGTTGCCCTGGATCCTTATTCAGTTTATGGCCATGATGGCGTTATTGCCGATGGAAAAATTAATAATGACGACACTACCGCTATTTTAGCTGAAATGGGACTTTCCCACGCCAAAGCCGGTGCCGATATTCTCGCTCCCAGTGACATGATGGACGGCCGTATTTTGGAAATGCGCAGCCTATTGGAAGACGAAGGTTTTCACGACACAGGAATTATGAGCTACAGCGCCAAATATGCTTCGGCTTTTTACGGGCCGTTTCGGGATGCACTGGATTCTGCTCCGGTAGATGCCAAAAATATTCCGAAGGATAAAAAAACCTACCAAATGGATCCTGCAAACCGTGAAGAAGCGGTTAAGGAAACCATCATGGATATTGAAGAAGGGGCTGATATTGTAATGGTAAAACCGGGATTATGTTATCTGGATATTGTTCGTGATTTAAGAAATGCAGTAAATATCCCAATTGCGGTTTACCAGGTTAGCGGCGAATATGCAATGATTAAGGCTGCAGCCGAAAAAGGTTGGTTAGATCACGATGCGGTAGTTTTAGAGCAATTAACCGCTATAAAACGAGCCGGCGCATCTATGATTGCCAGCTACTTCGCTAAAGATGCAGTGAAATTAATCTCCTGATTTTATAACTAAAATTTGGCGCTAACCAATTAGGTTTTTATATACATTTATAGGATGAAAAACCAGAAAAATTTCAAAGCTTTATATGCGCTATTTGGCATATTACTTATGTCCTTTTCAGGGCAGGGCTTTGCTTTTTCTGGTTTTCCCGCTCCTAATCTTGATTCCCGGAATTATGATTATCTGCAGGCCGATCAAAATAAACAGGCGGTACTATTTTCTGAAATTACCGCTTCTGAAAATACCACTTCAGAAGAAAGTTTTTCCGATTTTACAGGAAATTCAGCCTCTACTTTTACTTCAAAAAGACTATTGCTGCCTCCAATTGAAAAGAAATCATTTTTCAATTGTTTAGACCAGAGACAGTTAATACTTCAGCATATTTATCCTTTCCATTTTTTCTGGTGAATTTCTCGATTTTAGAAGAACCGAAGGTTTTTCAAAATTCAGGCTTAGCTCTATAAAAAGGGCAGACAAAGAAAATTTCATCTAATTATTATAAAAAATGGATACAGCATCTACGCTAATTGGCCTGGGCCTTTTAGCACTTTTCGTGTTGCCAATATTATTTCTTATCTGGCAACAAAACTCAAAAGAAAAAATTCGACTAAAAAGTCTAAAAGCAATAAGTTCAAATAATAATTTATTAACAGATATGGTAGAAGTTTCGGCTACACTTTTTCTAGGGCTGGACAGTAAATCGAAGAAATTGTTGGTGGTAGAACCCACAAATAATATGCAGCACCAGGTTTTAGACCTGTCGGAAATTAAAAATACCAAAGTTAACACTCTAAAGCTTAACGAGAATAGTAATAGCATTAAACGGATAAGCCTTGACCTTTCAGGAAAATCTGAGCATAAAAAACTCACTGAAATCATTTTTTATGATGAAGATGATAATGAGAACAACGATGCCTCTGAAAGACTAATTGTGGCCAATAAATGGAAACAAATTATCACTGAAAAAATTTCAGCTTAAAACCTAAAAAACTCAATTTAAAGCAGCCCCGCCCATCAATGAGCGGGGCTGTTTTTTATGTTTTATCATTTCTTTACACTTGTTTGCAGGAATTATCTTTAATTTAGTATTCTAAACAACTAAAAACCAATATGGGAATACTCATTTTATACGCTGTTCTTTCTATTTTCTTTTCTTTTATGTGTTCTATTCTGGAAGCAGCTTTATTGAGCGTAACCCCTTCTTATATTAAAATAAAAAATAAGGAAGGAAAAGCCTATGCCAAAACCCTGGCAAACTTTAAACAGGATATAGATAAACCTCTTATAGCTATATTAACAGTAAATACTATTGCCCATACCGTTGGTGCTATTCTGGTTGGAGTTCAAGCCGAAAAAATTTATGGGGATGGTGGTAATGCCGTGGGTATAGTTTCGGCTATAATGACCGTTGCTATTTTGGTTCTTTCTGAAATTATTCCGAAAACTATAGGCGCAACCTACTGGCAAGCTTTAGGAAATTTCACCGCCAAAACCTTAAAAGTAATGATCTTCCCGCTGAAGTATACCGGTATACTTTGGCTTATGATGCTTACCACGAAATTAATTGGAAAATCGGCTCATGTTTCTTCTATGAACCGGGAAGAATTTGCTGCAATTACCGATGCTGCAGAAGAAGAAGGTGTTTTTGATGAAAGTGAAACCACGGTTATTAAAAACCTCCTGGTATTTAAATCGGTTAAAGCTAAAGATGTGATGACGCCATATTCTGTAGCCATTATTGAAAATGAAGACACTACTATTGAAGAATTTCACCAAACCCATAAAAATCTTAAATTTTCCAGAATCCCAGTTTATAAAGATAAAACCAACAATGTAACTGGCTTTATTTTAAAAGACGATGTATTAGAAGGAATGATAGACCATAAGGGCGAACAGCCTTTAAGCGCTTTAAAAAGAGATATTTTTATGAGTGCGGGAGATACGCCAATACCTGAACTTTTTGAGAACTTTGTACAGAAAAGAGGGCACATTTCCATAATTGTAGATGAGTTTGGAAATACGGTTGGTATTGTAACTATGGAAGATATCATAGAAACCCTGCTGGGCCTTGAAATTATGGACGAGAGCGACAGCATTGAAGATATGCAGATGCTTGCCCGCCAAAATTGGGAAAAAAGAGCTAAACGCCTTGGACTTATTCAACGTAAGGATAATGAAGAAAACACCGAATCATCAAACTCAAATATTTCTGAAAACACCCCTGGGAACAGCCAGAATTAGCGGGAGCGAAGAAGGGGTTTCTGCCATTCAGATCTTAGATGAAGAAATTCCCCCTTCAACAGAAATACCAGTTTTCCTTAAGTCTACTGTACAACAATTAGACGACTATTTTAATGGGAAGCTGAAGGATTTCCATTTAAAAGTAAATCCGCAGGGGACCGATTTTCAGCAGAAAGTTTGGAAAGCTTTAAGTGAAATTCCGTTCGGAACAACCTGTTCCTATTTAGAATTATCAAAAAAATTGGGAGACGAGAAAGCAATTCGGGCAGTAGCTTCGGCAAACGGTAAGAATCCGCTTTGGGTGGTAATTCCCTGCCATCGAGTAATTGGGAGCGACGGCTCTTTAACCGGATACGCAGGAGGACTGCATAGAAAGCAATGGCTTTTAAATCACGAAAATAACACTTCACAACTTTCAATGTTCTAAAACTTCAGCTTTATGATTAGATTTTTAAAGATTCTTGGCACTGTAATTCTTGTTTTGTCTATCGCAATTTTTATTCTAATCATTTTTGATTTTGGTTATATTTTCCGTGGCATTCAGGCCACCTATTTTCAAGGTGAAAAAACGGCCTATATAGATGATTATCCTAATTTTGAAAACCGACTTATTAAGGCAGGAACTCAAGCTGATAAATGGCCAGAACATTCTAATTATAATTCGATTAAACCTACAAAAGATCTTACTGAATTAAACGAAGAGCTGGAAACCGCCGCTTTTTTGATCATAACAAGTGATAGTATTTGGTTTGAAGAATATTACCAGGAATATGGGCGAGATTCTAAAACAAACTCTTTTTCTATGGCTAAAAGTATCGTTTCTGCTTTATTAGGCAAGGCCATTCAAGATGGCTATATTAAAAGTTTAGATCAACCCGTTTCCGATTTTTTTCCACAGTTTAAGGAAGAATTAAAAGTAGGCGATTTGGCTTCCATGTCATCTGGCTTAAACTGGAACGAGAACTATTACAATCCGTTTGGGATGACAGCAAGAGCTTATTTTGACGAAAACATTAGAGAGCTGGTTCTTCGGCTCAAAGTCACTCAAGACCCGGGAGAAAGCTTTAAATACCTAAGCGGGAACACTATTCTTATGGGGATGGTAATTGAGAAAGCAACAGGAGAAAATCTTTCGGAATATTTAAGTGAAAGTTTCTGGAAACCAATGGGAATGCAAAGCGATGCACTTTGGCAATTAGACAGCCAGGAAAGCGGGATGGAAAAAGCTTATTGCTGTATTGCTTCCAACGCTCGTGATTTCGCCAGGATTGGAAAGCTCTATAAAAACAAAGGAAAGTGGAACGGCAAACAAATCCTGGATTCAGAATTTGTAGCACGATCTACAGAGCCTCGTTTTGAAGAAAGTCCGCAATATGGCTACGGCTTTTGGCTGAGCGATCATAAAGAAAAAGATATTTTTTATATGCGGGGCATTCGGGGTCAATATGTTATTGTAATTCCTGAAGACGACCTTATTATTGTAAGATTGGGGGAAAACCTTATTAAAAAAGACCAGGACGAGGAACACGCTCCAGATTTCTATAAGTATATTGATGAGACTTATAAAATGCTAGACAATGCTACACTCAATTAAGCTTGAGAATATTCTTTTTCTCGATATAGAAACCGTGCCTGAATTTAAAGATTTCAACGAACTTTCTGAGGACAAAAAACTACTCTGGGAAGAGAAAACTCAATACCAGCGCAAAGAAGATTTCACCGCACAGGAGTTTTATGATAGAGCCGGAATATGGGCCGAATTTGGTAAGATTGTATGTATTTCGGTAGGTTTTTTTAGCTTTAAAAATGGAGAAAGAACTTTTAGACTTACTACTTTTAAGGATGAAGAAAGAACCTTACTCCAGCAGTTTACTGCATTATTAAATGAGCATTTTGCGAAACCTCAGCATTTACTTTGCGCGCACAATGGGAAAGAATTCGATTTTCCATTTATCGCTCGCCGAATGCTAATTCATGAGCTTGCATTGCCTTTAAAACTAAATTTATTCGGAAAAAAACCATGGGAAGTTCCGCATTTGGATACCCTGGAATTATGGAAATTTGGCGATTACAAACATTTCACTTCATTAAAATTGTTAACCAATGTTTTAAAAATACCTTCTCCCAAAGACGATATTTCTGGAAGTGATGTAAGAAATGTTTTTTACAATGAAAATGACCTAAATCGTATTGTAAAATATTGCGAAAAAGACGTGCTCGCCATAGCGCAGGTAATTTTAAAACTTAGGCAGGAAAATCTTTTGGAAATTTCAGAGGTTGTAAGTGTTTAAAAAATATCAGAGAAAAATCCGGGGTTGGAACAGATAAATTTTCTCAAAAAACTCCCGGGATATGAGTCTTATCATACTTCAATTAATTTTAACCTTACCTAAAGAATTAGCTATCATATAATTACTAACTTTAAGTGTATAACCAATAAAACCTATAGTTATGTATTTGTATATTGAAATGTGGAACGTAACACGCCGATGGTTAAAACTTTCTGTGGAAGAACGCCGTAAGGTATTTACCAATATGGAAGAAAGAATTAAAGAAATGAAGGACCGCGGTGTAGAAAATTTGGGTTGGGCTTTAAATGATGAGCACACTCCATATCGTAGCGATTATAGATATATTACGGTTTGGAAAATGCCCTCTAAAGATGAAGTGAAGATGCTTGAAGAAAATTTAGACCGGGTAGGATGGTACAATTATTTCTCTCAGGCTAATTCACGCGGAGAAATGATTCCGCGAGATAAAGCCATAAATTTTCTAGTGAATATTAAAGAAACATCCACTTCCTTTCTGGATGCATAGATAAAAAAGAAAAGCTGCTTGAATATCTGTCAAATCAATATTCAAGCAGCTTTTTTACAATTTCATTTCGGGAATATCACCCTCTACGATCAACTTTCCTTCGGTAGCTTTTTGAATTTCTTCAACACTCACCCCAGGAGCTCTTTCGAGTAATTTAAAGCCATCTTTAGTGACTTCAATAACCGCAAGGTTGGTCACAATTTTTGTAACGCAGGCAACGCCGGTTAAAGGCAGCGAACATTTTTTAAGCAACTTAGAATCTCCCGCTTTGTTGGTATGCATCATCGCAACGATAATATTTTCAGCACTGGCTACAAGATCCATAGCGCCGCCCATACCTTTTACCATTTTCCCCGGAATTTTCCAGTTGGCGATATCACCGTTTTCAGCAACTTCCATAGCTCCTAAAATAGTAAGATCTACGTGTTGACCGCGAATCATTCCAAAACTCATTGCCGAATCAAAGAAACTCGCACCTGGGAGTGCCGTTATGGTTTGTTTTCCTGCATTAATAAGATCGGCGTCTTCTTCTCCCTCAAAAGGAAAAGGCCCCATCCCAAGGATGCCATTTTCACTCTGAAATTCTACTTCTATATCATCGCGCACAAAGTTGGCTACCAGCGTAGGAATTCCAATTCCTAAATTCACATAATAACCGTCCTTTACCTCTTTTGCGATACGTTTTGCTATTCCTTCTTTGTCTAACATAATTCAATTTGAAAATTTGACTATTTGCTGATTTGAAAATTTTGTTTACCGCCTTTTAGACGAACTTATAATCTTTGAAGTTATCCTTATAATAGAGGTTAATTCTGAAAAAAATTCTTCATCTGGATCTGGAAGATGTTTTGATGCTTTGCAAAGTTTTAACCAATAGTTAGTCTCATCGGCTTCTTTAGCTGATATTTTAAATTTATGAATAAAATCAGCATTGCTTTCAGCATTTTGGGCTTCCCAAACATTTGCTCCAATTGAAGTACCACTTTTAAAGAGTTGAGAACACATTTCATATTTATGGTTTGATCTCAATTTTTCCGAATAATCGATAATCTTTAGTGCAAAATCAAACGTTTTGCTTACTATAATATTATCTTTATCATTCCTCATAACCAAAGTGTAGTTAATTCATTTAACCTTCGATTTTTACTACAAAAGCTATGGCAATTTTGTAAAAACGTTTAATCAATAAATCATCTTCAAATTATCACATTTTCAAATCTTCAAATCATCGTTTATTAATATTGGTTATTTGTTCAATGGTCACTTTTAACCATTAACCTTTAACTCACTTTTCGAACTGTTCTCTTCTCAATTCGTTTTTCGTAATTTTTCCCTTCAAAAATTCGCTGCACAAAAATGCCAGGAATATGAATTTGGTTTGGATCCAGTTCTCCCGGTTCTACCAATTCTTCAACCTCAACAACAGTTATTTTCGCAGCTCCACACATTAGCGGATTAAAATTACGGGCGGTTCCTTTAAAAATAAGGTTTCCGGCTTTATCGCCTTTCCAGGCTTTTACAAAAGCGAAATCGGCTTTAAAGGCTTTTTCCAACACATACATTTTACCATCAAATTCGCGGGTTTCTTTAAATTGGGAAACTTCAGTTCCATAACCGGCAGGTGTGTATATGGCAGGATAACCCTGTTGAGCAGCCTGGCAACGTGCAGCTAATGTTCCCTGCGGAATTAGCTCTACGTCCAACTCTTCGCTAAGCATTTGGCGCTCAAACTCGTCGTTTTCTCCCACATAGGAAGAAACCATTTTATCTATTTGTTTCTTTTGAAGTAAAAGCCCCAGGCCAAAATCATCTACCCCGGCGTTATTGGAAATACAGGTAAGGTTTTTTACATTAAGACGCACCAGTTCTGAAATGGCATTTTCGGGAATCCCGCTAAGACCAAAACCTCCAAGCATAAACGTCATGCCATCTTCTACACCCTGCAAAGCATCTTTTACATTCGCTACAGTTTTTCTAATCATCGGTATTTAATTTTACCGAAAAATACGAAAATAAAAATGCTGTTACAATGCTTATGCCTTGCTAGATTATATTTTTCTGAAAAATACTGGTAAGTTTTTATTAAATCTTAAAAATCAAGCTCATCAGGTACACTGCCTCTCTCAGATTCATTTTCCTGATTGTACTCATCGCAATTTATTTCGATAGAAAGATTATCGGGTCTTGGGAAAGCATCTTTTGAAACTTTCAATTCCTCATCTGCATAAAGATCTTTCATATACATCCCCCAAATTGGCAGAGCCATAGTGGCTCCCTGCCCGTAAGTAATACCGGGAAAATGTACGGCACGATCTTCAGCACCAACCCAAACACCGGTTACTAAATTGGGAACCATTCCCATAAACCAACCATCACTTTGATTTTGTGTGGTTCCTGTTTTACCGGCAATAGGGTTTTTTAAATCGTAAGGATAACCGGTTACGCCGCGCTTGTAGTGATCAAAATCTTTCGCGTAACTTCCACGTAAACGAGCCCCCGAGCCGTATTGAGTTACACCTTCTAAAAGGTTTACCGTTACATAAGCCGCTTCCTTATTAAGAACATCACGGGTTTCTGGAACGTGTTGATATAAAACAGCTCCGTTCTTATCTTCAATTCTATTTACAATTACCGGTTTAACGTACACTCCTTCGTTAACAAAAGTGCTGTAAGCGGAAACCATTTCAAATAAACTCATGTCCTCGGTACCTAAAGCAATGGCGGGGCCGTTCGAGAATGTTTCTGTATCTACGCCTAATTTCTTTACTAAATCTAAAACTGGTCCGGGTCCTGTTTTATCAATTAACCGGGCTGTTACGGTATTTACCGATTGCGCCAGGGCATTCTTCAAACTAATCATTCCATCGTATTCTCCGTTGGCATTAGAGGGAGACCAATCTTTCGAATTTCCATATTTACCTTCTTCTATCGTAAACCTGCTTTTTGGCATGATATCACAAGGGGAAAGTTTTAACTGGTCTATTGCTGTAGCATATACAAAAGGTTTAAACGTAGAACCAACCTGGCGTTTCCCCTGTTTTACGTGATCATATTTAAAATGCTTAAAATTGGTACCGCCAACCCAGGCTCTAACTTCTCCTGTTTGAGGCGTCATAGACATTAAGCCTGCCTGTAAAAAGCCTTTGTAGTAAAAAATAGAATCTTTAGGCGTCATAATAGTATCTTTAGTTCCTTCCCAGGAAAAGACACGCATTTCTGTCTCTTTATCAAATGAAGCCAGAATTTCTTCTTCAGATTTTCCCTGATTTGCCATTTCTTTCCATCTTACAGAACGACGCATAGCACTTCTTACAATTCCATTCACCTGGTGCTGATCAATATCACGAAATGGTGCGGTTTTGTTATTTTTATTTTGCCTGTCAAATTCTTTTTGAAGATGAGAAATATGTTTCTCTACCGCAGTTTCAGCATACTGCTGCATCTTGGAATCTATACTGGTGTAAATTTTTAAACCGTCGCGATAAAGACTATATTCGGTACCATCTGTTTTAGGATTTTTCTCGATCCAATCTCTCATAAATCCCTGCAAGTAAACACGAAAATAAGTTGCCATTCCTTCATCGTGACCTTCAGGAGAAAAATCGAGCTTTAGTGGTAATTTTTGAAGAGAATCTTTTTCCTGCTCAGAAATATATCCGTTTTTATTCATTTGAACAAAAACCTGGTTTCGCCGTTGCAATACTAACTCTGGCCTACGCACCGGATTGTATAAAGAGGCATTTTTAAGCATTGCCACTAAAACCGCTGATTCTTCTATATTGAGATTTTTAGCTTCTTTACCAAAGTAAATTTTTGCAGCTGAACGAATACCAACAGCCTGATACACAAAATCGTATTTATTGAAATACATGGTGATGATCTCTTCTTTCGTGTATTGCCTTTCTAATTTTGTAGCAATATTCCATTCTTTTACTTTTTGCAAAATCCTGGCAAATGGATTATTAGAAACATCTTCAGTAAACAAAAGTTTTGAAAGCTGCTGTGTAATGGTACTTGCTCCACCTCGGGTTCCCAGGTAAAATGCTGCTCTAAGAGTTCCTTTAGCATCTATCCCGGCGTGTTTGTAAAAACGCTCATCTTCAGTAGCGATAAGGGCCTTTACGAGATGATCTGGGAGATCATCATATTTTATTGGAGTACGGTTTTCACTATAATACTTTCCTAAAGTTTCCGCATCTGAAGAAAAGATCTCGGTAGCTAGGTTAGTTTCAGGGTTTTCAAGTTCTTCAAACTCGGGCATTTTCCCAAATGCGCCCCAACCGGCCATTAAGAAAATTAAAACTACAGTCAATAATCCAATTCCAAAAATTGTCCAAAATCCAACAATATAAGGCCTCTTGCTGGTTTTGTTTTTTTGCTGCTTCTTTTTTGTTCCGGCCATTTATTTAATAATTATTATAGGCTTTCTTCTATTCTAAAACCTATATGGGTAATTCCTTCTAAATTTTCTATTCCCTCTACCTCGTCGTTTTTACGCATTGCCTGTTTTATGGCAATCCTATATTCGCCGGGCTCAGTAAAACTCACATTCT
Organism: Salegentibacter sp. Hel_I_6; assembly: GCF_000745315.1. NCBI lineage: Bacteria > Pseudomonadati > Bacteroidota > Flavobacteriia > Flavobacteriales > Flavobacteriaceae > Salegentibacter > Salegentibacter sp. Hel_I_6. Next base: position 2,210,818 of record NZ_JQNQ01000001.1, on the reverse strand, counting down.
CTTTGTACCAAAGCCTGCTCTCTTTTACATCACCAAAACCTGTACCAAGCCAGGAACCATCTGGTGCTGCAATTTCATATTCCAAAGTATCGGTTACTACTTTTCCCTGCGGAAATTGCATTTCGGTAATCAAAAACAGGTTACTATACTTATAATCTTTATTATTTCTAATATTGATAAATAGGTTATATGATTTTAATGAATCTAATTCGCCTAATTTAAAAACCTGGGTAGAATCTTTTTGCCATGCTCCTTTTATAGGCTTGTATTCATCATAAATCCGCTTTTTATCGCAAGAACCCAGCAGAAAAATAGCGCCAATAAAAAATAAATAAATCGAAGATTTATGCATTCTTAGAAGGTTTTCCTTTTCTTTTTTTACGTTTTTTATTGCGGCTTTTTGAGTGTCCCTTAGGTTTATCAAAACGCGTTAAACTATCCTGCCCAACCACATTATTGAAATCTGGTTTTTCCTCAAGTTGTAATTGAACTTCAAATTCCTCAAGGCTTCCAACATCTTCTTTTTTACGATTTGATGCTATAATTTTATTTGCCTGTTCGGCGGTTAGTTTGTGCCAATTCATCCATTCACCCTCATAAGCATACCACAAAACACCTTGAAAAATATCAATCTTCTGGCAAACCGCAGTTCCTTTCTTGGTAAAAAGTTTAGTATCGGTTCGTGGAAATGTTTTTAAAGCTTCAAGGTAAGAATCCAGTTCATAGTTAAGGCAACATTTTAACTTACCACATTGTCCCGCTAATTTCTGCGGATTTAAAGATAATTGCTGATATCTCGCTGCAGAAGTGCTTACCGATCTAAAATCTGTTAACCAGGTAGAACAGCAAAGTTCACGGCCACAAGATCCAATACCACCAAGGCGGGCAGCTTCCTGCCTTAAACCAATTTGGCGCATTTCTATACGCGTATTAAATTCCCTGGCAAATTCTTTAATTAGCTGGCGAAAATCTACGCGATCATCTGCTGTATAATAAAAAGTGGCTTTTGAAGCGTCTCCCTGGAATTCTATATCACTAATCTTCATACTAAGATTAAGTCGAATCGCGATTTCACGGGCTCTTTTCTTTATCGCTTCTTCCCTACCGCGAACCTCTTCCCAAATATCAATATCCTTTTGGGTGGCTTTTCGGTAAATCTTTAAAACTTCTTCGCTATCGGTTTTTATCTTTTTCTTTTTCATTTGTACCCTAACCAGCTCCCCGGTAAGGCTTACCATACCAACATCATGGCCGGGAGAAGCTTCTACAGCCACTACATCGCCCATACTTAGGCTTAGGTTTTCTACATTTTTAAAAAAGTGTTTTCTTCCGTTTTTAAAACGAACTTCTACATAATTAAAAGGTTCTATCCCGTTAGGCATAGACATGTTTGAAAGCCAATCGAATACAGAAAGTTTGTTACAGGAATCTGTACCACAGGTCCCGTTATTTTTACATCCTTTTGGCTGACCGTCTTTGGTTGAGCAACTGCTACAAGCCATAAATATTTATATGTTGTAAGTCTTGCAAATTGCATTGCAGACTTTTTGGGTTTATATTGAGTTTCTAATCAAGAGCCTTGGGGCAATCCCACAAGTTATGAAACGAAAATTTATTATTCCAAAAGAGGCAAACCTTAGAACAATTAAATCTCGATTATCGAGTAAATATACCAATATTAATTGGCACTCCCTTTTTAGAACGCTGTGTTAACTTTTATATTTTAAAACAGTGGAACGACCTTTTTTAAATATCTTATTACTGTTTCCTTTTCCTTTTCGCAAGGCTTTTTGCTCCTCATAAGGCAAAGCTGCAATTTCCTTACATTCTATGGAACAACAATTATTCATTTTTTCAGCACATTCCTCACACTGAATAAAAAGTAAATGGCAGGCTTCATTTGCACAATTTACGTGCTTATCACAAGCTTTACCACATTGGTGGCAATGCGCAATAACTTCTTCTGAGATCTGCTCGGCGCGGCGATGATCAAAAACAAAGTTCTTTCCTATAAATTTATTTTCCAGTTTTTGGTTTTCAACCTGGCGGGCATATTCAATAATACCGCCTTCCAGCTGATACACATTTTTAAATCCTTTGTGTTTATAATAGGCACTAGCCTTCTCACAACGGATCCCACCGGTGCAATACATCACCAGGTTTTTATCTTCTTTATGCTCTTTTAGATCATTTTCAATAATGGGTAAAGAATCTCTAAACGTATCAACATCTGGCGTAATTGCTCCTTGAAAATGACCAATTTCACTTTCATAATGATTTCGCATATCTACTAAAACAGTATTGGGATCGCTAATAAGTTCGTTGAATTTTAAAGCATCAACATGAACTCCCTTATTGGTTACATCAAAAGTTGCATCGTTAAGCCCGTCAGCAACAATCTTTTTACGCACTTTCACCTTCAGTTTTAAAAAGGCTTTGGCATCGTGTTCTATAGCGATATTCAATCTAACGCCTTCTAAAAAATAAATATTATCAATGAACTTTTTGAATTCTTCAAATCGTTTTGCCGGAACTGAAAGTTGGGCGTTGATTCCTTCGTGGGCTACATAAATGCGACCAAGCACATCCATTTGGTCCCAGGCGATAAAAAGGTGATTTCTAAATAAGTGTGGATTGCCAATTTTGGCGTAGGCATAAAAAGAGAGCGTTAAACGGTCTTCTCCCGCTTCGTCTATAAGTGCTTCCCTCTCTTTAGCGCTTAATTTATTGTACAGTTGCATGCTATACTAATTAGTTAAGGTTAAAGATATTTTTTGCAAAGATACTTAAAATTGAAGGAAGAAAAAATGCCCTGAAAAGTCATTTCCCAGGGCATTTTTTGTGTGGCTAATTCGGTTTGTAATCTTTTTTACTTTGTTTCATAAATTAGATTTTTAAATTCTAGCCACCATCAACCCGGCAACTTACATTCAGCAAAATAACGGCCGAAGTACTAAAACCACCAGGCATAATCAGACTTTTTTTCAAAAATCTCATAGGCAGGGTTAATTTTAAATTCTTACTCGATAATCGAGATTTAAAACATTTATTCCTAAACTTAAATATGCTTTAAACCTCAGGTTAGAAAGTAAATATACAAAAGCTACACATATAAAATTGTGATGCAGGAAAACTTATAGTAATTTAGCAACTCTCTAAATAGATTATTCAAATTATGAGCAACGACAAAGAAAAAGAAGCAAAATTAAAGGCCTTAAAGCTTACCCTGGATAAAATGGATAAAACCTACGGAAAGGGTACCGTAATGAAGATGAGTGACCAGGCCGTAGCCGATGTGGATGCAATATCTACGGGTTCTTTAGGCTTAGACTTGGCTATGGGTGTAGGCGGATATCCAAGAGGAAGGGTTATAGAAATTTATGGACCGGAATCTTCAGGAAAAACAACTTTAACTTTACACGCAATAGCTGAAGCCCAGCAAAAAGGGGGAATTGCCGCATTTATAGATGCTGAACACGCTTTTGACCGTACTTATGCTCAAAACTTAGGCGTAGATATAGAAAACCTTATAATTTCACAACCCGATAACGGGGAGCAGGCTTTAGAAATTACCGATAATTTAATTCGCTCCGGTGCTATAGATATTATCGTGATAGATTCGGTTGCAGCGCTTACACCTAAGAGTGAAATTGAAGGGGAAATGGGAGATTCTAAAATGGGATTACACGCCCGTTTAATGTCACAGGCACTTAGAAAACTTACTTCTTCTATTAGTAAAACAAATTGTACCGTAATCTTTATTAACCAGCTTAGGGAAAAGATTGGGGTAATGTTTGGAAATCCAGAAACTACTACCGGTGGTAATGCCCTTAAATTTTATGCTTCAGTTCGTTTGGATATAAGACGTTCTACACAAATAAAAGATAGCAACAGTAACGTTATGGGTAACAAAACCCGTGTGAAAGTGGTAAAGAATAAAGTAGCTCCACCTTTTAAAATGGCAGAATTTGACATTATGTATGGTGAAGGAATTTCTAAAATAGGTGAGATAATAGATATTGGAGTTGACTATGAGATTGTAAAGAAAAGCGGTTCCTGGTTTAGCTATGAAGACACTAAATTAGGACAGGGTCGTGATGCAGTAAAAATTCTGCTTAAAGACAATCCTGATTTAATGGAAGAACTTGAGGAAAAGATAAAAAATGCCATTAAAGTAGCGAAAGAAGCTTAATTGAATCTTTAAATAAAAACAAATTCTTAAAAATCCCTTAAAAAAGGGATTTTTTTGATTCTGCACGCAACCATTTCAATAAAGCTGCATCTATGAAATAGATAACACTTAAAATTATACATTTAAAATGAAAAGAATTGCCTTATTAATGGTCCTGGCCCTAAGCCTTTACAGCTGTGATACAGATGATGGTCCCAGTGTAGCTTTTGAATTTGCAGAAATTACCGCTTCAGATTTGCCCGAGTTTTTTGAACTTGATGAAGAATACGAAATAAATGTAGATTATGTACTACCTTCAGCTTGCCATACTTTTGCTGGATTAGACGGAAGTCAGGGTGAGAATAAAGAAAATGACTCAATATTTGAATATTATATTAGATCTGTTTCTTCTTATGATCCTGCTCTGACTGAATGCAACGAAGAAAGCGACTCCCTAAATGCTAGCGCCAAAGCCTTCGATAATTTTAAGATTAATTCTGAAAATTATTCCATTATCAGATTTAATTTTCTTTCAGGCTTTGATTCTACCGATCAACCTGAATATTTAACAGTTGATGTACCGGTAGGAGAACCGGAACCCCAAACACCAGAAGAGAATACTAACGAATAACAAATAAGTTAGTGAGTTTAGAAAAACTCATACACCAGTGTAAAAAGCAGGATATTAGGGCACAGGAAAAGCTTTACCGATTGTACTCCGGTAAACTTTTTGGCCTGTGCCTTAAATATTCCAATAACTACCAGCAGGCTGAAGACAACCTGCAGGATGGTTTCATTACTATTTTCAATAAAATCAATCAATATGAAGATAAGGGTTCTTTTGAAGGCTGGATGAAACGTATTGTAATAAATACAAGCCTACAAAAGCATCGAAAAGAAAAATATTTCGAGATCATTAATGACGACCTTATGGAAGACCCCGAGGTAGAAATTGATGACGACGAAATTAGTAGAGATTTTCTATTAAAAAGCATTCAGGAATTACCCGATCGTTACCGGCAAATATTCAACCTGTATGCATTAGATGGATTTTCACACAAAGAAATTGCAGCAATGCTGAATATAAGTGTGGGAAGTTCAAAATCCAACCTCGCGAGAGCCAGGCATATTTTGAAAGGAAAGATAGAAAACCAAAACGACAATAAGGTGCAATCGCTATGAAAGAGAAAAAGAACATAGACCGGCTATACCAGGAAAAATTCAGAGATTTTGAACCCCAACCTAATCCTGAGTTATGGAATAATATTGCCGGCAAACTGCAGGAGAAAGATCGCAAAAAACCATTTGTAATTCCGTTATGGCTTAAACTTAGTGGCGTGGCCGCAGTTTTAGCTTTAATGCTTGGCGGCTATTTTTTTAGCCAAAATAATTTTACTCAAACCCAGGTAGTTTTTGAATTGGAAGAAAACGCAAAACCCCAATTGGATTTACCTGAAATCAATAAAAACGAACAGTTTCTAAATGCTTCAGAAACTTTAAAAAATATAAACGAAGCATCTTATTCAACTTCTGAAGGCGCCAGAAACTCATCAGCGAATAATAATTCGGCTTTAGCTTCAGAAAATACAAAAGCCGAAATCGAAAAAACAGAAATTGGTTCAGCTAAAAAGGAAAATACCATTAACAAGAAGCGTGGCGATCAAAATGCTGCTATAGCTGCGGAAGATCATCAAAATTCCGAAGAAGAAAAAAAACCACATCAGGATTTCATCAATCCAAAATCAAAAAACGAACAGGAATCTAAAGCTATAGCCCAAAATAAGCCTGGAAATATTGAACAGGAAAAACAGCTTTCAACCAAAGATAGTCTTGAGATAGCAGAAGAATTGGCCCAGATCGAAATAGAAAAAAATCTGGACGAAAATGAAGAGCTTATTGCTGAAACTGCTAAAAAGAAACTACGTTTGAGCACGTTTGCAGCGCCAGTTTTTTACGATAATTTAGGTAGCGGAAGCGCGATTGATCCACAATTTGCCGGGAATAACACCAGCTCACAGGTAAGCATGGCCTACGGGATGAACGTGGCTTACGCAATATCAGATAAGATCAAGATAAGAAGTGGTATTTCTAAAGTTACTATGAGTTATGATGTAGAAGATATTGTGTTTTCTGCATCGATAAACCCAAACAATATTAGCTCCATAAATTATGGGTCCAGTAGGAATAATGTACAATTAGAAAATGCTCCATCTGGCCTTCCCATTAATAATGGAAATAGCGATGAGAGTAGTTTCACCTCGATAAACAATATGGCCTTGCCAGGCGAAATCAACCAGCAATTTGGTTTTATTGAAATTCCTGTAGAGATAGAATATAATCTTCTGGATACAAAAATTGGCCTTAATATCATTGCCGGAGGAAGTAGTTTCTTTTTAGATGAAAACAGCATCCAGGTAAATACAAATAACCAAAATACAAGAATTGGTGAAGCAAACAACATTAATAAAGTGAGTTTTAGTACTAATGTTGGAGTTGGCTTAGATTACAAAATCACCGATAGTTTTATGCTAAATTTAGAGCCAATATTTAAATACCAGCTTGATACTTTTAATGATGTTTCTGGTGTAAGACCATTCTTTTTTGGAGTTTATTCTGGGATAAGTTATAGTTTTTAAATTAAGCTAAAGTTTCGCAAGCTCTAAATTTCGCAAACTGAACTTTCTTCAAAGCCTGCTCTTCAATATAGAAGCAAGATTTTTAAGGTTTATTTTTCTTCTCCAAATCTTTAGAAAGTTCCTGGAAAATAACCTCCCTGGTTTTATTTCTCAACTCCCTTCTATCACCCGGTTTCATTTCTTTTGTAGAAATGAATTCGTGAATTTTAACCCTTAGTTTTCCCGGTCCGCCTGATACAAACTTATAAGAAAACCGCTTTTTATTATCGTAGAAAGTAATAGGAACAATAGGAATATGGTGCGCGATCGCTAATCTAAAAGCCCCATCTTTAAACGTATCTAAAATAAGTGACCTATCTGCAGGCACTCCCCCTTCGGGAAAAATACAAATACTTTCTCCCATATCTAATCTCCTCTTGGCTTCAGTAACCACATCCTGTTTGCTTTTAGCACAATTTCTATCTACAGTAATGTTTGTTTTCCGATAGAAAAAACCGAAAACCGGGATTTTAGCTAACTCCCTTTTCCCAACAAAAATAAATGGTTGTTTAATAATTACAAGCATCATCATAATATCCATCATAGAGGTATGATTGGCCACCAACATGTAATTTTGCTTCGGGTTAAGTTGCTGCATCCTTTTAATTTCAGGATAAAAGCCCATACCGTATAAGATACATTTAGCCCAAATACGGGCGCAAACATAGTACTTAGGATAAAGCCGTTCAGCTGAAGAAAACACCACAAGTACCGGCAACATTACTAAAATAGGTATTATAAGTAGCATATAAAACCAGATTCGCCATAGAATAGTAAGTATAAACCGAATGATTTGCATAGGAACCAAAAGTACTAAATTGAACTGAGGGAATTCCTTAAAAAAAGTACCTTTGCACAAAAACCGAAAAAGCAGATGTCCAGAATTCTTACGGGAGTACAAAGCACAGGAACTCCACACTTAGGAAATTTATTAGGAGCAATTTTACCGGCTATAGAAATGGCCAAAAAACCTGATAATGAATCTTTTATTTTTATTGCAGATATGCATTCCCTAACCCAAATAAAAGATGCCGAAACTTTAAGAAACAACACCTATTCTGTAGCCGCAACCTGGCTGGCTTGTGGTATTGATATTGAAAAAACTGTTTTTTATCGCCAAAGTGATGTACCGCAAACTGCTGAACTTTCCTGGTATTTAAGCTGTTTTTTTCCGTATCAACGTTTAACCCTGGCACATTCCTTTAAAGACAAATCTGATCATTTAGAAGATGTAAATGCAGGGCTTTTCACCTACCCAATGCTTATGGCTGCAGATATTTTGCTTTACGATGCAGAAATAGTCCCGGTAGGAAAAGACCAGCTTCAACATTTGGAAATAACCCGCGATGTAGCTTCCCGTTTTCATTCAAAAATGGGGGAAGTTTTCGTAATTCCAGAAGCGAAAGTTCAGGAAAATACGATGTATGTTCCGGGAACCGATGGTGGCAAAATGAGTAAATCTAAAGGCAACACTATAAATCTTTTTGTGAGCGATAAAAAGCTTCGAAAACAAATTATGGCTATAGCAACCGACAGTACCCCCCTGGAAGAACCTAAAAACCCCGATACCTGTAATGTTTTTGCGCTATATAAATTAGTAGCTCCTGAAGCACAAATAGCTGAAATGCGAAAAAATTATGAAGCCGGTGGCTTTGGTTACGGCCACGCAAAACAGGCTTTATATGAAGTGCTTCTGGAACAGTTTAAAGAGCCCAGAGAGAAGTATGAATATTATATGAATAACCTTGAAGAACTGGATAAAGCCCTGGAAGTTGGCGCAGAAAAAGCTAGAAATGTTGCCAATGAGGTTATTAAAAGGGTAAGAGCAAAAGTAGGATATTAGATTAATTCAAATAATTTACCGGGCAAGGGTCGCACCACGCCTTTTAATTCCATATTAATTAAAATACCCGCAGTTTTATAAGAAGGGAAGTTACAGTTTAGAGCAATATTGTCTAACTGTGCCTTCCCTTCCTCTTTTAAAAAATCCAGAACATTAGCCTCATCTGCATCAAGATCTACAAATAATTGCCCTTGTACGGGCTTAGGTTTTTCTTCGGTTTGCCAGTTTAAAAGGTAAATCAAATCTGCGGCAGAATTTAATAAATGAGCCTTTTGTGATTTTATTAAATTGTTGCAGCCTTTACTCAATTTATCTGAAGGTCTGCCCGGCACAGCAAAAACTTCCCGGTTATAGGAATTAGCAATATCTGCGGTAACCAGAGAACCACCCTTTTCCGCACTTTCTATTACAACAGTTGCTTCACTTAAACCTGCGATTATTCGGTTTCGCTTCAAGAAGTTATTTCTGTCGAAATCATCACTACTCCAGAAATCGGTGAAAAATCCCCCATTTTTTTCAACTGAAGCCATATATTTTTGATGCACTTTCGGGTAAATTTGTTCAAAGCCATGAGCCAGGCAGCCTATATTTTGCAGATTATTTTCCACCGCCGCTTTTTGTGCCGTAATATCTACACCATAAGCAAACCCAGAAACTATAACCGGATTAAGCGGACTTAAATCTTCAATAAACTGCTCACAAAATGCAATTCCACTTTGCGTAATCTTTCGCGTGCCGACAACACTAATAATCTTTTGATTTTTAAGATTGATACTTCCCTTTTGAAACAACAAAATAGGGCCGTCTATGCAATGCTTTAATTTTTCAGGATAATCATCATCTTTAAAATACAATACTTCAATATTATTATCCTTTATAAATTTTAATTCCTCTTCTGCTGCTTTAAGATGAGAGGAATCGAAAAAATCACGCATACGAGAAGCACCAATTCCAGCAATTTTCAATAAATTTTGCTTGTTCTGCTGTAATACCTCTTTTGGAGATCCAAAATGTCTTATAAGTTTTTTTGCCAACGTATCTCCCAGATTTGGAATGTGTTGCAAAGCCAAAGCATATTGTAATTCTTCAGAAGACATAATTGAAGTTTGAATAAAATTACAGAAAAAAAGGTTTGTTAATAAAAATTCTTTGGGTAACTTTAGAAAGATTAAAATAACCCCTTATTTTTGCGGCAATGAAGATAGCTAACTACATCCAGGATTTACTTTATCGTTACGAATGCGTAATTCTACCGGGCTTCGGGGCATTTCTTTCCAGAAAAGAACCGGCTTTTATTGACGAAGAAACTCAAGTTTTTTATCCGCCGAAAAAAGTAGTTTCCTTTAATTCGCAGTTAAAAAAGAATGACGGGCTTTTAGCAAATTACATCGCAGCATCGCAAAAAGTTTCTTATACAACGTCAGTTAATATGATTGCCGAATTTGTAGAGAAACTGGAAGAATCCTTTAAGGAGGATGGTAAGGCGGAGTTAGAAAACATAGGTCGTTTTTCTTATGCTGAAGAAAAATTACAGTTTGAACCATTTGGCCAGGTAAATTACCTAACCGATTCTTTTGGACTGGACAGCTTTAAAACTTCAGCAATTGCACGCGAAACTTATAAAAAGCAAGTTGAAGAGCTGGAAGAAAAAGCGCCTATACTTTTCACTCCAGAAAGAAGAAAATCACCAGCTTATCTTAAATATGCAGCCATTGGACTTATCGCTTTGGGAGTTTCAGGCTTTGCAGGATTAAATATTTATAGCAGCCAGGTTTCAAAACATAACATTGCTGAACAGCAACAAGCCCAGGAACAACTTCAGGAGCAAATACAACAGGCTACTTTTATTATCGACAATCCATTACCGGCTGTTACTTTTAATGTAGCTAAACAAACCGGAAATTATCATATTGTAGCCGGTGCATTTAGAAATGAAGAAAATGCCCAAAAGAAAGTTTCAGAACTAAAAGAAGAAGGTTACAAAGCCCGACATATAGGTGAAAACAAATGGGGCTTACACCAGGTGGTTTATGCAAGTCACGAAAAAAGACGTGATGCGATAAATATGCTTAGAGAAGTAAAATCTTCTAACGAAGGTGCCTGGCTATTAGTACAGGAACTTTAATATTCCTTTAACGGGTTTAATTGCTCAAAGCACCTTATTTTTGCCCAAAATTGGCGAAATGCAAGCAAAACATCCAGAAGAATCCAGAACTACTTTAACCGACTTGGTTTTACCTAGTGAAACCAATCCTCTCAATAATTTATTTGGTGGTGAATTGCTCGCCCGAATGGATCGCGCTGCCAGTATTGCTGCCAGAAGGCACAGCCGCAGGATTGTAGTTACCGCTTCAGTAAATCACGTTGCTTTTAACAAGGCTGTTCCTTTAGGAAGTGTTGTTACCGTTGAAGCCGCGGTATCCCGTGCGTTTAAATCTTCTATGGAAATCTTTATAGATGTTTGGGTAGAAGACCGTGAAAGTGGAAACAGAACCAAAGCCAATGAAGCTATTTATACTTTTGTAGCTGTAGATGAAACTGGCGCTCCTATTACCGTACCACCTTTAGAGCCCGAAACAGAGCTCGAAAAACAACGTTATGAGGCTGCATTAAGAAGAAAACAGTTAAGCCTTGTTCTGGCCGGTAAAATGAAACCTAACGAAGCTACAGAGCTTAAAGCGCTTTTTGAAGATTAACCGTTAGGGTTTTGTAAATGAAGCCTAACTCCAAAGCCTATAAGCAATAAACTATGTTTATTAAAATAATCGTCTAAAGCCGGCGGAGCTTCGATATCCATTCTATCCCACCGCAGGGTAGCTTTTAAAAATATTGTTGCGGTTTTATCAAACCTGTATCCTAACGCACTTTGTAACATTAAACTGTTACCATCTTCAGTAAAACGGGAATCAGGGGCATGATTTACATTATGCACCTCTCCAAAACCGGCCTGGCTGTGTAAATTCCATTCGCGGTTAAAGGCATGATAATAACCAAGATGAAGACCCAGGTAATGAGTGGTTATTCTATTTACGGGGCCTGTATTACTAATTTGCCCCTCCTTTAAATTTGCTTTTCCCACACTATACTGCCCACCAATAGTTAAATATGGTAATACAAACCAGTTAAAATCCAATCCAAAACCCAATTGTGAATAATTTTCCCAAATCGAATTATTAACACTATAACCTCTAAAAAATTCTCCTACAAAAAATACAGTTTCAGGATCTGTAGCTACGTATTGATTTCTGTGCGGTTCAGGAATACTATCCTGTGCATTCATTAAAAGCGGTAAGAAGATGGCGATCAAAGAAACCCTAAAAGTTGAATTCATAAACCGGGTTTTCAGGGGTTATTTCAGCATTTATAGTATCATAAGTGGCTTCCGAGCTAAATTTATATTTAAAAGCAATACTACTATTCGCTAATGTTCGTGTTGAAATTGTCATTTCATCCTGGCCGGGTAGTAAACGGTTCCAATATTCCATTTCATTGTGAAACCGTAAAAAATTTTGTCCAAAAGAATTATCAATTAAACTCTGATAAATTTCGGTGTTAGAATATGAAAACCTATAAAATAGGGTATCATTTCTCGTTGAAGTATTTTTAAGCCTAACCTGAAATTCCTGGATTTCTGGCAGACTTAAATTTTCGAATTCATAAGAAGTTCCGCGGGTTCCAATTGAGTCCAAAAAGTGCAACGTGCCGTATTCCTCTCTATAATCCTGGTTATTAGGATGATTTACACTTACACCGTAAAAACTATTATTTGAATCTAAACTTACAAAAGCAAACTCCCCGGCATTATTTGTATACCCTTCACCCAAAATCTCATTTGGTTTTAACTCTAAAAATGCATTCTCTGAGCCTGAAGCGGTTACGCTAATGTTTTCTATTGGAGCATTTTCTTTATCAAGAATATTTCCTGAAACCTGCATTCTTTTCTCACCAACCACCGCAACATTGTGTTCGCTACAAGCAGTTAAAACAATTATGCTTAAAATAAGTATTGATTTTTTCATAAAAACAAGGCTCTTCTACTAATAAGATGCAGGAATTAGCAAAAGGTTGCGTAAGAAAATTTACATTTCCAGGATCCAGTCTGCCGGATCCATTTTCTGCATATTCTTATATATAAGAAAATGTAAGGTTGTTTTTCCAGAAGATCGGCTAGTGGCAACAGCACCCAGTTCCTGTCCTGTATTCACTACATCTCCTCTTTTCACATAAACTTTTTCCAGGTTATCATAAATCGTGATGTAATCTCCGTGCCTTACCATTACCGCTTTATTAGCGCCCTTTAATACCTGTACTTCACTTACTGTTCCGTTAAAAACAGCACGGGCTTTTCCGCCGGGATCGGTATCAATATTTACCCCATTATTATTGATAGAAATAGTTTTAACTACCGGGTGAGGTTGAGTTCCAAATCGGGAAGTAACCACACCAGACCTTACGGGCCAGGGCAAACGACCTTTATTTTTCACAAAATCTGCTGCCAGGGCTTTAGCTTCAGGAGTTAATTCATAGACATCCCTTTCAGCAGACCCACTTTCTTCGTTAGATTTTGCAATAGACTCCCGAATCATTTTTTCAATTTGAGCATCTATCTTATTTATTTCCTGCTGTTTTTGTCTAATCTGTGCAGCAAATTCACCTTCTTTACTTCTAATATTTTGCATTAGATCCTGTTGCGCCTTTTTATTCTTACCAAGATCGGCACGGGTTTGGCGGTTTTCAGCAATAAGTTTTTCTTTGGTTTCCTTTTGATTGGCAAGATCGGCATTGAGTTCCTGAAGTTCTTCAGTTCGATTTTGAATTTCATCCCCCTGTTGCTTGCGATAATTGGTATATTGTTTCATATACTGCATTCGCTTATAGGCTTGCAAAAAGTTTTCTGAAGACAGCAAAAACATTATTCTGCTCTGCGTAGATTTACTTTTATAAGATTTCTCTATCATCCTTGCATAATCTTCCTTTAGCTGCTCTAATTCGTTCCTAAGACGGGAAATCTTACTGGTATTCGCGCTAATTTGATTAGTAAGGAGGTTTGCTTGCTGGTTGGTTACTTTTATTAAATTTTCTGTACTTCTTATTTGTTGATCCAGATCCTCTACCTGGCTTAAAACCGAACGCTCTTTTTGCTTATTACTGCTTCTAAGCTCATTAATACGGCTAATTTCGTTACGAAGTTCTATCCGTTTTTTCTCGAGACTTTCACGTGTTGTTTGCGCCGACAAATTTCCCGCGGAAAGCAATAGAAAAAGAACACAGAAAAAAGTGGTAGAAAATTTCTTAAACTTCATTATAAACTAATTTCTTCATAACCTGATGGTATATCGAATGGGAAACTCAATTCTCCCTGATCAAACTCTAAAGACCTATACGTGAGTTCTATTCTTGTACTACTGCCAGATTCATTGGCAATAATACTTATTTCTTCCGGAAAAATCTTTCCTTCTACTTCCTGGTAATTTGAATAAGTAACTGTTACACTTTTATTTTCAGCGGTTTGGGCCAGTTGCTGGGCAGATGCTTTATAGGTTTTAGAATCTAACAGAAACATTTTCTTAATAACTCCTTCTTCTGAAGGCAAAAACTGAAAACCTCTGGCTGTCTGGGAAAACTCAAATTCCTCTTCCCTAAGATCGTAAATGGCCTGCCCTATCAATAGATTCTGAAGTTTTTGAAAATCTAAGGGCGTGCCCAACAAATCACTTAACAATCTAAAATCACCATCAAAATAGGTCTGACTTACTTTTTCGTAATAGCTAACACGAGATGGGGTAATATAGGCCCTGGCTACCGGAAATCCCAAAACCGTAGCACTCATCCAAATCGCCTTATCTTTTTCCATTCTAAAGCTTAAATTCACCGATTGGGTACGTTCTTCGCTTTGGTAAACCGTTCTTAATTTCCCGCTTAGAGTTTTAAAATCGGTTTCAGCATCATAATGGTTTTCAATGATATTTGCTGCTTCAGCATTCCTGGTCGCAATTCCTTTAGTCCCTTTCCGGCTTCCGCAGGAAACAACAAAGACGCTCAATAATATTAAGCCTAAAATCTTTCTGTACATCAATCTATTTCTTTTATTAATTCTTCGGCTTTTCTTGCAAATTCCGCCGATTTCTCTTCTTCTCCCAGTTCTTTATGCGCCCCGCTTAATTGTGTGTAAAAATCTACTTCTAACCTCGGGTTATCAATTAGGTAATCCAGGCCAAATGTAAGTATTTCTATAGCTTCATTATATTCCTGCAATTGGTTTAATGCGATACCCTGTAATAAAAATAAAATTGGCTGCGCCGGAAACACTTCTAACATCTCTTTACTCAAATCCCGGGCCTCTTTATACTTTTCTAACTCAATTTGCAGTAAAATAGTATTTTTTACTAACTCAAAATCTTCTGTACTTTCCGCTAAACCGGCTTCAAAAAAATTAAGCGCCTCTTCAATTTGACCGCGATTTAAATAATATTTACCAAGCTGCCCGTAAAGTTTAGGCGCATTTTCGCGTTCACTAAGCATTTTACTAACCTGCATTAGGTCATCTTCATACTCTGGATTATTATCTACAAATAGCAGGAAATCGTTAAGCACTTTAAACTTAGATTCGGGATCAATTTCTTCACTCTCAAAAACGATTTTCATTGAACTTACGGCATCATCAGGCTCTTCCCTTTCAAGATGAAATTTGTAGAGAGCAAGATGTACAAGAGTAGATCCAGGATTGGTATTTAATAATTCCTGAGCAGTATTATAAGCCTTTTCGTTATCCCCCTGATCGCTGTAGATATAGATTAGGTTCAGGTAGTTTTGTTCGTTTTCCGGATTATTACTGATGCTTTCTTCCAGGTTATCAATTTGTGCAGCAGTATCGCCGGTACGGGCAAAAATTTGTCGGCGTAATTTATTTCGGTAGGTGCTGGGGCCTTCCTGTTGGTCCAGTTCATCTATTGTTTGCAGTGCCTCGTCATACTGCTGATTCATCAAATAAATATTCGCAAGTTTCTCTTTATAACTGCTATCAACAACAAGTAATTTTTTTAAGGTCCTGACTGCATTATCATATTGCTCAGCTCGCGTATAACTTTTATAAAGTTCATTAAGCACATCATCTCTCTCCGGAGCTAATTCCTGTGCTTTTTCAAGACTGTTAATTGCCTGTTCATACTTCTTTAATTCATTGTAATTCCTGGCCATTTCAAAGTAAACCACGGGATTATTAGGCTCCAGTTTCAGGCATTCTTCTAGGGCTGTTAATGCTTTTTCGTAATTTTCAATCCCTTTTTGCTTTAGGGCTTCAAAAAATTGTTCCTGAAATTCATCAGTTACATTACCAAGATCGTCCTGGTTTACTTCTTCAAGCACAACTTCTTCTTCCTGGGCAAAACCTGGATGGCAAGTTAATAGAGCTCCTGAAAGCACAGCGATAATGAAGAAGTTTCTTTTCATAAATAAATTTTCAGGACAACATTGAAATAAAAAGGTTGTTTGAAAAATTTTTAAGATCGTCATCCTGATTTATTTCAGGATCTAATTTATTGTTAGTCAAAACATGTTAGAAGCTGAAACCAGTTCAGCTTGACGAAACCCGATTTTTCAAACAACCTCTTCAATAAGCTTATTCTAAAGTTGAATAATCGCCAATGCTTATTTGGGTAAATTCGCCGTTAAATTTCGCAAAATTCCCGATCATTGCGTTATCCAGTTTTGCATTTTTTATTTCTGCAAAAGTTTGGATGAGGCTGTTTTTTATTTCAGCATTTGTAATTTTTGTTCCGTCTCCAATAGAAACATTAGGGCCAATTTTCGCATTAACCAGTTCTACATTTTCGCCTATAAAACAAGGCTCAGTAATTTCAGAATTAGTGATCTTTACAGAATCTGAAATTAATTTTTCACCATCCTGATGTAGAAAATTGAGCATTCTGTTATTTGTATCTACGGTTACAGCTTTATTGCCGCAATCCATCCATTCGTCTACGGTTCCTGTCTTGAAAACCCTATCCTCGGCCATCATTTTCTTTATCCCGTCGTTGATTTGGTACTCCCCACCGTGCATAAGATTTTCAGCCAGTACTTCTTCCAGTTTTTCTTTTAATACTGCGATATCTTTAAAATAATAGATACCAATAACGGCCTGGTCACTTACAAATTCTTTCGGCTTTTCAACCAACTCTATAATCTCGTCTTTCTCATTCAGGTTTACCACACCAAAAGCTTCCGGATTTTCTACTTTTTTTGTCCAAATTACACCATCGGCATCTTTATCCAGTTTGAAATCTGCTTTTATTAAAGTATCAGCATACGCAACCACTGCAGGGCCGGAAAGAGATTCCTTCGCGCTCATAATAGCGTGACCGGTTCCCAAAGGTTGGTCCTGACGGTAAATTGAAACTTTGGCATTTAAACCTTTTGCTAGATCTTTAAGGCTATTTACTACATCATCTCCAAAAAAAGCCGGGTCGCCAAGAATAAAAGCGATTTCATCTATGGGTTGATTTAGCACTTTGGCAATATCTTCTACAAGTCTGTGAACTATAGGTTTTCCTGCAACAGGAATTAAAGGTTTTGGCACTGTTAAAGTATGTGGGCGAAGTCGTGAACCACGACCAGCCATAGGCACTATAATTTTCATTTATTTAGTTTTTGTGATCTTCAATCCTTGAAAATCGATATTCATATTAATTTTCCGCACAACCGGTAATAACCGGTCAAATTATATTTTATTCATTTCCTGTACTTCCGAAGCCGCCGGCACCACGAGTGGTTTCTTCCAGCATTTCTACTTCTTCCCAGGATATATGTTCGTGTTTGGAAATGACCATTTGAGCAACGCGCTCGCCATTTTCTATGGTAAACTCTTCATTAGATAAATTCACTAAAATCACGCCAATTTCACCACGGTAATCGGCATCTATAGTGCCGGGGGAATTCAAAACGGTAATCCCTTTTTTAGCGGCAAGCCCGCTTCTTGGTCTTACCTGGGCTTCGTAGCCTACCGGAAGCTCTATAAAAAGTCCCGTTTTAACGATAGTTCTTTCTAATGGTTTTAGAGTAATGGCTTCAGAAATATTGGCACGAAGGTCCATTCCTGCTGAAGCTTCAGTTTCGTAATGAGGCACCTTATGTGCTGATTTATTGATAATTTTAACCTGCATTCTTAAGATTTTATAATGAGGGCAAGTTGTTTTCTTTCAAAGAAATAAACTGCCCCAATGAATATTAATAATAACGTGATTCCCACGAAATAATTTCCGCGAAAAACATAAAATGAAAATACCGAAAATAAGACGGAAAGCATTAAATAGCCTCCAATTTTTTTAAGGTTATAGGGAATTGGATAATATTTTCTTCCGTAGAAATAAGAAATTATAGCCATACTTGCATAAGCCGCCAAAGTTGCCCAGGCTGCAGCTATAAAACCAAGGACTGGAATTAGAAGAATATTAAACAAAATTGTAACCATAGCTCCAAAAATTGAAATATACATTCCAATTCTGGTTTTATCCGTTAGTTTATACCAAACCGAAAGATTATGATAGATTCCCAGGAATAAATTAGCCAATAGCACAATTGGTACAATTGAAATTGCAATCCAGTAATCGTTGTTACGTATAATTAGTTCCTTAAAAAAATCCACGAAAGTTACTAGAAATAAAAAAATAAAACTACCTACAATTACAAAGTATGTAAGAATAAGTGAATAAGTCTTTTTTGCATTTTCTGCTTTTGCCTGATTGAAAAAGAAAGGTTCTGCACCAAGCTTAAAAGCCTGCACAAAAATGGTCATAAACACTGCTAATTTATAGCAACCTGCATAAGCACCCATGATTTCGTCTGAAAGCATATCTTTTAGCAACAATTTATCTAGGTTTTCATTGATGACGAAAGCAAGGCCTGCAACCATTATCGGCCAACCGTATTTCCACATTTTCTTGAGCAAAGGAAAACTGAAATCTATTTTTGTTCTAAAAAAATAGGGCAATAAGATCAAGAAAGTTACTGCACTTGCCGCAAGGTTTGCAAGAAAAATATATCCAACCTTGTCAGCATCAGAGTAATTATCTAAAATGATTTGAGGTGTAGACCCCGGAAATTTTCTTACCCACCAGAGAAAATATAAATTCAGACCAACTACTATCGCTATATTAATAATTTTTACGCCAGCGAATTTAATCGGCTTATTAGATGCACGCAGCCATGCAAAAGGTACCACCACCAAAGTATCTAAAGCGAGGATTCCTAAAAGGATATTAAAGTAATATGGTTCAAGATCAAGTAGACCAAAAAGATAATCCCTGAAAAGAAATACCAACAAAAAAAAGAGAACAGTGGTAAGGCTTAGTGTGATAAAAGCCGTGGAGAACACTTTAGATTTTTCTTTGGACTGACTAAAAAATCTAAAGAAAGCCGTTTCCATCCCATAAGTAAGTACAACATTGAAAAATGCCGCCCATACATAGAAAGTTGTATTTATTGCATAATCGCCCGTACTTAACGCTGCAGTATGCAGGGGTACCAAAATGAAGTTCATCAATCTGGGAAGTACCGTAGCAAACCCGTAAATTATCGTATCCTTGAAGAAACGCTTTAGAGTACTCAATCGCTGTTTTAATTTAGAAACAATTTTTTAGTTTTGCTCTTCTATCCCTGATAGCTTGTAATATTTAGTTTTATCGTTTTGGGAAAACACGAGAATAGCTTCATCATCTTCAATCTCAAACGGCATTTTTACAGCTTTCTGCGGAACCCTATTTTTGTTTTCTTCAGCAGGATCAGAACTCATTATCTCCATGCCATTAATACTGAAATTAGCAGTATAAAGATTAGTTCTATCTTCATCCTGAATAAGCGGAGATTTCATTCCTCTAAAATAAACACTTTCCAAATTAACCCTATTGTCCTGAATTATCGCAACAGGAATGTGGAGATCTAACCCATTTTCACCCCGCGTATAATAAATATCCTGAAACTGTGCGGGAGCACGTTCCTGTAGTTCCTTATTACTGCCGCAACCACTGATAAGACTTAAAGCGAATATACTGCTGAATAAAAAAAGTAATTTTTTCATAATAGATAGTTTGTTGTTTAAAAGTACAAAAACAAAACGCATACCAAATAAAAAACCCGTAGTTAACTTACGGGTTTTTAAACTGGGATTACTCCCAAAATATTATTTGAAAGCTGTTAACTTAAAGCTTCGGCCCCTCCAACAATCTCTAAGATCTCGTTGGTAATGGAAGCCTGTCTAGCTTTGTTATAAGACAATTTAAGATCATCTCTAAGTTCTTTGGCATTATCTGTTGCCTTGTGCATTGCCGTCATACGCGCGCCGTGTTCTGAAGCGAAAGAATCTCTTAATGCTTTAAACAATTGCATTTTTAAAGACTTTGGAATAAGCTCTTTTACAATCTCGATTTTTGATGGTTCGAAAAGGTAATCCAGTTGCTTTTCCTCTTCAGTATCAAATTGTTCAATGGGTAAAAATTGTTCGTGCTGAACAACTTGAGTAGCCGCATTCTTAAACTGGTTATACACCAATACGATCTTGTCGTATTTTTCATCTAAGAATAACTGCATTAATTCTTCAGCGATCTCTGAAACGTTTTCAAAAGAAAGATCATCAAATATTTCGTTATTATTCTTGTAGACTTCGTATTCTTTCTTCAACACATCGTTGGCTTTTTTACCAAGCGTGTAAAGTGATACATTTTTAGACTCGTAATCGTTTTTGGCTTTATATTTAAAACCCTTTACAATATTGGTATTAAAAGCACCTGCAAGACCTTTGTTAGACGAAATAGCAACTACCAACACGTTTTTAACTTCGCGTTCTTCGGCATATTTGCTACTGGCATCGTCATCCAGGGTTGCACTTAAATCCTGTAACAGCTGAGTTAATTTTTCCGAATAAGGCCTCATTTGCGTAATCGCATCCTGAGCCCTGCTCAACTTTGCCGCCGACACCATTTTCATGGCGCTGGTAATCTGCATCGTTGATGATACCGAAGTAATCCTGCTACGTAATTCTTTTAAGTTTGCCATAAGTTTATTTATGTCATTCCCTCGTAGGAGGGAATCTTTAAAATTCTATGAGATTTCCGCCTTCGCGGAAATGACAATACTTTTCTTTACTTTTTATACTTAGCTGAAAGTTCTTTTGCTACTGATACTAAAGTATCTGTAACTTCGTCGGTTAATTTACCGGCTTTCAAAGTATCTAACATATCTCTATGCTTCGCATTAAGATATTCAAGATAGTCTCTTTCAAATTCTTTTACTTTCTCTACCGGAACATCTTTTAGTAGGTTTTTAGAACCTGCATAGATAATCGCGATTTGGTCTTCTACCGGGTAAGGATCGTTTTCAGCCTGCTTAAGGATTTCCACGTTACGCTTACCTTTTTGAATAACTCTTAAAGTAGTAGGATCTAGATCTGAACCGAACTTAGCAAAAGCTTCAAGTTCACGATATTGTGCCTGGTCTAATTTTAAAGTACCGGCAACTTTCTTCATCGACTTGATTTGTGCCGAACCACCTACACGAGATACAGAAATACCAACATCAATTGCAGGACGAACCCCAGAGTTAAATAAATCTGAAGTAAGGAAGATCTGCCCATCGGTAATCGAAATTACGTTGGTTGGGATATATGCAGAAACGTCGCCTGCCTGTGTTTCGATAATTGGAAGCGCGGTCAAAGAACCTCCACCTTTAATTTTATCTTTCAACACATCAGGAAGATCGTTCATTCCTTTTGCAATATCATCATCGTCAATAACTTTAGAAGCACGCTCTAAAAGTCTGGAGTGTAAGAAGAAAACATCCCCAGGATAAGCTTCACGTCCCGGTGGGCGACGTAAAAGTAAAGATACCTCACGGTAAGCTACGGCTTGTTTAGAGAGATCATCATAAATAATCAAAGCCGGGCGACCAGTATCTCTAAAATACTCACCAATAGCAGCACCTGCAAATGGAGCATAAACCTGCATAGGAGCAGGGTCTGATGCATTAGCAGCTACAATAGTAGTGTATTCCATTGCACCTTTATCTTCAAGTACTTTGGCAATACCAGCAACAGTTGAAGCTTTTTGCCCAATTGCTACATATATACAATGAACAGGTTTCCCTGCATCAAAAAATTCTTTCTGATTAAGAATAGTATCAATACAAACAGTAGTCTTACCGGTTTGACGGTCACCAATAACAAGCTCACGTTGTCCTCTACCAACTGGCACCATGGCATCAATAGATTTAATACCGGTTTGCAAAGGTTCGGTTACTGGCTGGCGGAAAATTACACCCGGAGCTTTACGCTCTAAGGGCATTTCAAAAGTTTCACCTTCAATAGCTCCCTTACCATCTATCGGACTTCCAAGAGTGTCAACAACACGACCTACAATACCTTCACCAACATTGATGGAAGCAATTCTTTCAGTTCTTTTTACTACAGATCCCTCTCTAACACCTTTAGAAGGTCCTAATAAAACGATACCTACATTATCTTCCTCAAGGTTTAACACCATACCTTCAAGGCCGCTGTCAAACTGAACCAATTCTCCGTATTGTGCGTTGGCCAAACCATATACGTTGGCGATACCATCACCAACTGTAAGTACAGTTCCTACCTCGTCTAAAGAGGCTCCGCTTTCAAAACCTGATAATTGTTTCTTTAATATTGCTGATACTTCAGCAGGATTTACTTCTGCCATAATTATTTAAGATAAAATGCCACGATAATTACGTGACTGTTTTTATTAACTTTTTAAAAGCCCATTATGGGCATTTATATTGATGATATGTATGCGTTTGTTTTCAATTCTCTTTTCAACCTATTAAGATTTCGGGAGACGCTGGCATCATATTGCAAATCACCAACCCTTAAAACAAAACCTCCTATAATATCCTTATTGACAACATTTTTAATCTTAGCCCCGGTTCCTGTTAATTCTTTCACCTTAGCTAGAATTTTCTCTTCCAGTTCTGGTGTTAAAGGTACAGCCGAAGTTACAATCGCTTCCTGAGACTTGTTTAATGTATTGTAACGAACAATATAATTTCTCGCTACTAAATCAAGAATATTAATTCTTCCATTTTCAATAAGCACATCAAAACTACCCTGAGTAATTTCGCCAGCACTTTTAAAAATTTCTTTTAAACTCGCTTTTTTAACCGATGAATTTATAACCGGACTTTTAAGCATATTAGCAAGATCTTCACTTTTTGCGATAGTTTGAGAAATTTGCTGCATATCTGTAAAAACAGTATCTGCAGAATTTTTCTCTTTCGCTAAATCTAAGATTGCTTTCGCATATCGTTTTGCTGCCCTGGTTCCTTTCATTATATCTTAATTTAAGGTAGCATCATTCAACATCTTGTCTATCATTTGATGTTGTTTCTCCTCGGTAGATAATTCTTTACCAATTACTTTTTCAGCAATTTCTATAGAAAGTGTTGCAACCTGGTTTTTAATATCGGCCATTGCTGCACGCTTTTCCATCTCGATGCTTTCTTTAGCCTTAGCCACAATTTGATCTGCCTTTTTTTGTGCATCTCCTTCGGCCTCAGCAATCATCTTCTCCTTTATCTGGCGAGCTTCTTTAATAATTTCATCTCTTTCGGCACGAGCTTCTTTCAATAACTTTTCGTTATCTGCCTTAAGATTTTGCATTTCTTTCCGCGCGTCTTCAGCAGAAGCAAGAGCTTCGTTAATAGACTCTTCACGGGTTCTTACCGCACCAAGAATTGGCTTCCAGGCGAATTTGGCAAGAATAAGCATCAGTACTAAAAATACGATGGTTTGCCAAAAAATAAGACCAACTTCAGGAGTAATTAAATCCATAATTCTTTATTTATATAATACCTGTTAACATCATTTTTTAAAAAGCCCATTCGCAACCAACCGTTACGAATGGGTTTTTGAAATCTTCTTAGGTGGTCAATACACCTAAAAGCGCAGCTACAACTCCAAAAAGAGCAACACCCTCTACAAGTGCAGCAGCAATAATCATTGCAGTCTGGATTTTTCCAGAAGCTTCCGGTTGACGGGCAATAGCGTCCATTGCGGCACCGCCAATTTTACCAACGCCAATAGCGGCTCCAACAACTGCTAATCCAGCTCCTAAAGCTGCAAGACCTACGTGTAATAATTCCATAGTATAAAAATTAAAAATTAAAATTAATGATGTTCATGTTCCGCAACCGCCATCCCGATAAACAGGGCCGACAGCATTGTAAAAATAAACGCTTGAAGGAATGCTACTAACAATTCCAGTATTGTGATGAAAAGGGCAAAAGGAACCGAGATCCCGGCAACTCCAGCACTTTCCAGTATAAATATCAATCCTATTAAACTCAATATAATAATGTGACCCGCGGTAATATTCGCAAATAAACGAATCATAAGTGCTACCGGCTTAATAATTAAGCCAAGTACCTCTACCACCGCTAAAATAGGCTTCACAAAAGTAGGTATTCCCGGCATCCACAATGTGTGTTTCCAAAAATCTTTATTTCCGTTTATCAATATTAAAGCCAGTGTAAAAAGTCCTAAAGAAACGGTTACCGCTATATTA
Source organism: Salegentibacter sp. Hel_I_6 (assembly GCF_000745315.1). Taxonomy (NCBI): domain Bacteria; kingdom Pseudomonadati; phylum Bacteroidota; class Flavobacteriia; order Flavobacteriales; family Flavobacteriaceae; genus Salegentibacter; species Salegentibacter sp. Hel_I_6. Next base: position 2,186,554 of record NZ_JQNQ01000001.1, on the reverse strand, counting down.
CCTGTTACATTGGCAGCACCTGGCAACAAACCTAATAGGTTAGTAATCCAGATAAAGAAAAATACAGTTAATAAAAACGGCATAAACTTCATATACTTCTTATCACCAATTTGAGGTCTAGCGATCTCATCGCGCACAAAAAGTACTAAAGTCTCTAAAATATTATTGAAGCCTGCCGGCGCATTTTTACTCTTTTTATGATGTCCTGCCAAACCAAAGAAGAAGATCAACATCAAAATAACCGTTAGCAACATAGCAGCTACGTTCTTGGTTATAGAAAAATCCCAGGGTTTACTAGCATTTAACACATTATGCTCTTCATCAAACTCAACAGTTTCAGCACCTGCATCTAATTTGTAAATATCTTCGTGATAATTAACAAAACGCATCCCATCTTTTTCTACTACGTGATGCCCTTCAGTATCGTGGTGAAATTCACTGGACATAAAAGTAACCATACCATTGTTAGTAAAAAGAATTACCGGGAGTGGTAAAGTAAATGAACTTTCTCCTTCACCAAAAAAATGCCAGCCATGAGAATCACCAATATGGTGCATAATCATGTCTGTTGGGTTAAATTCTTTAGATTCTTCTGCCTGAGAATCGTCCTTGGCAAAAGCGTTAAAAGGAAGTAAGGCTAAGGCTAGTGTAAACGTCACTATAATCTTTAAAGATTTATGTGCTATCATAGTACCTGTTCTGCTTAAAATTATGGGCTCTAAATTCGGGTGCAAAGGTATACTTTTAATTCTTATTTAAAAGCGCCCAAACTAAAATTTTAGCAAAAGCGTTATTTTTATTATTATAACTGATAAACAGTAATTTAAGCTTTGTTTATTAGCTTCACGGCATATAGGGTCTCAAAGACTAAATACAAAAAGTAAGGAATAAAAAAGGCAAGTATATTAGCAAACACGGCATTTACATCGCTTAAGACTAAGGGAAGTAAAAAAATCACTGCTGCCACCATTTTAAATAAACTCAATCCCATAAATGCAAAACCAGTTTTATCGGTGAAATTCTTATAAACAAAAACCAGGCATAAATAAATAGCAAAAGTTGCGAAAAAGTGAAAGAGATAAATGCTTAAGCTGCTATAATAGAAATCCATGTCTAACACGTAGCGCTGCAAAAGAAATTGTATAAGCCAAAGTAATATAGTAAAGGGCAGCAATCGTTTTAAGAAAGCCAATAATTCATTTTTCATTTTTTTCGTCTTCTTCACTCATTTTAATTACACTTCTATACACCTGGTAAAGCGCTATAAAAACGCCCAATAAGGATAAAGAAATAGTAAATGCCGAATATTTATTAGGGAATTTGCCGTCTAACCAGATGCCCAACAAAACCCCACCGGCAATTATAATTCCCATTTGAAAGGCAATATTTACAAACCCCAGGTATTTATTTAAGTTCTCGTTTTTCATACTTTATGCTGAAAAAATCTTAATTAACAGGACTTGGAAAATCGGCTATATTCTTTTGAATTTGCACGATTCTATAATTTTCTGTTGAAATCTTTATAGGTTCCTTTTCAACTAAATAATCTTCATTTATTTGAAGTAATTCAGCAAAACCTTCTGCACGGTTAAGATCCTGAAGGCCGTGTACAATCACAAAAACCTCATCGGGATTATAAATATCCAGGGACACCGAAAGTTGATCGTAATTTATTTCTGAAATCGCTGTTTCTATCTTTTCTTTTAAAGCTGAAGCCGCTTCCTTTTCTGAAACTTCAAAACGATATAGCAACTTATAATTTTGCTGCAGGCTATCTGTATTAAATTTCAAGCCGCTTAGCTGCGGAATTGATTTATTTAATATCTGCTGCGCTTTTTTACCTTCCTGGGTTTGCGGGTAGCTTAATGCGAGATTATTTAATGCACTTTTATAAGCCTCCAATCCCAAAAGCCTTCCACTTGCCTGAGCTTTTAATAATTCTAATTTTGGTACAATCGCATCCCCGGTAAATTCTGACAAATATCTATTTGTTTCAGCAATAACACTACTGAAATTTTGCTTCTCAAATTCACGATAAAGATCAGCATAAATCGCTTCAGGAGAGTTCTCGTCTTCTCGTATACTTTCAGGATTTAAAATATAAGCGGCATAGCGGGAATCGGGATAATTCTGCAAAATTTCCTGCTTCATTTCTTCAGCCTTAAAACTTTGATTTGTGGTTTGATAAATCTGATAGAGATTATACATGGAAGGTAAAATAAGGCGCTCATCTGAAGATATTTCCAGCACCGCTTCTAATCTGGCCTGTGCCATTTCATATTCCCTGAAATTCTCTTTATAAATAATTCCCAGCTGGTAATATGCAAAATCCCTATTGCGGGTTATGGTATCTAAAACCGCCAAATCTGTAGGAATTTGATTGATGTAAGTATAAGGATCAATTCTTGGATCGCTATCTAAAATTTGCTGAGAAAGACCGGCTTCTTCTGCCATAGCATCGTCTGTTTCAAAACTCACCTCTGCCCATCGCCAGTTATCGGCTAATGGCCGATCGCCCCATTGATTTAAAAACTCCCGTCTTCCCTGTTGCATCCTGGCTTCGTTGTAAAAGTAAAAACTGCGCGCTGAACCTGGTGATCCCGATGCTATTTCTGGTAAAACTACCGGCATCGCGGCTGCATTATTATCTGCTTCTAGTTTTGCCCGTAAATCTGTGGTGTAATTTTTAAAATAATCTAATTGCGCGGCAGGCGTCATCTGGCTCAATCGCAATATACTATCGTTTTTATAAGCTACATCTTCATACCTTATAACATCTTCCAGGTTATCCCTTTTCTTTTTTATAGCTCTGAATTCTCTTAACTGAGGATCCATCTCGGTAAGCGTACTATCAAAATATTTGCTGGCAAGCACATAATTACTTCCGTCGAAATTTATATTAGCGAGAATTTCATAATTAATTGACCGCAAAAAAATATCACTAGTGGGTTCACGAAGGGATTTTTTATAATAATCTACAGCAGTATTTATAGAATCTAAGCGATTATAATACTCTCCAACCTGAAAGTAGATCTTATCTAAAAATGGCCTGTTTTCACGGTCTTCTTCAAGTTCGCGAAGCATTTCTCGCAATTCGTAATTGTTGCCACGACCCAGCTCAAAATTCCTTGCTTTTTGAACATAAGCATTGATCATATAAATTCGGGGAGATTTTCTGTTTAGATCTATTACTTCGTCAAAAGCAGCATTAGCCTCAGCAACCTGGCCTAATTCATTATTTAGCTGGCCAAGGATATAAAAATAACGTCCTTTTTCTTCGTTGTTTCCGGTAAATTCGGCTGCATTCCTTAATGGCACAACCGCGCTATCTAAATGCCGTAGATTGATGTAGGCTTGCGCCATTGCTGCGCTGGCATCGGCTATATCCTGCTCTTGCAAATGTTCAAGGTCCAGCACTTTTTTGAGATTGTTAATGGCAAGACGATTATTGTCCAGGCGCATATGCGTTTTTTCACGCCAAACCCGGGCGTGGATAATATTATTACTACCAGGATAACTCCTTAGAATATAATTAAAAGCTTCCAGTGCGGGAATAAAACGCTGGTCGAAATACCGGGCTTTTCCCAGTAATAAATAAGCTTCATCTATTTGTGGATTATTTTCTTTTCCCTCTATCAACATCGAGTGACGCTGAATTGCTTTTACCGCTTTTTCTTCGGCATAGCCAAAATTTTGATTTCGAATACTGTCTGGAAGAACAATATTTTCATCAATTTGCATACGCTCAATAGGAAGGATATCCCAATAATTATCGGCATAATTTTGGTTTAATTCTTCCTTTCCCTGTTCAAGACCAAGATTACCGTTATACAGGGTATTATACTCTGTGGTAACTGCATGCCAGTTTCGGTTTACGAAGGTATTTTTTTTGCGCGAACAGCCAGCGATACTCCCAAGAAGGAGCAACAATAAAGTAAGTTTGGTAATTGTATTCAAAATTAACCGGTTCTCTATGGCTTTATAACTAAAAATCAGTTTGTTTAGTGTTCAAAAATACGCTTCTTTTTACAAACGCAAACCAATTCGTTATAGTTCTTCAACCTGGATCGCACCAATCTCACGAGAAAAATAGCTTTCTAATTCACTTAAAGTAGCTTCAGAAGTTATTATATCTTTTACCTGTTCACCTTTATCTAAAACTACAATACGCTCACAAACCTCTGTCACGTGAATAAGATCGTGGCTGGAAATTAATACCGTAACTTCCCTATTTTCTGTCAATTCTTTAATGATCTTTTTTAGGCGAATTTGAGTGGTTGGATCTAAATTAGCAAAAGGCTCATCTAATATCACCACTTTGGGATTTCCTATTAAAGCCGCAACAATCCCCACTTTTTTCTGATTTCCTTTAGAGAGATCGCGTAAATATTTTTTTCGTCCTAAGATTTCCCCGTGAAAAAAATCTTCGAAATTGGCTAAAAATGAATCGATATCTGCTTTATTGGCTCCGCGTAATTCCCCTACGAAGTAGAAGTATTCCTCTGGCGTTAAATAGCCAATTAAAAAACTTTCATCTATAAAAGAAGCGGTAAAAGGCTTCCAATCTTCACTTTGACTCACCGTGATCTCGTGATTAAAAATGTTCCCGGTAGTTGGCTGAATAAGATCTAACAAAAGACTGAAAAATGTAGTTTTACCGGCTCCGTTATTCCCTACAAGACCAAAACTTTGCCCAGATGGGATATCCAGATGATCTATGTTTAGCACTTTTGTGCCGCCGTATATTTTACTAAGGTTTGTAGCTGTTATCATAATTAAAAATTTTAGTCGCCGGTTTGTTTAAAACCATTAATCATTGCGTATTTTCTTTTTCGGTAAACCCGGGCAAGGTATTGCATAATTTGAGGGCGAAGTATTAAACCGAGCGCTCCTAAACCTGAAAGTCCTAACAAAGCGGTCTTGAATCCTATAAAATAGTCTAAAAGCCAGAAGATTAGTATTGGCAAAAACATTAAGGGAAGTCCCACTATCCATTGGGCTGCGCCTGTGCCCTGGTAATTCATAAATGGGCTCTTATCAAGATCTATCCTCTTCTTATTGAAAGAACCAGAATAAAGCAAGATTGGAACATTTACACCAATATTATATAAAGCTGCTACCATATTAATCAACAAGATATTCCAACCAAAATAAATATAAGGTGTAGTAAGAATTGCAAGAATAATAACACTAAAGCTAAGCAACATTGCTTTAGAAGCCAGATAATCTTTCACTGGAATATTTTGCGACATTATCAAAGGATAGTAAGATGCGTCCCACGAAGGCACAAACTGCCCAAAATTGATCATAAAAATACCTGTCATAAAAATACCTACAAAAACGTAAAATGCCGAATGCGAATACATCTCAGTGGGATAGACAAAAAGACCATAGCCGAGCAAAATTAAGGACATATAGATGGTAGTTTTAGGCCTTTTATTCCGCCAAATCAGTTTTAGGTCCTGCTGAAGAAAAGGAGCAAGTGTTCCAAACTTTTTTGTCCAACCAAAATCCTGCGTATTTACGGCTTGTTGTTTTGCTTTTAAGCCTGCATCAAGATAAAATTTGCTTTCCAGGTTAAGTTGATTCCACTTATATAAAACTACAACCAAAAGTATTGGAATAATTGCCAGGTACGGCTTTAAAACCAGGAAATCCAACATTTTCCCAAACCAAAAACTTACTTCAAAAACATTGAAATACTCCAGTGCACCCAATACAATAACCAAAAGAAATACCGGAATCAATGCTTTTAAATTATCGGTAAATTTCTTTTTAATAATAAAATTCAGAAAATTTATGCACTGAGTAATAGCAATCATTGCTATCATCCAACCTAAAATATTCCAGGTTCCATAATCAGACTTATAGATGCAAAAAATTCCGAAGGGAATAATTATAAATAATGGTAAAAAATTAAAAAAGGAATAAATAGACTTTATAAGTACAAAATTCACTGCTTTTCGTCTTGCGATGGGCAAATTTAGAAGCGGCTTTATATCTAAAACCGGCAGTGTTTGCAGCATAAACCTAAAACCGAGCTCAAAAACCAGCCAAAGCAAAACAAAGCGATTTACCAACTCTAAAGGATCCTGATCTGGAAAAGCCTTTTGCAGCAAAGGATAAAGACCAATTCCAAGAGCAAGAAATGCTACTGAAAAATATAAAGCCAGGAAAATAAGTAGAATTTTAAGTCCAATACTCTTTCCCACACTTGCCGAGCGAAAAAAAGATTTCCATTCTAACCACAAAAACCGTTTAAACATACTATAAAGATTTCCCCGAAAAACAGGATTAAAACGCCGTGAGTTCACCAAAAAAATTCAGTCGTTTCTAATAAAGATTTAATACTTATTGCTACAACTAGAGCCTTTTCCTATACAAGTATAGAAATTTAGGTATTTGTTACACTCTTTAATTTCACATACTTTGTATTTTTGCCAAAAATAAATTTTTTGATGAGTCAGTTTTTTCCGTTAGAGATTAAAGAAGTAATTAGGGAAACCCCGCAGGCAGTGAGCTTATCTTTTGAGATTCCAGAGAACCTAAAAGATGAATTTAAATTTGATGCGGGCCAGTATATCACCATAAAAATAAAATTAGGCGAAGAAGAACTAAGACGCGCTTATTCCCTTTGTTCAGCACCAAATTCAGGAGAATTTAAAGTGACCGTAAAAGAAGTGGAAGGCGGCAAATTCTCGGTAATCGCTAATAATAAGCTTAACGCAGGCGATATTTTAGAAGTTCATCCGCCAGAAGGGAAATTTATTTTAAAACCTACCGCCGAAGCAAAATCTTATGCAGCTTTTGCCGCGGGAAGCGGAATTACCCCTGTATTGTCTATTATAAAAACTGTTTTAGCTGAAGAACCAAAAAGCAGGTTTGTACTTACCTACGGAAATAAAGCTCCAGAAGACACTATATTTTTTAAGGAATTACTTGAACTTCAAGCTAAATTCCCAGACAGGCTTTTTGTTGAATTTGTTTACAGCCGTACGAGAGAAGACAATTCTCACTTTGGAAGAATTGAAACCAGTACAGTAAACTTTATAGTTAAAAATAAATTTAAAGATCATTCTTTTGATGCATTCTATCTTTGTGGACCTGAAGCAATGATCAACCAGGTAAGTGATGTTTTAAAACAAAACGGCGTAACCGAAGACAAAATTCTTTACGAGCTATTTACATCTGAAGAAACCGGCGCCATAGAAACCAATGTAGAAGGTAAAACCGAACTTACCATTATGGTAGACGACGAGGAAACTACGTTCTCAATGGATACCAAAGAAACAGTCTTAGACGCCGCTTTAGAAAATGATTTAGATGTGCCTTATTCCTGCCAGGGCGGGATTTGCAGCAGCTGTATTGCCAGGATCGTAGAAGGAAAAGCCGAAATGCGAAAAAACCAGATCTTAACTGATGAAGAAATAGAAGAAGGTTTGATCCTTACGTGCCAGGCACAACCACTTACACCAAAACTAAAAGTAGACTACGACGATGTTTAAGTTACTTTCCTAAGAATTGGGAAAAGCCTAACTTGTAGGGACAAAATAATTTTATGCTGAAACTCAAAAATGTCTCCTTTGCCTACGCTGAAGAATCAGTTTTAAAAAACATAAGTTTTAAGCTTGAAAAAGGAGAAAATCTCTCGATAATTGGAGAAAGTGGCTGCGGAAAAAGTACCTTACTTAAACTTATTTATGGCTTACTTCATACCGATGGAGAGATCTTTTGGGGAGAAAAGGAATTATTAGGCCCAAATTTCAATCTGGTTCCGGGAGAGCCTTTTATTAAATATTTAGCGCAGGATTTTGATTTAATGCTTCCCTTAAATGTTGCCGATAATATTGGAAAATATCTTAGTAACCAATATCCTCAAAAAAAGAAAAAACGCATTAAAGAGTTGCTGGAAGTTGTGGAAATGACCGAGCTTGCCGATAAAAAAGCGAAACTCTTAAGCGGTGGCCAACAACAGCGCGTAGCTTTGGCAAGAGCCCTGGCCAATGAACCCGAACTACTTTTACTGGACGAACCTTTTAGCCATATAGATCATTTTAGAAAAAATAATTTACGCCGACGACTTTTCGCATATCTCAAGCAAAATAATATTGCTTGTATAGTTGCCACACACGATAGCACCGATGCGCTTTCTTTTGCTGATAAAACTATCGTACTAAAAAACGCAAAGATTTATGCTGAAAATGCTCCTGAAAAATTATATCAAAATCCGCCCAATAAATATGTTGCCTCCCTTTTTGGCGATGTAAATGAACTTATGCTGAAGGATTTGGCTGAAGATGAAAGCAGCCGAAAAAAAGCAATTCTTTACCCAGAAGAAATCAAACTAACCCAAAAAGCAGGAATTAAAGCCGAAGTAAAAAAATCCTGGTTTAAAGGTGAAACCTGGTTAATTGAGTCCGATTTAAATGGGAAAACCATTTATTTTAATCATTCTAAAGCTTTAAAAGAAGGGAGAAAGATAAATCTCAAAGTTTCCGAAAAATTAATTAAATCAAGGTTGAAGTAATTTGGTTTTTGCAACAAATACACGAATGTTTTGTGTTTTGTTTCCTTACTCTCTACTACCGTCATCACGAGCGACGCAGGAGCGCGGCAATCTTTGGAATAATAGATCTTAGTTGTCCAGATTGCTTCAGTCGTGAATTCGTGGCTAATCATTTTAATTTAAAAGACTTCAAGGATTTGAGCCGATTTCCCATTAAAAGTAATTTCTTCACCGACTTTTTTATGCAGCAATAATTGCGCAATCGGGGAATTGGCGCCTATGGCAAAATATTCATCGCCATCTACAATAATACGATCTGCCGGGATCGCGATAAAATAATTAGCCATATTGGTTTTTACCGCAGTTCCTAATTGAGCGGAACCATTGTTAATTCGGCTTTTTGCAAGATTAAGCGTGTTTCTTAAGTTTTTGAATTGCTGCAGTTGTTCCGCCAGCTTATTTATTTCCAGGTTTATCATTTCCCGGCCAGTTTCGTATTTATCTCCAGCGCTGCTTTTGGTTTCATTTCCCAGATCATTTTCAAGACCCGCCAAAGAACCTTCAATACGCTTTATACGTTCTTCCACGTAAGCTTCGCAGGCTTTATAGAGTTTTTCTTTTATTGAATTCATAGATTATTCTCTTTTTGAAATATGAGAAATTTATAGAATCGTCATCCTGAATTTATTTCAGAGCTTGCTCCGAAATTTGTTCGGAGATCTAAGCGTTTAATAATCCTCACAAATTAAAATCTGAAACAAGTTCAAATTGACGATAAATAATATTGTCGTTGAATTTACTCCAAACTAAATTTCCCATAATTCTGCATTTGCCTCACAATCCAGTTTTTTCGTTGATTGATATAATTGCTGGCGGGATTTGCGCGATACTCCCTGGGATTGGGTAAAATAGCAGCAATAGCCGCGGCTTCATACACCGAAAGGTTTGTCGCCGATTTATTGAACCAATGCTGTGCGGCGGCTTCAGCACCGTAAATTCCCTGTCCCATTTCAATACTATTTAGATAAACTTCTAAAATTCGTTCTTTACTCCAAAAGGTTTCGATCAAAAAAGTAAAGTAAACTTCCAGTCCTTTTCGCAACCAATTCCTACCAGGCCATAAAAACACATTCTTCGCGGTTTGTTGGGAAATTGTACTGGCGCCCCGCACCCGCTTTCCTTTTTGATTATCCTCAATTGCCTTTTCAATGGCTTGAAAATCAAAACCATTATGTTTTACAAAGTTTTGATCTTCGCTGGCAATCACCCCAAGTTGTAAATGCAAAGAAATTTCTTCTCGTGGCACCCATGAATGCTGAATCTTCTCTTCGGGATTTTCAAAATACCGAATGGCCATCAATGGTGTAAATGGCACCGGAACCCATTTAAAAAGTAACACCAGTAAAATGGAAATCAGGATTAAGCCACCCACCAGTTTTAGTAGAAATTTGAATATTTTTTTGATCATTTTATCAATTCTGAAAGTTCTTGTCCAATCAAACTACCAATAGCTACACCCATTCCGCCTAATCGAACTCCGCAAAATACGTTTTCTGAAATCTGTTTTACTATCGGGTTTTTCTGTTTTCCCACCCCCATAATTCCGCTCCAACGCTGATCGATCTCAAAAGATGTTTCAGGCAAAATGGTGGTTTTAAGCAATTCTTCAAGTTTATGCTGAATAAGTTCGGTTTGACCGATTTCAATGGTTTCTTCGGTTTTAAGATCCAGGTTTCTGCCGCCACCAAAAAGAATGCGATCATCTATATTTCTGAAATAATAAAAACCTTTATCTAAATGAAATGTTCCTTTGATCCCCAGGTTTTTAATTGGTTTGGTGATCAAAACCTGGGCACGGGCTGGTTTTACTTCTGGAATCCCAAGTTTTTCAGAAAATCCGTTGGTAGCAATCAATAATTTATTTACTGAAAATTCTAATTTATCTGTCTTAATTTTGACTGAATCTTCCGTTTCTGAAAATTCTTCTACGGTAATATTATTCAGGATTTTTATCCCGGCTTTCTGCACTTTATGAAGCAAAGCTTCCATCATTTTCCCGGTATTTAATTGCCCTTCAAATTGATTAAAAATGAGTTTTTTCTGAATATTTTTAAAGTCGAAACTATCTTTCTGAACACCAAAAACCTCTCCTCCAAATATTGGTTTCAGCATTTTATTTAATTCAGGCAGCTTTTCCCTGCAGTTTTCAAAAAGTGGCTGATCTTCTTTTGTAAAAAGTTCGTAACCTCCATATTCTGTATAACCAATATTCTGGTCCCCAAGATTCTTCCGAAGCAATTCCAGTCCTTTTAAGCGCTTCTGTATAAGTAACAGCACTTCTTCCTCTGTATGGAAATTCAGATCATCCAGGATCTCAGAGGCACTCCCAAAACAAGCAAAACCGGCGTTTTTAGTACTTGCGCCATTAGGCAAAAGGCCACGTTCTAAAATTACGATTTTCGACTTTGGAAAACGTTTAGAAAGATCCAACGCACAGTTTAATCCCGTAATCCCGCTGCCTATAATGCAAAAATCGATATTTGAAAACCAGGTTTTGGTTTCCCAGTAAGAAAGTTTCATTGAATGGGTTAATTTTCAATGAAAATACGAAATAAATATTGAGGCGATCTAAAAACTCTAATCGCTAGTATTTGATCTTTTTTGAGTTTTCAATGTATTTAGGTTTTCAAAAACTTAGACCCTGAAATAAATTCAGGGTGACGAAAGAAAAATACTTAAATAAAAAAAGACCTCACAAGATTTTTGAAACCTGTGAGGTCTTGGTACTTAGATTTATTTTGAAAAAAACTTAATCTTCTTCTTCGAGTGGTTTCATTTTAAAATCCTCCATAAACTTAGTGGTATAATTCCCCTCAACATAATCGGGGTGGTCCATAAGTTGTCTATGAAAAGGAATCGTAGTTTTTACGCCTTCGATCACAAACTCATCGAGTGCTCGCTTCATTTTATTGATCGCCTCTTCCCTACTTTGGGCAGTAGTGATCAATTTGGCGATCATGGAATCATAGTTAGGCGGAATGATATAACCGCTGTAAACGTGTGTATCTATTCTTACTCCATGACCACCCGGCGCGTGTAAATTAGTGATCTTCCCGGGAGAAGGTCTAAAATTGTTATAGGGGTCTTCAGCATTAATACGGCATTCTATAGAGTGTAATTGCGGGAAATAATTTTTTCCGGAAATTGGCACTCCGGCCGCTACAAGAATTTGTTCTCTAATCAGGTCGTAATCTATTACCTGCTCGGTAATGGGGTGTTCTACCTGAATACGGGTATTCATTTCCATAAAGTAGAAGTTTCGGTGTTTATCTACCAAAAATTCTACGGTTCCCGCACCTTCGTATTTAATATATTCTGCAGCTTTTACTGCAGCCGCTCCCATTTTTTTCCGAAGACTATCGGTCATAAAAGGGGAAGGAGTTTCTTCGGTTAATTTTTGGTGACGACGTTGTACCGAACAGTCCCTTTCTGAAAGGTGACAGGCTTTACCGGTACTATCCCCAACAATTTGGATCTCGATATGGCGTGGCTCTTCAATAAGCTTTTCCATATACATATCGTTGTTATCAAAAGCAGCTGCAGATTCCTGTCTTGCAGAATCCCAGGCATCCTGTAAATCTTCCTCTTTCCATACCGCACGCATACCTTTACCACCACCACCGGCGGTAGCCTTAAGCATTACCGGGTAACCAACTTCTTTAGCTAGTTTTATACATTCTGGAAAATCCTTGATAATTCCTTCTGATCCAGGTACACAAGGAACTCCCGCTGCTTTCATCGTAGCTTTTGCGGTAGCCTTATCTCCCATCTTTGAGATCATTTCAGCTGAAGCACCAATAAATTTTATATCATGCTCCTCACAAATCCTGGAAAATTTTGCATTTTCAGAAAGGAAACCATAGCCGGGATGAATTGCATCTGCATTGGTAATTTCTGCGGCAGCGATAATATTTGAAATTTTAAGGTAAGACAAATTACTTGGCGGCGGACCGATACATACGGCCTCATCGGCAAACCTTACGTGAAGGCTTTCAGCATCTGCAGTAGAATATACCGCAACGGTGCTAATTCCCATTTCTTTACAGGTGCGAATTACACGCAAGGCAATCTCACCCCTGTTTGCTATCAATATTTTTTTAAACATACCTATTGTTTTTTAGGCCCAAAGAAATTTTCCTTAAGCTAAATGGGCGGTAATTTATGATGGGTCTACTAAAAATAATGGCTGATCGAATTCTACAGGAGAAGCATCATCTACCAATACTTTTACTATTTTTCCTGAAACTTCGCTTTCAATTTCGTTGAAGAGTTTCATAGCTTCAATCACACAAAGCACATCGCCTTCTTTAATTGAATCACCAACTTCTACAAATGTTGGTTTATCTGGGGAAGGTTTACGATAGAAAGTTCCAATAATAGGAGATTTAACCGTGATATAATTTGAATTATCTTCAGAGGTAGTTTTTTGCTCCTCCTGGTTTTGAGATGCTTTTTCCTGTGAAGGGGCCGGCGCTTGTTGTTGCTGAGGCTGCTGTTGTGGCATCTGTGGCATTTGGCCACCCATTGGCACTTGTTGAACAATAGTCTCTTTCTCGTCTGAGCCTGTTCTAATGGTGATCTTTACATCGCCAGTTTCCAGTTTTACCTCACTGGCACCAGACTTAGCCACAAACTTGATTAAATTCTGAATTTCTTTTAAATCCATAATATTAGGGTGTTGGTTTTTTAAGAATTATATGCCCATTTTAAATAGGTGGCTCCCCAGGTGAAACCGCCTCCAAATGAAGCAAAAACTAAATTATCTCCTTTTTTAAATTGCTTCTCATAATCGCTAAGCAATAATGGCAAGGTAGCCGATGTAGTATTTCCATATCGCTCAATATTCATGAGCACTTTATTATCTTCAAGTCCCATTCTGGATGCTGTAGCACCCACAATTCGTTTATTTGCCTGGTGTGCAATAAGCCAATCTACATCATCATTACTCAATTTATTGCGCTCCATAATCTTCTCGCTAACTTCTGCCATATTAGAAACTGCAAATTTAAAAACAGTTTTTCCATCCTGTCTCACATAATGCAATTTTTTGGCTACAGTCTCGGCTGTAGGTGGCATTAATGAGCCTCCTGCCTCTATTCTTAGAGAATCTCTTCCTATAGAATCGCTTCTTAAAAACTCATCCTGCAAACCAAAACCTTCTTCATTAGGCTCCATGAGTACCGCGCCTGCACCATCTCCAAAGATAATACAAGTAGTTCTATCGGTATAATCAATTATAGAAGACATTTTATCGGCTCCAATTACCAATACTTTTTTATACCGCCCAGCTTCTATGTAAGCCGAAGCTGTAGACATAGCGTATAAAAAGCCCGAGCAGGCAGCCTGTAAATCGTAGGCAAAAGCATTTGTAGCACCAATTTGGGTAGCGATATGTACACCAGTAGCGGCTACAGGTAAATCGGGAGAAACAGTAGCAAGAATCACAAGATCTATCTCCTTGGGATCAAGGTTAGATTTCTCTATTAAATCTTTAGCTGCTTCTATTCCTAAATATGAAGTTCCTTTATTTGGGTCTTTAAGTATGCGGCGTTCTCTAATTCCGGTTCTGCTGAAGATCCACTCGTCATTGGTCTCCACCATTTTTTCCAACATCTTGTTGGTCAACACATCTTCGGGTACGTATGCACCCACAGCGGTAATAGCAGCTGTGATTTTATTCATAGATTTGACTTTTAAAACCCCTTTACGCCTTTAAAAACGTAAAAATATTTAAAGAAATGTAATAATTATTCTTTGAACGGGGCTGCAAATTAAGGTCTTTTTAGCACTTAATCAACTTAAAACAAAAAACTCCCACGTGGGTGAGAGTTTTTATTAAAAGTTGAAGCTCTATGTTAAATTAAGCTTCTATTTCTTCGGTATTGTCAATTAATACCTGGCCGCGGTAGTATAGTTTACCTTCGTGCCAGTGTGCTCTGTGGTACAAATGCGCCTCTCCTGTAGTAGGATCTGTAGCTATTTTTGGTACCGAAGCTTTATAATGTGTCCTTCTTTTATCTCTTCTTGTTTTAGAGATTTTTCTCTTTGGATGTGCCATGGCTTGCTGTTATTTATCGTTTAATAAGTTTTTTAATTTATCCCAACGAGGATCTATTTCATCCTCATCATTTCTATTCTCGTTGTTGTTAATACTTAATTCTTCAAGTTTATCAAGTAATTCTGAATCTAAAGTCCCATCTTCTACCCCGGGATGCACCCTCTTTAATGGTATAGATAATACAATAAGTTCGTAAATATATTGCTGAACATTTACTTCAAACTCGCCGTGTGGCAGAATAAGTAAATCTTCATTTTCATCATTAAATTCATCACCAAACTTTACAACCAAAAATAAACTTGCTTCTACAGGCTGGTCGTAGGGCTCATTGGTAATATCACAATTTACGTTTACAGATCCCGAAGCTTTAAAAGTAAGCTCCATCATTGTTGTTTTTTTCTCCAACAACAAATCGATTTTTACATCGGCACTGTTTAGATCGTCGTACTCAAAATGCTCAAAGAACTCATTATCAATATCGTATTCAAACTGGTGCTTTCCCAGCTTTAATCCTACAAAAGGAATTGTATACGCTGCTAATTTCCTCATCTCATCGTCAATTTCTTGCCCGGGCCGCTTCGGCTTAGGCGGGTGCAAATATATAAAAATTAATAAATTAGAGCGCTGTTGTAAACAAATTTTTGTTTATAACTTTTTTCCCTGCTTCTTTAAGGGATTTTTAGTGAGCTCTTTATATTCTTCACGGCATTTGTAAATTTCTATAGCACTAAAAACTGCCTCTTTAAAGGAATTAATATTTGCTGAATTTGTTCCTGCTATTTCAAATGCAGTACCATGATCTGGTGAAGTTCTAACCTTACTAAGGCCAGCGGTGAAATTCACACCATTCCCAAAGGATAGCGTTTTAAACGGAATTAATCCCTGATCGTGATATGAAGCTACAACCGCATCAAAATTGATGTAATTTTTTGAACCGAAAAAACTATCAGCTGAAAATGGACCGAATACCAAATCGCCTTTATCCCGTAACTTCTGAAGCGTTGGTTTTAAAATCTCTTCATCTTCTTTCCCAATCACCCCGTTATCTCCACTATGCGGGTTTATTCCTAAAACAGCAACTTTAGGTTTCTGAATTCTAAAATCCTGTTTTAAGGTTTGCTGAATTATTCCTAGTTTCTTTTCAATCAACTCTGGAGTAATTGTATTGGCAATATCTTTTAAAGCAACGTGATCTGTAAGTAAGCCAATTTTCAAGGTATCGGTAATCATAAACATTAGACTTTCCCCTTCCAGTTCTTTCGCCAGATAATCGGTATGTCCTGGAAAATTAAATTCAGCCGACTGGATACTGTGTTTGTTTATAGGTGCAGTGACTAATACATCAATTTCATCTTCTTTCAGCGCTTTTGTAGCTGCCTGCAAAGATTTAAAAGCATACTCTCCTATTTTAGGGTTTTCTTCCCCAAAATTTATATTTACTCCTTCTTTCCAAACATTCATCACATTAATCTTTCCATCTATTGCTTTAGACGGATGATCAATTCCATTGAAATTTAAAGTTAGATTAAAGTGTTTTTTTAGAAAAGTAATCACCTTAGCTGAAGCAAAAATAACCGGAGTACAAAAATCCAACATTCGGGAATCATCAAAGGTTTTAAGCACTATTTCACTTCCAATTCCATTCAAATCTCCTATGCTTATTCCTAATTTGACCTTTTCAGCGTGTTTCATTTACTTAATGTTTATAGATTTTCCGACTACTAATTAATTTACAAAAAACCATCCTGAGAAAATTCAGGATTTTGTTCTGGCTAATTACCTAAAACTTCCCGGGTTTATTTCTATTTTTACATCACAAATGTAAGAATAATCCAAAGATATGTTTACCGGAATTATTGAAGAAGTAGGAGAAGTAAGCCGTATAGAACCCGAAGGTGGCAATATACATTTTAGTATAAAAGCCGCGATAACTCCTGAGCTTAAGATAGACCAAAGTGTCGCACACAACGGAGTTTGTCTAACCGTGGTTGCTATTAATGATACGCAATATAACGTTACAGCTGTAGCTGAAACCCTTGAGAAGACCAATTTGAAAAATTTAGCTGAAGGCGCCCCGGTAAACCTAGAACGCGGGATGAAACTTGGCGATCGCCTGGATGGTCATATTGTACAGGGACACGTAGATCAAACGGCAATTTGTAAAAAAGTGAAGGAAAAAGATGGTAGCTGGGAATTCACTTTTGAATATGACCCGACTTTGCAAAATATAACTATAGAAAAGGGATCTATTACTGTAAATGGTGTGAGTCTTACCGTGGTGAATTCAAAAAAGAATGAATTTAGCGTAGCTATAATTCCCTATACTTATGAGCACACCAGCTTTAAATCTCTAAAAGAAGGAGACAACGTAAACCTGGAGTTTGATGTGATAGGTAAATATGTAAAGCGTATTCAGGAATTAAAATAATTACTTCCTGTTTCTAATATGATGAATTCCCAATCCTAAACCCGCAGCAATTAAAGCGGAGATCCCGAAGTCTATTGGTAGACCGGGAGGAGGAGGAGGCGTAGACATAACTACATTATCCGGGGCAGGAGGATGTACTCTGTCCTGTGTAAAGATAATACCTGGAGCTAACCAAATCGTCATTATCAGAAAAACTTTTATCACATTAACCCTCATAATTCGTGCGTAATGTACTACAATAATATTGTTCGCCAAAAAACTTCAATTGGGGTATATTAACGTAAAAATAAGCAGGGTGGTTTTATGTGGGGGCAACACTATATAAAAATAGTATAATTTTGATTCAATTTAACAATTCTCATTAAATATCTATAAATATTTAATCTTAGCCAGGCCTTTTGTGGAAACCGGTTCGGGTAATTAATGACAAATCTTTATTTCTCGATTATTTTTTCCCATTTACCCACTTTTCTACTTTCTCAAACAATTGTTTTTTCTGAAATGGTTTCGCCAAATAATCGTCCATTCCCACTGCGCTACATTTTTCTTTTTCGGCAGTCATAAAATTGGCTGTTAAAGCAACAATAGGAGTCGTTAATTTCAGTTCGTTTCTTATTTCTTTAGTGGTCTCATACCCATTTTTTACAGGCATTTGCACATCCATAAAAATAAGATCGTAATTCTTTTCCTTTAAAAAGGAAATTGCTTTTTCTCCATTTGCGGCAATATCTACCTCAAGACCTTTTCCTTTTAAAATAGCCCTTACCAAGCGTTGATTTAATTCACTGTCTTCGCAAATTAAAATTTTGCCCGAATATTTTTCCTGAAAATTATTTATACTAATTTCTTTCTTTAGTGCCTTTTCAGTAGCTTTTTCGAATGGGATCTCAAAAATAAAATTGGTTCCTTTTCCAAATTCGCTTTTCACTTCAATATTCCCCTCCTGCTTTTCTATGAGCTGCCTGGAAATATTCAGCCCTAACCCGGTGCCTCCATATTTTTGCGAGGTATTTTCTTCAGCCTGTGTAAATCGCTGAAAAACTGTATGGAGTTTTTTCTGCGGAATACCAATTCCTGTATCTGAAACATTAAATCTAATAACAACTTTAAAATCTGTTTCTTTACAAATTTCTACCAGTAACTTTACACTACCTTCTGATGTAAACTTTATAGCATTGCCTAATAAATTAATAAGTACCTGGGCCAACCTGTTCTTATCGCCAATTAATAGTTGTGGGACTTCCTGAGCAATAGATGGTTTGAACTCAATTTTCTTTTGATGTGCTTTAAGATGTAAAATTGAAAAGACCCTGTTAATTGCATCGCGTATATCAAAAACATCCTTATCTATTTGTAGTAATCCTGCATCCATTTTGGAAAGATCAAGAATGTCGTTTATTATAAAGAGTAATGAATCGCCAGCAACTTTAACTGCTTTTAGGTAATTTATTTTATGCCCATCATTCTCATTCTCAAGTAAAAGATCTGTAAAACCTAACATAGCGTGAATGGGCGTTCTAATCTCGTGACTTACATTGGCAATAAAATTATCTTTTTGTTCATTCAGGCTTTCAGCCATATCTTTGGCTCTTTGCAAAGAAAATTCTGCTTCTATTTCCTTGGTGATATCCTGGGAGATCTTTACTACTTTCACTACTCTAACATCCAGGTCCTGTATAGGGTTATAAGTAGCCTGAAGATAAAATTCTGAACCATCTTTATGAATTCTTCTTACCCTTCCTGTTTTAAATTTGCCTTTCCCTAACGATTTCCAAAGTCTATCATTTTCTGAATAATCGGCAGGTGTAATAAACATTTTATGATGGCTTCCCAAAAGCTCGATCTCACGGTACCCAGAAATTTCTTCAAAGTTTTGATTAATAGAGATTATTGTTCCATCTGGCCTAAATTCTACTACCCCACTAGAATTTTTAATCGCTTTCATTAGGGATTTATTCTCGCTCTCTTTAAGAAGAAGCTTCTTCTGGGTCTCGGCAATTTTCTTTCCCAGGATGGAGCTTAACTCAGTTCCCAGATTCTTATTCTTTTTTCGGGTTTCCAGCAAATGCATAGCCTGGCTGGTTAGAAGCTTTAAAGCTTTTCTTTGCTTTCCGGTAAGTTGCTTTGGTTTGTCTCCTACCACACATACCGTCCCAATATTATAACCATTTTCAGATTTTAAGGGCAATCCTGCATAAAAACGTATACCGTTTTCAGCTTTAACGTGAGGATTATTTTTTACTCGTTCATCTAAAAGTGCATCAGAAATTTCTAAAAGTTCGTCCTGAACAACGGTATATTTACAGAAAGTTTCTTCAATAGGAGCTTCATCCATAGAAATTCCTACTTTGGCTTTAAACCATTGCCTCTTATCATCTATCATAGAAATAATAGCAGTAGGCACATCACATATAAGGGCGATTAATTGGGCCAGTTCATCAAAATCTTTTTCGTAGGGGGTATCGAGAATGTTATAGGAAAGTAAAGTTTGTAATCTTTTTATTTCTTTATTCTCTTCAATTTCAACATTATTCATAAGGGGCTATATGAGGTGTCAAAGATATTAAAAAAATAAAGCTCCTTGGGTATGATATCGCTTAGGATTTTTCTAAAAATCAGCAATTAAATCAGTTTTCAGAATATTATTTTCATAAATCTAAAGTCGGTATTTAATACTTAGAGAACAGTTTATAAAGAAATAGAAGTTACTAAATTTGGGGTTTCCAGCCCGGGGCATATTCGCGGCCCCAAAGTTTCATTGCATCCCGGTCAAATATCCTTCCTGTTTTATCGTCTACATCAAATCCCCTTCCAAGTTGGTCGGCAATATTGGTGTAGTGAACCATCGCCATACTAATGTTAGCATCATCTATTGGCGCATTAAGCTTTGCTGTGCCCCGTATCCCGTCAAAGAAGTTAATAAGGTGTTGTGTAGACATATCGCCACCGCCACCAAGTGCGGTTCCCGCTTCTTCAGATTCTGAATTATATTCCTTAACTACTTCTCCATTTCTATTGGTAAGTACATATTTCTCACGGTCTATAAAAACCCCGCCTTCGGTACCATAAATTAAAGTCCCGCGACCACCGCCATAGGTGTCGTAGCCATTCCGGCTTTTAGAATCCCATTGAATAACTTTGTTATCAGCAAACTTAAAAGTGGCATCCATGGTATCGTACATCTCCCACCCGTCATCTTTAAAATGGCGTTTGGCTGATTGTACATCGGTACGTAGCGGAAGTCCCACCTGTAATGCCCAGCGAGCGATATCCATTTCGTGAGTGCCGTTGTTACCGGCTTCTGCCGTGCCGTAATTCCAGCCATACCAGTGCCAGTTATAATCCCAGGTTTCTTCGGTATATTCCCTCCTTATTGCAGGGCCCTGCCATAAATCCCAGTCCAATCCCTGCGGAACCGCAGCTTTTTTCTGAACTGGGGTCTCCCCGCGGCTATTGGTATAAAATGCCACTGCTTTATAAACCTCCCCGATGGCCCCATCGTGGATATCTTTTATTATTTGAATCGTATGATCTGATGAGCGTTGTTGGTTTCCCATTTGAACTACTTTCCCATATTTTTTAGTGGCTTCTACCAGCAATTCATTTTCAAACATATTATGGCTGGAAGGTTTTTCAACATATACGTGCTTACCAGCTTTCATCGCCATAATGGAACCGGGCGTGTGCCAGTGATCTGGCGTAGCATTTATTAGCGCATCAACTTTAGAGTCTTCTAAAACTTTACGAATATCGTTCTCCAATTTGGGTTTATAATCTATATGTTCTGAAAAACTTTTTAGTGCGTTTACACGCTGACTTTCCATCACATCACACAAATACATTAGCTCTACATTTGACTCCTTTCGTGCAATTGGATCGAAGTATGCACCAAGCCTTCTTCCCAAACCGGCAATTGCTACATGAATCCTATCGTTAGAACCTATAATTTTGCGGTAGCTTTTTGCGCTCATTCCCATTGCTGAATTTCCTACAGCAATCGCAGTTCCGCCCAATGCTGTTTTTTTGATAAAATCTCTTCTTGAATTTTTCATTATTCCGATTTGATTTTGATGTTTTTAAAACTCACTTCATTGCCGTGATCCTGAAGTAAGATATGTCCTTCCTCGGCTTCTCCAAAATCTGGCCAGTCTACATATTTGCTTTCAGCAACAAGTTTTCGGTAATCTTCGCTCTTTCGTTCATATTCCAAAACCTTTACGCCATTTAACCAGTGCTCTACTTTATTTCCTTTCGAAATAATATGCGCAGTATTCCATTCTCCCACGGGATTAACCGGTTTATCCGGATCGGCCTGAATGAGATCGTACAAAGAAGCCATTGTTCTACTGCCATCATGATTCCCAAGTTTTGCGTCTGGATGCAGCTCATCGTCCAGAATTTGATACTCTAAACCTATGGAAGAACCGGGACCTTTATTTAGATCGGTATCCACAAAATACTTAATGCCGGAGTTGGCACCTTCTGTAATTTTAAAATCAACTTTTAATTCAAAATCGCCATAAAGTTCTTTGGTAACGATATCACCACCGGCTTCAGATTCACCCCCTCCGCTAGCCAACACTGTCAGCACTCCATCTTCTATTTTCCATCCCTCTTTAGGAAATTCATCAAGACGTGCACCGCGCCAACCATTGGTAGTTTCTCCGTCCCATAGCATTTCCCAGCCGTTTTTTTCCTCTGCAGTCGTTAATCTATTTTTAGTTTTAATAGGTTCCAGGGGAGTTTTAGTGCTGTATTTATCTAAATTTTCGGTTAGAATTTTAATGTTTTTCCACATTACTTCTGTACCCTCTTCCGCATCTTCGCCAATACTGTGTACCTGTAGTGCAATAAAGCCTTTTGATGTTTTACCATCTATTAAATGAGCTGCAGGAACCCCGTTTATCCAGGTTTTAATAGTATCGCCAATAGCTTCTATGCGGAAACTGTTCCATTCGTCTTTTTTAAAAGCCTGTTTAGCATCTGGATTTTCGTCTAAATCTACCAACCAGCCACGACGGGCCTCATCATAAATTCCCCCGCTCCAGGCACGCTCTGAAGGATCTATCTCTACCTGGTAACCGTGTACCCGACCGTTCATATAATCATCAAAACTATTGCTCCTAATTTGAATCCCTGAATTCATACTCGAGTGGACTTTAAAATCCAGTTCCAGGATGAAATCTTCGTAATCTTTATCGGTGGTAAGAAAAGAATTTGGAGTATCGTGTACCGTAATGCCGATTATTGCTGAATTCTCCACGCGATATTCGGCTTCCCCGCCTTTTTGCGACCATCCGTCAAGGCTTTCTTCGTCAAATAAATTAGTCCAGGGGATGTCGTCTTTCTGGGATTCGGCGCAGCTGGCAAATAGAAATGCGCTTAGAAGCAAAATGGTAATGTTTCTCATTGGTAAAGATTATTAATATCTGTAAAATACACACAAATTATTAATCTTCAACCAATTCATAAAAACAAAAGGCCAATAAACGCAAATACGTTCATTGACCTTTTTCTAAATTTTAAAATATTTTAATTCTTATAAACCTTCACATAATCTATTAAAAATTGCTTTGGAAAAATAGAATCATCAACATCGGGACCGCCAAAATTTCCGCCTACCGCAAGGTTCAGCAAGAAATAAAACGGATGCTTGTAAGGATATGTTTCTTCATTTTTTTCTGAAGGTGAAAAGGTATACGTCTTCTTATCGTCAATATAAAAGGTGATCGCATCTTTTGTCCAGTTCATTTTAAACACACGAAACTCTGAAGTCGCATCTTTAACCGGCGTAGTTTTAATATTTTCGGTATCACCGTGGCTTGCGGGTGTGTGCAACGCATTATGAATCGTATCGGGTTGCCTCCCTACAAATTCCATAATATCAATTTCACCGGAAGCCGGCCAACCTACTTCATTTATATTATTTCCCAACATCCAAATTGCCGGCCATAACCCGTGGCCATCAGGCAATTTTGCTCTTACCTCAACGGTACCGTATTGAAATTCAAATTTATTCTTAGAATTTACTTTTCCGCTGTAATATTTCTCACCAATTTTATCGGCGGTAATTACCAAATTTCCATCTTTTACTTCAACATAATCTTCACTATAGATCTGGCGCTCGTTATTTCCCCATCCGCAAAGATCGGGGCAACCGTCTCCGGTTTCATAGCTCCAGTTGTCCATATTTAGTGAATCGCCTTCAAAATCTTCTTCCCACACTAATTCCTGTGCAGAAACTTGTAGGCCAATAAATAGGATTAAGCTTAATACTATATTCTTTTTTTTCATCATTATTTCTTTAAACTGAATTTCACTTTCTGGAGATCACGAGAATTTCCGCCTATAAAAACTTCGAATTCCCCGGCTTCAGATTCCCATTTTCTATTGGCTGTATAAAACTGAAGCATTTCTTCGTTAATTTCAAAAGTGACTGTTTTAGATGCTCCGGGAGCCAGATTTACCGCTTCAAATCCTTTAAGTTCTATCACCGGCCTGGTAGTGCTGGCTACAAGATCTCTTAAGTAAAGTTGAACGATCTCTTTTCCTTCAACATCACCGGTATTTTTTAAAGTTATACTTGCCTGGCTATTTCCATCAGGATTCATTTCTTCAGAAGAAAGTTGCAAATCGCTATATTCAAAATTGGTATAACTAAGTCCGAAGCCAAAAGGATAAAGCGCGTCTTTCTTTTCATCGGTATAACCGGAATATGTCACGTGTTCAGGATTAGAAGGGCGGCCAGTGCTTTTTTGATTGTAATACAGTGGTTCCTGGCCTACAGCTCTTGGAAACGAAACCGGAAGTTTTCCTGAAGGATTATAATTCCCCAGTAAAACATCGGCAATGGCATTTCCACTTTCAGAACCTAATTGCCAGGCCTCAACAATGGCCGGGATATTTTCTGATGCCCAGGTAATTTCCAAAGGTCTACCATTGATTAAAACCAAAACAATATTTTGATTCACTTTATAAATTTCCTCCAGTAATTCCTGCTGAACTCCAGCTAAACCAATATTCACCTGGCTTCTACCTTCCCCGGTTTGAAAAGCATCCTCACCAAGTGCCATGATCACCATATCGGCTTTTGAAGCTGTGTTAATTGCTTCTTCAAATCCCGATTTATCGGTTTTATTAATTTCCAAAGGCATTAAAAAACTTCGTTCTCCAACCCCAAGATCTGCACCTTTAGCATAAGTGATATTTACATTTTTACCCGCATTATTTTTAAGTCCTTCCAACAACGAAACAGCAGAATTAGCTTCTCCCTGCGCTCTCCAGTTTCCTATTGGTGTATCTTTATCATCGGCAAGTGGGCCAATAACAGCAATGTTTTTTACTTCATCTTTGAGCGGAAGAAGGTCACCTTCATTTTTTAGTAAAACGATAGATTTTTTTGCCACATCCCGGGCAAGTTCTTTGTGATCTTCAAAAGAAATCTGTTCTAAAAGAGCTGGGTTTGCATATAAATAAGGATCGTCAAAAAGACCGAGTTTAAACTTTACCCTAAGCACTCTTTTTACCGCATCATCAATATAATCCAGGCTTACTTTTTCGTTCTCAACAAGTTCAACAAGACTGGATTCGTAAGCTCCGCCTTCCATATCCATATCGCTGCCCGCGTTTAAAGCGATTTCAGCAGCCTGCATTTTGTCTTTTGCAAAACCGTGTGGGATCATTTCGGGAATAGAACCCCAGTCTGAAACTACAAATCCGTCCCAATCCCAGTCTCTTTTTAAAATATCTCGCTGAAGAATTTTATGGCCTGTTGCCGGAGTGCCATCTATATCGTTAAATGCATTCATAAATGTTGCTACACCAGCTTCAGCCGCAGCTTTAAAAGGGGGAAGAATGGTATTATGAAGTTCATTTTCTCCAATATGCACGGTATTATAATCCCTGCCTGCTTCACCAAAGCCGTAACCCGCAAAATGTTTTGCCGTGGCAGCAATACTTCTGGAATTAGCTAAATCATTGCCCTGGTAACCCTCTACTTTTGCAACCGCAACTTTTGCGGTTAAATAGGTATCTTCTCCAGAACCTTCCATTATTCTACCCCAACGGGCATCACGGGAAACATCAATCATGGGAGAAAAGGTCCAGTTCACGCCATTAGCGGCAGATTCTAAAGCAGCAATTTCAGCCGATTTCCTCATCGCCTCCAGGTCCCAACTTGCAGTTTCTGCAAGAGGCACAGGAAAAATAGTGGTATATCCGTGAATTACATCGTAGCCAAACATCAACGGTATTTTCAAACGGGAATTTTCCATGACCAGTCTTTGTGCTTCTGCTGTAGCTTCTACCGAAAGTACATTAAGCATTGCGCCTACCTTTCCGTTTTTAAGGTTTTCTTCCTTTTCTTTACTGTTCATTTCAGAAGCGGGACCGGTAAGATCCCAACTACCGTTATATTGAACAAGTTGTCCAACTTTTTCTTCCAACGTCATTAATGCCAAAACCGAATCTACTTTGGTTTCCACATTTCTAACCGAACTTTTTATGGTTGATTCCTGTGCGCTTGCAATAAAACAGCTCAACAGAAAAAAACCTAATAAATTTAGTTTTTTCATAATTTGAAGTGAAGTACCCTGGGATACTCCCAAAAGGCATTTATAGAAAATATATCTTGATATCGAGGCAAGCCTAAAAGCATTTAAATCTCGATTATCGAGTAAAAAAACTGCCTGTACTATGTTTTGGTAATTAAGTTTGTGGCCTACAAACAAATCATCTTCAACCGTAAAATTGACATAGTAATCAGGCAGTCTGATTCTTAAAAAATAATTACTCCTGGTAGACTTTTACGTAGTCTATTTCCATAGAGGATTCCTGGAAATCATCAGCAATGTTACCTCCAAGAGTACCTCCCATAGCAATATTAAACAGTAAATAGAAGTCATCCTGGTAAGGAGTTGAATCATCATTATCAAATTCTAGATGAGGCATTCCATCTACCAGAAAGGTGATTTTTTCGGATGTCCATTCAACTTCATAAATGTGAAATTCTGATGTCGCATCAGCTACCTGAGTATCCCCCACAATAGCATTTCCTCCTGAATTTCCAGGAAAATGCAATGCAGATATAGTTTTCCCAGGATCATTTCCTACAAACTCCATAATATCCATTTCTCCAACTCCGGGCCAGTCTTCTTCAGGCCATTCGGCTCCCAGCATCCAGAATGCAGCCCAGGTACCGCCACCAGCAGGTAATTTTGCGCGTATTTCTACACGTCCATAAGTAAACTCAAATTTATCCTTGGTAGTTATTCTTGCAGAAGTAAAATTGAAGCCACTTTCTGCTTCTCTTTTTGCAGTAATAACCAGGTTTCCATCTTCCACTCTTACGTTGTCCTCGGAATCGGTATAATACTGAGCTTCATTATTACCCCATCCATTTACTCCGTTACCTATTTCATAATTCCAGTTATTGGTATCAAGAACATCCCCATCAAACTCGTCTGACCAGATTTCAGTATTAAACTGACTTTCAAACTCTTCTGGTTCTTCTTCTTCACCTTGTGACGTGGTGAATTTTAAATACCAGGCCAAACCAGGATCGTTATCGGGAATTACCCTTACATCCATAGTGGTTGCAGTAATATCAAGAATTTCATAAGAACTTGAACCAACATAGTAACTCATGGTTCCACCACCTGCAATATTAATTACTGTACCAGTTGTTGCCTCTTCAGGCAATCCTGAAGTTGAGGGTGATAATGAAGCACTAAAATCACCGGTGTTGTCATAATCCAAACATTGATCTTCAGAACCATCGCCACCAAAATCACCAGTAAAGGCTACGTTGACGAAAGTTAGTCCGTTATTATTGTAGTTATAAACAATGTTATCGTTGGCATTCAAACTAAAGGTCATTTCATCGGTATAAAAACAAGAGCTAACCTCAGCTCCGGCTTTTTCAAAAGGAGCTGCAGAGTAAAAAATAGGACTTGTAAACCCTTCTCCTGAGCTTGGTCCCACTCCTAGGTGTGCGGGCTGTGAAGCCGCTACAAACCAGGTTTTAGAACTTCCACCGGTAAGTAATTCTTTGGTTTCAGGATCATTAAAATCACTAAAAACAGTAACCATGGTGCTCATACTGGAAGAATTTCCACCAGTACCCGAAGCAATTATCGTTACGGTATAATCGTTAACTCCGTTCTCGTTAAAACTATGCGTTGTTTCACCTGTAGATGAAACTTCCTCAAAACCATCGCCATAAATAAACTTATAACTCATGGCATTATCGGCGCTTGCGTTAAAATTCACAGCACCACTACCATCACCATTTGGCATATCTTCAGTTTGGCCTACCACCTCTGTTGTAACCGTTAAGTTTGAAGGCGTGGTTATTGTGCCAAGCTCGTAGTCATCGTCGGTACAGGCGATGCTAAAAAATAGCAGCGCCAGAACCGAAAGACTTATTTTAATTATATTTCTCATTTTTATGCTTTTTTAATTACTGCTGAAAGTGATGTTATCCACATCTCTATAGGCAAAATCAGGGATTATTATTTGGTCAACAACTTTAAATACCAGAACAATACTATTCATCAAAAAGTTGAATTTTAAACTGATTGAAAGATGATTAAGTTCTAACTTTCAGTCAGTTATTTAAATATCTATGGATTTAGTGTTATAGAAACATTATCCAAGTTTAAAGTTGAATTACAAGCAGGATCACCTCCACAAATTGGCGTAAATTCCAATGTAATACCACCATTTACGTCACCATCAACTACAGTATAAGTAGTGGTAAACGTTTGCCAGTTGTCTGTTGGTGTGACTGAAAAAACTTCAGTTTGATTAATACCTTCTGCAGCTTCTACAAAAGACTGGATGCTATAAATACCACCAGCTGAAGCTGATCCCTTATAATCAAACTTAATCTCTACAACATCTCCTACAGAAACACTTCCAGCGCCCTTTCTTTCTTGTTTAAGAGTTGGATTCAAACCATCTGGACTACTGGCCACAATTCTGGCAGACCAATCTCCACCATTACTTTGCGAATTATCTGCTTCAATGATTCCACCATTCTCATATACAGCCCAACCATCAAGATTTCCTGTTTCAAAGTCACCATTACTAGCCAAATCACCAGTAGCACCTCCGTCACCGTCGCCATTTCCTTCACCGTCCCCGTTTCCTCCGTTACCATCGGTACGTGGATAAAGTTTAAGATCATCAAAATAGTAGGTATCCCCATTGGTTGATTCCAGATCAAAGAAAAGAACAATTTTATTGAATTCTCCACTCGCACTACTTGGAAAAGGAATGGTCAACTCTTCCCATTCGTTGGTTCTAGTTGTTTCAACACCTAATTCCATATTATTGCCGGCATTTCCTATTTCTTCAAGTTTAATTGTAACCTTCTTGCCTGCCTGAGGGGAGTATACTTTTATTTTAAAACCTGCATTAGCGTTAAAATCTAATTTACTATCTAAATCAATTTGAATATTATCCCAAGGGTTTTGATTAGAATTTGTCACTTCACCAACAAAACATGAATTGTTTACAGAATCCTCTCCAGGGTTATCTGTACGAACGTATGTTGCATTATCCTGAACTACAGTTAAATTATTCGTCAAAAATGTTAAGTTGAAATCTGCTGCATTTAGTGATTCAGTAGCTTCAGGTACACATGTCTCATCGCCTCCGTTACCATTTCCAGTATCACCTCCTGAAGTTTGTTCTAAATCGTCTATATAGTAAACCGAACCATCTCCTGGAGCTTGATTTTCTTCATCATAATCTAAGAAAATCACCAATTTATCATAAGCATCGCCATCAGCAATAAGGTCTGAAAAATTGTAGGTTAAAGTTACCCAGGTATTTTCTTCAGTCAGGGTTTGATCAATTGATAAAGTAGGGCCACCTCCTTCACCTTCTTTTTCAAGGTTCATTCTTACATTTATTCCGCTTTTTGGAGACCATATCTTAAAGCTGAAACTTTTTTCAGTAGACAAATCCAGATCCTCAGAAAGTATTTGGAATATTCCCGAATACCAGGCAGCTCCATTGGCTTTTGTGAATTCGAAAACCATATTAGATGGGTTTTCATCGCTCATATCAGGATTCTCAATTAAGTTTCCTGTCACACCCTGGTCTGCCTCAAAAACACCTGAAAATGTTTTATTTGATTCAAAATCTATGGGTAGGCTGGTAGCAAATTCTGTTTCGCCATCACCATTTCCTTCTCCTTCAGCTTGTGCTACATCATCAATATAAAATGTTCCATCGGTTGTACCGGGACCATCTACAAACAATACTGCACTTAAATACTCTCCGGTAGGCACAAATGGCTCTCCACCAGGCTGACTTTCATCTATATAACTTGTAGTAGCATTTGCAGAAAAATTGAAAGTTATATCTTCCCAACCGGTACCACCATGGTTTGCGACAACTTCATTTTCGCGCTCGTCGTTCACTCCGCCTTCAAATTTTAGTAAAAGTGGAAGTGGCACATCTGACCAGAATTTCATGGTAATGGTCTTATTTTCGCCACTGAAATCTACTGCTTCATCAAGCGCAAATAGAATTCCTTCAAATGTATTTCCTGAATTGGTGATGGCACCTACATTAGATTCTACATCATTAGCTCCGGAAACATCAGGGTTTTCAACTACCTCAAAAGATACTCCATTAAAAGTTTCAAAATCATAATTCACACCTTCTTCATCAAAAGTTAGCGGAAATTTAATCGGATTTGTGCCTTCTGTAACAGTGATCTCTTCTGAAATTTCTGTACTTGAACTACCACTACCTCTTGCTACAACTCTAATAGTATAAGTTCCTGCTTCAGCATAAGTATAAGTAGCCGATTCTGTATTCATAATTGTTGTTGGTTCTTCATCTTCTTCTTCTCCAAAATAAATATCATAAACCGTTGCATTAATTGCTGTTGGAGTTACAGTAACCTCAAGGGAGGAAGTTGAAATATCAACCTCAAGTTCTGACGGAGGATCACTGGAAATAGTTACCACTCTTACCAGCTCACTGGTTAAACCTGTAAGGCCAACAGCTACAATTCTAAGGTTAAATTCGCCCTCGCCTTCATAAAGATGCTCCAGGGTTTCTCCTGGTTCAATTACCGTAGGGGTTTCATTTTCTTCATCTCCAAAATAAACTTCGAAAGAAGTTGCTCCATCTGCAGTCGGGGTTACACTAACCAGGCCTTCTTCTTCCTGGGATATATCAAAAACTGCATTTATATTTTGGGGCGCCGATACATCCTGCAAGGCGTAAGATACTTCTTCTTCTTTTTCGCAGGAATTGAAAACATTAATAACTAAAAAGAATACCAGTAATTTTTTAAAAAGTTTCATGTGTCTTAAATTTAATATTATTAATAACCAGGATTTTGCTCCCAGTTACCCTGAGAAAATTCTATTTCTTCTAACGGAATTGGGAAAAGTTCGTTCTTTCCGCTAGTAAATCCGTCTATATTATTGGCTGCTCTGCCGGTTCTTACCAGGTCAAAGAAACGGTGACCTTCGCCTACCAATTCTTTCCTTCTTTCTTCATAAATTCTTTCAGTAAGTTCACTTCCAGAAGCGTCTACATCATCTAAACCTGCTCTATCGCGTACCTCATTAAGGTAGTTTCTTGCCTGACTATCGTCAATCCCGCCTCTGTTAAGAGCTTCAGCAGCCATTAACAATACATCTGCATAACGAATTGCACGGTAATTATTAGGTTGGGTAAGATTCGCATCACCAACGTTATTATTTTCCCGCGGAAGGTATTTTCGGTTAAAATAACCGGTATGTTTTTCTACATTTCCAATAGAATAGGTTGCTCCAGTTTCTGCTGCCCAGGCTTCGATATCTAAAATTGAAAGATCTCTACGAATATCATTTTCAGTGAACATATCATAAGCTTCCTGTGTGGGTAAGTTAAAACCGAAACCAGCCTCAAAAACCGGCCCTGAATAATTTCTTATTCCCTGGAAACCTACGGCTACGTTACCTTCACTACACTGAAGACAGTCGAATCCTGCTCCTTCTTCGCCGGTATATTGTACTTCAAAAACCGATTCTTCATTGTTTTCTCCTTCAAATTCGAAAAGTGTTTCAAAATTGGCTAAAGCATAAGGCCCGTTGTTTATTAATTCATTTAAAACAGTTGCTGCTTCGTCAAATTCTTCCTGATACAAATGTGCTTTTCCTAGTAAAGCCAATGCAGCACCTTTGGTCGCACGGCCTGTTTGAGGCGCAGTATAATTCAGGTTATCTATAGCGTACTGTAAATCGCTTTCTATTTGTGCGTAAACTTCTTCTGTAGAAGCCCTGGGGATAGAAGTTTCATCTCCTAAAACAAAACGTTCATCGCCACTTAATGGAATTGGACCAAACCATTTCAACAATTCAAAAGTGAAATAGGCCCGTAAGAAGCGAACTTCAGCAATAATCATATCACGCCCTTCAAAATCGGTTTTGTCTTCAAATTCTAACATATAGTTGGCTCGTTGTACCCCGGCGAAATTCCAGTCCCAAACATCGTCCAGGTTATCATTTACCTGAGTATGCGTCATATCATCTACTTGCTGAAAACCGATAACATCGGTTGCGCTTTCTCCACCGCTTACCGTGTTATCTGAAGCGATCTCGCCCAGTAACACATTTACATAAGTAGATTGAAGAATATCGTAAACCCCAATAAGGGCATTATAATAGTCATCTTCAGAATTGAAATAATTTTCTGAATCTATATTATATTCTTCAGTTTTTTCAAGATAATCTTCGCTGCAACCAAAGCTAAAAGCCAGCAGGAGCAACAGAAGCATTTTATTAAATATGGTGTTATATCTCTTCATGGTGCTATTTTTTAAAAGTTAAGGTTTAATCCGGCAAGGAAAATTCTCGGTACCGGATAGAATCCGTAGTCAATTCCGCCGCCAATGGCTTCCCCGGTTGAGGCTGAAGGATCAAAACCTTTGTAATTAGTAAAAGTGTACAGGTTTTGCACAGAAGCATAAATTCTCAAACGGTTAATTCCCGTCTGCTCTAAAAATGTATCTGGCAGGCTATAGCCTAACTGAACATTTTGAATTCTAGCATAAGAAGCATCTTCAACAAAGAAATCTGAGAAAACAACATTTGAAGTTGCTCCTGTGGTAAGTCTAGGCACTTCATTACTGGTTCCCGGCCCGGTCCATCGTTCTAGATAGTAAGCGTGACGGTTTACGTTTGGCTGATTACGTTCGTAGTTTCTAACCATATCGTTGCCTAAAGAGGCGTAGGTATAGGCCGTAAAATCGAAGTTTTTATAATTAAAATTAATATTAAAGCCCATAGTTGCTGTTGGAATTGGATCTCCAATATTAGTACGATCGTTCACATCTATAACTCCGTCACCATTGGTATCTACAAATCTAAGATCTCCAGGAGCAGCTGCAGCACCAAGAGCTTCCTGAGAAGGGTGTGCATCTACTTCAGCCTGAGTTTGGAAAATTCCATCAGTTTCATATCCAAAGAAATAACCAATTGGGAAACCTGCCTGGAAACGTGAAGGCTGCGGCTGTCCAACGCCAAATTGCCCGCCGGGCAAAAATTCAGTTCCATTTACTTCGGTAACTTCGTTTCTAAGGAAAGTGGCATTATAACCAATTCCATAGCTAAAATCATCGCCTATACTTTCTTTGTAATTTATAGCGAATTCAAGACCTTCGTTACGCGTAGTTCCTGCATTAATGGTTGGTGCTCCAGATCCCGGTGCTCCACCGCCAAAAATTCCCGAAACAGGAATTCCTGCAACAAGAAGATTTCTACGATCTTCCCTAAAAATATCTGCAGTGATATCAAGTTTATTGTTAAAAAGCCTAAGATCTACACCAATATTAGTTTTCTCTGCTTCTTCCCAACCAGCTCCAGGGTTTGCAATTCGTCCTAAAGCGGTTCCATTAACCAAACCTCCATTTAAAACATAGGTAGATTCCCCGTCTAATAATGCACGGTAAAATTCTGCACCTCCAGCTTCATCATTCCCCAGAATACCGAAACTACCTCTTAACTTTAGAAAAGAAACAACATCCGAATTATCTAAGAAAGCTTCTTCTGAAAGAATCCAACCTGCCGTAGCCGAAGGGAAATAACCTACACGGTTTTCAGGGCCAAACCTGGTAGAAGCATCTCTACGAAGCATACCAGAAACCAGGTACTTTCCTTTATAATCGTATTGCAACCTTCCGAAGAATGATAATTTTCGGATATCATATTTATAAGCACTGTTATTTAAACCATCGTTAGTTCCTGTGGTTAGACTTATATCAGCAAAATCCCAGGAGTTATTAGGAACATCGTAACCGGTAGCATAAAGTCCGTCTCCCCAGTCTCTAATTACCGTCATACCTGCAGTTCCTGTTATATGGTGTGTATCATCAAAAGTGTTCTCATAAGTACCAAAAAGGTCATATGTGTAAGAATTGTCATTAATTCGATTTTGATTCACTGTACTACGCACATTATTGAAAACCTTACCAGGACCGTAATCTATAATTGGTGCGAAATCTTTGCCTTTAGAATTAGCAAGACTATATCCAATTCTGGAAGTAAAAGTTAGCTCTTCAATTGGAGTATAATCAAGACTGAAGGATCCATTAAATCTGTTTAAGTTATAATCATTAAATGTATTAGCAATTTGCGACAGCGGATTAATAATTTCATTTCCTAATCTACCCTGCAGGTCTTCCTGATCGCGATCAAAAGTTGGTGCGATGTTCAATGCATTAAAAAGCACAGATCCCAGTCCATTTTCGTTAATAGATCTTCTATTTAAACTAGTATAAATAGTATTGGCGGTTAACTTAAATTCATCTGATATATCTACACCAATATTAAACCTGGCGGTACTTCTGCTGAAATCAGATTTTTCTGCGCCAATAATTCCTTCCTGGTCAAGGTGCGAAACCCCGAACGAATAAGTCACTTTTTCTGAACCTCCACTAAGGGTAAGGTTATGACTCATAATTGGAGAAGTATCAAATACTTCATTCTGGAAGTTTGTACCCATTCCTAAATTGCTAACATCTGGATAAGGCAAAGCCTGCCCATTGTTTGCATAGCTTTCATTTAAAAGTAAGCCATACTCGGTAGCATTTAACAAAGGAAGTTTTCTAGTGGTTTCCTGCATCCCTACATACGCATCATATTGCACGGTAGGAGCAGTATTCTTTTTTCCTGATTTAGTTGTTACCAAAACAACCCCGTTTGCACCGGCGATACCGTAAATAGCAGCCTGCGCATCTTTAAGAATAGAAATAGACTCTATATCGTTAGGGTTTAGCGTATTTAAATCGCCCTGGTAACCATCTATAAGAATAAGCGGACCGTTTTCACTGTTGGAAGCGATACCACGAATATTAACATTAATTCCGGCTCCCGGCGCTCCAGAAGATGGTGTTACATTTACCCCTGCTGCAGTACCCTGTAAAGCCTGCTCAATTTTAATTGGGTTTAAGTCTTCAATGGTTTCATTAGAAACTACAGAAACAGCCCCGGTAATATCTTTACGTTGCTGAGTTCCATAACCAATTACAACCACCTCGTCTAATGCTTCAGAATCGGTTTCAAGAACCACATCCAAAACATTTTGATTTTCGTCTATCTGAATTTCCTTTGGTAAAAAACCTACATAAGAAAAAACTAAAATGTCTCCTGCGCTAACATCATTAATGGTATAATTTCCGTCAAAATCGGTTACTACTCCATTAGAAGTGTTTTTCACAATAATGTTTACTCCAGGAAGTGGGAAACCGGTGTCAGCCTCAGCTACCGTTCCCGAAACCGAGAAGTCTTGTGCTTGTAAAGAAAATGTTCCTATACAAAACAAAATTAGTACTAGTATTCTATTCATTTGTTGAGATTTTAATTCGGAAATCAATGTATTAATAAATTGTTAAGGCAATAGAAAAAGCACCCTTACAATACTTCAACATGAGAATTTAGAAGGGAAATAATTACGAATTAAGCAGTATAGCGCTCTAAAACCGAAGATTAAGCAGTTTTAAAATATTTGAGTTGAAGTATTGATATTAAAGGAATTAAAGGTGAATGTTGAGGTGATGTTGAGGTAAATCACCTAAATGTTAAGTGCTCAAAACTGGAGGATGTACTCTACTAAACCCTGATCATGGTCTAATTCCATCTTTTTACGCAAACGATATCGTTTTATTTCCACACTTCGAACCGAAATATTAAGCAATGGAGCGATCTCTTTTGAAGATAAATTAAGTCGTAAATAAGCACAAAGTTTAAGATCGTTAGAAGTAAGATTAGGATGAGCTTCTTTTACCGATTGCAGGAAATCTTTATCGGCATTATCAAAAGCTTCTTTAAAGAATTTCCAGTTATCCTCCTCCGCAATATTTTTATTGATTACTGAAATTACTTTTTGGATATCCTCTTCTTTGTTGGCTGAAGATATTCTTTTCTTAAGCTCGTTAAGAAATTCATTTTTCTTAATCAGGTTCATCGTTGAAGCTGCCAGTTCCCGATTCTTTGAAGCCATATCTGATTCCAATTTCTGATTTTGAAGCGTAATAATTTCTTGTTGGGATTCTAATTGTTTTATTTCAATTTTCTTTCGGTTACGCTCCATCAACCTATTTCGTTGCTTTCGGTAATATCCCGTGTAAATTTTATGAAGAATAAAAATGAGCAAAGAGAAGAGTAAAATATAAATAATAATGGCTGCGGTAGTGGCATACCAGGGTAGCGTAATACTAAAGGCATAGGAGGCAGTATCGCTAATCTTATTGTTGTATTTACCCCTAACTTCAAAAACATAATCACCAGAAGGCATATTTTCAAAATTCGCTAGCCCCTGCGACTGCCATTCGCTCCAGCCTGCACTAAAGCCTTTAATCCTATAACTATACACCGGTTTGGCCAGTTTTGAAAAAGCAGGAATACTAAATTCAAAATTGATATTATTCTCAGAATTTGGTAATTCCAGCAGCTCAAGTTCTAAAGTTTGGTTTTTGAAGTTTTCCTCCAGTGCGGCGGTAGAAACTTTATTAATACTTAAAGGCTCCATTCCAGGAAAACCTAAAGGTGTAGAGAAAACTGTATAACCTTTATTAGACCCTACCAGGTATTCTCGCTCACCAACAAGAGAAATATTTTCAAATCCTTTTGCAATACTCCTGTACTCTATTGGAATAGCCGCAGTTTTTACACTCAATCTTTCCTGAAAAGCATCCTGAGTTACATAAATTAGATTCTCACGCCCAAAACTCCACCAGGTATTATCTGGAAGCACCTTGGAAATTCCAGTAATACGAGGTTCTTCAATAAGATTATTTAAATTATTTTTCTGAACAAATTCATCTTTAGAAGGATCGTACTTATAAATTTCATCTTCAGTAGAATAATATATTGAATCGTTAAACCGAAAGACTTTTAATCCCATCCCACCCTGATAAGATACCCGATAATTCTGAAAACCTTCAACTTTATTTACAGACTCGTTAATTTTCAGCTTAAAAATGCCTTTATGATCGTGACCCACCCAAATCACCGAATCGTTTTCAACGACCAGGTTGCGGGAAGAAAGATCGAAATTCTCTAAATACTCGGGATCATTTTCAAATTCGCCCTCTTTCCAGAAACTAAGTCCGTCATAATGCCCCTGTAACAAACCGTCTTTAATGGCTTTGATTTCCCAAACCCCGGGGCCATCAAAAATATGTTCAGCAGAATTCCCATCAATAGCATAAACACCCCTATCGTGGCCGGCGTATAATTTGCCGTTTACTTTGTTGATACTCCATACCTGGCCGCTGGTTCCCGAAATTAATTTGTAGCTGGTAGAATCTGCAGTTTTAACATATAAACCCTGGTTTGTACCAAGATACAGGTGATCTTCCAGTTGATAACTACAATAAACCGTACCCAATTTTCCGTAAATATCAGTAAAAAGCCTAAACGGACTTTTACGATTAATAAGCACAAGGCCACTATCCAGGCCTCCCCAAATATTACCGGCTTTATCTTCCATTACCGATAACACCGTATTGTTATTTATTACAGGCTGCAAGACCCGGTAACTTTCTAAAGTCTCCAAATTATAGACATGTAAACCACTGCCAATAGTTCCCAAAACCAGGGTTTTATCTGCTAATAATTTAGCGGTAAAAATACTTTCGTCTAAAGAATAATTTTCTAACTGAAATCTTTGCCAGGTATTTTGTTTAATGATAAACAAGCCATCGTCCCGGGTTACAGCAAGCATTTCATCATTATCAAAAGGAAAAAGTCCCACAATGGGGC
Source organism: Salegentibacter sp. Hel_I_6 (assembly GCF_000745315.1). Classification (NCBI taxonomy): domain Bacteria; kingdom Pseudomonadati; phylum Bacteroidota; class Flavobacteriia; order Flavobacteriales; family Flavobacteriaceae; genus Salegentibacter; species Salegentibacter sp. Hel_I_6. The sequence continues at coordinate 2,149,229 of NZ_JQNQ01000001.1, read as the reverse complement.
TATCCTTAATTTCAGAATTTGGAATTACACGCTCAATTACTCCATTATCTATGGCGTAAAGCCCATCTTCAGCAACCTGGTAATACAATTTATTACCAACTTTAAACAAATTGGAAATAATATTCCCAGCTGTAATAGTACTGAGCTCATTTGTTTCTTTATTGTAGCTATAAAGTCGGCGCAAGCTTTGGAAAATAATATATTCCTCTAAAGCTTCTATATGCCAGAATTGCTCCCCATCTAGAATCTCTTCATTAGATAAATTAGTTAAGCTGGTATAAGTTAGTTCTCCTTTCCTATTGTGCTCCCAAAAACCAAAATCCATATAAGAACCGGTGTAGATCTTTTCTTCCTGGGCCAAAACAGATCTCACTGCGCTGGCATCGGGAACTTTATGAAGATGCCAATGCTCACCATTATAGCTAAGCAAACCCAGGTTATTGGCCACATAAATATGATTATTTGGGGACTGGCTTATCATCCAATTCTGGTTCCCTGCATTATAAGCAGACGGATCAAAATTGGTAATTGGTGGCAACTCCTGCGCAAACAGGCTCAAGCTAAAAAAGAAAAATAAGGCGAGTAAGCGCATAGTTCGGCAAAAAACGGAAATTACTAAATAATATGGGCTTTTACTAAGGATAATTTTCAAGTGCTGAAATGAAGCCAAAAGAGGTTTCTTAATTAAATATTATAACGTCAATGCGAAAATCGATCTCTTTTACTTTTAAAATAGAACTAAGCAGATTATATTACCAACCTATCTAAAATTAATGATAATGAAGGAAGCTAAAGTGCTAAATTATATTGAAGATATATTAGAAAATACGCCAGAAGATTGGCTGAAACTTACCACGCATAGACTGGATATTTATAATGAAAAATTAGCCAAAACCGAATTTCTAGAGCAATTTGAAAAACTATATGCCGCCAATAATTCAGAAACAGCAGCGCTTAAGGAATTACCTACCGCTTTCGACTATATTCGGTTGGGCCATCCTTTATCCTCAGTATTGGAATGGGCTATTGCCAGGTTAAATGGAGTAAAGCCAGAAAATGTAATTAGTTTTTCATCAGGAACAATTCCTGTGTTGGCGATTCTAAGAAAAAATTTATTCGATAAGAAAAATACCCGAATTTCATATACCGGCGAATTACCAGATTATTTTGATGCGGAAACGCTAAAGCGTGTTTACGCTTATAATTTTGAATTAAACCCGGTAGAGAATGCTGAAGAGGTTACTGATTTTGATGGTAGTAGCGTTTTTATTTCACAATCGAAGGAGATCGAGACAGCGAATTTTTCCGATAATATTGACTTTTTTATAAATGTTGATCCAAAACTGGGAAGCATTCTATTAGTCAATGGGAAACAAAACGAAACTTATATCTCAGCAATTCAGCACGTGCGAAGAAGGGAAACCATTGCGATGACCCCGGCAGATTCTTTTTCTGCTTTAAAGCAATTAATAGGAAAACCTGTTGCTTCCGAAGAAAATAATATTGAAGCTCATAAAGCCAGTGTAGTAGCATCTATTAAAAAAATTACCGGTACTTCTACAAAAGCACTGCTTGGTTCTTGCGGGCTGTCTATTCAATATGCCATTATGATGGGACTAATAGACGATGCGCTGGAAAAATATCCCGGTAAACCTATTAAAATAGTTGTGCCTCCTAATTGCTATGGCGGAACCAACGACCAGGCCAGACGAGTGGCTGATTGCCTGGATAATGTGGAGATAGTAGATTTACCCGTTGATGGGGATAACGATATGGTACAAAGCACTAATTTGGTTTTGGAGCAGGTTGCTAAAGAAGACGCCGTGCCCCTTATTATTGCCGAAATCCCTACTAATCCAAGGGTAGAAGTCCCAGATCTTGAGAAATTAAGAGCTGTTTTAAGTGAAAGCCGAAAAACTGCCACCGGCGAAACTGCTATTGATCCTGTATTTATATTAGATCAAACCTTTTGCCCTAACGTACAATTCCTGGCTGAAGACGGTATACTTTCTCAAATTAGAACAATTTCATACGTTAGCGGCTCAAAATTTCCAAGTGGCGGAAAATGCACCGCCGGTTATTGTGTGGCCAATAAAAATGCAGAAGATTTATTAGGAAAAATAGAGAAACACCTGATCCTTTGCGATAACGAGGCAACAGATTTGCAGGTTGAAATCCTGGCAAAGCAATTACCTTCTATGAACCAAAGAATTGCCGATGCCTACGTGAACACACGCTCATTTGTAAATTTCATCAAAGAAACTTTACCAGAGGCGAAAATTAATTTTGTTTCAGAAGAATTAGCGCAGCAAGGCTTTACCCCTTCTGTATTTTCATTAGATCTTCCTACCAAAGGAAATACCGATGAAGAAAGGGAGACCTATAAACGAGCATTAAATCAAAAACTAATTAATATGATGATTAGTGAGATCCCAAATGAAAGTAAGTATTGTGTGAGTTATGGTCAATTAAAAGGATGTTACTGGACGATCCCCGCAACCTCTACCCAGGGCACAACCAAAGAAGATGACAAGGACTATATTGCCAGGGTATCTGTATCTCCAGATTTAGACCTCAAACTCCATAAAAAAGTCTTTTCAGATTTTGTTGAGCAAATTTGATTTTAGTTGAAGTTTAGTAAATAAAAACCTTAAAAAGGCTTTTTAAAACGGGTCTTTTTAAGGTTTTTTTGTTTTCTATAAAGACTTTTACTCTACTACGAAGTTTACAGCCAGATTATTCACGAGATAATAAGAATTCCGGACCTTTAATATCTCTATTAATATATCCACGACTTTAAACTTCACAATTACCATTCGCTGTTTTTCGTTTATCTTCAATCTTTAAAATTTAAGATAAAAGCAGTGCCAACGCCGTTTTTGCTCCTAACCTCAATATCACCTCCTAAGCTATTCATATAACTCTTTACCAGATATAGGCCAATACCTTTGCTGTCCTTATTATCTGTAAACTTCTGGTGCAATTTAAATAGCCTGTGCTCAGTTTTTTCCATATCGAAACCAGTTCCGTTATCTAAAAAATTAATTTGAGAATCAAATTCATTTTTTTTTCGAACTAATGGAGATTAGAGGTGGAATTCCCGGTTTAGCATATTTTATGGAATTGGTGATAAGATTAAGGAAGATGCTATGCAAGTAAAATTTATTAACCTTAAGGAATTCAACTGAAGAAAAATCAATTTCAAAGCAGGTCTCGGTTTCTTGAATTAGAGAATGTAAGGAATCTACAATGTTTTGAATCACTTCTTTTAAATTCACCGATTCGCAATAGGGTTTTAGAAAACGGTTTTCCTGAAGATGATCAACCTGCTCGTTTAAAGTCCTCTTTAATTTATAAACTGATTTTTCTAATAACTCCAGATATAGCAAGGTTTCATCATCCTGAATTTTGGAGCGGTCTAGTAAATTAACAAGCGAAATCAAGTTGTTTACCGGAGACCTTAAATCGTGAGCCGTAGTATAACTTAATTGTGTAAGTCCTGAATTTTTTGAAGTAAGGTCTCTTATTCGGAAGTGACGATCTTCTTCCAGCTTTTTAAGATGGGTAATGTTCTTGGAAATAGCGTAGATTAATTCTTTATCGGGTACCGGAATAGAAGTCCAGGTGAGCCAAACAATTTCGCCTGATTTCGTGAGATAACGGTTTTGAAAATGCAACAAAGGTACTCCTTTCAAAATCTTTGCCCGGGTTTCGGCCGTATTCTTCTTATCCTCAGGATAAACAAAATTACTAATGGGATTCGAAAATAGTTCTTCACGGGTATATCCCATTAATTTTACGAAGGCTGGATTTATTTTTCTGAAGTATCCATCAAAACCCGCAATATACAAATAATCGTGAGATAGGGAAAAGAAGGGTTCCAGGTCGAACTCGCTTTCAATACTTTTTATATCCATGTTAGCTTGGGGCTTCAGAAGTAAAAGTAGACAAAAATATTAGGAATGTTTGAGATAATTCTTGGTAGAAAAAATGGATCATTCTCAAAAGTTGTGTGTGAATTGAAATAATAGTTTGATTTTTGTTTTCTAAACAGGAAGCATTGGATCCATATATAGACCTACTCAAGATATTATTACCAGAATTATTAATCACCCATTTTGATCTTACCGGTCATCAAACAGAAGGAGGTATATTACACCTACATTTTGAAGAGAAGCCGGAGATTCCTAAAGAGTTCTCCTCCCAGATGGTCATAGCACACGGGTTCCATAAGGAAATAACAATCCAGGATTTTCCTGTACGTGGTAAAAAGGTATTCCTGCATATAAAACGCCGTCGGTGGCTCAATAAACAAAGCAAACAGGTTATTCAGCGTGACTGGAACTTAGTAGCACAGGGAACCCGTATGACCGTCGAGTTCGCTGCTTTTTTAAAAGTACTTAGTCAGTACTAAAGCCTCAGACTGTCATACCATCGGTGGATTTTACGGGGTCAATGGAAAGAAGCTCCAACGCCAGTACAAAAATTATTTAAGTGATTTTAAAGATTGGGATCAAAAATCCCATTCAAAGAAATGGCTCATCTTCCCCGAGAATATCAGCTCCAAGCTCTCTATAGATGAGACTGCACTCTCCAAAGGGGAGCTGTATACCATTATTGCCAATAAAAAAGCTAAGGGTAAAAAGGGCAGTATCGTAGCTATTTTCTCGGGAACCAAGGTAGAACCCATTATAGAACAGCTGCTTAAAATACCAGCTTCAAAACGAGCCCGAGTCAAGGAGATCACCCTAGATATGGCCAATTCCATGAAAACCATTGCCAGGAAATGCTTCCCTAAGGCCATACAGGTCACCGACCGATTCCATGTGCAGAAACTCACCTTTGAAGCCCTGCAGGATATTAGGATCAAGCACCGATGGGAGGCTATAGATCTGGAGAACGAACAAATCAAACAAGCCAGGTTAAAACAGAAAAGTTTTAGTCCAGAAACCTTTGCTAATGGAGATACCAGAAAACAATTATTAGCCCGCAGCCGGTACCTGCTCTATAAAGCACCTTCAAATTGGACAGAGAACCAGCACGAGCGTAGCAAAATACTCTTCGAGCAATACCCCGATATAAAGTTGGCCTTTAAGCTTACACAAAGACTGAGAAATAAATGTTGTGCCTAAGAAGAAATAAAAAAGCCTTACATCTCTGTAAGGCTTGATTTTATTGGTGGTCCCACCTGGGCTCGAACCAGGGACCCCTTGATTATGAGTCAAGTGCTCTAACCAGCTGAGCTATAGGACCAATTCAAGTATTTCAACAATACCCGAATTTTAGGAGTGCAATATTATGATATATTTTTAACTCCTGCAAGGTGAAATGCAATTTCTTAACTGCTCGCTCCCTCTCCTTTAGACTGGACTGGGGAAGTGCTTTTTTCCTGGCATAATTCTACCAATACCCCGTTAGCACTTTTAGGATGCATAAAAGCTACCAGCTTATTATCGGCGCCGTCTTTAGGCTCGGTATTTATCAGCTTAAAACCTTCTTTTTGGAGTCGTGTGATTTCAGCTTTAATATCATCTACCGCAAAAGCTATATGGTGAATTCCTTCACCCCGTTTTTCTATAAATTTCGCAATAGGACTATTAGAAGTTGTAGCAGCTAATAATTCAATTTTACTTTCCCCAATTTTAAAAAAAGACGTACTCACTCCTTCACTTTCCACACTTTCGGTTTTATAATGTTCACTTCCCAAAACCGCATTATAAGTGGCATTTGCCGCTTCAAGGTCCTTAACGGCAATACCAATATGTTCAATTTTCTTCATTTGTTTATTTTTTGATTCATTCCAGGCTAATAGCTACAGTTTACAATTAATTATAAGTGAATTAGCCATTTTTCATTTCAGCATCAAGCTTATTTCAACAAAGTAAACCTGTATTTTTATATAAACAAAATCTACCGGGAACATGCATCGCATCCAAATGTTATGTGCATAACAATTTATTATAGTATTTTTGCCCTATGGAAGAGACAAACAGACAAAAGAAAATAGGAGGGGTTTTGCAACGCGATCTAGCCGATATTCTGCAAAAAAACCTGAAAGATGCCGGGAGAACAGGAGTAATTATTTCGGTCTCTAAAGTGAAAGTGACCACAGATCTTTCCATTGCTAAGGCTTATATCAGTATTTTTCCGCAGAAACACGCGCAGGAAGTTATAGAGGAAATAAACCTTGGCAAATCTAAGATCAAGCACGAAATGGCACAGCGCACTAAAAATCAGTTGCGTAAAATGCCGGAGATCAATTATTACTTAGACGATTCTTTAGATTATATAGAAGGTATAGAAAAATCTATTAAGGGCGAAGAAAACCCAATCACCGATCCCGACCTACTGGAACGCCGGAAAAAATCTTAATTTGAAGTTTCCCTTCTACATCGCCAGGCGCTATCTTTTTAGCAAAAGCAGCAATAATGCCATTAATATTATCACCATTATTGCAGCCATTGGGGTGTTTGCAGGGGCTTTTTCCTTATTCATAGTACTTTCAGGGTTTGCCGGACTTAAAGACTTTAGTCTTTCGTTTTCCAATAAATTTGATCCCGATTTAAAAGTACTCCCGTCAAGCGGAAAAACATTTCAGTTCCCGAATGATAAAGCTGAAGATCTGGCTGAAATTGAAGGGATTTCTGGATTCAGCAGAATCATTGAAGAGCGAATTTTTCTCGATTACCGCAATAAAAACCACACCGCTTTTCTAAAAGGGGTAGACAATAATTATCAGCAAGTTACACAAATAGACAGTGCGGTTTCGGGTTCCTGGTTAACCAATAGCGAAGCACAGGTAGTGGTTGGAAATACTATTTCCAGAAAACTGGGCCTTAGTATTTTTAATTATCAGAATCTATTAAATGTAATGGTGCCGCGCCCGGGAAAAGGACAAATTACCGGTTTAGATCCCGGCCAGGCTTTTAACCAGGAAAAAGTAATTATAAGCGGAATTTATAGCGTAAATGAAGACTTAGACGATAAATATGTTTTTTCTAATCTAAATTTTGCCAGAAATCTTTTAGAACTAGATGAAAATACTTTTTCCGGAATTGAAATTAAAATTGCCCCAGGTGCTAATCCAGATATCATTACCGCTGAAATAAAAGAACTTTTTGGAGATGAAATCATCATAAAAAACCGGGCACAACTCAACGAGACGCTTTATAAAATGCTGAATACCGAAAATCTTGCGGTCTATCTTATTTTTACGTTGGTGTTGATAATCGCACTTTTTAATGTTGCCGGTTCTATTATTATGGTGATCCTGGATAAACGTGATAATATTAAAACACTATTTAGCCTGGGCGCTTCCGAAAGTCAGATCAAACAAATTTTCTTTACCCAGGGAATCCTTATGACTGTTATTGGTGGGGCCATTGGTCTTTCTGCTGCAGTTTTATTGGTTTACTTGCAACTGCAATTTGATCTTGTTATGATCACTCCCAGCCTGCCCTATCCCGTAGCCATTACTTTTGAAAACATTCTTATCGTGATATTTACCATAGGAATTCTAGGGCTTATCGCTTCATTTATAGCGGCGGGTAGTAGTAGAAAAGCTTTAAAAGCGGTTTAATATTTCTCGCCACGAATTCACGAATATTTTCTTTTTGAAAAATATATTAAAGCTCCTCCCCTTATTTTCAAGGGGAGGTGGCCGTGAGGCCGGAGGGGTTTTTCTTGAATTTTTATATAAGAACTTGTTAGGTTAAGTGTTTAACCACCCCTTTTCTTCAGCATAGCTGAATTCATTCCCCTCCTTGGAAAGGAGGGGGGGAGCATAAAAATATAATATTCGTGAATTCGTGGCTTAAATTTATTAAGCAAACTGGAAATCTGAAAAATCCCTTTCTACCTCATCAAACGCAGCAAAAACATCGGCAGCATCATCGCTGGTTACCATTTTCATGCGGTGTTCTTTGAAATGTGGTATTCCTTTGAAATAATTGGTATAATGGCGGCGGGTTTCAAAAACACCTAACCGCTCCCCTTTCCAGTCAATCGCCATTTGTAGGTGACGCCTTGCAGCATCCAGGCGTTCCAGCATATTAGGCGGTGGTAAATGTTCTCCGGTTTCAAAGTAATGCTTTACTTCTCTAAAAAACCAGGGATAACCAATACTGGCACGACCAATCATCGCACCGTCAAGTCCGAATTTATCACGCATTTCTACCGCTCTTTCGGGCGTATCAACATCGCCGTTTCCAAACACCGGAATATGCATTCGTGAATTATTCTTAACCTCGGCAATCGGGGCCCAATTGGCTTCGCCTTTATACATTTGAACACGGGTTCGCCCGTGTATAGAAATGGCTTTACAACCAACATCCTGAAGTCTTTCTGCAACCTCAACGATTTTAATAGAATCGTTATCCCAGCCCAAACGGGTTTTTACAGTAATTGGCAGGTTGGTGTGTTTTACCATGGCTTCGGTAAGCGAAACCATAAGATCTATATCTTTTAGAATACCGGCACCGGCACCTTTAGAAACCACTTTTTTCACCGGACAACCAAAATTAATATCAATAATATCAGGGCCAGATTTTTCTACAATTTCTACCGATTGCAACATAGATTCCAGGTTGGCTCCGAAAATCTGGATACCCACCGGGCGTTCTTTTTCGTAAATATCAAGTTTCATAGTACTTTTCGCTGCATCGCGAATAAGCCCTTCTGAAGAGATAAATTCAGTGTAAACCACATCGGCCCCCTGCTCCTTGCAAAGCGCACGGAATGGCGGGTCACTCACATCTTCCATCGGTGCCAACAGCAACGGGAAGTCTCCTACATCTATATTTCCTATTTTAGCCACTTCAGTTTATTTTGGAGTGCAAAAGTACGAAAAAAGTCAGCCCACCCCAACCCTCCCGAAGGGAGGTAGTTAAATCCCTTTTTCTAAAGTAATCGGAGTACGCTGAGTTCCCCCTTCGGGGGCTAGGGGGCTCTTCTTTTTACAACCTATCCCTCTCAGCGGCTTCTATGCTGCGTTGGTTGTCTTCCAGTCTAAAGTTTCCGAAGTTATATTTAAATCCAACCCGCACATAACGCATTTCCTCCCGTGCAAAAAAGGAATTATCCTGATTTAAATATTGGGAAGTCAGCCTGGTATTGGTATTATTAAAAATATCGTTGATATTCAGGCTTAATTCTGCACGATTATTCCAAAGTGTTTTTCTTACTCCAAGGCTTAAAGTTGAAAAAGGATCGAAATTATAAGAACCCGAAATATAATCTGAAACATAAGTGAAACTTAGATTTCCTGAGAAAGTTCCGTCTTTTGAAAGGGTAAATGAGTTATATAATTGACCAAAAACAGCATCAATTTCATTGGTAACTTCCGCATTATTGCTCTCTACCGCTAAGAAGGTATTCTCTTCGTGGAAAAGTGAAGCGTATAATTGTGCATACCACCAGCCGGTAATTGATCTGCCGTGCAAAACGTCGAGTCCGTAGCTTTTGCTTTCCAGCAAATTGGCCTGCAACCTTCTAATGGTTAGGTTTTGATTATCCTGAAAAGCTAAACTTGCCGGTGATCTCCCATTATCACGATAATACACATCGAAAAAATACTGCCCTAAAAGCGTATAATTCAGATTGATATTATTGCTAATTGCCGCACGTAAATTCGGGTTTCCGGCATTAAAATCGTTTTCATTCAAAAAATATCTAAACGGATTCAAGCTTTCATAACGTGGTCGTTCAATTCTTCGGCTATAATCCAGCGTAAAACTATGATTATCAGAAGCGCGATATTGTAAATAAGCAGTTGGAAAAAGTTCAAAATATTCCTGACGGTTTCGTTGACTTGTTGATAAAGATACTCCTAAAAGATCAGTATATTCTCCCCTTAAACCGGCTTGGGCACTCCATTTTTCCCAATCCCTGGAGGTACTAATATAAGCCGCAGAAACTGTTTCGTCATAGTAAAAATCGTCGGAAAGGTTATCATATAGATCGTTGAGGCTTTCTGCATTAGAAAAGTTGATCCCACTGTTAGAATTTATATTTGAAACCTTCGCCCCGGCATCAAAACTCATCTCACCTAGCGAACTATTAAAATCAAGTTGACCTGTAAAAATTTCTATGTTTTGTCCCGAGGCAGTATTGAAATTGATATTTTGAACATTCTCACCGGCTGAATCAAAATAATTGGTAGCTACTATTTGATCCCTGTCCTGATAAAACCTGGTATAGTGTGTGGCAGCAGAAAAACTACCTCCATTTTCAAGATTATGGGTATAGGTTAGATCTAAAGCAATGTTATGCTCATCGGTAACAACTTCACTATCGGTCATAAAATTTGAAAAAGCCGTATTTCCCTGGGCAGTAATATCGGTTCGCACCGAATTATCAAAAGCCTTGTCTGGGGAATACAGAAAATTTGAAGAAAAACTAAGCTTGTTCTTTTCATCAAAATCATAATCTAAAATCAGATTCGCATTATGCGCCTGGGAGCGCGTAACTCTTTCAAAATCGCTTTCCCACCTTTGACCAAACTCTTCATTTGGACTAAAATTTATATAACTATCGTCTCGTTTTATCTCTTTTCGCGGACTAAAAGTATAATTAGCGAAGACATTTAATTTATCGCCTTTCCAATAATGACTGGTACCCATTTGGTATTTAGGAACAATTCCCTGCGTATAATTGCCCTCTACACTTCCTTTATAACCGGGAGATATAGCTGAGGATGTATTGATATTCAAAATAGATCCACCTTCAGCCTCATAGCGAGCCGGCGGATTGGTAATTACTTCAATAGACTTTATATTTTCTGCTGAATAGCTTTGTAAAAGAGTTTGTAATTCATCTGAAGTAAGTTGCACTTTTCGGTCATTAATATAAACTGTAACTGAAGAATTTCTCACTTGTAGTTGGCCCTGAGCCATAATCACACCCGGGGTTTGTCTTAAAATATCCCAACTACTACCACTGGAAAGCGTAGAATTTTCTACATCGAAGGTAATACGGTCTATACTTCGAGTGATCTTTGGTTTTCGGGCGTTAATAGTGACTTCATCTAAATTGGCAGCGCCCTCTTTTAGGGTTATCTTTTTTAATTTTTTATCAGAATTGACCGAAATTGCCTGGAGATACTCCTCGTAGCCCACAAAACTCACTTTTAAAACATAGTTTTTTGAAGCTATTTCTTCGAGCAAAAACTCCCCATTGTCTTCAGAAAAAGTACCCTTATAAACCGTAGTTGAATCTTCGGCATTTAATAAAATTACATTGGCAAATGCAATAGGATCATTGGTTTCAGACACCAGTTTACCTTTTACAGTATGTTGAGCGATTAAAGAATTGGTAAATAAAAATAGTAGGGTAACTAGAACTGGGGGGTAATTTTTGGTCATATAATTTGAATGGTTTTTATGGAAAAATCAAACAAATATATACTTTCCTAAATAAGTTGTAAAGTTTTTAGGGATTCTATTCTAATAATTCAGAAGAAATTTGAATATAAGAAGTATAAATTCTTATTTAATACTCTAAAGAATCGTATAAAACCTGCTGAATTTTAGTTCTGGTATTCAGGCTGTAGAGTCGTGTATTTTCTCTTGTAGGAAGTACTCTATTAGATAAAAAAAGATATAATAAATCTTCTTCAGGATCTACCCAGGCGTAAATTCCGGTAAATCCGGTATGCCCAAAACTGGCTTTGCTGGCGTCTTTTGCTGTGTTACTGCTCTCGCCTTTATATTCTAAATAAGGTTTGTCAAATCCGATTCCGCGGTGATTATCGTTTTCCGGAAATTGCGCCGTGCTCCATTCTTTCAAAGTTTCTTCTTCAATATAACGCTCCCCGGCATATTCACCCATATTCAGGTACATTTGCATCAATTTTGCCAAATCGTTCGCGGTAGAAAAAAGCCCTGCATTGGCGGAAACCCCACCCATCATAATCGCACCTTCGTCATGCACCATCCCGTGAATAGGTTTTCTTCGGAATAAATAATCGTGTTCTGTAGGTACAATTCTACTTTTTTCGAAGCGTTCCAACGGATTATAGCCTAAAGTTGTCGCGCCAAGTTTATCATAAAAATTTTCGTTGATATATTTTCTAAAATCCTCTCCACTAATTTCTTCAACTATAGAAGGTAAAAGATAAAAAGTTAGGCCCGAGTATTTATATTTTGCTTCCTCTTCAAGCTCAGATTTTTTTATGGCTTTAAACATTTTATTCTGGTAATTGCGATGCAACCATAAATTTTCACTCACTTTAACTGGAAATCTACTTGAGGAATCTTTTTTAAACGTAAACCATTTATAACTTCCGTTTTTGCGTCGTGTATTTTTCCAATAAGGAATCCAGGGTTTAAATCTTGCCTGGTGCGTTAGAATTTGCCGAAACGGAACACCCGCTTTGTTGGAATTTTTAAAATATGGTAAATAATCATCTATGCCCGCATCCAGACTAAATTTTCCTTCATCATTCAATTTCATCAATGCCGGTAAAGCCGAAGAAATCTTGGTTACCGAAGCCAGATCGTACAAATCGGTTTTCTTAACTTTTACGGTATCGCTGTATTTGTGGTATCCGTAAGCTTTATGCAGAACGATTTTACCGTTTTTAGCGACTAGAATTTGCCCTCCCGGCGTCGCTTTTTTTTTAATAGCTTCCTGCATTAAAGAATCTACTCCTCCAAAAAGTTTTTCTGAATTCATCCCGGCATCTTCGGGAAGGGTATATTTAAATCTTATTTTTCCTTTTACATCTAAACCATCACCAGATTTGAATTTTTCACCAATACTCACAGGAAGTCTTCCATTTGCTCCTACTCCACCAAAAATAAGTTGGGCGGCAAGATCCTGGGTGGTTTCGTTATCCTGGTAAGTTAAGATCAAAGCGGTGGCATCTTCAATTTTATCCAGTTTATTGATGGAATACGGATTTTTAAAATAACTGAAGACCGTATTATTTTGTTCCGAAAGTTCTGCGATAAAATCCTGAACGGGCTTTGAAAATTTCATTGTATTTCTCGGAAAACGGCTATCGTCATGAATTCCACCAATTACCAGGTTATAATCTGAAAGTTTTTCTTTGATCTTCTCGATTTCTGAAGCTTTCGCATCAGCTTTTAACTGGAAGTTTTTCACTTCAGTATAAAGATCCAGGGTTTTCTGAAATTTGGTTTGCTTTTCGGCTCCAAAAGAGATAGAAGCGATCTTTAAAGTATCTAATTTTCTTAAAGGCAAAATACTGTTTTCATTCTTCAATACGGTGAGTGAAGCTTCTACCAGTTTTCTATTCAAAAACTCCGCCTGGGGAGTATTGATTTCCTTTACAATATTTTTAGTGGGAATTTCTTTATAATCGTTTAATCCAACCCATTGTTTTACCGCCAGGATTTTTCTTACACGTTCGTCCAATTGCTTTTGGGAGATCAAGCCTTGTTGGATTGCTTTACTAACCTCATCTATAGCTTTTGGAACATCTTCGGTAAACTCCAGCAAATCATTCCCGGCAAGAATCGCATCTTTATCAACAATACCGGGTTCGTTACCTTTGGTTACGCCTTTCATATTCATCGCATCGGTCACGATTAAACCTTCAAAACCCAAACTGTCTTTTAAAATTCCGGTGATGATAGATTTTGATAAAGTGGAAGGCACCCCGGTAGAATCCAAAGCGGGGATATTTAAATGCGCTACCATTACACCGCCAATTCCAGCGTCTATTAATTCTTTAAACGGGTACATTTCTAAGGAATCCAATCTTTCAAAAGGATGATTTATCTGCGGAAGCGCGTAATGCGAATCGGTATCGGTATCGCCGTGACCGGGAAAATGTTTTGCGGTGGTAAGCAAATTCGCATCCTGCATCCCACGCATATAAGCAATTCCTTTTTCAGAAACATTTTTCTTATTTTCCCCAAAAGAGCGGTAATTGATCACAGGATTATCCGGATTATTATTTACATCTACCACCGGCGCAAAATTAAGATGAAGTCCGCTTCGTTTTATTTGTCGCGCTACTTCTTTTCCAAGATCGTAAACCAAACTGTCATCACGAATCGCGCCCAGGGCCATTTGATAAGGATAACTTATAGTGTTCTTAAGCCGCATTCCTAGACCCCATTCGGCATCAATCGCGCCGAGTAACGGTACCTCTGAAGCTAACTGGTAATCGTTCATCAATTCTACCTGAGATTTAGGATCACCCTGGAAGAAAATAAGTCCACCAATTTTTTGTTCGTTAATAAGTTTCAGTATTTCTTCTTTATGAGCATTATCCCGGTTAGAATATGCCGCCACCATAATTAATTGTGCAATTCTTTCTTTCGGACTTAAGGACTCCATTATAGAATCTACCCATTTACTATTGGTGTACTGAAGGAATTCTGGCGATTTTTTAGCATTTTCTTGAGCCTGCATAGGCAAAACAAGAAATGAAACTGCTAAAAGGAATAAGATTGAAGTTCTATTCTTCATTTTAAAAATATTGATTTTATACTTTAATATAGATTCGTTTTTTATGTAACCAGTAACCCAGCATCCACATAAGTAATAAATAACTAAACGCAAACAGCAAAGACGCGTTATAATTATCCAGCCAGCTAAGATATAGGTTTTGATAAAGCCAGGGTTTGAGTGCCTGCCCGTTAACATAAATAATATTCATTAGCATTACTACAAGACCAGACATTACAAAAACAAACAACGGATTTTTACCAAAAGCTTCGAAGAAAGTCGTCCACTTTTTAAAACTGAAAATTTCTATAATCAAAATCAAGGCCGAAAGCACTAAAAGTGTCCACCCGGTGCTGTAAATTACATAAGAGCTACTCCAAATGGGTTTATTTATAGGAAACCAAACATCCCAAATTTGTGCTACTACCAATAGAAATACGCCATAAATACTTAACTTAATTACTGTGGAAATATTATTTCCTGATTTTTGAATAAAAACCCCGGCCACATATCCTGCGATTACATTTGCAATTGCCGGAATCGTACTCAGTAAACCTTCGGGATCAAATGGAAGTCCATAACCTTTATAAAGATTTTCAGGTCTAAAAATAAGATTGTCAAATTTCAGCGCAGCATTATTCTCTAGCGAAAAAGGATGGGGTTGATCACCAAAAAACCACATTAAAGCCCAGTAACCGAGTAAAATAAAACTTCCTAAAATTATAGATTTTTTCAGTTTTAGATAATGAATTATTAAGGATGCAAAAAGATAACAAAGGGCAATTCGTTGCAAAACACCCATAATTCGCATATTGGCCAAATTTTTAAAAACCAGCTCTCCCTCCTGTCTAAATACAAATGGAAATGCGCTTAAAAACAATCCAATAAGAAAAATAAGTGCTCCCCGTTTAAAGACCTTTTTTAAAAATGCGTTTTCAGAAATACTTTCATACTTGCGTAAACTAAAGCTCATAGCGTTACCAATTACAAATAAAAAAGAAGGAAAAACCCAATCTGTTGGAGTAAAACCATGCCAGGGAGCGTGTTTAAATGGCGCATAAATATGTGACCAGCTTCCCGGGGTATTTACCAATATCATTAGAGCTACGGTTAATCCGCGTAAAACATCCAGCGCTAAATAACGCTCATTTTTAGTGGCTTTTGCTGAATTAAATAATTTAGAGGCTTTAGTCATTCCCGTCTACGTAATTCTAAATTCTAAGGAGCTGGATATTAAAAATTGACTCGATATTTATTTTATAAAAATATAAATTTCGATTAAATATTAAATCTTTTATAAAAAAATAGAAAAAGTATTTTAAAAAATAATTTTTTTATATACATTTAAATTCAAAATAAATTCATTTTTTTAAAAGCATAAAAAACGAACATTAACGCTTTTATTTTTAAACATGACAACCCAAACTATGCCAACAGATCTACATGATTTTTTTATAGATGAAAAGAAACTATCTAAAATTAATAATGTAGAGCGAAAAAAATTCCTTCAGAAATTAAAGATCATTAAACATCTTTTTCTTAATGGGGAAACCTCTAATGCTGAAGTGTGCCAGCGATTTAATGTAAGTCTGCCTACTTCCATGTCTTTGCTAAACCAACTTATTGAAGAAGGAATTTTAACGAAAAAGGGGCGTGGAAAATCTGAAGGTGGCCGTAAACCAGACCTGTATGGTCTGGCAGAGAATTCATTTTTTGTAGTGAGTATTCATATAGAACGTTTCAGGATAAAACTGGCTATTATAGATAATAACCATACCATTATTCACGAAAAATCCTGGCCGGCAGAGATTTCTTCAGACTCAAATATTGTAGATCTTCTCTATGAATGGACTCAGAAATTGCTAAAAGAAGCAAAAATAAAGATAGGCCAGGTAATGGGTGTGGGAATAAGTATGCCCGGTCTTGTTTCTGCTGAAGCCGGTAAAAACTTCACCTATTATCTAAGTGAGCAGGAACCCGAATCTTTAAAAGACAGGTTTGAGAAAAAATTTAAAAAGCCGGTTGCTATTCTTAATGATGCTAAAAGTGCCTGTTTAGCAGAATTTAGATTTGGAACAGCCAAAAATAAAAGTAATGTCTTAGTGATTTCTATGGACTGGGGTATAGGTCTTGGAATTATTATGGGCGGCAGAATGCATTCTGGAGAATCAGGTTTTGCAGGTGAATTTGGGCATATCCCAATGACTGAAGATGGTTTGCTTTGTCACTGTGGAAAACGCGGCTGCCTGGAGACAGAAGCTTCTGGTCTTGCTCTTGTGAGAAAAGCTAAAGAAGGATTGAAAAAAGGACAGACTTCAGTTTTAAATAATCTTAAAAAAGAAGAACTGGAAAAATTGGAGCCAGAAACTATTATAGATGCGGCAAATAAAGGCGATCAATTCGCGATAAATGTTTTATCTGAAATAGGAATCAACCTTGGAAAAGGAATAGCTATCCTAATTCAAATATTTAATCCCGAATTGGTGATCCTGGAAGGAAAAATAGCCGAGGCCAAACAGTTTATCACGACCCCAATTCAACAATCTATGAATACTTATTGCATGATGCAACTAAAGGAAAGAACCAAAATAGAGCTTTCTACGCTTGGATCTAATTCCAGCCTTTTTGGCGGTACCATAGCAGTAATGGATGATATTTTTAAAGACCAGGTAAGCCTGGTAAAATCGCATATTAGTTAAAGAAAAATTATAATGGCCAGATTAAATCTCTTAGAAGAAACACGTTTTGAAAAGTTACCGGTAAAAGTTTATGAAAATGAGCACATTGCCTCTAAAAAAGTAGCAAAACGCATTGCAGATATAATTCGACGCAAACAGGAAACCCAGGAAAATGCCGTTTTAGGGCTTGCCACAGGCGCTACACCGGTAGAAGTTTATGAAGAACTGGTTCGCATGCATAAAGAGGAAGGTTTAAGTTTTAAAAATGTGATCACCTTCAACCTGGATGAATATTACCCAATGCAGCCTGATGCCAAGCAGAGTTACGTTAAATTTATGGATGAAAATCTTTTTAGTCACATAGATATAAAAAGAGATAATATTCATATTCCTGATGGTACTTTAGAAAAAGAAGATATTACTGATTACTGCCTGGCTTACGAGAATAAAATTGGAGCGGTTGGCGGTTTAGATCTTCAGATACTCGGGATTGGTAGAACAGGTCATATTGGTTTTAACGAACCCGGTTCTGCACCAAATTCTGGAACACGGCTGGTTACTTTAGACGACCTTACCCGTCGCGATGCTTCCCGTGATTTTGGAGGAAAGGAAAATGTGCCTACCAAAGCCATCACCATGGGAATTGGAACTATTTTCAAAGCGAAAGAGATCATTTTAATGGCCTGGAGCAAGAAAAAAGCACCAATTATTAAAAAAGCGGTTGAAGGAGAAATGTCTGGCAATGTCCCGGCAACTTACCTTCAGCTTTCAGATAATGTTGAATTTATTTTAGATCAGGATGCTGCCTCAGATTTAACCCGTTTTGATACCCCGTGGCTGGTAAAAGACTGTGCCTGGAATAAAGCACTAATTAAAAAAGCAGTGATTTGGCTTTCTTCCGAAGTGAAAAAACCAATTCTAAAACTTACAGACGAGGATTATAATAACAATGGCATGGCGCAACTCGCCACCGAGCAGGGTCCCGCTTACGATATTAATATTGATGTTTTTAATCAATTACAACACAGTATTACCGGTTGGCCAGGAGGAAAACCAAATGCTGACGACACCCAAAGACCTGAACGAAAAAATCCAGCTCAAAAGCGTTCCGTAATTTTTTCACCGCATCCCGATGATGATGTGATTTCTATGGGCGGAACTTTTATAAGACTTGTAGACCAGGGGCACGAGGTTCACGTTGCTTATCAAACTTCAGGAAATACCGCAGTATGGGATACCGATGTTTTGCGATATGTAGAGTTTGCTATAGATTTTAAGAAAAGTACTGGAGAAGATACCGAAAAATTGGAGGCTACTTACGAGAAAATGCGTGCTTTTATTGAACAAAAAGAGCCCAATGAAATAGATTTAGATGAAATAAGGGATGTAAAAGCCTTTATTAGAAAATCTGAAGCCATTGCCGGTGCCCGTTTTGCCGGATTAAAAGATAAAAACATCCATTTTATGGCACTGCCCTTTTATGAAACCGGAAAAAAGGTTAAAAGCCCGGTCACCGAAAAGGATGTAGAACTTACTATGGAATTGCTTCAGCAGGTTAAACCTCACCAGATATTTGCAGCCGGTGATTTTGCCGACCCTCATGGGACACATATAGTTTGTTTCAGGATAATCCTGGAAGCGATAAATAGATTGCGCAAAACCGAAGCCTGGACCAAGGACTGCTGGCTATGGATGTATCGCGGTGCCTGGGAAGAATTTGAAGTTCATGAAATTGAAATGGCCGTACCTCTTTCCCCAAAAGAAGTAGAACGCAAGAAAAAAGCCATCTTCCAACACCAATCTCAAAAAGACCGGCCTGTATTTCCCGGTGACGACGAACGGGAATTCTGGTTAAGAGCCGAAGAAAGAAATCGCGAAACAGCAGAAAGTTATGATAAACTTGGGCTTGCCAATTATGAAGCGATGGAGGCTTTTGTTAAATGGAAGTTTGATTAAAAAAATACAACGGTTAGCATTTAAAAATAAAATAAACAGGAGTTATTCAACCTGATATTAATTCCCACAGTTGATTCAAATTTAAGTATATGAAAAAATTAATTCCTTTTTTCTATTTTATAATGGCCTTTGTAGTTATTTCCTGTGGAAGCAATCCTTATTCAAAAACCAATAGATTACATAAAAAACAGTCAAAAGCTTATAGTAAACAATTACAGGAGTTACCTACCCAGGAAGCCCAAAACGAATCCGCACTCAATTATGGAGAGTACTGGGTGGGAACTACTAATTTTAATTTGCGAAAACCCAATTACGTAGTAATTCACCATACTGCACAAGATTCCGTTCAACAAACCTTAACCACATTTACTTTACCAAGAACCCAGGTTAGTTCTCATTATGTAATAGCCAAAAATGGCGAAATCTACCATATGCTCAACGATTACTATCGTGCCTGGCACGGTGGGATTGGGAAATGGGGTAATAATACCGATCTAAATTCTTCCTCCCTCGGGATCGAAATTGACAATAATGGCGAAGAAGAATTCACCGATCTCCAAATTATTAGTTTGATAGAATTACTGGAGGAAATTAAAGAAAAATACAATATCCCTGCTGAAAATTTTATCGGCCATTCTGATATCGCACCTTCCAGAAAAGTAGATCCCAACGCTAATTTTCCGTGGGAACGTTTAGCTGAAGAAGGTTTTGGGTTGTGGTATGATACAGCTGAAGTAGAAAATCTAAAACTAGAAGCCGAATTTTTTAAACCGAATCCCTTAGCTATTAACCTCAATACAAAACTTAATACCCGAATTCCATTTGTAGATAAACTAGTTTTTCCTGAAGTAATCCCAGCCGACTTTAATATCAAAAATGCTTTGAAAATCATCGGTTTCGATACTTCAGACCTTGGTGCAGCTAAAAGTGCTTTCAAGCTACATTTTATACAGAAAAATCTTGACCAGTCTTTTAATGCTTACGATTTAAAGGTACTGTATGCATTACATAAAAAGTATTTGTAATAATATAACCCTCACGAGGGTTATATAGTTAATTAACTGCGGTAGTATGATCCAAAAAATTATTTTTAGCATATTTATCCTATCAGTAATTTTCCCTTTTTCTATTTCGGCACAAGTTGAAGAAAATGAATTAGCTATTATTTCACGGGAAGATTGGAAAGCTTTAGCTCCAGTTATGGAAATGCAGGCGCATAAGCCGCAGTTTATTACAATTCACCATAGCGGAATGCCTCAAAAACCCGAACTTTCTATTACACAAAAATTGCAGGCACTTCAAAATTTTTCACAAAACGATTCCCCAATGGCCGATGGTAGCATAAAAAAAGCCTGGCCAGATGTACCTTACCATTTTTATATAGCTTCCAATGGGGAATTAGCAGAAGGACGGGATATAAATTTTCAGGGAGATTCCAATACCGATTATGATCTTGAAGGTCACGTTCTAATAGTTTTAGAAGGTGATTTTAATAAAGAAAAAGTAGTGCCTGAACAATGGGAAAGCCTAAAAAAACTCGTTTCCCATATTTCTTCGGAATATGAAGTTTCTCCTGAAACTATATCTGGGCATAAAGACCAGGCAGAAACCACCTGCCCCGGCACTGATTTATACCGGAGATTATCTCAATTAAAATAACCTCTTAATAATTATAATATGAAAGCGCCTAAACTATTTACAGTCATTTTAGGACTTTTAAGCTTTTCCTATTTTCAAGCCCAACAAATAAATCTAAATTGGGAGCCTAGAGAAGATTTGAATATCAACCTACCCGGTTCCATAAAAATCTTTGATGCCCTCGGAACTTTACCGGACGGAGAACCTTTAAGAGCAATGTATGCTGAAATAGATTTAAGAGATAAGAATCTATATTTACGTTCCATTGGGAGCAATACCATTCGTGAAACCACTAAAGAAACTGCTGAAAAAGTAAATGGAATCCTCGCTATAAACGGGGGATATTTCGCTTCAAATTCTTCAGTAAGTACAATTATTCAAGATGGAGAGGTTATTGCGCCTGGACCTGCTGGTGAAATCATAAAAGGAGCTTTTGGAATAAAGAATAGAAAACCCGAAATCGCCTGGGTAAATTCTGGTGCTGATGGAGTTCCGGAGAAATTTGCAGCACCAGATATTTCTTCTGCTTCTGAAAATTGGGAAGTTAGTCAGGGCGTAGGCGGTGGCCCGGTTTTGCTTAAAAATGGTGAGATAAATGTTACCGATACAGAAGAAGGTTTTGGAGGAAGTCATATTCAACGGCATCCCAGAAGTGCGATTGGTTTTAAGGACCAGGCAACTTTAATTGTGATGGTGGTAGACGGCAGGCAGGAAGCTAGTGCCGGAGTAACTTTACCAGAATTAGCCAAAATTTTATACGAAATTGATGTAAAAGAAGCGGTAAACCTGGACGGCGGCGGAAGTTCAGCAATGGTTGCTGCAGAAGAAGTAGTGAATATTCCATCAGATATTACCGGTGGAAACAGAAATAGCTTACGGAACAACGCCGGTGCTTTAGTTATTTCAGAAATTCAAACATCAGAATTACCAAAAAATATAATCCTTGATACCGAAAGTGATAATTATTCAGAAACAGGAATTTGGAAAAACAGTAACCTAGTGAATTATTATGGCGAAACAGCCTCAAGAATGGCTGCTTCAAATAAAATCAACAAAGCCTATTATACCTTTACCGGAATACAAAGAAACGATTATCAACTTGCCGCCTGGTTTAGCGTAAATACTTCAGAAAATGCGCAAAAAGTTAACTATATCCTTCATTCCGAAGGGAAAACCGATACGATTACTTTTGACCAGACTTCTTTAAGAAATTCAGGAAAATGGAATGTATTGGGCCATTTTGAAATAGGCCCCAAAGATTCTTTAGAAATTATGGGAGTTTCCGAAGGGAAATTTACGGCAGATGCAATACGATTAGTAATTAGAAAATATTCCCCCGAGCTTCCAAAACGCGGAAATACCAGAATCGCTGTGATTTCGGATCTTAATTCTGGTCTTGGAGCCGCAGATTATGAATGGCAGGTAGACAGCATCATAAATCGTATTCCGAAAATATGGCAACCCGATCTTGTAATTTGTGGTGGTGATATGGTGGCCGGCATGGGCATTTCGAAAACAGAACAACTTCAAAAAATGTGGGAGGGTTTTGATACCCATATAGCACAACCCTTAAAAGAAGCGGGAATTCCTTTTGCGTTTACCCTGGGCAATCACGATGGGCCACGCGCCTACCCGCTAGAGCGGGATTTTGCAAAAGAATTTTGGAACAAAAATGAAAATAAACCCAATTTAAATTTTGTGGATGATTCTCATTTTCCGAATTATTATTCCTTTTTACAAAATGATATTTTCTTTGTTTCCTGGGAAGCTTCTTCATCAAAAATCACTGAAGAGAATTTAAAATGGATGGAAAAACAATTTCAGACTTCTGAAGCTAAAAATGCAAAACTTCGATTTGTTATGGGCCATATGCCATTATACAGTGTGGCACAGGAAAGGGATTCAAAAGGGAATGTATTGGAAGAGCCAGAAAAATTACAAAACCTACTGGAGAAATATAACGTGCATACTTATATAAGTGGGCACCAACATGCGTATTATCCCGGAAAACGAGGCAGACTGGAATTATTAAATACCGGCGCGGCTGGCTCAGGACCACGTGCCTGGTTAACCCAAAATAGCAAACCGGTGAACACTATTACTATTATGGATATTTTTCAGGAAAAAGATTCTATAGTTTATAGCACCTACGACATCAAAAAAGAAAAAGCGGCCGATATGCCTCTGTTCGATAAGAAAACGCTGCCTTCGGCAATGTTTGGCATAAATGGTTATATACTGAGGAGAGATATTCAAAAAGCAAAACAAGCAAAAGGTTTCCTTTCTTCTTTAAATATTGAAGGAAATGATATTTCAGGAATAGGACATGTAAAAGCCGAAATTGAAGGAGAAAATCTTAAAATTTCAGGAGAATATTTTAATCTAGAAGGAAAAATTTCCGATGAAGAAGCCGTTGGAATTTACCGCGGAAGACATACCCAAGAAGGGGAATTTCTAAAAGAACTAAAATTGAACAATACCGGCAAGGGCAGTGGAAGTTTTAGAGGTAAGTTAAAACTTACCGAAGAAATATTAGATTATCTCTCCATTGGTGCACTTTACTTTCAAATTAAGACAGACAAAGGAAGTTTAAGGACTCAGCTTTATCCGGAGAACAATAAAGCACCTGCACCTACAGAAATTACTTCTCATAATTCAAAAAATACGTACGCTGTTAGAGATATCGAAGCGCTTTATAATCTGGATTGGGAGCAATCTTTAGATGAAGATGGTGATTTTGTGAGTTATGTGTACCAAATTTCAAAAAATAAAGACTTTTCAGAAGTGGTTTTTCAAGAAAAAACCGGTAGGGAAACTGGGTTAAAAAGGACAGAAAAACAATGGTTTACCTTACTTGAAAATAGTAAAATAGGAGAGCCGATTACATTTTATCATCGAGTGATGGCGAGTGATGGTAGTAATATTTCTTCTTCAGAAATAACGAAATTCAAGCTGATGAAATCTGAAGAACCTCTGGATGATTTTGCTGAAATTTCTGCTCCAAAATATATCTTTAAAGGAAAAATTGAAAACTCAGGTTCCGGTTATGGAGCCGAATGGGACGGTGAGGGAAAACTCTGGC
Source organism: Salegentibacter sp. Hel_I_6 (assembly GCF_000745315.1). Lineage (NCBI taxonomy): Bacteria > Pseudomonadati > Bacteroidota > Flavobacteriia > Flavobacteriales > Flavobacteriaceae > Salegentibacter > Salegentibacter sp. Hel_I_6. Next base: position 2,125,457 of record NZ_JQNQ01000001.1, on the reverse strand, counting down.
TTGCCGATTATAACCGCGGATTAATTATTAAAACTAAGGCTGGTGAAAATGCAAATTTTTCACCGCTAACTTCAGTAGAAATTAAGGGTGAAATTTATAAGCTAAGTCCGGTAAATGGAATTGGGGTGGATTTAGACGGAAATATTTTAGCAGGAATCAATCGAAGATTAATCAAAATAAATGCAAAAACCGGGAAAGGGATCGCTGTATGGGAATCACCAGAAGGCACAAGAGCAATCACTTCCCCCAGAGCTGCTGAAACCGGAGAAATCTTCGCAACTTCACTTTTTGGAGAAGATCCCAATTATATTTTAAAGCAAGAAGGAACAACTTTTAAACTACTAAGAACTATTGAACTAAAAGGTCGAAATCTCTCACGGACTTTTGATATGACTCCAGACGGGAAAACCCTCTATCTCCCGGATCCTGGAAGTCCGAAAATACAGGTTTATAGCAGTGAAGATGGTGTGGAATATAAAAAAGAAAAGGAAATTTCCAGCATTTCAGCAGGATCAAGCGCGGTGCAAATTATTGGAAATGCTATATATGCAGCGATACGTTCCAGTGGAATTTCGCCTTCAACGTTTTATTATAGGAATGAAGAAAAACAACAAATGTGGACGATGGAATTACCGGAAGTAAACGGTGCTGAACCTAGAGGAATTGGTGTTTCAAAAGATGAAAACACCCTGATTTTTTGTAGCTGGGATAAAGGTGGTGGGTATTATTTGTATGAAAAAAAAGCCTTCCCAATGCAAAAGGAGGAGTAAATACTAATAAACCTCACAGGTTTTTAAAACCTGTGAGGTTTAGATAAAATTACATCTTCACTTCCTTAGCTTCTGCAGTTGTAAATAAGTCTGTATTTTTTAGATAGATCAAACCTTTATCTTCTTTGTTTAAAATTCTTTTGGTTCGTAGGTAGCGATTGTAGTTATATTCATCAAAATCTTCGGCTTCAGTATCAAAATTACTGATGTGTACTTCGCCCATGGAGTGTATGAATTTATTATCGCCAATCCACATTCCTACATGAATTACACGTTCTGAAGTAGAATCAGTTGCCGGTCTTCCGAAGAAAAGCAGATCTCCTTTCTCAAGGTTTTCAAAATTCTTGTCGGTATCCACTACATCGCCGGTATGGATTTGTTGCGAAGCGTCACGTGGGATCACCATGCCGTTTAGGAAAAATATCGTTTTGGTATAACCGCTACAATCTACTCCTTTTGGAGAAGTACCGCCCCACAAATAAGGTAATCCCATTAATTTGTAAGAAGTCGCAACCAAATCTTCTTCAGTTTGATCTAAAGAAGTCAGCCAATCCTTATAAGGCTGCGCATAGGCTTTCTCTACAAAGGCTTTCTTTCCATTTGGATATTCTACCGTGTAAAAATTATTTTCCTCGCTTATAAGCTCTAAAATGTTGCCGGCCACAAGATCTGAAACCGTTTGAGAATCGGAATCTGCTTCTGAATAGGAATTTCCGGTAGGTTCAGTGAAGATTAGTTTTTCCTGAGATTTCCAGTTAGAGAATTCCTCTTCGTTCATATTCTCAATTCCACCGTAATCTACCCAGGCCAGGTAACCTTCTGGAGTTTGAATATAATACCAACTTCCTTCTTTTTTATAAACTTTTACCGGCATTCCCAGCGTTGCCTGAGTAACCAATTGTGCAGAGTGTTTTGGCTCATCCCTTAGATTAGCTACGGAAATCTTTACCACCCCGTGAACCTTATTTTCTAAACCTTCGGTATCAGGAAGCACCTGGATGCTATCGGTAAATTTGATGTTTTCTGACTGCAACTTCTCTTTTAAAGCCGCAACCGCTTCAGGATCGTTGGATTCCCCTTTTAACATGTAGGAATCCCCATTTTTTTCGGCTTCAACTTCAAAAAGCGCTACCCGACCATCTGGGGCGTATTCTTTTTTTACCTCAGCAATATGATTTTCAAGCGGATTTTCTTCTTCTTTTTCTTCCTTTTCCTGGCAGGAAGTAAATAAGAAAAGTGTTAACAGAAAGGGTAAATAAGATTTTCTAATTAGTTTCATTGGTAATTATTTTTACTTTTTAAGAAGCTTAGATTCTGAAACGAGTTCAGAATGACGTGATTTTTCTATTTTTCGTATAATTCTACCCCGGTGCCGTTTCTTTCAGGGAAATGTACTTTTTCATCATACACTTTTACACCATCAGCTACATCGTTTTTAATTAAAAGTCCGCCGTCCATGTCTACATAATCCAAAAGTGGCAATAATTGTGCAATTGCTGAAATTCCAACGGTAGATTCGGTCATACACCCTACCATGACTTTTAAACCAAGGGATTTTCCTTTTAAAATCATTCTTTTTCCGGGGGTTAGCCCGCCACACTTGGTGAGCTTGATGTTAATTCCGTGGAAATAACCGGCGCACTTTTCAACATCGCTTTCTTCAATACAACTTTCATCTGCAATAAGTGGCAAAACAGACTCTCTGTAAAGCTTTTGCATGCCTTCCCAATCATTTGCTTTTAAAGGCTGCTCTAAAAATTCAACATTTAATTCTTTTAAAGCTTTGGCGTTTTCTACGGCTTGATCTGCTGTCCACGCGGCATTGGCATCTACCCTGAAAACTGAATTTGTATGTTTTCGTAATTCTTTTACAATCGCAACGTCATCTTCAGTTCCAAGTTTGATCTTATAGAGTGGCCAGGGAAATTCTTTGATTTTCTGTACCATTTGTTCTACGGAATCAATTCCAATAGTATAATTAGTAAGTGGAATACTTTTTAAATTTAAACCCCATAATTGATAAAGCGGTTGCTGATTTCTTTTTCCGTGAAGATCGTGCATGGCGATATCCAGGGCACATAGTGCAAATGGATTTTCTTTTAAATGCGGATACGTTAATTCCCAAAGTTCTTCGGGTTCCAGCAGAATATTTTCAGCAATTAAGCTTTCAATTTTAAGAATATCTGCCTGCATTTTTTCAACACTAACCCCATAATACGAAGTTGCTGTAGCTTCTCCATAACCGGTAAATCCTCGATCGCTTAAAGCAACGATTAGAGTTGGCTGAACATCACGTGAACCGTGACTTATGGTAAAGGTGTTTTTTAATTCGAGATTATATGGATAAAATTTTAGCTGCATATTTTCAGAAAATTATTCAGTTAAAAGGTTTCAACTTTAGCTTTATAGATCGCGAAAAGCCCTAACATCGTGATTGCCGCATTGACCAACAAAATCTCAAATCCGAATTGATAACCCCCAAACCAGCTTTCAGAATTGAAATCTAAAATTACTGAAATTATAGGCGCTAAAATACATACCAAAGGCACCCATTTATCACGAACCGGGTTTTTACTCAATAACCCGTAAGCAAATAAGCCCAATAAGGGGCCGTAAGTAAAACCGGCTACCTTAAAGACGGCGCTTACCACGCTGCTATCATTTAGCGAATTAAAGATTATAATTACTAGAAACATCAAAATTGTAAACCCTATATGAACCAATAATCTTGTCTTCTTCTGATTTTTTTCCTTCTTCTGAATATCTAAAATATCTACACAAAAAGATGTAGTTAACGCTGTTAAAGCTGAATCTGCGCTGGAAAATGCGGCGGCTATAATTCCTAATAGAAAAACAATTCCGGCAAGAATTCCGAAGTGATTTAATGCGAGTAATGGGTAAAGATCATCTGTTCTTTCGGGAATGGCGATGCCCTGATCTATTGCGAATTTGTAAAGCAAAACACCAAGGGCTAAAAACAGCATTGTAGAGAAGAAAAATACGATAGAAAACCAGAAAATATTCTTTTGTGCTTCTCCTTTATTCTTGCAGGTCAGGTTCTTTTGCATCACATTTTGGTCAAGTCCGTTCATTGCGATAGTAATAAATATTCCTGCAAGAAAACTCTTGAAAAATGCATTATTGGAGCGCCAATCCCAGTCAAAAATTGTGGACATTTCACTGTTAGACACTGTGGCAAAAACATCAGTAAATGTTAGTTCCATTTGGTCTACGATCATAAAAATACTAATCACAACCGCCAACAATAAGAATGTGGTCTGAAGGGTGTCTGTCCAGACTATTGTTTTAATTCCGCCTCGAAAGGTGTAGATCCAAATTAAAGCAATGGTGATTAAAACCGTAACCCAAAATGGAATTCCGAAAGCATCAAAAAATGCGATTTGCAGTACCAAGGCCGCTAGAAACAATCTAAATGAAGCGCCTACAGTTTGCGAAATAAGAAAAAATGAGGCCCCGGTGTAATAAGAATTCTGCCCAAACCTGTCTTTTAAATATTCATAGATGGAAATTAATTTCAGTTTATAAAAAAGCGGAATTAAAACCAATGCAATCACAGCATAGCCCACCATATTTCCCATGACAAACTGCAAGTAGGTCCAGTTGGAATTTCCAACTTCCCCTGGAACAGAAATGAAAGTCACTCCAGATAAAGTGGCGCCAACCATTCCATAGGCTACCAGAAACCAGGGAGATTGCCGGTTTGCGGTAAAAAAAGTATTGTTATCGGCCTGTTTTGAGGTAAAATGGCTAATTGCCATTAGCAGCGCGAAATAACCGGCGATAACACCAAAAACGAGGATAGGGCTCATAAGTTATTACTTTATCTCAATTTCTATAAATTCGCTCTGGTTACCAGTTCTATCTACGGCAGTAACTCCAATCTTCTGAAGTTTTCGCTTCTTCTCTCCTACTTCCTTTTGTAAATCCTGACTTCTTTTTTCTGAATTTAAAATCTTATAATCCCAATTTCCGGTTTCGTATTTAAAGTAAACTACCCATTGTTTAATATCGGAATCATTTTCTAATCCCCAGGTAATTTCAATTTTATCACGATTTTCATTGGCGGTAACATTAGGAATTTCTGGAGGGGTATTATCTAACCACGGACTTGGCGGAACCAGCATTTTCTTTTTATACGGACCTTCTTTTATAGCTTTTGCCAGTTCTTCATATTGCAATAACGGAGCAATACTCCAGTGCACAGCACCTTTACTTTCTGGAAGCATTCCGCGGGTAATCATAATTTGGTTGATCACTTCGGTAATATGCATTTGATCACCTTCACCACCAACATTCATTCCAGGCCATAAGTGCCGCTGTTTGGTATTTTCACTTTGCCACCATCCCAAAAGCTCCGGGAAACTTTGTCCTAACTGACTTATTTTCCAGTACAGCTGCGGCGTATAATAATCTATCCAGCCTTCATTTAACCACAGTTTAGCATCTGCATATAATTTATCATACTGGTCATACCCCTGAACAGATTCAGGATAACCAGGGCGCCAAATTCCAAACGGACTTAAGCCGAATTTCACGTGTGGTTTTTCCGCTTTAATTTCCTCATAAATTCTTTTGATGAACACGTTTACACTTTCACGACGCCAATCGCCACGGGAAAGTTCACCGCCTGCAGCTTGATAGGCTCTCCAACTTAGATCGTCGGGAAAATCTTTGCCGTTATTGTAAGAATCGTAAGGATAAAAATAATCGTCAAAATGAACGCCGTCTATATCGTAACGTTTTACGATATCCATCACTACATCGCTGGAGCGATCTTGTGTACCTTTTTGAGCAGGGTCCATCCACCACATGCCGTTTTCCAATTCTACCACAAGATCTGGATTGGTTTTTATAACCGACTTTTCACTGATTTCTTTACCAGAAGTATGATGTGCCCGGTATGGATTTAACCAAACGTGCAATTCTAATCCGCGTTTATGAGCAGCATTCACCCAAAATTTAAGTGGATCGTAATAAGGTTCCGGCGCTTTTCCCTGTTTTCCGGTAAGGTAGTAAGACCAGGGTTCTATTTCACTATCGTAAAGGGCATCAGCCTGCGGACGCACCTGGAAGATTACTGCGTTAAAATTATGCGATTCCAAAAAGTCGAGCAATTCAAGAGCTTCCTTTTGTTGGTCAGAGGTTGAAAGTCCGGGTTTACTGGGCCAGTTGATATTGGCAACGGTTGCAACCCAGGCTGCACGGAATTCCTCGATGTTTTTAGGGGTTTTAGATTCCCAAAATTTAATTGCCGGTTGTTGTTGTTCTAAACTTTCTTCTGCGGGAATTTCTTCTTCTGGTTCGGCCTCTTTTTCAGTTTCCAAAATTTCTTCAGGAACAGTTTCAGAAGTGGTTTTGGTAGATTTACAGGAGTAAATTAGGAGGAGAATGAAAACTAAAATTAGGGCCTTTGGATTCATTGTTTAATTATAAATTGTTACAATTTTCGGTGAAAATAGCGAGAAGTTTGATATTAATATATCGAATTAAATAAATGGGTCTATACTTTTTAAAGCATAGACCCATTTTAATTTAAAAAAAATTGAAATTTTTAAATTTGAGGATCTGTTGGGGTATTAGGATTACTATTTCGCTCTCTTTCAGGATAAGGATAAAAATTTCTATTGCGCTCTTCATCATAATTACCAACGCTTAAACTTGGCTCGGGGCGATTGAAACGCCTACTATCTTCCAGGCTCAACCCGGTTAAAAATAGTTCTGCTCTTCTGTTTTTATAAATTTCCATTAGAATTTCGCTAATTTCATTACTTCCTGAATAAGGCGCCAAATTTGCATTTATACCAAGAGGATCATCTGAATCTGTGCGTACACGATCCAAAGCATTAATTGCTGCATCAATATCCGGGCTATCTTTTCTTAGGTTTGCTTCGGCTATGATTAAATTCATCTCATCTGGAATATAAAGAGGAATAGATTCGGTATTCTCATCAAAAAATCCAGCAAGATCTTCGATAGGTAGTCCATTTTGATTGGTTTCATCTAATGGAATTAAATAGAAATCTATTCGTCCATCTTGTTCATCAAAAACAAACTCTTCTGGAAGACCAAAATTATCTCTGGGCTTAAAATTTGGGGTATTATTTAAATACACTCTTGACCAAATAGGATTAAGATTTATTGCATCGTAACGGAATAAAGAAATTGAACTTTGATCTACATTATTTGCTGCAGAAATAGCTGTTTCATAATCTCCTGAAAATAAACTATATCTTGCGATCATTGCCTGAATACTATTTGAAAGATCAATATTTCCTGCAGTAATTTCTGAGGTAAACTCATCGGAAACAGGATTAGCATTTAATAACGACAAAGCCTCAGTCAACTGGTCAATAGCAAATTCGTAACCTTCCGCCCTACTTACAAAGTTAGCATTGCTATTTTGATCAGTTTCCACAATTACTTGTTCGTAGTTTTGTGCCAAATTACCTATTGCCATTGCTTTAAAAAGTTTTGAAAATGCTAAAAGCCCACTTTGAGTCCCTGGAGCAAGGTCTAAGGAAGGGATATTGGTCTGCAACTCTTCAGAAATTTTCATTATTCTCAAATTCGTACTCCAAAGACCGGAAATATTTGCATTAAAATTAGGCAATGAATTTCCACCATCCTCAAGTTCAATCATATTCTGAAAGGTAGTGGTAATGCCCGCCTCCCTGGTAGTTATTGCTGGAGTTTCAATATTCCAACGCAAAACAGAAGTAGAATATAACTGCTGCATCCCGATGCTGGCAGCAAAAATACCTTCTCTTGAAGAATAAGTTTGCTCATCTGTAGCTTGATTAGGATTTTCAAAGTCGGTTTCACAGGACCAGCTTATAATTACTAGCAAGCTTACTAGTGATAGTTTTAAATATACATTTTTCATTTTTCCAGTGTTTATTATTAGAAGCTTACGTTAATTCCAAATTGATATGTTCTTGGAATAGGCACTGCTCCAAAATCAAATCCTCTTACATTGCCCTGGCCTCCTGTATTAACTTCTGGATCCCATCCGCTATAATTATCCCAGGAGATAAGGTTTCTTCCAACTAAATTGAATCGTACATTATCTATATACTTCATGGGATCTTTAATTGTATAAGATAATGAGACTTCTCTAAGCTTCACAAAAGAACCGTCTTCTACAAATTCTTCAAAGATTCCTGCCTGTGCTCCACCGTAGGCTTTTGGTCTATTTCCTAACAGTTCTTCTCCTACATTAGAACCTCCACCAAAAATTACATTATCTAGTAATCTTCTATTCCAGTTAAAAACATCAAATCCCTGCACAGCATCAAATTGGAATCGGAAATTGAAATTTTTATAAGAAAATTCATTTATAAGGGAGCCAAACCAATCTGGGTTTGGATCTCCAATTACTTTTGCTGTAGATCCATCTTCATTAGTACCACGAACCGGATACCCGGCATCATCTAACACAATTTCTCCACTATTATCTCTCTCATAAAATGAGCCTCTGAAAACTCCTAAGGACTCCCCTTCAATAACATAATTAGTAGAAAAACTTCCAGCTAAAGCAAATTGTTGCCCTGCCACATTTGTTATTTCATTTTCATTACTGGTATAGGTTGTAGAGACATTCCAGTTAAAATTATCGGTTCTAATAGGGTTTGCTCTTAGCATTATTTCAACACCTGAATTTTCCAGGGTTCCAACGCTCTCAAATCGCGATCCAAAACCGGCTGATGGAGCCAACTCTCTATTAAGCAGAAGATCTGAAACTTCTTGCTGATAGTACGTAAATTCAATACCTATTCTTCCATTAAATAAACCAGCATCAAAACCAATTTCTGTTTCAGATTGGCGCTCTGGAGAAGCATCAATATTACCTAACTGCGTACCTAGAATCAAACTATTTTGCCCGTTTATAGAGCCTGGTGTAAAGTTGGTAAAACGACTAAAAGCGGGTAATGCTCCTAAACCACCAGATTGACCCCAGGCTGCACGGAATTTCAACGTATTAAAGGTTTCACCTAAAGATTGCTGCCAAAAATTTTCTTCTGAAATAATATAAGAAAAACCAGCTTTTGCATATAACTGATTTCTTTGGTCTTCAGCAAAAACCGATGATCCATCTGTTCTCAAAGCACCATTTACATATAATTTATTTTTATATCCAAAAGTTTGCTGTACAAAACCTCCCCATAGCGTAAATGGAATTCTGCTCTCTCCCTGTTCTAAGATCCCTCCTGAAGTTGCAGTTTGTACCACAGGCGGCAAACCGGTAGCTTGTATAGAAATTGTTTCTGTTTCCTGAAATTGATAAGTTCCTCCTACAATTGTGGTAGACTCTATATCATCAGAAAGATCTACCGCATAGCTTAAGTTCAAATCACTATTATACTGAAAGTTATTTCTATCAGATCGACGAGCAAAACCATCTCCGATTGAGGACGTATTATTTACTGGTAAAAATGCTGTTGCAGATTGATTATAATAATCTAATCCAAAGACGTAAGAAGCCTTTAAGTTTTCAGTTATATCTGCATCCAATTTGAAGCTTGTAATAAAACGATTGGTTTTATTACCAAAATCAAATCTATTCACAGCTTCAGCAGGATTGGTCCTAGGCACTAATAAAGAAGTTACCGGATAAACACCAGATTCATTAGGTGCAGGGTTGATTGAATTATCGCTAAATAAGAATCCCGTTATAGCACCATAAGCGGCATTAATACCCCCATTGGGTACATCCTGACTGGTACTTCTGGAATAATTAAAATCTCCAGTAACTTTTAGCCAGTCAAAAGCTTGTTGAACAATGTTTGTTTTAAAATTAACCCTGTTAAAATCGGTATTTTTAACTATACCCTCATTATCCGTTTGAGAGGCTGAAACATAATATTGTGTATCATCATTACCTCCACTTATGGAAAGATAATTTTCAATACCAATGCCTGTCTCAAAAATCTCATCTTGAAGATTAAACCTTTCTGTAGGTACCGTATTTAAGTTATTTCTATCAAATGGATCTTCCCAGGCTAAGGGTGCTGTGTTATAATCTATCTCTTTTCTAAGGCTGCTGGTTCGAATACTTGAATTAAAATTAAATTTAGTCTCTCCAGATTTTCCTTTTTTAGTAAAAATTTGTACTACCCCGTTATTAGCTCTCGATCCATATATAGCAGACGCTGCAGCCCCTTTTATAACTTCTATTCGTGCAATATCTTCGGGATTTAAATCGGCTAATCTATTTTGGGAGTTACCACCAATATCAACTAATTCATTACTGGAATTATTAAGAATCACGCCATCTAAAATATAAAGAGGCTGATTTCCTCCTAAACTACTTGCACCTCTTAACACTACAGAAATTCCTCCCGCAGGATCACCAGAATTTTGTGTTACTAATGCACCGGTAATTTTTCCCTGAAGGGCCTGGTCTACCTGAACAGAAGCATTATTGGTCAGGTTATCGGCATCTACAGAAGATAGGTTAATAGCTAAGGCCCGTTTATTTGTACCAATTACGTTTCCTGTAATCACAACCTCATCTAAGTTTAAAAGATCTTCCGTTAACTCAAAATTTGTTGTTATCATATTGTTAGGCCCTAATTCTAATTGTACTCGCTGCGTCTTAAAGCCAATATAATCCGCTATTAAGGTATAATCTCCCTCTTCTAAGGTTGCAGTAAAAGAGTAATTTCCATCAAAATCGGTAGACGCCCCTCTGTTCGTGTTTTCCAGGAAAACTGAAACCCCAGATAGTGGTATATTTGTATTTTTATCGGTAACAGTACCTTCAAAGGTGTACTCTGTAGTTTGTCCCAATACATTTAAACTGTAAATAAAAAATAAGGCAAATAAACTTACCTTATAATATTCATTTCTTGATTTTAGAAGTTTTTTCATAGTTTAAAATTTTCTATTTATGTTAACTTCTCTTTCCTGTGCCCATACCTGTATTGAAAACAAGCAGAGCAAAATTAAAATTGGTTTACGAAATCGTTTTTCCATAATAAAATATTTAAGCTGTTAGCAGTGTGAAAGTGTAAATTAGTTCATCAAGTGTTAAAAAATAGTTATTAATCTATGCCTTAAAGATATAATATTAATTAAAAGAATAAAATATTCGTTAATTTTTTTTATCAACAGTTAAACTTAAATAAAAAAATTGATAAAGTCTATTTCTTATAACAATTTTTAATCGCTGCCCGAACACTCCCGTATTCCTGAAGTAAACGAGCTGCCTGGTCTTCTTCAACATTCAATTCTTCCATGATCATTCTCGTGCCGCGGCCTACTAATTTTTTATTAGAAAGTTGCATATCTACCATTTTATTGCCTTTAACCCGCCCTAATTTTATCATTACAGAAGTAGAAATCATATTTAAAACCAGTTTTTGAGCAGTGCCGGCCTTCATTCTTGTACTACCGGTAACGAACTCGGGTCCGGTTATTACTTCGATGGGAAATTCACTGGCTTGCGCTAAAGGACTACCTGAACTACAGGTAACGCAACCTGTTGCTATTCCATTTTCTCTGGCCTTCTGAATTCCGCCAATAATGTAAGGCGTGGTACCAGAGGCTGCAATTCCAACCAAAACATCTTTTTCAGAAATTTTATATGGCTCGAGATCGCTCCAGGCTTGTTCTGTATCATCTTCAGCATTCTCTACAGCATTTCTAAGTGCCGTATCTCCGCCGGCAATTAAACCAATTACCATTTGATCTGAAACTCCAAAAGTTGGCGGACATTCTGATGCGTCTAAAACCCCCAGCCTACCGCTTGTTCCTGCGCCAATATAAAATAACCTTCCTCCTGTTTCCATTTTGGAAACGATTTCATCTACCAGTTTTTCAATAGCCGGAATTTGCTTCTCTACACTATCAGGAACCGTTTTGTCCTCTTTATTAATATTGCTTAATAAGTTTGAAGTACTCATTTTCTCCAAATCATTATAATTTGAAGTCTTTTCTGTATCTGGATTTCTATTTTCCATAGTTAATTTAGCTTATAATTGATCACTATTCCTTCGGCATAAAACCTGAAAAAACGCCCTTTTTACGTTCGCTATTCCAATTTACTTCAGGACTTTTAAAATAATTCACGTTCATATAATCCAGGCGTAAACCATGTTTCCCAAGCCGTTCTAAAAAATTATTGTAATTCTTATTTTTATCTTCACTCCAGCCAACTTCAGCCATTGCTATTGTTCGTGGCCAAAACCTATCATCGGCTGCTTCATTAGAAAGCACTTTTTCTGTCCAAACCGGCGCTTCTACTCCTATCGTATTGGGGTTATTAGATTTAAACGTGTATGCGTCTCTTAAAGAAACCCCTCTTTCCTGGCACCAATTATTGGTAAATTCCTGTCCCGGAATATTGGCGTGATCAAAATAAAAACTCGAACAAATAGATTCTACTACCGGGGTATTAACCACACTTTCAGTTTTGCCATTCCAACGCTGACTTATCAAGGTGGGATCAACTTGAGCTTGCGTCACTTCTTCCCAACCAATACTTGTTTTTCCTAAACCTCGAACTATAGAATCTGCTTTCACCACGAATTCCTTATAGCGTTCATCTTTAATTTCATCGCCGCCAATATGCAAATAATCGCCTGTTGTTATCTCTGCCATTTCTCCTAAAACTGTAGCAACAAAATCATAGATTTCCGGTTTTTCGAGACAAAGCTTGCTCCAGCCCACTTTATATTCATGGAATAACTCTGGCGGAGTTGCCATTCTGGGTTCAATGTTGGAAAATTCCTCACAATTTAATTCAGGATAGGCCATTAAAGCAGAATAAATATGGCCAGGCATATCAATTTCAGGGACTATTACAATATTTCTTGCTTCGGCATATTCCTGAATTTCCTTATATTCTTCCTGGGTTAAATATCCAGACCGGCCACCTTTTACAGCGCCTTTACTTCCAAGTTCAGTAAGTTTCGGTTTTTCCTTAATTTCTATACGCCAGCCCTGGTCATCGGTTAAATGTATATGAAGCCTATTTAATTTGTAAAAAGCCATTCTATCAATATGCATTTTGATATAATCTGGACCAAAAAAACTACGGGCGATATCCAGCATAGAACCGCGCCACTCGTATTTTGGACGATCGGTAATTGATACCTGCGGAAGTTTAATTTCTTCGGAAATCTTTTCATTTTCAATTTCCGAAGGAAACATTTGGCGTATGGTTTGAATCCCATAAAATAATCCTGCTTCTGAAGCTGCTTTTAAACTCACTACACTTGAAGAAATATCTAATTGATAACCTTCTATCCCTAAATTTTCTTCCAGGTTTGGATCAATTTTAAGGCTAAAACCGTTACAATCTTCTCCTTGCATAGTAGAGCTTTGCGCAGACGTATTTTGCAGCAATCTATGCAGCCAGGCAGCCGATGCTTCTGCACCGGAACTAAAACAAACCACTGTTCTTTCCTGAAGTGTAAAGAAACCTTCTTTCCACTCAATTTCTGCCGGCTGCGGGATGATTGCCGGTTTTTCAGCTTCGGGTTCTTGTGCGGAAGAACCCAGCTGAAAAAACACTAAAAAGAGAAAACTAATACCAAATTTTAAGCTTTTCATATTAAATATTTTATCGAATAATTGAGATTTAAATACTTTTAATCTTAGCCACAAATTAAAATTTAGTTAACTAAAAAAGCTTTTGAGCTTTTGCCAGTGTTACTTTACCTTATGTCCTTTTGCAGCGAAATACCAGATGTACAGATAACTTGGGATTACAATCCAGTAAGCAGACTGCGGATCAAAAGTATCTGCCAGGTAGCCGTAAATAAGCGGTAAAATAGCTCCCCCGGCAAGAGCCATAATTAAGAACGAAGAGCCCATTTTTGCAAATCTACCTAATCCATGAAGTGCCAGTGGCCAAATTGCGGGAAATACCAGAGCATTTGCTAAACCTAAAAGTGAAATACAAAGCACTGAAATATACCCATCGGTAAAAATTGCACAAAGTCCGAGGATGATTCCTAGAATTCCTGAAATTTGCAATGCTTTTTGCTGACTAATATATTTTGGAATGGCTACCGTACCAATTAAGTAACCAATAATCATTGCAATTAAAGTGTAAGTGGTAAAGTATTTGGCGACATCTGTAGAAATATTGTGCGCATCACGTGCGTAGCTAATTACGGTATCTCCCGCAATAACTTCCACCCCTACATAAAGGAACATGGCCAGAGTACCAAATAACAAATTTGGAAACTGAAGCACACTGGTTTTACTTTTATTAGCAGCAGCGAGCGTATCATCTTCTCCATCGGTTTCAATTTCAGGAAGTGCAGAATAGTAAATAAGCACAGAAAGACCTACTAATATCACTGCCATTATAACATAAGGTGTAATTACAAGAGAAGCGAGTTTATCTAATTCTGCTGCTTTTGCTACTGCGCCCATTCCTTCAAGCCTGGCTTCTACAGCATCCATATTTTTCAATAAAATCGCACCAAAAATAATTGGAGCTAAAGCACCGGCTACCTTATTACAAATACCCATGATACTAATTCGTTTAGCCGCACTTTCAATAGGACCTAGAATAGTGATATATGGATTTGCCGCAGATTGGAGTAAAGCCAAACCGGTTCCCTGGACAAATAAACCGAATAGGAACATCGCGTAGGTTCTGGATATCGCGGCGGGAATAAAAATTAAAGCTCCAATCGCCATAACTACAAGACCAAGAGACATTCCATTTTTAAAACCTGTTTTTTTCAGTACCCATGCAGAAGGTATTGCCATCACGAAATAGGAAATATATGAAGCAAAGGCAACAAGATAGGATTCAAAATTATTTAATTGACTGGCAGTTTTTAGAAAAGGAATGAGAACAGAATTTAACCAGGTTACAAATCCAAAGATGAAAAAAAGTACACCAATTATAACGATAGATCTACTGGTGTTGTTCTTGTTAGTTGCGGTTTCAGCAGCCATAAGTGAATATCTTAATATTTGTTAGCATTATATTTAGGTTAAACTTAACGCCTTTTTAATAAAAATCTAACAAAATTGTTCCTTACAAAAAAAAGAAACTTTTTTATAACCATTATACACTTAAGTAACTTTTTTTATAATTAACTAAAAGATTAATCAATTTTTTATTTAAATGGATTTTAAGAAAATAATGTTTGAATTTTTGCTTTATACAATTCTTATATTCCATCTTTCTTTTTAGGACTATGAAATAAACTATATTTGTAAACTTAAATTTGTTGATTACTTTTTACTCTATAATCGAGAGTAAATACGCCGAGGCTTGCCTCGAATTGAAAAAGAGACTTCCAATTCATATGTCTAGGGCTTACTCCCGAGGTTTTTGATGGAATTCAATAATTAAAATTACCTAATGAAACATATAAGAAACTTCTGTATAATCGCCCATATTGACCACGGAAAAAGTACCCTGGCAGACCGTTTACTGGATTTCACCGGTTCTGTAACCGATCGTGAAAAGCAGGAGCAGCTCCTTGATAGTATGGACCTTGAACGTGAGCGTGGAATTACTATTAAAAGTCACGCGATACAGATGGATTATGAATACGAAGGCGAAAAATATGTTTTGAACCTTATCGATACTCCGGGCCACGTAGATTTTTCTTACGAAGTTTCCCGTTCTATCGCAGCTTGCGAAGGCGCTTTATTAGTTGTAGATGCAGCACAGAGTATACAGGCACAAACTATTTCTAACCTTTATCTTGCCCTGGAAAACGATTTGGAGATTATTCCGGTGCTTAACAAAGTAGATTTGCCAAGTGCCAATCCAGAAGTTGTGAGTGACGATATCGTAGATCTTCTTGGGTGTGAACATTCAGATATTATCCCCGCCAGCGCAAAAACCGGCCTGGGAATTGAAGAAATACTTGCCGCTATTATTAAAAGAGTTCCGCCACCAAGCGGAAAAGTAGACGCCCCTTTAAGAGCTTTGATCTTTGATTCGGTTTACAACCCATTTCGAGGTGTAGAAACTTATTTTAGAGTAATAAACGGATCTATTAAAAAAGGGCAGAACATAAAATTTGTTGCTACAGATAAAAATTATTTTGCAGACGAGGTAGGAACGTTACGTTTAAAGCAATTCCCAAGGCAGGAAATTAAAACCGGTGATGTAGGATACCTTATCACTGGAATTAAAGATGCGCGGGAAGTAAAAGTAGGTGATACTATTACCGATGCTAAAAACCCAACTACAGAAGCAGTAGCCGGTTTTGAAGATGTAAAACCTATGGTATTTGCCGGGATTTACCCCGTAGATACCGAGGATTATGAAGAACTACGTAGCTCTATGGAAAAGCTTCAGTTAAACGATGCTTCATTAGTATTTTTGCCTGAAAGTTCTGCTGCATTAGGCTTTGGTTTCCGTTGCGGATTTTTAGGAATGCTTCACCTTGAGATTATTCAGGAGCGATTGGAGCGAGAATTTGATATGACGGTAATTACTACTGTGCCTAACGTATCTTATAATGCATTTACCAATAAAAATCCAGATGATCTGATACTGGTTAATAACCCGTCGGACCTTCCGGAACCTTCTTCTTTAAATCGTGTAGAAGAGCCTTATATAAAAGCCACCATTATCACCAAATCTGATTATGTAGGGAATGTGATGTCACTTTGTATTGAAAAACGAGGAGAAATCACTAATCAAACCTACCTAACCACAGAGCGTGTAGAGCTTTCTTTTGATATGCCTTTGGCAGAAATTGTTTTTGATTTCTACGATAGGCTAAAAACTGTTTCTCGAGGCTACGCTTCTTTCGATTATTCGCCAATAGGAATGCGCCAGTCAAAACTGGTGAAAGTAGATGTTTTACTAAACGGAAATATAGTTGATGCGCTCTCTGCCCTACTTCACGTAGATAATGCCTACGATATTGGGAAGAAAATGTGTGAAAAACTAAAAGAATTAATTCCAAGGCAACAATTTGATATTCCAATTCAGGCAGCTATTGGGGCTAAAATAATTGCCCGTGAAACCGTAAAAGCACTTAGAAAAGATGTTACCGCAAAATGTTACGGGGGTGATATTTCCCGTAAAAGAAAACTTCTTGAAAAGCAGAAAAAAGGTAAAAAACGTATGCGCCAGGTAGGAAATGTGGAAATCCCACAGGAAGCATTTATGGCGGTATTAAAGCTGAATGATTAGAAAATTGGTTATTAGGTAATTTCGTATCTTTAGTTGAAAATTAAGGACTATGGATCTTGTAAATAGAAAATATAACTTAATTCAAGAGCTCACTAAAGTTAAAGATGAGCGGGTTATAGAAAATATTGAAAAAATTCTATGTCCTGATATTACAACTTCGCAAAAAGAAGAACTCGATAATAGAATAAAAAGCTTTGAAAAAAATCCCGAAAATCTTTCAGATTGGGATAGTTTTAAAGAAACCTGGTAATGGCTTTTTCGGTAAAATTCTTAGCTGAAGTTAAAACCGATTTGGCGGAAGCTAAAAAATACTACTTAAAAAAAGGAGGAACTTTACTTTCAGAAGATTTTAAAGCAGAAATAAATTCTGAAATCGATTATATCCGCAAATTCCCTGAACATTACCAAGTTCAATACCAAAATCTAAGGCGAGCTCTCGTTACAAAATTTCCCTATGCTATTTTCTATCAAATTTCAGAGAACACTTTGATCATTTTCGCAATTCTTCATACAAGTCAGGAATATAAAAAAGCATATAAAAGAAGTAAGTAATTTCAATTGATCACACAGATATCTCTGGAATAAGAGATGTTTTTTCGGTTTTCTACATTTTATTAATTTTGTAAGTCTACCAATTAAAGACTAAAAAAATGGCCGGACATAGCAAATGGGCGAATATAAAACACCGAAAAGGTGCGCAAGACAAGAAACGTGCAAAACAATTTACTCGTGCTATAAAAGAAATTAGCGTTGCGGTAAAAGAAGGCGGCGGGCCAGATCCTGAATCCAATCCTGCGCTTCGTAATGCAATTTCTAATGCCAAGGGTATAAACATGCCCAAAGACACCATAGAACGCGCTATAAAGAAGGCCAGCGGCGCTGATGCCGATAATTATGAACTGGTAACCTTTGAAGGCTACGGCCCTAACGGAATCGCTTTTTTTATTGAATGTACTACCGATAATACAAATAGAACCGTCGCTTCAGTTCGCTCAACCTTTTCTAAAAACGGCGGAAACCTGGGGACTAACGGTTCACTGGAATTCCTTTTTGATAAAAAAGGTGTTTTTACCATCGAAAGAGAAAAGATCGAAATGAATCTTGAAGAGTTTGAGTTGGAACTTATTGAAGGTGGCGCATCAAAAATTGAGAAAGATGAAGACTTTATTACCATCTATACCGCTTTTACTGACTTTGGATTAATGTCTTCAAAACTTGAAGCGCTGGAAATTGAAGTTAAATCTTCTGAAGTGCAGCGAATTCCCATGAATACTGTTGAATTACCCGTAGAAGACGCTAAAAAAATTCTTGATTTAGCTGAAAAGTTTGAAGAAGATGATGATGTTCAAAACGTTTATCACAATCTGGAAATTTCCGATGAATTGGTTGAAGAAATGGAAAAAGAAGCTTAATTATTTTTCCTGCGGATAGACAATAATTTTAGTATTTTCTCTAAAATAGGTCGCCATTTTTAATGGAATTTCCTCCAGGATTCCCCGGTGGGCAATAGCTCCAGAACGAGCAGAAATAAGCATAATAATATCTTCTGGTTTAAGGTTTTTAGAAATAATTAGAAAATCTTCCCAATTATTAAATTCCTGAAATTCAAACGGAGCCTTTAACTTGAGCTTTTCTGCCAGTTTTTCTATAGCCACCTGGGTTGTGGTATCGCAATATAATGTAATGGGAATACTAAGCTCTTCAGAGAATTTAATCACCTTCTTCACCCAAAGCTCAAAACCTGCCATTTCAGAAGATCTTGGGGATGCGGCTACCACTAATCTTTCGTGAGTAGCCCAGGGAGTATGGGTTTCGCAAATAAATATTGTATTTCGCGTACCCCGAATGATTCCTGCCATCTTATCACCAATTATATCATTGGCATCGGTAGAGCTTGTTGGCCAGCCCAAAACCATAAAATCGGCTATTAATTCACGGGATTTACGAGCAATTCCATTAGCTACATCCTGGTCTATAGTGGCGGTTACCTCAACATCGGTTTCAGAAGCCGAGGCCTGTTTTACAAAATCCTCGAGTTTATTCTCGGCTTGCGCAATGTTTACTTCGGCTTCTTCATCATTAGGAACCACCGATAAAATAGAGACAGGATGATCTGAATTTTTGTCTTTAATAAGTATTGAAAACTCTAAAAGCTTATCAAAATTCGTGATGTTGGCTAAAGGCAAAAGAATTTTTTCTTTTTTATAATTCTCTGAATTTTTAATGGCTTCAGGATCTACTGTTTGATTTTCTTTTGCAAGTCTAATGGCTGCTTTTTCTGTAGCAAAAGTGGCGACTATAGAAGTGATAAGAATTAAAATAATTGTTCCGTTAAGGATATTTTTATCAATAATTTCGGCATTATAGCCCACTAGAATTACAGCAAGTGTAGCTGCAGCGTGACCACTGCTCAAACCAAAAATCACTTTTCGCTGGGAAGCAGAATATTTAAATGCCAACTGGGTAAAATAAGCTGCTATCCATTTTCCTGAAATTGCAACCGCAGATAGGGTTAGGGCTACAACAATGGCCATATAACCACTTAGTATCACGCTAATATCTACCAGCATCCCAACACTTATCAGGAAAAAAGGAATAAACAGGGAGTTCCCCATAAATTCAATACGGTTCATAAGCGCAGAAGAATGCGGGATTAATCGGTTTAATGCTAAGCCTGCAAGGAAAGCGCCAATGATATCTTCTACACCAGCTAATTCTGCTAAAAAAGCGGCTAGAAATACCACGGTTAGTACAAATATATAGTGCGAATGTTTTTCTTTTTCAAGGCGTGTAAAAAACCATTTTGCGATTTTGGGAACCAGGTAAAACATAATCGCACAAAAAATAGTGAGCGAGACTACCAGTCGAATCCAAAAATCCATGGTAAGTCCGCCATCCTGTGCATTGCCCATAATAACGGCAAGGATAATAAGCACAGCAGTATCGGTAAGGATGGTACCTCCAACGGTAATTGCAATAGCTTCATTTTTAGCTACCCCAGCTTTGCTTACAATTGGGTAAGCAATAAGGGTATGAGTTGCGAACATACTGGCCGTTAAAAAACTGGCATTAAAATCGTAACCCAATAAGTAAAAACACACCGGAAAGCCTATTATTAAAGGTATTGCGAATGTAAAAAACCCGAAAAGAAAACTTTTATTTCGGTTTACCTTGAACTGGTTCATATCCAGCTCTAAACCGGCAATAAACATGATGTATAGTAAACCTATCTTTGAGAAAAGATCTATGGCAGTATTTTGCTCAAGTAGACCCGTACCAAAAGGTCCAATAATAATTCCTGAAATAATTAAAACAATTATTCCGGGGATATTTATTTTTCGCAATAAAACCGGTGAAATAAGAATTATAAGCAGAATAAGTGAAAAAACCAGTACGGGATTGCTTAAAGGTAATTCAAATTCATGTTGCAGAATTTCCAGAAATTCGTTCATTTCATACCAGTTTAGAAGAAAATTAAAGATCCTCAAATATAGAGGAAAATGATATTAAAATGTGAGAACTAATTTTCTATAACCAATAGATATTTTTTGTTCTAAATGTTGAAATTTTAATCCTTATCACTATCTACAATTTCTTCATAATCCTCTTCAAGCTTTTCTTCCCGCTGAATTTTCTTTCCTAAATAAACCAGCTGATTATTTTCCTGAATATCTACTTCAGAACTATGTGATGGAATTATAGTTAAATTTCCTTCTCCATTTTTTACAAAAAGTGGTACAATATCCGGGTCTGTTTTAGAAATTTCAATAAGACCTTCATAGTGTTCTTTACTGTTTAAAGTTACCTCGTGAATTTTTGGGAACTTCCTGGAAACTTCGGTAAGTTTAATATAATCATCGGTATGTGAAAAAAGACCTTCTGTAGGGTTTAACTCAGGATTATTCATTTCATCGCTGGTAATTACCCTAAATGATCCGTTCTCACCAAATTGCTTTTTAAATTTTGAAATTGCTGTTTTATTAATATCGCTATTTCCCGTTAGTGCCATTACATAACCTATATCGTTTAATTCAATATTATTCATAAGGTCATCTGAATAAACACTGCCTTCTATAGCATCAATACCAATTTCTCTGGATTTCTTTATATTATCACCATTATTATCGAGCAAAACCACGTGGCGCTTATTATCCTGTAAATATTTTCCTATCAACCTTGCGATAGAAGAAGCGCCTATAATTAAAATTCCCTGGGAATCCTTAATAAAAACACCTACCAACCTTGCAAAAAGTCTCGCTGTTGCAGCATTTAATAAAACTGAACAAAGCACGATCATAAATACCAATGGTGTAATATATTCTGCACCTTGGATGCCTTCTCTCGCGAGTCTTAAACCGAAAAGAGACGCAATTCCTGCTGCCACAATACCTCGTGGTCCCACCCAGCTTATAAAGGCCATTTCGTTAATTTTCAACCCAGAACCTATTGAACTTAATACAACACCAATGGGTCTAATTAGTAACACCACAACCCCAAAAAGTATAAGTGAATTCCAGTTAAAAACCAGTAAAAGTTCTTCAATTTCAATATTTGCTGCAAGTAGTATGAAAAGTATCGAAATCAATAAAACGCTAAGAGATTCTTTGAAATATAGTAATTCCTTAATATTGGGTAATTTTTGATTTCCCATTACCATTCCCATAATCACCACCGCCAATAGTCCGCTTTCATGAGCAAAGGTATCTGCCAGTACAAAAACCCCTAAAACGGTTGCAAGAATGAAAACATTGAGCAAATAATGCGGAATAATTTGCCTTTTAATTAAAAAAGCCAGTAAGTGGGCAAAAGTAAAGCCGAAGGTAAAGCCAAATAACAAGATCTTACCAAACTCTATGAGTGCCGTCTGGGTAAAGTCCTGCCCACCTTCTACCCTAATAAATTCAAACATTAATACAGAAATCAATGCACCAATAGGATCTATAAGAATTCCTTCCCATTTTAAAATGGAAGAAACATGGGTCTTAAGAGGTATATTTCTAAGAATAGGAGAAATAACGGTAGGTCCCGTTACAATAATCAGTGCTGAAAATAGAAATGAAATTTGCCAGGAAAGATCAAATATAAAATGCGCTGCCAAACCTGCTCCAAGAAAAGTGACTATTGTACCCACACTAATTAGTTTCAGGATCACCGGGCCAATATTTCCTACTTCACTTTTTCTAAGGGTTAAACCGCCTTCAAAAAGAATTACTGAAATAGCCAGGGAGACAAAATAGAATAAACTTTCCCCGGGGAACAGCCCTTCAGAACCATTCCAAATTGGTTCTACCCACTTGGTGCCGTCCTCACTTATTAAAGTTGAGATTGGCCCAACTAAAAGACCAATTAAAATAAGCGGTAAAATTGCAGGGGTTTTAATCTTCCAGGCCAACCATTGGGCAAGGATTCCCAAAATTACCAAACTTGCAAGTTCTAACATGCTTTAAAGTATTTGAACTGTAATTTGTTAATTACAAAAATAGCCCGATTTAATCGCAACATTGTAAGTTATTCAAGCTTTTTGAGCTAAAATGTAAATTAATTAGGTTTCAAATTTATTTAGTGTTCATAATTCATTAAATGTGGTAAAATATTAATATTTTGTAAAGCCAACCACTAAATTATTTATATGGAAGAATTAAACATTCTAAATCTCCTAATCATTTTATTTAGTGCCTGGATAGGTGGCTCAGCTGCTAAAAAATTAGGATACCCGGCAATTTTAGGTGAACTTATTATTGGAATTATTCTGGGACCGGCCCTTTTAGGTCTGCTGGAAACCTCTGAAATGATCAATGTGCTAGCAGAGGTTGGTATTATTCTTCTCATGGTTTACATTGGCATGGAAATTAACTTTAGAGACCTAGGAAAGGCTTCCTGGCCTGGACTTTTAGCCGCTGTGGGTGGGTTTATAGTACCTTTTGTTCTAGGTTATTACACTATTATATATTTTGGCGGAACACAAATGGCCGCCATTTTTGTGGCCATTGCAGTAGCCGTCACCTCACTCGCAACCAAGAGCAGGATCCTGGTAGATCTAAAATTACTCAACACCCGAATTGCCTATGTACTTATGGCGGGAGCTTTGATCTCTGATACGCTCGCATTGGTAATTTTCGCCGGGATTATTAGCTATGTAGATGCAGGGAGTATCGATACCCTGGGGCTGGCGTGGGTTGCTGGAAAAGCTATTCTATTCTTCATATTTACTGCGCTTGCAGGAATTTATTTGTTGCCATTATTGGGTAAATACTTGATGAAAGCAAATATTAACAGCCGCACCCTTCATTTTACCCTGATTTTAATTATTGTTCTCGGTTTTTCAGAATTGGCAGAAGTAGCCGGTTTACATAGTATTTTAGGGGCATTTATGGCTGGTTTATTTATTAGAGATGGTGTGTTTAATAGGCAGATTTCAAAAGATATTAACCACATATTTCACGATATTTCTATAGGATTTTTAGCTCCTATTTTCTTTGTTTCGGCAGGGTTTAATGTGACTTTGGAAGTTTTTCAAACAGATCTTGCAATGTTAATCGTAGTGACACTTATGGCAATGGTAGGAAAAATTGTGGGTACTGCCTTATTCTATCTTCCAAGCGGCTATGGTTGGCGAGAAGGAATTACTGTAGGAACCGGAATGAACGGTCGTGGTGCGGTAGAAATCATTATCGCGGGAATAGGCTTACAAATGGGAATAATTACTTCAGAAATCTTTTCTATCCTGGTTTTTATGGCAATTTTCACCACCCTTACAGTTCCGCTTTTTCTAACCTGGACCACCACCTGGCTTAGAAACCGTGGCGAATTGGTGCATCAGGAATCCAGGGAGGGATATATTATTTTAGGAGCTAACCCACTAGGATTATATCTTGCAAAGCATCTTAAAGATAAAAATGAAGTATTAATTATAGATGCTAACCGGGAAATGGTTGCTGAAGCTAAAAATCAAGGTTTCGATAGTATGTATGGGAATGTTTTGAAAGAAGAAACCCTTGAAGATGCAAAAGCTATTGAAAAAGGGACATTTATCGCTCTTACCGGAAATAGTGAAATAAACTTTTTGGCCGCTCAATTAGCCGACGATGCATTTTATATTCCAAAGAAAATAGTGCTGGTATCCCCAAGTGAAACCGGTGCCGATGTAGATATGCTCGATAAAATTAATGCAACTTCACTTTTTGCCAATAAAACTGAACTTAAACCCTGGGCCAGAAAAATAACAAATGGAGATTTTGAAGAAAAAACTCAAACCATTAAGGAGGAAATTTCTACACGAGATTGGGTGAAAAAACATAAAGATGATAAAAATTCTATCCTACCCTTTTTTGTTATTAATGCTGAAGGTGTGAAGAGGCCGTTTCATTATAACGATATTATCGAAGAGAATGAAAAAGTGCTCTATTTAGAATAATTGTTTAATTAGGCAGTTATAAAACCCATCAGCTAACAGAATTTTAGCAGTACATGTTTTTTCCTTTTATTAATTTGCAGGATCTCAAAGATACTTTTTGAAATAAGTAGAAATTATTAGACCCATAAACCGAAAAAAGGTTGCGAATTAAGCAAAGAGCATTAAAAAAACAATAAATCACGTATGAAATTATACCCAATAGAATCCGGCAATTTTAAACTGGACGGCGGCGCTATGTTTGGCGTAGTTCCAAAAAGTCTTTGGAATAGAACCAATCCTGCCGATTCCAATAATATGATAGATATGGCGGCCCGCTGCCTTTTGATAGAAGATGGCGATAAACTTACGCTAATAGACACGGGAATGGGCGATAAACAAAGTGATAAATTCTTTGGTTTTTATTATCCATGGGGCGAACATTCTATAGATAAATCGCTTAAAAAACAAGGATTTCACCGTGATGATATTACTGATGTTTTCCTAACACACCTTCATTTTGACCACGTTGGAGGAGCCATAAAATGGAATAAAGACAAAACCGGGTATGAACCGGCTTTTAAGAATGCTAAATTCTGGAGCAATAAAGAGCATTGGAAGTGGGCTACAGAACCTAATGCCCGTGAAAAAGCTTCATTTTTAAAGGAAAATATCCTACCAATGGAAGAAAGTGGGCAGCTTCACTTTTTAGACCGAAAAGAAGATGAAACTTTTAAACAGTCTAATGAATTTGATTTTGGCGTATTGTTTGCAGATGGACATACCGATAAACAAATGATCCCACATATAGAATACAAAGGAAAAACCCTTGTCTTTATGGCCGATTTGCTGCCAACCGCAGGGCATATTCCTTTACCCTATGTAATGGGTTTTGATACCCGGCCATTGCTAACTTTAACTGAAAAGGAAAAGTTTCTAAAACAGGCTGCAGATAAAGATTACTATTTGTTTTTGGAGCACGATGCACATAATGAGATTATAACTTTAAAAAACACCGAAAAAGGGGTTAGGTTAGACAAAACCTTTACTTTTAACGAGCTTTTTAATTAATGTCATTTTCGGCTAAACCCAAACAAAAAAATTAAGCCAAACTAAATATTAAAGAATACATGAAAATACCTTTTTTAAAATCCGCGTTTTTTATGGGAAGCGCACTTATTTTAGCTTCCTGCGGAAGTGGATCCCCAAAAATTGTTTCTACTCCAATTGCCAATATAGATTCAATTCCACTCAAGATCACCGATCTTTCTGAAACCCAGTTAAAAGGCTGGGGCGGTGCCGATCTTATGACCGATACTATCCCCGGGATGAGCGTTGATAAAGCTTATTCAGAAATTATTAAAAACAACAAAGGCCAAAAAACCATTGTAGCAGTTATTGATAGCGGTGTAGATATTGAGCACGAAGATCTTGATGGCGTGCTGTGGACTAATACCGATGAAATTCCCGGTAATGGAATAGACGATGACAATAATGGTTATATAGACGATGTTCACGGTTGGAACTTTTTAGGTGATGCCGTAGAAGAAAATATGGAATATACCCGTATTTATAAGCGTTTAAAACCCAAATACGAAGGTAAAACCGCCAGTTCTATAAGCACTGCAGATCGCGCTGAATTCATCTATTACCAGGAAGCAAAAGCGGAGTATGAAAAAGAATATGAAGAAACTATTCAAAATAGGAACCAGTATCAGGAGATTAAGAAACAACTGGTAGCGGCGCACCAGGCCGTTTCTTCTCAACTTGGAAAAGAAGATTACACCAAAAAAGAACTGAACGAAATGGAAGCTTCCGGGCAATTAGCCCAGTATAAGGCGATGCTTCAGCAAATTCAGGATAACGTAAATGAAAATATTCCTGAGGCACTGGAAGAATTAGATGAAGGCATTGAATATTATGCCAATCGTTTAGATACCCACTTAAATTTAGAGTTAGATGGGCGAGCACCTGTAGGAGATGACCCTTATGATATTACTGATACCAATTATGGAAATGCCAATGTTTTAGGACCTTCAAAAGATAAAGAAGATCTTAAACACGGGACCCACGTTGCCGGAATTATCGCTGCAGAAAGAAATAATAAGCTCGGTATAAATGGAGTTGCCAATAATGCTGAAATTATGGTACTGCGCGCAGTACCAGATGGTGACGAATATGATAAAGATATTGCCCTTGCTATTCGCTATGCGGTAGATAATGGTGCAAAAGTGATCAATACCAGTTTTGGGAAATACTTTTCTCCAAATCCTGAATGGGTTACAGAAGCAATTCAATATGCTGCAGAAAATGATGTTTTAATCGTAAATGCCGGCGGAAATGAAGGACTTAATTTAGATGAGAACACGGTATATCCAAACGATCAAAACCCAGATGCACCACAAGAAATTTCAGATAATTTTCTAACAGTAGGTGCACTTAATTTCGATTATGGCTCCAAACTAGTTGCCGATTTTTCCAACTACGGAAAAACTAACGTTGATGTTTTTGCACCTGGAACCGAGATTTGGTCTACCACGCCCAATAATGAGTATGAATATCTTCAGGGAACGTCTATGGCGGCTCCCGCAGTGGCCGGAGTAGCAGCAATTATTCGGTCTTTTTATCCTAAATTAAGTGCTGCACAGGTAAAACAGATAATTATGGATAGCGGTTTAACCACAAATGCTAGTGTAATTGTAGGCGGCGATAGAGGCAATACTAAGAATTTTAAAGAATTATCCGTTTCAGGAAAAATGGTTAATCTTTATAACGCGCTTATTTTAGCTTCTCAAACAAATTAAAATCAAGTTTTATTTTATCATAAAAACCACAAATAAATGAAGAAATTATTATTAAGTCTGGCTTTAGTTGCCACCACTCTGGCCGGTGCTCAAAACAATAGCAGCTACTGGCAACAGCACGTAGGTTATAAAATGGAGGTAGACATGAATGTTGAAAACTTTCAATATACCGGTACTCAGGAATTGGAATACACCAATAATTCGCCTGATACTTTAGACCGCGTTTTCTATCATTTGTATTTCAATGCTTTTCAACCCGGAAGTGAAATGGATGTGCGCTCTACAAGCATACAAGATCCAGATAGAAGGGTAGGAGACCGCATTTCTAAATTAACCGAAGATCAACAAGGATATTTAAGGGTTTCCAGCCTTAACCAGGATGGAAATGAACTTTCTTACGAGGAAGTTGGAACTGTACTGGAAGTTGAGCTGGACGAACCTATTTTACCGGGAGAAAAAGCCACTTTCAATATGGAATTTGAAGGCCAGGTACCTGAACAAATTCGTCGTTCTGGAAGAAATAGTTCAGAAGGGGTAGCACTTTCTATGAGCCAATGGTTTCCTAAATTGGCAGAATATGATTTTGAAGGCTGGCACGCAGCGCCTTACATTGGCCGTGAATTTCACGGGGTTTGGGGCGATTTCGACGTAAAACTTACCATTCATAAAGACTATACCGTTGCCGCTTCAGGTTATCTTCAAAATCCAGATGAAATTGGTCACGGGTATTCTGATGAAGAGGTTGAAGCTGAAGGCGATACCCATACCTGGCATTTTGTTGCCCCAGAAGTTCATGATTTTACCTGGGCTGCAGATCCTGATTATATTCACGATAACAGAACTGCTGCAGATGGAACCGTACTTCACTTTTTCTATAAAGACAATGAGGAAATAAAAGAAAACTGGAAAAATCTACAGGAAAAAACCGAAGATTTATTGTTGTTTTTCAACGAAAATATAGGTCCGTATCCATGGGATCAATATACTGTAGCACAAGGTGGAGATGGCGGAATGGAATATGCTATGCTCACCCTAATTACAGGAGAACGCAATTTTGGAAGCCTGGTAGGGGTAACAGCTCACGAATTGGCTCACGCTTGGTTTCAGCATTTAATGGCTACGAACGAAAGTAAGCACGAATGGATGGATGAAGGTTTTACCAGTTATATTTCCAGTGAAGCAATGAACCAGGTGATGGAAACTTATGCCGATAATCCGCATACCGGTTCTTACCGAAGCTACCTTCAATTGGCAAATTCCGGGGTTGAACAACCACAATCTACCCAGGCCGATCGTTATGACTTAAATGCTGCTTACGGAGCTTCAGCTTATTCTAAAGGTGCTGTATTTTTAGCACAATTAGGTTATGTAATTGGTGAGGATAATCTTGATAAAACCCTAAAACGTTATTACGATGAATGGAAATTTAAGCATCCTACGCCTAACGATTTTATAAGAATTGCCGAGAAAGTTTCAGGAGCAGAATTAGATTGGTATTTAAACGACTGGACGCGTACAACTGCTACTATTGACTATGGCATTAAAGAAGTTACCGAAGCCGATGAAAATTCAACTAAAGTAACCTTAGAGCGTCAAAAATTGATGCCGATGCCTTTAGATATCACCGTGCGTTATAACAACGGAGAAGAGGAAATGATCTATGTGCCATTACAAATGATGCGTTGGGAAAAAGCTGCAGTTCACGAAAACTGGACAGTTGCCGATGATTGGGCCTGGGCATACCCAACCTACGAACTAAAAATAGATAAACCATTAAGCGAGATTGAGAGTATAGAAATAGACGAATCTCAACTTATGGCCGATGTAAATAGAGATAATAATCTTTATACTGCCGAAGAATCTTCAGAAGAAGACGAATAATAATAATAGTATTATTTTTAGGTATTAAATTTTAGACCTCACAGTTTTTAAAAACCTGTGAGGTTTTTTTAATATCAGTTTTCCAATCGTCATTCTGAATTTATTTCAGAATTTAAGCCTGTTAGACTCCGAACAAATTTCGGAGCAGGCTCTGAAACAAGTTCAGATTGACGTATGATAATGCACCCTGCTTACACACTTTTATTTTCGTCAAAATTTTGTTTTCCTTATAGAGAAATTAAAACTATCCTTACTTTTGAACTATGGATGAAAGTTTTGGAAAGGAAGAAAAACTAAAGAGCAAAAAGCTCATAGACATTTTATTTCAGGAGGGAAAATCAGTTAAAAAATATCCTTTAAAACTCATATACCTTCCTATCACCAATACGGAAATTAAAAATTTTAAAACCGGAGTTTCTGTCCCTAAAAAACTGGTAAAAACTGCTGTTGGCCGCAACCGTATTAAACGTTTGATGCGGGAAGCTTTCAGAAAAAATAAGTATCTTGTAACCAGTAACTTCACACAACCTTATGCCTTGATGTTTATTTATATTTCCAGAGAAGAAATTAGCCTGGAAGACCTAAATAAAGCAATGATAAAAGTAATGGAGAAGTTTAATGAGGCGCAAAATAAAATAAGTTGAATTTCTATAAATCGGCTTAAATCACCTCGGAAAATATAATCTCGATTATCGAAGAAAAATACTGAAAATGAAAAAAAAACTCACCAAAAAAATCGCTTTAATTGGTTTGGGCGCTATGCTAATATTTAGCAGTTTTGGCTTTAGATCTGATTTCTTTGAAATTGCCAAACAGATTGAAATTTTTACCACGCTTTTTAAGGAAATCAACATGAATTATGTTGAAGAAACCAACCCTGCCGCATTAATGGATACCGCGATTAAAGCAATGCTGGCAGATTTAGATCCCTATACCAATTACTGGAGCGAGCAAGATGTTGAAGCTGCAAGAATTAATAATTCAGGCGAATATAGCGGGATTGGAGCTACTGTTAGGGTAAGTGACGATGCTTTGGTAATTATGGAACCTTACAAAGATTATCCTGCCGATAAAGCCGGTTTAAAGGCCGGAGATGAAATTATAGAAATTGAAGGCATACAAGTTGCCGATTATACCGATGATGTTGGAGAATTGCTTAATGGCTCTCCAGATTCAAAAATTGATATTACTTTTCGGCGCCAGGGAGAATTAAAAAAAACTTCTCTAAGCCGAAGTGCAATAAATCTCAAGGCAGTACCTTTTTACGAACTTTTAGATGAAAATACCGGGTATATTGTATTATCCAGATTTAACTCAAAAGCTTCTTCAGAAACTATTCGTGCACTAAAAGATCTCAAAAACCAGGGAGCTGAAGAGATTATCCTTGACCTTAGAGGAAACCCTGGCGGCTTACTTACTGAAGCTATAAATGTGAGTAATATTTTCTTACCAAAAGGAGAATTAATAACCACTACAAAATCTGTTATAGAGAAATATAACAGAGCTTACCAAACCCAAAAAGAACCTGTAGATACCCAAATTCCATTAGTTGTTTTAGTAAATGGGCGCAGTGCTTCAGCCAGCGAGATCGTTGCCGGCGCTATTCAGGATCTGGATAGAGGAGTGGTTGTAGGGGCCAGAAGTTTTGGGAAAGGCCTGGTACAGCGTCCTAAAGAACTCGCTTATGGTACACAGTTGAAGATTACTATTTCCCGATACTACACGCCAAGTGGGAGGTGTATTCAGGCTTTAAATTATGCTGAAAGAGATGAGGAAGGAAGAGCTATAAAGCGTAATGCTGAAGATTATAACGAATTTAAAACCCGAAGTGGTAGAAAAGTTTACGATGGCGGAGGAATATCTCCAGATGTAAAACTGGAAACTTCAGAATATAGTAATGTGACTAATGCTTTACTGGCACAGGAAGCCATTTTCGATTTTGCAACAGAATATTATTATTCAAATGAATTAGAAGATCCTGAATCTTTTGAATTCACAGATTCAGATTTCAACAATTTTAAAAACTTTCTTCAAAAATCTAATTTTAACTATCAAACAGCTACCGAAAGGGAGCTGGAGGCACTTTTAACCTCGGCTTCAAACGAAGGTTATGAACAGGATATTTTGGATCATTACAAAAGTATTTCTACCGAAATAGATGCCCAAAAGAAGAAAGAATTAGATGAAAAGAAGCACGAAATTGTAAGTTTATTAACCGATGAGATTATTAAACGCTATTTCTACAAGGAAGGTTTGTATGAATATTATGTAGATCACAATCCTGAAATTATTGAAGCCAAATCTATTTTAAAAGATAGCCAACGATATTCAGAAATCCTTAGATAAGCTACTCCAGAACATTTAAAAATAGATAATCAAGTAATTATTTGATCATTGCAATATGAGGAATCCCATCCTCCAGGTAACCTTCGCCAATTTGCATAAAGCCGTGACTTTCGTAGAAATCGGTTAAATATTGTTGTGCAGAAAGTTTGATATTATCAGTTTTAAAACGTTCTTTAATAGCTTCTACCGAAGCTTTTAAAATTAAATGCCCGTAGGCATTCTTTCTTTCAGATTCCTTTACTACGACGCGACCAATAGAAGCTTCTTCAAAATAAAATCCTTTATCGAAACAACGGGTATAAGCAATTATATTCCCATCTTTAACCCCTAATACGTGCAGCGCGTCGCTGTCTTTTCCATCAATATCCTGGTAAACGCAATCTTGTTCTACCACAAAAACTTCAGAGCGTAATTGTAATATTTGGTAGAGTTCTTCAAGGCTAAGTTCATTGAAATTTTTAATAAGGATTTCCATATTTTTTCTAATGAATATTTGTGCAGAAATAAAAAAAAAGACTGTTTGAATAGTTTTAAATCGTCATCCTGGACTTGTTTCAGTATATAAGATGTTAATAATAAACACTTGTTAGAAGCTGAAACAAGTTCAGCTTGACGAAACTATACTTTTCAGACAGTCTCGATTATAATAAAATATTAATTCTCAACCGGAATTTTATCTACTCTTTTTTGATGTCTACCGCCTTCAAAAGGAGTTTCAAGGAAAATCTTTACCATGTCCACTGCCTGTTGTTCAGAAACAAAACGTGCAGGAATACTCAATACATTGGCGTTATTATGTTCTCTGGCCAATTTAGTAATTTCACCAATCCAACATAGAGCAGAACGAACGCCCTGGTGTTTATTAGCGGTCATATTAGCACCATTTCCACTTCCGCAAATAATAATTCCAAAATCTACTTTTTGGTTTTCAACATCATCGGCTACGGGATGCACAAAGTCTGGATAATCTACACTATCTTCACTGTTAGTACCATAGTTAATAACTTCTATACCCTTGTTTTTCAGGTAATCAACAACTTTTTTCTTATATCCGGTACCGGCGTGATCGTTTCCTATTGCAATTTTCATAATTAAGGTTTTAGCTGGCACAAAGGTAAAAAAACCACTTAGTAACACTGCAATTTTCAATTGTTAATTACTTTTTAAATAAGCTTTAAAATCAAGGCTTTAGTATTGACATAAGATTGTGAATAAGCATTGATGAGAAACTGAGAAACTTATTTGCGGTATTCGATTTAAATTTCAATAGCAAAAATTTTATGGCTAAATCAAATTATAAGTCGGTTATTTTTGGAGAAGTTATGAGCATATAAAAATGGGTTGTGAACACTATTTTTAATTCTAATTATCCAGATCTTATATTAAGACTCTGTTACTAACTTTTGTTAAGTAAATATTAAAATGCTTAGATTTTCAGAGCTTTAGACTTTCTTAAGTATGTTAATAAGTTGTTATCAAATCAAGCTAACTTAAAAACCAAAAAAACTTCAAAAAAATTGTTCTACAAATTAACAAGCTATAATAATCATCAGTTTTAATTTTTATAAAAAGAAGAAAAAAAGATAATTATATATATTGTTAATAACATTGGTTAGTATTTCAAAATTGAAATTTAAACTTGAGAATTTAGATCTAAAAAGGGAAGAAAGTATAAAAGCCTGGGAATGAATTGAGTCACTTTACTATAGCTAATTTTTAAAAACTTATAACAGTTTATTTTACTGAAAAACAGATATTTAACTAGTTTATGCAAAAAATTGTCTTGTTAGAATAGCTTATACTGTGGTCTATATAAAGTTGAGCAGAATTTAAATTCACCTGGCTGCTTTTATTTAATGTTAGATTTATAGATACGATGATTCCTAATAGACCAATTAGGAAAATTAGAAAAAAATAGAACGATATTATTTTAGCTTTGTTCATAGTAATCTGATTACCAAGTCTTACAAAGATGAGCTTATAATATACCGACAACCTTAAATTAAAATTAAGAAAAAATTAAGAAATCTATCGTTCGTTTTCTTTCAGAGACAGAATTTTAGGGTTTTTACCCAGTTGTTAATTAAATGTGAAATAATTTTATAAC
The DNA here is from genome assembly GCF_000745315.1 of Salegentibacter sp. Hel_I_6. Classification (NCBI taxonomy): domain Bacteria; kingdom Pseudomonadati; phylum Bacteroidota; class Flavobacteriia; order Flavobacteriales; family Flavobacteriaceae; genus Salegentibacter; species Salegentibacter sp. Hel_I_6. The sequence goes on along the minus strand of NZ_JQNQ01000001.1, from coordinate 2,092,009 downwards.
AGGATAATTTTCAGGGCGCTTAACAAAACTTTAATTGCAAAAAGATGTTATGTAATGCAGAAGCCGTAATTTTATACTTTAATTATCGAAATGAGTAAAAAGAATAGAAATAAATCCCAACACCAGGGTGACCTTGCCAAAAGTATTACAGATATCCTAAGAAAGGAACCTGGAAAAACCTTCAACCATAAGCAAATTGCCGCTAAACTTGGTGTTAATGACGCTACAAGTCGTAATAATATTATTAAAAAATTAGCCCAATTAACCGCAAAGAAGCAAATTGAAGAGGAAGAACGCGGGAAGTTTAAAATAACCAAGTCGAATGATTATTACACCGCAGTGATAGATATGACCACAAAGGGTTATGCTTATGCTATGGTAGATGAATTAGATGATGATGTCTTTATATCCCCCAGGGATTTGAACACTGCGTTTAATGGTGATGAAGTAGAAATTTATATTTACAACCGAAAAAGAAATAAAAAATCTGAAGGGGAAGTAACTAAAATAATAAAGCGGAAAAGAACCGAATTTGTTGGTGTTCTTGATATGCAAAAAGATTTTGGTTTTGTGGTTATTGGAGATCCAAAAATGTACACCGATGTTTTTGTTCAAAAAAACAAAATCGGTGATGCTAAAAACGGAGATAAAGTAGTTGTAGAAATTGAAGAATGGCCAGAAAAAGCCGATTCTCCCTTTGGAAAGATCATTCAGGTTTTGGGTACTCCCGGGGAACATAATACCGAGATTCACTCCATTTTAGCACAATATGGTTTGCCGCATGAATTTCCTAAGGAAATAGAGGATTTTGCTAATCAAATAGATACATCAATTCAGCCGGAGGAAATTAAAAAACGTCGCGATATGCGGGATGTTTTGACGTTTACTGTAGATCCTGCAGATGCAAAAGATTTTGATGATGCCCTGAGTTTTCAAAAACTGGACAACGGGAATGTGGAAATTGGAATTCATATTGCCGATGTATCACATTATGTGCAACCGGGAACAATTTTAGACGATGAAGCCTACGAACGCGCAACTTCGGTTTATCTGGTAGATCGCGTGGTGCCCATGCTACCTGAAGTGCTTTCAAATAACGCCTGTTCGTTAAGGCCAAACGAAGAAAAATATACTTTTTCGGCAGTTTTTGAAATTGATAAGAATACAAAAGTGGTTAACGAATGGTTCGGGAGAACTGTTACTTATTCTGATGCGCGGTTTGCTTACGAGGAAGCCCAACAAATCATAGAAACTGAAAAAGGAGAAATTCCGGAAGAAATTTCGATTCAGGATAAATCTTATACGGTAAAGGAAGAAATTGTTGAAGCTGTATTAACAATGAACAAAATGGCAAAAAAGATGCGTTCTGTAAGAATGCGTCAGGGTGCTATTTCTTTTGATAAAGTGGAAGTAAAATTTCAATTAGATGAAGAGAATGAACCTATTGGTGTTTATTTTAAAACCGCCAAAGATGCCAATAAACTCATCGAAGAATTTATGCTTTTAGCCAACCGAAAAGTGGCTGAATTTATAGGAAAAAGAGAACAAAAGAAAACCTTTATTTACCGTTGTCACGACGAGCCAGATGAAGAAAAACTGGTTTCTTTAAATACGTTGGTTTCCAGGTTTGGGCACGGTTTAAACCTTAAAAACAGGAAAACTGTTTCTTCTTCTTTAAATCAATTGCTTCAGGATGTGCAGGGTAAAAAAGAGCAAAATTTAGTAGATACGCTGGCCATTAGAACGATGAGTAAAGCTTATTACGGTACAGAAAATATTGGTCATTATGGTTTAGCATTTGATTATTACTCGCATTTTACTTCTCCAATTAGAAGATATCCGGATGTAATGGTGCATCGTTTGCTTCAACGTTACCTGGATGATCAACCTTCAGCTAAAGAAGAAGAGTATGATGAAAAATGCCATCATACCAGCGAAATGGAAAATCTTTCTTCCAATGCTGAAAGGGATTCTATTAAATATATGCAGGTAAAATTTATGCTGGATCACCAGGATAGAGAATTTATTGGGGTGATTTCAGGGGTTACAGATTTCGGAATTTTTGTTGAAATTGTAGAAAATAAATGTGAAGGAATGATTCGCCTGCGAGATATTAAAGGCGATAATTATGATTTTGATGCCGATAATTATGCAATTGTGGGTAGAAAAACAAAGAAAACCTATCAGCTTGGAGACGAGGTTATCGTAAAAGTGAAAAATGCTGATTTGGTTAAAAGACACTTAGATTTTACCTTAATTGGTAAAAATGAAGAATAACTATTTGAAAAATTAAAATGTCATTTTGAATTTACTTCAGCTTCTAATTTATAGAAAAACAAATTTTAAAAGCTTAAATAAGTTCAATTTGATGTAGATGAAAAATTTATATAAATGAAAAAATATGTTTTTGCACTGTTTTTATTCAGTTTTGGAATTCTATGTGCCCAGGAAGTAACCCGGGATCTCGAAGATTTTACTGAAATTAAAGTTTATAATGGGCTGGATGTTATCTTAAAAGAAGCTAACCAAAATACTGCGGTAATCACTGGAAAGAACAGTACCGATGTAAAATTTAAGGTAGATAACGGGGTTCTAAAAGTAAGAATGAGTATTGATGAAATTTTGGATAATGATAATACACAAATCACTATTCAATTTAAAAAACTCGATAAAATTGATGCTCGCCAAAACGCTTCAATAAAAGTTGATTCTAAGCTAAAGCAGGAAAACCTCTATTTAAATGCTTCAGAAGGTGCCGATATTTTTTCTGATGTAAATATCACTAACCTTTATGTAGATGTGAATACCGGGGGAGAGATTGAAGTAGAAGGTAAAACCGGCGATCAGGAAATAAGTATCAATACCGGTGGAAAATTCTTCGCTAAAAATCTAAAATCTACTAATACCGAAATAAGTATAAAGGCAGGCGGTGTTGCCGATATTACTGCTAGTGGTAGGGTAGAAGCAAAAGTTAGAGCTGGAGGTACCGTAAATGTTTATGGCGACCCAAAAACTATAGATCAGAATACCCTGTTTGGCGGGAAAGTAATTAGAAAAAACTAAAAGTCTACATTTGTAAAATAATACAATTGTATGTTTCAGGATGTATTAGCAGCCCTACCCTTAGGTCTTTTTTTAGCGTTTTTACTTGGTCCGGTTTTCTTCGTATTACTGGAAACGGCTGCTATTAAAGGCTTCAGAGCCGCTTTTGCCTTTGATGTTGGCGTAATTATAGCCGATGTTGTTTTTCTTTTTATTGCCTATTTAAGTACCACCAAATTACTAGCCAGCATTAAAGATGATCCTGCCCTGTTTATCTTTGGTGGAATGATTCTAGCTACTTATGGTGTTATGAGCTTCGTACAGACCAAAAAAGTACTTCGGCAGGATGATGATACCCCAGAGATTAGAAAACTCAGTAAAAGCGATTATATGGGTTTGGCTGTAAAAGGTTTTCTATTGAATTTCATTAACATTGGCGTATTGGGATTCTGGCTGGGTTTAATTATTGTTTTTGGTCCAAGGTTAGATATGGAACAGGATCGCATATTGGTTTTTTTCGGAACTGTTTTAGGAACTTACCTCGTGTTAGACGTTTTTAAAATTTTACTGGCAAAAAAATTAAATCGAAAATTGACGCCCAACCGAATATATCTTATGAAAAAGGGAATTAGTATTTTACTGATAGTTTTTGGCGGAATGCTTATTTTCCAGGGGCTATTCCCTAACCAGGTTAACGGAATTAAAGATCAGATTGAAACTATTACCCCAAACGATACCATCTCACCAGATTAAATCATCATTTTAAGTAAGATTACCGGGATTCAAGAGAAAAAGATACTTACTGATTGATCATAAAGATTTCCCGTAAATACTTTTGTCAAAAGGAAGGTGACACATTTAAAATATTGCTATTATTCTTATTTCTTCAGTATAAGCGCTACTAAACATCAATTATTTTATACAAAAAAAGCCCCTTAAAAAAGGAGCTTTTTGGAGGCATCGAGCGGATTCGAACCGCTGTACAAGGTTTTGCAGACCTCTGCCTAGCCACTCGGCCACGATGCCCTATTTTGGGGTTGGCAAATGTAATAAAAAATTTAGCTTTAAAAAATAAAAGACTTGCAGCAATTTATGATTTTGAGTTTTAGCGGGATTTACTTCTAATCACACTAACCATAGCTACATTTCCACCAATAGGCGGATTTATTTTAGAAACTTCAACCTTAGCTTTTTGCACCAGTATAATTTCTTCCATTACGCGCTTCAAAATGCGCTCAGCAACAGTTTCCAGAAGTTTAGAACGAATGGCCATTTCTTCTTTCACAATTTTGTTTAAGTGCACGTAATCAATAGTATCTGCCAGCTTATCAGTTTTAGCAGAATTTGATAAATCACCTTTTACTTTTAGATCTACCCGGTAGTCGCTCCCAATTTTTCCTTCTTCTTCAAGGCAGCCATGATAGGCAAAAACCCTGATATTTTTTAATTTAATACTTCCCAAAAGATTATTTTTTACAAAGATAAGCGGGCAGCCTGTTTATTTCAATTTATTAAGGAATAAGTTTTTTAGTTAATCCCGGGAACAAAATATATTATTCTTGTATAGCAAAGCTTGGGTGAAGCGACCTAATTTTTGGTAACTTTGCGCATTATTCCCGAAAGAGGGTTTAATATTTCGAGCATTAATCGATTTTAAAATAAATGTCTGATTTTCAACTCTAATCCAGGGTTTTTGATTTTAATAAGTTATGGCTGAAGAAAAAAGATCGCTCAATTTTATTGAGCAAATTATAGAAGAAGACCTTCAAAGTACGCATAAAAAAGAAGAACTTAAGTTTAGATTTCCGCCTGAGCCTAACGGTTATCTGCATATTGGTCACGCCTCTTCTATTTGCCTGAATTTTGGTTTAGGTGAAAAATATAATGCTCCCGTAAACCTTCGTTTTGACGATACAAACCCTATCAAAGAAGAGCAGGAGTTTGTAGATGCCATAAAAGAAGACGTTTTATGGCTTGGTTTTAAATGGGAAAAAGAATGCTATGCTTCAGATTATTTTCAGCAATTGCACGACTGGGCCGTTGAAATGATTAAAAATGGAGATGCCTATGTGGATAGCCAAACTTCAGAAGAAATAGCGCTTCAAAAAGGAACTCCTACCGAGCCCGGTAAGGAAAGTCCTTATAGAAATCGTTCTGTTGAAGAAAATCTTGATTTGTTTGAGAAAATGAAAAACGGGGAAACCCCGGAAAGAGGACATGTGCTACGTGCCAAAATAGATATGGCTTCGACAAATATGCTAATGCGCGATCCTGTGATGTATCGCTGTTTGCATAAAAGTCATCATAGAACAAAAGATGCCTGGAAAATTTACCCAATGTACGATTGGGCACATGGAGAAAGCGATTTTATTGAAAGTATTTCTCATTCATTCTGTACGCTGGAATTTTTACCGCATCGTGAACTTTATAACTGGTTTGTTGAAAAAGTAAGCAAAGAAGGTGAATTAAAACCCAAACAGCGTGAGTTTGCCCGTAGGAACCTTAGCCATACAGTTGTAAGTAAACGTAAACTGATGCAATTGGTGGAGAAAGGCGTGGTTAATTCCTGGGATGACCCTAGAATGCCAACTATATCAGGATTGAGGAGGAGAGGGTACACCCCAAATTCCATTAGAAAATTCGCAGATTCTATTGGTGTGGGGAAACGCGAGAATATGATAGACGTGGCACATTTAGAATTTTGTGCGCGCGAAGATCTTAATAAAACCGCACCAAGAGTTATGGGGGTTTTAGATCCTGTAAAATTGGTTATTACCAATTATGAAGAGGGAAAGGAAGAATGGCTGGAAGCTGAAAATAATCCTGAAGATGAATCAGCTGGTAGTAGAGAAATTCCTTTTTCAAGAGAACTTTATATCGAGAAAGAAGATTTTAAAGAAAGCGCGAATAGAAAATTTTTCAGGTTAACCCTGGGAAAAGAAGTGAGGTTAAAGAACGCTTATATTATTAAAGGAGAAGAAGTAGTAAAGGATTCCGAAGGGAATATTACCGAAATTCATTGTACTTATGATCCTAAAAGTAAAAGTGGAAGTGGCACCGAAGAATCTATGCGCAAAGTAAAAGGAACATTACACTGGGTTTCAGCAAAGCATGCTTTAGAAGCGGAGGTTAGGCTTTACGATAGGTTATTTAGCGTAGAAAATCCTGATGGTGATAAAGAGAAAGATTTTATGGAATTTGTAAATCCAGACTCATTAAATGTAATTACGGGTTATGTTGAGCCAAGTTTAAAAACGGCGGGAATTCAGGATAAATTCCAGTTTCAAAGAATTGGTTATTTCTGTGTAGATAAAGAATCGATAGAAGGAAAGCCAATTTTTAATCGTACTGTGGGCTTAAGAGATTCATGGGCGAAGATTAAATAAGCTGTAATCCATTTGGTTAAGTGACTTTTTAAGAATATTTTAGTAAAGCATTTTAACATATTAACCGGTTATTAACAGCATTGCCTTTACCCATCTTGTATATTTGGGTTTAGTAATAACTTAACTAACAAAAACTATTATGGCAAATACAGGAAGTACACTATTAGCATTGATTACCGGGGCTGCAATTGGAGCAGGTGTGGGATTATTATATGCTCCAGATAGCGGTGAAAAAACCCGTAAAAAATTAAAAGACGAGTCTAAAAAAGCTCAGGATAAATTGAACAAAAAGTATACTGAGACTTCTTCTAATTTAACTGAAAAGGCTAAACAAGCTCGTGTAGATTTTGAAACTCGTTTAGAAGAAACTCTATCTTCTGCAAGTCATAAAGCTGACGATATTCTTACCGCCATGGAAACCAAATTGGAGGAGTTAAGAAAGCAAAATGCCAAATTACAAAAGGATGGTAAAGCTGACGATAACAAAGGGAAACCAAATAAAGCAGTAGTATAGTATAACTTTATGGCATTTGAAAAACTATCTAATAGTATAGACGAGTTAAAATATAATTTAAAGGCGTTTTCTCACAGTAACTCCGAATATTATAAACTCAAATTCTTTAAACAGGCAATGAAAGGGGCTATTGGTCTCGTTCAGGGTCTTTTGTTAGGTATTTTTTTAATTTTTGCCTTAATCTTGATATCTGTAGCCTTCGCAATACTTATTAGTGAGGCTATTGGTACACCAAGTTCCGGTTATTTTATTGTTGGGGGCTTCTACTTTTTAGTTGTTCTTGGAATATTGCTATTCGGTAGAAAACCTATTGAAAAGTATCTTTTAGTTAAAGTATCAAGAAAATTTTTTAAGGATTAATTGCTATGAAGGAGTATAGTTCATTCAAAGAAATAGATCGGGATCTTAAAATTCTTGAACTTCAAACCAAGATAGACCAGGAAGAGATTAAATTGAATATTGAGCGCACAAAAGGCGCGTTATCACCATTATCTCTTGCCGGTAGTATGGTAGGTTCAATTTTACAAAAAGCATTTATTCTTAAAGCGGTAACTAAACTTACTGGATTGAAAAAAGTAACCGCTAAAGTAAAAGGCTAAAAGATTTCTTATAGATATATTATAAGGGTTTGAAAGTTTATTTTATCCGTCAACCTTAACTTGTTTTAGGGCTTACTCCGAAATTAGTTCGGAGTTCTAATTAGATTCTGAAATAAATTCAGAATGACGTATGATTCAAAAATAAACCTTCAAACCTTTTTTATACCAGAAGAGATTTTTAGGAAATTATTTCCGTTTGGAATCACCCTGATTCTTTTTCTCCTGTTCAATTTCTTCATTTTTCTTGCGCATAGCTTCTCCAATCTGGTTCGAAGCCGTAAAAGAGGCCACCATATTGTTTAGCATATCGCTACCGGCCTGGGGTGAATTCGGCAATAAAATAAGATTACTGTTGGTTTCTTCACCAATGGCCTGCAGTGTATCGTAATGCTGCGTCACCACAATTAAAGCCGAAGCTTCCTGTGAATTAATCCCTACATTATTTAAAACATCAACACTTTCTTCAAGTCCGCGGGCAATTTCCCTTCTTTGGTCGGCAATTCCCTGACCCTGTAAACGTTTACTTTCGGCTTCTGCACGGGCTTTAGCTACAATTCGTATCCTTTCGGCTTCTCCTTCATATTCTGCGGCCACTTTCTCGCGTTCTGCCGAGTTTATTCTGTTCATCGCATGTTTTACCTGTTCATCTGGATCAATGTCTGTTACAAGCGTTTTAATGATGTCGTAACCATAATCCTGCATAGATTCGTTAAGTTCTCTATTAACAGCGATGGCGATATCGTCTTTTCGTTCAAAAACATCATCTAAGATCATTTTTGGAACTTCAGCTCGTACAACATCAAAAACATAAGACGTGATCTGGTCTGATGGACTTTCAAGTTTATAAAACGCGTCGTAAATATTAGTTCTAATTACCTGAAATTGTACCGATATTTTCAGCTTAACAAATACATTATCCTTGGTTTTAGTTTCGACCAAAACATCCAGCTGCTGTACTTTTAAATTGATTCTACCGGCAATTTGATCTATTATAGGAATCTTTAAATGAAGTCCGGAATTTTTAATGCTTTTAAATTTTCCAAATCGTTCAAGAATCGCCGCTTTTTGTTGACGTACAGTGAAAATACCCGAGAAGAGCAGAACAAGAAGAAAAACAAGAATAATTGGAATAAAAACGTAGCTAATCATAATTTTAGGAGATATAAGTTGATTCTCCCAAGATAGTGAAACTTTGCTCGATAATCGAGATTAAATGCGCCGAGGCTTTACTCCAAATCAAATTTTATTTTTCAGCAATAATGATTCGTCAGCTTGATTTGAAGCAGTTTGCTTAGCTATGCGGTAAGGTATGAACAAAAAATAGGCTGTTATTGTCATTGCGAACCCGATTTTTATCGGGTGAAGCAATCTCTTCAAGAAAAGATTGCTTCACTCGAACCTCATTCGCAATACGTGCAAATGCCTATTTTATTCTAAATTGTTATCCCAGCGTTTTTATCGCTTTTTCCAAACGGGAAATAGTTTCTTCTTTTCCAATCATTTCAGCGATTTCGTAAAGGTCTGGCCCTTGCATAGCACCAACCAGGGCTAATCTAAAGGGTTGCATTACTTTCCCAAAACCAACTTCTTTTTGCTGGATCCAGGCTTTTACTTCGGCCTGAACGGCTTCTGCTTTAAAATCTTCCTGTTTTTCTAAAACCTGAGTTAATTCCTGCATTAGATCAGCAGTATCATCCTTCCATGCTTTTTTCGCATTTTTAGGATCGTAGGAGGTAGGGGCAACGAAGAAGAAATATCCCTGCTCCCAAATATCGTTTACAAAAACAGCGCGTTCTTTCATCAGTTTCACCACTTTCAGGGCATAATCAGAAGAAACTTCTATCTCTCTTTTTTGAAGTATATTTTCAAGTTTTCCAGCAATTACTTTTTCATCTGCTTCGTGCATATAATGTTGCTGAAACCACTTGGTTTTCTCTGGGTCAAACTTCGCTCCACCCTTATGAACACGGTCTATTTCAAAAGCTTCAACAAGTTCGTTTAATTTAAAGAATTCCTGTTCTGTTCCTGGATTCCAACCTAAAAAGGCTAGCATATTGGTAACGGCTTCCGGGAAATATCCATCTTCCCTATAACCTGCAGAAATTTCTCCTGAATTTGGATCTTTCCATTCCAGCGGGAATACTGGAAAACCTAATTTATCTCCATCTCTTTTGCTTAATTTTCCTTTTCCCTGTGGTTTTAAAATAAGCGGCAAATGCGCAAATTTAGGTGCATCCCAGCCAAAAGCTCGGTATAGCATAAAATGCAACGCTAAAGATGGCAACCACTCTTCACCACGAATAACATGAGAGATTTCCATTAAATGATCATCAACAATATTGGCCAAATGATAAGTTGGCATCCCGTCACTTTTGAACAAAACTTTATCGTCTAAAGTGCTGGTGTCAATTTCCATCTTGCCACGAATTTCATCTGAAATATGAAGATTTTCGCTTTCAGGAGATTTAAACCTGATCACGTAGTTTTCATCGGCATCTAATTTATCCCTAACCTCGTCTTCAGAAAGGGCAAGGGAATTCTGCAATTTCATCCGGTTATGCCAGTTGTAGATAAAGGTTTTCCCTTTCTCTTCGTGGTCTTTTCTATGCGCATCTAATTCTTCAGCTGTATCAAAAGCATAATAAGCATTATCGGTTTTGATAAGTTCTTCAGCATATTTTCGGTAAATATCTTTGCGTTCACTTTGGCGATAAGGCCCGTAATCACCTTCTTTTCCAGGGCCTTCATCAAAAGGAATCCCGCACCAGTTAAGCGATTCAATGATATAATCTTCGGCGCCTTCAACGTATCGGTTTTGATCGGTATCTTCTATACGCAACACAAAATCTCCCTGGTGTTTTTTGGCAAATAAATAATTATATAAAGCTGTTCTTACCCCGCCAATATGCAAAGGGCCGGTTGGACTTGGCGCAAAACGCACGCGAACTTTAGCAGACATATCTAAATTTGTTTTTAAGGGCAAAGATACAACCTTATTGAACGAAACCTAATGCGGGCAATACCAATCCTGCTCGAATTCCTTATGGAGGTTTTATTATTCGAGGCTTTGTCTATTAACTTTATATTGTTCTCCAATTATACCTTAAGGCTTGCGGCGAGGTTCTTGATAACTCCTCTAAAATTGTTGTATTTTTAGACTTGAAATATGATGATGGATGGAAAGTTATAAGCAGATTAGAAAAAAACTGGAAGCTTTTATCAGGAAGTTTTACCTGAACAAATTGCTGAAAGGTTTAATTTTATTTTTAGCCATTGGGCTGGTCTATTTTTTAGGCGTTTTGGCTATAGAACATTTTCTATGGTTAGAAACCGGCTTGCGAACTTTTCTTTTTTGGATTTTCGTTGGGGTAGAGGTGATGCTCCTGGCCTATTTCATTTTAATTCCACTGGCAAAACTTTTCAAATTTTCTAAGGGAATTAATGAAGAAGAAGCTTCTAAAATTATCGGGGCTCATTTTCCTGAAGTAAACGATAAATTGCTAAATGTTCTTCAGCTTAAAAAAGATACGCAGCAATCTGAATTACTACTTGCGGGGATCGAGCAGAAATCGGCTGAATTAAATAAAGTTCCCTTTACTCGCGCTGTAGATTATAAAACCAATAACAAATACCTGAAATATGCTTTATTTCCCGTAGTATTAATTTTGGCTCTCTTTTTTTCCGGTAATATCAATTTAATGGCTGGCCCTTTTGATAGGTTGGCTAAACACAATACAGCTTTTGAAGCTCCGGCGCCTTTTCAGTTTAAAATTTTAAACGATTCGCTTCAGGTTCAGGAAAATTCCTCTTACACGATTCTTGTAGCTACCGAGGGAGAAATTACTCCTGAAAAACCTGAGATTAGCTATAACGGACAAACTTATTTTTTAAAGCAAATTACGCCAGGTAGGTTTGATTATACTTTTAACCGACTTAAAACTAATGTAGATTTTCAGCTTAAGGCAAATGGAATTAATTCCAGGGAATACGAACTTGAAGTCCTTAAAGTTCCAAAACTACTGGATTTCACGATGCAATTTGAGTATCCTGCTTATATAAGAAAATCAAACGACAGTTTAAGTGGAACCGGAAATGTAAATGTTCCAGAGGGTACAAAAATTACCTGGAGTTTTAATACCAGGAATACAGATATTATCAAATTTTCAACTCAGGATTCTTTAATAAATCTCAAACCTAATAATTCAAATTTTCAATATTCACAGGCTGTTTATTCCAGGCTGGATTATCGTGTGAGTACTTCCAATAATTCTATAAAAGAGTTTGAAGCTTTAGACTATTCGGTGCGTGTTATTCAAGATGAATATCCCCAAATGGAAATTCAGCAAAAACTGGATAGTATAGATAACAATACGCAATATTTCTACGGAAAACTTTCCGATGATTATGGCCTAAATCGTTTACAACTTGTTTATTACACTGAAAATGAAAAAGATAGCTTAAAAATAGAGACTATCGAGATAGCGAGAGCCGCTTTTGACGATTTTCATTATACATTTCCGGGAGACCTGGATTTGGAACGGGGCATTTCGTATAATTTCTATTTTCAGCTTTGGGACAATGATGCTGTAAATGGTTCTAAAAGTACTAAAAGTAATACCTATAGTTTTAGAAGAAAAACCACCGATGAGTTGCAGGAAGAGAAACTTAAACAACAGGGAGAATCAATAAATAATTTAAACCAGAGTTTAAAAGATATCAAATCTTCTGATGAAGAATTGAATGAATTGAATCAAATTCAAAAAGAGAATAAAGATCTTGATTATAATCAGCGTAAAAAGTTGGAAAATTTTATTCAAAGACAAAAGCAGCAATCGGAAATGATGCGCAATTATTCCGAAAAGCTAAAGAAAAGTTTTGAAGAAGGGCAGGATGAATTGGGAAATGAATCTGCAGAAAAGGATGAATTAAAAAAGCGGTTAGATAGAAATGAGGAACGCTTAAAAGAAGATGAAGCCTTATTGGATGAATTGAAAGAAATAGCTGACAAGATTAATAGGGAAGAACTGGGGGAGAAGTTGGAAGAATTATCTAAAAGGAATCAAAGTGAAGAGCGCAACCTGGAACAGCTTTTAGAATTGACGAAACGATATTATGTAGAGGAAAAGCTTCAAAAAGTAGCCCGGGATTTAGAAAAGCTTTCAGAAGAGCAAGAGGAATTATCAGAAACTTCAGAGGATGATTTTTTGGAGGAACAAAAGAAAATTTCTGAGAAATTTGAAGAGTTTCAGGAAGAGATGGATGAGCTTGAAAAAGATAATCAGGACCTTCAAAAGCCAACCGATTTGCCACGAGATATCGTTGATGAAGAAAGCATCAAAAATGAGCTAAATGATGCCGAAGAGGAAATGGAAAAGGGAGATTTAGAAAAGACAAAACAGAAACAAAAGAATGCTGCACACCAAATGGAAGAAATGAGCCAAAAAATGCAGCAGCGTTCAATGCAGCAAAGTGGGGAAGAGTTAAAAGCCGATATTGAAACCCTTCGCCAAATCCTGGATAATTTGGTGACTTTCTCCTTCCAACAAGAAGATCTTTTAGAAGATTTTAGCAGAATAGATATCAATAATCCCGGTTACGCTGCAAAACTTAGAAGACAAAGTGAACTTAGAGAAAATTTTAGGCATATAGACGATAGTTTGTATTCACTCGCTTTGAGTAACCCAATGATTACAGAAGGTATTACAAAACAACTTACAGATATTGATTTTGATATAAATAAGTCTCTTGAGAGATTGGCCGAAAATGAATTACCTCAGGGTACATCCAGCCAGCAATATGTAGTTACGGGAGCTAACGATTTAGCTTATATGCTAAGCCAGATTCTTTCTTCTATGCAGCAACAGGCAAATCCTCAAATGGGGAAAGGGGACGGCGAAAATTCAGAATTTCAGCTTCAGGATATTATAAAAAAGCAACAGGAGATAAATAAAGATTTCCAGGAGAAAGGGAAGGAGCAAAATCAGCAACAAAACGAAGGCAAGAAACCCGGCGAAGGAATGGCGGAAGGAGAAATGGAAGATTTGTTCGAGATTTATAAAGATCAGCAGGAACTAAGACAGCGTTTGGAGGAAATGAACAAGAAGAATTCTTCTGAACAGGGAAGGCAATTAGAGGAGCAAATGAAGGAAGCTGAAGAGCAACTTTTAAATAAGGGTTTTGATCCAGAGAACCTGGAACAATTGCAACAGTTGGAGCACCAATTAATGGAATTTGAGGATGCAAAGTTGCAGCAGGGGGAAAATAATAAAAGGGAGTCAGAAACCAATCGGCAGAAGTTCGATAATACAACTAAAGATCAAAGTATTAAGGCTAAAGAATATTTCAATTCTATCGAAATTTTAAATAGACAAAGCTTACCTTTGCGCGAAATTTATAAACAGAAAGTAAAGTCCTATTTTGAGCGAACAAATAATTAATTTTTATTCAGAGAATGATTTTGAGTTAGAAGACGAAAACTCTTTTGATAAATGGATCAGGAATGTTATTTCATCAGAAGATAAACAACTCGGTGAAATCAATTATATATTTTGTGACGATGATTATTTGTATAAGATAAATTTGAAATTTTTGGAGCATGATTCTTATACAGATATAATCTCCTTTGATAACTCAGAAGGGGACGAGTTAAATGGCGATATTTTTATCAGTATAGATCGAGTAATAGATAACGCCAATGATTTTAATGTAGATTTTTCTGAAGAGCTTAAACGGGTTCTTATTCACGGTGTTTTACATCTTTGTGGATATGCAGATAAATCTGAAAGTGAAGCTGCTTTAATGCGACAGAAGGAAGACGAAAAGATTGCATTGTTCCACGTGGAACAATAAATTAAGAAAGAAAGATTTTATGTTCGAAAATGAATATGATGTTATAGTAGTTGGTGCCGGCCACGCTGGAAGTGAAGCCGCAGCCGCAGCCGCAAATTTAGGAGCCAGTACTTTATTGGTGACCATGAATTTGCAAAACATTGCTCAAATGAGTTGTAATCCTGCAATGGGGGGAATTGCTAAAGGACAAATTTTGCGTGAAATTGATGCGTTGGGGGGTTACAGTGGTTTAGTAAGTGATACCAGCGCCATTCAATTCAAAATGCTGAACAAATCTAAGGGACCCGCAATGTGGAGTCCAAGAGTGCAAAGTGACCGAATGATGTTTGCTGAGCATTGGAGGCTTAGATTAGAACAAACTCCAAATCTCGATTTTTACCAGGAGATGGTGGCGGGACTTATTATAGAGAACGGTGAACTTAAAGGAGTGAAAACTTCTTTAGGATTAAAAATTCGAGCAAAAAGTGTGGTACTTACCAATGGAACTTTCTTAAATGGATTAATCCATATTGGAGATAAAAATTTTGGTGGCGGTAGAGCAGGGGAGAGAGCCGCTACCGGAATTACTAAAGATCTTGTGGATGCCGGTTTTGAATCTGGCAGAATGAAAACCGGAACACCGCCAAGAGTAGATGGCAGGTCTCTGGATTATTCTAAAATGGTGGAGCAACCTGGAGATGAAGAACCTTCGAAATTTTCGTTTTTAGATGAAACCCAACCTTTAAAAAAACAACGTTCCTGTTATATGACATACACCTCTCCAGAGGTACACGAGATTCTTAAAGATGGTTTTGAAAGATCGCCTATGTTTAATGGCCGAATTCAAAGTATTGGCCCTAGATATTGCCCAAGTATTGAAGATAAAATAAACAGGTTTGCAGATAAAGATAGACATCAGCTTTTCGTTGAACCCGAAGGATGGAATACGGTAGAAGTTTATGTAAACGGATTTTCAACTTCCCTTCCGGAAGATGTTCAATTTAAAGCTTTACGTTCTGTTGCCGGATTTGAAAAGGTGAAGTTTTTTAGACCAGGTTATGCAATTGAATACGATTATTTTCCACCTACTCAGTTGAAACATACTTTGGAAACAAAGTTGGTGGAAGGTTTATATTTCGCCGGTCAAATTAATGGGACTACCGGTTATGAAGAAGCAGCTAGCCAGGGTTTAATGGCTGGTATAAATGCCGCATTAAAAGTTCAGGAAAAGGATGAATTCATCATAAAAAGAAATGAAGCTTATATAGGTGTTCTTATAGACGATCTTATTACAAAAGGTACAGAAGAACCTTATAGAATGTTTACTTCCCGTGCTGAGTACAGAACTTTATTACGCCAGGATAATGCTGATTTTAGACTGACCGAACGCTCTTATACAATTGGTTTGGCTTCTGAAGAACGTATGCGTAAAATGGAAGAAAAGAAAAAAAAGTCTTCTGATTTCGTAAATTTCTTTAAGAATAAAAGTGTTTCCCACGAGGATGCGAATCCAATTTTGGAAGCGAATAATTCTTCTTTAATGAAACAAAGCGATAAGATTTTTAAGATCTTTTCTCGACCTAATATTGCAATGAAAGATGTTAGAAAATTTCCTGGGGTAGAGGAGTACATTCTGGAGAATAATTTGAATCAGGAGATTCTTGAACAAACCGAAATTCAGGTTAAATATTCTGGTTATATTGAGAAGGAAAAAAATAATGCCGATAAATTGAATAGACTGGAAGATGTAAAAATTCCAAATAGTTTTGATTATTCTAAGATCAAATCAATGTCTTTTGAGGCACGGGAGAAGTTAAATAAAATTCAACCAACTTCCATTTCTCAGGCATCACGAATCAGTGGAGTTAGCCCTAATGATATTTCGGTTTTATTGGTCTATATGGGAAGATAAGTTTAAAAGTTCCACGTGGAACAATTTTCTTTTAGGTAACCTTGATGAGATCAATCCAGTAGGAGTAATTTGAAAATTATGATAAAAAGCAATCACATTTTTCATTACTTAAAAAATTAATAAAGAAAATAAGAGCTTTGGACTTCTATTTACTTTTTTGATTTTTAAATCCTGCAGGGAGCGCATTCGGTAAAGAAAAGTAAGACATTAGAATTGAGTTTTCCTAAAGATAAATCTGATTATACTTTTTTAAATTTAGTAGTACTATTAGAGGCAAAAAAACAAAAGTTTGGTTAGGAATTTTTTGCCTGAAAGTGAAGAGGATTTAGTGAATATTTGAAACCAGTATTTTAATGGGTTCGAAGTGTTAACAGAAATACGTAAAGAATTTAGAAATTTTATAAAGATTAATCCCGACCAAAAATTCTTTTATGGCAGATAAAGTTTATCATTTAAAATGCAAAGATCATTTAGTTTCTGGAGAAGAATTTCGTTTAGAGCAGCTACAAGATTTTGATATATTAGAAACACTACCCAAACCTGAAAATCTTTCGGCTTATTACGAAAGTGATGCTTATATTTCCCACACAGATTCCAGTAAAAGTGTTACCGATAAAATTTACCACGCAGTAAAAAACTTTATGCTTCTGCAAAAATTGAAATGGATTAATAAGGTCGCTAAAGGAAATAATTTACTAGATATTGGTGCAGGAACCGGAGATTTTTTGCAAACTGCAAAAAGGAAAAATTGGAATGTTGAAGGGGTTGAACCAAATGAGCAGGCAAGAAAATTAGCTGCTGAAAAAGGAATAAAACTTCAGCAGGATTTATCGAGTTTTGAGGAGGATTCTTTTGATGTTATTTCTATGTGGCACGTTTTGGAACACGTTCCAAATTTAGAAGTTCAACTTAAAGAATTGCATCGTTTATTAAAACCAAATGGAGTCGCGGTAATTGCGGTACCTAATTTTAAAAGTTTTGATGCCGAATATTATAAAGAATATTGGGCGGCTTATGATGTGCCTCGTCATCTTTGGCATTTCACGCAGGATGGAATTTCAAAATTATTTAAAGAAAATAATTTTGAAAAGTTTGAAACCAAGCCACTCGTTTTTGATTCTTTCTATGTGAGTCTACTTTCAGAAAAAAACAAAACCGGAAAGGCTAATTTTTTAAATGCTCTTAAACTAGGTCTAAAATCAAATTTAAAGGCGCAAAGTTCTTCAGAGTATTCTTCGCTCGTATATTTCTTTCTAAAAAGCTAGAATAAGTATTTTAAGCTTATTTAAGCACTCTTAAGTTTGAAAATCAATTAATGTATAGCCTTAATCTTATTTAAGCACTAGAAGCTCTCTATTTAATCTGTTTTCAATTATTAAAACCTATTATAATATTTTTTGCTATAAGAAATTGCTATATGGCTATATTCCTGGTTTTTGATTTACATTGAAAATTTAACTTTCTTACATTTGCGCCAAACAAATTATAATAATGATGAAAAAACTTTTAATGATTTTGGTAGTTGCTGTTTTACTTACTTCTTGTGACCAGGAGAAAACAGCTTATGTAGATACCACGAAACTTGTTCAGGAATACAAAGAAATGGAAGAAGTGGAAGCAAATTTTTCTACAAAATCAGATTCTGTAAAGAGACAATTAGATTCTATCGCAAGAGGATTTCAGGAAGAAGTTCAGGCTTATCAGCAAGGGATGAATTCTATGTCACAGGAACAACGCCAGCAAAAAGAGCAGGAGTTAATGCAAAAGCAGCAAAGAATTCAGCAGCAACAGCAAATGCAGGGCAACCGTCTTAGAGAGGAAAGCGATGCTGTTATAGATTCTATTGTTGAGAAAGTAAAAGCTTATGTTGCAGATTATGGTGAAGAAAATGGCTATACTTATATTTTTGGCTCTAATGAGTCTGCAAATATTATGTATGCAAAAGATGGAAAAGACCTTACACAGGAAATTCTTGATAATTTAAATGAAGAGTATAATAAGAACTAGACTTACGTTCTGAGTTTTTAAAAGAGGTCTGAGAAGTTTTCTATAAACGTCATCCCTGACTTATTTCAGGATCTAGGTTCAAATTAACTTAGAAGCTGAAACCAGTTCAGCTTGACGATAAGAATTACTTCTCAGACCTCTTTCTATTTTTAAGACATTAAGTAGACTCCAAAGATCACTACAATAAAATATCCGGTTAATGTAAATGCACCGGCGTAATCTTTGGCTATTCGTTGTCCAAATAACAGCATTAATAAGGTGATAGCAGCCAACACGCATGCGTAAAGAGCCATTGTAGGGTCATTGTACCCAATAAGCCAAATAAGGCCTAAAATACAGGTAATTCCTGTGATGATTTCAATGATCATAATTATTCCTACCATTAAAGGAACCTGGCCGGCCAGGAAAGTTCCCGAGAAATGATCTTTTAGCCATGCTGTGTTTCCTTCCCAATCTGCAGCCTTATCTATCCCAGATTGTAAAAAAGTAATAAGAATAAAAAGTAAGATTAAAATTTCAGTGATGTTTGCGTAAAGGTTTTCCATAGTTTTAAGCGGCTTTTTTATGTAAATATCGGGTTAGTCTAATTGAAAGATCTGTTAGAATGATTTTTGCATTACCGTTCCTTTCAATGTGATAAATTGCTTCTTCAAGGGCATCGATAATATCTTTAATATTATTACCGTGAACAAATGGCGCAAATTTTTCTAGTTTAAATCCGGTGGTTTTCGGTTGCAGATAAACTAACTTTTCAGCTTTATAATTCAGCATCAAAGCCTGTCTAAAAAAGTCGATACAGTAAAGCAAGAAACTCTTCTGCGATTCACGGCCCATCCCCGCAATTTCTTCACTCCAGGAAATAAGCTCCAGCACCGTGGCTCTATTCCCTTTAGCTTTAAATGCGGTACGCACCCAATTTATAAACCAGGTTTCAAATTGTTGATCTCCGCTATCCTTTTGTAATAAGTGAAGTGCACGGGTATAACTTCCGTTAGCCTGGTGTGCAATTTTTAAAGCATCTGGCTTGCTGCAATTTTCGTTTTTCTCTAAAAATGTTGCAATCTCATCTTCCGGAAGTGGTGGAAAGTGAAGTTTTTGGCAACGTGATCTAATGGTTTGTATGATTTGCTCTTCGTCTTCGGTTACAAGAAGAAAAAGCGTATTTTTTGGTGGTTCTTCAATTAATTTCAACAATTTATTTGCAGCCGCTGTATTCATTTTTTCGGCCATCCAAATAATCATTATTTTAAAGCCGCCTTCGTAAGCTTTTAATGAAAGTGATTTCACTACGGCCTGGGCTTCATCTACACCAATTTGGCCTTGTTTATTTTCAATACCAAGTTTTTGATACCATTCAAATAAACTTCCGTAAGGATTGGTTTTAACAAATTCCCGCCATTCTTCCAGAAAATGGGAGGAAACCGGATGTTTCTTAATTTTTTGATTTGCTGCAACTGGAAAAGCAAAATGGAGATCTGGATGTGCTAATTTTTTAAATCGCTCATTACAATTATCAGTTTCCGGTTTATGCTGGCAAAGTATGTATTGCGCATAAGCGATAGCAAGGGGTAAAGTACCACTGCCACTTTTTCCTACAAATAATTGTGCGTGTGGA
This sequence comes from Salegentibacter sp. Hel_I_6, assembly GCF_000745315.1. NCBI lineage: Bacteria > Pseudomonadati > Bacteroidota > Flavobacteriia > Flavobacteriales > Flavobacteriaceae > Salegentibacter > Salegentibacter sp. Hel_I_6. Next base: position 2,072,106 of record NZ_JQNQ01000001.1, on the reverse strand, counting down.
ACACGGCCATTATCGGCGGTAGTGGTAAGATGTTTCTTTAAATGCTGTAAACCTATTATTTCTTCAAAAAGCATAAGCAAATATAAAATTTATATACACTTTAATGTCTTCGGAAAAATTTATATTTGTAAATAGCACAAGCTGAATAAAAGCCGATTGGGCTTAATGTTAACCAACCAAACCAGATTATTTGGTTTTTAAAAGAAATGAAAAAAATGAAGACTTTAAACGATTTTAATTTTAAAGATAAGCAGGCATTAATTAGAGTAGATTTTAATGTACCGTTAGATAAAGATTTAAATGTAACTGATGCCAATAGAATTGAAGCGGCAAAACCAACTATTCTTAAGATTTTGGAAGATGGCGGGAGTGTAGTTTTAATGTCTCACCTGGGAAGACCTGAAGGCCGTGAAGAAAAATTTTCTCTAAAAAATATAGTTACGAAGGTTTCTGAAGTTATTGGAGTAGAACCAAAATTTGTGAACGATTGCGTGGGAGAGGAAGCTAAAGCAGCTGCCGATAATCTAAAGCCCGGCGAAATACTATTGTTGGAAAACCTTAGATACCATAAAGAAGAAAAATCAGGGGATGAAGGCTTTGCAAAACAACTGGCAGAGTTTGGAGATATTTATGTGAATGATGCTTTTGGTACTGCACACCGTGCTCATGCATCAACCACAATTGTAGCCAAATATTTTGATGACAAATGCTTCGGATATTTATTGGAAAAAGAAATCAAAAACCTTGATAAGGTACTTCACAGTAAGGAAAAACCTGTAACTGCAGTTTTAGGAGGTGCTAAAGTTTCTTCTAAAATTACTGTAATAGAGAATATTTTAGATAAAGTTGATCACCTTATTATTGGCGGGGGAATGGCTTATACCTTTATTCTCGCCAAAGGAGGAAAAATAGGAAATTCGCTGGTAGAAGAAGATAAGCAGGAATTAGCTTTACAAATTCTTAAAAAAGCTGAAGCCAAAAATGTAGAGGTTCACCTTCCAGTAGATTCTATAATTGCCGATAGTTTCTCTGAACAAGCTACAACTGATGTTAGCAAGATTACCGAAATTCCTGATGGGTGGATGGGTCTTGATGCAGGACCAGAAAGTATTAGGAATTTTGATGCGGTCATTCAAAAATCTAAAATTATTCTTTGGAATGGACCACTTGGAGTTTTTGAAATGGAAAAATTTTCAAAAGGAACTATTGCTTTAGGGAATTCCATCGCCGAAGCGACCAAAAATGGTGCTTTCTCTTTAGTAGGAGGAGGGGATTCTGTTGCTGCGGTTAAACAATTCGGTTTTGAAGATAAAGTGAGCTATGTTTCTACCGGTGGTGGCGCCATGTTAGAAATGTTAGAGGGAAAATCTCTTCCCGGTATTGCAGCTATAGGTAAGTAATAAGTACTAAAATCTACGATTTTACGTTCTTTCTTAAATCTTGAAAATCATGGTTAAGCAGATAATTTTATCATTTATATTCCTTTTAGGGATTGGGCTACAGGCGCAGGAAGAAAAGGAGGGGAAGCAGGTAGAAAAGGCCAATTTTAGAGTCCAGATCTTCCAAAAGGTAGATAGTAGTGAAATTATTCTTGCTAATCCAGATCCAGAGTTTAAGGACAAATTACCAATTTCGGCTGTGATAAGAGATTCTTCAACAGTATCGCTGGAAGATCTCCCGCGTGCAGCCGAAATTGATTCTGTATGGAGGGCGCAGCTCACCAATTCAGACCTTTTTGATACAATGTATAAAAGCATAAGGGAGCAGGAATATGAAGACGAAGTTTATAAAGAGCTTCCAACCGATACCTTAAAGGCCAGATTGGCAAAATTAAACGCTCGCACGCCTTTTAATGTTGAATATCATCCTGTACTGGAAAGTGTTATCAATTCCTATTTAAAACGCAATAAGAAAGCCATGGAGCGTCTTATGGCGCTTAGTGAATACTATTTCCCAATGTTTGAGCAACAGCTTGATCGGTATGATATTCCATTGGAGATTAAATACCTGGCCATAGTAGAATCAGCTCTAAATCCGCGAGCAAAATCCTGGGTTGGCGCTACCGGTCTTTGGCAATTTATGTACAGGACAGGAAAAGAACACGGGCTTGATGTTAGTAGCTATGTAGATGAGCGTATGGATCCTCAAATGGCTACTGAAGCTGCTGCAAAGTACCTGTCTAATCTCTACCGTACTTTTGGTGATTGGGATTTAGCTCTGGCGTCTTATAATTCCGGCCCCGGAAATGTTTCTAAAGCAATAAGGCGCAGTGGTGGTTCTAATAATTACTGGGAGTTAAGAAGATTTTTACCAAGAGAAACTGCAGGTTATGTACCGGCTTTTCTAGCTACATTATACCTTTTTGAATATGCCGATGAGCATAAATTCCAGCCTCAGGGACCTGAAATAGCTTTTTTTGAAACCGATACCATTAAAGTTAAACAGCTAATCACTTTTGATCAAATTTCTAAAGTCACCGGCGTAGAGAATGAGATGCTACAGTTTTTAAATCCCAGCTATAAATTAGATGTTATCCCGTTTGTAGAGGATGAAAATTATATGATAAGGCTTCCTGCCAGTGTTAGCGGCGCTTTTGTTAGTAACGAAGCCGCTATATATAATTTTGCTGAAAAGGATATTCAAACCAAAGAAAAAGCTTTTCCAGAGTTTGTAAAAGCCGAGGAAAAAATTAGATACCGGGTAAAAAGCGGAGACTATTTAGGAAGAATTGCCGAACGCCATGGCGTTGGAGTGAGTAGTATAAAACGTTGGAATAATTTAAGAGGAAATAACCTAAGAATTGGTCAATACCTTACCATTTATCCTAGAAAACCCAATCTAACTACTAATGATGCGGCGGCAAATGCCAGCGATAAAAACAACGCAAGAACTTATACAGTAAAGAAAGGAGATTCGCTTTGGAGTATCTCACGGAAGTTTCCGGGGATTACGGTACAGAATTTGAGGGTGTGGAATGATATGGGTACTAGCAGCCTAAAACCCGGTATGGAACTTAAACTTTCCAAGGGTTAATCATTTCAAACCAAACTAATAAAAATGAAAAAAACATTCTTTCTTCTTTTCAGTTTAGTTCTTCTCATCTCCTGTAATGAAAATGGTGGTGAAAAAGAAAAACGAATCCTTTCAGACTCTTCAGGAAACATTAATCAAATTACGCTAATTATTGAAAATGAGCTTTGGAACGGTCCAGTTGGCGAAGCAATAAGAGATAATTTTGCCGCAACGGTAGAAGGACTTCCCCAGGAAGAACCCATGTTTTCATTAAGTCAGGTGCCACCAGAAACCTTTAGCGGATTTGTGCGTAGAAATCGTTCTTTTATCTCGGTTCAGAAAGGTAAAGAAAAAGAAGCAAGGATTATTAAAGACCTTTACGCAAGGCCGCAAACCGGGGTAATAATTTCTGGAGAAAACGAAGAAGAACTTATTCACGTTATCAATGAAAGTTCAGAAAAGTTAGTTTCAGCTTTTAAGCAAACCGAGTTAAAAGAAAAGCAGCGTAGAATGCGGAAATCCCTGAAAGATGATGATAAATTGGAGGAAAAATTTGGGCTATCTCTAAAGTTTCCTTCCGCCTATAGGTATGCTGTAGAAGAAGAGAATTTTGTATGGATAAGAAAGGAAATTCAAAAAGGAAATATGGAAATCCTTATTTATGAAGTTCCATTTAGCCAAATTGAAGCAGACACTAATACTATTGGCAATATAATTAAGATGCGCGATTCTATTGGAAAAGTTCATATACCAGGACCAAAGCCAGAGGAAGGTACCCATATGATTACTGAAGAAGCCTACGCTCCTTATCTTTTTGAAACTGAAATTGATGGAAAATTTGCTTACGAAACCCGTGGAACCTGGGAAGTAAAAGGTGCATTTATGGCCGGCCCTTTCTTAAACTACGCCATTAAAGATGAAGCCAATAATCGCTATTTAGTAATAGAAGGATTTGTTTTCTCTCCATCTAGAGGGAAAAGAGATAATATGTTTGAAATAGATGCTATCCTGCAGTCTGCTAAGATTAGATAACTTCATTTTAAAATACATTAAAAAACCCCAAACTTTCTGAGTTTGGGGTTTTCTATAAGGTAGTTATTTGTCTATTTCTTTTCTTCAGAAAACTTCTTATCATCAGAAGGTACTGTCTTTTCGCCATTTTCATCGTCCTTGGAAGCGTCTTTAAATTCTTTAATTCCACTACCTAAACCTCTCATCAATTCAGGAATTTTTCGACCTCCAAACAATAGCAATATTACCACAACAATTAAGATAATTTGTGGAGCACCAATGGCTAATGGTAAAATAAATGCATTCATAACGTATGATTTTAATATTACAAACTTAACAAGAATAAAGCAATTACAACGTTAATATAGCCTAAATTTAAGTTATACTTTCAGCAAGATTTATTTCTGAATTCCGATTATTACTGAAATCAGAAATATGCGGGCTGTATATATTTAGATTGGTATCGGGTTTGATAACTACATTTGCGAGCTTAAATTTTAAATTATCTTTGTAAACGGATTATGGCTAAAAATAATAAAGAAAGAAAAAAGTTTACCAAAAAGTTACTTCATAAATACCGGATGGTGGTTTTAAATGAAGAAACTTTTGAGGAGAAACTTTCTTTTAAATTAACGCGTCTCAATGTTTTTGTTACCATAACGCTAAGTGCTATTATCTTAATTGCTGCAACTACCTTTATTATAGCTTTTACTCCGCTTAAAGAATATATTCCCGGTTATTCGTCTACGCAATTGAAAAGGCAGGCTTCCCAATTAGCCTATAAATCAGATTCCCTGCAACAGGTTTTAAAACTAAATAATCAATATTTAGGCTCTATAAAAAACGTACTAACCGGTAAAGCAGATACCGCCAGTTTAAATAGAGACTCTCTTATCGAGAATCCTATTATGGGCCAGGAAATCGAACCAATAGAACCTTCCCGGGCCGATTCACTTCTAAGGGAAGAGGTTGCCCAGGAAGATAAATACAATGTTTTGCCATCGGCAACAGATAATATAGATTTTTCTTTATTCCCGCCCGTAAAGGGATCAATTTCTGAAGGCTATGACGCAAAAGAGAAACATTTTGCGATAGATATTGTGGTAGCTAAGAACACCCCGGTAAAATCTGTTGCCGATGGCCGTGTGATCTTTTCAGAATGGACTACAGAAACAGGTTATGTGATTATAATTAAACACGAATACGGTCTTTTATCGGTTTATAAGCATAACGCCTCTTTATCTAAAGAACAGGGCGAAAATGTAAGAAGGGGAGAGGTAATTGCCACTGCTGGTTCTACCGGAGAATATACCACGGGACCGCATTTGCATTTTGAGCTTTGGAATGAAGCTGTTCCCGTAGACCCTACAGATTATATTGATTTTGATTAATAAATCACGATCTTTGCAGCGCAAAAGGTAATGCTGAAGTAGAAGTATACCATTTAATTTCAAAAAACCTATGTCTTTAAAGTCGTTTGGAGCAAAGATTTTTGCTAAAAATATTCGCAAAAAAATAGATAATTGGGCTTCAAAACCTGAAGAGACCCAGCAAAAAGTGTTTAAAGAGCTTATAGAAAAAGCAAAAGACACCAAGTTTGGAAAAGATCACGACTTTAAAACCATAACTAATTATACTGATTTTGCTGAAAAAGTGCCGGTTCGGGATTATGAAGAATTGCGTTTTTATGTAGATAAGATGGTGGCTGGCGAACCCGACATCCTTTGGCCGGGAAAACCTTTATACTACGCAAAAACCTCTGGTACCACTAGCGGTGCAAAATATATCCCGCTTACCAAAGATTCTATGCCTTCCCATATTAATGCTGCCAGAAATGCTATTTTATGTTATATCGCCGAAACCGGCAAGGCTAAATTTGTAGATGGAAAAATGATCTTTCTACAGGGAAGTCCAGAGATGGAAGAGAAAAATGGCGTAAAACTCGGTAGACTATCTGGAATTGTAGCGCATTACGTGCCTTCCTATCTTCAAAAAAACAGGATGCCCAGCTGGGAAACCAATTCTATTGATGATTGGGAAACAAAAGTTGATGCCATTGTTGAAGAAACCCGAAATGAGAATATGAGCGTAATTAGCGGTATTCCATCCTGGGTGCAAATGTATTTTGAGCGACTTCAACAAAAAACCGGTAAGAAAGTCGGGGAGCTGTTCCCAAATTTTGACTTGTTTATTTACGGTGGTGTTAATTATGAACCTTACCGTTCTAAATTTGAAAACCTGATCGGTAGAAAAGTAGATAGCATAGAATTATATCCTGCATCAGAAGGGTTTTTTGCTTTTCAGGATAAACAAACCGAAAAAGGAATGTTACTGCAACTTGATTCAGGCATGTTCTACGAGTTTATAAAAGCCGATGAATTCTTTGAAGAAACCCCAAAACGACTTACAATTGGCGAGGTTGAAACCGATGTTAATTATGTAATGCTGGTTTCTTCCAACGCGGGGCTTTGGGCTTACAATATTGGTGATACGGTTCAATTTACCAGCACAAAACCTTATCGGGTTATTGTTTCAGGTAGGATTAAACATTTTATTTCGGCTTTCGGGGAACACGTTATTGCCAAGGAGGTAGAAGAAGCCATTCAGGAAGCAACTTCAGCAACAAAAGCGCAAATAAGCGAGTTTACCGTAGCTCCACAAATTACCCCCGAGAATGAAGAATTACCTTATCATGAATGGTTTATAGAGTTTGAAAAAGAGCCTGAAGATCTAGCTAAATTCAGTAAGATTTTAGATAAAAGTCTTCAGCAACAAAATTCTTACTATTTTGATCTTATTGAAGGAAAAATTCTTCAGCCATTAAAAATATCAAGAGTTCCGGAAAACGGTTTTCAGCAGTATATGAAGTCTATTGGAAAACTGGGCGGGCAAAATAAACTGCCACGACTTTCCAACGATCGTAAAATTGCCGAAGTTCTGGAGAAAATTATAAAAGCATAACAAAAAATGATAAACTTAAAATTGCTGGGTCGCACTCGTGCTCAGGAAAGTACACACGCCATAGAACGCATGTATATTACCATGCGCCACCTTTTTAATCGTGGATTTTATAAACCTATGGGAGTTTCTGGAGAAACTCTAAGAGAGGCTTTACTTATTCTGCGCCCAGAAATATATGGCTCTATCGCTGATGATAAAGCCGAATTAAGCGGATTGCTGTATGTGATAGACCGTTTACCAAAAGGGATTGAAGAATGTCGCTTTATAAACCTTACCAGTGATGAAGGCTATGGAAATTCACATTTTAAGCCTATTGTTCCGCCTAAACGTCGCCGTAATTGCTATCGTATAGACGATGAGCAAATGAATATTGAGATAACCCGTGGTCGCTCTGAAATCTATGATATTCTTACTCACCTTACTTTTCTTTTTGTAGAATCGCATAAAATAATGCGCCGGGTAATTATAGATGAAGAAGGTAGCTTTACTAGAGATTGGCAAAAACTGGAAAAAGCTGTTTTTCAGGAAGAACCTTTAAGCCAGGCAGAACGCGAAATTGCATTAACTCATACCGCAAATATTTTAGGCCGAACTTTCTATGAAGTTCAGGACATTTATCCAAAATTCTCTTTACCAGAAAATCCAGAGCGGTTCTTACATATTATTTATTATCTCGGGAAGCTTGCTATCGCTGAAACTTTACAGAACGATAAACGAATTATCACGTTTAGTCCTGTGTTGCGGGAGCGTTTAGGGCATCATATTCACGGTGAAATTTGGGCAGATAATATTAAGCAACATCTTATTAAAGAAAATTTGATGCATCGTCCGCTGCATATTATTAGTGCAAATATGCACAGTGTTATGAATACGCTATATACGCCTTCTGCATTAAAAACTGAGCTTAAAAAGAAGAAACCTCTGGAGATCTACGAGGCTTTAAGTAATAGCGTTAACGGCGAATTACGAAGTAAAGTAATGAAGACCGGACTAGATAACGGGATGACTTTTTTAGAAGATAAAAGCGGAACTAATATAGATGTTCAAATTTTTGACACCGCCCCATTAAACGGAAAATTTGGAAACTGGGATATTAAAACCGAAGAAGAAGCACCGGTAATTATCGTGATGGATTATGCTTTTGGCGAGCAGGCTTACGAAACTATGGATGAGCTGCTAAAGCCCTATAATTTTGAAGGTAATGAGATTAAAATGAACGTAGAATCTATTTCCATTATGGGGAAAGCCGGGATTCTTGAAGGAGGAAAAGGTGATATTATGATCCCTTCTGCCCACTTATTTGAAGGAACTGCAGATAACTATCCTTTTAAAAATGAATTAAGTAGCGCAGATCTTGAAGGCGGAGATATTAAAGTAGTAGATGGCGCAATGATCACGGTATTGGGAACATCACTTCAAAATCGCGATATTCTTAAATTCTTCCACGATTCTACCTGGAATGTAAGCGGGCTCGAGATGGAAGGGGCACATTACCAAAAAGCTATACAAGCGGCTTCCAAATTACGAGGCAGTATCAATAGCGATGTGAAGGTGAGATATGCTTACTACGCTTCAGATAATCCTTTAGAAACCGGTAGTACATTAGCTTCGGGAGGATTAGGAACCACGGGTGTAAAACCTACTTATTTAATCACCGAAAAAATTCTGGAACAAATCTTTAAATCTTAGTTTATGCACGTTGAAGAATCGCCTTTAAAAGACTGTTTTATTATAAAACCCGATATTTTTCGGGATAAAAGAGGTCTTTTTCTGGAGAGCTATCACAAGAAAAAATTTATAGAATTAACAGGGATAGAAAAGGAGTTCGTTCAGGATAATCAATCTATTTCTAAAAAGGGCGTGTTACGCGGTCTACATTATCAAAACGGGGAATTTGCCCAAACCAAACTGGTACGTGCTATTTATGGAAAAGTGCTGGACGTAGTGGTAGACTTGAGACCAGAATCGCCAACTTTTAAGCAGAGTTTTAAGATTATTCTTGATCACGAGAATTTGTACCAACTTTATATTCCCAAAGGATTTGGCCACGGTTTTGTAACGCTTTCTGAAACTTCAGTTTTTGCTTATAAATGCGATGAATATTATTATCCCGGTTCTGAAGCCGGTATTATTTATAACGATCCAGACCTGGCGATAGACTGGGAATTTCCAGAGGAAGAAATGATAATTTCAGATAAAGATCTTAAGCAACCCTTTCTAAAAGAGGTTTTTAAATGAAGAATATTCTCGTAACAGGCGCAAATGGCCAATTAGGAGCTTGTTTTAAAAAGATTTCCAATAATTATTCTGAATTGAATTTTTACTTTAAATCTTCTTCAGAAGCAGATATCACTGATAAATCGAAACTTGGAAAACTTTTTGCTGAAGTAAAATTCGATTACGTAATTAATTGTGCGGCTTATACCAATGTTGAAAAAGCCGAATCTGAAGAAGAAAAGGTCTTTCAAATTAACGCAACCGGAGCAAGAAATCTGGCTGAGGTTTGTAATGAAAATCAAGCAATTTTAGTTCATTTTTCTACCGATTATGTGTTTGATGGAAAGGCTGAAAAGCCTTATCAAGAAACCGATAAGACCAATCCTATAAACATTTATGGCGCTTCAAAATTAAAGGGAGAACAGCTAATTGCTGAGGTTTTAAAGGAACATTTTATTTTTAGAACTTCCTGGTTGTATTCAGAATTTGGGCATAATTTTTATAAGACTATTCTTAGAAAAGTAAATGAAAAAGCCGAACTTAATATTACTACTTCCCAAACCGGAACTCCTACAAACGCTAACGATCTAGCCGAATTCGTTCTGGAGATTATCGCTTCAGAAAATAAAAATTTCGGGTTATATCATTTCAGTAATTTGGGTGAAGCAACCTGGTACGATTTTTCAAAAGCGATTTTAGAAATTACAGGGAATTCAGAAGAAATAGTTTTAAACGAAAACAATAATTTTAAGACCATTGCCGCGAGGCCAGATTATAGCGTTTTGGATAAAAGTAAACTTCAGCAAGTATTTTCGAAACCAATTTTAGATTGGAAAAAGAGTCTCCAAAATCTTATAAATGCATAATTCTGCAAGATTTTCCTTATTTTCAACCAAACTTAAATAATGGCAAAAAGAATACTCATTACCGGTGCGGCCGGCTTTTTAGGTTCACATTTATGCGACCGTTTTATTAAAGAAGGTTACAATGTAATTGCGATGGACAACCTAATTACCGGGGATCTTAAGAATATTGAGCATCTTTTTAAACTGGATAATTTTGAGTTTTTTCATCACGATATTACCAAGTTTGTGCATGTTCCTGGCGAGCTGGATTATATTCTGCACTTTGCTTCTCCCGCAAGTCCTATAGATTATTTAAAGATTCCTATTCAAACTTTAAAGGTAGGCTCTATGGGGACTCTGCATTGTCTTGGTTTGGCTAAAGAAAAGAATGCGAGAATTCTTATTGCCTCCACTTCTGAAGTTTATGGTGATCCCCAGGTGCATCCTCAAAACGAAGAATATTACGGCAATGTAAATACCATTGGGCCGCGTGGGGTTTACGATGAAGCCAAGCGCTTCCAGGAATCTCTAACCATGGCATATCATCGTTTTCACGGCTTGGAAACCAGAATTGCCAGAATTTTTAATACCTACGGTCCCAGGATGCGTTTAAATGATGGGCGCGTGATCCCTGCTTTTATTGGGCAGGCGTTGCGGGGAGAGGATCTTACCATTTTTGGCGATGGTTTACAAACACGTTCGTTTTGTTATGTAGACGACCAAATTGAAGGGATTTATCGATTGTTATTAAGCGATTTTTCCGATCCTGTGAATATTGGAAACCCAGATGAAATTACCATTAAAGATTTTGCCGAAGAAATCCTGAAACTTACCGGAACCAACCAAAAAATTGTCTTTCAGGAACTTCCTGAAGACGATCCTTTAAAAAGACAGCCTGATATTAGCAGGGCTAAGAAAGTTTTAGGATGGGAGCCTAAGGTTTCCCGAAGTGATGGCATGAAGATTACCTACAATTACTTCAAAAGCTTGAGTCCAGAAGAGCTTGAAAAAAGTGAGCATAAAGATTTCTCGGGCCATATTAGAAGATAAAAGTCTATGGAAAATCCTTTGGTTTCAGTAATAATGCCCGCCTTTAATGCGGAAGACTTTATTGAAACCGCTGTAAATTCTGTAATATCCCAAACTTATTCAAATTGGGAGTTATTTATAATAGATGATGCTTCAACTGATGCTACATTTTCAATAGCTAAAAAACTGGCAAAGGAAGATTTCAGAATAAAGATACTTCAAAATCAAAAGAATTCTGGCACGGGTATTAGCCGAAATAAAGGAATTAAAGCCGCTCAGGGCGATTTTATAGCTTTTTTGGATACCGATGACCATTGGAAGCCGAAAAAGCTGGAAATACAGCTTGAAATAATGCAGGAAGAGGAAGCTGCGGTTTGTTTTTCCAGTTATTTACAAATAGATGAAAATGGGAATTCCAGAAACGAAATTATTGAAGCCCTACCTATTTTAACTTATCAAAAATTGCTAAAATCTAATTACGTGGGAAATCTTACCGGAATGTATAGCGTGAAAAAGTTAGGGAAGATTTACGCACCCGAAATGCGGAAAAGGCAGGATTGGGCACTTTGGCTGGAAGCTGTTGAAAAAGGCGGTCCCGCAATTGGAATCCAAAGATGTTTAGCAAAATACCGGGTGAGAAAAAGTTCAATTTCTGGAAATAAACTGGAGATGTTGAAATACAATTTTAATATCTACCATAAATTTTTAGGTTTTAATTTCCTGAAAAGTACCGGTAATATGCTTGTATTTCTAAAGGAACATTTTTTGGTAAAAAAGAAACAGATAAAGAAGATTTAAGAACATCTGAACTTGCTCAGGATTTTAAAATTTCCCTTCCTTAGAAAGTAGGGGAGTGCTTATTGTTTTCGTCATCCTGAATTTATTTGAGGATCTAACTATTTGGCAACTATAACTTCCGAATTTATTTATAATTTTTCTGTTTTTATTTTGTTATGCGTGCAACCACTCCTTTCTTCAACTTCGCTGAATTCATTTCTCTCCTTGAAAAGTAGGGAGGAAGTCTTCGAGAAATATTCGCGAATTCGTGGCAAAAAGCCAGAGGGACTTTATCAGAAACTACAAATCTGAAGTAAACTGTTTCAGCTTTCCGCTTTTACTTCTTCTAAGCATATTTTTTCTTTCAAAATCAACCTTTAGGTCTTTACCTACATAAGTTTTAATAGCCTGCAGGATCTTTTGTTTTTGAATTTCAGAAAAATTGAGCTCACTCACATATTCAATTTTAAAAGAATCAGGTGTATTTTGATTGATTACAAACTCTTTAATGCTTCCGTTATCTTCAATGATACTTTTGGTCACATAATAGAAAGTAAGTCCCGGCACCACTTTTCCATCGGGAAGCTTAGCGATATCACTGGTTCGGCCAATTAATTTTTCAAGAATCGGTTTTTTTACAGTGCTTTTTTTAGAAAGTATGCCAGTATCCCCAATATCGTAACGAATCATTGGATGTGCCTTGTTGTAAAGCGAAGTGATCACGATTCGACCTTCAATTCCATTAGGAACAGGGTTATTATTTTTATCAAGAATTTCTATAAAAAGGTCTTCAGAATTTAGTATCCATTCTTTCTCCTTATTCTCAAATGCGATAAGCCCGACTTCACTGGCCCCATATTCGTTAATCACGGGAACTCCAAAAACCGATTCCATTAAATTTTTATCCTCTTCAAATAACCTTTCAGAAGTAACGATACAAAGTTTTAAATAAGGGCAAACATCTTTTAAAATCAGATTTTTATTTTTAATGAATTTTGCGAAAAGTAATACTGCGCTGGTGTACCCGTTGATATAGCTAAAGTTTGATTTTTGAAAACGCTTCAGGAATTTTTCCATTTTTTGCTCACTAAGGTCAAAAATTGGAAACCTTCTGCGTAGGCTAATTCGGTCTTTTATTCGCTCCTGGAAATTTCCGTAAAAATCCAATGGGATACCGTAAAACCTGGCCTGCAAAGATTTGTTGAGGTCAATATCATGCCAATGATAACGATCGTGAAAGCCAGCCCAGCTTAACGCATGGGCAAATTTATCTTTTGCAAAAACAAATGGTGTTCCGCTGCTGCCCGACGTTTTCCCGATATATGCAGAAGTTTTAGAAAAACCATTACTTAGTCGGTTTTGTAATTGTTGTTGCAAATGGGATTTTGACATAACCGGAACTTCAGCCCAGTTTTTAAAATCATTTTTTCCGAAGAAATCTTTATAAAAAGGATTGTTTTTTAAATGAAAGGCTACGATTTCCTTTTGGCTTCTCGCAATATAATTTTCATAACCGTTTTCTGGAATTTTCTGTATTTCCTGTAGTGCTTTATGAGCCCGGTTTATAGGGAATTTGTTAAGCTGCAGCGAAAGTTTAAACCAGTCCAAGGGCAAAAAGGCTTTTTTATAAGAAATAATTGGTGCTTCAATTTACAAACAATTATTTTTGGTGCATAACTAAAATAACTTCAGGATGAAAATTTTAATTCTTGGCGCCGGTGGACGCGAACATACCTTTGCTTATAAATTGGCCGAAAGTCCTAAATGTTCTAAACTTTTTGTTGCGCCCGGAAACGCGGGAACTGCTGAAATTGCTGAAAACATTAACCTTAAAGTAACCGATTTTAAGGCGATTAAAGATTTTGTGCTGAAGGAAGAAATTGAAATGCTGGTAGTAGGTCCTGAAGATCCTTTGGTAGAAGGAATTACCGATTTCTTTACCCAGGATGATGCGCTAAAGCAGGTTAAAGTGATTGGCCCGTCTAAACGAGGGGCGCTTTTAGAAGGTAGCAAAGAGCGCGCAAAAGAATTTATGGCGATACATAATATCCCAACCGCCGCTTACGAGAGTTTTACCGAAAAAAGCCTGGACGCCGGAAAAAAATTCCTGGAAACCCTGAAACCACCTTATGTTTTAAAAGCCGACGGATTGGCAGCGGGAAAAGGAGTTTTAATTTTAAACGATCTTGAGGAGGCTAAACAGGAACTTCATAAAATGCTTGCCGACAAAAAATTTGGTGCTGCAAGTGCAAAAGTGGTAATCGAGGAATTTTTAGACGGTATTGAATTAAGTGTTTTTGTATTGACCGATGGAGAGAATTATAAAATTTTGCCCACCGCAAAAGATTATAAGCGAATAGGAGAAGGTGATACCGGATTAAACACCGGCGGAATGGGTGCAATTTCCCCCGTTCCTTTTGCCAATGATGAATTGATGCAGAAAATTGAAGAACGTATCGTAAAACCAACAGTAAATGGTTTACAGGAAGAAAATATAGGTTACAAGGGTTTTATTTTTATCGGGCTTATTATGGTGAAAAACGAACCTTATGTGATAGAATATAATGTACGAATGGGTGATCCTGAAACAGAGGTGGTGCTCCCAAGAATAAAAACAGATCTTGTAGAACTATTAGTTAAAGTTTCTGAAGGAAAATTAAACGAAGCCAGCCTGGAACTGGACGAAAGAACTGCTGCAACCTTAATGCTGGTTTCTGGAGGCTACCCGGAAGCTTATGAAAAATCTAAAGAAATTACGGGATTTGATAAGGTTGAAGATTCTATAGTATTTCATGCCGGGACCAAGATGGAGAATGAAAAAATAGTGACCAGTGGAGGCAGAGTAATAGCGATAACTTCTTTTGGGAAAGATTACAAAGAGGCACTAAAAAAATCTTATCAAAATGCAGAGAAACTACATTTCGATAAGATGTACTTTAGAAAAGATCTTGGTTTCGACTTATCCTAAAAAGGAGTGAGCAGAAGGATCGCGATCATCATCATTAATATCGTTATAGTGTTTAAGCTGTTTCATCCAAAAACCGAATGCAGCAAATCCAACTAGAATAAATATAAAGTTTAATGCATTCGCGGCCCACCAGGAGTCTAACTCCAAATCTCTTAATAAATCGAATGGGTAAAATAATATCTCTTCGAATAAATAGGCGATACCTTCAAAAATCTCTTTCATCGTAATGAGTTTTAAATTCTAATAATATTCAAAGCCATATTAAAATACCTTTGTTGGCCTTCAATAACTAACTTTGTTATTTTTAAGATTACAAAAATATAAAAAACCACAATGCTAACAAGCTTTTTTGGCAAATCAAAACCGGTAAATGGTGTTGCGATCACTGCTTTTCTCATTCTCTTTTTTGTTATCGCTAATTTTAGGGAATGGTTTGTCGATTTTAATCTGTTGCTTTTCTTGGAAAAACTGGCCGTTTTACTAAGCCTGGTAGTGAGTGTTTTTACCCTTAATTTTATTGCCAAGAAAAACGAACTTACCCGGCGAAGTGCCTATAAAATTCTATTTTTTGTAATTTTTTCAGCATCATTTTTCACACTGCTAAGAAATCACCAGGTGATTTTCGCGAATTTGTTGGTGCTTTTAGCATTTCGTAGAATAATTAGTTTAAAATCTAAAAAAGTGATGCAGAAGAAAGTTTTTGATGCTACTTTTTGGATTTGTATTGCATCGCTATTTTATTTCTGGTCTATTTTATTCCTTGTGGTGGTTTATGTAGGTATTTTGTATTATTTGCCTAAACCTAAAAATTGGCTCATTCCGCCGATAGCTGCATTAGCGGTAACTGTTTTAACGCTTAGTTTTCATATTATCGCTTACGATCAATTTTATACTTTTACCCAGTGGTTTCAATGGAGTAATTTTGATTATTCCAATTACCAGGAGCTTAATATCCTGATTCCTGTAAGTGTTATTTTAGCGCTTACACTTTGGACACTTACTCAATTTTTTGCCGTGGTAGGTAAAGCAAGCGTTTCTATGAAACCCTCGTTAAACCTGGTTTTACTTAGCTTGCTTACCGCAGTTGCCGTCGCGATTTTTGCACCTACCAAAGATGGGAGTGAACTTATTTTCTTCTTTGTTCCATTAAGTATTATTACCTCTATTTATTTTGACCAAAGAAGCGATAGGATCTTTCGGGAGGTATTATTGATCTTACTTATCTTAATGCCAATATGCATTCCATTAATTTTTTAGATGAATTATATAGGTTCCAAACATAAGCTTGGCGATTTTATAAAATCTACCGTAAAAGAGGTGGTTTCAGAAGATCTTTCCCAGATGGTTTTTTGTGACCTCTTTGCGGGAACGGGCAGTGTTGGCAGGAATTTTAAAACTTCGGTGAAATCTATTATTTCCAACGATGTAGAGTTTTACAGCTATATTTTACTTAAAAATTACATTGAAAATCATCAAAAAATAAATACTGAAGATCTCCTTACCGAATTAAATAATCTTAAGGGAAAACCGGGTTTTATTTTCGAGGAATATAGCGAAAATGGGAGGGGGAACCGGCTTTATTTTTCTGAAACAAATGGTAAGAAAATCGATGCTATTCGGCAAAAGATCGAGAAATGGAAATTGTTTAAAGAAATTGGGGAAAACCAATATTTTTTTCTTTTAGCTTCTTTGTTAGAAAGCGCCGATAAAGTCGCAAATACCGCTTCGGTTTACGGCGCGTTTTTAAAGAAAGTAAAAGCTACAGCTCATAAGGAATTTAAGTTAATACCGGCAAACTTTGAGTTTACAAATAATTCGCACCAGGTTTTTCACCAGGATGCGAATCAATTAATTAAAACAATTGAAGGCGATATTTTATATTTAGATCCGCCGTATAACGCGCGTCAATACGGCGCAAATTATCATATTTTAAATACCATTGCAAAATATGATACCTTTGTGCCAAGAGGAAAAACAGGCCTACGCGATTATTATCGTTCTAATTATTGCAGGCGTGGGGAGGTTAAAAATTCGTTTCAGGATTTACTGAAAAATGCAAATTTCAGGTACATATTTTTCAGTTATAATAATGAGGGTTTAATGCCTTCAGAAGAAATAAAAAAAATAATGAGCCGTTTTGGAAATTACGATTTGGTGACCCGGAATTATAAGCGTTTTAAAGCAGATAGTACCGAAAACCGAATGCATACGGCCAATAAAACCAAAGAATACCTACACATTTTAGAAAAAAAATAGTTTATGTTTTCAGATAAAGCAAACAAGATCTTTCAGGAAGTAATAGAAAAATATCACGAAAAAGATTCGGTAGAACAGCCTTTTTCCAATCCTTATGATAGCGAAAATGAACTAATAGAACATTTGTTTTACAGAAAATGTTGGATAGATACTGTGCAATGGCATTATGAAGATATCATTAGAGATAAACATATAGACCCGGTAGATGCGTTGTCGTTAAAACGCCAGATAGATGCCTCAAACCAGGATCGTACCGATACCGTGGAATATATTGATAGCTACTTTTTGGAGAAGTTTAAAGAGGTAAAGCCTAAGGATAATGCAACAATAAATTCTGAAAGTCCCGCCTGGGCCATAGATCGGCTTTCAATTTTGGCTTTAAAGATTTACCACATGCACGAGGAGGCTAATAGGGAAGATGCATCGCAGGAACACCAGATGAAATGTAAGGCAAAGCTTGATGTATTATTGGAGCAGCGGGTAGATCTCTCTACAGCGATAAATCAGTTACTGGAAGATATTGCGGCTGGCAACAAGTATATGAAAGTTTACCGGCAAATGAAGATGTACAATGATGATGAGTTGAACCCAGTTTTACGAAAAAAGTAACGATTAAAATTTTTAAAATGCAGAAGCAATCTCCTGTTATGAAAAAGACTTCTTCCTCCACGGGGGAGATGGCGCAGGTAGATGGAGCTTCTCATATTTTAGTGATTCGCTTGTCAGCAATGGGCGATGTTGCGATGATGGTACCTGTTATTAGGGTTTTAACCGCAACTTACCCCAATTTAAAGATCACCGTTTTAACCCGTGGTTTTTTTGCACCCATGTTTAAAGGAATTCCCGGAGTTGCGATTTATGAAGCCGATGTAAATGGGGTGCATAGTGGCGTAATTGGCCTGGGCCGGCTCGCCAGAGATTTACGTGATACTGGCATTGATAAAGTAGCTGACCTTCACAATGTTTTACGAAGTAACGTCTTGAAATCGGTTTTTTATATGTTTGGAATTCCGGTAAAACAAATTGATAAAGGAAGAGCTGAAAAGAAAGCTTTAACGCGGGATGATAATAAAGTTTTTAAACCATTAAAATCTACGATTAGGCGTTATGCCGATGTTTTTGAAGCTTTGGGATATATTATAGACCTTAGTAAGCACCAATTTCCATTAAAAGAAAAAATTTCAGAAAAAATAAGAGATCTTGTAGGTACTGAGCCTAAAAAATGGCTGGGAATTGCGCCTTTTGCTCAGCACGATTCCAAAGCCTACCCTAAAGATCTTATGGAAGAGGTTTTACGGAAGTTAAGCGATAACCCAAAAATAAAGATTTTGTTATTTGGCGGCGGAAATAAGGAGGAACAACAAATGGAAATTTGGGCGGCTAAATATTCAAATACGATTAGTATCGCCGGGAAATTGACTTTGGCTGAAGAACTCTCCTTAATATCAAACCTTGATGCAATGCTTTCAATGGACAGTGGCAATGGGCATATGGCAGCAATGTATGGAATTCCTGTAATTACTATTTGGGGGGTTACTCATCCTTATGCGGGTTTTGCACCTTTTAATCAACCTGAAGAAAATAGTTTAATTCCCGATCTAAATAAGTACCCAAAAATACCAACTTCTGTTTATGGGAATAAATATCCTGAAGGTTATAAAAATGCTATTGGGAGTATTCTCCCGGAAAGTGTTTTAAAGAAGATTGAAGAAGTTTTGTTTTAGAACCTAAAAAGGTTTGAAAATTTATTCGGAGATAATAGATGTTGCAATTAAAAACATATTAGACGCTGAAACAAGTTCAGCGTGACCTTAATATGGTTTTCCAGAACTTTTTAATACCTTCAGTTGAGGATATTATCATTTCAAGACTTCCTCAAATAATTGGAATTTTCAAATAAAAAACCTCACAGGATTTCGAAACCTGTGAGGTTTGAACTTTTAAAGAAGATAAAAATAATTTATCCTTTTACTTCTTCTTCTGTTTTATTTGGTAAAACATCAAAGCCCATATTGTAAAGTGTAAAGCCAAAAATATCGGCATATTCTTCAATAATCATTTTGGTGGGTTTTCCTGCACCGTGACCGGCTTTGGTTTCAATTCTTATTAAAGCAGGATTATCTCCGGCTTGTTTATCCTGTAACTCTGCTGCAAATTTAAAAGAATGCGCAGGCACTACACGATCGTCGTGATCTCCTGTAGTTACTAAAGTAGCAGGATATTCGGTTCCTTCTTCCAGGTTATGAACCGGGGAATATTCAAGGAGATAGTTAAACATTTCTTCACTATCCTCTGCTGTTCCATAATCGTAAGCCCAACCTGCACCTGCGGTGAAAGTATGATAACGAAGCATATCCATTACGCCTACAGCGGGTAAAGCCACTTTCATAAGATCTGGACGCTGGGTCATTGTAGCTCCAACTAAAAGTCCGCCGTTAGAACCACCACGAATAGCAAGGTAATCACTGGAGGTATAATTCTCTTCGATTAAGTATTCCGCGGCAGCGATAAAATCATCAAAAACGTTTTGTTTCTTGAGTTTTATGCCTGCATCATGCCACTCTTTTCCGTATTCACCACCTCCACGTAGGTTTGGAACTGCGTATACACCGCCTTGTTCCATCCAAATCGCATTTGCAGTGCTAAAAGAAGGAGTTAAACTAATGTTGAAGCCTCCGTAGCCATAAAGCATCGTTGGGTTCTTACCGTTAAGCTCAAGCCCTTTTTTGTGGGTAATGATCATTGGGATTTCTGTACCGTCTTTTGAGGTATAAAAAACCTGCTTGCTTTCGTAATCTTCTGGATTGAATTTTATGTTTGGTTTATTATACACCTCAGAAGTTCCTTCTTCAATATTGTATTTGTAGATCGTTCCCGGAGTTACATAATTGGTGAAAGAATAGTACAATTCATCATTTTCCTTTTTAGTTCCAAATCCTCCCGCAGAACCAATTCCGGGAAGTTCAACTTCACGAACTAATTCTCCCTCATAATCATATTGTTTTACTTCAGAAACAGCGTCTACCATATATTCAGCAAAAAAATAGCCGCCACCGGTAGAAGGGCTTAATACATTTTCGGTTTCAGGAATAAAATCTTTCCAGTTTTCAGGAGAAGGATTTGCAGCATCTACCGTTACAACTTTACGATTTGGAGCGTCCATATTGGTAACGATGAACAATTTGCTGCCTTCGTTGGTAATTACGTAAGTATCGGTGTCTTCGTGGTCTAAAACAGTAACCAGTTTAGGCTCATCTTTAGAAAGATCCATCATAAACAGTTTTCCTCCAGACGTGGAATTCCTGGCGGAAATAAATAAAAATCGGTCATCTGCTGAAACGCCACCACCTACATACCGATGTTTTTGATCTGCTGAATCGCCAAAAATTACTTTGTCTTCGCTTTGTGAAGTTCCCAGTTTGTGGTAAAATAACCTATGCTGGTCTGTTTTTGCGGAAAGCTCGCTTCCTTCAGGTTTTTCGTAGCTGGAATAGTAAAAACCATCGTTAGCTTTCCAGGAAATTCCGCTGAATTTTACATTTTGAAGCGTGTCTTCTGCCCGTTCTTTATTTTCAGTATCAATAATGATAATTTTTCTCCAGTCGCTCCCGCCTTCAGAAATAGCATAAGCGGCTTTACTACCATCTTTAGAAAAACTTAGTCCGGCGAGAGATGTAGTACCATCTTCGCTAAATTTATTAGGATCAAGAAAAACTTCTGTTTCGCCATCTTCTCCTTTTTTTCTATAGACTACGTATTGGTTTTGAAGTCCATCGTTTTTATAGAAATAAGTGTAATCGCCTTCAACAAATGGAGATCCTATTTTTTCATAATTCCATATTTCAGAAAGTCTTTCTTCAAGCTCTTTTTTATAGGGAATACTGTTTAAATAATCGAAAGTAACCTCGTTTTGGGATTTTACCCAATCTTCGGTTTCTTCGCTGCGATCGTCTTCCAGCCATCGGTAAGGATCTTTAACTTCGGTGCCAAAGTAATTGGTAACCGTGTCTACTTTTTTGGTTTCAGGATAATTCAAACTGATTTCTTTTTCTGTTTTTGAATCGTTGCAGGAGGCCAAAATGGCGAGTGCAAAAATTCCTGGTAAAGCTTTTTTCATAGTTTACTATTAATGAGGATGATGCCAAATGTAATTAATTTTCAAATGTATATGCCAATAGTTTTAAAATTAATAAAGGCTGCATTGTTGTAAAATGCAGCCTTTATTTAAAAATTGTTAAGCAATTAAAATCTTAATGGTCATGATCATCATCATCGTGATCGTGGTCATGGTCATGATCGTCGTGATCTCCTTCAATATGCAATTCAAGAAAAGCCTGAGATTCATTTCCGGCGGCATCGGTTACGAACACACCAAAGTGGTAATGCCCTTCACTAATTGCTGCTCCGTTAATTTCAGCAGGAACTGGAATATGATGGTGTGCTTCAAAACTGGTGTTTCCTGGTTCAATTTCGAAAACCTCATCATAACTCCAGGGATTATTTTCGCTTTCGGCTTGTTTGCTAGAAGCGTGGGTATGCCCGTCAAAATCATTATGGACTTCAATTTTATAAGAGGCAAGCTCAACATTGTCTGTAAAAATTGCATCAAAATGGATTTCTCCACCAGGTGCAACTTCTTCCTCGTCGTGAGGTTCCATAATACTAATTTCTGGAGCCTCTGTGTCTAACATATTATTATCGTCATCACTACATGATGCAAATAATAAAGTGGCTGTAATACTGAATAAATAAACTAATCTGGTTTTCATTTTTGTTGTTTTTGTGATTTACTCGATAATCGAGATTTATTTTTTTGTCTTTTAAATTCTAATACTTAAAACTCAATGTAGCGGGCGGTCCTCTAAGCTGAAAATTAAAATCGGGTTGATGTACATAATGTCCCAGGCAGCAAAATTTAAGCTTTTCAGTTGGCTCAATTTGCTGCGGAAGTTGCTTAAAATTGTTACGCTTTAATAGTAATGGGGAAAACCCGTTTAGATGATAGGTACAGGAATGATAATCGTAATTAGTTGATTTATTGTATGAAAAATCATTACTATTTGAAGGAAAATGTTCTACTAAAAAATAATGCATACCACTTGCTCCCTGCGGGAATAAAAATCCTGCAAGTAGAAAAATGGCGATATGTACTTTAAATCGCTGCATTAGTTAAGCGGAATTTTCACCATTAACTGTAGATTTCTTCCCATTTCGGGAATTTCCAGTGCGCGATAAAAATTGGTATGATTAAAATATTTAGTATTAAAAATGTTCGTGGCTTGTAGGTTTACGGTAGCTCTAAAATCTCCTATTTGCAGGTTTGTTCTTAGTCCGCCGCCAAAAATTTGGTAACCGGGGGTTATTTCCTCGTTTTGCGCGATCCTATCCTGCTCGAAAGCAAAAGCACTATTGGCAAAAATTTCGGTGTCATTAAACGCGTTTGATTTTTGTAAAAACTCATAGCCTACTTCAAAAAATCCGTTTATTGGTGGGGTAAAAGGCAAGGGGAAGTTGCGGGAACTGTCGCTGGTAACCTGCCTATTGTATAAATATTCAAAAGTGAATTGCGTATGCCATTTTTCAGCAAAAACGGTATTAAAATCGAATTCTATTCCTGTTAATAAGGCTTCACTTTGAGTGAACTGATAAATCTGCCCGGCGTGTGGCAAAATTGAAAATTGACCACTCGGGTTCAGGAAAATATAATTTTCAAAATAGTATAAATATGGACTCACGGAAGCCCTAAAGGAATTTTTGCGGTAATTTAATTTAGTGTCTAAAACATAACCTTTTTCAGCATCTAAATTTGGATCACCACGCTCGTGCCTAAAAGAACCGTGATGAATACCATTGGCGCCCAATTCTATAGCGGTGGGCAACCTAAAACTTGTGCCGGTATTTACAGAAAAATCCCAGTTTTTATAAAAATTATAAAGCGCGCCGGCCATAATGTTGAAATTCGCAAAGTCTCTATTGGTTTCTGCACTTCGAGTCGCATAATCGTTTGCTAAGGCTTCAGATGTTCCATTTCTTATTAAATGGCTGTAAAGATTATCATCATAAAAACCTTCAATTTCAATCTTACTGAAATCCAGCCTTGCGCCAAGGTTTACATTGAATTTATCTGTAACCTGGTAATCATGCGTAGCATAAATTCCCTGGTTGATCCTGGAATATTCCGGTAGCAAAAAATTGAAACCACTAATAGTATTCTCCTGAATTTGAGTTTGTGCACCTATTGCCGTGGTATGATTATCGTTAAAATCTTTGCTGAATTTTGCCTGTGCATCGTAGGTGTTCAGATCAAAATTTAGCTCGAGATCTGGATTCACTTCTGGAGCAACCTGGCCGGTATAGTGGGTGTGAAAACGGCTCCATTCCTGGCGATGATTATTCTGAAAACCTAAAATAACTTCCAGGCTGGAATCGTGAAAAAACCATTCATTTTTATTGATAAATTTTAGGTGATTCACCCGCTGAAACGGATAATCTATATTTCTCTTATCACCATCATCCTGTACCCTGCTGGTAGAAGGAATACCGTGAGCACCGGGGAAAAATCCAGATTTAAAATAAACATTGCTTATGCTAAGGGTTCCTTTGTAATGCTCTCCCAAATAGCCTACCTGGCCATATAGGTCAACCTCTTTTCCTGCTGTATTTTTAAGTCTCTCATTAAAGATGGGAACATTTCGGTTTAAGTAAACAATATTATCTGTTGGGACAGCATAATCGCCAAATTCACTTCCTGTAGCCTTTATTTTATAAAAAAACCGATCGGTTTTTAGCGAAAGATTGGTAGAAGCCGCCAGGGTATTATTCACACTTTTAGTAAGCCCAATTACCTCTCCGGTAAAGCCCTCTTCGGGCACTCTATCATTAATAATTTTAATTACTCCACCAATAGCATCGCTACCGTGTTCTATAGCGCCAACCCCTTTAATAATTTCTATATCTTCTACAGAAAAAGCGTCAATTTCCAGGCCGTGATCTGCTCCCCATTGCTGGCCTTCCTGTTTAATTCCGTTTTCGGTAACGGCAACACGATTAAAACCAAGTCCGCGAATTATAGGTTTTGATGCGCCGGCACCAATTTCAGTAGCATTAACACCAGGTAAGCGCTCCAGGGTGGTGGCCAGCGAGCCTGAAAATTGTTCCTGAAGGTATTCCTTGTTAACTTTTTCTATATTTTCTGAAGATCTTCTACGCGCATTACCATTAAGCAAAATTGCTTCTAAAGCCGCCGCATCTTCTTTTAATTTAAAATTAACCACAGCATCTTTATCTAGCGAGACTAGCGTATCCAGTGTTTTAAAACCAATATAGGAAACATTGATGCGATGCTCACCTTCCTTTAAATTAGCAATGTGATAAGTGCCATTTTCCCCGGCTAAGACAAACCTGTTGTTTATATGAACATGTGCTCCCTCAAGAGCTACCTCTTGTTCATCTACAACCTTTCCCTCCAGGCTTAATTGCTGGGAGAATATAGTTATTGGGAAAATTATAAAAAGTAATAAAACAAATAGGAATTGTTTCATAGAGAAAATACTGTGATTAATTGAAAAAGAGGGAGTTCAGTAAAATTAACTTTTAGAAAGTTTAATTTTCTGAATAAAATTCATTTAGCTAATCACAGCTGGAGGTGCCCTAAGGGAAAATAACCGATTAGGAAAAAGATTTACAGTTTCTGCCAAAGAAATAGCATAAACCGTTTCTTTTTGAGGGGTATAAATCTCGTAAGTAACTATTGAAGGTGCATCAGAATTTGCAACCTGAAAATCACATAAATCGCAATCTATAGAGGTTTTTGTAATATTAATTACTGATGAATCGCTTTCAGAAATTATATCATGATCAAACGCGTGCAAAGCCGGAAGGAGGCTTGCTGCCAATATCACTATACTTAAGATAGTGCTAATATGTGCGCTAATTTGTTTCATGGTTTGCAAAAGTAGGAAACCGGCCTATAATAACAAGCCGGTTTCTTTCTTTTAACAATGTTTGAATTAGCCTATACCAATTTATTAGCCAATAAATATTCAGCAATTTGAACGGTATTTGTCGCTGCGCCTTTTCTAAGATTATCGGCTACTACCCACATATTTAAACTTTTAGGTTGCGAATAATCTCTGCGGATTCTTCCTACAAAAACATCGTCTTTTCCTTCAGCATAAATAGGCATAGGGTAAGTGTTGGTATCAGGATTGTCCTGCACGGTAACACCTGGAAATTCGCTGAGTAATTTTCTAACGTCACCTTCCTCGAAATCATTTTCAAACTCTACGTTTACAGCTTCCGAATGCCCGCCAACCACGGGGATTCTAATCGCGGTAGCACTCACCAATACCGACTCATCTCCTAATATCTTTTTGGTTTCTTTGGTCAATTTCATCTCTTCTTTGGTGTACCCGTTTTCCTGAAACACATCGCAATGCGGAAGTGCATTCTTATGAATAGGATAAGGATAAGCCATTTCGCCTTTTTCACCTTTGTATTCATTTTCCAGTTGCTCTACCGCTTTTACGCCGGTACCGGTAATAGACTGGTAAGTAGAAACGACAACACGCTTAATTTTATATTTATCGTGTAGTGGTTTTAAAGCCATCAACAACTGGATGGTAGAACAGTTAGGATTTGCAATAATTTTGTCTTCTTTAGTTAATTCTGAAGCATTAATTTCCGGAATCACCAATTTTTTAGTTTCATCCATTCTCCAGGCCGAAGAATTATCTACCACGGTTGTTCCATTTTCGGCAAATTTTGGAGCCCATTCTAAAGAAGTTTCTCCGCCGGCAGAAAATAGCGCAATATCCGGTTTAAGATCTACTGCCGTTTGCAAGCCAATTACTTCATAGTCTTTTCCTTTAAAATTGATCTTTTTCCCAACTGACCTTTCTGAAGCAACAAGGTATAATTCCGTAATCGGAAAATTTCTTTCGGCTAAAACTTTTAACATGATCTCGCCTACCATCCCGGTAGCGCCTACTACTGCTATTCTCATAATTTTAAACTTTTGTCTTTCCCGTGAAGACGGGAAACTTTTAAATCTTCTTAAAACAAGCCGCAAATTTATTATCCCCAACTTAACTTACATAGTCTCAGCCCTTAAAATTGAAAAGAATTATTGTTTTTAAACTAATTCGTGTTTTTCGTTAAAAAAAGACCCCACAGTTTCCTGTGGGGTTTAATTAAATTACGATTTATTTAAAATGAGCAGTATAGCGGTGCTCGTATCTTTAAGAATTTTAAGTCGTTTTATTCTGTTTTTTTAGCTCATCCCTAATTTGGGTAAGCAAATCTTCCTGGGTTGGACCTTTTGGCTCCACCAATTTTGGGGCTTCTTTTTCCTTTTTGGTCTTTTCGTAAGCCCGTAATACCAAAAATATAAAAAATGCTACGATTATAAAATGAATAATGGTATCTATTAAATTACCATAAGTAATTACAGCGGCTTCAGCTTCTTTTGCAGCTTCTAATGTTTCGTAGGAAACGCCATCTAACGAGATAAATTTCTGCGAAAAATCTGTTCCTCCCGTTATTAAACCAATAATAGGCATAATCACATCGGCCACTACAGAAGCGATGATTTTGTTAAAAGCGGCACCTATCACCACCGCAGTAGCAAGGGCTATAATATCACCCTTGAGCATAAACTTTTTAAAATCTTGGATAAAACTCATGATAAATTCTGATTGGATTAGTAACTAACCAATTTACACAATAATTCGCTAGAAAAATTCATTTAATTATTGAATAATTATCCGTTTTACTCTTTGGGAAATTCCGGTAATAAGCTCGTAAGAAACGGTTCCTCCTTTGGCTGAAAATTCGGGTACATTTTGGGGTCCGCCAAAGATTATTACTTCATCACCTTCCTTACAGTCAATGTTGGTAACGTTTATCATAATAATATCCATACAAACATTACCTACAATAGGAGCGTATTCACCATTAATAAAAACGCCGGCTTTTCCGTGGCCGTATATACGTTTTATACCATCGGCATGGCCAACAGGAAGCGTAGCTATTCTTGTAGTTTTTTCGGCTTTAAAAGCACGGCCATAACCTACCGTATCTCCTTCTTCTAAATTTTGAATTTGAGATATAACCGATTTAAAAGTACCAACAGGTTTAAGTTTTTTGTTGAGGTTATCGTCATTGGCGAAACCGTAAAGTCCCAGGCCGCTTCTTACCATAGAAAAAGTGGCAGAAGGGTAATTAAATATCGCTGAGGTATTACAAAGATGCAAAAGCGGTTCGTAACCAATATCATCCAAAAGTGTACCCGCCAGGTCTTTGAATTTATAGATTTGTGAAAGGGTAAATTCCCGTTCTTTCCAATCTTCGCTGGCTGCTAAATGGGAAAAGGCAGAAGCTATTTTTACCGATTTCGTATTCTTTAATTTCTCCGGAATATGATGATAGTTAGCTTCAGTAAAGCCAAGCCGGTTCATTCCCGTATTGAATTTTAAATGCACCGGATAATCTTTCTGATTTTGCTTTTCAGCGGACTCTATAAAAAGCTGAAGCGTTCTTGCACTGTATAAGTTAGGCTCCAGGCAATGTTCAATTATTTCGGGATAATTTACGGGTTGTGGGTGCAGAATCAAAATAGGTTTACTAATTCCCGCTTCCCGCAGCCTAATGCCTTCTTCGGTATAAGCAACCGCAAAATAATCGGTGCCCAGTTCTTCTAATTTATGAGCCATTGCTACAGAATCATTTCCGTAGGCATAAGCTTTAATAACCGACATAAATTTAACGCCGGGTTTTAACTGCGATTTTATGGTTTTAAAATTATGAGCTAAGGCGTTAAGGTCTATTTCCAGAACGGTTTCTTCGGCTTTAGGCATTCTTTTTATTTAGGTTAGGTTGCAATTCTTCGGCATCTTTCACATCTAATTTCTTAACCCTTTCCCTAAGCATAGCTTTGTAATATGCGCCACGGCTTAAAGGTTCGTATTCTTCGTTTTCCCCTAGAAAAACCAGGTCGTCATTAATCGCTTTTCTATAGCTAAATTGTGCCAGGTTTCCGGTACGGGTGCAAACTGCGTGAACTTTGGTCACATACTCTGCAGTAGCCATAAGATAGGGCATAGGGCCAAAAGGATTTCCTTTAAAATCCATATCAAGACCAGCCACAATCACTCTTACCCCACGATTGGCAAGATCATTACAAACCGTTACAATTTCATCATCAAAAAACTGGGCTTCGTCTATTCCTACCACATCACAACCATCGGCAAGAATCCTGATGTTGGACGCCGACGGTACTGGAGTAGACCTAATTTCATTGGAATCATGAGAAACCACCATTTCCTCATCATAACGCGTGTCTATGGCGGGTTTAAAGATTTCTACGGTTTGTTTGGCGAACTGGGCTCTTTTTAAACGGCGAATTAGTTCTTCGGTCTTGCCAGAGAACATACTGCCGCAAATAACTTCAATCCAGCCAAATTGCTCTTCGTGATTTACTGTATTTTCGAGAAACATTTTGTAATTTTCAAATCGAAATGGGAACTTGCCCTTTTTGATAAAGGTGGAACAAATTTATTAAAAATACAAGCCATTAGCGGTTGGTAACTACTAAAGTTATTAAACCATATTAAGGCACTTTTTTTGTAAGTGTTATATTGAAACTTGAGAGAGACTTTAAATAAAAAGTGGGTTCATAAATATTGCTGAAAAATGAAAAACAGACTTAAAAAAGAGTTAGTAAAACTTGCCGAAGAAATAATTTCTGAAAAGGAAAACCTGGATACCAAAGCGCTTAAATTAAAAGCGGCAACCTTATATGAGCAACTTTCTATATTGAATTTCACTGAAAAAAATCTTGAGGCATTTGAGGCTCCTGAAGCTACACCAACGCCTAAGATTGAAAAGAAAGTTCAGGCTAAAGCACCGGTACAGCACGAACGTGACGATTATGCTCCAGATGGAACTGAATACCGCGAAGATGCCGATGCAATTACCGAACCCAATACCGAAAAAATAAAAGATATTGTAGCGCAAATGCCTGCGGAAGCTGAGCGTGTAGATGAGCTTATAGAACAGGCAAATCCTAAACCACAGGCACCGCCGGCACAACAGCAATCTCTTCAAATGGAAGAAGAGCCACCAAAGCCAAAAACCGAAGCGTCTAAAAACGATTTTAGAAATATTGGGGTAGATTATGATAATCTTCCCGATTTCGAACCTTTAAATAATCGCCAAAGAGACCAAAGACCAAAGTCTGTAAACGACAGGTTGAAAAAAGGAATAAATATTGGGCTTAACGAACGACTTTCATTCATAAAAAATCTTTTCGACGGAAATTCTTCAGACTATAACCGGGTACTTTCCCAATTAAATACTTTTAGCTCTTTAGATGAAGCTCAAAAATTCATTCAGTTGGTGGTGAAGCCAGATTATAACCACTGGGAAGGAAAAGAGGATTACGAAGAGCGATTTATGGCCAAAATAGAGAACAAATTCAGTAATTAAATTCGCTTTAATGGGAAAATTATTCCTGGTTCCAACGCCAATAGGAAATTTGGACGATATGACTTTTAGGGCGGTAAAAGTGCTAAAAGAAGTAGATACAATTCTTGCCGAAGATACCCGGAATAGCGGGAAACTTTTAAAGCATTTTGACATTGGTACGCATATGCAAAGTCACCATATGCACAACGAGCATAAAACGGTAGATCACATAGTTGAGCGGATTAAAAGTGGCGAAAATATAGCGCTGATAAGTGATGCCGGAACTCCCGCAATTTCAGATCCCGGGTTTTTATTGACACGCGCTTGTGTTGAAGCAGGCATAGAAGTAGATTGTTTGCCGGGCGCTACAGCTTTTGTTCCGGCGCTGGTAAATAGTGGTTTCCCAAACGATAAATTTATTTTTGAAGGTTTTTTACCGGTAAAAAAAGGCCGACAAACCCGCTTGAATTTACTTACCGAAGAAACCCGAACTATGATTTTTTACGAATCGCCTCATAAATTGCTAAAAACACTAAAACATTTTTCAGAATATTTTGGCGAAGACAGGCCGGTTTCGGTTTCTCGCGAAATTACTAAACTACATGAAGAAACAATTCGCGGAACGGCAGCTGAGGTTCTTCAACATTACACAAAAAAGCCGCCTAAAGGGGAAATTGTAATTGTGGTAAAAGGAAAATCTTAATGCAGGAATTGCTAAAAGAAGCCAGGGCCTGTAAATTTTGCGAAAAGCATCTGCCGCTTGGAGCAAGACCTATTGTAGAAGCCACTAAAAACTCTAAAATTGTTTTAATAAGTCAGGCGCCGGGAAGAATAGTCCACGAATCTGGCATTGCCTGGAATGATCAAAGCGGGAAAAAGCTCAGGGAATGGCTTGGGGTAAACGAAACAACTTTTTACGATAATAATAATTTTGCGATTCTTCCTATGGGATTTTGCTATCCGGGGAAAACTAAAACCGGCGATGCGCCACCCCGCAAAGAATGTGCACCAATGTGGCACGATACTATTCTTTCGGAATTAAAGAATGTTCAGCTTAAAATTCTAATTGGAGCCTACGCAGCAAATTATTACCTGCCCGGCAAATTAAATCTTACCGAAAAAGTAAGTGCATACCAGGATTTTCTACCTGATTATTGGTGTTTACCACATCCCTCGCCGGTGAACCGTTTTTGGAGAAGTAAAAATCCCTGGTTTGAGCAAGAGGTGGTACCCAAATTACAAACCAGGATTCATAAAATTATAGATTGATTGGCTAACGGTGTTAATTACTCTGCCAACTCCACAAAATCAAACTTTTTTCCGCTGAATAAACCTTTATCTGAAAGTTTTAGATCGGGAATCACTAAGAGCGCCATAAAAGAAAGCGTCATAAAAGGAGCTTTTAAGCTGCTGCCTAAATCTTTGGCCATTTTATCTATTTCTTCGTATAATCTACCGGTTTCCCAACCATCTTTATCGCTAATAATTCCCGCAATTGGCAGTGGTAGCACTTTTTGATCATTCTCGTTTACGCTACAAATTCCTCCTTTATGTTTAATGATGAGGTTTACCGCGTTACAAATCTCTTCGTCTGATGTTCCAACAGCGATAATATTATGTGAATCGTGCGCTACCGAGCTGGCAATCGCTCCTTTTTTCAAGCCGAAATTCTTTATAAATGCTACTGCAGGAGCTTTGTTCTCATAGCGATTAACCACCGTAATTTTTAAAATATCATTTTCAATATCTGAAATTAGTTCCCCGTTCTTTTCTAAAGCTTTTTGCTGAAGTTCATTAGTAATAAGTTCACCATCCAGCGCTTCAATAACTTTAATAGTATTACCGGCTGCTTTTATTTTAAAATCTTCCGGTTCTTTTGATGAAGTATGAAAATTATTGGGCTTTTCGAATGGTGAAGATTTGATGTAAGATTTACCATTTTCAGCAACTAACTCACCATCGATATAAGTTTGTAAAACTTCAAAGTTAGTCAGGTCTTTTACCGAAATAAAATCGGCTGGATCACCTACTTTTAATTGTCCGACTTCTAAATTATAATGATTTATTGGAGTAATACAAGCGACTTCCAGTACCTTAAACACATCTATACCTTTAGCCACCGCCCTTGCACAAAGCTGGTTAATATGTCCTAAAACCAGGTCGTCTGGATGTTTATCGTCTGAGCAAAACATCATATTTTTATAATGTTCAGGCAGCAGATCTATGAGCGTTTCAAAATTCTTGGCGGCGCTACCTTCGCGAATAAGTATTTTCATACCCAGGCCAAGCTTTTCTTCGGCTTCTTCAGCGGTATAACATTCGTGGTCTGTAGAAATACCGGCTGCAGCATATTTTTTAGCATTTTCCCCTCGTAAGCCGGGTGCATGGCCATCGGTAGGTTTGTTAAAATGTTTAGCCCAGGCAATTTTCTTCATCACTTCTTCATCTTCGAAGATCACGCCGGGATAATTCATCATTTCTGCGAGATATTTTATTTCGGGAAGTGCTAATAGGTCTTTAATATCTTCAGCATTAATAACCGCTCCCGAAGTTTCAAAATTGGTAGCCGGCACACAGGATGGCGCACCAAAATTAAATTTCAACGGACTTTTCTGTCCGTTTTCAATCATAAACTTAACGCCTTCCTTTCCTAAAACATTCGCGATCTCGTGAGGATCTGAAACCGTGGCTACCGTACCGTGAATTGCCGCCAGTCTTGCAAATTCTGTTGGAACCAACATAGAACTTTCTATGTGAATATGCGCATCTATAAACCCGGGAAGTAAAAAGCGTTTTACCCCGTGCTGTTTTTCTTCAATCTTTGCGATTTTCCCGTTCTCGATGCTGATTTCCGCAGGAAAAATCTCCCTGTTTTTAATATCTACGAGCTGGCCCTGTATAATTTTGGTCATATTTTATCTATAAATCCTAAGGCGTGAAATTAGGGATTATTATTAATTGCTGAAAAATTTCTATGAATCTGTTTTAGTGAATTCCCCCTTATTGGTATTGAAATACAATACGTATTTTTGAAAAAAACTTACGATGCGCTGGACTTTAAAACCTAAACCCGATTCTTTAGTTGTTGATAAACTTGCCGAAGAATTAGGGGTAGAAACACCTGTGGCAACACTTTTGGCGCAGCGCGGAATAATGACTTTTGAAGCTGCAAAAAAGTTTTTCAGGCCAAGTCTGGAAGAGCTGCACGATCCTTACCTGATGAAAGATATGGATGTGGCTGTAAACCGAATTCAGCAGGCAATTGCTTCCGAAGAAAATATTATGGTTTATGGCGATTATGATGTAGATGGGACCACCAGTGTGGCTTTGATGTCTTCTTACTTAAAAACCCTTACCCCAAATATTGCGACCTACATTCCCGATAGGTATACTGAAGGTTACGGCATTTCTTACCAGGGAATTGATTTTGCGGCAGATAACGATATTTCATTGATTATTGCCCTGGATTGTGGAATAAAAGCCATTGATAAAGTAGCTTATGCTGCTGAAAAGGGAATTGATTTTATTATCTGTGATCACCACCGGCCGGGAGAAACTATTCCTGAAGCCGTTGCAGTTCTGGATCCCAAGCGAGAAGATTGTGAATATCCATATAAAGAACTTTGTGGTTGCGGGGTTGGTTTCAAATTAATCCAGGCTATAAACACTAAAAGAGGAGGAACGCCAGAAGTTTTACTGCCTTACCTCGATCTAGTTGCTACTGCCATTGGCGCCGATATAGTGCCTATTACCGGTGAGAACCGAATTCTGGCCTATCACGGTTTGAATGTTATTAACGTTGCACCCCGAATGGGATTCAAGGCAATTCTGGCACAGGTTAAAAAGGATAAACTTATAATAACTGATGTAGTTTTTATTATTGCACCGCGTATAAATGCAGCCGGAAGAATGAAGCACGGCTTGCACGCGGTGAATTTGCTTACCGAAGAAGACGAAGCGACCGCTATGGAATTCGCTGGTGAAATTGAGAATTTTAACGCCGAAAGAAAAACTACCGATAAAGCGATAACGGTTGAAGCATTAGATCAAATTGAGGAATTGAAGGAGCAGGAACGCTATAGTACCGTGGTTTATCACGAAGGTTGGCATAAGGGTGTGATAGGGATCGTGGCTTCCCGTTTAACCGAAACCTATTACCGCCCAACACTTGTTTTTACAAAAAGCGGTGAGAAACTGGCGGCTTCAGCTCGCTCGGTGAAGGGTTTTGATGTGTATAATGCTTTAGAAGCCTGTAAAGAACATATCGAGCAGTTTGGCGGACATAAATATGCGGCAGGATTGACTTTGGAAGCTTCAGAATATGAAAACTTTAAAGCGAAGTTCGAGTCGGTGGTTTCTGAAACTATTGATAGACGCCTGCTAACTCCGGAAATTGCTGTAGATGCCGAAATTGATCTAGATGAAATTACTCCGAAATTTTTTAGAATTCTAAAGCAATTTGCTCCTTTTGGGCCGGGGAATATGAGTCCGGTTTTTATGACCCAAAATCTTACTGATACAGGTTATGGGAAATGTGTGGGTGCAGATGAAGCACATCTAAAATGCCAGGTAAAACAGAAAGGAAAGTCCGCAGTCTTTGATATGATCGGCTTTGGACTGGGAGAGAAATTCGAAACAATTTCAGAAAAGAAAACTTTTAAAGCGGTTTATTCTCTAGACGAAAATGAGTGGAACGGGAATGTTTCTATTCAGTTAAAACTAAAAGATATCAGCGAATAAATCTCTTCTATTTAGATTCATTTTAAATAATAATTTTATATTTGGGTAATCTATCTCGTAGCAAGGACACGAGTTATAAAATGATGTTGAAATTTCAAGGCAAGCTTCGGAGTTTTTAAATTTCGATTATCGAGTAAATTATTTTAAAATGGATGATGTAGCTGTAATTTATCACAACAAATTGGGAATTTCTTTTCGATGGAAAAATAATTTACCAAATGCCGATCCTGAAAGAGTACAAATGGTTTTTAAGGATATGGGCTTCTATTTGTTACCTGAAGAAATTCAGCATTTTTCAAATAATATACAGGCTGCTAAATATTATAATTGCGGTAATTGTGGCAGTGAAAAATCCTGTAGAAATATTCTATTAAGATCTCCACTTGAAAAAATGGATTTTGCGGTAAGTGCCATAGAACTTGAGCAAATTTCAGATTTAATAGAGGGAACTTTATTTAAATTAAACCTAGAAGATTATCTGAATGGCTGTGGGAGGAATTAAACAGTCTTGCGAGATGAAAAGGGTCAAATACTCAAATCTAAAATTCTGGATGAATAAGGTTCAGAATGATAATATTAAAGTAACTATTAGCATGAAAGAGGGGAGGGATTTAGTTTTGCTTCCACTCGAAGAATATAATTCTCTGAAAGAAACAATTTATTTACTCAGCGGCAAAAACAGGGAGGTTTTATTAAAATCAATCGATGAACTTGAAACAGGGTGTAAGAAATAGTTACAATAACTTATAATTTTAATTTCCTTAAAACCGTCTTCTCGCCATCAAAAACCGCATAGGTGTAAAAATCTATCCAGTCGCCGGTATTGATATAGGTCGATTTACCGTTTAGGTCAATTTCCAGGGGTAAATGTCGGTGGCCAAAAAGAAAATAATCGTAATGCTTTTCTTCTAATTTTCGCCTGCAATATTGAATAAGCCATTCCTTTTCTTCTCCTAAAAATTTTTGCTCCTGGTCTCCCGAGATCGCCTTGTTTTTTACCGAAAAATACTGCGCTAGCGGAATACCTAAATCTGGATGCAACCAGCGATAAAGCCATTTTGAAAACGGATTTGTAAATACCTTTTTCATTCGTTTATAACCATGGTCTCCAGGGCCAAGTCCGTCCCCATGGGCAATAAGGAAGGTTTTATTATTGAATTCAAATTCTTTAGGCTTACGAAATACCGGGATATTAAGTTCGTCTTCAAAATAACTTTCCATCCACAAATCGTGATTCCCTACAAAAAAATAAATCGGGATGCCGCTATCTTTAATTTCTGCAAGTTTCCCTAAAACCCTTACAAAACCTTTAGGGACGGCGTGTTTATACTCAAACCAAAAGTCAAAAAGATCACCGAGAAGAAAAATAGCGGCAGCGTCCTCTTTAATTTCATCCAGCCATTTTACAAACCTCAATTCCCTTGGCCTGCTTTCTTCTTGAGTAGGTGCACCAAGGTGATTATCGCTGGAGAAATAAACTTTTTTGCCTTCGGGAATAGTCATTTATGATAATTCTAAGCTGTAAATATAAATATTTTGATATTTAGACCTCAACCTGTGAGGTCTACGTGTTTTAACCCTTCCGTCTTAATCTTCTCTCGAAGATTAATCCACCTTCCCTCAAAAAGGGAAGGAGTTTCTTTGGTTACTCGGGGGGCTTATTGATCGCTTGCAAACCATTCAGCAAAACTGGATTCGGTTTCCTGGAGTTTAAGCGAGTGAAGTTTTATATGTTCGGGTAAATGTTTTTGAATCTTTTCAGCAAAATCTACCACCATATTTTCGCTGGTGGGTTGGTATTCTACCAGGATAACGTGATGTCCTCGATTTTTTAATTCTTCAGCAAGCTCTACGTGAGGCGTGTTTTTATTAAAAACCGTGGCGTGGTCAAACTTATCTACAATTTCAGCTTTCACGATCTTTTTTAAATCCCCAAAATCTATTACCATCCCAAATTTCACATTATCGCTATCAGTAATAGGTTCCCCAATCACACAAACACTAAGTTTATAGCTGTGGCCGTGAACGTTTCGGCATTTGCCATCGTAGCCATAAAGGGCGTGGCCGGTTTCAAAAGAGAACTGTTTGGTAATTCTAATCTTGCTCATCTCGCGTTATTTTTGGCAAAGTTAAGGGTTTTTTAGCGTTATATTTTTTTGGCTTTGCAATTATGTTTCTGTTGTATATTTACCCGTTTTTTTAATGAAAAATGATAACAGAAACTGCTCCCGAACTTTTTGAACAACTGGATTTTATAGAAAATCCTTTTTACGAAAATATTATTACCGATTTAGTTGAAAATCAATACTGTATTGTAGACGATTTTTTTAATGCTGAAGAAGTGGCTATGCTTCGAAATTCTTTAAAATCGAAATTTGAAGAAGCGCAATTCAAAAAGGCGGCGATTGGCAATAAAACTAATGAAATTGTTGCTAAATCTATTCGTGGAGACTTTATTTTATGGCTTAACGAAGCTGAAGCAGGAAAGGCTGAAAACCTGTTTTTCAACAAAATCAATTCGTTGGTAGCTTATTTGAATAAAACCTGTTTCCTCGGAATTTTAACTAAAGAATTTCATTACGCGCTGTATCCTGAAGGTACTTTTTATCAGCGACATCTGGACACTTTTCAGAATGATGGGAGAAGAAAACTTTCTATGGTTTGTTATTTAAATGAAGAAGACTGGAAGCCAGAAAATGGAGGAGAATTGGTTATTTATTCCGAAGAAAATGGAGTTGAGGTTTCGAAATCCATTTATCCAATGCCGGGGCGTGTTGTAATTTTTGAAAGTCAGGTATTGGAACACGAAGTAAAGCCGGTGAAAACTGCAAGACTAAGTATTACGGGCTGGTTAAAAACAAGATAATCACTGGAGAATCAAGATTTACTGCCTCGAAATCAAGAATTGTTTTCTATATATCGTGGATTTCTCCCGAAGTAATTATTTTTTGAACTTTTTATAAAGTACCACAACAATTAAAACCAGCGCTAATATTAGCCAGAATCCCATTCCGCTTAAAAAACTTAGAAATTCCCAGGTATCTTCTCCCATTAATTCATGCGGCTTTTTTGCTGCCTTCTTCTCCAGCTATAGCGAGCATAAAGAAAAATAGCAAGAATGAGTAAAATACCCATCAGGTAAAGCCAATTGTCGGCGATAAATTCCCAGATGGTAAAACCCCATTCTTCTTCACTTGTTGCGTCTCGATCTTTTGGTAAATGTTCCTGTGGTAAGCCCATAAAGGTGTTTCTAAGTAATGAAAATAAGCTTTTCTGCCTAAGAAATATGTTATAACGATGCTAATTTTACTCGATAATCGAGATTAAATGCTCCGAGGTTTGCCTCGAAATGGAATTATATTTTCCAATTATAATGCTTCGTGAGCTTGCTCCGAAGTGGTTTACGAACCGGAATTTTTATTCGGAAGCTTTTTAATTCTTATGCGATGAAGAAATACGAAAGGAACCATAATTAGAAGAAAGGCTAAGATTATTAAAAGAAAATTATCGGCAATGAAAGAACCGAAGGAAATTCCCAATTCCTGAACCTTGCCACTACTATTGGCAGAATAGAATAAAAGCATATTATTTTTTATATTTAGCTAAAGCGTTTTTAGTAAAGTCTGAAAGCACCAATTCTCCTGAAATTGCTGCTCTTTCGGCCAATAATTCGTCCCAATGGGAAGTATTTTTCCAAAGCATTTGTTTCATTTCGAAGAGTGCTTCCGGGTTATAAGAAGCCAGTTTTTCGGTAAAAATCATTACCTCCTTATCAAGTTCTTTTAAACTTTCAAACACACGGGCATATAATCCTTTATCCTTCGCCCAATAAGCGTTTTTCCATTCGTGGGCGGCAAGGCTCAATTCCCCAAGTGCGCCCACACCAATTTTGCGTTCTACGGCCGGAGCAATCACAAACGGACCAATACCTATACTAATTTCTGAAAGTTTTATTGCAGCAGCATCAGTGGCCATAGCATAATCGCAAGCGGCTATTAATCCCACTCCGCCGCCAACGGTTTTCCCCTGGATGCGGCCTACAACGAGTTTTTTACATTTTCGCATCGCGTTTAAAACTTTGGCAAAACCCGAAAAGAATAATTTCCCCGCTTGCATAGTTTCTATCGCTACCAGCTCGTCAAAAGAAGCACCGGCACAAAAGGCCTTTTCTCCTTCAGATTTTAATAAAATCACTTTTACACTATCGTCTTCAGACAATTTCTGAAACTCTTTCTCAAGTCGGTCTAATAACTCTGAAGGGAAAGAATTACTGGCAGGATGGCCAAATTCTAAGTGGGCGATTCCGTTTTCAATATTGGTATATAAACTTCCGTTTTCACGTGTGGTAGACATAAATTTGGTTTTTCAGTTAGCTGAATATCCAAATTTAGAAAGATTAAGCCTGATTTTGCCAGTTTTGGATTAAAATTTAGAGTTTGCATTTTATATAGTGAAAAGTGAGCAGTGAGGTAAACAGGGAATATTTTAGACTGTATACTGCCTACTGAGACTGCCAACTGAAAACTTAGACTTCTTTCTGTAAATATTTTCTTCTGAATTTAATGACCAAACCGGCACTGCGAATAAGCATCCAGACAAAAAAGGCGATCCAGATACCGTAGAGTTTTAAGCCGTAATAATCTGAAATTAAAAGGGCAGGAGTGAAGCCCAGAAACGTGGCTACCAGCAATAAATTACGCAGATACTTTGCCTCGCCCAAACCTTTAAAGATTCCGTCGAACATAAAAGCGATGGCATTTACCGGTTGCATTAATAGTACGATCCAAAAAACCGATGAGAATATGGCCAGGACAGCTACATCCTTATTAAAAACTAATCCAATTTGATTGTAGAATAGTCCGCAGATGGCCATTAACATAAAAGCGATCAAAACCGCATATTTGCTTATTTTCTTACTGAGTTCCCATAAATTTCTGTAATCCCTTGCGCCGAGTAATTTTCCGCCAATCGCGTTTCCGGCATTGGCATAACCATCTATAAAAAAGCTAAAGAAAAGCCAGATGTTCATCAAAATACTTTGAGCAGCGATATAGTTTTTCCCGTAATCGGTGGCGTAGGCATTGGCCAGGTAAATGGCGAAATTTAAGGCTGCCGTTCTAACAAAAAGGTTGGCGGCCATAAGTAAAAGCCCTTTTAAACGCGGATTTATATTGAAGCTCAGTTTTAAGTGAAAAGGCGTTTTTTTAAAGAAAAACCATAGTGCCATCACCAGCATTGTCCCTTGTGCAGCAAGACTGGCATAAGCGGCGCCTTTAAGATGCATTGCAGGAATCAGTCCGTCGATTCCATAAACCAGCAGAAAATCCAATCCTACATTCACCGCTGCACCGGCAAGACTACATTTCATTGCCCAAAGTGTGTTCTGAAGTCCGCGAAATACTCCGAAAATAGCAAAAGTCACTAAAGTTAACGGATAGCCCAAAGCGCGAATTTGATAATATTCTTCAGAATATTGTAGAATTAAACCTTCGGCATTGTAGGCGCTAAAGATTGCTTCTGCGAAAAAAGCGGTAGTAGCATAGATCACCAGGCTAAAAGCAAAATTGAAATAAATCGCCTGCGGAATAAGCGTTTTTACCGCGTGAAGTCGGTTAGCTCCCAGGTGTTGCGAAACGATAGCTGAAATTGCGGTTTTGGTTTGAGCTACAATCCAAATAATTGCTGAAAGAAATGAACCTACAATTCCTGCTGCAGCCAGTGCTTCAACCGAGTTTTTTTCTACATTCCCAATTACCGCAATATCGGTAAGCGAGATAAGCGGTTCGGCAACCCCTGCGATAATTGCGGGAATGGCAATTCGGTTTATATTTTTAAAACTAACAGAAGATTCCAACAGCTATTATTTTCAGCAGCAAATATAGAATGCTTTATTTTAAAGCCTCATCGCAAGACTAATTTCTTAAGGGTTTTTCTTAATTTTTCGTTTTAGCAGTTGCTAAAAGTTTTTCGTAGCAATGAAAAGGCTGATCATTTTTATGGGGAAAATAAACATCGCCTAATTTTGTATATTCGCGGGCTTCGTAAAATTTTTGATTGCGTTTATTTTGGCTAAACGTATCTAAGCGAATAGAGTTGAAATTTTGTTTTATAGCAAATTCTTCAGCATAATCCATCATTTTTCTGGCGTATCCCTTGCCCCAAAATTCTGGGTGCGTAGCGAGCCTGTGAACATAAAGATTATTGTCGGTTTTGCCGAGCCAGTTTATAGTTCGATAAACTTCATCCATTTTTGAAGTGAGTACGATAATGGAAATAATCATATTTTCTTCTTCAAAAACATATAATTCTTGCTTCTGTATGTCGTTTTGAAGTTTTTCCAGGGAAGGATAATTTTCATTCCATTGAAAGATATTTTGCTGCTGAAGCGATTTAGCACAGGCTTCGGTTAGTTTCTTGATCTCCCTGAGATCGTTTTGGTTAGCTTTTCTAATCATTTTTTAATCAGCAATAATAAATAAAAGTTCTTTGTTGGAATTTACAGAAAATTATTACATTTGCCTTCCAATTGGGGGATTAGCTCAGCTGGCTAGAGCGTTTGGCTGGCAGCCAAAAGGTCATCGGTTCGACTCCGATATTCTCCACAAAACCACCGTTTTTCGCGGTGGTTTTTTATTTCCGAAATTATAATTTTGAAAAAATAACCACGCTGTCTAAAAAAGGTTTTCATAAAGCTGAACTTGTTTCAGACTTTATCCCGAATTTGCTTCGGGATTCTAAAATGTTTAGACAATTAAAATATTAGATTCTGAACTAAATTCAGAATGACGATTTATTTAAAATAAAAAACGATCTTAAAAATTAATTCAAGACCGTTTTTAGTGAAAATATTCCTTTAAAAAACTTAAGAATCAGCTTCGTCGTTATCTATGTATTCGTCTTTTAGATCCTGCACGCTGGCTGCAAGAAACTCTGAGGTTCTATTCAACACGTGTTGAAATTCTTTAGTTAATTCATCTTTATTCCACGGGTGCGAAATACCAAAAACGTGGTCTGCATTTTCAACTAAAAGCAATTTTGAAATTGGGCTCCATTCAAATAAATTCCCGGCATCGGCAATAGAAACCGTGGTGTCATTGCTTCCATGGGCTATAAAATGAGGAATATCCAGTTTCTTGGTAGATTTTTGAATATTTAAGCGCTCTCTATTCTCTTTAAAGTTCTTGTAGAATTGGTAATGATGCGGTAACTGCTGCCCGGTACGGGTGTTTTTTATGTATTGTACGCCTTTTTTCTCCCAGGCTTCCAGTTCTTTTTCTTTTGGAAAACGTGAGGCAAAATCACTTACCGCTGCCAGGGTTATTAATTTATCAACTCTTTCTTCTTCAGCAGCTTTAATAATTGCAATACCACCGCCACGCGAATGACCAATTAAGTTGATGCTTTTTGTGTCTATTTGTACTGCCTGATCAAAATCTGGAGTTAGTATCCAATCTAACACCGATTGCAAATCGTCTAATTCTTTGATGTAGTTATTGTCACCAAAAGCTTCAATATTCAGGAATTCGGTTGGATTCTCAGGAGATGTGCCGTTATGAGAAAAATTAAATTTTACGAAAAAATAGCCTTTTTCAGCATAAAATTCACCCATTTTATCCCAGGCACCCCAGTCTTTAAAACCTTTATAGCCATGACAAAAAATAACAACAGGCTTGGGTTTTTTATCGTCTTTAAAAATAAGATCGGCCAGGATTGGTTTGTTGTGTTTTCCTTCTATTTCAAGGTTTGTTCTTTTAGTAATTTCCATAGATTTTTATATTTCTTTTTCTGTAAAAGGAATTGTAGGATCACAAATTTCGGTAATTAATTTCTTTAATTCTATTTGAAATGACTCCATGATTTCCCCATTTATAGCGCTTTCTTTTATTTTTGCTCGTGGCTTATCTTTTTTGGTGAATTTTAGAAATCCACCTTTTAAGTTTTTAAACGAAATTATCCCGGCTTCAACAGGAAGTTCCAGTTGTTTTTCTAAGTATAGCAAATTAGTATAAGCTAAAACCTGAAAACTTTTACTGTATTTATCGTAATCTGAAGCCAAATTTTCCCAATCTACAATTTCAACTTTGTCCTGGGTAACTTTCCCAGTTTTATAGTCAATAATTCTGGTAATACCGTTAGTATTTTCTACACGATCAACTTTTCCGCGCATAAATATCGGAAAACCAATATTTTCTATCTCAATTTTAGCTTTTAAAGTTTTCTCAATTTTTAGAATTTTAATTTCTTCTGATTTAATTCGCTCTAATTCCAGGTTTAGAAAATTATGAAGATAGCGTTTAGCTACTTCAAAAATTAAGAGGTTTTTACCTTTATTAACCGGGCCCTGAGCATAAGATTTTTCAAACTGAAGTTTCACTTCATTATCAATCTTCTTTTTAAAATCTTTTAAATGTTCTGCTGTAAGTATCTGGTTTTCTAGCGGAGTATAAAAATTCTCCAGACTATCGTGAACCACTGTTCCTAGCGTGTTATAAGCTACGGTCTCTTCAACTTCTTCCCGGTCCCGAACGCCTAGAATGTACTGGCGATAAAAATCTAAAGGATTTCTAATATAAGAAGTAAGGGCTGAAGGGGAGAAGCCATATTCTGCAAGTGACTTTATTTTCTCCATAATTTCTGGAGTTTTTTGCACAACGCGAAGTTCATTTTTGATAGCTGGAACCCTGGGGCTTACCATAGCGTGATGCAATTGATGCGCTGCTTGTTTTTCAATTTCCAATTGTGTAAGAAACCTGCTTTTTTCTCCGGAATTTAATCCGTCGGTTTCCGTGTTGTATAGTAAGTGAATATTTACAGCGCGTTGTAGTAGACGATAAAAGTGATAGGTATAAACCGCATCTTTTTCTTTGTAAGTTGGTAGTTTATAGGTTTGCTTGAGATCAAAAGGAATAAAAGAACTTCCCGATTTTCCTGATGGCAAAACACCTTCATTTACAGAGCAAATTATCACATTTTTAAAGTCCATTGCACGAGATTCCAGCATTCCCATTAACTGTAAACCTTTAAATGGTCTTCCCTGAAAATCCAGGCTTTGGGTGCTCATAATTTCTTTATAAAACTGGTAAAGCGATTTAACCGTTTTTAAATGCGGATAGGTTTCGTTTAAATTTTCCAGTTTATTAAAAAGCACGTGAAATTGATATAAAAATTCCAGCCCAAGCTTATTTTCGCTATTCTTAAAATGAAATTTTATTTCATTAATTATTCGTTGAAAAGCTTCCAGAGA
Source organism: Salegentibacter sp. Hel_I_6 (assembly GCF_000745315.1). NCBI lineage: Bacteria > Pseudomonadati > Bacteroidota > Flavobacteriia > Flavobacteriales > Flavobacteriaceae > Salegentibacter > Salegentibacter sp. Hel_I_6. The sequence continues at coordinate 2,028,581 of NZ_JQNQ01000001.1, read as the reverse complement.
TTTTACCGGGGAATTATCCCAGCCTTTAAAACAGGCTTCTATTAAAATTCTTGTTTCTGAAGAAAAAGAATCTATAATTTCTTTTTCAGAAAGATTGACCCTGTTCTCTTTTTGAATTTTCTCTACAAAAATTTCGGTTTCAGACTTTAAAATTTCGTTTAGAGCCGGATGATTTATTACCGAAATAACATCCTTATAATAATAGGTCGCTGCAGTGTTTTGATGAATTTGGAACAACCTGTCAAAAAGTGAAGCGATTGGTGCGTTTTTTAGCGGAAAGCCCATCGTTATATTTAAATCTTTCACTTTGGGAGGCAGGCTGTTTAAAACGGGTAATAAGAGGTCTTCTTCCCCCAAAATTACTGCGGTCTCCTGAAGTGTTTCTTCATCTAAATTGGCTAATAGCTCTCCCAAATATTTTGCCTGTCCTACATTTTTAGGAATCCCGGTAATTTTAATTTCTTTTGGATTACTATACTCGTTTACATTTAATTTGGGCAGTTTTTCACGGTATACAGGCCAGTCTTTTAAATACTGGTTTATAAAAAGAGAAGCGTCGTGTTGGCGGTCTTTTATAAAAACCTCATCGAGATCCCAATAAACCTCTGCAAGCTCATTTTTTAGAAGGTACTGAAGGATTTGTTGCTCGGCGTTATTTAATGCGTTAAAACCTATAAAAATGTATTTGCCGGGATGCTTTTGGTAGTATTGTTCAATATTTTCTGAAGCCTTTCTATAAATCAATCCCTGATAGCCAATATTTTTTGAGAGCAATTCATCTTTTAGGGCTTCGTAAAAGGCTGGAAGGCTGTTCCAGAAGGATAAATAATTATTTATTAGTTCGGTTTTGGGCTCCTGGATAGACCAATGTTTCAAATCCTGAATGTCTGCGAGATAGTTAAAGAAACTTTTATAATCGATTAAGTAGCGATCTATTTCATTAAAGTCGTGAATAAGGCTTTGTGCCCAGGCAGTAAATGTTTCAAAATCTTCCTGTTCTTTTAGAGGCGTAATTTTTTTGTAAACATTGTAGAATTCAAAAAGGCTAATCGTGTTGTCTATAGTTTTGGTTTCAGCAATTACTTCGGTAAACTCTTCGATACTAAAGACTTTAGGAGCGAAAATATGATTATTGCTTAATGCCGAAAGCTCTTTGAGTAGAAAACTTCCCGCGCGTTTGCTGGGAAGAATAAAGATAATTTCTGAAATATTTTCTTCTGAAGAAATGAGTTCCCTTAGAACTCCTGAAATAAAAGATACCATAGCCTAAAAATAAAAAACGCCCCGGGAACCGGAGCGTTTTTCTATAATAATTATCTAACTAATTACCAGATTTCTTATTCCATAGAAGAATCAGAATCTTTCATCTCTTTATTTTTATCTAAAGAAATTTCAACTCTTCTGTTTTCCTGTCTTCCAGCTGCGGTGTTGTTTGTTGCAATTGGTCTTTCTTCACCATAACCTTCAGAGGTTAATCTTGCAGCAGGAATTCCATTTTCCTGAAGGAAAGTTTTTACAGCAGCAGCACGCTCACGAGAAAGTTTCTCATTGTATTCTGCACTACCTGTACTATCTGTATGACCTTCGATGTGGAAAATAGTATTTGGATATTCTTCCATAATTTGTTCAATAGCCATTAAAGCTTCTTCAGATCCTGATCTGATAGTAGATTTATTAAGATCGAACAATACAGTTTTAGAATATTCATTTAATTCCTGAATAACTTCCACGTCTGGTTCTGGACATCCATTGTTAGCTGCAGTTCCTGCAACATCTGGACACTCATCATCTTTATCTAATACACCATCACCATCACGGTCTTCGTAAGGACAACCATTGTTTTCAGCAGGACCTGCTTCGTTAGGACAGTCGTCTTCGTTATCTGCAACTCCGTCGCCATCAGCATCAGGACATCCATTAAGTTCAGCTAATCCAGCTACTTCAGGACAATCATCTTCTGGATCTGGAATCCCATCACCATCGGTATCAGGACATCCGTCAAATTCAGCTAATCCAGCAACATCAGGACAGGCGTCCATACGATCTTCGATGCCATCACCGTCAGAATCTGGACATCCGTTAAATTCTGGTAAACCAGGAATTTCAGGACACTCATCATCTTTATCGTAGATACCATCACCATCAGAATCGGTTCCACCAAACATAAATTTCACACCACCTGCGTGTTGAAAGTGAGTTGCACCATCAACGTCAAATACGTGCTTGTAGTTTGATTCAAGAGTTAAAGCAACATTATCTGTAAACCAAAAATTTAATCCGAATTTACCATTAAGTGTTGCTGCACTAAGATCAGAAATTGGAAAATCACCATTATCGGCAATACTGGTGTAACCACCACCAACACCAACAAAAGGATCTAACCAGCCATCATTTAATAGCGCTCTAAGGCTATAATTAAAAGATCCGTCTACAGCATAATATGCCATTTGTGGAACGGCCATTTCGCCATATTGTTCGATTTGGTTTACAGAACCCGCAAGTTCAAATACTACACCACCACCAATATAGCGTCCCACGGTTAGTCTTGACATAGATGGCAGGATATTCCAGTGATCTCCTACGTTGAAGTAATCGTCAAATGTTCCACCTACATCTGTAGTAGGGTGAAAATCTACCGCATTGGTTTGGATCCCTAAAGCCCAGGGATTGTTAGCATCCTGTGCAGATACCGAAGTAATGCCCAGAACCAACATTGTAGCGAATAAAATTTTGCTAAGATGTTTCATATTCAATAGTTTAGTTTTAAGTGTTAATTGTTAACAAAAGTAGAGTGTTAAAGCTTATCGGCAAAGCATAAAATAATAAAGTTTTCTTAATAAACCCTTGAATAATGCAGTTTTTGAGAGCTTTTTAAGAATTGAGAACCTTTATTTTTGCTAAATTTTCAGTATTACGTTTCTACTTTTTAACAATAGCGCTTTTAAATTACCTCTAATTCTTTTCCAACTTTTCTAAATGCAGCAATTGCTTTATCTAAATGTTCGCGCTCGTGAGCTGCAGAGAGTTGTACTCTTATTCTTGCTTTCTCTTTGGGCACTACGGGATAGAAAAATCCAATTACATAAATGCCTTCCTCTAATAACCTATCGGCCATTTTTTGGGATAGTTTAGCATCATACAACATTACCGGTACAATGGCAGATTCTCCATCAATAATATCAAATCCAGCATCTTTAATTCCCTGTTTGAAATACTCGGTATTACTTTTTAATTTATCTCTAAGGCTATTGTCCTTTTCCAACATTTCAAAAACCTTAATTGAAGCGCCAACTATCGAGGGGGCAAGTGAGTTTGAAAATAAATAAGGTCTTGAGCGTTGTCTTAGTAATTCAATAATTTCTTTTTTGGCAGTAGTATATCCACCCATTGCTCCACCAAGGGCTTTCCCTAAAGTTCCCGTGATAATATCTACTCTATCCATCACTCCTTTTTCTTCCAGGGTGCCAATTCCTTTTTCACCAATAAACCCGGTAGCGTGACATTCGTCTATCATTACCAGTGCATCATATTTGTCTGCTAAATCGCAAATTTTATCTAATGGTGCTACAAGACCGTCCATGGAGAAAACACCATCTGTAACAATAAGTTTGAATCTTGCTCCTTTTTCGTTGGCGTCTTTAAGTTGTTTTTCCAAATCGGCCATATCGCCATTTTGGTAACGATACCTGGCGGCTTTACATAAACGCACTCCATCTATAATAGAAGCATGGTTCAATGAATCTGAAATTATTGCATCTTCTTTGGTGAAAAGTGGTTCAAAAATACCACCATTTGCGTCAAAACACGCAGCGTATAGAATAGTATCTTCGGTTCCGTAGAAATTAGCTATTTTTTGCTCAAGTTCTTTATGAATATTCTGGGTACCGCAAATAAATCTTACACTAGACATTCCAAAACCGTGGGTATCCATAGTGTCTTTTGCCGCTTGTATAACCTCTGGATGAGATGATAACCCCAAATAGTTATTAGCGCAAAAGTTAATTACTTCCTGTCCTGTAGAAATCTTGATTGCCGCATCCTGAGGACCGGTTATAATTCTTTCTTTCTTAAAAAGCCCGTCTTCCTTAATTTGTTCGAGCTCTTTTTCTAAATGTTCTTTTATTGATCCGTACATAATTCTATTTTTTACAAACTTACATTTCTTTTACACAAGGCGCACTTTAAGCGCCTTATTTGTATAAACAAGGTTTTTGCTGCCAATACTGTAACCCATATCCTGTAACACCCCGGCATAGTTGTTAATTTGTAGTTCGTGGGAATCATTAAACTTGCCGGTTTTATAATCTATAATATTTACTGTATTTCCAGAAAAATTAATCCTGTCGGGTCTTAATCTTTTTCCTTCAGGAGATAAGATATCGCGCTCGTTAAAGTTTTTTCCATCTTCAGTAAAAAATGCCGAAAGCTGCGGGTGATTGGTGATTTCAACAAGTAATTTTTCTATTTTTTCTGCGGAATCTTTTGTGATTATACCATCGTTTACGGCCTGGCTAATCACGGGTTTCACCTGGTTTTTATGATCTATTTGCGCTAAAAGTTCGTGCAAAATCTCTCCTTTTTCAATCGCTTCTTCCTGTTTGCTATCCCACAACATTCCAGATTTGGTTACGATATTCACCGCTTTATTTTGTGTTGCTGAAGAATAAAACTTTTCGGAAGTAATATTTTCTAAATTTTTTTCAGCCGAAGATTTCGGAACTCCAATTTCTCCAAATTCATAAGTAGTTTGATTTGGTTCCCATTTTTCTATGTGCCTCAAAAAACCGATTAACAAACCGGAAGTTTTATGAGCTTTTTCATTCCCTTTTGTATCAATTTCCTTTTTACTAAGCAAATACAGTTGTTGCGAAGCGCGAGTACAGGCTACGTAAAGTACATTTAAGGTATCCAGCTCTTTTTGATGAATTAATTCAGTATAGATTTCTGAAGTCTTAGCTCCCCAATTCAGCATTTTGTCTGAAGCGCTCAAATAATTCATAGGAATTTCATTTAAAGGCGCCTCCATAGGTAACCATAGGGAATCCATACGCGTATTTTTGGAATCAGAATTCGCATAAGGATAGATGACCACTGGAAATTCTAATCCTTTAGATTTGTGAATGGTCATTATTTGTACAGCATCTTCAGCTTTAGGAACCACGATGCTTAAGGTTTCCTTTTCCTGTATCCATAAATCGATAAAATCGGCTATGCCTGCGGTTGCTTTTTGCGTACTTTCAAAGATAAAATCTAGAAAAAACTGAACATAAGCATTAGAAGTTTCTACCAGGGAAAAACTTCTGATAATGTATTCTGCTGCTTCATAAACTGAAAGTTGCCTGATGAAATCAAGTTCAAAATTGATATTATAACTCTTTAACCAGTTAAAAAATACGCTGCCATCTTTGACCAAATTCTCAGAAATAATAAGGTAGCGGTTTTCGATTTTCAGAAAATCGGCCAGGAAATCAAAAAGTTCCAGTTTTAAGTTGTTATCTGTGGGGTTTAAGGAAAATTCTAGCAAATGGGCTATAAAATTCACTTCTGGAGAATTGGCCACCAATAGGGTTTCCGAAGAAACTACCGGGATCCCATTTTCGCTTAAATAACTGGCAATGGTAATGCCTTCTTTTTTCTTGCGGGTTAAAATGCAGATATCTCCTTTTTTAAAGTTTTTTTGCTCTAGATTTTTAATGATTTCCAGGATCTTTTCCGGATAGATTTCGTGCTCTTCAGCAGCATTTTCGGCCTCTATAAAATCTATATTAACATAACCAAAATCTCCTTTTCTGGGATTTTGTGAGCTTTCTTTAAATAAATTTGAATAAGCCGAATTTTGCAAATTACCAGCAGCATAATTAAAGAGACTATTATTAAAGTTTACAATCTGGCTTCCGCTTCGGTAATTATCGGGTAGGTTTTCTACTTTTTTATCAATACTAAAAGGATTGTGATCTATACATAAATCTATAAACTGCTCCGCTTTACCACCTCTCCAACGATATATAGACTGCTTGGCGTCTCCAACCAACATAGCGCTGGCGGGATCTTGAAGATCTTCAGAAGAAAGCTTATTGTCTATAAGGGGAATTAAGTTTTCCCACTGCATTTGCGATGTATCCTGAAATTCGTCTATAAAATAATTTTGATAACGTTCGCCAAGCCTTTCGTAGATAAAGGGTGCAGGCTGGTTTTTAACCTGTTCGCTAATTTTTGGATTAAATTCTGAAATAAGAATAAGATTCCGTTCTTTCTTTATTTCTTCCACTTCCTGATTTATCGCATTTAGCAGGGAAAGTCTGGTTAGGTTTTTTTGAATCGCTCTTAAAAAATCAAGATTTACATAAGCTCTTTTAGAAATTTCAAAAAGGCTAAGTATTATTGATTGAATGCTATCTAAAGTATCTTTTACCGCTTGATTCTTGTTCGATTTTGTATAAAGCGGAGCGCTTTCAAGCTTTTCCATCCAGGATTTTTCAAAACCATCAATAGGTTTTTGATCTTTTAACTTTACAAAATGTTTGTAAACATAACCGCCGCTAAAATCTTTCTCCTCGATATTATGATTAATTAAAAGATCGAAAAATTCAGTACTGGTTTCGGCAATTAATGCTTCGTTGTTTTTTATTTCTAAGCTTATTCTTTTATCAAATTTCCTAAAATCTTCTGTGGTTTTTCCTTTCAGTTTTTTTAGCGCTGCCTGGTGGTTTTCTCCAACAAGTAATTCTGAAATTTCAAAAAGATCTTTCGCTATATCCCAGCTTTTATCATCATCGGTTTTACTTAACGCAAAAGCTATAAGTACCTTTGTAAGTTCTTTATCGGTTCCGGCTTTACTAACGAGGCGGTCAACAGCTTCTTGTAAGATTTGCCTGGTGTTTAAAGCGATCTCAAAATTAACCGGAAGCCCGAGATCTTTAGCAAAAGTCCTTAAAACTCTATGGGTAAAGCCGTCTATGGTAGAAACTTCAAAAGCAGCATAGTTGTGAATAATACTTTTTAAGATTTTGGCTGACTTTGTTTTGAGTTCGGCCTCCGGCAGGTTAGTTTCTTCAGCAATAATTTTAAAAAGAGTGTTAGTAACTGCTGAGGTTTCTTCAGCAGTAAAATCTCTAAGACTGCTTATAATTCTGGATTTCATTTCATCTACCGCTTTATTGGTAAATGTCATGGCTAGAATGTTCTTATAAGCATCGTGCTTTTTGCTTTTAAATAATAGCAATAAATATTCTTTAACGAGGGTAAATGTTTTACCCGAACCCGCAGAAGCGTTATAAATAGTAAAATTATTAGTCAAAGAGGCTGAAGTTTTATGAAGATTGTGATTTTTAAAGGTAAAATAAAAATGTTTTGTATTCTATGCCGGCTTTTAAGTATTTTATAACACTAAATTATTTTTATTAAATGCCTTAATACCTAAATTTGAGTGAATTTATTACTAATCACTAAAAATATATAAAAATGGCTTTTGAGTTACCAAAGTTAAAATATGCATTTGATGCATTAGAACCACATATAGACGCTAAAACCATGGAAATTCACCATGGAAAACATCACGCAGGTTATACTAAGAAATTAAACGCTGCAATTGAAGGAACCGATCTTGATGGGAAAACCATTGAGAATATTCTTGAAAATCTTGATAAATCTAATACAGCAGTTAGAAATAACGGTGGCGGATTTTACAATCACAGGTTATTTTGGGAAGTAATGTCTCCAGATGGGGGAGGAAAACCAGAAGGGGACTTAGCAAAAGCAATTGATACTGCTTTTGGTTCTTTTGAAGCTTTTAAAGATGAATTTTCTAAAGCTGCTGCAGGACAGTTTGGTTCTGGTTGGGCCTGGCTTTGTGTTCATGAAGGCGGAAAAGTAGAAATTTGCTCTACTGCAAATCAGGATAATCCATTAATGCCAGGAATTGGCTGCAGTGGAAATCCAATTTTAGGATTGGACGTGTGGGAACACGCATATTATCTAAATTACCAAAACCGTCGTCCAGATTATATTGAAGCTTTCTTTAATGTAATTGACTGGAAAGAAGTTGGAAGCAGATATGCGAAGCAGAAATAATATCTAGTTATATCTATATATTAAAAAGACCGTCTTTCAGGCGGTCTTTTTTTTGCCAGAATGTTTATTGAATAAAAAAAGGCAGATCGTAAGATCTACCTTTCTTTGCCCCAAATCTACCATGAACTTAACCTACTTATGTTATGGTGACTCTAAAGTATAATGAATAAAACCGGTTTACAACTTTTTTAGACCAACGGCATAATTATTTGTTAAAGCATTGGTAGTTAGAAATTAATGTAAGAAAAAGAGGTTTTTTTAATGTCAGTTATTTAGTTTTAGTTGAATTAGATCCTTAGAAGCACATTCCATTAAATTCATAAAAAAAGGCGGATCGTTAGATCCACCTTTCTTTGCCCCAAATCTACCATGAACTTAACCTACTTATGTTATGGTGATTCTAAAGTATACTGAATAAAACCGGTTTACAACTTTTTTAGACCAACGGCATATTTACTTGTTAAAGTATTGGTAATCATAAACTAATGTAAGAAAATTTGATTTAGATGTGAGTTATTGGGGAAATTATGAAGATTTTAAAATCAGGTGAAAATAAAAAAAGGCGGATTTTAAGATCCACCTTTTTTTGCCCCAAATCTACCATGAACTTAACCTACTTATGTTTATGGTTCTGCTAAAGTATATAAACTTCTTCCTGCTAAAAATCATTTTAGACGAAAGGCAGAAAAATTTGTTTAAGTGCACTTAATAGGCTCTTCCTTCGTTTCCTTCATAAAAATTTATAAAAGCTCTGTTCACCACGCGATTACCTCCATTGGTTGGATAGTTACCTGTAAAATACCAGTCACCCAGGTTTTTAGGGCAGGCTTTATGCAAATTATCTACCGTTTGGTATATCACTTTTACATCTGCCTTTACATCGGTATCACAAAGTAATTCTGAAATTTTATCTGAGATCTGCTCATCGGTAAAAGGTTCGTAGATTTCCTTAACGAAATTCTTTACTTCCTCATCGGCAAGATCTACTTGCAGTTTACACTTCTCGTAAACCTCCTCCACAATATCGTATTGGTTATTATCTTTTAAAAGCTCCAGGGCTGCCCTAAAAGCAACAAGACCTTCCAGGCGAGCCATGTCTATACCATAACAATCCGGATAACGAATTTGTGGTGCCGAAGAAACCACTACAATTTGTTTTGGGTTTAACCTGTCCAGCATTTTTATGATGCTTTTCTTTAAAGTAGTTCCCCTAACAATACTATCATCTATAATTACCAGGCTGTCTTCTGGTTTAACCACCCCGTAGGTTACATCATAAACGTGGGCAACGAGATCGTCCCGGCTGCTATCTTCAGTAATAAATGTTCTAAGTTTAACGTCTTTGATCGCAATTTTTTCGGTGCGTAACCTGTGAGCAAGTATTTCCTGAAGTCGGGCATCGGTTAAAGTATCTTTTTCAGCTAAAATTGCATCATTCTTTTGTTTGTTTAGCTCATCCTGTGCGGCTTCTACCATTCCGTAGAAACTTGTTTCCGCAGTATTTGGGATAAAAGAAAAGACCGTATTAATCGTGTCGTGGTTTATAGATTTTAGTACTTCTGGCATTAATAAACGCCCAAGCATTTTACGTTCTTTATAGATCTCGGCATCGCTTCCGCGGGAAAAATAAATACGTTCAAAAGAACAGGCTTTGCGTTCTAAAGGCTCAAGGATTTCTTTAATATTTACTTCTCCGCTTTTTTTAGTTATAATAGCGTGTCCCGGCGGCAATTCGTGAACATCATTAAAATCTACATTAAAAGCAGTTTGAATTACGGGTCTTTCTGATGCCACTACAACCACTTCATCGTCTTTGTAATAATATGCGGGTCGAATTCCTGCGGGATCACGTAAAACAAATGAATCTCCGTGACCTAATAAACCTGCCATAGCATAGCCGCCATCCCAGTTCTTAGAAGATTTTCTAAGAATTTTTGCCACGTTTAATTTTTCAGCAATTAAAGGAGAGGCGGTAACTTTAGAGAAACCCTGCTTCTTTAATTTTTTGTAGAGTTTTTCTACTTCAGAATCCAGGAAATGGCCAATTTTTTCCATTACCGTAACGGTATCGGCCTTTTCTTTTGGATGCTGCCCAAGTTCTACCAGGTTATTAAAAAGCTGGTTTACATTGGTCATATTAAAATTTCCCGCAACAATCAGGTTACGGTGCATCCAGTTATTCTGTCTAAGAAACGGGTGTACACTTTCTATACTATTCTTACCAAAAGTCCCGTAGCGAACGTGCCCAAGATACACTTCACCTACATAGGGAAGGTTCTTTTTTTGCAGATCAACATTATCAGCATACTCAGGGTTGGCTTTAATTTCGTCGTTAATTCTCCCATTGATCTGTTCAAAAATATCCTGAATTGGTTGGGCCGCATTAGATCTAATTCGGCTTATATAACGATCTCCAGGCGCAGTATTTAATTTGATGTTAGCAAAACCGGCACCATCCTGGCCGCGGTTATGCTGTTTTTCCATCATTAAATACATTTTGTTGATCCCGTAAAAGGCAGTACCATATTTTTCTTTATAGTATTCCAGGGGTTTTAACAATCGTATTTGGGCAATCCCACATTCGTGTTTTAAGGCGTCACTCATAGTAAAAGGATTTCAATCCTGTTTTATATAAAAAATGCCCTGAAAATTCAGGGCATAGGTTTAGGTTAATGCTATTTCAAATTGAGTTAATTTCTTAAACTCTTCGAGGCGCGAATTTACTTCTTCGCCTGAAAGCTCCTCCATCCTTTCGGTGCCAAATTTTTCAACGCAAAAAGAGGCGAGATTGGAGCCGTAAATTATGGCGTTTTTCATATTTTCAAAGCTAATATCTCCAGTTTTTGCAAGATAACCTGCAAAACCTCCGGCAAATGTATCTCCGGCCCCGGTTGGGTCAAAAACTTCTTCTAATGGAAGGGCGGGTGCAAAGAATACCTGCTCTTCATGGAATAGTAATGCGCCGTGTTCACCTTTTTTAATCACCACATATTTAGGACCCATCGTTGCGATCTTTTTAGCAGCTTTTGCTAAAGAATATTCACCAGAAAGTTGGCGGGCCTCTTCATCATTAATAGTGATCACATCTACTTTACTAATCACCTTCATTAGATCTTCCAGGGCATTATCCATCCAGAAGTTCATAGTATCTAAAATGGCGAGTTTTGGGGATTCAATTTGTTCTAAAACACTCAATTGAACTAAAGGATGCAGGTTTCCTAACATCACAATTTCAGCATCTTTATAAGAATTAGGTACCACAGGATTAAAATCCGCTAAAACATTTAGCTGTGTATCTAAAGTATCTCTTGAATTTAAGTCATTATGGTAGCGGCCACTCCAAAAGAAAGTTTTTCCGCCGGGAACCACTTCAATTCCTTCTATATTTATATTGTTTTTGGTAAGTAGGTCTAGGTATTCCTGAGGAAAATCGTCTCCTACAATAGATACCACTGCGCTATCTACATTAAACTGCGAGGCCGAAAGCCCAATATATGTTCCTGCACCTCCAAGAATTTTATCTGTTTTCCCAAATGGGGTTTCAATAGCATCAAAGGCTACAGTGCCTACAATCAGTAATTTACTCATAAAATGGTTTAAAAAATGTGCTGCAAATATACAGTTTGTTTTTCAAGGGCTCAATCAAAATTACTCGATAATCGAGATTTAAATGTTGTACGTTTCGTCTCGAAACCAGGATATAATAGTAATAATGCCTCCATGTTTCATCTCGAATACTCTACGTATAGACTAATTCCGTTCAATTTTGCTGAAAACCTTCGTCTATTAATAACCTTTTTTCTTTTGAGGCGGCCACCGCCAAAGCGTCGCAGCGTTCGTTTTGCGGATGGTCATTATGTCCTTTTATCCACCTAAAGCTTACATGATGTTTCCTAATTTCCTTTAAAAACTCAATCCAGAGATCGGCATTCTTTCGGTCTTTAAAATTTTTCTTTTCCCAGCCGAAGACCCATTTTTTGTTTACTGCGTCAGCAACATATTTTGAATCGGTAAAAACAATGGCATAAACACCTGGTTTTTTTAATTTTTTTAGGGCTTCAATTACCGCCAGCAACTCCATCCGGTTATTGGTAGTGTGTTTAAAACCTTTTGCGAATTCTTTGCGGTAGGATTTACCTACCCATTCCATCACAATGCCATAACCGCCGGGGCCGGGATTTCCTCTCGCGGCGCCATCGGTATAAATGTGTACCTGGGCTGTTTGCACTATTGGGATTCCTTTTGAAGTAATTGCTGAATGATTTCTGGGAAGTGTTTGTATTCCAGCTTGTGAATTTTTTCTGCGAGACTTTCCGGCGTGTCCTCTTCTGAAATTTCTGTTTTGGCCTGAAAGATTATTTCGCCTTCATCATAATTTTCATTTACAAAATGAATGCTAATTCCGCTTTCTTTTTCTTTATTCTGAATAATGGCTTCGTGCACATTCATGCCGTACATTCCCTTACCTCCATATTTTGGAAGTAGCGCTGGATGTATGTTTACAATTTTTTGTGGATACTTTTTTAGGATATCTTCGGGGAAAATCCACATAAATCCGGCTAAAACAATTAAATCTGGATTTATATCCTCTAAAATATGCAGAACATCATAACTATTGTAGAGTGCATCACGGTCAAAATGAAGGGCTTTAACATTTAGATCATGAGCTCTTTTTAGCACTTTTGCCGATCTTTTATTCGAGAAAACCGCTACCACGCTGGCATAAGGAGATTTCTGAAAATATTTAATGATGTTTTCGGCATTTGTTCCGGAGCCGGAAGCGAAGACAACTATTTTCTTTTTACCGATATTTGCTTGATTGCTCAAAATTAGCTTGTTAACAATTAATAAAGTGTAAAATTAAGCCCTTTCAGTGAAAATTATGTAAATTACAATCACATTTTTAAAGTAAAAATCGGTTTTAAAATAAAGTTTTTTATTTTTGCCTCCTAATCAAAATTAAAATAAAAGTATTATGTCAGACATTGCATCAAGAGTAAAAGCGATTATCGTTGACAAGTTAGGTGTTGACGAGAACGAGGTTGTAAACGAAGCAAGCTTCACAAACGATCTGGGTGCTGATTCATTGGACACTGTGGAATTGATCATGGAATTCGAAAAAGAATTCGACATCCAGATTCCTGATGACCAGGCTGAGAACATTGCCACAGTAGGTCAGGCAATTTCTTATATTGAAGACGCAAAAAAATAAAAAGAGTATAGACCATATGGAGTTAAAGCGAGTTGTAGTAACGGGCCTGGGAGCCCTAACCCCCATTGGTAACAATATTGAAGAATATTGGGAGGCTTTGGTAGCCGGAAAAAGTGGTGGTGCACCTATTACCTATTTCGATACTGAAAAATTCAAAACCAAATTCGCTTGTGAACTCAAAAATTTTGACCCGCTGGATTTCTTTGACCGCAAGGAAGTAAGAAGACTGGATAGGTTTGCCCAATATGCCATTGTAGCTTCAGATGAAGCGATTAAAGATTCCGGCATCAACCTGGATACTGTAGATAAGTATCGGGTCGGTGTAATATGGGGGGCCGGAATTGGCGGATTGGAAACTTTCCAGAACGAAGTGATAAACTTCGCAACGGGAGATGGTACACCAAGGTTTAACCCTTTCTTTATTCCTAAGATGATTGCAGATATTGCCCCGGGTAATATCTCTATTCGTCACGGGTTTATGGGAGCAAATTACACTACCGTTTCAGCTTGTGCATCTGCAGCAAATGCGATGATAGATGCGCTGAATAATATTAGGCTGGGGCATAGTGATATTATTGTTTCCGGAGGATCTGAAGCTGCGGTAACTATGGCTGGTATGGGTGGTTTTAACGCCATGCACGCTCTTTCTACACAAAATGAAAATCCTGAAACTGCTTCAAGACCTTTTGATGCTACTCGTGATGGATTTGTATTAGGAGAAGGGAGTGGGGCACTTATTCTTGAAGAATATGAGCACGCCAAAGCCAGGGGAGCCAAAATCTATGCTGAAGTTCTTGGAGGAGGATTATCTTCTGATGCTTATCATATGACGGCCCCACATCCTGAAGGTAACGGAGTGGTTGCAGTTATGGAAAATTGTCTTCGTAATGCAGGTATGAAACCCGAAGACGTAGATGCCATAAACACGCACGGAACTTCTACCCCATTGGGTGATGTAGCCGAGTTAAAAGCGATAAGCAAGGTTTTTGGTGAACATGCCAAAACAATGAATATCAATTCAACAAAATCTATGACCGGGCATTTGCTTGGAGCTGCAGGTGCTGTAGAAGCAATTTCAGCAATTTTATCTATGCAGCATGGAATAGTGCCACCTACTATAAACCATGAGCACAAGGATGAAAACATAGATCCAGATTTGAACCTTACTTTAAACAAAGCTCAAAAGCGTGATGTGAATGTTGTAATGAGCAACACGTTTGGATTTGGAGGGCACAACGCCTGTGTATTATTTAAAAAGTACGACGAATAACCAACAGTATTATGGGTGTTATTCGAAATATATTAAATTCCCGCTCTGGTAAAGGCGGGAATTTTTTTTCGGTTTTATATAAAATTTTAGGCTTTAAGCCTAAAAATATTCTTCATTACCAAAAAGCATTTACACATCGTTCTCTCAATATTAAAGATGAAAAAGGCAATGCTATAAGTTTTGAACGGCTGGAGTTTTTAGGCGATGCTATGTTAAGTGCAGTAATCGCTTCTCACCTCTTTAAAGCAGTTCCCGGTGGGAATGAGGGTTATCTTACCAAAATGCGATCTAAAGTGGTTAGCAGAAAGCATTTGAATGAATTGGGTAAGGATCTTAAACTTATAGACCATGTACAAACTAATATTCCGAAAGAACAATTTGGCTCAAACATTCATGGTAACCTTTTTGAAGCCTTAATTGGAGCGATTTATCTTGACAGGGGGTATAAATATTGTAAGCGATTTATTTACGAAAGGGTAATAGAGCCCTATGTAGATATCGAGCAATTAGAAGGGCAGGTAATAAGCTACAAAAGCCTTTTTATAGAATGGTGCCAGAAAGAAAAAAGAGAATTTGATTTCGAAGTTTATGAAGATACGGGAAATGATGAAGTGAAGCATTTTGCCGTAAAATTACGATTAGATGAAAAGGTTGTTGCAAAAGCCAGGGCGACCTCCAAAAAGAAGGCTGAAGAAAAAACTGCGAAAAGAGCCTATTACGCACTTCAAAATAAAATCACTTAAAATTGTGAAATTATTCCAGACTATAACGTTTTCGTAGATAAATACGAAGTTTTGGGGGTATAAAGCTTCATTTTTCTCAATCTTATCTTATCTTTAACCTTAAATTGAAAGCTATGCAATTGCATAAAACGCTGCTGGAAGACGTTGAAGAAGATGATTTTGGATTAATAGCGCTTTATGGTGATTTAGAAGATTATAAGATGGCTTATTTGCTAAATAAGTTTCTTAAACTTCAACTAAAAAGAGAACGCCGCGATATAGACTTCAACCATAAATCGGTAGAAGCTTACTATGCCCATTATTCCTTTAAAGATTTGGCAAATTTTAGGTCTTATCACCTTGTGGCCAACAAATTTAAAGGAGAACCTAAAAAGATATTAAGTTCGGGTTCTTTATTTGAAGAAGAAGAAGTGAGACCCTTGCAGGTAAACCTGGTGCCTGAGTATAAAAAGGTCGATTTCTTTTTAAAGATAGACGAGGAGCTAAATCAAAAAGACCTCAATATGCTTGTTAATGCAATAAGTCAGATACCACAGGTTATCGCGGTCTATAAAATTGATACAGATTTATTGAAATCCAAACAAAATTTAATTTTTGAATAATGCCAACAAATAAGAAAACTAAAATAGTTGCTACCCTTGGGCCAGCAACTAGTTCCAAAGAGACTTTAGATAAAATGCTCCAGGCCGGGGTGAACGTTTTTAGAGTAAACTTTTCCCACGCTAATTATGATGATGTAAAAGAACGCATCCAAATGATTAGAGACCTGAATAAGGAAAAAGGCTATAACGCAGCTATTCTTGGGGATTTACAAGGCCCTAAATTGCGCGTTGGAGTTATGAAAGACGAGGTGGTAGTTGCCGAAGGGGATGAGATTATTTTTGCCACCGGAAAGGAATTTAAAGGAACTGCAGAACGCGTTTATATGAATTACGAAACTTTTCCGCAAGATGTATCTGCGGGAGAGCGTATTCTTTTAGACGACGGAAAACTTATTTTTGAAGTAATAAGTTCAAATAAAAAAGATGAAGTTAGAACCCGGGTTATCCAGGGCGGGCCTTTAAAATCTAAAAAAGGAGTAAACCTTCCAAATACTAATATTTCTCTACCCGCCTTGACCGAAAAGGATGTAAAAGATGCGATTTTCGCCTGTGAAATGCAGGTAGACTGGATGGCACTTTCTTTTGTTCGTCACGCCGAGGATTTAAAAGAACTTCAGGATCTAATAAAAAAGCATAGCGAATATAAGATTCCTATTATTGCTAAAATTGAAAAACCGGAAGGAGTAGCAAATATCGATAAGATTGTTGCTTACTGTGATGGTTTAATGGTAGCTCGTGGAGATTTAGGAGTGGAAATTCCTGCTCAGGAAGTGCCTCTAATTCAAAAGAAATTGGTACTTACCGCGAAAAAAGCTCGAATTCCGGTAATTATTGCCACTCAAATGATGGAGACTATGATCACCAGTCTTACGCCTACACGGGCTGAGGTTAACGATGTAGCTAACTCTGTTATGGATGGGGCTGATGCCGTAATGCTTAGTGGAGAAACTTCGGTAGGGCAGTATCCTGTTCAGGTTATTCAGAAAATGACACAAATTCTCGAAACCGTAGAGAACTCGCCATTAATTAAAGTTCCTCACGATCCACCGCACGTACGCACCAATAGATACATAACCAAAGCGGTTTGTTATCACGCGGCGCATATGGCTAACGAGATCAAGGCCAAAGCAATTTGTACTTTAACCAATAGTGGATATACGGCTTTCCAGATTTCAGCCTGGAGACCTGAAGCACATATTTTGGTATTTACTTCGAATAATAGAATTTTATCGCAGCTTAGCTTGCTCTGGGGTGTTAAGGCCTTTCATTACGACAAGTTTGTAAGCACCGATGAAACTATTGATGATATTAACCGAATAGCGAAAGAGAAAACTTTTGTAGAGGTAGGTGATTTCACCATAAATCTTGCAGCAATGCCAATTGGTGAAAAAGGTATGGTGAATACTTTAAGAGTTTCTGAAATAGAATAAGTTTATTCTAAAGAGTAAGCCACGAATACACAATTAGTGAATTCGTGGCTTTTTTATTTTAAAAACTTTCTCAAGTCATCCTGAACTTGTTTCAGAGCCTGCCCCGATTCTTTATCGGGGATCTAAAAATAAAAAGTTTCTACTTTAAAACTCAAACTTCAATTGCACCTCAATTTCCTTTTCCTCTTTTGGTTTCTTTTCGTTTTTATCGGTATTTAAATTAGAAAGGGAAATTCCTAAAAGTCTAACTGAATCTTTCATTTTTTCCTGGTACAATAATTCTTTGGCGTTTTCTAGAATAAGCTCTTTGCTGGAAATGTAGAATGAAATAGTTTTGCTGCGAGTTTGCTGGGTGAAATCGCTGTATTTTAACTTGAGGGTGACAGTTTTTCCCGCAACCTTGCTTTTTTTAAGTCGGCGTTCTATTTCTTCAGCGATGTTTTCCAGCCTTTCCAGCATAAAAATTTCTGAAGAGATATTTTCATCAAAAGTGCGTTCGGCACCAAGTGATTTCCTAATTCTATTCGGTTTTACTTCACTCAAATGAATACCGCGAACCACATTAAAATAATGAGCACCACTTTTCCCGAATTTTTCGGTTAAATATTCTTCACTTTTGGTTTTTAGATCTTTTCCTGTAAATATGCCCAGCATATACATTTTTTCGGCAGTTACTTTACCCACGCCGTGAAATTTCCTGATGTCTAAAACTTCCAAAAAGGCTTCAACTTCTTCGGGATTTACCGTTTTTTGTCCGTTAGGTTTATTAAAATCACTGGCAATTTTTGCGATAAATTTATTTATAGAAATTCCTGCCGAAGCATTTAAGCCGGTTTTTTCTTTAATTTTCTCCCGTATTTCTCTGGCGATAAGGCTGGCACTGGGATTTCCCTTTTTATTTTCTGTAACATCAAGGTAGGCTTCATCTAGAGAAAGCGGTTCCACCAGGTCTGTATATTCATAGAATATTTCCCTGATTTGTTGTGAAATTTCCCGGTAGCGATCAAACCGTGTCTTTACAAAGATTAGATGTGGGCAATTGCGTTTGGCAATTACGCTACTCATAGCGCTTTTTACGCCATATTTTCGCGCTTCGTAGCTTGCAGCACTAACAACCCCTCTTTCAGAACTTCCACCCACAGCAATGGCCTTACCACGTAATTCGGGATTGTCCAGTTGTTCTACCGAGGCATAGAACGCATCCATATCTATATGAATGATTTTGCGAAGAGGAAGTTCTTGATTCACTTTACAAAGTTAGTGAAACTTCAATTTGGCAGGAAAAAGACACAGGTAAATTGAACAGTTTCACTAATCCCGGCGCAGGCCAGATCCCTTTTTAAAAAACTAACTGAATGGCGAATTCTTGAATAAAAATGAGGTCAACTCCAAAAACTTTATAATCCCTAACTTAGGTAAGCTTTCTTAAAATTTAGTTACGGCCCATAGTGGGGCGGGTTATTTTGTTTATATTCTTTACTGAAAGCTAATATTGTTAAACATACAATTATTAACCGATCAAAAAAATAAAAGAAAATGCCAAAGACAGCTATAATTTTAGGAGCTACCGGCCTTACCGGTGGGATGTTACTTCAGCAATTACTGGAAGACGAGAGGTATGAGAAGATCAAACTTTTCTCCAGGAATTCAGTAGAAATGAAGCATCCTAAAATCGAGGAACATCTAATAGACCTCTTTAAATTAGAAGAGCACAAAGATAAATTTACGGCCGATGAGGTCTTTTGTTGCGTTGGAACCACGAAAAGCAAAACTCCAGATCACGAAACCTATACCAAGATAGATCGTGGGATCCCAATTGCTGCGGCGAAACTGTGTAAAGAAAATAATATAGAAACTTTTCTAGTGGTTTCTGCACTTGGTGCTAACCCTAAAAGTCGCGTGTTTTATAACCGCACCAAGGGGAAAATGGAAAAGGAAGTTTTAGAACAGGAAATTAAACATACTTATATTTTGCAGCCTTCGCTTATCACCGGAGAGCGGAAGGAAAGCCGAAGTTTTGAAAAGGTAGGAAAAATAATGTTGAATTTCATTAATCCTTTTTTCCTTGGAACTTTAAGAAAATACAAATCTATTTCAGCTGAAAGTATCGCCAAAGCGATGGTGGCCATTGCCAATTCTCCTGAGTTGGACGTACAAAGGATCCCATCAGATGAAATTAAGAATATAGCTCACAATAATTAAATGCAGGAAATTGAACGTAAATTCCTTGTAATCTCCGAAGTTTTTAAAAAGCAAGCTTTTAAGAATTTCAGGATAAAGCAAGGCTTTTTAAATACCGATCCGGAAAGGACGGTTCGCTTAAGAATTACCGGTAAAAAAGCTTTTCTCACTATTAAAGGGAAATCTTCTAAAAGCGGACTTACCCGTTTTGAGTGGGAAAAAGAAATCGATACGAAGGAAGCAGAAACACTATTTGAACTCTGTGAACCGGGAATTATAGAGAAAACCCGGTATTTGGTAAAGTCTGGAAACTTTGTGTTCGAAATTGACGAATTTTACGGTGAAAATGAAGGTTTGACGGTAGCTGAAATAGAACTAAATAATGAGACCGATACATTTTTAAAACCTGAGTGGTTAGGTGAAGAAGTCACTGGCCAAATAAAATATTATAATTCTCAACTAAGTATAAACCCTTTTGTAAACTGGTAAAGCTTTAATATGAAGAAATTAATTTTTGCACTGGTTTTTCCAATTCTTTTAATTTCCTGCGAGGAGATTTCTGAAGAAGAAAGGGGCATTCCCGGTCCTGAAAAAATTGCAGCTAAGAAACCTGTAATGAATATAGATTCGGTAGAAAATGATTTGAAAGAAAAGGGCTATCAAACTTTCAGATATGAAGAGGGAGATACTACCTATCTCATGCAACAGTATTATATGGTTTTCCTAAAAAGTGGCAAAAACCGAAATCAGGATTCAACTGAAGCTGCCCGGCTACAAAAAGAACATCTCACTTATTTAAGTAAGATGGCCGAAGAGGGATTCGCAAGCCTAATTGGTCCATTTGGTGGCGATGGTGACATTCGGGGAATTGCTGTTTATAATACGGCTACTTTGAAAGAAGCCGATAGTTTAGCCAGGCAGGATCCTATGGTGAAATCTGGAAGACTTGACGTTGAAGTCCATCCCTGGTGGACAGCTAAAGGAGGAAAATTAAATTAATTTTTCTCTATAGTGATAATTTAAAATTTTAAATGATGAAGATTGAAAAACATGATGATGGAAAGAAAGGTTATTTTAAACTTTTAGATGATGAAAAACAAGTGGGGAAAATGACTTTTACCTGGGCGGGTCCCAATAAATTTATAATAGACCACACCGAGGTTGATCCCGGTTATAAGGGAGAAGGCCTTGGGAGAAAATTAGTAAAAGCTGGGGTAGATTTTGCTAAAGAAAATAAATTGAAAATTATTCCACTTTGCCCTTTCGCGAAGAAAATTATAGAAAAGAACGCAGAATTTCAGGAAGTTCTAGCTTAACTAAAATGTTATGAAAAACACAGCACTACCGGAATTAAAATATGTAGGTTTTGAAAAGGAAAAGCTCACCTTGCACCTATTTCTTCAAATAATAGGAAAGTTTCGGCTCAAGCTTAGTCCTAGGAAAAATCATTGGTGGTATGTTACGCATTATATCACTCCAACTGGTTTTAGCACTGGCACGATCCCTTATAATAATGGTTTCAACTCATTTTCTATAGATTTGAATGTGCTTAAAAATCGTGTGGAAGTTCAAACCAGCGAAGGAGCATTTGAATCTTTTCAGCTTAAAAATAAACTTAGTGTTGCTGATTTTTATTCGGAATTAATGGAGCTTTTAAAGCGGTCGCGGGTACCTGTTAAGATAGTCTCAAAACCTTATGATCTTGGAATTGAAAAAGATTTTTCTGAAATAACCGAATTTCATCATTATCGGGAGGATTATGTGCAGGATCTATGGAAATCTCTGGTTTGGATAAATATTGTGTTTAAAGAATTTAGCGGAAGATTTTACGGAAAGACTTCTCCAGCTCACCTTTACTGGCATTCCATGGATCTTGCTGTAACCAGGTTTTCCGGAAAGAAAGCGCCAAAAATGCCTGATGAAGCAAGACTTTCAGATAAAGATGCTTACAGTCATGAATGTATTAGTTTTGGATTCTGGCCGGGAGACGATAAAGTACAGGAACCAGCATTTTATTCCTATACATTTCCTAATCCCAAAGGGATTGAATCACAAAATTTACGGCCAGAATCGGCAAGTTGGGAAATGAGCAATGGCAGCCCAATGGCGATTTTAACCTACGCAAATTTGAGAGAAGAGGAAAACCCCCGTAAAGCTTTACTCGAGTTTATGGAATCGGCATATTTAGCGGGAGCTAAACAGG
This sequence comes from Salegentibacter sp. Hel_I_6, assembly GCF_000745315.1. NCBI lineage: Bacteria > Pseudomonadati > Bacteroidota > Flavobacteriia > Flavobacteriales > Flavobacteriaceae > Salegentibacter > Salegentibacter sp. Hel_I_6. The sequence goes on along the minus strand of NZ_JQNQ01000001.1, from coordinate 2,006,870 downwards.
CTGGCTGGCCGGTAGAAGAGCTCACAGCTCCAGATCTTGATAAAATTTAAACTGAATGGGATTTAATTACCTCAATAATCTGTGCTTTTTGTAATACACCTGATTGTCTCCAAAGTTGTTGTCCATCTTTAAAAAGCATCATCGTTGGCACACCTCGAACCTGGTATTTCCCAGCCAATTCCTGATTTTTATCAACATCAATCTTTACGATTTTGATAGCCTCGCCCATTTCGGCTTTCACGTCTTTTAGAATTGGCGCCAGGGTTTTGCAAGGCCCGCACCAATCGGCATAAAAGTCGACTAATACAGGTTTGTTATCTTTTATAATTTCGCTGAAATTACTTTTCATAATTGAAATATTTTATACTTGATTAAAATTAATGAATTTCTCGATTAGTCGAAGATTAATTAGTTTTCCAACAAAAAACAGCCCCGAAGTTATACTTCGAAGCTGCCTTTCAACAATTAACAAAACAAATCCAACACATTTACTCGATAATCGAGCTTATATTCTAAATCGTAAAGATTTGGGATGCCTCAAAATTCAAAAATTATTTTCTCTCTGGATACTTCTTAAGATTGCTTCAGTTTACTGCCAACCTCCGCCAAGAGCTTTATAAAGATTTACAATAGCATTTAATTTATTGTATTCTGCATTTATCAGATTAAGTTGGGAGTTTAATGCATTTTCCCTGGCTGTTAATACTTCAAGATAATTTACCAAACCATTATTCAACAGTTCTTCTGAATAACTCGAAGCTTTATCATAGGCTTCATATTCGTTCTGTAAAATTTCCTGGCGATCTGTGCTTGCCCGGTAGTTAGAAAGTGCGTCTGAAACTTCACGGCCTGCTATGAGAATAGCTTGTTTGAAATTTAGCAAGGCTTCTTCCTGTTGTGCCTGTGAAACTTCATATTGCGTTCTTATTTGTCTTTTGTTTACAATAGGTTGCAATAAGGATGCGCCCAAATTGGCAAAAAGGGAGTTAACATTTAATAACTTATCGAGATCTAAACTTTGAAAACCACCTGCAGCGGTTAAAGTAAGTGAAGGGTAGAAATCTGCCCTGGCTGCGTTGGTGAGTTCAAAAGCATTTATTAACCCGTACTCTGCTGCTATTACATCTGGCCTGTTTCTTAGGAGTTGAGAGGGAACACCAGTATTTAGCGGGGATATGATTTTCTGTTCAGAAAGATCGGTTCGCTCAATTTGTTGCGGATTATCTCCCAGTAAAATTGAAAAAGAATTTTCCAGTAAACGTATTTCATTCTTAAGCTGAACGACTAAAGCTTCGGCAGTATGAAGTTGGGCTTTTGTTTGTTGTACACCAACTTCAGTCACATTAGCGGCATCTTTTAAAGCCTTAGTAGTTTCCAGGCTACTCTTCCTGGTTTCCAGCGTTTCTTCTGCAATTCTAAGTTGCTCGTCCAGGCTAAGTAACTGGTAATAATTGGTAGCAATATTTGCGATAAGTTGAGATTTTACTGCTTTATGGGCAGCTTCACTTTGCAAATAAGAGGCAGTAAAAGCCCTGTCATTACTTCTTATCTTTCCCCAAATATCGGCTTCCCAGGAAAGGTTTCCAGTGATGTCGTATTGGGTGATGCTGCCGTCAAAGAAAGAACCGAACTGGCTATTTGGAGACAGGATTTGATGACTTACGCCCGGTCCAGCGTTTAAAGTTGGAAAATAGCTCGCTTTCCCTTGTTTTACATAAGCTTCAGCGGCGAGCATTTGCTGAATAGCGATACGAATATCTATATTGTTTTCCAGGCCTTCTTCAATATGGTTTTTGAGAATAGGGTCGGTAAAAATTTCGGTCCAGGAAATAGTAGCCATATTTAATGAATCCTGTGGAAGATTATCTGTTCTATACAATTCTTCAGAAATCTCTTCTATTTCAGGACGTTTGTAATCTTTGGCTGCAAAACAGGAAACCAGTAAAAATGGCATGGCTCCCCCAAGCAAAAGTTTATATATACTGTTATTTCTCATTGTTATTCTTTTTCAGAAATTGATTTGTTTTCTGTTTGAGCTGCTTCTGGTACACCTGTTATTTTTTCCTGAAGCCACTGGAAAATGATATAGAGAATAGGAATTACAAAAACACCTACTACAGTACCAATTAACAATCCGCCGGCTGCGCCGGTACCAATAGATCTGTTTCCCTGAGCTCCTACACCGGTAGCGAGTACCAGGGGAGTTAAGCCTAAAATAAAAGCAAAGGAAGTCATTAAAATAGGGCGCAGCCTTACCCGGGCCCCGTCTATTGCAGCTTCGGTTAAAGGCATACCTTCCCGGCGTCTTTGTATGGCAAACTCTACGATAAGGATAGCATTTTTTGCTAATAAGCCAATTAACATTATTAATGCGATCTGGAAATAAATGTTATTCTCTAAACCGGCCATCCAGGTTGAGAAATAGGCTCCTGCAACTCCAATGGGCAGAGATAGAATAACAGAAAATGGCAGAAGGTAGCTTTCATACTGCGCTGCTAATAGAAAGTACACAAATACAATACTTAAGATAAAAATTATTCCGGCCTGTCCCGAGGAAGCTATTTCTTCCCTGGTTAACCCGGAGAAAGCCACCTCATATTCATTTGGTAAACTTTCTTTTGCCGTTTCTTCAATAGCGGTAATTGCATCTCCCGAGCTATAGCCCGGTGCAGAAGATCCTGTAAGGTTCACGGCATTAAATAAGTTAAATCTAGTGACGGTTTGAGGGCCATAAATTCGTTCTAAACTCACAAATTGTGAAACGGGAGCCATTTCACCGCTTGGAGTTTTAAGGAACATGCTATTAAGGCTTTCCTGATCTATTCGATCTTCGGGTAAGGCCTGTACAAAAACCCGGAACTGTTTTCCAAAACGGCTAAAATTAGCGGTATAAATACCTCCAACATAGCCTTGCAATGTGCTTAAAATATCGCTTACACTAACCCCGGCTTCTTTAGCCTTTGGTACATCAATATCCATTTGTAATTGCGGATAGTTGGTGCTAAAAGGATTAGAGGCCGTAGCAATTTCAGGTCTTTGCATAAGATTTCCTACAAATTCGCTGGTGATTTGGTCTAATTCTTTGAGTTCACCTGAAGTACGATCTATCAACTGCATATCAAAACCATCTGCACTACCAAAACCTGGCACACTGGGCGGGGTAAAATAGATGATATTGGCATCAGATATTGCGGCAGCTTTCTTATTTAATTGGGCAACAATTCCATCTAATGAGGTTTCATCTGTATCCCTGTCTTCCCAGTTTTCAAGAATAATGAATCCCATCGCGTTCGAGCTTCCTGCGCCCGAGAAGAAGTTACGACCAGCAATAACTGTCGCTGTTCTCACGCCTTCTACACTTTCCATTTGGTCGTAAAGCGTTTGTGAAACCTGATAAGATCTATCTAAGGAGGAACCTGGAGGAAGTTCTGCATTTACAAAAATAACTCCACGGTCTTCAGTAGGTACAAAACCTTTAGGAATAGAACTATCTGCCCAAAATATTCCTGCTGCAGCAACTGCAAGAATTAAGAACGTGATCCATTTATGCTTTACTAAAAAGCCAAGGGAATTTGTGTATTTTTTAGTTGTGGTTTTAAAAGCGGTATTAAAGGCTGTATAAAATCTTTGTAAGAGATTCTGCTTTTTCTTTTTATCTGAATGTGGTTTTAAGAAAACTGCACATAAGGCGGGACTAAGCGTTAAAGCGTTTACTGCTGAAATTAGGATCGCAATAATAAGAGTAACCCCAAATTGTTCATAAAACACCCCTGAAGGTCCTTTTATAAAAGTGATGGGAATAAACACCGCTGCCATTACCAGGGTAATTGACACAATAGCTCCCGCAATTTCACTCATAGCTGAAACTGAAGCTTTTTTGGCACTTTTGGCACCGTCTTCTAATTTGGCGTGCACTGCTTCTACGACAACAATGGCATCATCTACCACAATACCAATGGCTAATACCAGCGCGAATAAAGTGAGCAGGTTAATTGAGTAGCCTAGAACTCCCAGGAAGAAAAAAGTACCAATAATGGAAACCGGAACTGCAATTGCTGGAATCAATGTAGATTTTAAATCCTGAAGAAAAACAAATACCACTAAGAATACCAGTAAAAACGCTTCAATTAAAGTGGTTTTTACTTTTCCTATAGATGCGGTTAAAAATTTATTGGTATCGTAGTTAATTATATAATCTATACCTTCTGGGAAATCTTCTTTTAGATCGTCTAATTTCTCATAGATTTCTTCAATAACTTCCTGCGCATTGGAGCCGGGAGTTTGAAAAACACCAAAACTAATAGCTGGATAACCTTTAGACCTGGAAAGTGAGGAATAAGAAAATGCATCAAGTTCTACAGATCCAACATCTTTTACTCTAAGAAATTGGCCATTATCCTGAGCAGAAATAATAATATTTTCATACTCTTCGGCGGTTTTGTACCGACCTTTATATTTTAAAACATATTCAAAAGATTCTCCAACATTCTGGCCTAAAGCTCCTGCAGCAGCTTCCAAACTCTGCTCTCCTATGGCAGCAGTTACATCCCTTGGAACCAAACCATAATTAGCCATTTTCGCAGGATCCAACCAAACACGCATAGCGTAGTCTTTACCTCCAAACACATTTACTTCACCAACCCCATTAATACGCTGTAATTCTGGTTTGACGTTTATATTCAAATAATTCTGAATAAACGTGTCGTCATAATCTGAATTGGTGGTGTATAATCCCGCATATAATAAAGCAGAATTTTGTCTTTTGGTGGTGGTAACTCCGGCACGAATAACTTCGTCTGGCAAAACAGCGTTTGCCCTGGAAACCCTATTTTGAACATTTACCGCTGCGATATCTGGATCATAACCTTGCTCAAAAAATACCGTGATACTAGCACTTCCATCGTTACTGGCGCTAGAGGTAAGGTAAGTCATTCCCTCTACACCGTTAATTTGTTCTTCAATAGGAACAACTACACTTTCAAGTATTGTTTCGGCATTAGCACCGGCGTAAGAGGCATTTACCTGTACCGTTGGGGGTGCAATATCTGGATACTGCGTAACCGGCAATTCGGACAGTCCCAGGATACCTAACATTACAATTATGATAGATATTACTGTAGATAATACAGAACGTTCTATAAAGATTTTTAGCATAGCTTTTTATTTAAAAACTGTATTAAACGAGTTTACAATGCTATCTAAAGCAGTTGGTTGTGGCTGGATCTTGTTGCCGGGTTTTACTTTATTGGCTCCCTTAGCCAGAATAGTATCTCCTTTTTCTACACCATCTTGTACTACATAAACCTTATTTATTTCTGCCAGAATATTTAAAGAAGAAGCTATTAAGCTTGAATCTGACTGGACTTTATAAACAAAAGTTTTTCCCTGTTGCTCGAAAGTAGAAAGGGTAGGTACTATTAATGCATCTTCGTAAACTTCAGGTATTTTCACTGTTCCACTGCTGCCATTTCTGAGTAAGCCATTGCTATTGTTAAATTTAGCCCGAAAAGTAACGGTACCGGTTTGCTGGTTTATTTCACCAGAAATTGTTTCAATAATTCCTTTATTTTCATATTCTTTCCCATTGGCCAGGATTAAACTTATTTCAGGAAGATTCTTTATTTTTTCTTCCCGGGTTTTAGCATCAGCACTATCCATAAAACTTAAAAAGTCTTTTTCATTCATAGAAAAGAATGCATACACCTCCTCGGTTTGAGAAACTGTGGTAAGTGGGGTAGGGTCTCCGGGAGAAACGAGAGCGCCATTTCTAAAATTGATATTGCCTACATAACCATCTACCGGACTTTTAATGTTTGCATAGTCAATATTAGCGGCGATACTGTTATAATTTGCCTCAGCCTGGGAGAGTTGAGCTTTAGCAGTTTCTAATTGTACTTCGCTAATAATATCTTTTTCAACCAGGGGTTTTAGCTTTTCAACTTCTACACGAGCTGCATTTACATTAGCCTGTGCGGCTTCGGCATCGCCAGATAAAGATTCTGTTTCAAGCTTGAAAAGCATTTGGCCTTTTTTTACTTTATCGCCTGCGTCTACTAAAACATTGGTTATATAGCCAGATACTTTTGCCCGTACTTCACTATTCACAACCCCTTCTATACTGGTTGGATAAGAGTTATAACCGGTAACTGTTTTTGTTGGAACCTCTATTACCGGGAAAGGCTGGGGCCCTTGCGCTTCATTTTGCTGTGACTGGCCGCCTTTGCTGTCTGAACAGGATGTGAAAATGGCAGTACTTATAAATAGGCTTAAATAAATTATCTTTTTCATTGCTAAGGATAGTTACGAATTGGTGATCTTTTTCTTTAATTTATTAACCGCAGTGGTGGCTTCATCGAGAAAGGTGAGTAAACTTTTTTGAAACTCCAGGTCAAAGTTATCGCTGGAATCAAGTTGGTTCATGAGCATTTTATATTCAAGCACTTCTTCATGAATACATTTTTGTGCTTCCCATTTGGCCGTCATTTCATCAATATAGTTCACCATTAAATCTGTTTTTACGATAAAATAGCGTTTGCGATCTCCTGGCTTTGTATAATATTCAACCTTATTAGTAGCCTGCAAGTGCTCCAAATGGGTAGACACAGTACTTTTTCCTGCATTAAGATCTACTACTAATTGATCAAAAGTGCTTCCTTTTTTACCAAGCATAATTAAGGTGGCGAAAATTCTTGCAGCTACAGGGGCGAGCTGATGCTCTTTTTCCAACTGAACTCCAAGTTTTTCTATAAGCCTGGTTTTATGCGCTTCTAATTCTAGTTTATTCATTCTGATAATTTGAACGCGCAAAACTAAGTTTTAGTTCCGAATAAACCGAACCAACGAAACTTAATTAACTGTTAATTTAACACGAGCTGGATTTCTTTTGTGTTTAGGACTTATTCAAACCGAAATAGTTTAATAACTCCTACATATTGGTCAATAAAAAAAGGTTCAAAAAGCAACAGCTCTTCGAACCTTAAATATTTAAGTGAGATTTTCGGTTTTTAACTTTATAAAATTTTATTCTTCTTCATAAATTCCTATTTCCAAATCACCGTTTTTATTCATTTTTGCACGGTACATTCCCGCGGTATTAAATTCCATACTCACATTTCCATTGTGATCTATAGCAATGATTCCGCCACTCCCACCAAGCTCGGGATTTTTATTCTGGATAACCTCTTTTGAAGCTTCGGCGAGACTCATTTCTTTATATTCCATCAATGCTGAAATATCATAAGCTACCACCCCGCGAATAAAAAACTCTCCCCAGCCGGTTGCCGAGATCGCAGCAGTTTTATTGTTGGCATAAGTTCCGGCACCAATTATTGGAGCATCACCAATGCGGCCCCATTTTTTATTAGTCATTCCGCCGGTTGAGGTTCCTGCGGCCAGGTTTCCATTTTTGTCTAAAGCGGCACAACCAACCGTACCAAATTTAGAATCTTTAATAAATGGATCTATAAAAGCAGTCTTCCCATCGTGATCCAACTCAGTTTTTTCTGAATCTCTTTCCTTTAAACGTTCTAAACTTTTAAATCGGTTTTCGGTATAGAAATATTCAGGATCTACAATTTCTAATCCGCGTTGCTCTGCAAAGGTTTCAGCACCTTTTCCTGAAAGCATCACATGCTCTGAATTTTCCATCACTTCCCAGGCTAAATTTATAGGATTTTTAACCGTGGTCACTCCAGATATAGCACCCGCATTTAAAGTTTCCCCATCCATAATAGAAGCATCGAGTTCGTTTTTCCCGTCGTTAGTAAATACAGCACCTTTTCCTGAATTAAATAAAGGTGAATCTTCCATAATATTTATGGTTCGTTGTACAGCTTCTATCGCAGTCCCTCCATTTGCCAGGATTTCGTGACCTGTTCTTATAGCTTCTTCCAATTTTTCTTTATAAGCCTGTTCTAAAGAGTCGCTCATATTTTCTTTTAAAATCGTCCCGGCCCCACCATGAATTACAATTCCGAAATTTTCTACGGAATCCTGATCTTTTTGGGTTTCTGAATTTTGACTTGTTTTGGTTTCTTTTTCAGCTGAAGTATTGCAGGCTAAAAAGAGTGATAAACTGAATAAAAGGAAAATTTTTTTCATAAAAAGTGTGATTTTCAGCCGAAGATAAGCATTTGTATAAAATTTTAAGCTTGCGCCAGGGATAGCAGCGTAAATCCCGCAGTCGCCTAGTGGCGACGAGGAATTGCAGCGAATAGCCCGTTAAGGCGCCCAAAAAGATAAGAAAATCATCCTTTTCTTCGAGCTTTAAGTTGTAATTTTAAGCAATATAATTTTGAAATCATGGCAGTAAATAAACCTTTTAACCTTAATAAATGGGTTGAGCAAAACCGCGAATCGCTTAAACCGCCGGTTGGTAACCGAAATCTTTATAAAGAATCTGAAGATTACATTGTGATGGTAGTGGCCGGGCCCAACGCCCGCAAAGATTATCATTATAACGAGACAGAAGAGCTTTTTTACCAGTTAGAAGGTGAAATAGAAGTTCATATTCAGGAAGATGGGGAGAAGAAGACAATGCAATTGGGCCCAGGAGATATGTACCTGCATCCCGGAAAAGTACCACATTCGCCGGTGAGAAAAGAAGGTTCTATTGGTCTAGTGGTAGAACGAAAACGAGTACAAATTGATGCTAAGGATGGACTTTTATGGTATTGCGATAATTGTAACCATAAATTGTATGAAGTCTATTTTCCCTTAACCGATATTGAGAAAGATTTTCTAAAACATTTTAAGCATTTCTACGGAAGCAAAGACTTGCGAACCTGCGATAACTGCGGGGAAGTGATGCCGGTAGACGAACGTTATGTTGCCGGGACAGATTAGCGTTAAAAATTTAGTATTTTAGCAGGAAACACACAAAAGAACAGATAAAATTTACAAATTAATGAGTGAAATAGCAGAGAAATTCGGAATTAAACAAGCTTTAAAGGATCTTGGTTTACAGGAAACCAATAATGGAACTTCTACCGGGAAAGATTTTTTTAGTAGTGGCGAAGTAATTGAATCTTATTCTCCTGTAGACGGCGCTTTAATTGGAAAAGTAAAAGCGACCACCAAAGAAGATTACGATAAAGTAATTACTACTGCTACTGCAGGTTTTAAAGAATGGCGCACCTGGCCGGCACCTCAGCGCGGTGAAGTGGTTCGCCAGTTCAATGATGAATTAAGAAGATTAAAAGAGCCTTTGGGGAAATTGGTTTCTTACGAAATGGGAAAATCTTACCAGGAAGGTTTGGGCGAAGTTCAGGAAATGATAGATATCTGCGATTTCGCAGTGGGACTTTCCCGCCAGCTACACGGGTTAACCATGCACTCTGAACGCCCCGGGCATAGAATGTATGAGCAATACCACCCGCTAGGAGTAGTTGGAATTATCTCGGCATTTAACTTTCCGGTTGCGGTTTGGTCGTGGAATACCGCTTTGGCGTGGGTTTGTGGAGATGCTTGCGTTTGGAAGGGATCAGAGAAGACTCCATTAACTTCTGTGGCCTGTCAAAATATTGCCGCTCGAGTTTTTGCTGAAAACAATGTTCCGGCAGGGATTTCTTCATTGATCACCGGCGATTATAAAGTGGGTGAGATGATGACCAACGATAAACGAGTGCCGTTAATTTCGGCTACTGGTTCTATTAGAATGGGAAAAATAGTTGCCCAGGCAGTTGCCGCAAGGTTAGGAAAATCGCTTCTTGAATTAGGAGGAAATAACGCCATAATTGTAACTCCAGATGCCGATATTAAAAATACGGTAATCGGTGCGGTATTTGGGGCCGTGGGAACTTGCGGACAGCGTTGTACTTCTACCCGAAGATTGATTATTCACGAATCTATTTATGATAAAGTAAAAGATGCGATTGTTAAAGCTTATAAACAATTGCGTATTGGAAACCCATTAGATGAAAATAATCACGTGGGACCGCTTATCGATAAAGATGCGGTAAAAAATTATCAAAGCGCTTTAGATAAAGTTGTGGAAGAAGGAGGTAAGATCTTAGTTGAAGGTGGTGTTTTGGAAGGCGAAGGTTATGAAAGCGGATGCTACGTAAAACCAGCCATTGCCGAAGCAAAAAATGAATTTAAGATAGTACAGCACGAAACTTTTGCACCGGTGCTTTATATTATGAAATATTCTGGAGATGTTTCTAATGCGCTTGAATTACAAAATGGAGTAGTACAGGGACTTTCTTCAGCAATTATGACCAACAATTTAAGGGAAGCCGAGCGTTTTCTTTCTGTAGAAGGTTCAGATTGTGGGATTGCGAATGTGAATATTGGAACTTCCGGTGCTGAAATTGGTGGCGCTTTTGGCGGTGAAAAAGAAACCGGTGGAGGAAGAGAATCTGGGTCTGATGCCTGGAAAGTCTATATGCGAAGACAAACAAATACTATTAATTATACTACCGAGCTGCCGTTGGCGCAGGGTATTAAATTCGATCTGTAAAGATCTTTAGGGACTTTTTGAAAAGTTATTGTAGTCGTCACCCTGAACTCGTTTCAGGGTCTAGTATGTAGATAAAAAAACTTAGATTCTGAAATAACCCCGAAGCTTCGGGACAGAATGACGGAGTTAGCCTAATTTGGAAGTCTTGATTTCTAAAATCTTAAAACCTCACAGTATTTAAAAAGCTGTGGGGTTTATTTTTTTATCAGATTTTAGCATTTCCCTAATTAAGCCTTCAATAATTATTTTATATTTTGTGGGCATCAAAAAAATGAACAATGAGTAAAATTGATAAGGAAAAAATTAAGGAAGAGCATAAAAAGCGACAGGAAGACTTTGAAGAAGAGGATATAAACGATGTTCTGGAAGATGAGGAAGCCATAAAATCTAAGTTTGAAAATAAAGGGAAATTGCAACGTTATGTTGACGATGCGCAACTACTTTTTAATTTGCTAAGAGATTATGCAAATGGAAATTATAGGGAAGTGCCATTTAATGTAGTGGCCGCAATTGGTGGTGCGCTACTTTATGTACTATCGCCTATAGATCTGATTCCAGATTTTATTCCAATTATTGGGTATTTGGATGATGCAGCGGTAGTTGCTTTCTGTCTTAACCTAATTGAAAAAGACCTGATCTCTTATAAAGTTTGGAAGAGAAATGCTGCTTAAGCACTATTGAACACAAATTATAATAGCTCAATAAAAAACCCGCTTCAATTGAAGCGGGTTTTGTTTTATAATGTGTTCAGAAATTATAGTCTTCCGTTGGCTTCAACCCACTTAAAGGTGTGTTGATCTTCTGGGATAGCCATTCTTCCTGCAATTCTTCGCATTCTGTCTGGTAATTTCATTAAATAATCTCTTGCTTTTTCAGCCTCATCTGTTAAAGAGCGCATTTTGTCAATTTCCCAATAACCGTTAAGCTTCTCAAGTATTTCTATATAATCGTATGTAGTGTAAACACCAAGTCTTTGTGCGGCATTGGAGAAGTTTTCAAAAGCTTCAGCAATCCCCTGTCCGCTTTCGCGAATAAATTGAGCTGGCATTACAATTTTCTTTTTCATCATATCGTGAAAAGCCAACATCATTTCACTAGGGTCATGTTCAAAAATAGTCTTTACAAATTCCCGATAAGCCATATAATGCCTCATCTCGTCTCCCGCAATGATATTACACATTTTCCCAAGCATTTTATTGCCTTTTTTCTTGGCTAGTTGCCCTACACGTTTATGTGAAATATTGGTTGCCAATTCCTGAAAACTGGTATATACAAAGTTTTTATAAGGATCACGACCAGTACCAATATCAAAACCATCACTGATTAAATACTGTGTGGTTTTTTCAATCTCACGCATATTTACTCGGCCAGATAGATAAAGGTATTTATTAAGCGTATCTCCATGGCGATTTTCCTCTCCAGTCCAGTGACGAACCCATTTAGACCAGGCGTTTTCTTCCCCACGGCTTTTCCCGTGCTGTTTAACACCTTCCATATCCATTAACCAGGATTCATAGGTTGGTAAAGCTTCTTCGGTCACCATATCAGCAACTAAAACTACCCAGAAATCATATTCCAACTCTTTGGCTTCTTCCCTAATTTGGGTAAGCTCATCTACATAATTTTCCTTCTGTAAATTAGGAAGAAGATCTGTAGGTTGCCAAATTTCTTCTACGGGAATAAGATACTTTTCAATGAAACCATCTACCTGTTTTTCAACGGTTTTCATTACTTCTAGTCTAATATTGTCCAGGGCCATTTTGATTTTTTTTGAAGCAGAAATTTAAAAAATCTGCAGGGATTAATCTATTGATCAATATAAAATTCACTTAAAATATTATATCTAAGAATGTTGAATACAAATAAATGTCAAAATCCTTTAATTACAAAGATATAAAGAGAAAACGCGTTTTGTGGTAAAATCCTCTTAATTTCTCCCTTCTTCATTGGGATAGAGCTTAAAAACAGGTTCACTTTGCCAGATTTCCTTTGAATTTACATCTATGGCAGATAATTTACCCATAAATGCAGCGCCAGTATCTACATTCCAGATGTTTGCTTTTTTTACAGGTTCATCTTTATTAATTCGGGTTACCGGGGTATGCCCTATAAAGATTTCTTCAAAGATTTGAAGGCGTTTCGGGTAATTTATATCGTCAGGTTTTATATTCTTATCGAGTGATAGTGCCATTTCCCACAATGTTCTATCCCAGTAAAAACCGGTTTCATGGTACTCTTGCTCTGGCCCGTGTTGGTTGGTAAACCCGGCGTGTACAAAAAGTCTATTTTTTTTATCTACATAATAATTTAGCATCTGCTCGTAAAACTCGATGTGTTGATTCTTTTCTTCCGAAGAAAAATTCCTGTAAGCATCAATACTGGATTGCCCGCCATGTTCCAGCCATTTTTCATTAAGATTACCTGTTACCAGCCATTTATGGGTGAGATCGTCGTGATTTCCTCTTAAAAAAATACAGGTATTTTGCCTGGCGAGATCTATTAGGTATGAAACCACATTGGCTGAATCGCTCCAGCCATCTACATAATCTCCCAGGAAAATAAGTTCGTCTTCTGGAGTAAGTTCTATTTTTTCCAGCAATTGTATTAATGCTTTTAATCCGCCGTGAATGTCTCCAATAGCTATGCTTCGGCCCATATTAATTGTATTTTACTTTTCTTAAAATTCGCATACTTTCTTTATAATAATTATAAATTTCCTGGCTATAATCCTTTAAAAACGGTTTTGCTTCTTCCAGTTTATCTATTGCCTGTTCAAAGTTATTTAAATAGCAAAGTAAATAAGTTGAAGGTAAATTTTTAAGGTCTTTAGTTTGTTGCTTATCTAACGGAAGCTTCTTTTTTAGCCTTTCTACCAACTTGCTATTTATGTTGTAAATATGATGAAGCGTTTTTTTGTCGAATTCTGGTGGCTCAAATAACAACTTGCTTTCTATATCGTAATTCACGCTGTCTTTGAAAATGATCGTGACTTCCTCCAACGGATAAAACTGATATTTATCGTGTAATCCTAACTGCACATATTCCAAAATTTTAAACTCATCGTTCGTTAGGCTAATGCTCACCTGGTCTAAATCTGAATAAAACAATTTTACCTGTTCGTTGATGAGCTCTATATCTACCCTGGAATAAAAAGTTTCGTGTTTTGCCTGAATCTTTTTCCCAGCCCAACAAACCACGAAGTATTCTTTAAAAACTTTATAAGTGGCGTTATAATCTTTTCTTTTCTGAAGAAAATCAAATACTCCATCCAGCGTTAATTCAATATTATTATGCGAGTGTTTTTCTATAGAATTTACTATTTCTGAATTCACATCGGTGATCTCCACACCAAAAACCTTAGGCATACTAATGCTGCCATCTCTAAGAAAAACCGAACCTCCGTAATACTTCCAGATATTCTTTTTAAGCGAACATATTTTCCCGTGATTTGGCCTAATACTCACCAAACCCACCACCAGGTTTCCCGGTAAATGCGGAAAAGGGATATTTTCATAAGAAATTAACGGCGGATTACTCAAATAAGCATTTACAAGGTTTTGAATTTTACTGTCGTCAAAAAAGTCGGTACCAACAATGCTATTGTCTTCATCTTTAACCCCGATAACGATATAAGAATTATTTTCAGGGTTTGAGTTGGAGAGCGCACAAACATGCTTTAAAAACTTAGCTTTTCCTTCTCTTTCGCCATTATTGAGCTTCAGCTTTTTGTCGTAAAAGCTGTTCTCGTCGTTGTGAGCGAGTAGGTTCTTTACTAAAAGCCGTTTGTTGATCATGGAAACCTCGTCATTTCCGCGAAGGCGGAAATCTTCTTTTTTAGTTTTTATCTATTCTTTATTCACCGTGGTGCTATTCGCCTGCGCTGTTGGCATCACCACTAAATCTGCAATATTCACATGATATGGACGGGTTACTACGAACCGAATAATATCTGCAATATCTTCCGGCCGTAAAGCTTGAAAACCTTCGTAAACACTTTTGGCTTTTTCTGTATCCCCTTTAAATCTTACTTCGCTAAATTCGGTTTGGGTAAGTCCTGGGTTCACGGCTCCAACTCTAATTCCATGTTTGTTAAGGTCTATTCGCATAGCCTGGTTTAAGGCGTCTACGGCATATTTGCTGGCACAGTAAACATTCCCGTTGGGGTAAACTTCTTTCCCGGCGGTAGAACCAATATTAATAATATGCCCGGCGCCTTGATTTATCATTTTCGGGAAAATTGCTTTGCTAACATATAGTAGCCCCTTTACGTTAATATCGAGCATCGCATCCCAATCATCTATATCTCCATCCTGGATGGGATTCAAACCGTGCGCATTTCCTGCATTATTGATGAGAATATCTATCTTTTGAAATTTCTCTGGAAGACTTTCTATTTTGCTAAATACCTGTTCTTTATCCTGAACGTCAAAGCAAAGTGTATAAACTGCCACTCGTTTAGATAATTCTTTTTTCAATTCAGCTAGTCGCTCTTCTCTTCTTCCGCATAGAATTAGATTTATTCCTTCCCTGGCAAGGGTATTGGCAGTAGCTCTACCAATTCCGCTGGTAGCTCCGGTAATTAATGCAGTTTTCATATAGTGTTTTTCTAAAGCTTAAAGTACCTACAAGTAAGTAGCTTGGGTTTACATATGCAATTTAAATTCCTGTTAAATTTAGTTAATATAAAGTCTGATATAAAATTTAATCAACTACGCTGCGTTTTCCCTGTTCTAACAATTAATAAACCTATTTATGAAAAGACAGATGAAGAACCTAAAGCTAAAAAGCCTTCTAATGGCAACACTAATTGCTTTTGGATTTACCAGTTGTAATGATGATGATACCAACGGCCCAGAAGAAGGTTATGCTCAACTAACTGTGAGAATGACAGATGCTCCCGGAGATTACGATCATGTTTGGGTAGATGTACAGGATGTAATGATTAAAACCGAAGCCGCCGTTGGCCAGGAAGAAGCCGAATGGGAAAGTCTTTCTAATGTAGAAACCGGGCGTTATGATCTTTTGCAATTAACCGGCGGTGTATCGCAATTATTGGTAGATGCTGAAATTCCTGCAGGTTACCTTGATCAAATAAGATTGGTTTTAGGGCCAGACAATGTTGTTGTAATTGATGGAGAAGAAAACCCTATGGCTACTCCAAGTGCACAACAATCTGGTTTAAAACTAAATGTGCAGCAAGAACTTGAAGCAGGAGAGCAGTATGAATACCTTTTAGATTTTGATGTTGATGGATCTATCGTGAAAACCGGGAATGGTGGTTACATTCTTAAACCTGTAATAAGAATGTCGGCTATGGCTAATACCGGATCAATTATGGGGAAAGTACATCCTACAAACTTTCAAAGTTTGGTGAAAGCGCAGAGTGCAAGCCATATTATTTCGGCGTATACCGATGAGTCAGGAAATTTTGTACTCCACGGTGTTCCGGCTGGAACTTACCAGGTAACCATTACTCCAGATGCTGAAACTGGGTTGGAAGCTAAAGATAAGGACAACGTAAAAGTAGGTGAAGGTGGTGCTGTTGATCTTGAAACAATTTATTTGGAATAACCCCAATTTTTCCCTTATAAAAAAAGAGCGGCTATTTTTAGCCGCTTTTTTGTTTTTTAACCATACATTAACAGCCTAAACGCTAATAATTTTCCAATTTGCGGCCACGAATTTAAGGTCTTTAATACGCATAAAATGATAGAAAACAACACCTCTGTAGATATTGCTAGTTTAAATGAGAAAATAGAGAGGGAAAGTGCTTTTGTAGATTTACTAAATACCGAAGTTAATAAAGTAATCGTTGGGCAAAAGCATATGATGGAGCGATTGCTTATTGGTTTATTAGGGCAGGGTCATATTCTGCTCGAAGGTGTTCCTGGTTTGGCAAAAACCCTCGCAATAAATACGCTTTCGCAAGCCGTTCACGGTAGTTTTAGTAGAATTCAGTTTACACCAGATCTTTTGCCCGCAGATGTTGTGGGTACCATGATCTACAATATGAAACTGAATGATTTCAGTATTAAAAAAGGACCCATTTTTGCAAATTTTGTCCTTGCCGATGAGATTAACAGGGCTCCAGCCAAAGTACAATCGGCTTTGCTGGAAGCAATGCAGGAGAAGCAGGTAACTATTGGAGAAGAGACCTTTATTTTAGATAAACCTTTTCTTGTAATGGCAACGCAAAACCCCGTAGAGCAGGAGGGAACTTATCCTTTGCCAGAAGCCCAGGTAGACCGTTTTATGCTGAAAACCGTAATAGATTATCCCGAAATTAACGACGAACAGTTAATTATGCGCGCTAATTTAAGAGGGGAATTTCCAAAGGTTAATCCGGTGGTGAGCATTGAGCAAATTTTACGTGCACAACAAGCTGCCAGGGAAGTTTATATGGATGAGAAAATTGAAAAATATATCCTTGATATTATTTTTGCTACTCGTAATCCTGAAAAATATAATTTAAAAGATCTAAAGCCTTTAATAAGTTTCGGCGCTTCACCAAGGGGAAGTATTAACCTTGCGCGGGCTTCAAAATGCTATGCTTTTATAAAACGTCGTGGTTATGTAATTCCAGAAGATGTTAGAGCGGTGGTTTTAGATGTACTTCGCCATAGAATAGGAATTACTTACGAGGCTGAAGCCGAAAATATAACTTCAGAAGATATTGTGCATAAAATTGTAAACGAGATAGAAGTTCCATAAACCTTGTAGGTTACTTGATTTTCGCATTTTCCAATTAATTGCTGTGTAAAACACAACCGCTTCCTGATGGATACCAAAGAGCTTTTAAAAAAAGTAAGAAAGATTGAAATAAAAACCCGGCGTTTGAGCGATCACGTTTTTGGTGGGGAATATCATTCTACTTTTAAAGGTCGCGGGATGACTTTTAGTGAAGTACGGCAGTATCAATTTGGCGACGATGTTAGAAATATAGACTGGAATGTTACCGCTCGTTACAATGAACCTTTTATCAAGGTTTTTGAAGAAGAACGGGAGCTTACCATGATGCTTATGGTAGATGTTTCAGGTTCAGAATTCTTCGGAACACAAAATCAGCTTAAAAAAGATGTGATTACTGAAATTGCTGCAACTTTAGCTTTTTCGGCTACACAAAACAACGATAAGATTGGGCTGATGCTTTTTTCAGATCAAATAGAACTTTATATTCCCCCTAAAAAAGGAAGGTATCACGTACTACGAATTATTAGGGAATTAATAGAGTTTAAGCCTAAATCTAAGAAAACCGATATCGCTGCTGCCATAAAATATCTCTCTAATGTTATGAAGAAAAAGGCGATTGTCTTTATGCTTTCAGACTTTATGGATGATGATTATCAGCAAACTTTAAAAATTGCCGGTAATAAACATGATGTCACAGGAATTAGAGTTTACGATCCTGCCGAAGAAGAAATTCCAAATTTAGGACTGGTACAAATGTTGGATGAGGAAAGTGGCGAATATGTAACTGTTAATACCGGTTCAAAATCGGTTAGAAATAATTACGCAAAACACTACCGGGAGAGATCGGCTTATTTTAATGAAAGTTTTACGCTTAGTGGCGCTGGGGTGATCAATAATCGCGTAGACGAGAGTTATGTAAAAAAATTGCTGGGTTATTTTAAAAGAAGAGGTTAAAAACAATGAACAATAGAATTTCAACATTAGAAACTTATAAAGTGGCGGTTATGCTGCTTTTTCTGTTGTTATCATTTCAGGGTTTTACCCAGGAACCCAATATAAATACTAGATTGGACTCCACTTCTATCAAGATCGGGGAGCAGGTTATTTTTAGTATTGAAGTTGAAACCGATTCTACCAATTTGGTGATTTTCCCTGAAGGGCAAACCTTTGACCCAATGGAAATGGTAGAGTCTTTAGGTGCCGATACCACGACGGTAGAAGATCGTTTTAGGCTTATAAAAAAATATTCGCTTACCCAATTCGATTCAGGAGTTTACACTATTCCGCAGCAAAAAATTATTATTCAGAATCGGGAATATTTAACCGATTCTTTTAGAGTTGAGGTTGCCGATGTTCAGGTAGATACTACCCGACAAAAAATGTATCCTATAAAACCTGCGGTAGATGTTCCTAAAGCTTTTAGCATTCCAAACTGGGTTTGGTGGTTATTGGCAGTATTAATTTTATTAGGTGTAGCATTTTATTTTTTCCGAAGAAGAAAGAAAAGGAAAGAGGCTGAACCCGAACTACCTCCTTATGAACAGGCGATGTTCGAGCTTAAGCAATTGGATAACTCCTCTTTATTGCAAGACCGGGAAATCAAGGAATATTATTCTCAGCTTGCATTTATTGTAAGAAAATATCTGGACAGAAAAATCTACGACAGGGCGCTGGAGAGTACAACTTCAGAACTTATCGCTTACCTGGAATTAAGAAAACAATCTGGAGAGTTAAGCCTGAAAGATAAATCTATAGATAACCTTCAGCAATTATTAAAACGAGCCGATTTGGCCAAATTTGCCAATTCCAGACCCGATGTAATTACCGCAAAAAGCGATCGTACCAAAGTAGAGCATTTAATTAAAGACATTAGGCAGGTGGTTCCTGAACCTACTGAGGAAGAATTGATGCAGGATGAAAATTATCGTAGGGAAAAACTTTTAAAGAGAAGAAAAAGAAGAATTATTGCGGTTATTGGCGGCATTCTCATTCTGGGAATTGTAGTCGTAACCATTTTGGTAAACACTAAAGGTTTCGGTTTCGTAAAGGATTCAGTATTTGGGAATGAAACCAGGGAATTGCTTGAAGGCGATTGGATTAAAAGTGAATATGGTACTCCAACCGTTACCATTACCACACCCGAAGTTTTAGTAAGGCACGATGTAAAAAGAGGAGATGAGCTACAGGAAATGTTGCTGGGGAGTGAAACCTTTGATGCTGGAACTTTAGAAGGTAATTTATATACTTTGCTTATTACCGGCCCGGTGAATCCGCAGGGAGATTTTGATCTAGAGAAAGCAGTAGATGGGATTTACGAAAACCTGGAATCTCAAGGTGCGCGAAATATTATAATGAAAGAAGAAGAATTTTCTACCATAAATAGCACAAAAGGCATTAAGGTTTTTGGAACTTTTAATCTTGAAAATCCTATTACCGGAGGCCCCATAGAAAAGGAGTATGCTATTCTTAATTTTGGTGCAAATGGCGGTTTCCAGCAAATTATGGTGGTGTTTGATGAAGATGATGAGTATGCTGAAGAAATTTTACAACGAATAGAGAATTCTATAGAATTGAAAAACCAGGCTAATTGATGTTTGCTAATTATACATTCGAGAATCCAGAATTTTTCTGGTTGTTATTGCTGCTTTTGCCGGCAACAGCCTGGTATTTCTGGAAACGTAAACAGCAAACGCCAGAGCTAAGAATGTCTAGCGTAAAAGGTTTTAAGGTAAAGCAATCGATGCTTTCAAAATTAAAACCGGTGCTTTTTGTACTTCGCTTGCTAGCGCTGGCTTTTTTAGTGGTAGCAATGGCACGCCCAAGGACGGTAGATGTTACTACGCAAAGTAGCAACATTAGAGGAATAGATATTATAATGGCTATAGATGTATCTGCCAGTATGCTAGCCAGGGATTTTGAACCTAACCGATTAGAATCTGTAAAAGAAGTAGGAGCAGAATTTATTGAAAATAGGCCAACCGATAGGATTGGTCTTGTACTTTTCGCCGGCGAAAGTTTTACAAAAACGCCTATTACCAGTGATAAAAGCATTGCGCTGCGTGCAATTGAAGAAATTGAATACAGTAATATTTTGCAAAACGGTACGGCAATTGGTTCGGGATTAGCCACAGCGGTAAACCGATTAAAAGATAGTGATGCAGAGAGTAAGGTGATAATTTTATTAACTGATGGAGTTAACAATTCCGGGTTTATTGATCCAAAAATCGCCAGTGAGCTCGCCGTAGAGTTTGGGATAAAAACCTATACCATTGGAGTGGGAAGTAATGGAAACGCACTAACGCCTGTTAATGTTTTAGCTAACGGAAAATTTCAATATGGTGTGCAAAAAGTAGAAATAGATGAGGCTTTATTGCAACAAATAGCATCAGATACCGGTGGAAAATATTTTAGGGCCACTAATAATGAAAAGCTGGAAGAAATTTATGAAGAAATAGACAGCCTCGAAAAATCTGAAATTGAAGAATTCAGATATTATAATTATACTGAAAAATTTAGGCCTTATGCTTTATTGGCAATAGGATTACTGCTTTTTGAAGTACTCTTGAGATACACAGTGTTCAGAGGCTTTATTTAAAAAATGGAAATATAAGTTTAATGATCTTAGAAGAGAAAATATATTTATGGCTTTTGCTGCTTATTCCAGCGGTAATTGTGCTGTACCTGGTTTTTAGGATCTGGCAAAAACGGGCAAGATCAAGATTTGCCCAGCCGCCGTTGCTAAGCTTCCTTGCTCCCAACCGATCTTCTTTTAAGCCATTCTTAAAACTTTTGCTAATACTTTTGGCACTGAGTAGTGTGGTTTTGGGATTGGTAAATCCTAAAGTGGGCTCACAGCTGGAAACCGTGAAACGGGAAGGTGTAGATATTGTTTTCGCTATAGACGTTTCAAAAAGTATGGAGGCTGAAGATATAGCTCCAAATAGATTAGAAAAATCTAAGCAGTTGGTAAGACAAATTATAGGAAACCTTGGGAGTGACCGTGTTGGAATTATCGCCTACGCAGGGAGCGCTTTCCCGCAGTTACCTATTACCACAGATTATGGCTCTGCAAAGATGTTTCTGGAAAGTTTAAATACCGATATGCTTTCTTCACAGGGCACTGCCATTGGAGATGCCATAGACCTTGCTACAGGTTTTTTTGACGATAATCAGCAAACCAACCGGGTAATGTTTATTCTTAGTGATGGGGAAGATCACGAGGGTAATGCCGAAGATATGGCAGAAAAAGCTGCAGATGCCGGTATCCAGATTTATACTATTGGTGTGGGGACTGCTAAAGGAGGGCCAATTCCCATAAAAAGAAATGGCGTAGTGCAGAATTACAAAAAAGATAATCAGGGTGAAACCGTTGTTACCAAATTGGATGCAGAAGTACTTAAACAAATTGCAGAAGAAACAAACGGAGAGTATATTGATGGAAGCGTAACTTCAGAAGTTACCGAAAAGGTACAGGAAGCGCTTCAGAATATTGAAAAAACAGAATTTGAAGCAAAGCAATTTGCCGATTATAAATCGCAATTTCAATGGTTTGTAGGTTTGGCAATCTTTTTGTTATTGCTGGATGTATTTATGCTGGAAAGAAAAACCGGCTGGATAAGAAAACTGAATTTATTCAACGAGAAAAGAAAAACAGAGGAGTGATCTAATGAGAGGTTTTTCAACTAACATATTATTTGTGATATTCGGCTTGTTGCTCATATTTCCTGTCGTTGCTCAACAGCAAGATAAAGAACTGGAGAAAGCTAAAAAAGAAGCAGGGGAATTTATGCAGGAAGCCGATGCCGCTTTGGGAGAAAACGATTTCCCGAAAGCAGAAGCCGCCTATAGAAAAGCTATTGCCAAAGATCCTGAGAATAGCGATGCGAGATACAATATGGGAAATATGTATTATACCCGTGACAATGCACCGCAAGCCACACAGCGATACAAACAGGCAGCGGAGATTGCCGAAACAAAAATAGCCAAACACAAGGCGAACCATAATCTTGGGAATGCTTATATGAATCAAAAAAGATATCAGGAAGCCGTAGAAGCTTACAAAGATGCTTTAAGAAATAATCCTACAGATGATGAAACCCGTTATAATTTAGCATTAGCAAAAAAAATGCTGGAGCAGGAACAAGAACAGGATGATAATCAGGATGGTGGTGATGATGAGAACCAGGATGATGAAAACCAGGACCAGGAGAATCAGGATGAAAACCAGGACCAGGAAAACAAGGAGGAGCAACAAGACCAGGGTGAGGGTGATAATGAAGGAGACCAGGATAACCAGGATCAGGACCAGGAAGAAAAGGAAGGTGACCAGGAGGAACAGGAGGAACAAGATGGCGAGGGAGATCAGGAAGAGCAGGATAAAGAGCCTGAAGAGGGCCAGCCACAGCCGCAGCCTGCTCAAGGACAATTGTCGCCAGAGCAAATACAAAGCTTGTTAGAAGCTATGAATAATGAAGAAAGAAAAGTGCAGGATAAAATAAATGCAGAAAAACAAAAAGGCGCCAAGGTTAAATCTGAAAAAGATTGGTAGAATTTTTGATACATTTCTTTCCAAAATCATATATCTCAAAAGAAAGGGATTTTATAGATGAAGTTTAAATTTTTAATTCTTAGTATTTTATTTTTTACCGGGATTGGTTTACAAGCCCAGGTTAAGTTTGAAGCTAAAGTTAGCAAAGACCGCCTTGGGGTAAATGAACGGCTTCGGGTAGATTTTGAAATGAACCAGGATGGCGATAATTTTCGTCCTCCATCTTTCGATGGTTTTACCGTTGTGGGCGGCCCAAATCAATCGGTGAGTAACCGTTGGATCAATGGCGACCGAACCTATTCTAAAACTTATTCTTATTATTTACAGCCTAATTCCAGGGGTCGAAAAACCATCACCCAGGCTGAAATTACTGTAGATGATAAAGTGTATAAAACCACTCCAATAGATATTCAGGTTACCGCTGCGGTAGAAGAACCAAAAGACGGTGATAATTCTGATCTTATAGCTTCAGATAACCTGCATTTGGTAGCTGAAGTTTCTAATTCAAATCCCTATTTGAACGAAGGAATTACAGTAGTGTACAAGCTATATGTAAGTCCACGTATAAGCGTTAGCAATTTTAGAGAAGTAGATAGTCCTAAATTTTCTGATTTTTGGAGTCAAAATATCGAAATTCGGGAGTTAAGGCCAGAAAATGGTGAATACAGAGGTGAGCCTTATCGTTATGTAATATTAAAGAAAGCAGTCCTTTATCCGCAGAAAACGGGAGAACTGGAGCTTGAGCCCCTCACTTTGTCAGTTTCTGTAGATGTTCCAAGTGACAGGCGTGACATTTTTGGCAGTAGAATTTATAAAACTGTAAATAAAACTGTAGCAGCCGGTACCAGGACTATAGATGTTAAACCTTTACCAGACGGGAAACCCGCTGGGTTTACTGGAGCTGTAGGGAAATTTAGTTTAGATGTAAGCACGACAAAAGATAAATTAGATGCTTCAGAATCTTTAGAAGCTACGGTTCAGGTTAAAGGAAATGGGAATCTAAATTTATTTGAATTACCCGCATTGCAGGTACCGTCTTCTCTTGAAATTTATAATCCCGAACGAAAAGAAAATGTTACCACCACCTTAAACGGAAAGCAGGGTAGTATTACAGATAGTTATACTATCGTGCCAACGAGAAAGGGACAATACCCAATCCAGCCTTTAACTTTTTCATATTTTGATCCAGAAACACAAACCTATAAGAGTTTATCATCTCAGGAAATCTTAATTGATGTTGAGGAGGGACCGGTTTCCTCGGGCAGTGGAATTGCAGAAAACAGTAAACAAGTGCTCAACCTGCCATCTGACCAGTTTAGATTTATAAAAACAAAATCAAATTTTAAACCCCTGGAGCAGCAGGCATTTTTTAGGTCCTGGACGTATTGGGGCTCTTTAATATTGCCATTTGTAGCGATTCCATTATTTATTTTATTTGGAAAAAAGAGAGAGGCCATCGCGGCAGATGTTCATGGAAATCGTTTGAAGAAGGCAAATAAACTGGCAAGAAAATATCTTTCTGAAGCAAAAAAGAATCTTGGTGATCAACAAAGTTTTTATGAATCTCTGGAGCGTGCAATGCATAATTATTTAAAAGCAAAACTTCATATTCAAACTGCTGAAATGAGTAAGGAGCGAATTTTAGAGATTTTGAAGCAAAAAAATGTTCCCGATGAAACATCTACAGAATTTATTGAGGTTTTAAAAAGCTGCGAATTTGCAAGGTACACCCCGGCGTCAAATTCTGCGCAGCAGGAAGATTATGATAAAGCGGTAAGGGTAATTTCAAAACTAGATAAAGAGATTTAGTATGAAAAAGCTGATATTAATTTTACTGGTGTTTGTTTCGCTCGTGACTCAGGCACAGAACCCAACGCTTTTTGAAGAAGCTAATGACGCTTACGCGAATGATGATTTTGAAACTGCCATAGCCAAATATGAAGAAATCCTGGCAAATGGAGAAACTTCTGTAGCGACTTATTTTAACCTGGGGAATGCTCATTATAAGTTAAATAATGTTGCTCCCAGTATTTATTATTACGAAAAAGCATTACAGTTAAATCCTACAGACGAGGATGTACAAAACAATATAGAATTTGCGCGAAGCATGACTATAGATGATATTCCGGTTAACGAAGAAACGGGGTTCCAAAAGAGTTTTAATAAGTTTATATCTACTTTTTCTTACGATACCTGGGCTTACCTTTCCATTATTTTTTCTGTAATTTTTGTGGTTCTGTTCTTAATGTATTATTTCAGCCGGAGACCGCTGGTTAAAAGAACACTTTTTGGAATTGCAATTTTTGTATTTCTACTTGGGGGAATTTCAGTGTTTTTTGCCTTTCAGCAGCAGGAGATTCAGTTCAATAACCAATTCGCAATTATTTTTTCAGAAGAAGCTGAAGTGAAAAACGAACCTTCACAGCGCGGTGAAGCAGCTTTTATGCTTCACGAAGGAACTAAAGCAAGGATATTGGAGGATTACCAGGGTTGGGTGAAAATAGAGCTCTCAAACGGCACTCAGGGCTGGATGGAAAATAATACTTTGAAGCGTTTATAAACAATATGATGTTGCCTTAACATTAAAATTGTACGATTTTCTTTTAATTAGAACCAATTGTTGTTATTTTTGCAATTGTGAAAAAACTGGCTTTTATATTCTCATTGATCTTCCTGGCATTTATAACGGTGCCCTGCATTATTGCATGCATGGATAAATCAATAGATATTTCGTTTGTTTTTAATATAAATGAAGAAGAAAGCTCTTCTAAAAATCAGATTAATCTGGAATTTAACTTTGAGGAGCAACAATCTAATTACGCAAGTATTCAATTTCTTAAGAAACAAGAGTTTACAAGAGATCTTTACACTGAAAATTACCCAATAATTTTTCTAGACGTTTTATTTCCCCCACCCAAATTAGCTTAATCTAAATCATTTCTTTCTGGATTTTTAATAAGTTTCTCGAAGCTTTAAGAATTGAGTAAGTTTTTTTACTTACAAAAATCCAATATCATATTTTAATTTTAGATTCTAGAGATCTTCCAATTTTCCTTAAATTATAATAAGGTTTAGGTCTCAACTTAACAAAGCGTTTTATATGTTTAAGCATCTTAATAAAGATTTTCCCGCAAGTATTGTAGTATTTTTTGTAGCTATACCTTTATGTTTAGGAATAGCACTTGCCAGTGGAGCCCCATTATTTTCAGGTCTTATCGCCGGTATGGTAGGGGGTATAGTCGTAGGTAGTATTTCTAATTCCCAATTAGGGGTTAGTGGTCCTGCTGCAGGTCTAGCCGTTATTGTTTTAAGTGCCATCCAATCTTTAGGTAGTTATGAGATTTTCTTAGTTGCCGTAGTTATTGCCGGATTGCTCCAGATAATAATGGGAGCTTTAAAGGCCGGTATTATTGGCTACTATTTTCCATCATCAGTAATCAAAGGAATGTTGGCTGGTATTGGTATTACCATAGCAATTTCACAAATCCCAAATGCTTTAGGTTTTTCCAGTGATTTGGAAATTTTTTCCATAGATGGGGGAATTGGTTCTGCATTGAGCAAGTTGGCTAACAACCTTCATTATGGTGCAATTCTAATAACATTAGTTGCATTGGCAATTATGCTTCTTTGGGAAAAGGTACTTACGGGTAAACATAAAGTTTTTAGTATAGTTCCCGGTCCTTTAGTGGCTGTAGCTATGGGAGTTATATACTATCTTGTAGTAGAAGGTCCTGCTTTCGGAATTCAGGACTATCAATTGGTTACTGTACCCGTTCCGGAAAGTGCGTCTTCATTTATTGGGCAATTTTCTATGCCTAACTGGGCTGAAGTTATAAATTCTGAAGTTTGGGTGGTCGCAATTACAATTGCAATTGTAGCCAGTTTGGAAACTTTATTGAGTGTTGAAGCTATCGATAAATTAGACCCTTTAAAAAGAACTACCAATACCAACCGCGAACTTTATGCACAGGGTGCTGGTAACATGATCTCTGGGCTAATTGGTGGACTGCCAGTTACTCAGGTAATTGTAAGAAGTTCTACAAATATGCAATCGGGTGGTAGGACCAAGCTATCTGCCATTTTGCATGGGTTTTTAATTCTTATTTCCATTATCGCTATTCCGACTGTATTAAATATGATACCCCTATCTGTACTGGCCGCCGTTCTGTTGCTGGTAGGTTATAAGTTAGCCAAACCGGCGTTGTTTAAGCAAATGTTTAAATTAGGAAAAGGACAATTTCTTCCCTTTATAGTTACTATTCTTGGAGTTGTATTTCTTGATCTTTTAATGGGAATTGGCCTTGGACTTGCTGTAGGTATTGCGGTAATTTTAATTAACAGCTACAAAAATTCTCACTTCCTACATAAAGAAGGTTATGAGAATAATGATGGTCATTATAAAATCACCCTTGCCGAAGAACTTTCCTTCTTAAATAAAGGTGCGATTTTAAGAGAGTTAAATGCCTTGCCAGATGGAGCAACTGTAGAAATTGATGTTAGAAAGACCAGGGTTTTAGATTATGATGTGCTCGAGATTATGGACGAATTTTCAATTAAGGCAAAACGGAAGGATATAACTATAAAGCTTATTTCTGATAAAGGAGAAGTAGTGAATCCTGATAGCTTTAGAAGATTTTTCGGGTTGGATGTTCCAGTTTAAATTATAGCATAGCGTTTTATTTAGGAGGAAGTTTGAGGAGTCTTTATCTCGTTAGGATGACTAATTAAAAAGATTTTTAAACTTCCTCTTTTTCATTTCCGAAGAGACCGTTTTCATCGTCAATAAAATCACGCTCTTTGGCTTCTCTTATTATGGAAGGAAGAAGGACAGGAGCAATTGCTTTAACCGGGGCGTAGAGTTTAGATTCTTCAAGACTTTCTTCGCTAACCAAATCTATTTCTTCGTTAGTGGCTCCAAAAAACATGATCACCACGCTTGCTACAAAGGCTGTTTTTAATAATCCGAAAGCACCTCCCAATAATTTATTTACAATACCAAGTGCCACAAAACCCGCCATTTTGGTTAGGATTTTACCGGCGAGAGAAATTATAAAAACAATAAGAATAAATGTGATGGCGAAAGCGATTAGGTTTACATACTCTGAATCCCAGTCCATATTTTCAGAAAAGAAATCGCTTAAAATATAAGAGAAATGGATGGCGCCATAAATACCGGCTACAAAACCTACCAGGGATGCAACTTCGGCCAAAAGTCCTCTAAAAAACCCCCTAACAAGTCCGTAAAGCAGAATTAAGGCCAGGACGATATCTACTGTATTCATGATTCAAATATAATAAAATCTCTTTGCCAAGTTCCCAGGGAATTTAAATTGAAAAAATTTAATCAAAACGAATTTATATTTCGATCTTGTATAAACTAAATTCAACAAGTAAGATCTTATCTTTGCAGCATGACACGAGACGAAAATTTGAAAGGCAGATGGGAAGGTTTGCAAAAAAAACTTTCTAACCAGTTTGCCGATGGAGAATCAATGGATCTGGATGCGATAATTTATGTAATTGGTATTCAGGAATTAGGGCAGCCTCACAAAAAATTTAAGAAAGACCATAAAATAGATCTAATGCATATTGCCATTTGCCGTTTGCTGGAACCTTACGGGTATTATGAATTTGATTATTTTGATGATGATGGCTGGCCGCATTATAAGATTTTAGAGCAATTACCAACGCTTAAAGCGGGCGAACAATCGGTTTTAATGAAAGAGGCCATTGTAAATTATTTTATAAATAACCAATACATAGATTAAAGGCGCCACGTGCTGCCTAAAACTACATTTTTACTAAATTTGCCCTTTTGAAAAGAAAAGGATCTCATGATAGATAAAATTAAGCAACATATAGCTGAAGTAGAAGCTTTTAAAACCGAATCGGCTAAAGAAGTAGAAGCCTTTAGAATAAAATATCTTGGTAAAAAAGGAATTTTAAACGATTTCTTCGCTTCTTTTAAAGAAGTGCCTAACGAGCAGAAAAAGGAGTTCGGGCAGGCGGTGAATTCACTAAAAAAAGCTTCTGAAGCAAAAGTTGCTGAACTTAAAGAAAACCTGGAAAGTAAACAGGAAGAAAAAGGAATTTATGGCGACCTTTCAAGACCGGGAGAACCAATCGAGATTGGTTCACGTCATCCTATTTCTATCGTGAAAAACCAGATTATCGAGATCTTTTCTAACATTGGTTTCAATGTTTCTGAAGGCCCGGAAATGGAAGACGACTGGCATAATTTTACTGCCCTTAATCTGCCGGAATATCACCCGGCGAGAGATATGCAGGATACCTTTTTCATTCAGACAGATCCCGACATTTTATTGCGTACCCATACTTCTTCGGTACAGGTGCGGTATATGGAAAATAACAAACCGCCAATTAGAACAATTTCTCCAGGAAGGGTTTTTAGAAATGAAGCAATTTCTGCGCGTTCCCATTGTATTTTCCACCAGGTAGAAGGACTTTATATTGATAAGAATGTCAGTTTTGCAGACCTTAAACAAACTTTGCTTTACTTTACAAAACAGTTATTTGGAAAATCTAAAATAAGGCTTAGACCTTCTTATTTTCCGTTTACCGAGCCAAGTGCTGAAGTTGATATTTACTGGGGTCTGGAAACTGAAACCGATTACCGAATAACAAAAGGAACCGGGTGGCTTGAAATAATGGGCTGTGGGATGGTAGATCCTAATGTGCTTAGAAATTGTAATATTGATCCTACTGAATATTCAGGTTTTGCCTTTGGGATGGGAATAGAGCGTATTGCGATGTTATTATACCAAATTGGAGATATTAGAATGTTCTATGAGAACGATCTAAGATTTCTAGAGCAGTTTAAATCTTCGTTTTAACTAATTAGCCTGGCCAAAAGCCGGATCATTAAATAATTGACTTATGAAAAAAATTGGATTAGTTGTTTTTGGTATTTTGGCACTGGCAGTAATTATTATTTTAATTGCAGTAGAAATTATTGAATTTGCCCTAGGAGCTATTTTATTAGGTATTGCTGCACTTGTCCTTTGGGGAATGTTTAAATGGGCTAAAAATAAGATTGAAGATTAGTGAGGAAAGATATTGACATTCCAGAAGTTAACAACGTTTATGTTGCGGCTGTGAAGGTTTACAACGAGTCTTTTAAGGTAGATGAGTGGACCGCTTATCTCATTAATGATAGCGATGAAACTATTGAAATGGCTTTAATTGTAAGTAAGGGTTACAATAAAGAAAAGGAAACTTCTACCATACGCCATAAGCTTGAAAAGCTTCATTCTAAATCTTTCGCGAAAATTGAATTTATTCAGGAAGAAGTGCTTGCGCTAAATAACCAATTTCAGGTTACTTTCTTCGCTGAAGGTAAGATGTATGAAAAGAATTATTTATTCAGAAAAAACAGCATAAATGAAAAAGCTTTACGTGAAATTCCAATTATTCCTAATAAAGGAGTTTTAGCTGAATAATTAACTTAGGTAAGCTTTTCTGCAAGTTTATTAATCACCTTTTTCGGATTTTTCCCTTCATAAAGAATTCCATAAACAGCATTGATTATTGGGGTTTTGGCGCCTTTATCTTTATTTATTTTATAGGCACTTTCGGTAGCATAATAACCTTCGGCAACCATACTCATTTCCATTTGAGCGCTTTTTACGGTGTAGCCTTTACCAATCATATTTCCAAACATACGGTTTCGGCTAAATACTGAATATCCTGTTACTAATAGATCTCCCAGGTAAGCTGAATCATTGATGTTACGCTTCATCTTATGCACTTTTTTGATAAAACGCTTCATTTCCTTAATAGCGTTACTCATTAACACACTCTGGAAGTTGTCTCCATATCCTAGTCCGTGTGCAATTCCGGCGGCTATAGCGTAGATATTCTTAAGCATTGCTGCATATTCGGTTCCTGTTACATCATCGCTTATTTTGCATTTAATGTATTCACTCTCCAGGTTTTTCGCCACAACTTTTGCCTTTTCCTCATCGGTACAGGCAATGGTAAGGTAGGAAAGTCTTTCCAGGGCTACTTCTTCAGCGTGACAAGGGCCTGTAATTACTCCAATATTATCGGCGGGCACGTGATGGTATTCTTCAAAATGTTCGCCTACAATAAGGCTGCTTTCCGGCACAATTCCTTTAATTGCTGAGAAGATAACCTTATCCTCTAGCGAAACCGTTAAAGCATCTAATTCACGCTTTAAAAACGCCGAGGGGATAGCGAAAATAATATAATCGGCAGCTGCAATTGTTTTATTAAGATCATTGCTTAGTTCTAATTGATTTACATCAAATTCTACCGAGCTCAGGTAATTAGGATTATGATCCTGCTTTCTAATATGCTCTATGGCGTAAGTGCTACGCATATACCAATGAATGGTACTTAGATTTTCACTTAACATTTTTACGATTGCGGTAGCCCAGCTACCTCCGCCAATCACGGCAAATTTTGGAGAATTATCCATAGGTTGGTTTTCTGTAATTCAAAAATAAACAATTTTCTAGTATATCTAAAGAGACCGATATTATAAAGCACTTTCCTGAGGATTAATCAAAAAAACAGCGAAAAAACTTTAACATATTTAAATTTTGGAGTTGGCAATTCCCTGATTGTTTTTGCGTTGTCTTATAGACGACGAGTCCTTCTTTTTAAAGAAGATGGATTTTCTTAGTTTTTGGTTGGTTATTTAGTTTGAAAACCGCAGACTCACAATTTTATTGTAGTCTGCGGTTTTTGTTTGACTTTTAATCAGTAGGAAAAATCTAACAAAAATTTAGGAGTTGAAGTATATGAAATATAAATTTCCTTTCGTATTTTTCTATTCACTAACTTAGTAATCAGCATTATGGGAATATTTTCATTTATAAAGGATGCCGGAGAAAAACTCTTTGGTAAGGATAAAGAAAAAGAAGAAGAGAATATAGAAATCACTGAAGCGAAAAAGGAAATTATAAGAAAAGAGAATGCTAAAGCTTCTCAAAGATTGCTGGACACTATAAAAGGGCTTGGCTTAACCGTAGAAAATCCGGTAATTGACATTGAAGGAAACACAGCAATAATTTATGGTCTTGCCGATACTCAGGCGGTACGAGAAAAAATAGTGCTTGTAGTTGGTAATTCTGAAGGAATTGCTAAGGTAGATGATAGGTTAGCCGTTAAAATTGAATCTCCTGAAGCCGGTTTTCATACGGTAGAACGAGGTGAAAATTTAAGCAAGATCGCCAAAGAGCATTATGGTGATGCAAATAAGTATACAATGATCTTTGAAGCCAATAAACCAATGCTTAAAGATCCAGATAGAATATATCCCGGGCAGGTTTTACGAATTCCCCGCCTGGAGCAGAAATAAAGGTTAAAGACTGTTTAAAATTTTTGAGGTTGTTATATTGAGGGCAGACGACGTCCTATAGCTTGTAGTTCCACAATGAAAAAAGTAGGTTCAATCAGCTAACCCGAACGACTAAAATTAGACTTTTAAACAGTCTTTTGTTTTTATCTATTTAAAAAAATTCATCAGTTTAATATACTCCCAAACCGCGTCAGGTAGCATAGGTTTTATAAATTTCCCCTCCTTTACAGATTTTCTAATGAATGTAGATGAAATCTCTACCACCGGCGCTGCTACCCGTTTAATTTTAAGATGATCTTTAAATTCATTTTCAACCTTGCCACCAGAAATTCTGGGATACACGTATATTTCATAGTTTTCTAAGATCACCTCGTAATTCTTCCACTTATGGAAAGTTTTCAGGTTGTCTTCTCCCATAATTGGGCAAAATTCATTGGTAGGATATTTCTCCTGAAGATGCACCAAAGTAGTGCTGGTATAGTTGGGCTGTGGTAGGCTAAATTCAGCATTAGAAGGCTTTAAATGCTCATAGCCTTCACAAGCTTTGTATACCATTTCCAGCCTGTGATGATTTTCTAAAAGTGTATTTTTATTTTTATGCGGATTATGCGGAGTGACCACCAGCCATACTTCATCTAAATCAGAAAACTCGGCCATATGGTTGGCAATGATAAGATGCCCAATATGAATAGGGTTGAAAGTCCCAAAAAACAATCCGACTTTTCTGTTCATGGTATATTTAGAATTATGCTTATTGCCAACTGCTATTGGCCTTTGCAACTTTTTAATTCAGCTTATATCATTCTTTTTTTCTGCACCCAAATAGCTTGCCACAAGGTCATAAGCTTCCTGAAGTGCGGTATCCAAATGATGGTTTTCAATAATAAAATCAAATTGCGGAGCCGTTGCAAGTTCAATAGAAGCTTTCGCAACACGCATACTTATCTTATCATCGGTTTCTGTTTTTCGCTTTTTTAAGCGAATTTTTAATTCTTCAATACTTGGAGGTTTTACAAATACAGCCAGGGTTTTTTCGGGATAAATATTCTTAATATCCAGCCCGCCTACAACATCAATATCAAAAATCACATTTTTTCCGTGAGACCAAATGCGTTCTACTTCGCTTTTTAAAGTTCCGTAAAAATTATCGCGATATACCTCTTCCCATTCCAGGAATTCGTCGTTTTTTATCTTCTTTTTGAAATCTTCTAAAGAAAGAAAGTAATAATGCTGCCCGTCTTTTTCTTCGCCTCTTGGTGCTCGTGAAGTAGCCGAGGTCGAAAATTCAAGGTTTAGTTCTTTATGTTTCAATAAATGTTGGACTATCGTTGTTTTTCCCGATCCAGATGGTGCCGAGAAGACGATAAGTTTACCATCGCTCATTTAAAGTACGTTTAATAGTTGTTCTTTTATTTTTTCCAGCTCGTCCTTCATTTGCACCACCAATTGTTGCATAGGAGCGTAGTTAGATTTACTACCAATTGTGTTGATTTCACGACCCATTTCCTGGGAGATAAAACCTAGCTTTCTTCCGTTAGAATCGGGAGAATTTATGCTTTCGTTAAAATAAGCAAGATGATTCTCCAGCCTTACTTTTTCTTCTGTAATATCAAATTTTTCAATATAATAGACCAATTCCTGTTCAAAACGGTTTTCGTCTACATTCTCTTTAAGATCAGCTACACCTTTTCTAAGGCGTTCCTTCACAGCATCTACACGTTCAGGATCTATTCTAATCACTTGCTTAAGTAAGGCTTCAATGTTATTCACCCTAAGCTTAAGATCCTTCTCTAATGCTTCGCCTTCATCTTTTCTAAACTGGGTGATTTCTTCAAGTGCTTCAATCACCGCCGTCTCAATTGCTTTAAATTCAGATTCGTCTATTTCTTCACGTTCGGTGGTAACAGCATCAGGCATTCTTACTGCCATTTTCAGCAATTCGGTCTCATCGCCTTCAACAATACTTTTCAACTGCTGCATGTAATTTTTCACCACGCCCCGGTTAACAGAAGCGGTAGTTTCTTCGCCGGTGATCTCGACAAAAAGGGAGAAATCCACTTTTCCTCGAGTGAGCGATTTTGAAATTGTGTTTCTTAGTTGAAGTTCTTTTTCGCGGTACTGCGAAGGAATCCTGGCGTTTACATCAAGGTTTTTGCTGTTAAGCGACTTGATCTCTACGGTAACTTTTTTGGATGGAAGCTGCGTTATGCTTTTCCCAAAACCTGTCATTGACTGAATCATGCGTGATTTTTAAGCTTGCGCAAAGATAATCAATTCTGTAGCAGGGCAAAGCCGGCTAAAGCCTATTTTATAGATTCTAAAATTCTCGATCTCTCTTGCGTTATAAATTCCAGGGTGCGTTCTTCTTGGTAATAAGCATTTTTATGCTGAATAAAGCCTACGTGGCCACCGTGTTTTGGAATTTCAAGATGAAGAAATTTGGAATTTTTTGCGAGCTCTACCGGATAAGAATTTGGCGAAAGAAAAGAATCATTTTTTGCATTTAGCAGTAGCGTGGGAATTTTAATATTAGGCAGAAATCCAATGCAGCTACATTTTTTGTAATAGTCTGATGCATTTTTAAATCCATGCGCCTTGCTTGTATATAGTTCATCTATAGCCAGTAGAGAATTGCATTGTGTGATTTCCTCCTTGCTAATTTCTGATGGAAAATGAGTTTGCCTAAGTTGTAATTCTTTCTTCAGATTCTTAATAAAACGTTTTGAATAAAGGAAATTATGGGTTTTATCGAGTTCCTTTAAAGAAGCACCAAGATCGCAAGGTGTAGAAATAGCCACTGCCGATTTAATTTCTGAAGGGATATTATTCTGTTCCCCTAAATATTTCATCATGAGATTCCCACCAAGACTAAAACCCACCAATCCAATTTCAGAATATTTATTTTCTCGCTGTAAATGGGCGATTATCGCTTCCAGATCTTCGATAGCACCTGCGTGATAACTGCGATAAAGCCTGTTCATCTCACCACTGCAGCTTCTAAAGTTCATAGAGGCAACATCCCAGCCTTTTGCCTTAAATTTTTTTGCCATTCCCAACATGTAAGGCCGGTTGGCGTTTCCTGCCAGGCCGTGAAGCAAAATTATAATCTTGTTATTTTGTGGGGAATAAAAACTGCGTTCTAAATCTAGAAAATCACCATCGCTTAGTTCAATACGGTTTTGGCAAATAAAACTAAAATCTACTTTTCGCAAAGTAGCAGCATAGATACTTGATATATGAGCGTTTCTAAAAAAAGCCGGGGCTTTATATTTGGTTTTTATCAATGGCATAGTTGGCAAAGTTAAGCAGGATAATATTAATTAAACAAGATTCTTTAAATACTGCTGAACGCCATCTTTTGAAAATTGATATTGGAAGTTAACGGAAGAAAAGCATTTATCTAAGGATATTATAGAAAGCTAATTCTGAAATAATTATGCATGCATAATATTTATGCTTAATTTTATGAAAAATTAGAGAAAAATGTATACCAAAGAATTTGAGATTCGTTGGAGTGATATAGACGCCAACAGGCATTTAGCCAATACAGCTTACGTGAATTTTATGAGCCATACCCGAATGGCATTTTTAATGGAAAATGGATTTGGACAAAAAGAACTGGCAAAAAACAATATAGGGCCTGTGGTATTTTATGAGCATATTTATTATTTTAAAGAAGTTTTTGCCGGGAAACCTATTAAAGTAACACTGCAATTAAAAGGGCTTGCGGAAGACGGAATGTATTTTGAGTTTCTACATAATTTTTATGATGAAAAAGGCCGAAACTTTGCCAGTTGTGAAATGATGGGCGCCTGGATTGATTTAAAAGAAAGAAAACTTACCAAACTGCCAAAAGTCTTGCGAGATAATTTAGACAGCTTAAGTCATACCGATGATTTTAAGATTTTAAGCAAAGAAGACACCAGGAAATTTGGTAAACGTCCACAACATATGGAACCGGAAAAGTTAGGATTTTAGTAATTCCTTCTTTGGAATTGCTTACATTCCCGCTATCGAAAGGCATAAGTTTTACATAAAGCCACATAAAGAACAAACCCGGGAAATCCTTAAATTTTCCGGGCTTGCTTTTTTGGTATTTCTAGGTTTTATATTAATTGGATTGTCGCTTGAATGGTATTATTTGCCATTGGTTGCCGCTCCATTAATCCTTTCTGTATTATCGCCGTTTATAGATACCCCACAAGGCAAAAAACAAGGCAAATTAATTTATTATTCTCCGCTTTTTATTACAGAAAAAGAAAAGAACGGAAAGATCATTATTCACGGCGGAACTCTATTTGATTACTATTATCTAATTGATAGAAATTGGGAAGGCAGACAACGAATTAGATATATTCTAAGACATTATATTTTAGGTTTATTGAAACTTTCAGAAAGCTTTAATGAAAAGGAAGCAGAAGAAATCACCCTGGAAGGTACCAGCTATATTTTTAATGAAAGAACCGCTGAAAAATTGGGTTTCCAGAGGAAAAGAACGAATCTAATTCAACAATTTATACTTACTTACAACTATTTACAAATTCTTCTCGCGAACTCTCTGGCTAAAGGTAAATTGAGTTTTCCAGCTATAGGAAGGGTGAATACTTACAAGGCTAATCTTTCAGCTGTAAAAAAGAACAAAGTTTATTTACAACAACTCGCCGAAAAACTTAAAGATTAAGCTCTTACTTCGGTTTTCTTTTTGGTTACCATATAAACTCCCACAAATACCAAAATTGCGGCAACTGCTTTTACTACATTTAATTCATCTGCGCCGCTTAAAATTGCATAGGTAATCGCAATGAGCGGTTGCAGGTAAATAAATACACTTATGGTAGAGGCTGAAAGTTGTTTTAAGGCATAAATGTTCAGCAAATAAGTAGAAAAAGTTGTTCCGGCAACTACAAAAGCCATTTTCCAAATAGCATCAAAAGGTAAGCTAGTCCAGTTTACGTCGGTGAATTCGCCAATTGTTATTGGGAAATTGATAAAAACCCCCATTAGAAATAACCATTTCATTAAAGTAAGCGCATGATATTTTGCAGTAAGCGGTTTTACTAAAATCAGGTAAAGTCCGTAGCTAAAGGCATTCACTATAAAAAGTACATTTCCCATTGGAATATTTGGCGCGTTACCAGTACTTTCAGCGCTAAAAAGAACCAAAACCAAGGCGCCCGCCAAACCAACGATTATTCCCAGGCTTTTTAATAAAGTAATACGTTCCTTAATAAGAATAGAGGCCAAAATTAGCACCATCACCGGCGAAAGCGTTACAATTACCGAGCTATTAATGGGGGTAGAAAGGCTTAATCCTTTAAAGAAAAACAGCATATTAATTACCATTCCAAAAACAGCACAACCAAAAATTCTTGGCCAGTCTGAAGTTGCAATTTTTTCTTTAGGCCCAAGAAAACTGATTCCCCAAAATAAGATAGCCGCACCAAAAACCCTTAAAAATATAAATCCGAAAGGTTCTATGTAAGTAGGCATTACGCCTTTTGCAATGGTATGGTTAAGTCCATAGATCGCACTGGCACCAATAGCGGCGAGAATAGCCAGAATTCGATTGTTATCCATGAACTGCAGCTTTAGCCGCCGCAACGGTTTTCTTTGAATTTCCTATAAAAATTTCTTCATCATTAATTATAACCGGTCTTTTCAAAAATGTATAATGATCTAAAATAAACTCTTTATAATCGGTTTCAGAAAGTTCTTTTTTATTGAGTTCTCTTTCACGGTAGA
Source organism: Salegentibacter sp. Hel_I_6 (assembly GCF_000745315.1). Classification (NCBI taxonomy): domain Bacteria; kingdom Pseudomonadati; phylum Bacteroidota; class Flavobacteriia; order Flavobacteriales; family Flavobacteriaceae; genus Salegentibacter; species Salegentibacter sp. Hel_I_6. Next base: position 1,969,085 of record NZ_JQNQ01000001.1, on the reverse strand, counting down.
GACGAGCTCTTCGGCTAAACATAGCTTCATAACTTCCTGCAAGGCTTTTCATTTCTTCCACCTGCGCTGTGGTAATTTCTTCCTCTTTAATGTCCTGAAGCTCAAAAGAATCTGGTAACTCCAGTTCCTTTAAAATCTTTTGGCAGGTATTGCAAGTAGAGAGATGATATACTTTTTTCATAACAGGTTTATTTTAGTATTTCAGCCATTGGGCTACTTTATTCCTCGGGAAAGATAATTTTAATTCGCCTTCAGCATAACTTGCGGCCTCATAACGATTATAAACTAAAATCACCCGGTTTTTGGTAACCGCTATATTTTCCGGAAGCGCAAATTTATCATTTTCAAAGAAAAAGCCCTGTGAATTTATATTTTCTGCTTCCGAAATTTCATATTTCTTTCTAAATTCTTTTTCAGCAAAATTTCTAAAGGCTTCCAGGTCTGAAAATAAATCTTCTTTTTCCAGCAATTCGCCTGAAGGGATATCGAAATTGGAATAATGCGTAGCACCGTAGCCGTGTGCACCACCGGTAAACAAGTAAAAATCGGTTTCTAAGACTAATATTTTTTTGGTCTGGCTTAAAACCGATTGGGAGATTTCTACTTCGTAACCGGCTTCAGATTCCGGGAAATCATTTTTAAAATTCTGAAAATCCTGGATAAATTCATCTACTGCTTCCTTTATATTTTTGGCATCAGTATCTTCTTCTGTATTGTTAAATATTCTAACGAGCTGCGCTTCATTCTGGGTATTCATAACTTTTGCCGCTTCCCGATCTTCTTCTCTAAATTTTAAGTAATTCACTCTTATTTTAGGGCATTTAGCATTTTTGCAGGCTTCAAAATCTTTAGGCAATAAACCTTCATCATAAAAGCTAAGTGCTTCGGTATCGCCCTTAACCTGTTTGACACTGGCATCAGATTTATCATCCTTACAGGAAATAAAAACTAAGAAAAGACTGAGTAGGAGGAGTAATTTTCGGTACATATAAAAGGCTGTTAAATACAGCGAATAAAGATAAACCTATTTTGTTTAAACACAACGAGCATGCTACATTTGATGGAAACTGAAAACTTATGAAATTTAATACCAAAACTATACATGGAGGGCAGGATAATATAGACCCGGCTTACGGTGCTGTAATGCCTCCTATCTATCAAACCACTACCTATTCACAAAGCACGCCGGGCGGCCATAAAGGCTTTGAATATTCCAGAAGTGGGAACCCAACCCGTTCGGCTTTAGAGAAATCTATTGCCAGCATTGAAAATGGCAAATTCGGACTTGCTTTTGGTTCTGGTCTTGCAGCCATAGATGCGGTATTAAAACTTTTTAAACCCGGTGACGAGATTATTTCTACCAACGATCTTTACGGGGGTTCTTACCGATTATTTACTTCAATTTATGAGAATTTCGGAATCAAATTTCACTTTATCGGGATGGATAAAGCAAATAATATCGAAGAATATATTAATGAGAATACAAAATTGATTTGGGTTGAAACACCAACCAACCCAATGATGAATATTATTGATATAGAAGCGGTTTCTAAAATTGCAAAATCACGGGATTTACTACTTGCAGTAGATAATACTTTTGCAACACCTTATTTGCAACAACCACTAGATCTTGGAGCTGATATTGTAATGCATAGTGCTACAAAATATTTAGGCGGGCATAGTGATGTAGTTTTGGGTGGATTAGTTGTAAAAGATGAAAAATTAGCTGAAAAACTATATTTTATTCAGAAAGCCAGCGGTGCAATTTGCGGTCCGCAAGATAGTTTTCTTGTTTTACGCGGAATAAAAACCCTGCATCTTAGAATGCAGCGTCATTGTGAAAATGGAGCAGCGATTGCGAAATTCCTGAAATCACATCCAAAAGTAGGAAAGGTTTACTGGCCCGGATTCGAAGATCATCCAAACCACGATATCGCCAAAAAGCAAATGAAAGGTTTCGGCGGAATGATCTCTTTTACCACAAAAGAAGACACGCTAAAAAGTGCTACAAAGCTTGTTGAAAAGCTAAAAGTTTTCACGCTGGCCGAATCCCTTGGAGGAGTAGAATCGCTGGCCGGGCATCCCGCCAGTATGACGCATGCTTCTATTCCAAAAGCAGAAAGGACGAAAATTGGAGTGGTAGATTCCTTAATAAGATTAAGTGTGGGAATTGAAGATGAAGAAGATTTGATAGCCGACTTAAAACAGGCTATAGGATAGTTTAGTTTCGCAGAAAATAATTAAGCCACGAATCATTAATTTGGTTCGTGGCTTTTTTTATGCCGCTCCTATGGAACTCTATGATTTTTAGATCATCTTTTTCTATAAATATTTCGCTCCTACGGAGCTGAAGCTTACTAAAAAGTTTTTTAATCGCTGAGGATTTAATTTTTAGATTTTTGCATCTAAGTAGTTTTATCGTCATTCTGAATTTATTTCAGAATCTAAGATGAACAGCCTCAAAGGCTATTAGAATCCCGAAACAAATCGGGAGAGAGCAGAGCTTTCTATAAATATTTCGCTATTATGGAGCTTTGCAGTCCTGTTTTGTTTGATAATCTCTTTTTATGGAGCCTCATCGAGGCGCCATATTTATAAAAATAATAGACATAGTTTTTAGAGCTCCATAGGAGCGCAATTCGTAATAAATCTTAAGAAAAAACATTCGTGTATTCGGGGCAAAAAAATTAAATGATTTTCTTTAAAACCCAAATCAATCTTTTTACTTCATCCAGGCTATTGTAATGAACCAAACTCACTCTAATCACTCCGTTTTTCTCTTTTAAACCTGTATCTTCAATAAGCTTTTTGGCGTAAAAATCGCCAAACCTAATTCCCATTCGGTAATCATCAACCTTTTCGACTATTTCATCACTTTTCAATTTATTATGAATAAAGGAAATCGTGGGAACTCTTTTCTCTCTGTTAGCCGTATCCTGGCCAATTATTCTAATATCGGGATGTTCCGATAGAAAATTAATTAAAGGTTTGCTTATGCGTTCTTCATGTCTGCCAATCAAGTCAAAGATTTTATCCATTTTTTCCTGAAAATCGGCTTTTTTCTCCCGGGGAAATTCGTGTTTGAATAATTGTTCAAAATATTCGGTAATTCCCAATAAACTATAGGTTAGTTCAAAGTTGAAATTTCCCGGTTGAAATTTATAAGGCACATCCTTTTTGGTAAAAAAGTAGTGGTTAATGCCATCCATTTTATGCAACTGATTGTATTTACCATACATCACCGCCAAATGTGGGCCATAGGTTTTATACCAGCTAAACACATAAAAATCTACATCTAATTGTCTAACATCTACCCGGCGATGAGGAGCATAAGCCACCCCATCTACACAAATAAGGGCTCCCGCTTTATGAACCGTTTTTGCAATTTCTTTAATAGGATTTATACTTCCTAAAATATTTGAAGCGTGTGTTACCGCAACCAATTTTGTGCGATTACTTAATAATTTATTGAGATCGCTTATTTCAAGTTCTAGACTTTCAGGATTGGCTTTCCAGGTCTTAACATTAATGCCTTTTTCTTTTAAATCTGTCCAGGGGGAAACATTGGCTTCATGATCTGTATTGGTGACAATTACCTCGTCACCTTCCTGCCATTGCTTGCTAATACAAATACTTAAAATTCGTAAAAGCATAGAAGAAGAAGGACCTATAACCACTTCTTCTGGTTTGCCAGCATTTATAAATCTGCTTACTTGCTTGGTAGCGTAAGTGAGTTTTTCTCCGGCTTCCCGGGAAACTTTATACGAAGCCCCAAGTTGCACATTATGATGTAATAGATACCCGCTGATGCGTTCTGCCACTTTCTTTAAAGTTTGTGAACCACCGGCATTATCCATAAATGTAAACTCTCTTTGGAGCGCTGGAAACTGACTTCTTACAAATTCAATATCCATTAGTCTAAAAGGCTTTCGTTGAACAACTTCAGGATTCTGCGATATTCATCGGTCCAGCTGCTGGGTTCTACAAAACCGTGGTCTTCTACAGGATAAACTGCCATTTCCCAGTCTTCTTTGCCTAATTCAATTAAACGTTGCGAAAGTCTTACTACATCCTGAAAATGAACATTTACATCTACCATGCCGTGTGCGATCAATAAATCGCCTTCCAGACCTTCAGCAAAATAAATGGGAGAAGATCTTCGGTAAGCAATAGGATCTGCCGCAGGTTCATTCAAAATATTAGAAGTGTATCCGTGGTTATAATGCGCCCAATCGGTAACCGATCTTAATGCTGCACCGGCTTTAAAGGTTTCAGGTTCATTAAACATTCCCATAAGGGTAATAAAACCACCATAACTGCCACCGTAGATCCCTACTTTTTCAGGGTTTATACCGTGATTTTCTATTAAATATTCCACACCATCAACCTGGTCAGAAAGGTCTTTTCCACCCATATGGCGATAAATTCCTGTTCGCCAGTCACGACCATACCCCGCACTGCCGCGGTAATCGATATCGATCACGGTGTAGCCAAGATCTGTTAATAGGTTATGAAACATATATTCTCTAAAATAGCTGCTCCACCATTTGTGAGCGTTTTGCAGGTAACCCGCACCGTGCACAAAAACTACTGCTGCATCATTTTTTACATCGGCTTCTGGCTTGTATAATCTGGCGGGAACCATAGCACCATCTTCGGCTTCAAATTCTATTAATTCGGGTTCTCTCCATTCATAGCTGCTAAATGCTTCAGATTGTCCTTCGGTTAGTTGTTTGGCTTCAGCATTTGCCTTGGTTTTCTTTAAATATAATTCCCAGGGCTTGTTACTGTAAGAATGTAAAATGGCCATGTTTTTTTCATCGGGAGAAAGGAAGACGTTATTGTGACCATGCATTTGGGTAAGTTTTTCCATTTTGCCACCCATAACCGGCATTTTATAGAAGTGACGTTCGCCCGGTCCAACTTCAGAAGTTGTTAAAAACCAATGCTTTTTATTATTTGAAAGTTCGGGATCAAAAACTTCAAAATCGCCTTCAGTAAGTGCTTTTTTATTTCCGCTGGTAACATCTAATAAGTACAAATGCGAATATCCGGTTTCTTCACTCTGAAAATAAATATGTTTATTATCAGCCAACCAGCCCATTTCTTCACCACCATAATATGCATAACCAATCCCTGGTCCTGCAATCCAGGCTTCATCTCTTTGACGATCTAAAGTGCTTAACTCACCGGTTTCTAAATCAATTTTAGCAATCCATCGGTCTTTATTGTCTTTAGATCGAATATTTACCACGGCATGTTCGCCATTCCCTGAAAAATAAACGGTAGTAGGGGCAACTTCTCTTTGAGTTTCCTCCCATTCTTTATCAGGATAATCTTTTACATAGTCTGGTAAATCAGTAATACCAGGCAAATTATCTGTTTTTAGAGTATAAACTGTATCCTTTTCAAAATTGTAGATAGCCATTTCAATACTGGTTTTGTCTTCGCCAACTTTGCTTCTGGCAGGAAGGTTAGCAGTATAACCAGATTCATCTACATAATTAGGGACGTCGGTACTACCATTTCGCTCTCGAGTAATAAGCTTGAATGTTGCGAATTTACCATTGGGAGAAACCTGTAAATTGCTAAGATCTTTATCGTTAAGGTAAAAAGTATAAGCTTCTACCTCTGCAGTAGCTTCTTTGTAAGCATCCCTGCTTTCTTTATCTGTTTTTCTTTTGTTTACCACTTCCAGAAGTTCCAGATTTTCATCTCTTACCCAGGCATCTTTTTCTGAAGTTTTATCTTCTTTATCTTCTTCAGCCTTGCCTTTAGATATATTGGTAAGTTGCTTAATGCTTCCCGCTTTCCTGTCGTAGATAAACGCATTTTCACCCGAGATAAAACTTATTTTGTTTTCATCTTCCATAAATTCGGCATTCGAAATACTTTCTGAGAGATCTAATAACTGGGTTGTTTCACCAGACTTTTGATCATATATTACCAGATTTCCTTTTTTGCTGAAGATTTTTTTGCTTCTGTCCTTATTAAAATCGCCGTATCCGGGAATTATTTTTCGTTCTTCCTCCAGGCTAACTTTACTGATCTCTGAAGTATTTTTTAGATCAATTTTATAAAGGGAATCCTGTGCATTTTTTTCAGGATTATAATCAAAATATAGGGTTTCACTATCGGCACTCCATTTTATATTAGAGGGGAAAGTACCCATCCAATTAGGATCCTGCATAATCTTTTCTAATGAAAGTTCACTAGTTTGCGAAATTGCACTATAGCTAAAGCTTAATAATGTTAAGAAAAGAAGGTGAAATTTAATTTTAGATGAATAAGGTAGAAGTTTTTTCATGGAATTAAGGGATTGTGGGTTTGATTTTTTTAAGCTCTGCCAATATAGTTAAAATGCTAAAAAGAGTAAAGCCCAGGTGAGAACCTAATTAACATTCTTCTTCTTTATGCTTTAATTACTGAAGACTTGCCGCGAGGTTCCTGATGTCTTATCTTTAGCCTTAAATATTAAAAATTAATTAAAACAGAATGAAGAAAAACTTACGAAACCTTTTTAGTTTATTCCTTATAGCAGGTGCATTGCAGGTACAGGCACAGGAAGAAATGGTCGATAAAATTGTTAATGAGGCCAATGATAATTCGAAATTAGAAGAACTTGCTCACGAACTTGTAGATGTAGTGGGACCTAGATTAGTAGGAACTCCGCAAATGAAAAATGCTCATGATTGGGCGGTAAAAAAATATGATAGCTGGGGAATTTCGGCTGAAAATGAAGAATATGGCACCTGGCGTGGCTGGGAGCGTGGGATCACTCATATTGACCTTGTAGAACCAAGATTGAGAACGTTACAGGGGCGTCAATTGGCCTGGAGTCCTTCAACCGGAAAAAAAGGAGTGACCGCTGAGGTGGTTATTTTACCTGAAGCTACAGATTCTACGGCATTCGCCGAAATGCTTTCTTCCGTAAAAGGAAAATTTGTAATGATCTCTGTAAACGAACCTACCGGAAGACCTCCATATAACTGGGAAGAATGGGCGACCGAAAAGTCCTGGGAAAATATGCAGAAAAGTATAAAAGAAGCTGATTCTCTTTGGAGAAACCGAATTGAAAAAACCGGTTATGGCTACCGCGAATTGCCAAAAGCACTTGAAGAAGCAGGCGCTGCGGGAATTGTAACTTCTAACTGGTCTCATGGGTTTGGTGCTAATAAAGTTTTTGGTGGGTATACCAGTAAAATTCCTACAATAGATATTAATTTGGAAGATTACGGATTGCTTTACCGTTTAGCGGAAAATGATAATGCCCCAGAAATTAAGGTGGTAGCAGAATCTAAAGATCTTGGAGAAGTGCCAACTTTTAATACTATTGCAAAAATTGAAGGTAGCGAGAAACCTGAAGAATATATTATTCTTTCAGCGCATTTTGATTCCTGGGATGGTGGAACCGGCGCAACCGATAATGCTACCGGAACTATGGTGATGATGGAAACGATGCGAATCCTTAAAAAACTATATCCAAACCCGAAGCGTACAATTATCGCCGGGCATTGGGGAAGCGAAGAGCAGGGACTTAATGGTTCTCGCGCTTTTGTAAAAGATAATCCTGAAATTGTAGCCAATGTTCAGGCGTTATTCAACCAGGATAATGGAACAGGAAGAGTAAAAAATATTAGCGGACAGGGATTTCTTCATGCATACGATTATATAGGAAGATGGCTGGAGCCGGTTCCGCAGGAGATAAAAGGAGAAATTGAAACTTCTTTCCCAGGAACTCCCTCTGGTGGAGGCTCTGACCATGCTTCTTTTGTAGCTGCCGGTGCGCCTGCATTTATGCTGAGTTCTTTAAGCTGGTCTTATTGGAATTATACCTGGCATACCAATTTAGATACTTACGATAAAATTGTTTTTGACGATGTTCGAAGCAACGTGATCTTAACCGCAATTATGACCTATATGGCTAGCGAAGATCCTGAAACTTCATCAAGGGAAAAAGCCGTGTTGCCAATTAGCAGAAGATCTGGCGAGCAAATGACCTGGCCAGAGCCAAGAGATGCCGAGAGAAAAGGTGGGTTAGATTAGGTTCTAATTACTTTAAGTAAAGCTGTCTGGAAAGTTATTTTTCTCGTCAAGCTGAATTTATTTCAGCTTCTAATATGTCTTGATAAGCACATCAACAACTTAGATACTGAAACAAGTTCAGGATGACTATTATGAAACTTTCCAGGCAGCTTTTTTATTTTTTGGAATCAAAACTTATCCTTTCAAATCACCTCCAACAGGAATAGAGCAGTCGTGGTAAGGCTCACCGTGAGGAGGGTTTTTAGAGGGTTTTGATTCTTTCATTCTAATAGGGGAAGTAGTCATCTCTGAAGAAGAACCAGCATCAGTATTTGTATTGGTGCTGCCAGATAAAGAAGCCCCAACCGGCATATCGCAACGGTGACCGGGTTGGCCGTGCGGTGGATTTACATCTGGAGTTTCCGCATTTCCGGAGCTATTACCACTCATTTCTGTATTGGGTCTATTCTCTTCAGTTTCCGGTGTTTTTTCTTCGTCTTTGCAGGAAGTAAAAGCAGTAATCCCTACTACTGAAAGTCCAAGAAAAATTTTATTAAAGGTAATTTTCATAACAGTATTATTTTAAGTTTTAAAGATACTAAATCTATGAGAGTTACTCAGTAAGCATCTTCAATTCCTCTTCTGTAACATCTATAAGTCCGGCTTTTGGTAAGCGCTTTAGCATTATGCGCCAGTTTTCATCTTCATCAAAAATTCGATTAAAGATTTGCTTTGCTTCTTCCAGCCGGTCACTATTGGCGAGGGCTACCGCTTTCCAAAATCTCATTTCCAGGTTGTTTGGGAACATGCTTTCTGCAGTGCCATATTCTTCGAGGGCTTTTTCTACATTTCCTTCTTCCATAGCCAGATCGCCACGGTTCATGAATTCATAAGCTCTTGCAGTTTTTAACAAACGATCTAATTCTTTTATGGGATTTTCGTGATCATCTACCCTAAGGTCTATTTTTTTATCTTTCCAGATTTCTTCAACTTTCTCAGGGCCTACTACAATTAATGCTGCCGATTGCTTTCCACGGATATCACCACCGGCATCCTGTGCAGCTTTTAAAACAGCCACAACTCTTTCGGCTAGAGGTAAGTTTACATTTTCAGTGAATGCCCTGGCCATCGCCGGCACAACATCATCATTCAACATCATATTCGCCTGAACAGAAAAATTATCTCCGTTAACATGCTCGGCTTCTGCTACACATTTTTCACCCGTATAAGCTGAATTTTCTCCCGATTTTCCCAATATGGCAAGTTGTCTAAAATCACGACCATCATCATTATTGATAAGGGTTTCTATAGCTTCTTCAGGAGTGAAGCCATTATCTAAAAGCTTTAAGCCTTCTGGCCCGAAAGCGGGGTTTACAAAGGATTGTGTGGCGACTACACCAACCCCCGATTTTCCCCAGGCTACTAGTGGTCCAACTGAAAACCAATGACTTTGAACTCCAACAGCCATTTCACCGGTTTTTGCATCTCGTGCAACAATGGAATAAGTATGCGCAAAAGCGTCTCCGCTAATTTTAGAATTTTGGGCTTCAGTATTTAAACTTGAGGTAAATACCAAAGCGGTGAAGAGTAAAAATTGCTTCATAAGGCAGGTTTCTGATTAAAAGCTAAAGATAGCGAAACTCTGCTGAATTATTTAAAAAGTATGGTGCAGGCTAAGTTGAATCTGGCCTTTACTAACATTATCTGTAGTTTGGGTCATATACCCGGCCTGCAATTTTAAATTGTCTTTTAAGGCATATCCCAGCGCAGAGTAAAATCGGTTTCGATCAAATAACTCAACACTTCTGCCATCGCCAATTTTCCGTTCGCCGTTAATAAATAATTCGTTATATAGGGCAAGGTAAATAGCGTCTTTATTCAGGTTTGGCTGATTTAGTGGAATATTTAAAAACAGGTTGTAACGGTATCTGGTTCTAAAGTCCTGGTTTTCTACCCAACGTTGCTCATATCTAAAACGGTGAGTGAGATAAAACCTGCTACTTAATTTATGCGGAAGTAAAGCTTCCTGATAAATCCTGCTTTCACCTGAAGTTTCATCGCTTTCGCCAAAAGTTCCTGTGGTGATATTTCCATATCCCAGCGTGAATTTTACAGCGGCATTTTTGGGAGAATAGGTAAGTCCGCCGCGAATAAGCAATTGTTCCAAATCTCCACCTAAATCCCAGTTTCTATATTGAATATCTCCCTGAAGTCCCCATTGGCTCTCCCCGAATTCTGTATTCCAGAAATACATATACCAGGCGCCGGTTTGATCTTCATCAATTTGGGCATTGGCAGAAAATAATATAAAAAGGCTAAATAAAACTGCGGAAAGGAGTGATTTTTTCATTTATACTTTTTCCGCAAATATAGCATTACATAATAAAAAATAAGAATTTAGGCTATGATCGAGAACAAAATGCTCATCAATTTGGCTTGAATTAAAATGTTTTGCTTCAAAACTTATTGGGATTACCCTGCGGTACTTTACTAATCGCTAACTTCTGTAACTAGAATATAATCTGGACCTCCATCTACAGGGTAACCCTCTATTTTTGAACCGGAAACATTAACTTGTTTTCCAACGAATTCATCAAGGTTTAAATTATCACTTTTTAGAGCATAAAATTCCTCTTCTGAATTTAAAATGTGGGTGCCATATTGATAAGAGGTCATTCCCTGGCTTTCTATAGTTCCGGTAAGTTGCATTTGTCCTTCTGTATTTTCACGATCACAAGTTGAGCTTAATAAAATAAAAATTGTAACCAGGCTTAGAAAAATAGCTTTCATATTATAAATATAAGTTTAAAACATACTTAAAATAAAGTTAGTAAAAGCAATGCAATTGCCTGAAGTTTTAGGTTTATAATATGATGAATTTCTGAAAACATTATTATTTTTGTACCGCTTAAAAGGCCTCGTAGTTCAACGGATAGAATAGAAGTTTCCTAAACTTTAGATCCAAGTTCGATTCTTGGCGAGGTCACTTTTTAGATATTGATCATTTAACGGAAATTCTCCTAATATTATTATAGCTTTGCACTGGAAATGGGGTGCTTGCCATAAGGCAGGCTGAGATGATACCCGGGAGTTTTTACTCTGAACCTGATCTGGATAATGCCGGCGTAGGGATTTTTAAAACTAAAGTTGCATCCCTGTAATTTTTAGCTACTTCATCACCTCATTTCATTGAACAATACAACAATGATAGAGGATTTTTTTACACAACTTACCTGGTTACAAGCTATCGGAACTATTTTTGGCGTGGTTCAGGTTTTATTGGCGCGAAAAAACAATATCCATAATTATTTATTCGGAATTGTTTCCATTCTTATAAGCCTTTTTGTAATGTACCGCTCAAAACTTTATGCCGATATTATCCTTAATCTGTATTACCTGGTGATGAGCATTTATGGCTGGTTTTATTGGAAATTCGGGAGAAAAGCTAAAGAAACCCCAATTTCCTATTCAGATAAAAAAGATCTCCTTAAAGCTTTTGGAATTGTTCTGGCTTGTTTTACGCTAATGACTTACTGGCTTCGATTTCATACCGATTCTGATGTTCCGTTTTGGGATGCCACGGTAAGCGGATTCGCCTGGGCGGGAATGTGGCTTATGGCCAAAAGAAAAATGGAGAACTGGATTTTTCTGAATATTAGCAATAGCATCGCCATTCCTTTACTTATTTATAAAGAGCTATACATTTATGCCGGCTTAACGGTTTTCCTTTTTATTGTAGGTACTTCCGGCTATTTTAAATGGCGTAAAATAATTAATAATGAAAAACGAGAATCAATTGCAAGCGCTTAAGAAACTATGCTTTGACGCAAAAATTTTTCCTGAAGAAGTTTTAAACTGGATTAGAAAGGAAAACCTCTGGAATATTTGGGTGCCTAAAGATTTTGGTGGATTGGAGGTGTCATTTTCTAACGGACTTTCCAAACTTCAGGATTTGGCTAAAATTGATGGCAGCCTGGGTTGGACGGTAACTTTATGTAGCGGCGCCAACTTTTTTATAGGAAACCTGGAACCAAAAACTGCAAAGGAAGTTTTTCAAAAATCAGGAACCACTATTTTAGGCGGAAGTGGTGGCACTTTTGGTAAAGCTGAAAAACTGGGTGATGATTTTAAAATTTCCGGAACCTGGCGTTATGCTACCGGCGCACCTTATTTAACCCATTTTACCTTGAATGCTGAAATTTTTGAAAAAGGCAAGGCTTTGCTTAACGAAGATGGATCCCCGAAAGTAAGATCGTTTGTGGTGCCAAAAGAGAAAGTCAGGGTTATTGAAGATTGGGATACCATGGGTTTAAAAGCTTCGGTTACCCATTCTTTTGAAGTGAAAAGCGCAGTAATTCCAAAACGTTTCAGTTTTGTATATAATGATTTTCACCAGCCACAGGATATTTTTAAAGTACCATTTTCAGTATTTGCAGATCTCACCCTTTGGGTTAATTATGTGGGTATGGCCGAACATTTTCTGGAAGAAGCCAGCGTTATTAAATCTATAGATGCTTTGGAAACCTTTGCAGAAAACCTCGATCTACACAATCAAAAAATAACTCGGTATGCCGAAGATATTGAACTGAAAATTACCAGTCAGAAAACTATTACCGAAGATTTTTTAGAAGAAATTCATACTTCAGCTTCAAATTCTGTAAAAAACATTTCGCAAAATATTATAGAAATTTATCCATATTTAGGCATAAAAGCAAGTCGAAAAAACCATCCTTTAAATCAAATTTTTTGTGATTATTTTACGGCTACACAACATCATATTTTTACGAAATAATACAGGTGTGAATAAAATTTCAGCGATTATTTTTCTTCTCAATTTCGGTTTAATTCGGTTAAGCTAATTCCCCTTTTTTTAGCAGAAATGATAAATCAAAAAAAATAAGTGACCGGAATTTTATCTATTTTTATACCTCCTAAAAATAAATATGAAAAAAAATTTCCTGCAAATTCTTGCCTTAATTTTGCTCTTTGTTTCCTGTTCTACAGAAGATAAACCTGATGAAGTATCGGAAAAACCTGAAGAGCCCGAGGTGGTAATAGAAGATAATTTTAACTACTTAGCTTTACGCGCCGATGGAAATCTTTATGAGATCGGGAATAAAACAGGAAAGGTTTCCCGGGTTGGTTCAATTTCACAAATGCAGGGAAACCTAAATATGATACCGAGTGCTGTAACTGCTTCGGCCGAAAAAATCTTTATTTATGAGCAACTTTTTGATCCTTTTCAAGGTAGGATTCTGGTAAGGGATAAAGCAACAGGTTTAGTTTCAATTTTTGTTCTGGATTTTCCTGCTGAAATATATGGGGAAAATGCGGGACTAAATAGTTTAGACTGGGATTCTAAAAATGGTAAATTGGTAGGAATTGTAAGGGATGAGTTTGAATTCAATAATAATAACACCAGCAGGGTAGTGAGAATTGATCCCGAAACTATGGTGCTGGAATATGGAGAAATTTCTTTTAATTATAGTACCACTTTTTCCAGCAGCTTGCTTAATAATAAGTTATATGCTTTGAGTTCTAATACTGGTAGTTTGGATAGGTCTAAACTTTTGGAGATTGATTTAATTACTAAAACGGTGAGCCCTCTTGAAGTTTCGGGAAATAATGCTATTATAGGTAATTTATCTAACAACGGAGCGTCTAATTTTCTTTTTGGTTTTACTCCGGTGATAGGTTCTACTTATATGGGAGAAATGCAAGCTTTTAAACTAAATTTATCTACAAATGAATTTGAAAATCTGCCAGAGTTATCCAGGTTTTCAGCGCATCATATTGCCCGAAAGAGTTTTTACAATGAGGATTCCAATGAATTTGCTGAACTTATTCTAAAAGAAAATAAAGATCAAATATTGCTATACAACGATCAAACCAACAAAATTGAGATATTAGAACTTAGCGGCTCATATGACTTTGATACTTCTACCATTATCATAGATGTTCGGGAAGTTGATTAAATAGATTTGTGATTTTAGAAGTATAGTTTATCTTCAGCAAACAATTTAAATAACGTTGTTATGAAACAGGCATGCGCAATAATTCTTTTCAGTTTAATTACTTCTCAAAGTTTTAGCCAGGAAAGAATAAAGATAGCGGTAGCAGGTTTAACTCACGGTCACGTTAATTGGATTTTCAATAGGGAGGATAAAAACGATATCGAAATTGTGGGTATCTACGAAAGTAATAAAGAACTGATTAAAAAATATAGAGACAGGTACGATCTTGCTGAAGATCTTTTTTACACAGATTTAGAAAAAATGCTTGATGCTGTAAAACCTGATGCAGTTTCAGCTTTTGGTGCTACCAACGAACATCTTGGAGTTGTAGCAGCCTGCGCGCCGCGCAATATCCATGTTATGGTAGAAAAACCTCTTGCTACAACGCTTAAAGATGCTCGTGCAATTGAACAATTGGCAAAGCAACATTCTATTCACGTGCTTACCAATTACGAAACTTCCTGGTATAACAGCAATCAGTATGTTTATGATATGCTTGAAAAAGGAGAGCTTGGTGATATTAGAAAAGTTATGGTTAATTCTGGTCATCAGGGGCCAAAAGAAATTGGGGTTAGTGAAGAATTTATGGGAATATTGGTTGATCCCGAGAAAAATGGAGCTGGTGCTTTATTCGATTTTGGGTGCTATGGTGCTAATTTAATGACCTGGTTAATGAAGGGTGAAAAACCGTTATCAATTACCGCTGTAACCAACCAAAATAAACCTGAAATTTATAAAGACGTAGATGATGAAGCCACAATTATCTTACAATATAAAAATGCCCAGGCTGTAATTCAGGCTTCCTGGGACTGGACCTTCTCGCGTAAAGATATGGAGGTGTATGGTAGTGAGGCTTATGCTATTGCAAGTGATGCTAAAACTGTTAAAGTTCGAAGTAGTGAAGGTGAAGCTGAGCAAATTATTAACTTAAAGCCTCGGGAGTCGCCTTATGACGATCCTTTTTCTTATTTAGCCGCAGTGGTAAAAGAAGATATTACAATTAGGGATTTTGACCTTTACAGTTTGCCGTTAAATCTTATTGTGGTAGAAATATTAGAAAAGGCTAAAGAGTCGGCCGAATCTGGAGAAAGCATTTACTTTGAACAATAATAATTTTCGGTAAACAGAAAAAAATAAAAAAGGGGGTTTGACGCTTATTTCAGAATTGCCCCCTTTTCTTACTTCCAATTTTCATTTCAAAAATAGGTGAGATTAATCGCATTTAGGTTAATTGAAAATCAAGTAAATACTAAGTTTCTATTTCCTAAAACTAAATTTTTATTCAGCTTAACATTCCCTTAAAAATTAGGTGCCAAGGCTTAATTTTTAAATAACTTCTGCTGAAATATTTGCAACTAATTTTGCGAAAAATAATTGTAAATATCAAGTTATGAATTCAAATGAAAAGAACAATTTAGCGCTAGAGACTTTAAAATTTCCTGTACATTACGATGCTAAGCAACAAACAATTTGGGATGCAAAAGGTATGATGGTTTGCGACATTAAAGGATGGGGTAAAATCCAGTTTATGAATAAATCTGAAGACCGGCAGGATGCGATTGGTGAATTAATAGCTAGTTTGCTAAATAAATACCAACGAAATGAAAATGCCAGGATTGACGAAGAGCTTTTTAGAATGTTGGCTTCTTAAAATTACCTTTTATATTTAATTTTTTATGTTAAAGCCTTTCTGAAGTTTTAGTGAAACGAATAAGGATCTTATATTTAGCTGCATTTCCTGAAGTATTTAGTAAAAGCCGGCAATCCGGTTTTGTTAATCAAAATCTACATGCGGCAAGACTACAAACTACTTTTCTGCTTAACCCTACTATTTTCTTATTTCACAGCTTCTTCTCAGGAATATCGGGAGGCCTATGAAAACTTTGATGACTTCGTAAATAAAGAAAATACCAATTTATTTTACGGAAAAGAATATGTTGAGCAACATGCTCTTATAAACAACAAACATAAATTTTTCAGTAAGTCTTCCTTTTTAAAGGGAGAGGTGGTATACAGTGGCCAAATCTATCATGATCTCGATTTAAAATATAATATTTTTGACGATTTACTTATCGTAAAAATTGAGAAGCAGGCCGGGGATGCTACTTTTGAATTGTTTAAAAACAGGATTCAAAAATTTAGTATAGACGGTCATACTTTCATAAATATTCCTCCTAAAAATAACACTGAAGTCCATGGTTTTTTTGAAGTCTTACGCGAGACCCATTCCCTTACATTATTAAAAAACCACCGCAAAAAAATTAATAAACTACTCACCAAAAATTTCACTTATTTTGAATTTGAGCCTGAACCGGCGCAATATGTTATTTCTATTTCCGAAGAATATTATAAGATTAACTCGCAGTCAGATTGGGCTAAAGTTTTTCCTGAACATATAAAAAAAATTGACAGTTATTTTAATAATAAAAAAGCCTTGAGGGAGAGTGCTCCCGATAGGTTTATGCTAGAATTGTTCCTTGATATTGCTGAAATTTATAATCCGAATAATTTATAATCTGAATGAGAGTATTTCTAGCCGTTCTATTTCTTTTTTGTAGTGCTTTTAAGCTTTCGGCACAGGAAAGTACATCCATAAATCTAAGTTTTGAAGAAGCCCAGATAGACAAAGTGATTATGATGATTGAAGATCAAACTGGATATAAGTTTTTCTATTCAGAAGAATGGTTGGGCGATAGAATTATTTCTGGCTCTTATAATGACGAGGATTTGGAAATGGTGCTAACTGAAATTTTTAATGGCACAAACCTCAATTTCTATTTCCTGAAAGATCAAATTATTCTCACCAGGAACAATGTGATTTATGAGGAGCTCCCTGGAAGTTTTTATCCTGAAAAAACAAGAGATTCTACAACTACAGAAATGCCAGTCTCTGCGAAAGAAACACCTGATGATAGAAACTACCAGCCTGTTTTTTATCGCGAATCTAAAACTGTTTCAGAAGAAATGGAGACCATTTATATAGGAAAAGAGGAAAAGGCCAATCAAAAAAGTCTATTTAAACTTTCTGGTATTGTTACCAATGTTGAAACAGGTTTGCCAATTCCCAATTTATCGGTGGTAACCGCTAACGGAAAACAGGGTTCGGTAACCAACGAAGAAGGTTATTATGAATTGCCACTTCCTGCCGGTGCTAATATTGTTGAAACTATTTCTTTGGGAAGTTTAGATATTCGAAAACGAATTGTCATTTATAATGATGGACGTTTAGATCTTAGTCTCGAGGAAAGTTTTGAGCAACTAGGAGAGGTTTTAGTAGATTCTGAGGCCGATCGTAATGTGAGAAGTGTAATTGCTGGAGTAGAAAGTATAGACGTTAGTCAGATCAAGAATATTCCATTGGTATTGGGGGAGCGTGATATTTTAAAGGTTGCCACAACTTTGCCGGGAATAACCACGGCCGGGGAAGGTGCTGCAGGATTTAATGTAAGAGGTGGTAAGACCGATCAGAACCTGATTTTACTGGACGATGCGGTTATTTATAACCCAGCGCATTTTTTCGGAATTTTCTCCGGAATAAATCCGTTTACTACCGGTGAAGTAGATATTTATAAAGGAAATATCCCTGCAGAATATGGAGGGAGATTATCATCGGTTTTCGATATTAAAACTAAAGATGCAAATACCAACAAATTTACCGGCGAGGTTTCCCTTGGTCCCGTAACCAGTAATGTAGCTTTAGAAATCCCTATCGTGGAAGATAAATCGGGGTTAATCTTAGGTGGGAGAAGCACTTATTCCGATTGGATTTTGCGAAGTCTGGACGATGAATCACTCGCCAATAGTAGCGCTTCTTTTTATGATATTATTGCAAAATATAACCATAAATTTAACGAGAAAACTAATCTTAGAACAACCGCATATTATAGTCGTGATGTTTTTAGCATTACTTCAGATTCCCTTTTTAGGTATAGCAATCTTATTTTTTCAGCCAATCTAGATCATAAGATTAACGAGCGAAATAATATGGAAGTGATCTTATCTAATAGTGGTTACCAATTCGATATAGATTATGAAAGTCAATTCAATAACAATTTTACTTCTGGATATAAAATTAATGAAACTGAAGCTAAAATAAAGATGAATTACAGGCATAGCGCCGCTCACAATATTGAATATGGTTTGAGCACAAAACTTTATCTCGTAGATCCGGGGGAAATCTCTCCTTTGGGAAACGAATCTATAATACGACCTTTGCAAATTGATAGGGAGCAAGGATCTGAAAGTGCGCTATTTATTTCTGATAACTTTAAGGTGAATGATGAGTTGCTAATAAGTGCGGGTTTAAGATATTCCTTATATGCGGCACTGGGACCTAAATCCCAAAACACATATGAAGAAGGTGTACCAAGAAACGAATCTACTTTAACGGGAACCCGCGAAGTAGGAAATGGCGAAGTTATAGAAACCTATGCCCGGCCAGAGTTTAGGTTTTCAGCCCGATATTCTTTTCTTCCAGATTTTTCGGCTAAATTAAGTTATAATAATACCTACCAATATATTCATACCCTTTCTAATAACACTACAATTTCCCCAACTGATACTTATAAACTCACCGATCTAAATATAAAGCCACAACAGGCAAAACAATATTCTCTGGGATTATATAAGAATTTTGACGATAATATATATGAATTTAGTGTAGAAGGCTATTATAAAGAATCAGATAATATATTGGATTATAAAGTTGGCGCTCAATTATTTTTAAATGAAAATGTTGAAACCGAAGTTTTACAGGGCGATAGCAAAGCTTATGGAGTTGAGTTTTTACTTAAAAAATCTGAAGGAAGATTGAACGGTTGGCTAGGATACACCTATTCCAGGTCTTTGTTGAGGTTAGATGGTGATTTTAGGGAGCAAAGGGTTAATAATGGAGAATTCTTCCCTGCAAATTTTGATAAGCCGCACGATGTTAGCCTGGTGGCTAATTATAAACTAACTAAAAGATTTAGTTTTTCAACGAATTTTGTGTATCAAACCGGAAGACCGGTAACCATACCTGTTGGTAAATTTAATCCGGGAAATGGACAGATACCTGTTTATAGCGACAGGAATCAGTTTAGGATTCCAGATTATTATCGGCTGGATTTTAGCTTTAACGTAGAGGGAAATCATAAGATTGAAAAATTTGCACATAGTTTCTGGAATATTTCAGTATATAATGTGTTGGGTAGAAATAATCCTTATTCGGTATTTTTTGTGACTGAAGATGGAGATATCCAGGCCTATCAAAGCTCTATTTTTTCAATTCCAATCCCAACGATTACTTATAATTTCAGGTTTTAATTAAAAGAATGGAAAAATGTTTTTAGGAAAATATAAAATCGTAATGTTCTTTGCCTTTTGCTGCCTGTTTCAGTCCTGCGTAGAACCTATAGAGTTTGAGCCCGATGAATATGAAGATATTCTCGCAGTAAGGACTACTATAACCGATAGCTTAGAAACCCAAAAAGTTTATTTGAGTCGAACTTTTTCTTTTGGAGAAGATGGCCCGTCACCCGAGGGCAATGCCACGGTATGGATCACTGATGATGCTGGGAACGAATATGAATTTAGGGAAACCGAAACTGGGGAATATCACTCGATAAATCAATTTCGGGCACAGCCGGGTATAGATTATCAACTTCAAATTAATACCACTAATGGGGCTTCTTACAATTCTGAACCTACACAATTATCAAGTAGTACTCCAATAGATAATGTAGAAGCCCAGCGATTAACGGTAAACGGAGAAGATGGAATAGCTATTGAAGTAGATAATTACAATACCGGGGAAGCAACTGCATTTTATCGTTACGAATACGAAGAAACCTATAAAATAGTTTCGCGCTACAGGTCTGATTATGATCTTATTTATGAAGATGAACAATTAAAAGTTGTTCCAAATACCAGGGATGAACGAATTTGCTATAATACCTTAAATTCTACAAATTATATCCTTGCTAATACGAGCGCTTTGAGCCAAAATAATCTTGAAAATTTTCTGGTGAAATTTGTTGAGACCGCTAATCCTAAACTATCGCAACGTTATAGTTTGTTGGTAAGGCAAATTGCGATTAGCCGGGATGCACATTATTATTATACTACTATGGAAAGACTTTCTGGTAATGATAATTTGTTTTCTCAAAATCAGCCGGGTTTTGTAGAAGGAAATATTATTTCAGATAACCCCGATTTAAAAGTACTTGGCTATTTCAATGTGTCCTCGGTCTCTACCAAAAGAATTTATTTTGATTATCAGGATTTCTATAGTATAGATGATCCCAGGTCTCATTTTAGCCAAGACTGCAATCCAGCAACTCCTTCAACTCATCCAGACGAAATTGGAAGTCTAATTGCTTTAGTGGAAATAGATTACGTGAGATTACTTAGAACAACACCAAATGCAACCAGGAAATATGAAGTAGTGGAAACTGAATGTATAGATTGTACTGTATGGGGTACCAATGTAAAACCAGATTTTTGGGAAGAATAAAAATTAATAATGTATAATCTATTAAAAATACTCTTGGTTTTCTTTCCGTTTTTCGGAATGTGGGCACAGCCAGTAACGTCCAATATACAGTTGCAGGAGAAATTTAAAGAACTTCCTCATGAGCAGGTTTTTGTGCATTATAATTCATCACTTTTAATGCCGGGTACTCAATTTTATTATAAGGTTTATGTACTTAATGCCGAAACAAATAAACTTAGTAAATTAAGCCAGGTCGCTTATGTTTCCCTTTTAAATAAGAATGGAGAGGAGGTTTTTAAGCATAAAATATATCTTGAAAATGGCCTTGGGGGAAGTGATTTTTTTGTTCCTAATAATGTTGCTTCGGGGCATTATAAATTAGTGGCATACACCCAGTGGATGCAAAATGGAGGGGTTCAGAACAGCTTTCGGGGAGATATTCTATCTATAAATCCATATCAAAGCGAGCAGAATATTATTAATTCCGATAAAAAAATAAGCACGACGAATCTAATAGACGTTTCAGTTGAAAATTTCGAAGAAATCTTATCACTTTCTTTAGCTAAGAATGTTTTTAGGAAAAGGGAAAATATAATACTGGAAATTTTAAACGCCGAAAAAATTTCTGGAGATTTTTCGCTTTCAGTAAATAAACTTACTGAATTCGAAATTCCCGAAAAACAAACAAGTTTTAATTATAGCAGCAATTATAAATTTGAAAAAATCTCAAATTCAGAATTTTATATTCCGGAGTTAAGGGGAGAGCTATTAATGGGAACACTTTCACCGCGACCGGAAAATTCAAGTCGCATGCCCCAGGTGGCACTATCTATAAATGGAGATTTTCCTGTTTTTAAAACCTCCTTAGTGAATAAGCGAGGAGAGTTTTACATTAATTTGGATGAGGAATTTCAACGAGAATATACCTTCATTCAGGTGATGGGTAAAGAAAATTCAGATTATAAAATTGATTTAAAGGAAAAGCCCAAGGTTAGCACTTCAGCATTAAATTTTAGGGATTATAAAATAAGCCCCGAGGCAAACGAAGAAATTCTGCAGCGCAGTGTCCATCATCAAATTGAAAACGCATATTACGAAGTGAAAGCCGATAGTCTGCCGGTAATAGCATTAATAAACAAAAATTTATTTCTCGGGGAGTCACAACTATACCCGCTGGATAATTATACCCGGTTTAAAACCCTTGAGGAAACTTTTGTAGAAATTATTTCTTTAGCAAGAATTAGAAAAGGGGAACAGGGTGAATCAGAGTTTCGGGTAAGTGGGATTCAAAATTCTCTGGATTATCGTTTACCACCATTATTATTGGTAGATAATGTTTTGGTTAAAGATCATGCTCATTTCATAAAATACCCTTCAGAGAAAGTAGAAAGTATTGAGGTTTTTAGAAATAATTATTACCTGGGACCAATGGTTGCACAGGGTTTAATTATAGTAAAAACTTTTGAAGGTGATTATGTAGAAACCATAGATGAACTCACGAGAATTAGCATAGAAGCTCCAGAATTGGAGAAAAACTATATCTTTCAGAATTATACTGATACAGGAAAATTCGAAAGGATTCCCGATTTTAGGTATCAGCTTTTCTGGATGCCTCAAATTAAGCTTGAAGAGAATAATAAGTCGATTGAATTCTTTACTTCAGATGTTACAGGAACTTTTGAGATTAGTCTGGAAGGTTTTACCATAGATGGAGATCCAATAAGCTTAAAGAAACAATTTAAGGTAGAATAAATTTCCCCGGAGCGCTATTTCTCTAAATTTGCTTAAAACCGTACTTTTGTAGATTCACACATATTAAAGTAGAATTTATGAAAAGTAGATTAATATTAAGCCTGCTATGCCTGGTTGTTTTTGGAAGTATGCAAGCTCAAAAACTGGAATCTCCTAACGGAAATCTCGAGATGAATTTCTCCCTTCAGGAAGATGGTACTCCGGTTTATAACCTGGAGTTTGAAGGACAAACTATTATTGAAAAAAGTAAGCTTGGCTTAGAGTTAAAAGAAGGGCAGCCGCTTACCGCAAACTTTAGCATAGAAAACACCGAAAAATCTACTTTTAACGAAACCTGGACACCGGTTTGGGGTGAAGAAAGTGAGATTGAAAATCATTATAATGAACTTGTTGTACATTTAAATCAGGAAGATTCAGAACGAAAAATGCTGATTCGTTTCCGATTGTTCAATGACGGGCTTGGGTTTAGATACGAATTTCCGCAGCAAGACAATCTTGCGCATTTCGTAATTTCAGATGAAAAAACCGAATTTGCCATGACCGGAGATCACACCGTTTTTTGGATCGCCGGTGACTATGATACCCAGGAATACGATTATACCGAAAGTAAACTTTCAGAAATAAGAGGCTTGATGGCAGAGGCGGTAACCGCCAATGTTTCTCAAAAATCATTCTCGCCCACAGGAGTGCAAACTTCGCTGATGCTTAAAACCGAAGACGGTCTGTATATAAATTTACACGAAGCCGCTTTATTAGATTATCCTGCAATGCACTTAAACCTGGACGACGAAACTATGGTTTTTGAATCCTGGTTAACACCAGATGTAAATGGTGATAAAGCCTATATGATCGCTCCCGGAAAAACACCCTGGAGAACTATAATTGTTAGTGATGCGGCAAAAGATATTCTTTCTTCCAGAATCACTTATAACCTAAATGAACCCAGTAAGATTGAAGATACTTCGTGGATCAAACCAATGAAATATATGGGCGTTTGGTGGGAAATGATCACAGGAATGAGCTCCTGGGACTATACCGATGAATTTGCCGCAGTAAAACTTGGTGAAACCGATTTTGAAGCCGCTGAACCTAATGACACTCACGCAGCAAATACCGAGAACGTAAAAAGATATATAGATTTTGCTTCGGAACACGGTTTTGACGGACTTTTAGTTGAAGGTTGGAATGTAGGTTGGGAAGATTGGTTTGGAAATTCTAAAGATTATGTCTTCGATTTTGTAACACCTTACCCAGATTTTGATGTAGATGAAATTAGAGAATATGCAAAAAGCAAAGACGTGGAAATGATTATGCACCACGAAACGTCGGCTTCGGTTAGAAATTACGAAAGGCACTTAGATACGGCTTACAAGTTTATGAAAGCCAATAATTACAACGCGGTTAAAACCGGTTATGTAGGCGATATTCTTCCAAGAGGAGAAAACCATTATAGCCAGTGGATTGTAAATCATTATCAATATGCGCTTGAAAAAGCCGCGGAATATGAGATTATGATCAACGCGCACGAAGCTGTTAGACCAACCGGAATTGCCAGAACCTGGCCAAACCTTATCGCCAACGAATCGGCTCGTGGAACTGAATACCAGGCCTTCGGCGGAAATAAACCAAATCACGTGACCGTTTTGCCTTTTACACGTTTAATTGGTGGGCCGATGGATTATACACCTGGAATTTTTAAAATGGATATCAGTAAACTGAATCCAGATAACAATTCTCACGTAAACAGCACCCTGGCGAATCAGTTGGCTTTGTATGTGACGATGTATTCGCCTTTGCAAATGGCAGCCGATTTGCCTAAGCATTATGAGCAGTTTATGGATGCATTTCAGTTTATAAAAGATGTGGCTATAGATTGGGAAAAAAGTGTTTACCTGGAAGCTGAGCCGGGAGATTATATTACGATTGCCCGAAAAGAAAAAGACGGAAATAACTGGTTTGTAGGTAATGTAAACGGACTTACGCCAAGAACTTCCGAAATTGAATTTGATTTCCTTGAAAAAGGAAAAACTTATATCGCTACGGTTTATGCTGATGCTGAAGATGCGCATTATAAAGATAATCCGCAGGCTTATGAGATTAAAAAATATCGCGTGAACAGTAAGTCTGAGCTTTCACAAAAATCTGCTCCCGGTGGCGGTTATGCGATAAGCATTATGGAAGCCAGTAAAGATGAAGTAAAAGATTTGGAGAAACTGTAGCTCAAAAAATGTATAGTGTATAATGTAGATTGTATACTGCAAATGATTCAATAACAAGAAACCCTCGTCAATTTGGCGGGGGCTTTCTTTTGATAGCTAACTAGTCAAAAGCTTTTCAATTAGAAACCGCATTTCATAAGAAATTAATAAATAATTTATAGTTTTAAGCAGTGTTAATAGATAATGCCCATCCAAACCCTACTTTAGGATGGGATTTTTAGTAGTAAAATTAATCGAATATTACAGTCAATTTTGGTAGATCAGCATGTTTAAATATTAAAATTTGAATCTTAGCAATTTTATAGAAAATACCTTTAAAAAACTTATCCCAGCACCCTTTACTTTAGCGGTGTTACTTACGTTAATCACCCTTTTTGTCGCGTTCTTCTTTACGGGAGAAACCAATACTAATTCTGCTATTCAAATCCTTGATTTCTGGCAAACCGGGATGTGGGATCCTGCACTTATTGTTTTTATGGTGCAAATGATGCTCATTTTGGTTGTGGGGCACATCTTAGTACTAAGCAAACCCGTTTCCTGGCTTACGAGTCAGTTAACTAAAATAGTAGCCGGAAATGCGAGCGCAGTAATTATCGTTTCGGTTTCAACCATGTTAGTCGCATTTTTTAACTGGGGACTGGGATTGATCTTTGGAGCAATTATGGCGAGGAAAGTTGCCGAAGCCGCTTCAAATAGAGGCTTCAAAATTAATTATCCCTTAATTGGTGCCGCCGGTTATGTAGGTTTAATGGTTTGGCACGGAGGAATGAGCGGTAGCGCCCCATTAAAAGCCGCTGAAGAGGGTCATTTAGCCAGTCTCTTTCCGGGTGCAGATGCGGCGTTTATTTCACAATTGCCCAATAGTCTTCCCACATCAAGTACAATTTTTTCTTCCTGGAATTTATTGATTTTCGGAACTTTATTGGTGTTAATTCCGCTTACGCTGTATTTGCTTTCCAGAATCAGCGGAACGAAAACGGTGAAAATTGAAACTGAAACAAAAACAAATCATATCGCAAAGATTACCGGTGCCGAAAAACTGGATCATTCAAAATCGCTAAGATTGATCTTTGGATTTCTTCTTCTCGCCGCTTTTTTCGCCAGTTATTCTGATGAAATTTCCGCAGGAAACCTTACGCCTAATATGCTGAATTTTCTAATGCTTTGCTTGTGTATTTTATTACATGAGTCTTTTGCTTCATTTTTAAAAGCTTTAGAAGAAGCCATTGGGGGAGCGGCGGCTATTTTAATTCAGTTTCCTTTGTATTTTGGGATAATGGGCATAATGCGGGAAACGGGTTTGGTGAGTGATATTTCTGGGTTTTTCGTGAGTATCGCAACCGATGTTAGTTTGCCGGTTTATAGCTTCTTTAGCGCTGGCCTCGTAAATATTTTTGTTCCCAGTGGCGGTGGGCAATGGGCGGTGCAGGGCCCAATAATTTTAGAAAGTGCATTAAAACTTGGAGTGCCACTTAATAAAGCCGTGATGGCTTTGGCCTATGGAGACCAGATAACCAATATGCTGCAACCTTTCTGGGCGTTGCCATTACTTGCCATCACCAAACTAAAAGCCCGTGAAATCCTTCCCTATACGCTGGTAATGATGTTGGTGGGAAGTTTTGTTTATATAGCAGGATTGCTATTGGTATAATTATTCATTAAAAATTTCAATAAATTACTTCGTGCTTAACTTTTATAAGCATTATGAGGGGTAATTTAATCTCAATTATCGAGTAAAACAGATTTAGATTTCTTATTTTATATAGAAATCAACACTTCTAATTATGGTACCGCCAAGAGATAAACCTATAAAAAGACATAAGGCTATTCAACCTTTGAGTAGAGAACATCACCAGGGGCTTTTGCTCTGCTGGAAAATTAGGAAAGGTTTTGAAACCGGCGTGGAACCGCAACGCATAAAAAAATATACCGATTGGTTTTGGGAAAACCAGTTACAAGAACATTTTAGAATTGAAGAAAAATATGTTTTTCCGGTTTTGAGCGCTCAGGATGTGTTGGTAAAACAGGCCCTGGAAGAACATGAACATCTGGCCGCCTTATTTTGTCAGGACACTGAAATATCGTTTGCTCTCGAGATGATTAAAAACGACCTGGAAGGACATATCAGGTTTGAAGAGCGGGTGCTTTTTAATAAAATCCAGGAAGAAGCTTCAGCTGAAGAGCTTCAGCATATTCAGGAACACCACGAAAAAGAAATTTCTTGCGGCCTTTGGGAAGATGAATTCTGGAAATAATTTTCAGTATTCCAAAGACCGCATTAAATTAATGAACAATTAGGCAGCTTCTGCCAGCGTCTTCCTTCCAGTTACTTCCTGTTTTAATCTAAACACAGTGTCTTTTTCGTAAGCCAGGAAATAATAGATCACAAAAAACAAGAAATACATGATCATTGATTTTTGTCTTAAAATGATTCCCAGGTTGGACATTACAAAAGTCATTGCGAAAGAGGTGGTGAAAAATAAGATCAGGCTTAGTTTCACATGTCCAGGTGCTGTTTTTAGAAATCCGAAGAAGCTCTTTTTAAACAACTTTCCGAACAACAGTAAATAGATAAAATTCTCTATAGATACGATCACACCAAGAATTCCTGGCGCATCAAAAAATAGCGGTCTAAACCAGAAGGTAAAGAATTTTTCAATAAGTGAATAGTCGGTCATGGGCACGCCTGAAGTTGCGTTGTCTAAACTTTGCGCCCTATTTTCAGTAAAAGAAAGAAAATCTGCGATTAGGTTTTGAGAGCTTCCGAGGTTTACTACGTCAAGAATTTGCTTATGAAAAAGCAATAAAACTCCAGTGATTGCACCTACGAAAATGGCTTTTTGCTTTAAGCTTATCTGGTTTTTATTGATAAATATACTCAACATTCCTGCACCGGCCAGTAATAAGAACATATGTGGCCTAATAGCGAAAACCAGAAGTGATCCCAAACTTAAGCTAAAGATCCTGTTTTTAGGCTTTCTTAATGCGTAAGCGAATAACATTAATCCCAGAAAAATAGGTGCGCCTTTCCCTAAAGAAGCGGTCCAAAAGTGCATATTTGGAAGGAAAAGTATAAGTATTAAAAAATCTATTTTTTTGAATATTTTGATATTTATCGCAATATTTTCTTTGAAAAATAGATAGGCGTAAACAAAGCCCATAAAGCCGATCCAGCTAAAAAGCAACATCATCATTTCGTAGCTGAAACCGAAGAAATTGATAAATGGATATGATAGAAAATCTATAAATGAGGTTCCGGTTTCTAGAAAGCCGCTCCAGGTTTTACCTTCTTTTCCCGGGACGCTGAAATAACGTTTGGAATCTGAAGGATTAAAAAAAGCATACGTATAATAAATCCCTGCAAAGACTAGGTGATAATAGAACAATTTGTTCATCAGGCTGGCTGAGAAAAAATCGTGTTTCTGTTTAATTTTTTTGAAAATATACTGGTTCAGCAAATGCAAAAACGGAATTAGCATTATCGCCTGCAAAAGGTTATGAATTAGATCTATATCTGGGGTCATTATTCTTTTCTTTCTTCCCATTAATTCAATTACCCTTCCTAAAAAATAAAGTTATGAGTGTTTGGCTTTTAACATTAAAAATTAACTGATTTTAAGTCTTTTAAGTGAAATTGATGTGTTTTTGATAATTTGAAAAGAAAAAAAAACGGAATTTCCCCATTAATTAATCCACAACTGTGTGGAAATACTTATGCATTTACACAGTATTTCAAATGTAGATATAATAGAAAAGTCTTTGAAACCTATAGATTCAACCTTAAATTTTATGCGCGTAGTTTACCTGAGTATCGAAATTAAAACTCTTCAGGTTGGCCTGACAATTAAGTATGTTATATTTTCTAAGTGCTTAGTAGGTTAATTCTAAGGAGTTCTACTCAAAATTTAAAATTGAAACTGAAGGTAAGTCGGCCACCATCGTCTCCATAATAATAACCAAGATTTCCGGTGATGGCACTAAAGCCGTTTATCCAAATAGAACCACCATAATTGTTTCTCCATCTTTCAGAATTAGAATCTTCAGCCCAAACACGTCCATAATCAAATCCTGCGCTTACTCCCATTTGCAATGGAATAAAATTAGTTTTGAATCTGCTTATACCCACGCGAAGATCTGTGGTATGGAAGAACGATTGTTTCCCGTTGAAACGTTCCCATCGGTAAGCTCTTAAATTTTCATTTCCGCCTAATATGGCTCCGTCGTAATATTCATAGTTATCACCAATGATTGCTTTACCTCCTACTTTAGAAGCCAATACGGCAATCCCGCTTGAGTGTAAAGGATAGTCTATAGCGAGGCTTGGATTTATGTAGGCAAACTCATTGTTGTACTCATCTATATTGGTTTTATAACCTGTGGTGATTTCAGCTTCAAATCCGCGAGTTGGGTAAGATGGGTTGTCCCTGTTTTCATACCGGTAATTAACTTCTCCTCCAGCATATAGCTGTTGGTTGAAAAGATCGTTTTCTTCAGAAAAAACATCGGCAATAAAACGATCTTCATCATAAGATACATTCCTGGATTGTAACATTGGTTTCACATAAAAGCTGCCTCCAGATCTACCACGCCATATTAATGACGGTGCTATTTCCCACTGTTCAATGAGAACCCGATTATAGTCTCGCCCATTGGCATCCCTGTCATATTCAGAGTCTACACCATCTCCAAAATAATTGATGGCGAAATTAGGGCTGGTGTATCTTGCTTCTATTCCAAGATTCCAGTTGTAGAAAATATGTGCAAATTCTCCCTGATATCCTATTTCAAATCCATTAGTGGCAAAATAATAAGAAGCTTTAAATGTATGTTGAGTATTAAAAGGATTATTTGTAAGGCCGTAAGTAGTATAAATATCCATTAACCCAAAAGATAATCCTTCATCGCCATTATAATCTGCCTGTGGGAGGATTTTATTTTCACTACGCTTACGTTTGTCTGGGTCAAAGGTGTTGATCTCGTATGAATCTACCAACCATTTTTTAGATTTAGGGTTTTTGATGGTATTCTCTTTGCTTTTATGATCAAACAATTTGATTTTTTTAGTATTCTCAAAATCATAGATGTCGTTCTCTTCTCCTCCTATCACTTTGATTTTTATTGGTTTATTTCCTTCTCCAATAACTTCAAAAGTGTCGTCCCCCTCAAGGCCATATATCCAAATTTCATCGGTAGCTTCAGCATTGTAAGAATTCCTGAACACTTCTTTACCATCTTCATTAATCATCACAATTTCAGTAGTTCCGTTTGCCTGTCTTTCAATAATAAAAGTATCGTCTTCTTCGGTTCCGGTTAAAACCTGGAATTCCTGAAGGTACTTGTAATATCGCTCGGCGATATCGCCTAGGTTGTCTCTCCTCGCTTTAAGACTTGCTTTTATATTTTCTACACTTTCGTCTTTAGCTGCATCGGGCAAAGCTTCAAAAGCAATATCTATCTCCTCATCGGTAAGTTGAGATTGAATAAAGTTTACCTGCTCCATCCAATCGTCCAGATCTGAAGTTTTCAATAAGCGCTGGTCCAATGGATATCCAGAGAGATTAAACCATTTTACATTATCAACATTATCGTCGTAAGTTTCCATTTTTCTTACCAAGGGTATTCCTAATTTTACTAAATCTGGAATAAAGCCATCGTAGTTTGGGAAGGCAAAATCTCTGTCTCTGGGAATTGGTTTATAAAGCTTCTTCCCATCTTCTTGTGAATGTTCAGCCCATCGCCATTGATCAAAATGCCTGTCCCAGTCGCCAATAAGCATATCTACAAGTCTATTTTTTATAAATGCTTTTTCATCGGGAACTGCATCTTTGCTTTCTCTTAATTCCTCAAGTAAATCGGTAGTGCTTATAATATCTTCAGGAGAACCAAATCTTTCAAACTCTTTGTTTTCGTCTCCTACGTGGGCTTCAAACATATAGAGTTCATCACCATATTCGTCGTTGTTGAGTCCTAAAGCTTTTTGTTTTGGGATATAGAATATTTGAGGTTTCCCGGCGTAAATATCCAATAGATCATTGATGTGTTTTAAGGAGTAACGGGCATAAGGGTGCGCGCTGGTAAAAAGGTCTAAAGCATAGCGTTGAGCAATAGTATTTTCTAAATAATCTTTTATATAATGATCTTTAATTGTGGTAGCCTGTAGAAATCTAGTGGCACTTTTTCGCAAAGCACGTATGGTAAATTCATGTTTATCCTCTCCAATAAATCGCAAAGAACGCGATTGCATCCCGCCGCCTTCTTTTAGAGGTTCAAGATTACCTTCCAAAGTATCCAGAAAAAGAACTGGGGCTTTAATTTTAGTGCTATAAACGTCTCTGTAAAAATCACCAATTAGAGACTTATAAAATCCTGATTTGTTTGTTTCTTCTTCAGTATAAATTGATGCGTTTATAGTATCGCCAATTTGTTCCTTAGTTTTGAATTCAATTTCATCCCAATTGGGTTCGTCGCTTTTTATCATTTTACTGAAAATTGGGTTTCCAGGATTTTCAATAGCAAAGAACTCTACTAAAGTTTCGTTGTTTTTATATAGTTTCAATCTAGCATAACCATTTTTAGTGGTTCCAAAATGCTCATCTTTTCTAATTTTAAGATTATTATTTTTTCCTGTTGTACCACTAATAATTTGAGGGATACCATCATCTTCCAGGTATTGTAAATTACCATCAACTCCAGAAAGAAAAATTACATTGTCAAACTGGCTGGCCAGGGTTTCCAACCGTCCCCGTAAATAACTGTGTTCTTTATTTTGATAATCTTGCGGTGAAAAACCGCCAATCTTTTCAACAAATGAGCGTTTAGAATTACTCATAATAGGATGCGGAAGAGAAACCAGGATCGTTTTTCCGTGGGCATCTTTAATATCATCTTTAAATTCAGTAAAAAAGCGTTCCCTTGTTTTAATATCACACTTAGAGTTCATATTTGGATGTTCGTCCCAATTTTCCAGGTACCATTGTGTGTCTACGGTAATAAGAATTACATCATCTGTGATATCTTCTTGCTCCAATGGGCAACCATCATCTGGCCAAACTTCTATGTTAGATTGACTATCTTGAAGAAAAGATTCTAAATCGTCTATTCTATTCTGACCACCTTTAGTCCACTCGTTTCTCCCGGGTGTAAAAATCACTTTTCCATTAAATTCCCGAACCGCATCTAGCAGATTTTCTTTAAGAAATTGCTTTTGAGTTTCACGTTCTTTTTCGTTTTTTGGAAATCCATCAGCGGGTAGAAAATTGCCGGGTACCAGTAAAGTGGCTTCCTTATCTTTTTTAGAAGCTTCCACAATATTTTCTAATAATATTTTTCCTTCACCGGTAAGATCATTTCCTATATTTCCAGCCAAATAATAAGTATGTTCCAATGTTTTAGGGTCTTCCTCTCCAGGGGTTACCTGTGCAGTTGCTGAAAATCCTGTAATAAATAAAAGAAATGTAAGCTTGAAAATTGTATTAATATTCCCCATATATGCGTGAAAAAGAAGTTTAATTTGAACCAAATTTCAATTTTTCAAAAAATTGTCACCCGGCAATAGCTTTTAACGCATTATAACACTTCGCTTTAGTAAGTCTTTAACTTTGAAAAGCTTCAGGGCTTAGTTTAAGTTTCTTTTTTCAATAAAAAAGCGTTTTAGTAAGCTTGAGGCTTCTTCTGCGAGAATTCCAGATTTCACTTCGGTTTTGGGGTGAAGTTTTACACCGGTTTTTCGATACCCTCGTTGGGTATCATCGGCAGCAAAAATTAATTTTGAAATTTGGCTCCAGTATAAAGCGCCGGCGCACATTTGGCAGGGTTCTAAACTAACGTACATCGTACAATCTTTTAAATATTTTCCACCAAGAAAACTTGCTGCCGCAGTTATGGCTTGCATTTCGGCGTGAGCGGTAACATCGTTAAGAGTTTCGGTTAGATTGTGCCCACGTGCGATAATTTGATTATTGATCACGATAACGACACCAACCGGAATTTCATCTCTCTCAAAAGCTTTTTCGGCTTCTTCGAGGGCTTTCCGCATAAAGTATTCGTCGTCGTAGGGCTGTAGCATTTTTAGTAATCTTTTCTGCGGAAAGATAAAAATTATAAAATTAGCTTCTGAAAAAATCCTTACAAGAAATATCTTTTCAAAGCTTAACTTTGTGCATTATGGATCTCAAGATTTTAGACTATATACATTCGCCAGAAGACTTACGAAAGCTCCCGACTGAAAAGCTACCGGAAGTTTCAGCCGCTCTCAGGAAGTTTATTATAGATATTGTTGCAACTAAAGAGGGGCATCTTGGTGCCAGTCTTGGCGTTGTAGAATTAACTGTTGCCCTGCATTATGCTTTTAATACTCCCGATGATTTGCTTGTATGGGATGTTGGCCACCAGGCCTATGGCCATAAGATCTTAACGGGAAGAAGAGAGAACTTCCATACCAATAGAAGGCTGAACGGAATTAGCGGATTTCCAAAAAGGGAAGAAAGTGAATACGATACTTTTGGGGTAGGGCATTCCTCAACCGCTATCTCTGCAGCGCTTGGGATGGCGATTGCTTCAAATTTAAAAGGAGCATTCAAAAAACATCATATTGCAGTTGTGGGAGATGCTTCTATTGCCAGTGGGATGGCCTTTGAAGGATTAAATCACGCAGGGGTAACCAATGCTAATTTACTGGTAGTGCTAAACGATAATGCTATTGGGATAGACCCCAGTGTTGGAGCGCTAAAACAATATCTTACCAAAGCAAGGGTTGGTTATAAACCGAAACAAAGCAACATCATTGAAGCACTGAATTTTAAATATTTTGGCCCGGTTGATGGACACGATATTACCGGATTGCTTGAAGTTTTCGAGCAAATGAAAAAAATACAGGGCCCCAAATTTCTTCATGTAATTACTACCAAAGGGAAAGGTTTAAAAAAGGCTGAAGAAGACCAGGTGAAATATCACGCTCCTGGGAAATTTAAGCCAGATACCGGCGAACTTTTACCTTACGATACTGCCGGATTGCCTTTAAAATATCAGGATGTTTTTGGACTTACTTTAGTAGAATTAGCTAAAAAAAATAAAAAAATTATAGGCATTACCCCGGCAATGCCTACCGGGAGTTCCTTAAAATTTATGATGCAGGCTTTTCCCGATCGTGCTTTTGATGTAGGAATAGCCGAACAACATGCGGTAACGCTTTCCGCAGGGATGGCTACCCAGGGTTTTGTAGTTTTTTGTGCTATTTATTCAACATTTTTGCAGCGTGCATACGACCAGGTAATTCACGATGTGGCGATCCAAAAATTACCAGTGGTTTTTTGTTTAGATAGGGCAGGCCTGGTTGGGGAAGATGGAGCTACCCACCACGGGGTATTTGATATTGCTTATTTAAGATGTATTCCTAATATAATTATTGCGGCGCCCAGCAATGAAACCGAACTTAGAAATCTTTTATACACTGCACAGTTAGATTTAAAACTCCCTATGGCTATAAGATATCCGCGGGGTAGGGGTGTTCAAACAAATTGGGAAACTCCTTTTGAAGAAATAGAAATAGGGAAGGCCCACTGCTTGAAGGAAGGTAGTAAGATTGCGATATTAACTATCGGGAATATGACTCAGAATGCTACTGAAGCCATAAAAAATTTTCAGACGGAGGAAATTGGGCAATATGATATGCGCTTCGTAAAACCTTTGGATGAAGAACTTCTGCATAAAATATTTAAAAAATATAAAGCGATTATTACTATAGAGGATGGTGTAGTGACCGGTGGATTTGGTTCTGCCGTGCTTGAATTTGCCGCAAAGCACGATTATAACTTGAAAATTAGAAATTTAGGAGTCCCCGATCAATTTATTGAACAGGGAAATATTGACGAATTACAAGAAATTGCGAAAATTAGCGTTGAATATATTGAAGAAGAAATAGTCTTCCTTCTTCAAAATATTTAATTTTGTAGTTCCGAAAAATCTAAATTAACTAATGAATATCAAAGTCTTATGCCTTTTAGCCTTCTTAATTCAATTATCTACATCTGCCAAAACCTTAAATACAGATTATTATCCTGACTATTATAACGATACTATAATTCCCTCAGATTCTATTAAAGTGGTACAGGATACTACCGAAGTAGATTCAGTGGTAGTCACTTTTTGGACAGAGAAAAACCAGATTGGAGTCAATTTAAACGAAGTTGCTTTTGTAAATTGGAATGCCGGTGGAAATAATTCTATTTCAGCATTAGTTCATGGTAACCTAGAGCGAACTTATAAAAAAGATGATCTCAATTGGCGAAACAGGGCAACAGTGCGCTATGGAATTAACTCCCAGGAAGGCCAGGAGCTTAGAAAAACAGAGGATGAAATACGTTTAAGCTCTACTTTTGGATATAGAAAAGATTCGCTTTCAAACTGGTTCTATTCAGCAAAATTTAATTTTAATACCCAATTTACAAACGGTTATAGATACCCTGATACTGACACCCCGATTTCGAAAATTATGGCGCCAGGATATTTATTTCTTGGTATTGGAAGCGAATATTCAGATCCTGTAGAAGATCTAACAGTATATATCTCACCGGTTACACAAAAATCCACTTTTGTGCTGGATCAAAGGTTGGCAAATGAGGGTATGTTTGGTGTTACCGCTGCAGTGCGCGATTCGCTGGGAAATGTTATTGAAAAAGGGGAAAATGTAAGAACAGAATTTGGTTTCCTGGTAAGCACAGATTTTTCAAAAGAGGTTTTTGAGAATGTTGAGGTAGATAATCAACTAAGTCTTTATTCAGATTATCTGAACAAATTTGGAAATATTGATGTGGAATGGCAGTTGAATGTTAATCTAAAAGTAAACGATTTTATAAAAGCCAACGTGGGCTCTCACATAATTTATGATGATGATGTGAAATTTAAAGAAGATACTAATGGCGATGGGCAACTTGAAACTACAGGCCCGCGATTACAGCTTAAGCAAATGCTAGGTGTGGGGTTAGTCTACGAATTTTAAGAAAGCCGGCTGTTTAAGCCGGCTTTTTCCTATAATTTAATCCCTTTATATTTTTCAAAAGAAGCCACCGTAAAACCATCGGTTAGTGAAGCGGTGTGTGAACAAATTTCTAGCAAACGCCGATACACAGAAGGCTCTTCCTGGAGTACAGCCAAACTGGGAACCGATTTCAATACCAGTTTGTTGAAATTTGAATCTTCCTGGTCTTTTTCAGGTAGCAAGGCATCAGTATAAGTATCTAAAAGGTGTGAAAGCATTTTATAGCCAGCGATCTCTTTGCTTATAACTTCCTCGCTTTGGTAAATTTTTTCAATACTAATTTTTATGATATCATTTATTTGAGCTTCATACTTACTTTTATCTAAGAGTCCCTGATGGAAATTACCTGCCAGAATAACGTCTTCGTTTTTTACGAAAGTGTTTACTGCTTCTGTAATCAAAGTATTTATGGCAAGGGCCCGAAGATAGCTCAACCTATCGGCAGTATTGATTAGGCTATTATATTTACTGGTGTTGATATTATCTTTAACTAACTTTATTAGATATTCTAAAGCATAATCTTCATCGATTAGCCCAAGGTTTATTCCGTCTTCAAAATCAATTATAGTATAACAAATGTCATCGGCGGCCTCCACCAAAAAAGCCAATGGATGCCTGTAGTAACTTATATCACCATCTTTTCCGGTATTTAATAAACCAAGTTCTATAGCAACCTCTTCAAAAATCTCTTTTTCGGTCTGGAAAAAGCCAAATTTTTTATCGGCTATATTTTGAGTTGGTTTGTAGGGTAGTGATTCTTTTGGATATTTTATAAACGCACCCAAAGTAGCGTAAGAAAGCCGAAGTCCTCCAGATATGCCTGGTTTGTTTTGTGTAAGTATTTTAAAACCATTGGCGTTACCTTCAAATTTTATTAAATCCTGGTATTCTTTGGGTGAAAGCTCACTTTTAAAACGTCTCCCATTTCCGTGGCTAAAATATTCTCCAATCGCTTTTTCTCCCGAATGTCCAAATGGAGGATTCCCGATATCGTGTGCCAAGGCCGCCGCGGCCACGATGGCTCCAAAATCGTTCATTTTGTATGCGTGTGTTTTTTCCAGCTGGGGGTGTTTTTCCAAAATTTTTTGACCTGCTAACCTTCCCAAAGATCGCCCAACTACAGAAACTTCCAGGCTATGGGTTAACCGGGTATGAACAAAATCGGTTTTGGAAAGAGGGATTACCTGGGTTTTATCCTGTAAACTTCTAAAAGCTGAAGAAAAAATAATTCGATCATAATCTACTTCAAAGCCCAGGCGGGTTTCATTTTGCTCTTTTCTTAGTCGTTTATTTGTGTCGCCAAAACGTTTTAAGGAGAGAAGTTGTTCCCAGTTCATCATAATTATATATTGTTTAAAGCCGAAAAATGGGTTTGATTTTCACCGCAGACTTAATTGTGATTCAAAAATAGAAAAAGCCTAAGAATATTGGCTATACAAAAATTATTTACTGTAGAAGTATAGAGAGACTGTGTGTAAAAAACTGAAACCGCATCACATTGGGGATCATAATGCTGGTTTCAGTTCTATAGATCAGTATTTTTTACTGACTTTATTTTAGATCTATATCTGTTTTTTTACTTTGAGGATAGTGTTTTGCTCTTTTTTCCAATAGATTCTCTTTAGCTGTTTTTTCTGAGTCTAAAGTTCTATTGATAATCAAGTCAGCAAAAAGCCTATTGCTTTCATAATCCAGGTATTCATTTAATGCCTTTTCTTTCAGGCCAATAAGTTCTAGAGGAAGAAAAGTAATCACTTCTTTTTCTATAGCAACAGCTTCTCCAATAATTTGCTGAACTTTTTTATCTGAAATATCTTCTAATAAATGATTTCTGAATAACTGGGTTGCAAAATCACGGTGCAAAGCTTTATCCCGGTAAATCATTTCATAAGTATAGCTAAGGCCGGGCATTAAACCACAGTTTTTTATCCAGAAGATTGTGGCAAAACTGCTATAAGAAAAAATACTTTTCGCTGTTGCAAGTGCAACTAATTTTTCAGCAAAAGATGGGCTATTAGTCCACTTTTTAATCCACTCTTCTCTGGCCTTGGTAGCAGGAAAGGTTTCAATTTCATTAAAAATGTTTTCTTGTTCCTGTAACGTTAGAAGGGTACTCAAACAAATACCATAAGCTTCAGTATGAGTGTTTTCTATGATCGCTTGAAAATCAAGGAACGATTTGATCTCGGGAACCTTTATATTATCGTTGAGTTTTTTAGTGATTTTTGAATTCAAATTTCTTTCTGAATAAAGAATAAGACCTAAAACTCTAATTAAAAATTGGTGTTTCTCTTCATCAATCTTTTTCCAATCTAATAAATCCTGAGAAAGATCTATTTCTCCTGAAGTCCAAAAATTATCTTCTATTGCTTTATATGCATCCCAAATATCATTGTGTTTAACAGGAAAAATTACAAATCTATCTTTGTTATCCCGAAGCCTGGGTTCCTGTTTTTTCATAAAGGGGGGATTAAATGGTTTTAAATGAAAATGCTTCAACAAATATTAAAAAATTTTCTGATTACCTTAATATGAAGTGTTTAAGATTATCACAAAGTTTTCAACATAAAAAGTTCATAATAAGAGCATTAGACCGATAAAATTTACTTTTCGTCGATTTAAGCCTGATTTTGAATTAATAAATCTGTATAAAATAGAAAAGGAAAGCTTTTAATATGAAATTTTTACTCCGGTTTTAGGATTATTTCTCGGGAGAAAAATGCCAGCTAATTTCAGGCGGGATATTTTCAACAAGTTGAACCTCGGTAGTTTTTGGATGAATTTTTCCAGAAGACTCTTCGAATATTTCTGTGATGTTATATTCAATTAAGTTCCAGCCTTTCTGTAAGTCTAGAGAATAGGTTTCTTTGGCTTCATAGCTTTCATTGGGAGTTCTAG
The DNA here is from genome assembly GCF_000745315.1 of Salegentibacter sp. Hel_I_6. Lineage (NCBI taxonomy): Bacteria > Pseudomonadati > Bacteroidota > Flavobacteriia > Flavobacteriales > Flavobacteriaceae > Salegentibacter > Salegentibacter sp. Hel_I_6. Next base: position 1,930,670 of record NZ_JQNQ01000001.1, on the reverse strand, counting down.
TGAAGGTGGTAATGCTGCAAGTGCCATTTACTGTGGCTGGTTCATCAAGATATGTCCATTCCAAATATTTTCCAGTACTGCAATTTTCTTCCCCATAGGAGAAGAAATAATTTGCAATAGCTTTAGTAGATGCTGGCATTATCAAACCTAGAATTTCCTTCTCTCCAGTGAAAACAAACAATTGCCGTGGGAGACTGCTAAGATTGGTTTCTCCATTCTCATAGTTTAGATCGTTTGCCATACAGGAAAAAGTGCCAGAAACTGTTTTTAAAGATGCTTTCCAGCCTTCTGGTGCTTTTTGTTGTTCTTTCTCCATTTCCTTTTTCATTTTTTCGAGAAAATTTGTCTCAAGCTGAATCTCCATATTCCCTTCTTCAGAAATACTACCAAACTCCTGGACTTCCCCAGACATAAAATCTAAAACCCCAATTTTAGCGTCACCATATTCCCAATTTTCAACTTTAGCTTCAATAATATCTTGAGCATTTGAGCTTAAACCAAACAAGAGGCAGGCAACAAAAAGAATGTTTGATGTTTTCATTTTTCTTAAATATTAGCAAACCATTTTTCAAACTGATGTCCAAGAATTGGGACAGGTTTAGTGTTATGATTAATTGCATTTATAAGTCCCATAATCCATAGATAAAGAAGAAAAATAGAGCCTAGAAAACTAAGTATCCATCCTAAAATTGGGATCATTCCAATTATGAATAGTCCAAGACTTATTATTATAAGACCTAATGATTGTTTTATATGAAATGCCGCAAACGCATCTTTTTTGTCATTGTTTAAAACAAAGGCTACTACAAGACCAATTATTGTTAGATAGGCAACAATGGCTATGGTTTTAGGATCAAATGAACTTTTAGCTTCATTAGTAGTGTGTGTATTATGACTTTCCATAATTTTAAATTTTAATTGTTTGCTCCCAGAGCAGCATAATTTTCTTTATTAATATTAAAAGACTTTTGTTCCAGGCCTGTGCACCGCATATTTACATTTCTATCGGCGTTCTTTTTGTCTACCATCTGCATTTCCATCATTAAGGCATCGCCATCTTCCAGCCAATCAGCATTCCACCCTTTTGGAATGTTACTTTTTTCATCGCTATACATATTGGCAAAACTAATGGGGGCTTCCTGGGTAAGATAGAAAGTGAATTTATGTTCTTCGGTTTCGGTTTCATAACCCTGGCATTCATAACCAAGGATATTTTTTGTGCCAATTTTTTTTAATTCTGAATTTTTATATGGGTTGTCTTCTTCCTCAGGATTAGTTAGATCTTCTATTTTACTAGCCATGATAAAATTATTTTCATCTGATGAAAAATACATCACACTTAGCTTTTTATCCATATCCAGCATCATAAACATTCCCTCAGCTTGTGGCACGCGCATTCCAAAATATGGTGCGTTTTCTTTTAAAAGATAGGTCATATCCAAATTCCCGTCTTTGGTCTCCATATTTAGTTGGTATTCCCAGCTAAAATCGTAAGATTGAGGAACTTCGCTAATATCTACGCGATTGGCACCCATGGGGATCGGACTATTTTTTAGCTTAGTCTCCCACATTTTATTAAGGGATTTATTGGCTTCGTTGGCCGCCTTATTTGAAATATTGTCGGTTACCGCGTTTTCAACTTTGTTTTCAACTTTTTCTTTTAATTTTTTTAGAAACTGAGCTTCCATAGTTGATATGCAAAATAGCATTGTGAACCCCAGTAAGATGAGCTTTTTCATAATTTTGAATTTTAGATTATAAAATAAATTGTAAACCTTAAGCTTACAGATAGGGGCAAAAAATGATAAAAGTAGGGGGAATTATAAACCGGTTTAGGGAAAGACCCGGTTGTTTTTGGGGAATAAAATTGAAGTTTGAATATACGAAATGTTTCAGAAAGATTAAAATAATATTCTGAAAATCAATGATGTAAAATTTTTTCGATAACCGAGATTTAAATGCTCCGAGGCTTGTCTCGAATCAAATACTTTTCTTGTAATATGTCTGGTGGGCTTGCCCCGAGTTAATTTCCTACTGAAATTTAAAGCTCTTTGGCAGTCTCTTCTAATTGATTGTACCAATCTTCGCCGAATTTTCTAATTAGGGCATCTTTGGTAAATTTGTAAACCGGAACCTGTAAATCGGCTCCAAGGCTACAGGCGTCATCACAAATTTGCCATTTGTGGTAATTTACCGCAGAAAATTCTGAATATTCCTGGATACGAACGGGATATAAATGGCAGGAAATAGGTTTTTTAAAGTCGATATCGCCCTGGTTATAGGCTTCTTCAATTCCACAAAGTGCAATGCCTTTTTCATCAAAAGTTACATAGGCACAATCTGCTCCATCTATCAATGGAGTTTCAATTTCATCAAGATCAGTAGTAATATAGGTGCCCTGTTTCTCTATGGCATCTATTCCTTTTTGGCGTAAGTAAGGTTTTACTTTTGGGTATATCTCATCGAGAATTTGTCTTTCTTCCGGTGTAACCGGTGCACCGGCGTCGCCGTCTACACAGCAAGCACCTTTACAAGCTGAAAGATTACACACAAAATCTTTAGTTAAGATCTCTTCTGAAACTATGGTTTTTCCTATCTGAAACATGCTGCAAATATAAATTTAACTTACCTGACCCGGAAAATTTTAACCTATAAATCTTTTATGTTTTTGCGCAATTCATTTAAATTTTAAACCGGAAAATTTCAAAATATAGTTTTGTAAGTATTTAATGGCTAGTAATACTTTAATTTTAGAATGCGAAGCCTATACCTATATTTGCCATGAAACCAGAGAATAATAAAGCATAAGGTGTCCCGTCGGTATCAAAACCTACTGGTCTGGTTTCGCTGTTTCCATCGTTATAAACTCTTATGGTTTCTATTGTTTCTGGTAATGGAGAAAATGCATAGCCAACTTCAGGTCTAAAATAAAAAAGTCCGCCTAGTTTTGCTCCTAATTTCACGTTCAGGGATCCATGTGATGTATCTACAATATCTCTAAATTCCTGGTAGACTATTGTACCTTTCGCTTTAATATTTCCGTAACTCAAACCACCATACAAACCCTTTCCCGGTTTAAAGAAATAGTAATTTAATCCGCCTTCAATATAAGTGATGTCTAATTTATTATCCTGGGCCTCGGCCTCTTCATTAAAGCCTAACCAATCTGATTTTATCATCGAATAATCCAGGTTAACCGCTAATTTATCATTTAAAAGTGGCGTTACATATTCTATATTTCCGCCTATTATATTGGGAAATCCAACTTTAGCGCCAATTCTAAAGGGTCTTATTTTTCTCTCTTCTGTTTGGTTTTCATTGTTAGAAATAGATTCCTGGGCGTTAATGTTTCCCATATTGAATATAATTACCAGGGCGATCAAAATGTTAGTTTTTGTTTTCATTAATTGATGGTGTTAGTTAAAAAAAATTACAGGAAAGGACCGGGGAATGATTCCTCCCATATTTTATTAATCAAAAAGAGATGTTGAAAATTGAACCGTGTAGGGAAGATTAAAAGTATATTGAGCTACTTTCTAGTGCAATACTTGTTTTTGCGTATTTTTAGCAAATTCAGTTTAGCTGAAAATTACTTCAGGATTATACTTAAACAACCGGTAAAAGGTTCCCCGAAAAACTGGTTAAATTTTAATAAAAAATTTACATGCTAATTCCTTGACGCTCTGTTTTTAAAAATTACTTTTGCGCAAAATTTTTCAAAAAGGAAGTTATGTGGAAATTGTTAGACGCAAGACAGATCTTTACCGCAGGAATGATTCTTTTCGCGGTAATTGATATTATTGGAAACATCCCAATTATTATCGATCTAAGAAAGAAAGCTGGTCATATTCAGAGTGAAAAAGCCTCGGTTGTTGCCGGTATTATAATGATCGTTTTTCTATTTGTAGGAAAAGAGATTTTGAATCTTATAGGTATAGATGTGAATTCCTTTGCAGTAGCCGGTGCATTTATCTTATTTTTCCTGGCTCTGGAAATGATTTTGGGAATCACCCTTTATAAAGATGATGAGCCTGAAACCGCCTCTATCGTTCCCCTGGCATTTCCTTTAATCGCCGGTGCGGGTACGCTTACTACGCTGGTTTCACTTCAGGCAGAATATGAAGCGGTAAATATTATTGTTGCTATCCTTATCAATATTATCTTTGTATACCTGGTGCTAAAATCTTCCACTAAAATTGAGCAGGTTTTAGGTAGCCAGGGTATTAGTGTAATTAGAAAAGTATTTGGGGTAATTTTACTGGCCATTGCCGTAAAATTATTTGCCACTAACATTCAGAGTTTATTTTCATGAAGTTATTTATTTATACCGTAATTTTTTTAGCCGTTGTAATTATTGGTTACAGTGCTACCATATTAAATTTTGAAAATCTATTAAAAGGAGATAGCGGGACCGCTGTTCTTGTAATTGTAGGGAGTCTTTGTCTTATAATCCTTATGGGGATTTTACTAACCTCAAGAAGTATAGCGGCAAAGCATAATTCTTAAAGTTAAAACAGCATGATGCTGGGAGGGGTGCTGGTTGATTATATGTTGGCCAATGCCTAATTTTAATTTGAGTTAAAACTATAAATAGATGAAGTTTGATGTGATTATCGTAGGAGGCGGTGCTGCTGGAATGTCTTGCGGACTTATTTTGGGTTCAGCATTGCGCAATAATTTGATTTCTGATAAAAAAGTGGGAATACTCATGCATCAAAAGGCATCTCATTTAAACTCGGCGCTTCTCAATAATGTTCTGGGTGTAGTTCCGGGAACTTCAGGTCAACAAATTCTAAAGGAAAGTATTGTACATTTGAAGGAGCAGTATCCTGAAATTCAGCAAATAGATTCAGAAAAGGTAAAGGAGGTTATTGGGCTAGACGAAGGTTTTAGTATAATTACCAATAAAAATAGCTATGAAGCGGATATTGTAGTAATGGCTACCGGTTATACAAGCCCTTTGAGAATAAAAGGATTTGAATCTGAAGTAATTCCGCATAAAAAGGCTAAAGCTTCCAAAGAGCGAATTCAGCTAAAAAATGAAGATCACCTTGTGAAAACGGGGTTATATGTTGCTGGGAGTCTTGCTGGCTGGCGCAGTCAATTTTCCATTGCTTGTGGGAGTGGGGCCAGTGTGGCAACCGATATTCTTAGTTTATGGAAAGGAGAACACACCAAAGTTCACGATAAGCTTCTATAGCATAAAATAGCCTGTAACCATTAAGGGAATGGAGCACAACATTAAAATTAGACAGGAACGATGTAATCTTCTGTAAAGTAAGGCCAATCTTAATTTCTTCCGAAATTCCTTATCCTTGGTATTTTTTATCTGGCTTTTAATACATGCTACAGAAACGTTGGAAGATGTTACCAGGATTTCTTTTTGTAGAAATAGAAGAGCACTGTTGTCAAGTAATCTAAAACTCACCGCCACAATGAAAAAGAATAATGGGGAGATGGTTAAAAAAATTATAAGATTTTCCTGAAAAGCACTCATGAGTGCAATTTATTCATTTTTTTGCGATAATTCAAGGACTTTTTTAACCGTAGGGTCATTTTCATTAACCAATTTTTCAAATGCCGTGGTGCCAAATAATTGTTGGGCGATCACAGCTTTTAAATATTGCTTTAATAAAGGCTTTTCCTCATTTACACTAAGCCTAATATTTCCATCACCTACAAATCGAATAAAATCCCGCACCATTTGGTCTGAAATTTTCACTTCATCTTCAAAATTCTGAAGCTTTACATTATTGTAGAAAGATCTATTTTCTTCAAGAATGCTAAAAACAAACCTACTCATGTAACCTCCGTGCAATAGTAAACGAATATTATTGCGCTCATTATCGCTATCCTGCGGAATAAAAATATCAGGAATAATCCCGCCACCACCATATACTACTTTACCTGCAGGTGTTTCATATCTCAAGGAATCGTCAACATTGATGCTATCGGCACTATTTAGCTCGCCATTTTTATAGCGGCGCATATAATCTTTGAAATAACTTTCATTTCCGTTATCATAAGGTTTTTGGATGGAGCGGCCGGTAGGGGTGTAATAACGGGCTATGGTTAGTCTAACCGCACTGCCATCGCCTAAATCCATTTCACGTTGTACAAGACCTTTTCCATAAGATCTGCGGCCTACAATTGTACCACGATCATTATCCTGAAGTGCCCCGGCTACAACCTCACTTGCCGAAGCCGAATTCTCATTAATAAGTACGAAAAGACCTCCTTTTTCTAAAAGACCTTTACGCCTGGAAAAAGTTTCTTCTACAGCGCCACTCTTATTTTTGGTGTAGAGAATAAGCTTTTCGTCTTCCAGAAATTCATCTACAATTTTAATAGCTTCTGAAAGGTAACCTCCGGGATTGTCTCTAAGATCTAAAGCTATTTGATTTGCTCCCTGATTTTTGAGCTCTTTTAGTGCGTTTTGAAATTCTTTATATGTTGTTTCGGCAAAACGATTTATCTTGATATATCCTAAATCTGAAGATAACATATAGGCTGCATCTACACTCTTTAAGGGCACACGACCTCGCTTTACTTTGAAGGTGAGCAAATCTTTTATTCCTTTTCTTTTAACCTTAAGTGTCACCCGGGAATCTTCTTCTCCTTTAAGGTGTTTAGTTAAAGAATCGTTGCTAATATTATTGTTAAAAAGCGGGGTTCCATCAGCATAAAGAATTCGGTCACCGCCCCTGATTCCTATTTTTTCACTGGGTCCCCCTTCCAGAGCTTGAATTACTACTACAGTATCATTAATACTATAAAAACTTACTCCAATTCCTACAAAATCACCCTGCATATTTTCTACCACCCCGGCATATTCTTCCTTCGGAATATATACCGAGTGTGGATCTAAATTTTCCAGAATTCTATTTACCGTAAGATCTACAATACTATCGGTATTTACATCGTCTACATATTCATAATCAATGTAATCTATAAGTCTGTTGAGTTTTTGTTTTTTAGGATTTGAAGAAAATAAAGCATCAGAAGATGAAAAATCCAATTTACCGCCCAACAATACGCCGGCGGCGCAAGCTGTTGCTAGAAGAATGGGAATTAATATTTTTTGCCTGGTATTCAATCTTCTAAATCCTTTATCATTTCAAGTTCTACTCCGGCTTTTTTAAGAAAATCCAGTCCCGAATTATCTTTATAATCTATATGATAAACTAACCGGGTAATACCGGCCTGGTGAATTAATTTACTGCATTCTTTGCAGGGTGACATCGTGATATAGAGTGTAGCGCCATTACAGGATTGGGTAGAACCTGCAACTTTTAGAATAGCATTAGCTTCAGCGTGTAATACATACCATTTGGTGTATCCTTCGTCATCTTCACAATAGTTCTCAAACCCTGTAGGTGTGCCGTTGTAACCATCAGAAATTATCATTCTATCTTTTACAATAACTGCGCCAACCTGTTTCCTTTTACAATGGGATAACTTACTCCATTCACGAGCAATCCTTAAATAAGCCTTATCGTATTTTAATTGTTTCTTCTTATCCATGAGCGGTATATTCCGGCTTTTTAGGCATAAAGATTTTGCCTTATTTTTAAATGACTAATTTATTAAATCGCCTGAAAATTTTCCTGAAGAATTGGTAAAATAATACCAATTACAATTGCCGAAGTTACTAATACCCAGTCTCTTTTAGATACCGAGAAGATATTTTGAGCAATAAAACCAATAATCATTACGGCGATTACTGCAATTACCTGGGCGGTTTCTATCCCGAGGGCAAATTCGAGGAGGGGTAGCAATTTACTTTCGGTATTTGCAGCAACCATTTTAAAATAGCTAGAAAAACCAAGTCCGTGGATTAATCCAAAAAAGACAGTAGTGAAATACAACGGATTATGGTTTTTATTACGCTCCTTTTTACTCGCGGTAACAATATTGTAGAGCGCGGTAAGTATTATAGTAACGGGAATGAGCAATTCTACCCATGCAGGATCTACTTTTACGATATCATAAACCGAAAGAAATAGAGCCAGGGTATGGCCAATGGTAAATAAAGTTACCAGCCAGAGAATTTTTTTCCAGCTGCTAAAACTGTAAGCGGCTACCAGAACAATCAAAAATAAAATATGATCGTAAGCCTGCCAGTCCAGAACGTGTTCCAGACCTAATCTAAAGTACAGCCAGAATTGAGACATATCTAAATTATTAGAAAAACCCGAAAGTACAACTTATTCCCAAAATTGCAAAAGCATTTAGATTCCCTGTATTCAGTATAAGACAGGCGTCTTTATACTGGAAATTAACTTATGCTCGCAGTATGTTCAAATTTTCATTTTATAATACGTCTAAGTTTTAAGGTGGAACCTCAAACATTAACGTTGGTTTAAATGATGTTGAATGACATTTTGAGTAGTTTTGCTCGTTATGCAAGCTTTGAAAATTCTTTAATAGCTGGCTCAAAGAACATAATCTGATTTGGGTTAATGATAAAATGAATAATTATGAAGAAGAACCTTATGAATATGCAGAGTCTCGATATTTATCTATCCTCACTAAGCATGGAAGAATTCAAGGAAATTGAAGATGAAATAACAGTTTCAGATTTAAAGCTAATGCCACTTCGTAGCTGGGATATTTACAATGATTTTTATTCCCGGCAGTTGTCGTCTATTAAACAAAACAATGCTATTGATGCTTTCAAAAAAATAGCGCAGAAGTTTAACTGGAATAATGACCTGGATGTTATATTTAAAGATAAAACCTTTGATGCTTTGGTTTTAACCAATAAGCAAGCTAAAATTCAATGGGTAAGTGAAGGTTTTAGTGAAATGACAGGGTATAGTAGCAGGTTTGTTTTAGATAAAACACCTCATTTTTTACAAGGAAAGGAAACCGACCAAGCTGCTTTAAGCCGAATTAGACAGAAATTGTCGCGCGAAGAACCTTTTACAGAGGTTTTGGTAAATTATAAAAAAGACCAAACACTTTATAAATGTGAGATTAGTGTGATTCCATTAATAACTCAAAATACCACGCACTACCTCGCACTTGAAAGGCAGGCAGGATAATTAGTTTTTTAAATAAAGAAAGCCTTAAACTTGATAGTTTAGGGCTTTGCGTGAAGATGATGGGTTTACGTTTTAAAAGATACAGTGCTAAATATAAAAATGTTTACAGCAGGTTAATTACCCAGAAAAGTGATCAACTAAAAATAAAGGTTTTAGAATAAAACAATAAGCTATCTCTACGAGAATTTAACTAGGAAAAAAAGCAGTACCAGTATCTACCTTGACCAATGTTATACGGCATAGCCACTCTGCAATGAATAACCTGTGCAACTCCATTATTTACTGGAAATTGGAAAAAGGGACAATCCAGGATAGTTCTGAAACTTTGAAAGTAGAATCTGAAATTGAAAATAGACTTGATGTTAATTAAAAAACCCCGTAAACAGTGCGTTTTACGGGGTTTTGATGTTATTTGATTCATTAAAAGTACTCGAGGCGGGAGTGCTTTAAATCGCTTTTACTCCGCATTTACAAAGCCTTTCGAATAGGTTATTTTAGAGTGCCCCCGAATTAGACACCTTTAACTGAATATTAACTATTTTGAATTTGATCTTAGGTAAATTAGATCAGCTGGTTTGTAACAAAATAGGGGTAACAATTCATTTTTTATGTAATGAAATTAGGGTTATTTTGTAGATCTAAATCCATTAACGAGCTTTTGAAAGCTTTGCAGCAACTCTTCATAATAGAATGACCCATGGGTTTCTAAAACTTGATTTATAAGTTTACTTTCTTCTCTTTTATCGATTTCTACTTGCAAGATTTCCCGGATGGATGCCAGCGTTTCTGAATGCTTTTCTAATAATTCTCTGATATCTATTCCTAAAAGAACGGACCCTGCAGTTGTGTTATTAAAAAATTCCTGACCATATACTTCATCGTAATAATTGGTAGCAGCCCTTTGTTCATAAATAGATAAATAGTTTCCTAAAATAAATCCTATGTCATCTGCATCCTTATTGTTATACTGGTGACGATCTTTCCAGGCGATCAATTTCAAGATGAAAATTCCACTAAGTGTCGCAATCCTGATTTCGGTATCATCATCTATACGAACCGGTAAAGCAGCTTCAGCTGCGGCTTTAAAACCTAATACCGACATAGCCATCTCCTCATCAGGTGGCCAGAATATTTTGTGGTCTTTTTTTATTATTTCTCCAAAAGGCACAATATCTAATTCAAACTTACCTTTATAGATAAAGCGTTGTTTTTGGTCTTTATCCTTGGTGAAATTTTTAAGCTTTACGAGTTCTTTTTCTAAACTTACCCATTGTTCCCAATTGTTTACCGCAATGGCAATATCAAGATCATAGGTTAGTCGGCCGGACTGCGCATTGTGTAATTCCATAATAATATCACGTGCAGTGGCACCTATCACAAAAAAGGAAATACCGGCTTCTTTAAAATATCCGGTCAGTTCCAATAAAATCGGTTTTAACAGTGGATGCGTAAATTTTTCACTGGATATGTTGTAGCTCATTCGCTAGTATCTTTTTTGCGATCTCGATATTTCTTCCATAACCACTGTTTATTAAATCGGCATACACTAAAAGTGCGGGAGCTGTTTTGCTGGTGGTATCATTACCTTTCCAAAATTTTTGTAAAACTTCAACAGTTCCGGTCTCGTTTGGGACTAAGCCAAGTTTTTTTGCAACTTTAGAAAGTTCCAAATCTGTAAATACGATAAATTGTTCAGGCCTTAAATTATCTGTAAGAAGTGCCCCTCCTGGCTCTCCTCCCCAAAGAATGGACCCATTTTCAGAATATAGTTCGAGACTACGCCAGTTTTTTAATCGTTCTTTGTCTATAAATCGCATCCGTTTTCTTAGAATTCTAGGCTTTAGATTAGCATTAAAATCCACCACCCATCGCTCTAGCAGTTCAGTTTTATTTTTAAGAATCCGTTTGTTACTTGTTTTTAGGATGTAATTTAGTTCTTCAAGTTCAGCCATTACGTTACTTACTGAACCTACAGACACATCGGCCTGCTCCGCTATTCTTCTGTAAGAGTCCTGAAGGTTTTCCGGTTTATTTAATAAATGAAAAATAATTTTTAACCCTGCTTCCTGAAAAGCCCGGGATTGATTCATTTTATTTTTTTTGGTGTTTTTCTGCCCTTCTACGAAAATGGCCAGGTCTTGATGTTTAATAAATGCATTACCTGCAACATCAATATAGTTTATGCCTCGTTTTTTAAGTTCCTGGGTGGCTTGTTTTGAAATATATTCAGCAATTAAAATAATGGGTTTGCTATTATTGTTTTTCAGATCCTCTAGCTGAGATAGGATAAGGCCTTGATTAGAGGTTCTAACAGCAGATCTATGCTCTACGACGAACTTTGTATTATGCACAGTCAAAAGTACTTCGTTAGGCCGATTGGAATCTACCTGGATAAAAACTTTGCTAAGTTCGTCAAGCTTAGAAGCAGCCTCGTAAATAAAGTCATTATTCTTATACATTGCTCTTCGTGTTCATTTTTGTTTGTTGTTCAGTGACAATGAACACTCAAATATAATGAACATATACTGATTAGGAAAGAATAAATAGCATTTTAGTTTACCTAACTTTTTCTGCATACTTAAATTCGTAAACAGAATCCGAGCCACTTTTCAAAAAAGACATCTACTTTTCAAACGTAACGGTAGGTTGATCTTTCTATTCCTTTAGGTTGAATCCACAAGAAAAATAAAAGGAGAAATCTTCTATATCCTATTAATCATTATTATCTACGATTGATGCTTCAATCGTTAATCTTTCAATGGTTTCTTTTACGAATTCCTGGTATGTTTTATCGAAATATTCATTGGTATACCAGTTTTCCAAGCTAGCAACTATTGGGTCTAAGTATATAAAATGCCTGTTTTCGATATAATCTTTTGAAAGTTTGTTTGCAGTATCTTGATCTCCTAGTTGTCTGGCGATAAAAATCTCGCCTGCCCTTACAAAATGTTCGTACAAAGCGATCTTCCAACTTGAGTATGCCTGATCAGACATTTCCCTTTTTATAGGCTCAAAAAGGAAGTCTTTTTTACTAATTATAGAATCCTGGATATTATCGATAACCGGATTTACAAATGAATGACCAAACTCATGAACAGAAAGATTTCTTAACTGCTTTGAATTTGCATAACCAAGCGATAATTTATCAATATCTTCTAATTCTGTGGGTAAGCTTAATGAACCAAAAACATATCCAATATTTCTATCTCGAGATAGGGCATAACCCTGACTAAAGGGCATAGTTAAACTGGCATTTAAAAAGTAAGCATTTGCTTCTTTATCATACAAATGTTCCATTTCGGTTATAAAACCTTCATTAGGTAAATTGTTCTCTACCTCTTCAATCATTTTACTGTAGTATGCCTCATATTCTTCTAAATACTCTTCAAATTTTATTTCTTTATGAAAGTTATTTAGAGCTAAAATAAATCTTTCTTTTTCCTGATCTGAAGTAAATAACTCTTGAGAAGATGACTTTTCTGGGATTTCTGTATTTGGAAACTCAGTTAAAAGCAAAACAAAGTTTGTATACTCTAGATACCAATGCTTTTGAAAAAACTCATTTAAAATTTTTAAATTTTCAGAATCTAAATGATTTTCGAATCGGTTTCCAATTTTTAGATTTAAAGCAAATAAGTCTTTAACGCTTACCTCTTTGCCATCATAAACGAAAGAATTATTGTTGTCATTTAAGTCCTCGTACATATTGGATAGGAAATAGGCAAGGCTTAATAATTCAAAATTGGCATTGTAAAGTACCTTAATTTCTTTCTTTTTATAGGTGGGATATTCTATTTTAAAATTTCCTTTTGCTGAAGATCCTTTTATCCGCATTTGCAAAGGTTTCTTCAAATCTGTTTTAAGATGAACAATTTTGCTATTCTCATATTTAAAATCATCTCTGTTGATTTTAAATGTAAAATCCCCTTCCTTATGTTCGGTTAAATAACTCAGGTAAACGACCTTATTGGAATCCTCTTCGATTTCAATTTTTTCACTACTGTTGAAATCCTCAAAGGATGCGGAAAACGAATTTTTACCCTGTTCACTTTCCCAATTTTTAGATGTGCCGCAAGAAACAACAGTGAGGAAAAACAATAAAGAGGTTAGCTGATTTCTCATATGATTAAATTTATTGCCGCTTGGCTTTTTTAATTAAATTATCCATTTCTAAAAAATTTAAACCGGCCAGTAAATTCGTTTTAATGGTATAAGCGATCTGGTTCCAGGGTCAAACTGATCATAATGTTGCACAATAAGATGCACCAACAAATCAAGATCAATTAGTGTTAACGGGTTATTAGATCGTTCTGCTTCGTATTTAGCATCTTTTGAAAAGCCTCCGGTTGAAACATAAAGTCCCTTATCATTTGGTCTAAGCCCTCCTATGAAATTCCTGATTTCAGAAGCTCCCATGGAATTTTGCCGATGTTTTACTTCTACTTTTATTCTGGGATTTTCCAACCCTAGTCCGTCTGGTGATGCCATAATATCTACTCCTCTATCCGGTCCTTTAGGAGTCAAGATTGTTTTATATCCCATTCCTCTTAAAATACCGGCTATTAACTCCTCCATTTCTTCCCAGTCCAAAGCCTGCACTTTGTCTTTTATAAACTCGTGGGATTTAGCTTCAAAATTCTCTTTTAGTAAATCCAGAGTTTCTTCAACTTCCTCCTCTGCATCATCTTCTATACTTGCACTAGAAGTTGCAACCCTGGTTTTACCTAAGATTTCTTCCCAGGCATTTCCGGTTATTTTAAAAATAGTTAAAACGGAACCTAGAGTATTTTTAGTCTTAGTACTTAAATTATCCCTTGGGATAGTTTTTTCCCAGGCTACCTCCCGGTAATGGTTAAATTCTTTGTCAGCAGAATATTTATAATCTGAAGTTATTTTGCCTAAAGTGTACTGTCGGGTTTCAGGATTATAAGTGATCACATTATCTCCTTTTTGAAACTCATTCTTAAACCTAAAAATTTGACCGGCAAAATTATTGACCTGGCTTACTTTATAATTAGGATAACCGGTTTGAATTTTATGCTTTAAATCTTCTAGATTTAGTTTTTTGGAGATATCACCAATTTCATTCCATCCTATGGCGACAATATTTTGTTCCATAAACTTCTCAAAGAGATATCCGCTTTCGCCAGACCTAACCATCCATAATTTATTTTCCATTTTTTACTTTTCAAAAATTGTACTTCATTTCAACCTTCTCTAGGTTACCCCTGCGCCTCCAACGGCCAATCCCCATACTGACCCTCGGCCTGTTCAATCACCTCCTTAAGCAAATTATCCAATTCAGAAAACGGCACTTTGCCGCGTAATTCCTTTTTCACAGCCAGGCGAATAGCAGCCCGAGCGTCTTCTTTTTTGGTCCAGTCGAGCTGGAGGTTTTTCTTGACGGAGGCTACCACTGTATGCACCAGGTCCTGGATGGGGCCGGTTTGGTTGAGGAGCTTTTCATTAGCCGATAACAGGTCATAGAAAGCGAGTTCGTCCTCTGTTAAACCAAGTTGTTTAGTACGGATGTCATCCTGTTGAAATTCATTTGCGAGATCGAGTAAGTGCTTTATTGCAGCTATGGAATCCAGGCTGTTCTTGTGATAATTGCCAAGAACCTTTTCCAGTTCATCCTTTAGCTTTCGCATCCGGCGGATGTTCTTTGGCATTCGCACCCGAATCTCGTCGTTAATGATCCTGCGCAGTAATTCCACTTTGATGTTCTCGTCGCCTTTTTCCTTTACAATGGCCTGGAATCTATCGTCTACTATGGAAATATCGATCTTATCCAGGTTGTACATTTTTGCCAGGTCTACAATTTCCTGCGATTCCAGGGATTTGCTTATCAGGTCTTTTATCTTTTCGTTCTTTTCCCTGCGCGGACCGGGAGGGAACTTGATTTTCCTGATTAGCTTCCTGATCTTCTGAATGATAGCCAGCTCTTCCTGTATCTCCCAGATACGCGAATCTGAACTGGTCATTGCCACCAGCTCTGCCAACTTTCGCTCTTCGAGCAAAAAAGCATCGGTGATGCCATCAGATTTTAAAAGGCTGTTCACTTTGCTGTTGGACCATTTCATTCGGTCCATAGATGACATTGCATTGACGGTTTCCGCATCAAAATCACCAATCAAATCCTTCACTTTCTCAAACTGCTCCAGACAGATTTTCACCGCGGCTTCAAGATCCAGGGTTGGTTTTCCTTCCCCGCCGCCAGCGGTATATTTCTTTGTGGCTTCAGCCAGAAATCCGGAAATTCCGATGAAATCTACTACCAAACCATTAGGTTTATCTTCAAAAACCCGGTTCACCCTTGCAATAGCCTGCATCAGGTTATGGCCTTTCATGATCTTATCTACATACATTGTATGGGCACAGGGTGCATCAAATCCTGTTAACCACATATCCCGGACAATTACAATTTGCAGTGGATCCTCAGGCGTGCGGAAACGCTTTTTTACGGCTTCCATCGCATCTTTGGTCCGTATGTGAGGATTCCAGTCTGTAGGATCTTTGCTGATGTTTCCGGTCATTATCACGGCTATTTCAGGGCATCCTTTAAGTGCGCTAAGCGCATTGTACATTTTTACGCAGTTCTTGCGGCTCATACACACGATCATCGCTTTGCCTTCCAGGCTTTCGGTCCTGGCCTTAAAATGGGTGAGGATGTCTTTGGCAACCCTCTCCACGCGGTCAGCAGCCCCGGCGGCATCTTCTATCGCGGCCCAAACGGCATTGTTCTCCTCGTCCTCATCTTCTTCCATTTCATCCAGTTCCTTGTCATATTTGGCTTTGATGTTGAGCGGAACCATTTTTGGCTCGTAATAAATGGGCACCGTGGCACCGTCTTCCACGGCCTGTTTGATATCGTAGGTGTGAATGGTGGGGCCAAATACCTGTTGGGTATCGGCATCTTTGCCATCTACGGGAGTTCCGGTGAAGCCAATAAAGGAGGCATTGGGCAGGGCGCGTCTTATGTTCTGCGCAAAGCCGCCGCTATGGAACCCGTACTGGGTGCGGTGGGCTTCATCTGCCATCACGATAAGGTTGTACCGTTCAGAAAGTACAGGGTGGGAGAGCTCTTTTCCCGAAGCCAGTTCTTTTAACCGAAATTTCTCAATGGTGGTAAAGATCACCCCACCGCCATCGGTGCTCAGCAGGGCGCGCAGCTCATCTGTGGTATCGGCGTGTTGTACGTGGCCCACCAGGTCTTTGCACAGCACAAAATTCTCATAGAGTTGCTGGTCCAGGTCATTGCGGTCAACCTGGATGAGGATGGTGGGATTTTTCATTTCGGGCATTTGCCTCAGGATCCCGGTAAGGATGGCCATCGAAATGCTTTTGCCCGATCCCTGCGTGTGCCATATCACTCCCAGCCGGCCGTCACCCGTGGGTTTTATATTTTCCACCGCGCTGTCCACCGCTTTTTTGATGCCCCAGTACTGGTGGTATTTTGCGCCTTTCTTGATTATTTTCCCGTTGTGGTCTTCGTGGAAAATGAAGTTTTGCAGGTAGTTTAATAAGGTTTTCTTCGGAAATAATCCCTTCAGCAAGGTCTCCAGCTGAAGTTCCTGTTTCTGCTGAAGGTCATCCCCGTGCAGACTTTTCCACGGAGCAAACCACTTCAGGGAAGAGTTGTACATCCCGTGCAGGGTTTCAAGCCCATCTGAAACTACCGTGATGGCATTGTAATCAAACAGCTGCGGAATATCCTGCAGGTAATGTCCAATTTGCCGGTGTGCGTTATCTACGCCAATTTCGGCATCGAACATATTTTTAAATTCAAAAACGATGAGCGGAAGGCCGTTGATAAAGATCACTAAATCTGCACGCCGACTGTTTTTGCCGATTACTTTTACTTCATCGGAACAGATAAACTGGTTTTGCTCCGGTTCGAGGTAATTGATAGGGTAAATATGTTTAGCCAGTTCTTTGCCTGTTTTATCTTTCCAGGAAACAGAAATCCCCTGTGTAAGTTTACGGTGAAAATCGCGGTTGCGGTGATCGAGATCCATTCCCTGGTGCTGGGTGAAAGCTGAAAGTGCTTCATTAATGGTGGTTGCCGGAACACCGGGATAGGAGCTCACCAAAAATTCCCGAAGATCCTCCTCCAGCACCACCTTCTTGAGATCCCGCTGCAGGGAATTCCCTTCTTTATAAGTGTACCCCAACTCCTGAAGGCACTCTATGGCAGCCTTTTGCACCGTGATTTCGATCATTTGTGTCATAAGACTTCAGATAAGGTTTTCTCCACGTCTTTCACGCGGACTTCCCCGCTGATAAGTTTTGGCAATAAGGTGTCGCGGAGTTTGGTTAGGGTTTGGTTTTGTATTTCGTTCTGATAGATTAAATTGAAATTATCTCGAACTTGAACATTAAATTTTTTCACAACATTGAGGTCTTTTGGAATAACTAATTGATGAAGCATAAGCTCTGACCAATGACGTTTGTAGTCATTCATTTTTACCTTGTCGACTAAACCTAAATACATCAAATAAGTTAATTCAAAATTTTTGGGTTTAAAGGGAATCAAGTTAGGCCCTACTGAAAAGTTTTCAGAAACAAGTTCCATCCTACAAGTGTGATCACCAAATATTAAAAAAGGGATATTAGATGTAACCTCAAAATCGGGTTCGTTGTTGTGGAATCCTAAAATCCGAGAAGAGGATTGATCAAACACACGAACTTTTCCTTCTGGAAAAACGTTTTTCTGATTGTATTTGTTTTTTGATTTAAAACGATTAATAATCCCTTTAAGATTAACGACTTCAAATTTTTCTGGAATGTTAAGCGGGCGATTAATCCCGAAAAATTCAACATCAATAAACTCTCCATCCAGAAAAGGTCCAAAATCAACAAACCAGTGCTTGTATAGAGCCATTGCCATTTCTTCCAGGGTTTCGTTCATTTGGAGGTTGAGATCGATCTTGTCTTGAATACCTTTAAGAATGGAAACGATCTTATACTGTTCCTCTATTTCTGGAAGTTTAATTTCCATTTTCTTAGCAGAACTGACATTAAAATGCTGTTGGACTGCTCCTACTAATTCCGAACTAATATAATTTCTGGCTATTGAGTTGAAATAAAAACTTAGGAAGTGAGGATCTATTTTAGATTTATCAGGTGTAGCAATTACAAGATCTGAACAATTTAAATCAGGTATTCCTTCAGGTATGACGCAAGCGGTGCCAGGATTCCCTGTTCTCACAATCGCAACGTCATCTTTCTTTAAACTTGATTTCCTAATTTTCTCGTGAAATTTGGGAGAAATATATTTTAGGTTGCCATAATCCAAACAAAAAGGCTTAATATTTTGACTCCTCAGCATAGGGATGCCATCTTCAACATATTCCTGAGCCATTGATCCAACGAACCCTACTGTAATCCTTGTTGTAAGATCTTCTAATCTATATGTTTTCCAATTCTCCGGCATTAGTTGTTGTTTAAATTGTAGTTCAAAATGCTATTTTTGAGAGGTATCCAGCAATTTGTAATATTCATCGTTAGCACTTGGCTTTTATTTTTTTTTATTTTTTTTTGAAGACTTTTTCAATGGTTTAATCTCATCCACAGTATTTTCAATCCCTTGTTCTTTATATTCAGATGATAGTCCAATTTGCACAATATCTCTTTCTTTTCTCCAATAAATTATAGCCAAAAATGCGACTGTGATTTGAACTTGTACTTCAGAATTATCTTTAAATTCCTTACTTTCCCATTTTTCTTTAACCTTTTCATTTTCTGGCTTACTAATGTCAATTATTGAAGTATAAATTTTTAAATCCTCATTTATTAATTTTAGTTGACTGTCAGTTTTTTCTTGTTCTGAAATATCTCTATGTTCGATAGCAGGAAGGTCAGATTTATTTAGAACATATATTATGTCTTGTATTTTATATTCGGTAGAAGGAATATATTTCGTTATAGGTTCATATACTTTCAAAATTTCTATTAAACGAAAACCGGCATTTACTGCTACAATAACAATTTCTGGATTGTTGTCAATCAATCTATTCAAACCTTCAACAATGTTATCCTTATTAAGTAAATAACGTCTCGTTCTTGAAATTAAAAATGAGTTTGGAATAAATCGCTTTACACTATTTCTGGAAACCTGGCTAGCGAAAATTGAGTCGTAGTTCAAATGAGGTATATCATTATCCGTAAAAGCTGCTTTTGACATCAAAGTTTGTCCACCTGTAACTGTAAGCTTTAACTCATCATCTTTTTCTTTATCATCTAATTCTATGAATATACTGTCATAGCTTTTAAAAGCACTTGAGATTATTTCATTTGATCTATTTTCAAAGTTTTGAATTTTATCTTCAGATAATGGTGCATTTAATTTTTCTTGTCCAATTTTATTTGTGATTTCTTCCTTTAAAGTTTTTGAAAAATCACTAATTTCATCTCTCTTCTTAGAGATTATATCTGTAAAACCTAATATTTTAATTAGCTCTTCATTAGCTAATACATCAATAAGACAATTTTCAAAGTATGAAACAGTGGCTAACCAGTTATTTAATTCAACAACATTATTGGGTAAATTAGGAAGATCCGTAAAATTTTGAAAAGTAAAATGTTTATGAAGTGTCCATTGACGTAAAAATAGGACTGTTAAATAACAACATATCCAATAATTGACTTGTCTTCTATTTCCTAAATTATCTAATTCAGGAAAATAGAATTTAATATCTATAGGGGTCTTACGATGTTTAAATTCATTCCTAAACTCTTCGAACCACCCAAAAATTTCTGTCATCGTTTCTGGTAGTAAAACAAATTTTGGTGGTATGGATTGTGAATAATTAAGTATATACTTTAAAGTATTATACTGATTTCTGTACAGTAATAGACCTCCTAATGCATAATGGAACTCGAGGAAAATCCTTCTCTCTTTTCTTCTCTTTTTAACCCTTTTTTGTTTTTGACCTTTTTATATTCAAAATCATAGTCTTCGGGGATTGCTCCTAATCTAAAATCAAAATATTGATGAGCATTCGACCAATACATTTTTACAAATTTCTCATTGTCACAGATAACATACAAATTACTCCAAAGCCAATTGTATGTTTCTTCAGAAATAGGAATTTCTTCAAAATCTTCTCCAAGTAACCACCAACCGCTTACCGCTCTGTGCTCTATTGCTGGAAGTTTGAGGTTACTACTATTTGCTAATTGTACATTTAACTTATGTACCATTGAATACAAGTCTGCTGGATAAATCAATGGTTTTGACTTATCGTGATTTTTCCTAATTAACGAGAATTCGCTATAGTAAAATTCAAGTAATGTCTTTTGTAAATGTTCATCCTGTTTTTCTATCGCATAAAAAGTAAATTCGTTTATTGTTTTTAAAAAATACTGTTTACCTAAAGATTCCTTATTAAGCATTTTATATTTTTTAATTATATAGCTTAACAATGAAGTTGGTTTACCATTATAAAGAACAATCTTATTCAACCATTGAAAGAATAAAATAGTCAAAATCGTAGTTAAGATAAACACTACAAGCTTTGCTGAATTATTAATAAAAAAATTATCCCATCCAAAAGGTGGTTCAATTGGAAATATTAGGAATAAGAAAGAAATAATCGTTACATATAATGCTAACTGAAAGATGGACAATTCTATTCTTTCTTCTCTAAAGCTTAAAATAACTGGCCTTTGTGGAATTTCTCTATTAAACAGAACAGATAAGTAGTTCGATTTATATCTATCACCAATATTGGAAATCTTATCAACAATAATTGGGTATGCAATGCCTAAAATTGCAATATCAATTGCTACACAAATTTCAACTATGTAATTTATTTTCATTCAAATTTTTTGCTTATGCTACCATCGCGTATAAAAATAGAGCGAGCTAGCGAGTTTGATTGTTCACAGGAATTGAGACTGAACTACAATTGTATTTATACATCTTAGTGTGAAATAGTATTTTTTAAAAAATATGGATTTTTTTCAGGAATTCCTCAAGTTTTGCTTTGGTAGCTAAAAAATTTTCATAATTATTATCAAAGAAACCCTCTTTTATTGGCTTCCAACTATTTTTCTCTAGGGTAGCATTTTCTAAAAATTCATCTAATAAGGTTTTTTTATAGTGACTTTTTTTCCAAACATATTCTCCCCACGGTGCCCAGTTAGCTCTATATCCATCTTTAATAAAAAACATATAGTTTAAAGAAATCAAATACTCTACAATAGTGAATATTTCATCATATTCTTCTTCATCATATATAATTTCATTAAACATTGGATTTAGAAATTTATGTAAATAAGTACTAATAGGAGTTTTGTAATTCATACCGATAATTTGATTAAATAATTCTTTATCAATAATCGAAGAATTAACTTTCTCAATTAAGAAAATTCTATCTCTTCCTTTAACTTCATCAGGTATTTTAAGATAAAAACAGTCCTTTAATAACTCGTATTTCTCATTCTTAATCGCTGCAATACCAATTGAATAAAATATTGCCAGTGCAGGAAAATATTGAAAATTTACACTATCCCTATAAAAGTGCCCCTCTATCTTTTGAGGTAAAGCCACTCTTTTCAAAATGTTGGTAACAATCTTATTATGATAGGTTTTACTCCAATAAACGGCATTTATAAGGATTGGAAGGAAACTTTCTAGTTTAGATTGGTGTTTTAGAAGAATAGGTTGAAGGTCTGATTGGGTTGGTTGAATTTTAGAAAAATTATTCTTCTCTAAAAGATCAAGCAATGGTTTTATTTGGTCTTGTAATAAATCATTGAATTTTATTCTATGATCCTCACTTGCTACATATTTTTTTATTCTTGCAATAGCAATTTCTTCACTTATAGGGTTAGATTTATCCAATAATTCTAGTGAATTTATTTTCTCATATAATTCGGTGAAAAAATCATCTGCATTTTCAATTTGAATAGTTTTTCCCTTCCTCAATGTTGCTAATTCCTCGAGTTCCTTATTACATTTATGTATAAATGTCCAAAAGCTATTAAATCTGAAATTTGATGATTGTTTAAATAAGTTAACTAATCCATTATCCCATTTAGCCGACCATCCACAAGTAATAATTCCAAATTCATCTATTATTCTTACAGCAAAACCTTTTAATTTTTCGTTATATTCATTTAACTCAGTTTTTGTGTTTAGAAATCTTGAATCTAAATAGTCTCCGTTAAGTTTTAGTATAACAATTTTGGTATGAACTATTGGTAAAACCCCGTCAATATCGTCAGGATGATTTATTACAATAGGTTCTACCTCAATTTCTCTCAATGCTTTTTCTAAAAGTCTATCAAAATTTGTTGTAATAATGATTTTTATATATCCAGCCTGAACGAGCTTTGCTATCTGTTTATGAGCAGTAGTAGGTTGTTTCAGTCCTTCCTCAATTTCTTCTTGAGATGGTTCAAAATATGGTTTAAGAATATTGAGCCTTTCAGTTGGTGTTGCAGCTAGTTTTTCTAAAATTGTGGAATAATCGGGCTCTTGATTATACTTCTGAATAAACCATTCATCAGGATTTGGGCCGCAGTCTTCCTCTTCTAGAATGGCTAATTTATTGATCAAATCTAAAACTATTTCCCATCCGGTTGGAATCCCAGAATTTCTAGATATTCCAGAACCTAACAAAAGTGCATAAATTCCTTTATTAGAATAAACGGAAAACGCTATTGAATTTATATTGTCGTTCATTAGAATTTTGTTACTAAAGTCCCGATTTACACAAGTTGCGGCTTGGGAACTTAAAATTATCAGTTAAATACTTAATTTTAAAGGTAGTCAAGAATGCCATTTTTGAGAGGTATTTTACAATTTGCGTTATTCATTATTGAACGTAGTTTTTTATAGACCTAAATCTCTTAAGTTGGAAAACACATCTTTCATTTTTTCACCATCTTTCAATGGTCTTTCAGATTCTTCTTTTAAATCCAAATAAGACTCGAGAGCAGTTTTAGACCCAAACATAAATCTTTCTGAGTTCGCCATTTGTGAATGAGTTGAAGTTAGTTTTTCCAGTTCAGCAAAAGGAGATGTAGAAATTCTTCTAAAAACTCGATTTTGAAGATCCTTTGGGCAATCAGGCATAAGCATAAGTATGTGTTTTGAATCTAAAGGAAGTTTTAGAATATTAGAAGTATCAAAAGGCATAAATCTTTTATTTTCTGGATTATTTGTTGCAATCACAGGATTATCACTAGTGACAAGTTTCAGATTTTCTTTATTTATTTTTATTACAGAAATAGTATCGCTTTTGATTCTTAACTCAATTAAGTTTAGAGCCACCTCTAATTGAGTCATTACCATACCTGGCTGTCTTTTGTTGTTAAAATCCTTCGTGAATTCTTCGAGAGTTTTTCCCTTTATTGAAAGTTCTATCCCATCAAACTGAAAGGTATCAGACCCGGTACGTTCACAAAGTTGAAAAGCCATTTTAAAAGCTCTTCCCATTAAATCCCGGCTGGCATTCACCCATTTCGTTGTCCGATAATACATCGTGACAACTGTAGATATAATTAACCTTCTCTCTCTATCTGTAATTTCGCTTTTTTCTGGATTAGTAAGAATTCCATAGATGGTGTCATAATGGGTCTCAATTTCATCTGAGTAAAACTTTTCAATGGCCATTTTCTGTTGAACAGTTACTCCAGGGAGAGTATACAAATCTTTCTCTAAAGCAATATTTTTAATGTTTGCTTTAAAAATGTCTCCCTTGTCAGTTGAGTCAGCTTTCAGGACATTAAGAAAGTAATCTTGTCCTTGCTTTTCGCCGAAATGTTTTAAATATGTTCTTGGAACAAAATGTTGCCTCTTGACTAAATTTTCTGCCATATTTTCATTTAATTAATAAACACGTCCCGTAAAAAAACATTGCGAACTGGCGAACGTTATTGTCTTTAGGACGATCAGACATTGCAAGCGAACAGGCTTTCGATTTGAGACAGGTTTAAGCACCTTTGTTTTTAGCAGTTTTGGCTACTGGCCTGTAGCTTACAATTTGTGTTTTAAATCATCTTTATGTGGAACTGAAGCATTAGAAAAATCATATAGAGTTCTATTGCTTTCTGCACTCTGCAACTTATCATTAAATTTTTCAAGAGTTTTCAATAGGGAACTTTTAGTAATATTTCTACCTGTAAAAGTTGAGACTTCTATTGGAATCCCTGTTTTAGCAAATTTTTTTGATAATTCTTCTCTGTTTTCCTGAGGAATTTCTGCGATAGTACACAATTCTTCAAATGAACTTGAGGCTCCAACAATATCTTCTATTTCATTTGCTTTTAATGTAGATCTCAAAATCACCTCTTTTTGGCGATCTCTGAAATGAAAAATAGGCTTCGCTAAATCTGGATTTTCTTTTTTAAATTTTTCTGCAGTTTCTACAAATTCTTCATCATTCCATAATTCCATTATGTTTAAAACTATTTCTTCAGGAATAGGAATATGTTTAAAAAGCATTACAAATTTGGTGTCAGGCCTATGTATTCCCTTAAATTTTTTTGTTTCATCTATGTCTATTGACCAACTTGCAATCCCTTCAAAGAAGCCATCTTGATTAGTTAAAATAGGTGTAACCTCTCCTTTGTTAATAAATCTCTTTCTATAACAAGGTTCAATTACACTTTTAAATTTTAAAGGTAAATTCTGACATTGTAATACAACCTCGTCAGCTATCACTCTTCTTTTATCTTGATTTTCTCTCCAGCCTTTTTGCCAGTTGGACAGAGCAATTAAAAAATCATCTGTAAATATGGTACTCATAAATCTAATGGTCTTATAGCCCACAGGGCACTAGATGTATTCTTTCTATGGTTTATTTGCCCTAAATATTCTCTGCTCATTTTTCTTGCTTGCTTGCAAATTGTGAACGCTTCAGAAAAATGAACAAGTGAGGATATTTTATACGGCCACTTTTCCAATCTAAAGTATTTTATCAAAGTTCGCCTTAATCTTTTCCTTCAATTCTTCCCCTTTTTCAAACTGCATTAATAATTGGGCTTTAAGCCCCTCCATCTTTTCTTCAAAAGGAATCCCGTCGTCTTCTTCGGCTTCGGTACCTACATAGATCCCCGGGGTAAGTTTGTAATCTTGTTTTTGGACATCAGTAATAGTTGCTGCTTTGGAAAATCCATCAACATCTTCGTAATTTCCATCGCGGTTTCTCCATTTGTGGTAGGTTTCTGCAATTCGGTTAATATCATCATCACTAAAAACCCGCAGTTTTCTGCTGGCCATAGTGCCCATTTTGGAGGCGTCCAGGAACAGGAGCTCGTTATTTCTTTCGCGGTGGGTGCCGTCTTTTCCATCGCGGTTTTTGCTCAGGATGAAAAGACAGGCGGGGATTCCGGTTGTTAGGAACAGCTTATCGGGCAGGCGCACGATGGCATCTATCATAGAATTGTCTACCATATGCTGCCGCACGTTTTTCTCCCCCTTGTTGTTGGAGGTCATCGCGCCGTTTGCCATTACAATTCCGGCAGTACCGGTGTCGCTTAAATGGTGCCAGAAGGTTTGCATCCACATATAATTGGCGCTGCCATCTGTAGTGAATTCTTCTTTGGGACCAAATAACCGGGGATCGCCATCGGGCAGATCTTCAGGGTGCCAGTTGCTCACATTAAATGGCGGATTGGCAATAATATAGTCGGCTTTCAGGTTTGGGAATTTATCATCCAGTAAGGAATTCCCCAGTTTGATATCAAACGAAAGGTCACGAAGCATCAGGTTCATAAGACACAATCGCAAGGTCTGTGCTGTCATTTCCTGCCCGTAGATCGCGATGTCTTTTTTGTTTCCGCCGTGTTCTTTGATGAACTTCAAACTCTGCACAAACATACCGCCACTTCCACAAGCCGGATCAAAGATCCGTCCTTTGTAGGGTTCAAGCAATTCCACCAGCAGCCTTACGATACTACCGGGCGTAAAGAACTGCCCAGCACCCGAACCTTCTGCCATTGCAAATCGGCCGATGTAATACTCATAGATGCGGCCCAGGATATCGCTTTCGGGATTTTCCTTTTCAGAAAATTTGGGTTTGGAAAGCAGGTTGATAATTCCGCCGGTTTGTTTGGGAGATAATTCACTCCGCACAAAGATCCGCGGTAAAATATTCACCAGCTGGGGGTTATATCCCGTTAATAATTCCTGGATCACATCAAAGGCATCATCTACCTTCACCTTGATATCATCCTGCTCTGCATTGTCTTTTAAAAATTGCCAGGAAGCGGTTTCAGGAATTTTAAATGTATTCCGGGAACGGTATTCATCCCGGTCTTCAAGAACGTAATTGATCTCCTCGGTATCTGTAGTGTAATAATCAGACTCAGGATCATTAAGTTGCTCCTTGAGTTCCTCGCGAATCACCTCATAGCGTTCGCTAAGGTGCTTTACGAAAACAAGAGGAAGGATGTAGTTTTTATAGTTATTCTCAGATACCGCACCGCGTAATTCGTTCGCCGCATCCCAGAGTTCTTTTTCAAAATCAATGTCTGCTTTTGCCATTTATAATAGATGGGGAAATTAGTTTTTATAAACAGGATCAAGGTAGGGGAAGATCCGAAGGGGAAAGTTAGTTAAAATTTTTAACATAGTTTGTTTAGATTTCTATGTTTTCACAGGTTTATACAGCCGGAGCCATTCAAAGATAAAATAATGTTATGTTGCTGTTATGGAAAGCCGTAAACAGAGGAAGGATAGTTATTTTAACCAGGATTATATTCTAAAATGCTTAATTGTTCTGATGTCTCTCAAGTAGTTTCTTTTTGTTGGTTATACCCCACTCTTCTTCGATAGCCATGAAATAATACTTCTTGTTATTTATTTGAACATAAGTACCACTTAGAACACCAAATTTAATCTTAATGATTTTTTCTAGTGGAAAAATCTCATTATTGATATAAATGTATTTATCATCAAAAGAAACAGATTTTAATCTGAAAATTTTTCCTTTTAAGGTCCATCCTAATATTGGAAATAAAAGTAAAAAGGCTATAAAATAATCCTTTAGATAAATAACAATCACAAATGCGACCCATAAAACCACATAAGCAGCTCTAAAAATAATGACTAATAGATCATTTGAAATTTTATGTTTTTTACTCATTTAGGGATTAATTTTCAATCAGTTATTCAAATAATATGCAATAAAACAATTTTGGTTAATGCAAGTCCGTTAGGTACGAAACATACCTTCTCCGTTAATTATATTTCATTGCTGATTTCTGAAATTTCACTTAATCGCCAATATCAATCTCTATTTGCGATGAATCAGAATTCATTTTTTTGTCACTTCTGTGATTTTCGAATACTTCAATTGCACTTTTTAAAAAACCTATAAGTCCAATTCCTAAAACGATTACTCCAAATGATAATTCCTTTAATTTATCATTTTTACTAAAGTAATACATAAAAATACCTAAGATTAAGGTTGAAAAAGTAAGGATGGAAATATAAAAAATCATCTTTCTACCTTTCTTTGGATTAGTCCATATTTTTTTAGAAAAATTATTCTGTGTTTTAGTAGTGTCTTGAAGTGTAGAAAAACCAATTGCCAAACCGAAAAATATTAGAGCATTATTGTAATTCAGAAATAATATTTCGGGATTTTGCTTGAGGAATTCTAATCCTTTTATATAAGGTTTAATAACAAAAAATGTAGCTATTAACATTAAAGGATATTGAGCGTAACTGATTATCTGAAAAGCACTTTTAACTTTCATAAATCCATTAATTGGAATTCATTTTATTAAATTTTACTTTTTCTTAATTCAATTTCGGTGGTAAGCATTTTAATGTTTTTGAAATTTAAGGGTAGAATAGCAGAAAGAGCAAAAGGAATAGCTATTAATGGTGTTAATCCATCACGAATAGAGATAAATATAAATAACCCTAATGACACAATTAAAACAACGCTGAGCATCCAGGTAATAGTTTTTATAGCCGTCTGCCTTTTTTTAAGTTCTTCAATACTCAAACTTGATAATTCTTGCTGCTTCATAAAATATAATAATTGATAACTATTTTACCTAATCTCATTTTAAAAATCCCACTAAATTTCTCGGTAATCAACATCTAGCGGTGTGGAAGATGGGATTTGTGGACTTAGTATTGGTTTATTTTTTCTTCAAATTGTATTGCCCTAATTGTAATAACTGGGGTTACTAACAGTATTTTGTTCTAAGATCTCGATTAATTTCTTTTGACTCGATCTTTCAACATTACTTAGATCGAATTCATATTTCTTATTTCCAATTTTGTGATAGTTAGTTTATTTTCCTCAAATTGAAATTTTCTAATTTTTTTGAAGCTAAATCCTTTACCGAAGAATTTTTTGATTTTAATATTTATTCCGACTTTATTCCAGGATACAGAATAACGGAAAATGAACATTTTGCACCATATTAAAATCATACATATATGTCCTAGAGCTCTTAAAATACTAGCTAAGTTTTCAACTTTTTCGGTAAAGTAATCTATTCCGGAAATTATAAAACATAAGATTGAAATACCGAACAAGATTCCATTTTGGATACTCTGAAAATTATCAAAATAAATTTTTCTCATATTAATTATCCGTTGGGTAGTATAAATCTAAATTTTTATTCTGTTCAAATTATCTTTTTTTAATGTAAATAATTATAAGAGTGTTTTTTGAATAATCACGATAAAAATATTGATGGTCGTCTTAAAACTGTGCGAGCAGGCAAGTTTGATTGTCCGCAGGACTATCCGCTGGGCAAGCGAGAACGGAGTTTCAATTTGAGAACATGTTTTTTAACTCAGTTCTTTGTTATAAAATATATTTTACTCTAACATCCATTGAATTAATTCTTCTTTGTCAACTATTGACCAGCTGTGAGGATTTCTTGTTCCATCTTCTCTATAGCCTTTGTCCTCAGTTTCAATCAACTCAACTTTTTCAAAGTTTTTTGAAATTAAAAATTCTGATAATCTTTTGATATGAAATGCATTCATTTGTTCATATTCTACACCCATATTTTCTTTCCACCAGGCTTTATCTGGTTCTGTGTAGAAACGAATTTTTGTATTCTTTAAATTTTGAAGATTTTGAATATTTTGAGTTTCGAATGTAAAGGCAGAAGACTTTTCATATGGAGCAATTTTATCATCTGGATTTCCAAGCTGTTCATTAAAATAATTAAATATGAAAGTGCTTTCTCCTACTGAAGCTTGCGAAAAATTTCTTTTGATATTCGTTTCTGCAACTCGGAATAATGCGGCCAAATCTGTCGGAGAATCTACGACGAAAACCCCTGTAGGATTTAAGTTGTATTCAGATTTTTGAGAAAGAAAATTACTGATAAGTAATGCAATACTTCCTCCGCTGGACATTCCACCAATATAAATCCTATTAGTTGGTAAATCATTGGAATCAAATAATTCTTGAATAGCAAGTGCTAATTCTGCTTTCTCATTCTCTTCTAACCATAATTTACGATTGAAATTCAAATAAGCAACTGCAATACTTTTTTCATTTGCTAAATCATTTATTGGGAATTCATTCTCAATAGCTGCAGCATTTTCTGGAAATCCACCGAAAAGCAATAAAACCGCTTGTGTGTTATTTGGTTTATATAAATTATAGTCTTCAGTTTTTATTAAATTATTGTTCACTCCATTTTCTTGAGCAAAATTTATAACTGTTGAAAATAGAATGATCAGAAATAAAAATTTTTTAGTGATTTTTTTCATAGAAATATTGTTGGAAACTTGTTATATCGCGATTAAATTAGAATTTTAAGAACAAAAATCTTAGGTTAAAGGCAGTTTTGCTAAATATAGAGAATTTAAATAAAAGGAAAATATGGTAACTCGTAAAGAGTGGAAGTAGGGTTGGAATGTGGTAATAGGATAATTATTTTTCTAAATCATCTAGAGGAAAACTAAAATCAAATAATTCTTTAGGATGGATTTGCAAACCTTTAGCAAACTCCAAAATAGTTGAAAGTTGAATATTTTTTTCGCCTTTTTCAACTTTGCTTATATAGCTGTAGTCCAAATCACATCGCTTGCCGAGTTCCCGGTAAGAAAGATTACTCTGCAGTCTTATATTCTTAAGGCGTTCGCCAAATATTTTTAAAAATTTAGAATTTGAAATTTCTATATCCATTGGGCTGCTTCTAACAGCAATGTTGAACTTTTTAAATTATTTTTCGTGGTATATTTGTACCACATTTATATTTTTTATTATATTTACTTCATATTAATATATTTGCGAAACTTCTTTAAGTAAAATATTAGAAGCATTTCGCTTTGATTCTCGGATTGAAAACTGGTAATTTTTAAACACACGAGAGGATAAGCATAATGCTCACGACCCGGGCGTGGGCTTGCTTGTTGTGTGTTAGGTATACCAGTACCCCAATCCAATAAGTTGAGTCTCCACGCCTTTTTTGTTTGTAGGAAACAGGCACCCTTCTCAATTGTTTTCAAAGCTATCTTCACTTTATACTATAGGAATTCGCTTAAGGTAAATTCAGTTTAATCCTGGCGGTATTTACCTCCGGCTTAATAACGACTGCTTATGTTACAGCGTATTTTTGAATTATTACAACAAGGACATCCTGATGCTTTGGAGTTTATCTACGCCAGGTATCACCGCAAACTCTTTTGGTTTGGAAAGCAATTAATACGAGATGAATTTGTCATTGAGAACATCCTTCAGGATACTTTCTTAAAACTATGGGAGCAAAGGGATGGGATAGAACGACCGGAACATATTTTCTTTTTTCTGCGTTATGTGATGAAACGGGATTGTACCTATTACTATGCCCGCCCAAAAAATAATTTTTATCGTAAGATCAACCGCCTGGAATATTATGAGGACTATGAAAAATACATGCACGGCTATGACCCGGAGGAAGCGGAGGAACTTCTACTGGATAGCGGAACCCAGCAGAAAGCCTTCGACCGGGTCAGCCGTGTTTTTCCCTTACTAAGCCCCGAAAGAAGGCGACTGATTGAACTCTGTTTAAAATACGGTTTTCAGTATAAAGCCATAGCCCAACTCATGGGAACCAGTATTACCTATACGAGCAACGAGGTAAAAAGGGCTATCGAGGATATTAAGAACATCATCCACCAGGGTAGCAATTTGGAAACAAAACCAAAACCAGTTATAGCGGTGAAGATCCAGGGCAAAATGACCGAGGAACAGGAAAAGGTCTTGCAGCTGCGTACAGAAAGACAGTATTCCTTTGCTGCCATTGCCAAAGAATTGAACCTTTCTCAAAAGGAAGTCCATAAAGAATTTATGGCCGCCTATAAGCTACTGCAGCTTAAACACGAACAACAACAATCGGCTTAGTGATGGGAAAAGATACCATAAAACTCACCCGAAAGATCCAGTTACTGGTCGATCTGCCTACCAAAGATGAGCGGAAAGAGGCCCTGAATAAACTCTACCAGTGGCGCAACCGCAGCTTTAAGGCCGCCAATCTTATTATTAGCCATCTCTATGTTCAGGAAATGATCCAGGAGTTCTTTTATTTAACTGAAGGGATAAAGTATAAATTGGCTGATGAAAAAAAAGATGAAGCCGGCATCCTGAACCGCTCGCGCATCAATGCCACCTACCGGGTGGTGTCCGACCGCTATAAAGGGGAAATCCCGACCAATATTTTAGGCAACATCAACCATAATTTAATGGGTACGTTCCAGAAAAATAAGGTGGAATACTGGAAGGGCGAACGTTCCCTGATGAACTTTAAAAGGGATATGGCTTTTCCTTTTGATATGGAGGGCATAAAAGGGTTATGTTATGATGAAGAGAAAAAAGCCTTTTGTTTTCGGTTTTTTTCCATTCCGCTAAAAACCTATTTAGGTAAGGATTATTCTGATAAACGCAAGCTACTGGAGCGGGTAGTAGCAGGGGAGACCAAGCTTTGTACTTCCCACATTCAATTAAAAAATGACAAAACTTTTTTGCTGGCCACCTTTGAATTTGAAAAAGAAAAGCATCGCTTAAAGCCTAATGTGATCGCAGAAGCTTCTTTATCCCTGGAATATCCCATTATTGTAAAGACTGGAAGGACAAAACTCAACATTGGCTCCCGGGAAGAATTTCTATATCGTAGGCTTGCCATACAAGCCGCCCGGAAAAGGGCACAGGAAGGGGTTACCTATGCAAGATCGGGTAAAGGGCGCAAACGCAAAACAAAAGCAGTACAAAGATTCCACGAGCTGGAAAAGAATTACGTGACTAATAGGCTGCACTTGTACAGTCGGAAATTAATCAACTTTTGCATCAAACACCAGGCGGGTACGCTAATTTTAATCAATCAGGAAGATAAGATTGGAATTGCCAAAGAGGAGGAGTTTGTGCTGAGAAACTGGAGCTATTATGAACTGATGGCCAAAATAAAATACAAAGCTGAAAAGGCAGGCATTGAACTCATAACAGATTGAAAAATGTAATTTTGAGGGTGCTTGTACACCCATAAGGTGAGGTTAGAAGTTACACTCACTAAATGCGAACAGCATATACAACGGCGTGTCATCTCACTTTTATTGAATAGGGAAATATAAATGCAGAAGCCTATTTGAAGGAGTTGAATAGAAAAAAATAAAATAATTAACGATGAGGGTGCTTGTACACCCATAAGATGAGGTTGAAAAATTACACTCACTAAATACGCTTAGCATATACAACCGTGGGCTTACTTATTTTAAAGCAAAATCAAATAGCAGGGCTTGTAAGATGGAAGTTAAGACCAGAAATAGCGTTAATTACATGCATTTCAATAGTATAGCGTGAAGATTTTATGAGGGTGCTTGTACACCCGTAAGGTGG
Source organism: Salegentibacter sp. Hel_I_6 (assembly GCF_000745315.1). NCBI lineage: Bacteria > Pseudomonadati > Bacteroidota > Flavobacteriia > Flavobacteriales > Flavobacteriaceae > Salegentibacter > Salegentibacter sp. Hel_I_6. The sequence goes on along the minus strand of NZ_JQNQ01000001.1, from coordinate 1,897,813 downwards.
GGTTGAAAATTACACTCACTGAGTGCGCTTGGCATATACAACGGCGTGAGTTTCTCTTTTATTTGGATAATGAAAAATAGGAGGAGCTTGTTTTAATGTAATTAAACAAAAAAATATAGTATAATAATTGATGAGGGTGCTTGTACACCCGCAAGGTGAGGTTGAAAATTACACTCGCTAAATGCGCTTCGCATATACAACGGCGTGGGCTCTCATTTTTTATGGTAGTCCAGAATTCTTATTTCATCAATTGGAGGAGAGTTTAACTGTCAGGAATTACTTGACAGTTAAAAAAGAAGATAAAAGAAACGTCTCCCGAAATTTATATTACTATAATTTACACGGGATTATTTCAGTGGGTACCGGGGAAAATCAAACCGGGGAAAATGGTCTAGGCGTTAAAGAAATGATGATCAAAGTGATAGTCAATCTTATATCTCGCCATTAATAACTAATTATAACCTATAAAGGAAAGGAATTCGACAAGTCGTAAGATGAGGTTGGTAGTCACTCTCGCTAAATGCTTTTAGTATATGCACGGGCGTGGGTTTCTAATTTTAATAGTTTGCTTAATAAACCGGTTAAAAAGTTAATTTAGCAGCTTATATCTAATAAATGAAAAGCATTGACTTTGGAAGTTTTATCCTTGAATTCGAATCTCACTTCATAAAACTTATTCTAAAAGATGAAGCTCATTTTGATGCAGCGAAGTTTGAGAATAGTTACGATCTAAAATCCGCCATTTATGGAGACAAGAAAATTGGTGTTCTTATCCAAAGAACAGATCCTAACGCAAGCTACTCCTTTGATCCCTTAATTTTATTGAATAACGTTGAAATACTAGAAAGCCAAGTTCGCTGGGTAGTTGTAGTTTCAGAAAAAACTTTAGATTATGGACATTTAGAATTTGTAAAGCAGATGACTAAATTAAAATGTATGGCAGTAGGGACTTGTGATGAAGCTAAGCAATGGGTTGCAGATAATCTTTAGGAGCTAAAAAAATCGGCGAACTCTTAATATCAAACTATTGGGAAAGTTATTGTTTTTTACTAGGTTGTTTTAAATAAGCTTTTATATCTATATATTTGTTGTTAAATTTTTCTTAATGAATATTTTAATCGCTTATAAAGCTCCGGGTGATTTTTAGATTATTGCTCTTAGCAATAATTTCATTTGGAATCACATTTTAAAGAAAGCCAACAATAATCTTTTAAGTTATAATGATCATAATTTTACTAATTGCCGCAATTTTTGGATTTGTATTATCAACGACATTATTTTTTAAAACTTCTACCAATACCCTTGCTACACGAATTTTAGGTAGTTTTTACCTTATACTGTCGGTGTATGCCCTCCAAGCTTATATCATTGATGGAGGTTATTTGGAACATTTCACCTGGTTTTTTCTGTGGCCACTTCTTCCGTATCATTTAATATTTATTCCAATATATTATTATTTTAAAATCATTTTAACTGACCGGCTCAAATTCCATAAAATGGAGTTCATTCTTCTTGTTCCTTTTATATTAGGAGTAATAGATGTGGGGTATGTTTATCTTCAACCAGAACCTTTTTACGATACTATTATTTCTGGAGCAATTTCTTCACCGGAATATAGGCTGGGAGCCCAATATTTTTTATTGAGGCTAGATCAACATCTTTTAATGCGTCATGTTTGGCAATTAGGAGTATTAGTGGTTTTAATACCCAAAATTTTATCTTTTATTGAAAAAGGAGAAGGTGATGAACTTAAAAGTATACTTAACAAATGGCTTCTCATTTTTTGGGGAATCCTTATGATGATGGCTATTCTGGCAATTATGTATGCTTTGGAAAAAATGTTTGAAACAAACCTGTTTCATTCCCTAATAGTTATTGGAAATAACGGAGGTATAATAACTTTCTTTCTTTATATAGCATTATTTGTTATTGGAATTATTCCCATCTATTTTCCTACTATTTTGTACGGATACCCACAGCAAATACAAGCAATGGCCATTACCAAATCCGAAGAGCAACCTGAAGATCTCAAATTTGGCCTTGACAAACAGGTAGTGATTGAAAAATTTGAACGATTAAAAGAAAGTAGATCATACTTAAATCAAAATTTCAACCTCACCGAATGCTCTAGGGAGCTGGAAATGCCTTCTCATCATATTTCCTATTTTCTTAAGCAACAATATGAAGTAAGTTTTACGGAATACAAGAACAAGTTGCGAATGGAATATGCGAAGCAACTTATTGAAAATGGTTATCTTGAAACAAATACTATAGAAGCTTTGGCACAAGAATGCGGTTTTACTAGCAGAACTTCTTTCAGTAAAACTTTTAAAACTCTTGTAGAAGTAAGCCCTAGTGCTTACGGGTTAAGTTTCCGCTAAGCCTTCCTATTTCTCGCTTTTTTTTAAAAAAGCACGTCTTCATATTTGATTTTGATACATCATTTCTTCTGTTTTACAGCTATTAACATATTTTTTGGATTTTTTTTGCAATATGTAATGAACCTAAAGAGAGCATATCAGCTTTCCTTTTATAAAGCTTAAACATCCAAATTTAAATGAAGCAAAACTACTACCTCAAATTTTTACTATTGGTCATATTCTTTGTTTTTCAAGGAAATATTTTAGCTCAAGCAGTTGTTATAGATCCAGCTGATTCAGACCCTTATTATGAAGCTAAAAAGAGGGAGGAAATTCGGCAACAACCACAAATGTTTTCACTCAATATGAGCAGATCGGCATCCGCGGCTGAAACTATGAACTCTGCGGAACTTGAAGCTCCGGGAGGTTATTTTGAGCTTGATGAGAGTTTTACTGCAATACCAACTAACGATGATGGATCTTTCGGCCCTTTATCGATTCCTTTTTCCTATAATCTATATGGTGCTTTGTATAGTGAGGTATGGATCAATACGAATGGGAATTTAACTTTTAATGGCCCTCTTTCAACCTTTAGTGCCAGTGGATTCCCTATTGAAACCCCAATGGTTGCCCCATTTTGGGGTGATGTTGATACAAGTCAAGGCGGAAGGATTTATTATAAAATTACTGATGATGCTTTAATTGTGATCTGGGATCAGGTCGCACATTATCAGCCCTCTGGAAAGACTAATACTTTCCAGGTAATTATTTCTGATGGCGCCAGTGAACTAACTCCTCCCGGGAGAAATACCGCTTTTTGTTCAAAAGATATGCAGTGGACAACTGGGGGGGCGTCTGAAGGTGTAGATGGTTTTGGTGGGATCCCAGCTACGGTAGGAATTAATAAAGGAAATGGTGTTGATTATGTACAGGTAGGTCGTTTTGATAAACCGGGTGCAGATTATGATGGGCCGGGAGGTGATAGTGATGGAGTGGATTACCTTGACAACCAGTGTTTCGACTTTAATATGGCAAATGCAGAAAATATTTCCCCAAGTGCCAATAATTTGCCGGTAGATAATACTGTTCAGCTTTATCTTGGAGAAACCCTTACTTTAAGTCCTTCATTTATTGGACCTGAAACTAACCAGGAAGTTACTACTACTTTAACTTCTGAGATGTGTGGGCTAACTTATGAAATTACAAATGGAAGTCTGTCCACAGCAAATATTACCATAACCGGGGAGGAATGTAATTTAGGCATAAATACAATTACCTTAGAATCTATAGATAATGGTTCTCCTCAGGAAAATACGATAACTATCCTTACTGTAGAAGTCCTTTGCAGTCCGGTGATCGCTTCTGCAAAAGATATTACTATAGAATTGGATGAATCTGGAAATGCAGTTATTACACCAGAAATGATTAATAATACATCTTCCAATACTTGTGATATCACTAATTTGAGCCTAAGTCAAACTGATTTTGATTGCTCAGATATAGGAAATAATACTGTTACTTTGACAGTGACCGATACAAGCGGTAATATTTCTGAAGATACGGCTATTGTTACTGTTGAAGATTTAGAAGCACCTGAGCTTTCTATCCAAAGCCTTACCAGGCAGTTAGCCAGTATAAACGGATTGGCAGTCGCTGCTACAGATTTTATTACTTCAGTTAATGATAATTGCAGTTATACTATTTCCCCATCCACTTTTAGCTTTGATTGTAGGGATGTGGGAACTCAGCAAATTAGTATCACAATAGAAGACCCTAGTGGTAATCAAACAATTGAAAATGCCAGTATCACAATAGAATCTCCTGGTGACTTGGTAGAAACAAGTGAAGGCAAGACTATAATTTCTACTCCCGAAAATTCTACCGTAATCGATGAAAATATTTTAATCAACTCATTTGATGATGTTAATGGTGCTACTGTCTCGATTAATCAAAATTTTCAGTCTGGTGATGAGTTGCAATTGGTTTCTGGATTTACTTTACCTACTGATGTAACTAGTAGTTATAATAATTTAACCGGAGTCCTAACAATTTCCGGGGATATGACTTCTCAGGAACTACAGGAGATATTTCAGAATATCCAGTTTCGTACTAGCAGTAGCTTTGCTCTAGAAAGGGAAATTATTTTTAACATTGGAGGAGGAATATCTAACTCTGATAATGATCATTATTATGAGTATGTGAGTGGTACGTTTACTTGGGAACAGGCCAAGGCTGATGCTGCCACAAGAACTTTAAATGGCCTGCAGGGATATCTTGCAACTATTACCTCTGCATCAGAGAATGAATTCATACTCACAAAATTGTCTGATGACGGTTGGATAGGTGGATCAGATTATTTTTCGCAAATCAACTCAGCATTGGGAAGTACATTTTTTAATAATCAGAGTGAAGCAGAAGGAAAATGGTACTGGGTTACAGGTCCTGAAGCCGGAACTCAATTTTCTGAAGGAGCTATTGCAGTAAATAATCAGTATGCAAATTGGAATGATTTAGAACCTAATAATGCTAATGGTGGTCTTGAACATTATGCGCAAATTTATTTTCAGAATGGAGGGAGATGGAATGACTTGCGTGTTGAAAGTCAATTGGGGTATATTGTAGAATATGGTGGTTTAGCAGATGACCAATCGTGCTTTAGTTTCTCCGGAACCAAAGTTTTAGAATTGAACCGGTCTCCTGAAATTACTGAAATTAACAATATACAGAATTGTCCATCGGAGGTATATGAGTTTACCATCGACATTACAGATTCAGAGGATGATAATGCAAGCCTAAGTGTTTCAGCTACTTCTGCAAATCAGGAATTTATACCTAATGAGAATATTTCAATCAGTTTCAACGGAACTAATTTCGACGTTCTTATTGATCCAATTGATGGAGTACAGTCCACAACCAGCATTACTTTGAGTGCTAGCGATTCTGGTAATGTAACATCAACTGAAACTTTTGATTTTACCACTTTAGATGACATAGATCCAACTGTAGTGACCCAGAATATCACTGTTCAACTAGATGAAAATGGGGAGGCAACAATAGTTCCTGCCGATATTGATAACGGTTCTTCAGACAATTGTGAGATCGCTTCAATGAGCCTGGATATTGATAGTTTTGGTTGTGATGATGTTGATGCTCCGGTAACGGTAACCTTAACGGTAACTGATGTAAATGGAAATGAAAGTACTGAAATTGCAGCAGTAACAGTAGAGGATAATGTTGATCCAACTGTAGTGACCCAGAATATCACTGTTCAACTAGATGAAAATGGCGAGGCAACAATAGTTCCTGCCGATATTGATAACGGTTCTTCAGATAATTGTGAGATCGTTTCAATGAGCCTTGATATTGACAGCTTTGGTTGTGATGATGTGGATGCTCCTGTAACAGTAACCTTAACGGTAACTGATGTAAATGGAAATGAAAGTAATGAAACTGCAGCAGTAACAGTAGAGGATAATGTTGATCCAATTGTAGTGACCCAGAATACCACTGTTCAATTAGATGAAAATGGAGTAGCGATAATTACACCTGGAATGATTGATAACGGTTCTTCAGACAATTGTGAGATCGCTTCGATGAGTCTTGATATTGATAGCTTTGATTGTGATGATGTGGATGCTCCTGTAACAGTAACCTTAACGGTAACTGATGTAAATGGAAATGAAAGTACCGAAACTGCAGCAGTAACAGTGGAGGATAATGTTGATCCAATTGTAGTGACCCAGAATATCACTGTTCAATTAGATGAAAATGGGGATGCAACAATAGTTCCTGCCGATATTGATAACGGTTCTTCAGACAATTGTGAGATCGCTTCAATGAGCCTGGATATTGATAGTTTTGGTTGTGATGATGTTGATGCTCCGGTAACGGTAACCTTAACGGTAACCGATGTAAATGGAAACTCATCTTCAGAAACCGCAGCAGTAACAGTAGAGGATAATTTTGATCCAATTGTAGTGACCCAGAATACCACTGTTCAACTAGATGAAAATGGCGAGGCAACAATAGTTCCTGCCGATATTGATAACGGTTCTTCAGATAATTGTGAGATCGTTTCAATGAGCCTTGATATTGACAGCTTTGGTTGTGATGATGTGGATGCTCCGGTAACGGTAACCTTAACGGTAACTGATGTAAATGGAAATGAAAGTACTGAAATTGCAGCAGTAACAGTAGAGGATAATGTTGATCCAATTGTAGTGACCCAGAATACCACTGTTCAACTAGATGAAAATGGCGAGGCAACAATAGTTCCTGCCGATATTGATAACGGTTCTTCAGATAATTGTGAGATCGCTTCGATGAGTCTTGATATTGATAGTTTTGGTTGTGATGATGTGGATGCTCCGGTAACGGTAACCTTAACGGTAACCGATGTAAATGGAAACTCATCTTCAGAAACCGCAGCAGTAACAGTAGAGGATAATGTTGATCCAATTGTAGTGACCCAGAATATCACTGTTCAATTAGATGAAAATGGCGAGGCAACAATAGTGCCTGCCGATATTGATAACGGTTCTTCAGACAATTGTGAGATCGCTTCGATGAGTCTTGATATTGATAGTTTTGGTTGTGATGATGTTGATGCTCCGGTAACGGTAACCTTAACAGTGACTGATGTAAACGGAAATGAAAGTACCGAAACTGCAGCAGTAACAGTAGAGGATAATGTTGGTCCAATTGTAGTGACCCAGAATATCACGGTTCAACTAGACGCTCAAGGAAACGCGACCATCACTCCTGAAGATATAGACAACGGTTCATCTGATGCCTGTGGTATTTCCGAAATGACACTTGACATTACCACTTTTGATGTCACTAATGTTGGAGAGAACACTGTTGTTCTTACAGTAGAAGATAACAACGGAAACATCAGTTATTTGGAAGCAGTTGTAATTGTAGAAGATAAAGTAGCAACTGTGGTAGTTACTACTGATATTACTGTTGAGTTGGATGCACAAGGGAATGTGACCATCACTCCTGAAGATATTGACAATGGTTCTTCAGATGCTTCCGGTATTTCAGAAATGACGCTGAATAATGACACTTTTGACTGCTCAAATGTCGGAGAAAACATAGTTGTCCTTACTGTTACAGATAACAATGGGAATGAAAGTTCTCTGGAAGCTACTGTGACTGTAGAAGACAAAGTAGCACCGGTGGTTGTGACCCAAAACATCACGGTTCAACTAGACGCTCAAGGAAACGCGACCATCACTCCTCAAATGATCGACAACGGTTCATCTGATGCTTGTGGTATTTCCGAAATGACACTTGACATTACCACTTTTGATGTCACTAATGTTGGAGAGAACACTGTTGTTCTTACAGTAGAAGATAACAACGGAAACATCAGTTATTTGGAAGCAGTTGTAATTGTAGAAGATAAAGTAGCACCTGTGGTAGTTACTACTGATATTACTGTTGAGTTGGATGCACAAGGGAATGTGACCATCACTCCTGAAGATATTGACAATGGTTCTTCAGATGCTTCCGGTATTTCAGAAATGACGCTGAATAATGACACTTTTGACTGCTCAAATGTCGGAGAAAACATAGTTGTCCTTACTGTTACAGATAACAATGGGAATGAAAGTTCTCTGGAAGCTATTGTGACTGTAGAAGACAAAGTAGCACCGGTGGTTGTGACCCAAAACATCACGGTTCAACTAGACGCTCAAGGAAACGCGACCATCACTCCTGAAGATATAGACAACGGATCGTTTGATGCTTGTGGTATTTCCGAAATGACACTTGACATTACCACTTTTGATGTCACTAATGTTGGAGAGAACACTGTTGTTCTTACAGTAGAAGATAACAACGGAAACATCAGTTATTTGGAAGCAGTTGTAATTGTAGAAGATAAAGTAGCACCTGTGGTAGTTACTACTGATATTACTGTTGAGTTGGATGCACAAGGGAATGTGACCATCACTCCTGAAGATATTGACAATGGTTCTTCAGATGCTTCCGGTATTTCAGAAATGACGTTGAATAATGACACTTTTGACTGCTCAAATGTCGGGGAAAACATAGTTGTCCTTACTGTTACAGATAACAATGGGAATGAAAGTTCTCTGGAAGCTACTGTGACTGTAGAAGACAAAGTAGCACCAGTTCCTGATGTTACTGAATTTGAAGATGTGATAGTGAAATGTGAAGTTGTTCCAGGAAGAATTATTGCTCCTACAGCTACAGATAACTGTGCTGTATTGACTGCAACAACTTTAGATCCGCTCACTTATAACGAACCTGGATCTTATACAATTACATGGAATTTTGATGATGGAAACGGAAATACGGCTATGCAAACGCAAAATGTGATTGTAGAACCGTCACCGTTAAATGGGGTAACATTTGAGGATGCAAGTTTTGTGTATGATGGAAGTGAACATAGCCTGGAAGTAAAAAATCTTCCTGCAGGTGCTTCTGTTGATTATACTATTTCTTCTGAAACAGGAACTCAAAACAGGGCTATAAATGCAGGGGTTTATACAGTAACAGCAAATCTTTCTTCAGGATTCGAAACTTGTCCAGATAGCGAATTGAATGCTACCCTGACTATTTTAAAAGCAGAGGCAATGATTACCGCAGATGTTTCTCAAAACTTTACTTATGATGGTACTCAAAAGAAGGTTAATGCAAGTTTAAATCACTCAGAAATTGAGTTGAGTTATTCTCCTCAGGAAGGTTTTACTGAGCCTGGAACTTATGAGATTACCGTAACTTCAGCTGAAACTGAGAATTACCTTGCAACTACAAAAGAAGTTTCTTTAGTGATTGAAAAGGCTGAGATTACGGGGGTGACTTTTGAAGGGAATACTGAGCCGTTTGTTTATAATGGAAGCGAACACAGTATTTTTGTAACCGGTCTTCCCGAAGATGCAACGGTAACGTATGCCAATAACGGGAAAACTAATGCAGGGACATACACTGTTACTGCTATAGTAAGCCAGCCTGGATATGAAGATCTAGTGCTAACTGCGAATATGCTAATTGAAAAAGCATCGCAAAGCATCACTTTCAATGAACTTGAAGATTTAGATCAACTAACAGATGAATATTTACAATTAGATGCAACTTCAACTTCGGGCTTACCGGTAATGTATTCTTATACCTATGAGACAGAAGACCCTGCTGCTACAGTTGGACCTCGAGGATTTGTAAGAATTCTAGGTGGAGGGCAAATCACTATTACAGCTACTCAGGCAGGAAACCAGAATTATGAAGCTGCTGCTTCTGTGGAAAGAACGCTTACGATAAGTGGAAGTGAAGCCAAATTGGTTAATGCGGTTATAAATGGAACTACTTATTCCAATCCTAGTGTAGATATCTACTATCTAATTGGTTGCGGAAACTCTGAAAATGAGGTTCAAATTGAACTTGAACAGAATCGAGGCTCAACAATAGATCGCGATAATATCTTTACAATGAGTACACCTGCTCCTGGAATTTACAGAGAAACGGTAATAGTGACTTCAGAAGATGGAAATACAAGTACTACCTATAATATTGTGGTAGAGAAGAATTTCAACTTTGAAGATATCGTAATTCAAAAATTTAATAATGTGTTGCTTGTAAACAATAATCCAGACACCAATGGAGGCTATAAATTTGTAAGTTACCGCTGGTATAAAGATGGTTCAGTAATAGGGAGCGGTCAATATTATTCAGCTGGAAATAATGTGGATGACCAGTTGGATGATGACAGTTCTTATTACGTAGTGTTGGAAACAGAGGATGGAGAATTTTTAAGAACCTGTATATCTTCTATCCAGTTAAGAAGTTCTTTGAATATTTCCTTAGCCCCTAACCCGGTGAGTTCAGGTGGAACAATGGAACTTTTAGCAGATTTTCCTAAAAACGAACTTGAAACAATGCACCTTTCAATACATAACCTTAACGGGATGCTTATCAAGAAAATGAAATCGAACAATAAGATAACCAGCATAACATTGCCTTACAATCTTCAAATGGGTGTGTATATCCTCAAAATTAGAACAGAGAATATTGATAGTTCTGTGAAGTTTATTATTAAATAAGAAATGCTTTGAAGATTAAAAAAATAAAGATTAAATATGAAAATTAATAATTTAAAAGTAACCCATAGTAATTTCATTGTGAGTCTTGCAATAGTAGTTGCACTAATTATTGTGAATGGAAATGCCTTGGCACAATCAAAAAATGAAGTTTCATTTTACCTGCAGGGATCGTTTTCAGAATTAAGTTATGAAACGCTCGGGCAGGAAAGTGAATTGGGAAATGGGTTTGGTATCGGAGCTAAGTATTCCTATTATTTTTCAGATAGGTGGAGCCTTGGAACCGGTGCTGAATTGCAGTATATGGAAGGCTCGATTTTTTTACCCACTATTCAAGGTGATTTTATGACCCAGGATTCGGAAAGTGATACATTCAATTTCCGTTATCAAGCTGATAATTTTTTAGAAAACCAGGAGGTTTATTTCCTTAATATTCCTCTGCAGATTCAATACGAATCATTAGGTAATACTCGGTTTTTTGTTGCTGGAGGTGTTAAGGCAGGCCTGGTTGTAGATTCAAAATATCGAAGCTCCACGACTTCTTTAGAAACAAGCGGATATTATCCGGAATATAATGTTGAATTGACTGACCCAGAATTTGCTGGTTTTGGTGAATTTGTTAATGTAAGTAATTCCAAATCTGAACTGGATCTGAAAACAAACTTTGTAGCGCATCTGGAAAGTGGAATAAAACTTATGTTGGAAGATAGCCAATCCCTTTATATGGGGTTTTTCGTTGATTATGGACTAAATGATATTAAACCTGATGTATCGGGCGAACGGCTTGTTGATTATAATGTTCAGAACCCAACAGCTTTCGCATTCGGTAGTCTGCTGTCTTCACGCCGGGATATTAATGTAATACAGGGTCTGGACGAAGTCCGATCCTTCGCCTTTGGCTTAAAAGTACAATATGCATTTCAATTCTAATTTTTTTAATACGTAAGCTTGTTTTTTGTTCTAAAAATGGCAGGGTTATTTGTGAACTATTATTTCTTCAATTAAGAGATATCTTTAAGGTAGAAATTTTAAAATTAGTTGCAAAATTAAAAATGGTAGCAGCAATAACTAAAATTATAATGCTGGCAGTAATTTTGCAATATTACCTTATAATGTTGAAGGATCTTTCTCACCATTAGATTTCTTCAAAAGTTCCCATAGAACTTAGACTAAAACTATTTAAAGCTACCATTTTTTGGTAGTGAAGCGGATAAAAATGAGTAGCAAGAGGATAACACGCTGCGCGATGTTAATTTTTTTAACCAACTCATTTTTAGAAACTTATAATATTTAATGAAAGTAGTTTTATATCAATTTGCGACAAATGACCTATAATGCCGCATAAACAGGCTACAATTTGCTACAATTTGCAATTTTTAGAGAAAAATCGCAGTATATTATCGATTGTTAAAAACACAATTTTTAGAAATAGGATTAGATGTTTATGTACAGCCGTGACTTATAGGTGTGTAACACAAAAGCTCAACATTCGTCTTAGAATGGTAAATTGAATATTATTTGAGTATCCGATGAGATATTTATCCAAATTTGAAAGGTTTTTTATAGACATAAAACAGAACAGGTGGGTCTTATGGTTTTCCTATTTTAATAGAATTGCTCTTGCTGCCGGGTTTATTCCCGCTGGTTTAGTTAAAATCTTTGATGAACGATTTGCCAGTGGATTATCAATTATTCATCCAATGGGAACTTATCTGAACGCTTTTTGGTATACTGGTTATTACTATACATTTGTAGGGTTAGCTCAGCTTCTGGCCGCGATTCTTATACTAATACCCCGAACTGTTACTGTGGGAGCTCTTATCTATTTTCCTATAATTCTTAATATTTTTATTCTTTCCTATGCGGTACGTTTTGATGGTTCGCTTCTTACTTCTCCATTAATGACATTGTCTTGTTTTTTCATACTGTGTTGGAATTATGACCGTTTAAAATCTATTTTACCCCTTAAGAATCCTCACCCCATACATCTGCCAAAACCTATTAAATACAGCAATATTTTTCCCATAAAATTCTTTTTTATTAGTACGGCTGCTTTCTTGGTAGTTATAGTAGGTGTTTTTTCGATGAATAGTTATCTTATTATGCCCAGGAATACAATATCCTATTGTAATGAACAGTTTGAAGGCACTGAATGAACTAAAGCTGGAGCCGATTTTTGTGATTGTGTTCACGTTGCAGGAAATCCATTAGATTCCTGCCTGGAAAAGTATGAGATGGCAAAAGATAATTTGCGAGCGGAATAGGAGTGAAGAAAAATTAATGGCTTTTTTAAAACCTATTTAATAATTTCCATTTGCCCATTCTATAGTTGGCTTGATCCACTCTTCCATAGGCTTGAAAATAAAACCATGACCTATTCCTGTATTTAATTCAATTTCTTTAAAATGACTAAGTTCACAAGTCGATGAGGTTTTTCTTGCCTTTGCTGAAACTCCAAACGGATCTGTTTTCTCATAAATGTTTAAAATATTCCCGCAATAGTTAATTTCTGGAATGGCTTCAATATCCCTATCTCTAAAACTTGCGATAAATACAAAATTTAAATTAGGATTATTAGCAATAGTTGAAACATATTGAGCGATATATCCGCCTTTTGAAGTGCCTACGATAGTTATTCTATTAGAATTAATTCCTTTTTTGATCAAGCTGTCTATTTGTTGTACAATTTCAAGGGCATACTCTCTTGCATTTACATTTTCATTTCTTTTTTCGCTTATTACTGTAAATCCGTTTTTCTTAAATTTTTCAATTATTTCTGCATATTCCGTACGCCCGTATTCAGGATGTAATTCGTTTAAATCGTGTGTTTCCAGAAAGCGATTATGAAGGAAAAAAAGATGCCGATGATCTTGCTGTCCCCTGGCATTGATGATTGAACAAAAAATGATTCCAATAATTATACTTATTCTCAAGGGGCTGAATTTATTGTGATATGAATATAAGTATTCAGTAGATAAAAATGGATGTTTTATCGACCTAACTGAAAATAATGAGAATGACAGCAAGAGGATAACACGCTTCGCCGTGTTGGGTAGTCATTCTCCTAAACTTTAAAGCTATTTGCGTTTAAATGAGTAAGAATAATATAACCTTTTGAGGGTTCTAAATTTTTTTTCACGGAAAAATTTCTTGAGCCCAGTAATACCGGTTATTTTTTCACGGAAATTTCTTTTCCCCTCTATTGTAGAACATTAATATAATGTATTCGGAATATGTTGTTTGCAACTTTAAAATTTCATTGTCGTCTTTAAAGTAAACAGGTAAAGTATCTGTTATAGAGTCAATCAAAATTTAAAACAATGAAAAATTTATTACTTATCCTCATCGCTTTTGCTTCTTTTAATATCCAAGCCCAGAAAAATATTGAAAAAGAAGCACCGTTTAATAATCAGGTGATAGATGTTGATTTAGATTTCGCATCTTCTATTGAAATAATAACCTGGGATGAACCAAAAATCCAGGTTAAGGCAGCAATTAAAACTCAGGACCCAAAATACACCGAGTTATTTGAAATTGAATTTAGAGACGCCAATCATACCTTATTTATAACTTCTAATTCTAAAGATGTTTTTAAAGCCTACCAGGAGGATCGCGAATTACCGGATGTAGGGATAATCTACTCCCAGGGTTTAGATCACGAATTCAATTACCAATTAATGATTCCAAAGGGTGTAAAACTTAATTTGTCCAGTATTACCGGTGATATTAGTTCTGATTATTTGAGCGGGGAAATTAAAGTGGATTTAGTAAGCGGAAATATCCAAATTCAAGAGTTTGATGGTAATTTAAATTTAGATACTGTAAACGGCAGGATTGAATTACCTGGAAATGATTCTTCTCTGGTTGCTAAAACCGTAATTGGACAAATTCAAACTACAGGAGAATTAGCAGTTATTCGTAAAGAGAAATTTATAGGCCAGGAAATATCGTTGAAAAATGACAACTCTAAAAATTCTATGCATTTGAATACTGTAAATGGAACTATAATTATTAATTAACGTCAGGGAGAAATTCTCTTACTAGCCATTCACCACTTTTATCTTCACGGCGCAAAAGCTTTGCTTCAATAAAAGAGGTTCATTCCAAATGGTCTTGGACACGAGCCAAAAAGCTTTGAAAATGAATAGGTAAATATGATTCACTAATTTAAGCTTTTCAACTCAAGTCCGCTTGGTGGAACTTGAATTCAACGATCAGGATTTCAAAGCTTGAAGATAAGAGGTATCAAAAGTTGGTTTAGAAAGGACGGGAAGAAGTTAATGAACATTGAGTTTGTTCTATTTTCACTGGCCTACATTTTTTCGGGAGAAATTCCATAGAAAATATGAAAGAATGCCCCACTTTTTCCTTTTTGATCTGATTTTCTTAATAAATTTGAATAAACTCTTTCAACACGGTATGCTATGAATTTTTCTCAGTACTTAATAGAAAAGTTTGGTGTCCAAGAGTCAGACCTTGCCTATATCAAAGAATTAGCCGATATCAAGAAAATTTCAGCAGGATCCTTTCTCCTAAAACCGGGGGAAATATGCAATCATACTTTCTTTGTTGAAAAGGGCTTATTGCGTTTATATTCCCTTTCTGAAAATGGAAAGGAGCATATCCTACAATTCGCATCTGAGAACTGGCTGGTCAGTGATAGGGATAGTGTATTCTTTAAGGAACCCTCTAAATTTTATATTGAAGCTATTGAGGATTCTCATTTAATTCCTATTAATGACAAGATCATAAATATAATTGCAGAGCTAACACCTAGCTTCAGAGAGAAAAATGAAATTTTACTACATAACCATATCCGCCATTTAAATCAACGAATTAATCTGCTCCTCAGTGCTTCCGCAAAAACCAGATATTTGGAATTCGTTAAGTTGTATCCGGACTTGCAACTTAGGATACCCCAGTGGATGGTGGCTTCTTACCTTGGCATAACCCCTGAAAGTTTAAGCAGGGTGCGCAGGGATCTGGACGATAGACCCTAATTTTACTTCTTACCATAGATCAAGAGCTATTTGGACCTTAGCTTCTAACTTTGTAGTAAATATTAGAAATAATGGCATATACTTTATACTAAAATGTTGAAGATCATAGATTCGAAGTAAAGCTGAATGACCAAATTGCCTTTGTAGATTACAAACTACACAAAGATGTGATTAGTTTGATACATACTGAAGTTCCAAAGGAATTAAGCGGGAAGGGAGTAGGATCTTTTTTAGCCAGGAATGTTTTAGAATTTGCTAAAAAACAGCAACTAGAAGTAAAACCATATTGCCCTTTTATCAAAGCGTATATAGATAAGCATCCGGAATATCAGTCTATTTCCAGGTTTCATCAAAATTAATAGGCATTAAAAGAATTTTATTTCAAATGAAAATTTCATGATATGAAAACTAAAAATATAGAATTAGTTGCAAGCCCACCCAATCCGCATTTTGTAGGAGATGGCTTTAGGGTTCATAACTTTATCCCTAGTGGTTTTAGAATGGATATGGAGCGAATGAGTCCTTTTATATTGTTGGACTACAATTCAAAATTTACTTTTCCTCCCTCAGATAAACCAAAGGGAGTTGGCGTACATCCACATCGAGGTTTTGAAACCGTAACTATTGCCTACAAAGGCAAAGTTGCACATCATGATAGTAGTGGTGGCGGTGGAATTATAGGTGAAGGAGATGTTCAATGGATGACAGCCGCTTCGGGAGTTCTTCATAAAGAATATCATGAGGCAGAATTTAGTAAGAGAGGTGGCGACTTCCAAATGGTTCAATTATGGGTCAACCTGCCGGCAAAGGATAAAATGTCAAAGCCTAAATACCAGGCAATTTCGCAAGCTGAAATGACGATCCATTCATTACCTAGTGATGCCGGGCTTGTTGAGGTTATTGCTGGAAACTACAATGACTCTAAAGGACCGGCAAGTACATTTACCCCCTTGCATATGTTTAATGCCAGGTTAAATGAAAAAGCTAAGGCAAGCTTCTCGTTTCCTTCTCATTATAATACCGGGGCATTGGTTATTGAAGGAAGTATAAAAGTGAATGATTCAGAAATTGCTCCAACAGATCATTTTGTACTTTTTGAAAATGAAGGTGAATCTTTTACTGTTGAAGCCCTGGAAAAATCTGTT
Organism: Salegentibacter sp. Hel_I_6; assembly: GCF_000745315.1. Classification (NCBI taxonomy): domain Bacteria; kingdom Pseudomonadati; phylum Bacteroidota; class Flavobacteriia; order Flavobacteriales; family Flavobacteriaceae; genus Salegentibacter; species Salegentibacter sp. Hel_I_6. Next base: position 1,881,245 of record NZ_JQNQ01000001.1, on the reverse strand, counting down.
GTTCTAATTTTAAGTGGAGAGCCAATTAACGAACCTATCGCAGCTCAAGGTCCATTTGTGATGAATACCAAACAAGAAATCAAGGATGCTATCGATGATTTTAATATGGGAAAATTCGGTTATCTTGAAGATTAATATTTCTAAAAGATGTATTTTTCAATTAGCCAGAATGTATGGTTCTGGCTAATTTTATTTTAAAAATTAATATTAATTACATGGTTTATATTCAATGTCTAATATAAAAATGATAGTTCCTGAAAGAGCTGCCGAAATAGGAAATTTTCTTGTGGGTAGACTTTTACCTTTCCGCGAAAAAAGAATGATAGGCCCTTTTGTATTCATAGATCATATGGGGCCGGTTAGCATGACAAAAGATCAAAACTTTGATGTGCCCCCGCATCCGCATGTTGGACTATCTACCCTCACTTATCTTTTTGAAGGCAGTATCATGCATCGTGATAGCTTAGGAAATGAGATAGAAATAAAACCTGGTGCTGTTAATTGGATGACAGCAGGTAAAGGAGTCGTGCATTCAGAACGAACCCCAGGTTCATTACGAGACAAAGAAAAGTCTTTACATGGCCTACAGATATGGGTTGGTCTTCCTAAAGAATTGGAAAATATAGAACCTTCTTTTAGTCATATCGAAAAACAGGAAATTCCACAGTGGTCTGAAAACGAAATTTCCTATAAATTAATTGCCGGGGAATGTTTTGGCAGAAAATCTCCTGTTCCCGTATATAGTAAATTATTTCTTCTGGAATTGAAAAGTAGTGAAAAAAGAAAACTGAATCTAAGTAATTATCTTTTCGGAGAATCAGGTATCTATATTCTGGAAGGCAAAATTAAGAGTGATGGGAATACTTATGAACCAAAACAAATTTTGGTTGCCAAAGATCATAAACTATGTGAATTTGAAATGGATAAGGATACAACTATTTATATTCTGGGAGGAGAACCTTTTAAAGAGGAAAGGCACATCCATTGGAATTTTGTAGCTTCTGATAAAAATATCATTGCTAAAGCCAGGGAAGACTGGAAAAATCAAAACTTTCCTAAAGTGCCTGGAGAAACTGAATTTGTTCCACTACCAAATTATTACTCATGAAAACAGGAAGACTGGAAGCTTTTAGTGATGGAGTATTGGCTATTGTGATCACCATTATGGTTTTGGAGATGAAAGCTCCTGAGGAAACTGATTTAAAGAGCTTGTTAGAAACATTTCCCATATTTCTAAGTTATTTGTTAAGCTTTATTTACCTGGGAATCTACTGGAATAATCACCATCATTTGTTACAGGTTACTCAAAAAGTTAACGGAAGGATTTTATGGGGTAATTTACATTTATTGTTTTGGTTATCATTAATTCCTTTTGCTACCAGCTGGATAGGGGAGAATTATACCGCAGCTTTACCTATTGCTTTATATGGATTTATATTACTTATGGCAGCAATAGCTTACTGGATATTGGAAATACAGTTAATTAAATTTCACGACGAAAACTTTCCCTTAAGGAAGCTAACACAGCGAGGAGCTAAAGAACATCTATCAATTATCATTTATTTAATTGCAATTCCCACAGCGTTTCTAAATTACTCGATTTCAATAGCCTGTTTTGTAGTCGTGGCTGTTATGTGGATTGTTCCAGACCGAAGATTGGAGAGTGTAGCATAATTAATTTTTCTTAGAGGATTTTCTATACCTCCAATAGTGAATCACCTATATAGAGGAGCTCAAAAATTATAGCCCAATTTTTTGCAAAATGCATGGATTCTAACATCATAATCTCCCTATTCTCTAATCCCCAGAATTTATGTATAGTTACAGAGGCAATAAGTAAAAATATACATAACCCAATAATACCATATAGAAGATAAAAACCTGAGATTAAAGTTATCCCACCAAAACATAATAGCACGCCACTTAATTTGATCATTAATTTAGATGCCAACAGGCTTCTTTTCTCCGCATACTCCTCTAAAATTTTAGAGTTAAAAAAGTGATTTAATCCGTTTAGCAGGAAGAAAATACCTAGTAAAATCAGTAATACTTGCTTTATCATCTATGATTCAGATTTGAATTAGAGGTAAAATTAAAAATTATCCTCTTACATTTCCATTTTAGCTTAATAGCAAATTCTTTCACTTTCGCTTTAAGCTGTGGAGGAGCAATCTTAAAATAATATGCGAATTCCTATATAACACAGGATATTTATAGTATATATAATATTACCTCAGGCACTCACCACTTTCACTTCCATTTCATAAATACTCCATTGCAGCAAAAGAGGTTCATTACAAATGGTCTTGGACACGAGCCAAAAAGCCTTGAAGAGAATTGATGAATTTGATTCACTAGTTTAAGCTTTTTAACTCAAGTCCGCTTGATAGTAACTAAAATTCACCGATCAGGATTTCAGTGTTTTTTTATAGTCTTTCTTACACCGCATTACTTTTTGCTGCTAAAAAACAAGCTTTGAAATTAAACGGAGTGCATAAAACGCTGTGCTATTTATAACTCCTCTATAATTTCAAAACTTGAAATTGAATGGCATCAAAAGGTAATGCGATGGCGCTGGAAGAAGTAAATTGAAATAACGAAATTACCAACTCATCATGATCTACATTAGTTTTTCTGTTCGACGGCAAAAGGAAAATGCTTAAGATGGAAAAAGTAAATGGTTTTAGCTTGGCTTTTCATTATGAAGCTATATCAATAATTTTTTAGAGTTATAGAGGATTTTATTTTACCACCTAATCCCATTCTGTTTATTAACCTTAGCTTAAAACATACAAAACGATAAAATTAAATGAAAGGCTTTCTTTTGGGAAAGCCTAAATTTTAATGCAAACCAAAGAGATTCTTTTATCAGACCAGCAATTATTAGCAAAGTTGAGAAATGGTGATGAAACCGTTTTTCCTTTAATATTTGATAGGTATTGGAAAAGACTCTATTCTTATGCCTTCAAAATATATCGAAATGATAAGGTTTGTGAAGATATTGTACAGGAAATTTTTATTAGTCTTTGGGAGAAAGCTTCAGAATCTCAAATTCTAAACCTGGAGGCCTATTTATTAAGGTCGGTAAAATACCGGGTGGCTAACCATATTAGAAGTTTAAAGTTTTCCAGTAGCCAGGAAGAGATCCTGGAAAGTATCCCTTATCCGTCAAATTCAGTACTGAATATGGAATATCAAGAGTTTGAGAATGAGATTCTTTCCAAGGTTAAAAAATTACCTCCCAGATGCCAGGAAATTTTTATACTTAGTCGCTTCGATAATTACAGTAATTCTGAAATTGCTCAGAAACTTAATATTTCTATTCGCACAGTAGAAAAGCAAATAAGCAATGCTCTTTCCTATCTCAAAACTAATATAGAAGACACTTATTTCCCATTACTTATCACCACAATGTTGCTTCAAGGTTAATCAATGAACCTTAATATTAAGAGTTCTTTAAGAAGCAAATCTAGAGTACGTGTTTAGCTCCAAAATTGTGACTTGTAGTTAAAAGCAGGTTTTGAAGAAACACGAACTTATTTATTTAGCAGAGAAATACGCAGCTAAGAAAGTGAACGCACAGGAGAAGCTGGCAGTAGATATTTTTTTAAGAAAAGTGCAGGAGCAGGATGCAATTCCTTTTATGAACCTAGATCAGGAAAAGCGGAATAAACTCTTAAAGAGGATAGAAGATAAACTACAATTAGAGAAAATCCTCAGAAAGAAACATTATCAGAGAATAATAGCATCGGCGGCAGTCCTACTCCTGCTAATTGGTTCAGTACTTCTTAGTATGTTACTGGAAAACGATCTTACCCAGGTGGCGGTAAAAGGTGAGAAAAAGGAAATCGAACTGAATGATGGGAGCAAGGTTTTTCTAAATGCCAGCTCTAAAATAAATTATCCCGAAAATTTTAAGGAAGATCGAAAAATAACCCTGGAAGGCGAAGCATATTTTCAAGTGGCGCCAAATCCTGAAAAACCTTTTCGAATTAAATCAGGTGCTATAGAAACGAAAGTTCTAGGCACTTCATTTAATATAAATGCATATTCACCTGGGAGGGAAAAGATCAGCGTGAACTCTGGGGTTGTAGAAGTAACTTATGGTAATGATCCATTACAAAAGGTAAGACTCACTAAAAATATGCAGCTCGCTTTCCATGGAAAAGAAAAACCAAATATTACAGAATGGAATAGTGAAAACTATAATGCCTGGACCAAAAATATTATTGTTTTAAACAAGACGAGTCTTGGAGAAACTGCAAAAATCCTTGAAAACTGGTATGATGTAAATATTGACTTTGCTGATCCCACCCTGCAAAAGCTCACCATTTCTGGAAAGTTTAAAGATGAAAAACTGGAAACCGTCTTGCAAAGCATTGCGCTTATTAAAGACTTAGAAATTAATTATAACAACCCTAAAAGCATAATTATAAGAAAACAAAAAAGAATTTGATTGAATTAGCCAAAAACAAGCCCGTTGCTGCTGCAACAGCAATGGGCTATTTAAAAATTAGACTACAAATATTAATCTATAGCCAAATTGTAATGAATACTAAACTACAATTTTTTCTAAATTATTTATCCAAAACCCTGCTGTTTTCTATTGTAGGTTTATTGCTAATCCCAAGTGGTACAATAGCTCGAGCAGCTGCCAATGATGAGACTTCTATAAGCATTAAAGTCCAAAATGCCTCTATTACCGAAGTTTTTTCGACGATCGAAGCTAAAACAGGTTTCACCTTTGTTTTTGATGAAAGCATTAGCCAGGTAAAACATAATTTCACATTTCAGTTTACTAATGAAAAATTAGAAAGAATATTTGAAAAGATATCGGTTGAAACTGGGTTTCAATTCAAAAAAATAAATCATACCATTAGCGTGGTAAGTCCGGATAGATTCCAACTTAGTGCGAATGGGAAAGTCCTTGACCATGATGGATTACCTCTTCCAGGAGCAACTGTAGTAGAGGTGGGAACTTCTAATGGCACCACAACCGATTTCGATGGGAACTTCAACTTGAACGTTTCTCAATTCCCGGTCAATCTGGAGATTTCCTTTATGGGTTTTAATGACGAGGAAATTACTGTTGAAAATTCAGAGCCAATCGAGGTAAGCCTTTCAGAAAATGCGAATGCACTTAATGAAGTAGTGGTAACTGCATTAGGGATAAAAAGAGAAGAAAAAAGATTAGGGTTTTCTCAACAAACCGTGGAATCTGAAAACCTCTCCCAAACGGTACCCAATAACTGGTCTGCTGGATTAAAAGGCAAGGTTTCCGGTTTGAACATTGTTTCTACTGGATCTGGACCTATTAACTCGCAGCAGATAACCCTGCGCGGGAATAACTCGCTTAATCCTAATGGAAATTACGCGCTAATTGTGGTAGATGGGGTTCCAATAAATACAGAAATGACTACTTCAGGATCCTCAAATGCCTATATGGGTGGTGACTCACCGGTAGATTTTGGCAACGGGATCTCTGACCTTAACCTTGAAGATATAGAGAGTGTTTCGGTTTTAAAAGGAGCTGGTGCTACCGCTCTCTACGGGAGTCGCGCTGCAAACGGAGCCCTGATCATAACTACTAAATCTGGTGCAAATCAAAAAGGTTTGGGGATTTCATATAATACGAGCACTACTTTTGATGTAATTCAGCGATGGCCAGATTTTCAATATGAATACGGGCAGGGTACGGGCAAATCTTTTAATGATGCCGGGGAGCCTTATTATTCTTATGGAGGTTCTGATGATGGCAATAGCACCGGAGGTACCAGTAGTGCCTGGGGGCCACGTTTTGATGGGCAGTATTATTATCAATATGATCCTGAAGTTGGTGGGCAATCGGAGGAACGTCAACTATGGCGCCCCTACAGGGATAATCGAAAAGATTACTGGCGTACCGGGATCACAACCAACAATAACGTAACCCTACAAGGTGGTGATAAAAATGGTTCTATGCGGGCATCGGTAGGACATCAGTATAACGAATGGATTATGCCCAATACCGGTTTTGAGCGAATTACCGCTTCAGTAAATGCCAGGTACCGGGTTTCCAAGAACATTGAAGTTGGTTCCACCTTAAATTATAATAACAGGAGCAGCGATAACCTTCCTGGAACTGGTTATAACAATGGTTCTATAGCATACTTTATGATTTTTCAGAACCCAAACGTGGATCTGGATTGGCTTAAGCCTATTTGGCAGGAAGGGCAGGAGAATCTTCAGCAAATTCAACCCTTTAGCTCTTATATAGATAATCCTTATTTAATAGCTTATGAGGCAACAAATTCGTTAGCAAGTAACCAACTGGTGGGTAATATCTTTTCTAATATCCAATTAACGCCCAAGCTAAATTTAATGTTGCGAACTTCTTTGAATACTTATCACCAAGATAGGGAGCAGAAAAGACCGTACAGTATTAACAGGTATGCCCGGGGATATTTCAAAACCCAGGATGTTTGGAAACAAGAAGTGAATTCTGATTTCTTGTTGACCTACGAAGATGAAATTAGCAAGGACCTGTCATTCTCGGTTTCAGGTGGTGGAAACGCGATGGATTATAAATATCGCCGTACCGATGCGGCTGTTGATGGTTTGGTAGTGCCAAATGTATATAAGCTAGCAAACGGAATTAATAATCCAATTGTAAATACATACGACCGAAATAAGAAAATAAACAGTTTGTATGGCCTGGCTTCATTTTCATTCAGGGATATGGTATTTCTGGATGTGACCGGTCGTAACGATTGGTCCAGTACGCTCCCTACCCAGAATAATTCGTTCTTTTATCCTTCTGCAAATACCAGTATAATTCTTTCGGAAATCTTCAATTTTTCAGGACCGGTAGACTATTTAAAATACCGTTTCTCCTTTGCCGAAGTGGGTAATGATACAGATCCTTATAAAACAAGTAAATATTACAGCCAGAATGCTTTTCCAAGTTCGGCAGTGGCACCAACGAACCTGTATAATGCGAATTTCAAACCTGAAATAACTACCAGTTATGAAACAGGGATTGAAGCCAGGCTTTTTGATAATAGGATTAATCTGGATGCTACAGTGTATCAAACCTCTACTAAAAATCAAATCATTTCGGTTCCTTTAGATATTACTACGGGTTATAGTTCCGGGGTATTAAACTCAGGAGAGGTTAGAAACCGGGGTGTGGAACTGGCGCTAAATGCTAAAATTATCAATAATGATAAATTTAAATGGAGCACTAATCTTACCTGGGCCAGGAATTGGAATAAAGTGCTGGAACTGGCCGATGGGATAGACGGGCAACAAGAAATTGGAAGCGGTGGCCAGGCTAGGATTATAGCTAAAGTTGGTGGTACGGCTACTTCTATCTATGGAGCTGGTTTTGTTCGTTCACCGGAAGGTGAAATAGTCTATGACAACGGAGGCTTACCAGCTTACCCAGATGATATCATGTATATAGGCGATGCCAGTCCGGATTGGAGAGGAGGATTACAAAACAATTTCAAATTCGGGAATTTCGGTTTGAGCGTATTGTTAGATGGACAATACGGAGGTATTATCTATTCGCAATCTCATCACAAGATGACTCAAATGGGGAAACTTAGATCTACCTTTAGAGGAAGGGAAGAAGGTGTAATTGTCGGTGAAGGTGTAGTATTAAACGAAGACGGCTCTTATTCTCCAAATACTACGGAAGCGATTACGCCGGATTGGTATAACCGATACTATAGAAGGGCTAATGTAGAATCCAATTCTTTTGATGCTTCATACCTGAAACTTAGGGAGGTTAGTTTACAATATAATTTTCCCAAGAGTTGGTTTGTTAATAATACCATCCAGAATATAAGCCTTTCTCTCTTTGGGAGAAACCTTGCCGTGATCTCAGATTTCCCAATCTATGACCCTGAAACTGCCGCCCTAAACGGTGATACTATTTTACCTGGAGTAGAAATGGGACAAATGCCTTCGCCGGCAACCTACGGATTTAATTTACAAGTTAATTTATAACAGATTAATGATGAATAATATAAAAAAGATTAGCGCAACATTTTTAGTAATATTCCTAATGCTTGCCTGTACGAAAGATTTTGAGGAAATAAACGAAGATCCAAACCGCATAGCAGAAATAAGCCCGGGAACTTTGATCAATCCGATTATTTATGGGTTGGCTACGCACAATGCCAACCGTAGTGCCAGTATAACGTTTGATCTTATGCAGGTTTCTTTACCCTTCCCTAGTGTGTCTGGTGGTTTGCACCGTTATGACGTAAGTCCTAATATCGGTAATTCTTCGTGGTCAAATTATTACCGCTGGTTGAATAATATTAATGAAATGCGAACCGCAGCAGAAGAGGCCGGCGATGTAAATTACGAGGCCATAGCGCTTACTTTAAATGCCTGGGTTTACGCTAATCTTACCGATATTTTTGGGCCTGTCCCAATGACCGATGCAGTAAAGGGAGAAGAAGGAAATCTCTATCCGGTTTTTGATACTCAGCCTTTTATTTATGAGACTATATTGGGCGATTTAGATCGTGCCAATGAACTTTATAATCCAGATGCTACCATGGTGTATGCTGAAGATATCTTATTTCAAAATGATGTGAATAAATGGAAAAAATTCACAAACTCCTTAAGAATGCGATTACTACTTAGGGTTTCAAATGTTGAGGAGATGAATGCTTTTCAGGAACTCACTACTATGATTAATGATCCTGTGGAATATCCTGTTTTTGAAAACACAGAGGAGTCGGCAATTTTACAGGTTACTGGTGTGACTCCAAACGTTTCTCCTTGGGGTAGACCTCAGGATTTTCGATTGAATGTGAACCTAACAGAATTCTTTGTTGATAATTTAAACGAACTCGAAGATCCCAGGCGACCAATCATAGGAACCATGGCTAGTGATCTGGATAATAATCCAATTGGTTACCGGGGAATTCCTAGCGCCTATGCAGGCCCAGAGTCACAATTTGAATTTAATGCCTCGACTTTTAATATTGAACAGGTAGAAAATCCTATGCAAATATTCTTGCTTACTTATGCTGAGGTAGAATTCATAAAGGCCGAGATAGCTCAAAGAGGATATACCGGGGATGCCGAAGCCCATTATTTAAATGGGGTGAATGCCGCGATAGAACAAATGGAGGCTGAAATACCTGAGGCCTATTTTGAAAATGAACTGGCGCAATACGATGGGAGTTTAGAAAGAATTATGCTTCAAAAGTATTATGCCCTTTATTTCACGGATTATCAACAGTGGTTTGAATATAGAAGAACCGGATTTCCTGAACTTCCTAAAACCGAAGCTATGGAAAATGATGGGATGATGCCCGTTAGGTTTACTTATCCACAAGACATTCAGGTAAATAACCGGGAAAATTACCTGGAGGCTGTAGAAATGCTTGGAGGAAGCGATAATATCAATACTAAAGTTTGGTGGGATAATTAGAAATGAAAGAACTTATAAATATGAAAATAATAGTTGCACTAACAGTTAGCTGTTTACTAGGTTTAAACCTGGTCGCCCAAGAAAAAGCCACAGGCTATGTTTTTGAAGATAGTAACCAAAATGGTAAAAAAGATAGACGGGAAATAGGAATAGCTGAGGTTGCCGTTACTAATGGACGAGACGTGGTGCTTACCAATGCCAAAGGAAAATTTGAATTGATGGTAGGGCAGGATGATATCATTTCAGTCATCAAACCTGCAGGTTATAAAGTTGGAAGAAATGAAGATAACCTTCCTCAGTTTTTCTATATCCATAAACCCAAAGGTTCACCTGAATTAAAGTTTAAGGGGGTTGAGTCAACAGGGAAATTGCCCAGTTCAGTCGATTTTGCTTTAATTCCGGCCGAAGTGAAGGAGAACTTTACCGCGCTTATTTTTGGAGATCCGCAACCATACTCGCAACAGGAAGTAGATTATTTTGCAGAAGGTATTGTAGCCGAAGTAGAAGGTATTGAAAATGTTCCTTTTGGATTAAGTCTTGGTGATCTGGTTGGTAATGATCTTGACCTTTTTAACCCCTACATAAAAGCGGTAAAACGGGTTGGGATCCCTTGGTATAACTTACTGGGAAACCACGATATCAATTTCGATGTGGAAAACGATACGCTTTCCGATGAAACTTATGAAGCACATTTTGGCCCGGCGAATTATGCTTTTAATTTCGGAAAGGTGCATTTTCTTGTTTTAGATGATGTGCTGTATCCAGATCCTCGAGATGGGAAAGGTTATTGGGGAGGTTTTAGAGAAGATCAGTTTCAGTTTATAGAAAATGATTTAAAGCTTGTGCCTAAAGATCATTTAGTAGTTCTTGCGATGCATATTCCTTTAAGTGAACCCGATGGTGTAGATACTTTCAGAGATAAGGACAGGGAAAGGCTTTTTGATCTTTTAAAAGATTTTCCTCACACCCTTTCCCTTTCAGCACATACACATATACAACGCCAGGATTTTTTTGGAAAAGACGAAGGTTGGCTACAAGAAAAACGCCATCATCACTATAATGTAGGGACAACTTCCGGAGACTGGTATTCAGGAAAATTAGATGAAAATAATATCCCGATTTCAACAATGAGGGACGGTACACCGAAGGGCTATGCCTTTATTAATTTTAATGGTAATGAGTATAATATAGATTATAAAGTGGCTGGGAAACCTGCAGAATACCAAATGGAAGTTTTTTCACCCAGAGTTGTTGCTAAAGGCAGAAGGACAAAGGCAGGAATTTTTGTGAATTTCTTTATGGGTACCAAAGAAGATAAGGTATCATACAGAATTGATGAGGGCGAATGGAATGAGATGCAGTATCTTGAAGAATATGATCCTTCTTACGTGGAAATGGTCTATGAATGGGATTTGACCGAGGAATTAATGCCGGGAAGAAGATCTTCAAACCCTATCAAAAGTGAACATTTGTGGCGTGGAAATATTCCGACGGATCTTGAGACCGGGAAACATACTATAGAAATAAAAGCTACCGATATGTTTGGAAAAGTTCATACAGCAAGCGACAGTTATCGCATTGCAGAACCGATTAAATAAGTTGAGTTTAATTTTTGTGTTAGTTTGCAAGGCCTGCCCACAGTTCTCTATTTTTCGGGTGGGCCTTTATTTTAAAAATTTATCAAGATGAGAGTTATTAAAACAGTATTGTTTTCTTTTTTAGTTGCTGCTATTGGCTGTAAGAATAATCAGGAACAAAAACAAGAGGTTGAAGAAGTCATTGTAGAAAGATCTCTGGTGCAAGTCCAGGGACACCGGGGGGATAGAGGGAACTTCCCGGAAAACACTATTCCAGCTTTTATAAGCGCAGTAAAAAAGGGCGTTGAGGTTATAGAATTGGATGTGGTGATTTCCAGGGATAAAAAAGTAGTTGTTTCTCACGAGCCCTTTATGCATTCGCTATATGTTCTTACCCCTTCAGGAGATAGTATTTCAGAAGATGAACAAGAAAGCTTTAATCTTTACGAGATGTCTTACGATAGCATTAAAAAGTTTGATTCTGGATCGAAGGGAAATCGATTATTTCCAAACCAGCAGAAACAAAAAGCTTATAAGCCTTTATTATCGGAAGCTATAGACTCGGTAGAGCATTATATATCGAAAAATAATTTGGAACCTGTGAGCTATAATATTGAATTAAAAAGTTCAGAAGATAGATATGGAAATTATCAACCAGCCCCGGAAGAATTCGTGAATCTTGTGATGGAGGTAATCCAAAATAAGAATATTGAGCAGAAGATGAATTTACAATCTTTTGATGTTAACATTTTAAATGAAATTCATCAAAGTTATCCAGGAGTGGAAACTGCCTATTTGGTTTATAAGGAGGGTATTCAAAAGAATCTCGATTTACTCGATTTTCAACCTGAAATCTATAGCCCACACTATGGATTGGTAAAGGATACTGCTTTTGTTGATTCTATTAAAAGTATGGAAATGAAATTAATTCCGTGGACGGTAAATGAAGAGGAAGTTATTGAGAAAATGATTGAATTAGATGTTGATGGAATTATTACCGATTATCCGGAACGGGTGATAAAAAAAATGATATAAAGAAAATAGCATTTAATTAAAGTTTTAAAAGTTCAAGTTCGCTCGGTAGTAACTAAAATTCGCCTATCAGGATTTCAGATTCCCTTTTACTAAGTATATCTTCCATCATCTACCTTCTGCTGTTAAAAGAACAAGCTTTGAAATTAATCGCAGTGCATAAACCGCGCTGCTATTTATAACTCCTCAATGATTTTAAAGCTTGAAGATAAGGGACGTCAAAAGGTAATGCGATGGAGCTGAAAGAAGTAAATGAAAATTACATCAAATTTCATTCATTATGATTTATTAATATTGTTAGATACGACTGTAAAAGGAAAATACTTAAGATGAAGAAAGTAAATTATTTTAAATACAACCCTATTTTGCAGCTGTTCAGAATCTTATAAATAACATCTTAATATAAACAATTTTGTTTATATTTGATAAATGGAGGATTTATTAAAATATAAAGGAATACACCCGGGGATTGTTTTAAAACGGGAACTAAAAAAACGTTCCATAAAGCAACGTCCATTTGCTATGTCCATACAGGAACATCCGCAAACTTTGAATGCTATTTCTAATGGAAAAAGAAATTTAAATATACCTCTAGCTCTTAAGATTGAAAAAAAACTAGATTTGGAAGAAGGTACATTGGCACTTTTGCAAACCTATTATGAAATAAATAGGGAAAAAAGTAAAATGCATTTACGATCTCCCAATATTTCTCTACTTAGAAAATCATTGTTTTGGGATACCAATATGGATCAGATCGATTGGCAAAAACAAAGCAAGGCTGTTATACAAAGAGTATTTGAACGTGGTAATGATACAGAGAAGAAGGAAATTATTCGGTTTTATGGCAGGCAAAAAGTGGATGAGGTACTTCGAACTAAAACCATATAGCCTTATAAAATTTCCTCAAAATAATAAATGAGTATGCTTCATTATAACACTGTAAATCTATTACTCCGAGAGTGTTTGAATCAACTAATGACTGCAAAGGAATTTGAAGAGTTCCGATTAGTTGGGGGGTACTGCTCTTAGCTTGCAGATAGGACATCGTGAATCTATTGATATTGATCTTTTTAGTGATGCGGAGTATGGTGCTATTGATTTTAGGGCTAACTGTCTAATTGGAAAAGACTTTTTCCTATGTAGATTATTTGAAAATGGAACCAGCAATTGGAAAGTCATATTTTATCGGAGAAAATCCTGAAAATGCTATTAAAATGGATGTTTTCTATACCGATAGCTTTATTGAACCACCAATTGTTGTGCATTCGATACGTATGGCTAGCCTTTAAGTGATTATAGCTATGAAGGTAGATGTGGTACTACGTGGCGGTGGTAAGAAAGATTTTTGGGAGGAGGTCAGATATGGATTCAAAACCATATATAGATGAAGTCCGAACTCTGGCCTTTGGTCTCAAAATTCAGTACGAATTTCAATTTTAGATTTTTTTTGATTAATAGCGTGTGCCCTTTCTTTCTTGGAAAGGCATAGTTGTTTTTGAGTTGTAACGGTTATAAATATAAGTTACTAACTAACTTAATTAATGTCTCCTGCAAATTATATGACTCATGGGAGATGTACCTAATGTGATTTTTTCCTTGTGCGGCGGTACATTTATAAAAAAGAAGATAAATTAGCCTTTATTATGGCGCCGCAAATACGGTAACCGCAATGGCTTTTGGAGAGGTTAGCCGAGATTATTGATTTTGCGAAAAACAACAGCTTATGATGAGACGATATCTATTCTTTATTGTAATAATTAGCTTCTTTCTTCAGCTTCAAATATATGCTCAAAGTGAAAAGGCTCCGCGTTATTATGTAGCCCATAAAACTTCAGAGAAAATAATTATTGATGGTAAAGCTGAAGAGGCAACCTGGAAAAGCGCACCTAAAAGTCAGGATTTCATAGATATTGCAGGAGAAAAAACTCCTACCTATCAAACCAATATGAAAATGCTGTGGGATGAGGACTATCTTTACTTTTATGCCAAAATGGAAGAACCGCATATTTGGGCAAGTTTGAAACAGCGTGACACCGTAATATATTATAATAATGATATTGAAATCTTTATTGACCCTGATGGCGATACCCATAATTATTATGAGTTTGAGATGAATGCCCTAAATACCGTTTGGGATTTATTTATCGTAAAGCCTTACCGGGAGCCTGCGCCAATTGTTGATAGTTGGGATATTCAAGGCTTAAAATCTGAAGTTTTTATTGAAGGAACATTAAATGATGCTTCTGATGAAGATGAATTCTGGAGTGTGGAGGTGGCGATTCCCTGGGAGGTTTTAAAGGAAGCCAATACTCATAATGAGATTCCAAAGGGGGAATTCTGGCGAATCAATTTTTCACGGGTAAACTGGGATTTTGATCTGAATAATAGTTCTTACTCCCGGGCAAAAGATGAAAATGGCGAATTTAAGCACGAATATAACTGGGTGTGGTCACCACAAGGTGTTATTAATATGCATGAGCCCGAACACTGGGGTTATGTTTATTTTTCAGAGAAAGCTCCTGGGGAAGAAGAGGAATTCAATATTCCTATGGATGAGAATATAAAATGGGAATTATACAGGCTTTATCGTGCTCAAAAAGCTTATAAAGAGAAAAATGGAAATTGGGCGAAGAAACTATCAGCTATTAATGGGGAAACTATTAATGTTGAAGGAAATAAGCTTCAGCCTAAATTAGAAGTTCACAAAACAGGCTGGAATATTTGGGTGAAAAGCCCTTTTACAGGAGATAGACTTTTGATTAAAGATGATGGTGATTTTTTAAAACAAAAAAACTAACCGATATAAATTTAAAAAAATGAAGTATATCTATTATTTATTATTGGCGTGTGTAGTTACATCTTGTGGAAATTCTTCTGCTGAAAACGATTTAGCTACAACAGAAAAATCTGAAGAAACACCCAACCATTCAAATAAAGACTTTAAGTATTGGACCTGGATAACAGCCAGCCCCGAAAAATTGGATAAAGAATATTCAGCAGAATTTAAGAAATATAAAGAACACGGGATAGATGCGGTTTTGATCAATACTGAAGCCGACGTTCAATTGCTTTCAGAGTTAGCCCTTCTAGCTGCAGAGGAAGGTTTAGAAGTGCACGCATGGATATTTACCGTAAACCGCCCAGGTGATAAGGAAGCTGAAAAATACCCGGAATGGTATGCAGTGAGTAGGGATGGTAGATCAACCTATAACGAGCCACCATATGTAGATTACTACAAATGGCTTTGCCCAACTCGTGAAGAATCCAAACAACATATTTTAAGTCTGGTAGAAGGTTTAGCTAAAGTAAAAGGAGTAGAAAGTGTGCACCTGGATTACATTAGGTATTCCGATATTTTTCTTCCTATCGGTTTACTGCCAAAATATGGTTTAGAACAAAACGAAGAACTTCCCGAATTCGACTTTTGCTATTGCGAGGTTTGTACAGCTGAATTTGAAAAAGAACATCATAAAAATCCGAATGATTTTAATAACCCGGCTATCGATATGGAATGGAAGCAATTCCGCCTGAATAAAGTAAAGGCAATTGTTGATGAAGCGTATGAAATAGCCCATAATAATGGAAAGTATTTAACGGCTGCTGTTTTCCCTTATCCAGAAATGGCCGACCATATGGTTCGCCAGCGTTGGGATAAATGGAATGTGGATATGGTTTTACCAATGATTTATCAAAATTTTTATAACGAAGAAATCGATTGGATTGGCTTTGCAACAGGGCAGGGTGTTGTAGATTTAAAAGGCACGGATACCGAATTACATACAGGTATTTACCTTCCCGAATTGAATGTAGAGGAATTAAAAGAAGCAATTAATTATGCCCGGGAAAACGGCGCAAAAGGAGTAGCATTTTTTGATGGTGGTGCATTTACTCCAGAGAAACTTGAAGCTATAAAGGCATCTAAAGAAGATTAGCCTATTTGTCGATTTGAAATTGTAGGCTTATGTATGGAAGCGGATTGGATTTTTAAGTAACGAACCTAATAGGACTTACCGAAGTAATGGAATTATTTCCGGGAAAATATAATTATGTAGGTTTAAAACTTCTAAATTAATCTTGAGATGTCACCTAATAAATTTTATCTCAAAGAAGCTTGTGTTGAAACTCTGGCACAGGCAATTGCTGCGGAAAAGAAAGGGGCAGATCGTATAGAACTTTGCGCCGATTTACATCTTGAGGGATTAACACCATCAAAAGATTTAATCCTGAAGGTAGTACAAGAATTACATATTCCTGTGCGGGTAATGATTCGGCCCCGTGCCGGTGACTTTTTGTATTCTGAAAAGGAAATAACTGAGATGAAAAGAGCAATTATTACCTGTAAAAACCTGGGAGTAGAGGGAGTTGTTTTTGGAGTTTTAAAGGCAGATAAAACTTTAGACCTTGAGATAATCTCGATGTTAATCAAGCTGGCGTTTCCTTTAAATGTAGTGATACATAAAGCTATAGATGATACTCCTGATCTATTAAAAGCCCTCGAAGACTTAACAGTGATTAAAGGGATATCAACCATACTTACCTCCGGCGGGGCTAAAACGGCATTTGAAGGTGCTGGCGTTTTAAAAGAGATGATAAAAACCTCAACAACTACTATTGCAATAATGCCGGCCGGTAAAATTACTTCCGGGAATATTTCAGAAATACATAACCTATTAGGAGCCTCTGCTTATCACTGAAAACAAATTGTAGGCAAACTTAATTAATAAATGATGTATTTTAATTCACAGATAGAACAGAATATTCAAAGCTAAAGTGAAGTGGATAATGATAATTTTGCGGTAAGGGTCCCACAATCTATATTTAATTTGAATAGTCTTGTGGTTTAATTAAACAGATAAACTTAATTTTCTATAATTATGAAACGAAGAAATTTTCTTAGAAAGGTTGGGATAGCAGGTGTGGGTTTACCGCTGGTTAGTAGTAATTTATCTTTTAGCCTTCCTGATGAGAAAATGATACCTGCTCAAATTCCTGTTTCTATTACGACCTGGAATTTCCATGAAGCCGGAAAAAAGTCCGGAGAATTACTTGCTGAAGGTAAATCTGCCCTGGAGGCTGTTCAACAAGGAGTGATGATTGAAGAAGCTAACTTAGATAATACTACAGTTGGGAATGGTGGGGCTCCAGACAGGGAAGGAGAAGTGACTTTAGATGCGTGCATTATGGCTCCAGATGGAAATTGCGGAAGTGTGGCTTACCTTAAGAATATAGAGCATCCTGTAGCAGTCGCTCGTAAAGTGATGGAAGAAACCCCGCACGTAATGTTGGTAGGAGAGGGCGCCTATAACTTTGCCATTCAAAACGGATTTAAACCAAAAAATCTTCTGACTGAGAATTCAGAAAAAGAATGGAAAAAATGGTTGGAAGAGAAGGACTATATGCCAATAATCAATATTGAAAACCACGACACTATCGGGATGTTGGCCATAGATAAAACAGGTGATGTTGCCGGGGCATGTACTACTTCAGGTTTAGCATATAAAATGCAGGGAAGAGTGGGGGATTCTCCAATTATTGGCTCTGGTTTATTTTTAGATAATGAAATAGGCGGAGCTGTAGCTACGGGTATGGGAGAAGAAATTTTAAAAAATGTAAGCAGTTTTTTAGTGGTAGAATTAATGCGACAGGGAAAAACACCGCAGGAAGCTTGTAAAATCGCTATTGAAAGAATAGTGGAAAAAAATCCTGAATACAAGGGTTTTCAGGTGGCATTATTGGCTTTAAATAAACAGGGAGAAGTAGGTTCCTATTGCATTCATCCAGGGTTTAGTTATGTTGTGAATAGCAATGGTGAAAATAAAAATATTCAAAGTGATTCTTTTTTGTAATTAGTTTAGGAATCGTTGAAAATTTCATTTTTAAATTAACTTAAACAGTATAAATTCGGAATAGATCAGAGTTTTTTTGTTTCCATATTTTTATCTAAATTAGCACCTTGTCCATACAAAGGAACAAAGCTATTGGAATTAAAAGTTGATCATAAAAGCCCTATACCCTTACACCGCCAGGTTGAGGGACTTCTGAGATCTTTAATAGAGATCCCGGAATTTAAAAATGGAGCCTTCTTACCTCAGGAAGTTGAGCTTGCTAAAAGGTTAGGTGTTTCAAGAAACACCGTTAGACAAGCTGCTAATAAACTTCATAATGAAGGTTTAATCGTAAGAAAAAAAGGAGTAGGTACAAAGGTTGCTTCCAATAGCATCACTACTAATTTAGGCGAATGGCACAGCTTTACCCAAGAAATGAATTCGAAAGGAATACCATTTAAAAATTTAAAACTCAATGTTGAGTGGGTTCTTGTTGATGAGGTAGTAGCCAATTTTCTTAATGTAGATATCTCTACAAAAATTCTAAAATTATCAAGGTTAAAAGGAAGCGATAAACCTCTTGTATATTTTGAAAGTTATTTTCAACCCAGGATAGGTTTAACAGGAAATGAGGATTTTCAGAGACCACTCTATGAAATTTTGGAAGAAGACTATCATTCAGTTCCTGCTGTATCAAAAGAAAAGATAAAAGCTGGAAAGGCTGGGAAATTTGCCAAAATACTAGAGATAGATGCTAATGAACCTATTTTAATAAGGGAAAGATTTGTTTCCGACCCCGGGGATCGGCCTCTTGAATACAACATAGGTTATTATAGAAATGATAGATTTACTTACTCAATAGAAATTAGAAGATAATGTATAGCATTGGGGTAGATATTGGAGGTAGTCACATTACCAGTTGTATGTATGAACATTCCAACAATAAGTTAAATAGTAAAACTTTGGTGCACTCTAAAGTAGATACAAAAGCTTCTAAAGAAGAAATTCTTAAGATTTGGATTTATACTATTTCGAAAACAATTGAGTTGGCCCAGGTGCCAATTAAAGGTGTGGGACTAGCAATGCCAGGGCCATTTGACTATTTTGAAGGAATAAGCTTAATATCAAAAGTGGACAAGTTCGAATCTTTATATAGAGTAAATATTCGACTGGAGCTTGCCAAAAGCTTACACATAGAGCCTTCTGAAATTAGATTCATTAATGATGCTACGGCTTTTTCTATTACAGAGGCCCTTATTGGTCAAGCAACGAATCATAAACGCTCAATAGCAATTACACTAGGAACTGGATTCGGATCTTCTTTTTTAGTTAATGGTCAGCCAATAATGGATGGGAAAAATGTACCCCAGGGAGGGTTTTTATACGATAAATGGCACGAGGGACACTTGGCCGATGATCTTTTCTCGACTCGTGGTATAATAAAAAAATACAAAGAACTCTCTGGCAGGGAGGTTATGAATGTAAAAGAATTATATGAGAGATCAGCACGGGATCGAAATGCTAAAAAGGTATTTCAGTGTTTTGGAACTGAACTAGGTAAATTTTTAAAACCATATATAGTAGATTTTGAAAGTAGTATAATAGTATTAGGCGGAAATATCGCCAAGGCTTTTGCTCACTTTGAAGAGGAGCTTCTGCTAGAGTTGCCGGAGGTTAAGGTTTGCGTTTCTAATTTCGGGGAGGAAGCTGCTATAATCGGAAGTGCATTGCTCTTGGACGATATTTATTACGAGGATTTAAAACCATGCTTAAAATTAATGTAATTGCATTATGTTGTCACCGAAAATCAATAAAATATTACCTGTCCTATTAGCGTATATTGTTATGGGGTTTGTCGATATAGTAGGGGTTTCTACGGGATATGCGCAAAGGGATTTTAATCTTTCACCTGAATTAGCTCAGCTAATTCCATCTATGGTTTTTATTTGGTTCTTTATACTCTCTATACCTGTTGGAATACTTCAAAATAACCTGGGAAAAAGAAAAATTCTTTTAGCTGGAATTTTCATTACTGCAATGGGTATGTTTACTCCTTTTGTATATTACAGTTATCCAAGCTTGTTATTATGTTTTCTGCTTTTGGGTATAGGGAATACAATAATTCAGGTTTCCTCAAATCCCCTTTTACAAGACGTAGTACACAGAAGCAGATTTTCCAGCTTCATGAGCTTGTCTCAATTTATAAAAGCCTTAAGTTCCCTGGTAGGACCTTTGTTAGTGACCTTTATGGTGGCGTCCTATGGAGACTGGAAGTTCGTGTTTTTAATCTATGGATTCATTTCAATTGTTTCTGGCGGTTGGCTTGCCTTAACGTCCATAGAGGAAACCAAACCATCTTGTAAAGCCTCTTTCAAAACAAGTATTGGGCTTTTAAGAAGCCCTCTTGTAACTTCAATGGTTATTGCTATTTTTCTTATTGTTGGACTTGATGTTGGAATGAATACAAGTATTCAGAATTTATTGATTCAAAAATTCAATGTTGGATTGGAGAGGGCATCCTTAGGAATAAGTATATATTTCCTGGCGTTAATGATAAGTCGTTTTCTTGGGGCTTTAGTCCTGGTGAAAGTAGATAATCTAAAGTTTCTCTTTTGGACCTCCCTTAGTACGGTTTTTTGTATAGGTCTTTTGATTTTTGCATCCACTTCCACCTTAGCACTTATCCTCATATTTTCAATCGGTCTTAGTTCAGGAAATCTTTTTCCACTTATTTTCTCGCTCACTATTGATAGGTTGCCACAACGAGCCAATGAGATTTCTGGCTTGATGATTATGGCTGTTGTAGGAGGAGCGGTTATCCCACCACTTATGGGTCTTGTTAATAAGGCGGCAGGAATATCCTTAAGTTTCGTGGTTCTTTTGGTTTGTGCTCTATACGTTTTTCTCTCTTATTATTTATTTAAAAAATTTTAAACTTTAAATTATGAATAAATTTGTTATCTGTTCTGCAATTTTATGTCTTTTACGTTCCTGTGGAGCACCTTCGGAAAAACCGGAAAACGTATCTGAATCTGAAGAGGAATCAGTCTTAGATTACGTTGATCCCAATATTGGTACAGCACATAGCCGTTGGTTCTTTTATACGCCGGGAGCCGTTCCATTTGGTTTAGCAAAACTAGGTCCCTCTACCAATGGAAGTTACGGAAATGAAAGCGGTTGGGAAGCAGTAGGTTATGATTCACGGCATAACAGTATAGAAGGTTTCGCCAATTTACATGAATTTCAAATCGGAGGCTTTCTCTTCACCGCCACAACTGGGGAATTGCAAACAGTTCCTGGTTCGTTAGAAAATCCAGATGAAGGTTATCGCTCCAGATTCGATAAAAAGGATGAAGTTGCAACTCCCGGCTATTATAAAGTGAAACTAAAGGATTATGATGTTGTTACTGAACTAACGGCAACCAAAAGAGTAGGTTTTCAGAAATATACATTTCCTGAGTCGGATAGTTCCCATATTATTTTGGATATAGGAAATCAACTTGGAGAAAGCGGTGAGGTTAAAGATGCCAGTGTCACTTTCAATGATGATAATACTATAGAGGGTTGGGTCACTACTTATCCTGAATATGTGAAAAAATATCAACCGGAGGGGGAGGTTAGTATGTATTTCTATGGGAAATTGAGTAAAAAGCCTAAAGCAGTTGGAACCTTCAACGGGGAAGAAAAATTTAAAGATCAGAAGAGTATAACTGGCAAAGGCGCTGGCCTTTTTCTGGATTTCGATACACAAGCTAACGAATCTATTGAAATTAAAGCTGGGTTTTCTTATACCTCTTTGGAAAATGCACGCTTAAACTTTAAAACAGAAGCAGAGAATTTAGATTTCAGAGAAGCGTTATCTGCAGCCCGAAGCACGTGGTCTGCAGAATTAAATAAGATCAAGGTAAAGGATTCGTCTTTCGAAAACAAAAAGAAATTTTATACTGGGCTATATCATGCCCTTTTAGGAAGAGGACTTGCAAGCGATGTAAATGGAAATTTCCCTGAAAATGATGGCAGCATAGGAGAAATCCCTCTGGACGAAAATGGGTCCCCTGAATTTAATTTTTATAACACCGATTCTGTATGGGGTGCATTTTGGAATTTAACGCAACTGTGGACTTTAGCCTGGCCAGACTATTATAATGATTTTGTACAAAGCCACTTAGCTGTATATAAGAATTCTGGATGGTTAGCTGACGGGCTGGCAAATTCCAAATTTGTATCGGGAGTGGGAACTAATTTTGTGGGTTTGATAATGGCATCGGCTTATCAGGCCGGAATCCGAGATTATGATGTTGAACTTGCTTTTAAGGCAGCTTATGAAAACGAAGTCAAATATAAAAATAGAAATGAAGGGGCTGGTAAAACTGATCTTAAGGGTTTTATTGAAAATGGATATGTGCCATACGTACCGGGTTGGGAAACATCCCCTGAAGGCTCTGGTTTTTCCGTTTCCCATACATTAGAATATAGCTACAGTAGCTATGCAGTTGCCCAGTTTGCAAAGTCACTAGGAAAGGATAAAGAGTACGAAGAGTTGATGGAACTCTCTAAAAACTGGGAAAACTTATACGACGAAACTACAGACTTCGTTCGGCCAAAACTAGCATCAGGAAAGTTCATTGAAGATTTTGACCCTTTTGCACCCTGGGAAGGGTTTCAGGAAGGAAATGCCTGGCAGTATACATTTTATGTGCCTCATACCCCGGAAAAATTGGTTAATAAAATGGGTGAAGATAAATTTGTAAAAAGACTTGATTCCATTTTCACCGTTTCTGAAAAAACCAAATTTGGAGGTGAGGATATAGATGCATTTGCCGGGTTAACTTATTTGTATAATCAGGGTAATCAGCCTAATCTACACATTTCGTGGCTTTTTAATTTCACCGATCACCCCTGGCTTACCCAGAAATGGACGAGAGAAATCGGTAATAAGTTTTATGGAGTGGAAGAGGTTCACGGTTATGGTTACGGTCAGGATGAAGACCAGGGACAATTAGGAGCCTGGTATGTGATGTCCTCAATAGGTTTGTTCGATGTTAAAGGTTTAGTTGAAACAAATCCATCTTTTCAGCTTGGAAGTCCAATTTTTGATGAAGTTGAGATTAAGACTGGAGGCGGTAAATCTATTTTAATAAAAACTACAAATAATGAATCTGATGCTTATTATATACAGTCAATAAAATTAGATGGAGATAATTACAATAGCCTCCAAATTAGTTTAGATAAGTTATTAGAAGGATCGGAGTTGGAAATAGAGATGGGAAATGCTCCTAATAAAAGTCTATTTAAGGATGTCTAAACATTTTTTTAAAAGTCCATATCCAATCTATAATAAAGCTAGAACTACAAATATTCAACTAAAGCAATAATAACAGCTAGATATGAACCAGGTTAAAAAAATAAGAGCAACTTCTCAATTGGAATTGCCCTTACGGAAACATGAAACTCCTTCAACATACGATATTTACCCCACACATAATATTGGAGATGATTTAATACAAGCTAGTTATGGG
Source organism: Salegentibacter sp. Hel_I_6 (assembly GCF_000745315.1). Lineage (NCBI taxonomy): Bacteria > Pseudomonadati > Bacteroidota > Flavobacteriia > Flavobacteriales > Flavobacteriaceae > Salegentibacter > Salegentibacter sp. Hel_I_6. The sequence continues at coordinate 1,857,856 of NZ_JQNQ01000001.1, read as the reverse complement.
TCACTAGCTAAAGTGTTAACTACGTTTGGCTTTTTAAAAGTAGATGGGTATGTAGGGGTCTTATTTGAAGATGTGCGTAGAAAATTGAATGAGGCCCTTCTTGATATTGGAGTAGAAGCGGAGTGGATTAATGTCCAGGAGGCTCAAAAAGGTGAAGAAAAAATTGAAAAAATGATAGCTCCATTTTTGGGAGGAGACGATCCTGTTTTTGGAAAAATCGCAGATTTAGAATTAAAGGATTTTTTTGATTTCAACAAGATGAATTCTTTGGTGAGATCAAATCCATTAAAACCTGTAATCTTTTATGGCATGGGAGCTAGCCTGGTTCCTGTTGATGGGAAAACAATCTATTTTGACATTAGTAAAAATGAAATTCAATTTAGGTCTCGGGCTGGTGCGATCTTAAATCTTGGAGCCAGCCAACCAGATGACCCAAAAAAAATGTACAAAAGATTTTATTTTATTGACTGGGTTGTACTCAATAAACACAAAAACCAAATAAAGAATGAAATTTCTTACCTGGTTGATGGACAAAGGTCCAATGAAGTTACCTGGGTTGAGGGAGATGTTTGGAGAAAAAATATACTTGAAATCACAAAGAATCCAATAAGGGTTAGGCCCTGGTTTGAACCCGGTGCATGGGGTGGGCAATGGATTAAAGATAAAATAAAAGGTTTACCACAAGATGTCGTTAATTATGCCTGGTCTTTCGAGTTGATTGTCCCGGAAAATGGGGTTATTATTGAAAGTTCGGGAGTTCTATTAGAATATTCTTTTGATTTTCTAATGTTTGTTGCGGGAGAAAGAATACTTGGTAAGGATTTTCAAACCTTTCATTATGATTTTCCTATTCGTTTTAATTTCCTTGATACATTTGATGGGGGCAACCTATCTATTCAATGCCATCCTCAAAAAGATTTTATAAAAAATCATTTTGGAGAAAATATAACCCAGGAGGAAACCTACTATATTCTGGATAAGAAAGATGATGCCCAGGTTTACTTAGGTTTCCAGGAAGGTGTCACTCCTGATGCGTTTAAAGAAGCTTTGTTATTAAGTGAGCAAAAAAATAAGCAGCTGGATATACTAAGTTATGTTCAATCCTTTGATGCCGAGAAACATGCTTTGTACTTAATTCCTCCCGGAACAATTCATAGTTCAGGAAAAAATAATTTAGTACTGGAAATAAGCTCTACAAAATACTTATACACTTTTAAAATGTATGATTGGTTAAGGGTTGATATGGACGGGAAACCCAGGCCAATTAATATTGAAAGAGGTATGGAAAATCTCGTTTTTGAGCGTGCGGGGAAGAAAGTGGAAGAGGAACTGATATCAAAACCGTTGCTAATAGAAAGCAATTCAGAATGGGAATTACAGTATCTCCCTACACATCAGGAACATTTGTATGCTATCCAGAGGTTTAAAATTAACACGTCGGTTGCAACCACAACAGGGGACCAAGCCCACGTTTTAAGCCTGGTAGAGGGAGATAAAATTGAGTTAATAACTAAGGGTAACACATCAGTCTTTCACTATGCAGAAACTTTTGTATTACCGGCCGCAACCGAAGAATATACAATAAAAAATTTGTCGGAAAAGCCAGTTACGGTGCTTAGGGCATTTGTGAAAAATACACTGGCTTAAGTTAATTTTTTTGACTTTGCTTAAAATATAGTGAAGAATCAAAAACCGTGGGTAACCCCACGGTTTCTTCTTTTGTTCCTAAAATTTTTTTAATAAAACTAAAACGTTTTAGTTTTATTTTTATAGTTTTAAGAATCTGAATTTTACAAGTATTAAATTAAAAAATTATGAATCTAACCAGATTATTTTTATCGTATGCATTTATATTATGTTCTAATTTAATTTTTGCTCAATGGGAACCTGCCGGCGAAAAGCTAAAAACCGAATGGGCCAACGAGGTTAATCCGGATAACGTATTACCGGAATATCCGCGTCCAGTAATGGAACGGGAGGATTGGAAAAATTTAAATGGCCTATGGGAGTATAGTATAGCTGATAGAAACACAGATAAACCATCAGTTCCTGATGGAGAAATATTGGTGCCGTTTCCCATAGAATCCAGTTTATCCGGAGTGATGAAAAGGGTGGAGCCCTCCCAGGTTTTATGGTATGATCGGAATTTTACAATTCCCCAGGAATGGAATGGCAAGAATATAAAATTAAATTTCGGGGCCGTTGATTGGAAGACTGAAATTTGGATCAATAATGTGAAAATTGGAAGTCACACTGGGGGATATACACCATTTTCATTTGACATTACCCCATTTCTAAAAGATGGAGAGCAGGAAATAAGCATAAGAGTTTGGGACCCTACAAATGAAGGCCCTCAACCCAGGGGAAAGCAAGTTAGGGAACCAGAGGGAATATACTATACTCCAGTAACTGGTATATGGCAAACAGTATGGTTAGAGCCAGTTAATCGCAAAAGTTTTAAAAAAATCAATTTCACTCCTGATATTGATAACAATACCGTAAAATTGGAGGCAAAAACTACAGACTTCCAAGCCGGAGATATTGTAGAAGTCATAGTTTTAGAAGATGGTAAAGAAATTAACAGGTCAAAATTTGCCGCCGGGGAAAGTTCAGATATATTTCTCAGTAATCCAAAGCTTTGGTCGCCTGAATCCCCATTTCTATACAGAACAATTATTAAGCTTATAAGAGATAAAGAAACAGTTGACGAGGTAAAAAGCTACTTCGCAATGCGTAAAATATCCAAAAAGAGAGATGAAAATGGAATAGTTCGAATGCAATTAAATAATGAAGATTATTTCCATTTTGGGCCTTTAGATCAAGGCTGGTGGCCTGACGGTCTGTACACAGCTCCTACTGATGAAGCATTGAAGTATGATATTGTAAAGACAAAGGAAATGGGGTATAATATGATTCGAAAACACGTTAAGGTTGAACCGGCTCGCTGGTATACCCATTGTGATGAATTAGGCATTCTGGTATGGCAGGATATGCCCAGCGGAGATCAACAGAAAGACTGGCAGATGCGTAAGTATTTCGAGGGTAATGAACTGGTAAGGTCTTCTGAATCAGAAGAAATTTTCCGTGAAGAATGGCAAGAAATCATGGATTACCTGCGACCATATCCCAGTATCGTCATGTGGGTCCCATTTAACGAAGCCTGGGGACAATTTAAGACCGAGGAAATTACAGAGTGGACCAGTAATTATGATCCAAGTAGACTAATAAACTCTGCTAGTGGAGGGAATCATTTTCAAACTGGAGATATCCTGGACCTACATCAGTATCCAGATCCCCAACTGTACCTTTACGATGCTAACCGCGTAACCGTCTTAGGCGAGTATGGAGGAATCGGGCTGCCTATGGAGGGTCATCTTTGGGCAACAGATAAGAATTGGGGCTATGTACAGTTTGAAAGTACCAAAGAAGTTACGGACAAATATATTGAATATGCAGAAACGCTTAAAGATCTCGTTAGAGCCGGTTTTTCAGGTGCTGTATATACTCAAACTACTGATGTTGAAGGAGAAGTTAATGGTTTGATGACTTATGATCGTAAAAAGGACAAAATGAATATAAAGCGCATCAGTAAAGCAAACCAGGAAGTTATTGATGCTTTAAATGTCAAATAAATACTAAATTGATGAAAAAGGCGAGTATTTATATTTTATTTCTTCGGTGATGAAATTGATGAACGACTTACCAAGATTGAACTAACTAAGGCTTTCAGGGGAATGAGGCTAGAACATTTAACTCAGGGTAGCTTGAAAAAGATAGTGATAGGTTTTGACATATTCTAAGGTTACAGCTCAGATTTCGTATGTACGTATTTTCTTGATTTTACATTTAAGTCCCGGTAAGGAAAAAAATCCCAGTTTGCGAAGTAATGTTTTTGGGATACCAGCACTATGGAACTGGGAATGCCTGGAAGACTAAAGTTAAAGAGTGTGTATTCTTAAATGGGAATGATTTGAAAGATGTCTAATTTTAATAACAGGGTAAAATGATATGCAATAAAGAAACACGCAAACGATTTTCCTTAATGGGAGTGAGAATTGAATTTTTACTCTTCGTTGTAGCTTTATATCCAGTAGCCGTTATATCCCAGGTTCCCATTGATCTAAAAAGCTTCGATAAGAAAGGAGAGGCTTCAATATCTATTGAGGATGAAATCTTGGAAGTCACCTGGCCTTCTGGAGAGCATGAAACAGGGAAAGTATACTTCAACCTGAAAAGAGATCAACCGCTTTTTAATAAAATAGAACTAATAAAAGAAGAAAACATTTCAGAGATTGCATCTAATCTTGAGCCTGTTTTTCTTCTCTCGGTGGGGGAGCGTGATTTGGAGAAAAGGAATGGCTGGAACATATTTTTTGATCAAACAGCCTATAAACCTTATGAAACTCATCTTGTAAATTTAGAGAAACGGGAGGTACGTGTAATAAGCGAAGGCTCCCGAACTAAAATTTCTATATCGGAAGTTAGGGCTGGAGAATTTAATGGATCTCTTGAAATCACTTTGTTTAATGGAAGCCCATTATTAAATATTGCCGTGGTAATCGCTACTGAAAGAGATTCGCGCGCTATTATTTATGATGCCGGTTTATCTGGGTCAGCCGACCACTGGGAGGAAGTATTTTGGGCCAATACAGATGGTTATTTACAAAACGCCAAAGTTGATTCAGAAACAAAAGGCAAAAACCTGGCAGTAAAATACAGGACAGTTATCGGGCAGACTAAACAAGGAAGTTTGGCCGTATTTCCGCCACCTCACCAATATTTTTACCCACTTGATAATGCCTATAATTTGAAATATACTTGGTATGGCAAAGATTACAGTGGTAAAGTATCCGAATTTGGAATAGGAATTAGGCACGAGATGTTGGGAGACAGGCGGCATGTTCCGTGGTTTAATGCACCGCCTGGAACCAGGCAGCGATTAAATTTCTTCATTTTGATAAGTAATGAAAAAGACGGAAAAGTTCTTAGTTAGGTTAAAAGATTTACCCACGATGATGAATATAAACCATTGGAAGGATACTACACAATGGCAAGTCACTTTCATACAGAGCACGTAATGGATGTGCTTACTCATAAACCTTTGCCTGAAATACCCGGTCATGTAGAAGCTTTGCGTGATGCAGGAGTAAATATAATGCACTTGGGAGAGTTTCATCTAGCAGGAAACCCACGGGATCCAGGTCCAAGAAGACTGCCCGAATTTCATAAAATGTTTGAAGAATGTAAAAGGCTTTCTACCGGAGATTTTCTAATGCTACCCGGGGAAGAACCCAACAGTCATTTTGGAGGACATTGGATGAATCTTTTTCCGAAGCCTGTTTACTGGATCATGTCCAGGGCAGAAGGAGAGCCTTTTGTAGAGAAACATCCCGAATACGGAAAAGTATATCGGGTTGGGAATAAAAAAGAAATGTTGCGACTGCTGGAAGAAGAGGACGGATTGGCCTGGACTGCCCATGCTAGAATTAAGGGCTCTACCGGATACCCGGATAATTATAAGGATGAGGAATTTTTTCAATCTGATCGTTTTTTGGGTGTGGCATGGAAAGCAATGCCGGCCGATTTGTCTCAGGAAAGGTTGGGGAAAAGAGTTTTGGATGTAATGGACGATATGGCTAACTGGGGTCATAAAAAGTACGTGATAGCTGAAGCAGATTTGTTTAAAATAGAGCCAGATTATGAATTATATGGCAATATGAATATTAATTATTTGCAGTTAGACGAACTCCCAAAATTTGAGGAGGCTGGCCCAGTGTACTGGATGCCATGGAAAATGGGAGATTTTTTGTCTCTACGGGAGAAATTATATTACCTGTTTTCACAGTGGGTGGGAAAGGATCGGGTGAAACCTTGAAGTTGAAAAGAAATGGAAAGGCAGAAATTGCTTTAGAAATCGATTGGACTTTTCCACTCAATTTTGTAGAGATCATATCAGGTGACGGGAATGAGGTTTTCAGGGAAAGAATGGATTTAACCCATACCAAAGCCTTTGGAAAAGAGAAGTTTAGGTTTGACGCCGAGCTCCAAGATAGAAAATGGGTAAGGCTTGAAGTATGGGATGCAGCCGCTAACGGGGCTTTTACACAACCCGTCTGGCTTGAGGATTGAACCCGGGTTAGAAGTCAGTGTTGTGATGGATCATTGGTGTTTTACAAAGAAAAGATATGTTCATTGGGATATAAAATAGAATACGATAAACCCTATGAACTTTTATTGACTACAGTTAGGGATAATTAATCTTTAGAAAGATAAAAATACAGAATAGGGCTTTAATTAATCAGACTAAGAAGTTCGTGGCGGAAACTGAATAATTAAATAGTTTGTTCGAATGGAAATCAACGATGAAACTGCCGTTTCCATGGGGCAGAAAGGAATATCTTTTAAGGGTTATGTAGAAATTGAATTAAAAGTAATCCTGAAGGCTTTTTACTTCAATTCAATTGAAAATTCTAATCAAAATCATATTTATAGTGTTTTATTCCCCTATTAATAGTGTTTTAATTAATTATTCTTTTTTTATTTGTTGAGCAGTAAAATTTAATTTTAATTAAACCCGGCTAATAAAATTTCAAGCCAAGGTTCTTACTATTAATAGAGGTATATTTATGAAAAAAGCTAAAAAACATTCTGTAAAAGGAATTGCGGAAAAATTAAACATCTCACCTACTACCGTCTCGTTTGTTTTGAATGGGAAAGCTAAGGAAAAGAAGATATCTGATGAGATGATAGAAAGAGTTTTAGCTTATGTCAAAGAAATAAATTATAAACCAAATCAGCTTGCTCAAAGTTTACGTACGGGGAAATCCAAAATTATAGTTTTTATGGTGGAGGATATTTCAAACCATTTTTTCGCCAGTATAGCGCGAAAAATAGAAGACCTGGCTTATGAAAAAGATTATAAAGTTCTTTTTTGCAGTAATGAAAATAGAGATAAAAAATCCAGGGATCTTATTCAACTTTTCAAAGATAGGCAGGTAGATGGTTACATCATAAATCCAAGTCCAGGAATTAGGGATGATATAGAAAAATTAATCACTGAGAATATTCCAGTAATTTTATTTGACCGTTATTTTCCAGGTTTAAAAACTAATTATGTGGGAATAGATAATGAGGAAGCCTCCTACAGAGCAGCTCTCCATTTGATTGAGAATGGTTTTAAAAAAATTGGTTTTATTACACTCGCCACCGATCAGACCCAAATGGCAAACAGAAAGAAGGGATATCTTAAGGCAATTAACGAAAATGGATTTGCTCATAAAGTATTGGAGATTGAGTTTGAGGGAGGGAATCATCAACGCAGAAAGGAATTGATAAAAGATTTTATTTTTAAAGAAGACCTGGATGCTATTTATTTCTCTACAAATTATTTAACGCAAAGCGGGCTCGAGGTTTTTAAGGAAAATTCTCCAGAGCTTATCGATAAATTTGGAATTCTGACTTTTGATGATCATGAATTCTTTAAAATCCACACTCCAACAATTTCTGCAATTGCCCAACCGAAAGATGAAATGGCTTCGGAATTAATGAAATTAATGTTGGGTATGCTTAAGAATTCTAATAAGAACTTGCCTTCAAAAGAAATAATATTAAGCGCAAAACTATTTCCGCGTAATTCTACGATACAAAAAGGAAAATAGACCTTTTAAATAAGCACTTAATCCAACTAACATTTTTTTAAACTAAAACGATTTAGTATATTAGCTTGACTATTTTCAAAGAATTATTAAAAGCTGTATTTCTTGCAGTATAAAATTATGTTAAAATGAGAATTTTAAAATTTGGAATCTTTTTTTTGAGCAGCATGCTATTTTTAATTTCCTGCTCTGCAGATGATGATGGCATTGATGATGTTCAGGAGGAGGAAGAGGAACAACCTGTTGAACCCGGTGAAGAAGAGGACGATGAGGTGGCTGACTGGGGAGAGGTAGCAGAAAATCTACAGGAGCAAACGTATAATATTTATCTTACTTCGAATGGAACTTTCCGGCAAGACAATGAAGGAAATGAAAATTTTAACTACTGGTGGAATGCTCATATGTTAGATGTCCTGATTGATGGGTACGAGAGAACAGGAGATGAGTCTTATCTGCCAAAAATGAAGTCTTTGTTAGAGGGAATTGAAGTACGAAATGGAAATAAGTACGAAAACGTATTTATAGATGATATGGAATGGTTGGGAATAGCCTGTCTAAGGACCTACAAGCTTACAAATGATCAACAATACAAAGAAGTTGCTGACTTGTTGTGGGAGGAAACAAAACAAGGCTGGAGTGATGTCCACGGCGGAGGTATTGCCTGGAAGACAGATACGCCCAATAGTAAGAACGCGTGTTCTAACGGCCCCGCAGCTATATTTGCACTTTATCTTTACGAAATAGATCAGGATGAGGAAGACCTTGAATGGGCAAAGAAAATTTACCACTGGCTAAAAGATACCCTGGTGGATCCAGAGTCTGGTTTAGTGTGGGATAATATCGATTACCACGATGGGGAGGCAATTATAAATCGTGACTGGATTTTCACATATAATGTGGGAACTTATATTGGTGCTGCCAACTTATTACATCAGGCGACCGGTGAGGGTATGTATTTAGATGATGCTATCAAATCAGCGAGTTCAGTTGTGGCGCCTGGAGAATTAACTACAGGTGGAGTTTTAAAAAATGAAGGACAAGGTGATGGCGGACTTTTTAAAGGCATATTAGTTAGGTATTTCACTCAGCTAGCCCTTAATCCGGATCTTCCGGATGGTAAAAGGAATGAATTTGAAGAATTTGTTCTTTTTAACGCAGAAACCTTATATCATAACGGTTTAACCAGTGCAGGGCTTGCCGGCCCTAATTGGAATGACGAACCCAGTGGTCGTGTTGATTTATCAACCCAATTAAGCGGGGTTATGCTCATGGAAGCAAAAGCTCTTTTAGAATAGGAATTCAAACTATAACGACGATGAATCCACCAAAACACCTTTATTTTCTGGCAGGAAAAATTCCTTTATTGTTTGTATTTCTATTAATTGTTTCTTGCAATTCCTCTAAGAAAGAAAAAGAGAGCGATGAAGTTGATAAAATCGATAGATCGTATACCTCCCTTGTCAATCCATTTATTGGGACGGCTCCCTTAACTGACCCTGAATTTATCGGATATACTCCGCCAGATGGATGGAGGGTTTGGGCAGGATTAGTTTTTCCAGGTTCCTCTTTACCTAATGCAATGGTCCAACTTAGCCCAATAACTGAATATGGGACAGGCGCAGGATACGAATATGAAGATACTCAAATACTCGGATTTACCCATACAAATAAAGGACATTGGAATTTATGTAATATCCCTATTCTTCCTTTATCCGGTAAGGCGGAAGCACCTTTTAAATCTTCCTTTTCTCACAAGAATGAATCAGCCTCGCCTGGATACTACCAAGTTAAACTTGATGATTATGGAGTGAATGTTAGGCTTACCTCTACCTTGAGAAGCGGTTTCCATGAGTATACTTATGAAAATGAAACCCATAGAAAAATACTTTTTGATCTAGCTAAGGCCAACCATGGCGTATCGGATTGGGAAATTAGGCAGGAGAATGAAAATTCAGTATCCGGGTTCCAACAAGTCGGGGGCGACAAAATTCATTTTTATGCTGAAACCAATATCAATATCAAGGGGCTGGATTTGAAAGGAATGGGGAAAAAAGACGGATACTCTGTTTTAATACTCGAAGACGGGACAGGTCCTGTGAACCTTAAAATCGGTTTGTCCTTTGTAAGCGTTAGTAATGCTGAGGAGAATATGAAAACAGAAATAGGGGACAGCGGTTTTGAAGAAATAAGAACCAGGGCGAAAGATGCCTGGGAAAAATTACTTTCAACTATTGAAGTGTTAGGTGGTAACGAGAAACAGGATGAAATGTTCTACTCTTCGTTTTACAGGTCCTTTCTATGGCCCGCACTTAGAAGTGATGTAAATATGGAGTATAAAGATGTAAATGGAGAAATTCAGAAAAAAGATTTTAATTATTATACCAATCCTTCATTCTGGGATACTTACAGAAATAAACTGGTGCTGCTTAGTATAGTCTCTCCCGATGTTACCACGGAGATTATCAAAACCCTAATTGATAAAGGCGAAAACACTGGCTTTATTCCTACATTTTTCCACGGGGACCACGCGGCACCGTTTATTGCAGGAACTTATTTAAGAGGAAATACCGAATTTGATGTAGAAATGGCTTTTGAGCTTCTACTGAATAACGCCTATAAAGAAGATGGCCCCCGGCCTCATATCAAAGAATATATTGAAAAAGGTTATATCTCGGATCCTGATGTTGAAAACCCTAAAGTAGAAACCAAGGCTAAAGCCGGTGTTTCTAAAACTTTAGAATATGCCTATGATGATTACTCTCTAGCGCAAATGGCAAAAGCCTTAGGCGATGAAGAAAAATATGAAGATTTAATAAAGCGATCTAAAAATTATAAAAACGTTTTTGATACTTCGACCAATTTTATGCGCGGAAGGCTGGAAAATGGCGACTGGATTAGTCCGTTTGATACCGAGCAACCCTATTATGAATACATGTACCGCGAGGCCAATGCCTGGCAGGTTTCTTTTTTTGCACCTCACGATATGCCTGAGTTAGTGAAACTATATGGTGGGGCAGATAATTTTGAAGAAAAGTTGGATTCATTATTTACATTGCCCTGGAACCCAGATCATATTGCAAGAAATGTAGCCAGTTTTATCGGTCAGTATTCCCATGGAAACCAACCTGCTCACGAGGCTCCATTTTCTTACTATTTCGTTGATAAGCCTGAAAAATCTCAGGAAATAATTGATAATATCTTGGAAAATTTTTATGGAGTAGGAGAAGATGGCCTGGCACTTTCGGGTATGGATGATGCAGGGGAAATGTCTTCCTGGTATGTTTTTTCCGCTATGGGACTTTATCCCTTATCCCCGGCAGATCCTGAATATTTGGTGACCGTCCCTATTTTTGATAAAGTTTTATGGAACCTGCCTAATGGTAAAACATTTACGATAAATAAAGCAAATGAAGGTCGAACTCTTAAACAAATAATGGTAAATGATACAGAACTGCAAGGGTACTTTATCTCTCATGATTTGTTTCAAAAGGGAGGAGAGGTAGAGGTCATTACCAAATAGTAACTTGTATTGAGTGGTATTTAGAGAAAGATAGTCTTTTATTTATAGAATATAAAGTACTTTGATAATTCCTTCAGAGAGTTCCGTAATGATCTTATTTTGACCAAGAGAGCTAATTAAAGCTACTAAATAATGAATTTGAGCTTCAAATGCTTATTGATTTTAATTCCTATATGGGTAAATGCCCAGGAGCTAAATTATACAGAGGAGCAGGATATTGCTTACCACGAAATATTAAAAGATGAGTCTTCTGATTATCAAAAGGAAATGTGCCTTTTAGATATTCACTATCCTGATTCCGGGGAGAAAGCTCCCGTCATAATACGGTTTCACGGGGGCGGACTTACAGGAGGAGAAAAAGAAATTCCGAAGCAGCTTACCAAAAATGGCTATTGCGTGGTAGGGGTAGGTTATAGGCTTTCACCTCTTGTAAATGCTGAAACCAGTATCAGGGATGCTGCCGGTGCAATTGCCTGGATAATCAGGAACATTGATAAATATAATGGTGATCCGAAGAATATCTTTGTTTCTGGACATTCAGCTGGAGGCTACCTTGCCTTGATGAGTGTAATGAATAGAGCTTACCTAAAGGAATACGATCTAGATGCAAATCAAATTGCTGGCCTTATTCCATTTAGCGGACATACCATAACCCATTTTACAATTAGAAATGAACGGGGAATTCCGGGAGAAAAACCTGTTGTTGATGAATTAGCACCTTTATATTATGTAAGGGGAGATGCTCCACCTACTTTATTAATAACCGGGGATCGGGATCTGGAAATGCTCGGGAGGTACGAGGAAAACGCTTATTTCCATCGCATGATGAAAATAAACGGGCATAAGGATATTGAAATTTATGAATTGGATGGATATGGGCATGATATGAGACATCCAGCATTTCCGCTATTGTTGGATTTTGCTAATAAGGAGTTTTCAAAAGCTAAATAGGAAACTCTGTTTTCAGGACACTATCCCGTAAAGTGTGTAAAGTTAAAATAACAGGGGTTGTACTTTTTAAAGTCTGACCCTTTTTTCATAGATCGTAAGGAACTGATTTAAGATAATGCCCCAGTTCCTGATAGCTAAATATACCGATCTCATCGCTGTCTCATCTACAAGGAAAGACAATTTATTTTTGGTGTACTTTCTGATTTTCCCTTGGAGGTTCTCGATAAGGTTCTTGGTATAAATGATCTTTCTTATTTCCAGTGGGAACTTAAATAATACGGTAAGATCTTCCCAGTTGTCCCGCCAGCTCTTCTCTGCATACAAGTACTTACCTTCCCATAGCTCTGCAAAATCATTTAGTGCAGCTTTGGCATCTTGCTGGTTAGGTGTATTGATGTATTATAGATATATTTCATATCTGCTGTAAAGGCTTTCTTGTCCTTCCATACCACATACCTGCAGGCATTTCGTATTTGATGCACCACGCAAATTTGGGTTCTGAACTCAGAGAATACGTTCTTGATGGTATCGGTAAACCCGTTTAGGTTATCGGTGGACGTGATTAGTGTATCTTCTGCTCCCTTGGGTTTTATATTGTTAAGGACACTCATCCAGAAGGCTGCAGATTCATTTTTACCCAGCCAAAGTTCCAATACTTCTTTCTTACCATCTCCGCGGAGTCCTAGTGCTATGTTTATTTTCTTTTTGATCACCTTGGAGTTCAAGACGATCCCATCTATCCAAACAATAAAATAAACGGGTTCTAATAGACGGTTCTGCCAGGGCCACTATATCTTCAGGGACCTTTTCGGTAATCCTGGAAATAGTAGAAGTGGAAACTTCAAAATTATAAGCTTCCCTGATCTGTTTTTCAATATCTCTATTGCTCATTCTTTTGGCATAAAGCGATACGATGACATTTTCAATACCATAAACCATATTCCCACGGTTTGGAACAATCATCTGATTAAAGGAAGTATTAAGGTTCCTGGAGACCTGTATCTGGGATTCCCCAAGAGGAGTACGTACCTTTTTTTTGACCAAATGCGGGTATTGGGATTGTCAGACTTTTGGCTTTAATATAGTCAAAATGGTCATCGAGTTCCCCTTCGAACATTTTCTTGATGTCACGTTTCTGCCGCTTTAAAAAGCCATTACCGCTTTTGAAACGCTTCAAAAATTCATCGCTAAATAAATTTTCTTTTTTCATACTGTGTTAAATTTTTAAATTAGACAAAAAAATAACAGGGGTCGCGACCCCTGTTATTTTTCTATTTACACAGTTCATGAGATAGTCCTATTACTGGTATTTAAAGCTTTTTAATTTTAATGTTTCTAAACCAAACATCATCTCCGTGGTCTTGTAATCCTATGTAACCTTTCTTATCATCTCCACCTGCGTTCACAAAGTTCTCCCAGTCCTTAAATTTGCTGTTTGCAACCATTTCTTTCCACTCATCTGTCCATAAATGGTATTCCACTACAGTTTCCCCGTTCTGGGTGTGAATTACCGTACCACGGTATACAATTATAGACACTTCATTCCAATCTCCAACGGGTTTGGCATTCTGAGGATCAGCCGGTATTAAGTCATATAAAGAGGCGGACTTACGGTTTCCATCTTTTCCTAACCTAGCATCAGGATGTCTTTCATTATCTAATATCTGGAATTCGGGGGCTGAGGTATATATAGGTTCGCCTTCTATCTCCTCTGCCAGGTAGAAAATCCCGCTATTTCCTCCTTCCGAAACTTTCCACTCCAGGGAAAGTTCGAAATCCTTAAATTCATCCTTGTATATAATGTCACCACCACCACCGGCTTCGCCGGCACCACTTCCCTGGACCTTCAAGGCCCCGTCTTCAATAACCCATCCATCAGGAAACGATTCTTTTCCATAACCTCTCCAACCTTCTGTACTTTCTCCGTCAAAGAGTAACTGCCAGCCCTCTTCTTTCTCTTTAGCAGAAAGTGTATTTAAACCCGCCTTATCTTCTACTTCTTCTGAATTAGTTTCAATCCCAGCATTTTCATTGTCGTTATTGGCTTCTTTCTGATCTTTACACCCGGTGAAAATAACACCGAGGAGAAAGAGGGGTAGTGCAATAGTTTTCTTTTTGATTTTTGGTAGATATTTCATAGTATTTATGGTTTAAATTATAGAGTAAATTGCTTAATTAAATTGTTTAAGATAATTCCCAACCCTTTCGGTAATTGTGTTTAATGTACTGTTCAGCGGCTTCCCTCGCATTGATAGTAGCATATTGGGTATTAAATTTCGGATCTCCATCTACAACAGTGAATTTATCGGTAGTTACAACTTTGATTTCTTCACTATCTCCGATATTGGTTATTTTCATATTCTTCCCATCCCAATTTAATTTTTTGTTTAGGTCCTGTAAACGAACAGCTAAATTCCCCATGACTACCACCTCGTTAAATGGCCCTGAATATCCGAAGTGCGAACTTGCCTCAACCCGGTTGGTTTTAGACTCTTTACAGGCTCTAATCCAGTCCATCTCATGGCTGGTTTCAACCCGTGGAATTATCTTTTTAGTTTGTGGTGGATTATCTTCTCTTCCAACGATGTAAGGATTTCGTCCATAAGTTCCGCAAATAATTGTTCCTTTGGTTCCAACGACCATAGCTCCTCCGTCATTATCCCCAAGAACTTTTCCAGGTTTAATACCTTCAGGCCTTTCTGGCATTAATCCACCGTCATACCAAGTTAGTTTTAGTTCTGGCCTTTTTATTTTATTCAGTTTAGCTTGTTCTGGAAAGTAATAAATTACTTTTTCTGCTATTGGAGCGCTTTCCGTATTTACCTGGGAAGAGCTACCTTGAAAAGCTGTAGGATGATCCAAATCAAGAGCAAAATATACCGGATCCATAATATGGCATCCCATATCCCCTAATGCACCAGTCCCAAAATCCCACCAGGCTCTCCAATTCCAGGGAGTATATGCCGGGTGGTATGGTCGGTATTCTGCAGGACCAATAAAAAGGTCCCAATCTAGCGTAGAGGGGATTGCAGGTTCTTCTTCCGGTCTTTCCAATCCTTGTGGCCAAATTGGACGGTTAGTCCAGCAGTGTGCTTCTATAGGATCACCGATTTCTCCGTTTCGAATCCATTCTGCGAAAAGCCTGGTGCCTTCTCCGGAATGTCCCTGGTTACCCATTTGGGTTGCCAAACCGGTTTCCTTTGCAAGTTCGGTCAGGTACCGGGATTCATAAATAGAATGGGTTAGGGGTTTTTGTAGATATACATGTTTACCCAATTTCATGCTTTCAGCAGCTGTTACCGCATGAGTATGATCGGGAGTGGCAATTACCACTGCATCAATATCATCACCCATATCTTCAAGCATCTTGCGGTAATCCTTGAATTTTTTAGCACTTGGATAATCATTAAAGGCCCTTTGGGCGTATTTCCAGTCTACATCACAAAGCGCTACAATATTCTGCCCTTTTATTTCTCTTAGGTTAGCTCGCCCCATTCCACCTACACCAATCCCTGCAATATTAAGTTTATCACTGGGAGCCGTGTAACCAACACCACCAAGTACATGCCTGGGAACGATAGAAATACCCGCAGCTACCGTAGCAGTACGGCTTATAAACTTTCGTCTAGAAAATTTATTTAAATCCTTATTTTTTTCATTCATTTTAATTGATTTATAAGTTATTCGTTTTTTTAATTTTCTTTTTATACTCTACCCGTCCCTTCTCCGCATGATTGATCCCTTTTATTTTTTAAACAGGTGGTTAACTAAATTATTAAAGCTAATATACTAAAACGATTTAGCTATTCAAATGCAAGTTTTGAAAAATCTTGTTTTCTCAGCTCTTAAGTAGTTTAATTTGAAAAATTCTGGCTATTTTTCAGGAAATTTATAAATTAACGGATTAAAGATTTAAAATATTTACTTGCCATTGTTTATCTGTGAATAGATGTGAAAATATTTAGGTCGAACCAGTTCAACGTCTTTTAATATTCGCATTTTAAGTTTTACTTAATAACAATAATGTCTTCCTCCCTGGATTCCCATACGCTTATTCCTAAAGGAAGTTTTCCTGCCTCCGCATTGTTTGAATTTTCAGAAATTCCACTGGCTTCATCTACAATTATTGTTTGAAGTTTAATTTCTTTTTTTGAAACCGTGATCCATTTGAATTGATTGAACGAACCTGATTTCCTGGTCCAGGTTTTATCATCATCATTAGCTCTCAAAGGAGCCCCCCAGCAACCTTCACCAACATAAATAGTTCCGCTATTATCATCCCTGATAAAGCCTTCTTCACAAGCTTCAGCTTTTTTACATGGCTTTATAGGGAAAGTGGTTTTGACTACGTGCGAATCTGATTCACTCACCAGGTCGACACGATAATGATAGAATAATGTCGCCCAGTTATTGTATTCGTCATTTCCCTCTTCCTTATGAGATTGATGTGGCCTCATTGGTTTATGGTATTGGACATATTTCCAGGAGGAATTGTCTTTCGCAAGTTTGTCTTTTAACCAGGTATATTGATTTCCTCCAGCTGCTATTTCAGAATTTAAAGTGTAGGTTGAAAATAAGTTTCTTCCAAAAACTATATTATAATAAATATCTTTTGATGGGGTATTAAAAAGGTTATAGACTGAATTATTGGATCTCTCGTGATTCCCTCTGGCCGGTAAAATAGGAAACATCCTTCCATCCTTAGAAGTAGTGTGCTGCCAGTCATCCATCCATTCTACCCACTCCGTGTTCGAACCACTATTGGTCATGTCACCTCCAAAAAATACTGCTGTGGGCTTTAATTTGGCAACCAGTTTATTGGCTTCAATACGAGGAGCTCGGTTATTCCGGGAATCTCCACCAGAAATAAAAGACATACTTTTATTGGTACTGGGAGCTGTTTTAAACCAGAACCTTTCGCTAATACCCTCATTATCCTTAATTATGAAATAATAATTAGTATTAGATTGAAGTTTGGTTAGGTTAACAAAATGATTGTTCATCCCTCCATACTCCTTCACCCGGTCAGGTGTTTTTTTTTGTGGGTAGTTGGATATTTTCTTTCCGCCGTCTTTTGTTCCGAAATATAGAACTGGATTATTACCTGAGGTTTGATCCCAGGCAATTGTTATGCTTGATGAAGGATTTCCTGTTAAAATTAGCCTATATCGACTGTTACTGGCAGAAATATGGGAGCTGATAAAATAAATTAGAATTGTGAGGGTAAAATGTTTCATTGTTCTGTTCTTTCTGGCATATTAAAAGGATGTTCGAGATCGGTTACAAATTGATTATGAATACCCCATTTTCTGTTAGGTGTTTCTGAAAGTTCTATTTCCAGATGACCTCCATTTAATATCTCCTGTTGGGTTAACCAGTTCCTATTTAAGGTGCTGCCGTTCAGTTTGGCTGATTTTATATAAAACCAGTCTTTCTTGTAGTTCTTAACCTTTACTGTGAACCTTTTATCCTCGCTATAGTTAATAGTATATCCCCTAAAAATGGGTGCAGTTAGGTAATATACTGGGGAGCCCACATTTGCGGCTGATAGTCCTAAGCTTCTCATAACGAACCACGAAGACATCGTACCTGCATCGTCATCCATAGTCCTTAAATATGCTCTTGGCTTATTTTTATATATTCTTCCGATATAGGGGTCTACGCCTTTACTATTGTTATTAAAATAGGTCTGGACCATTGTGTCTAGCAGAATTTGACGGAAAAGTTTTTGGGACTTCCAGGGTTTTTTGGTAGCATTGTATATCCCTGGAACCTGTAGATCGGGTTGATTGGCATGATTGTAATTAAAATCTGCGAAAAACTGATCTAGTTGGTCTAAAAAAACATCTTCTCCACCGGTAAGCATCTTTAATCCTGCAAGATCGAAGGGAACAAACCAACGGTACTGCCATATGGTCCCCTGGTAAAGACCACGGGCCTGCATATGGTCTACATCATCCCTGGAAATGTCGGCAAAATCCTTTTTCCAGTAATTTTTGTAATTATTTGTTTCTTCGAGGTATTGTTCAGTCATTTCTTCGTCCCCCATTTCCTTTAAAAGACCTGCCATAGCCCATTTATCATAAGATGTTTCTAAAGTTTTATCGGGTGAGTTATATTTTAGCTCCCTGGCTTCTTTCAGTAGATCGTCTCTAATTGATTTTAAATCAATATTATAACCTTTTCTGACTGCATCCAAAAGAACTACTAAAGCGTGTTCTGTTCGCACCGTTGGGGAGGGTTCATGGGATGTAGCCCATTCCTGTTTACCAAAACGATATAGGTTTGCAATCGATTTGGCGATATCAAGGTACTCGTCTGGATATATTAGGGAGAGCATTGGCAATTGCTCTCTGTAATTATCCCAAATGGCCCATCCATTGTAGATGGTATTTTGTGAGGATTGAATGGAGCCATTTATCGCTCTATAGCTGCCGTCAAATTCAGAAATTTGATAAGGGGCTTGTAAGCCACGGTATAGTAAGGAATAAAATAAATTCACACGATCTTCTTCCCCCTCAACCGTGACTCTACTAAGCAATTTGTCCCATTTTTTTTCTGATTCTTTTTTAAGGTCTAATGACTGGTTATTTATTACCCTCTGCATAGCATATTCGCTGTTTACTGAAGAAAAAGCAATGGGTACTTGAATTTCTTCAGAATTGCCTTTTAGGAGGTACTCATGATCGGACAGCTTTTTGAATTTATAATCAGGGGGAAGTTTTAGGGCAAAATACAACCTGTAAACACCTCTACTACAAGTTGTTTCTGTTTCGATCCATCCTTTTATAAAACCCTCTTCTAGCCGGTGCTTTTCAGCTTTAAAACGTCCCGCCAGAGCAAAGGATAGATCAATATAAACCCCGTTATCAACTTGCGGAAAGCTGAAATTGTTAACCCCATAGTTCAAACCGGAATTTAGCTGTGCCTCGATCCCATTTTCAAAAGAGACTGAATAATTTCCTGGACTTGCCTTTTGAGATTGTTTGATCAAGATTTTAGAATGATCATTGCCTAAAAATGGTCTAATTAAAATATTGCCTCCAGCACCTGTACAACCTACTCCTTCTATCCTAGTGTGGGTGAAGCCAATATATTCTTTTGCGTAATACTCATACCCTGTATGGTTGTGCGGTTTTGTTTGGGGGGCAATACTCATCAAGCTAAAAGGATGGGAAGCCGCCGGGGACATCTGCCCATGATCGCCCGAAGTTCCGAGGAAAACATTTACCCTTTCCGTTAATTTTTCTTGTGCACTAAGACTGAGACTAAAGAAGGACAGGAATAATAAATTAGGTATAATCCATTTGTGGAAACTCATAAGTTGGTTTTTAATAGTCTTATACATTTTCCTTTATAAGTAGTTTAGTTGCTTACTTGATACCCTCCCTGTCACCATTATATCACCTACAATATTCGATAAATATCGCTATTAAATCGATTTAGTCAAAATAATTGGTAATTTTAATGCGGGTTTATATAAAAAGTTTGTTTTATAATATGAATTTACCGGTTCTTTCTAGGATATCTCTTTTAAAGTTATGCTCTGTTTGTGTATTTTTTGGTAGAGCATATGAACATATTTTCTTCGACGCTCCCTTTCGCTCAATACTTTGGGACGAAGCATTATTAAGCCCTGTCGTAGAAGTAATCTTTAAAACAAATTGGAATGATTATGTGACAGATATTACATTAGATAATGCTATACAAACTTTTATACAAGCCCTTGGAATATTTTATCTCGTTTGTGGATTGATATGTACTTTAATTAATAAAAAAAATTTTCGAATATATCAGTATTTCTTGGTACTCGGGACCGGGGCATTAATTCTTTTGGCCTTTTTAGATGCTAAAAGTAATTTCTATCATTTTTCTATGTTCCTGGAACACGCAATTCAATTTGGATCGCCTTTAGCGCTATTATTATATTTTAAAACCGGATACTGGAAGTCCTGGCAAATTTTTACACTAAAGCTAATTATAGCGGGAACCTTTCTTAGCCATGGATTATATGCAATCGGTTGGCCATATCCTCTTCCAGGGAATTTCGTTACAATGACCATGAATATTCTCAGTATTTCAGAAGATTCTGCAAAGAGTTTTTTACTTATTGCGGGGTGTTTGGATTTACTGGTGGCTGTTTTGATTTTTATCCCTGTAACTTTAAAGATTGCTTTAATCTACGCCGCAATCTGGGGATTTGTAACTGCATTGTCCCGGATAATTAGTGGATTTACTTATGAACTTTCACCATTAATTATTCATCAATATATGTACGCAACCATCTATCGAATTCCTCATGGTTTATTCCCATTATTTACTTTACTTATAATTGATCAAATGCCAAGCAACAACTCTAAAAATACAGCTAATGAAATTAAGAGCACTACTATTTATCCACTTATTAGGTATTGTGGCTTCTCAGGCACAAAACTCTCATCCTGAAAGGGATTTGGTTCAATATGTAAATACCTTGCAGGGGACTAATTCAAAATTTGAGCTTACCAGGGGTAATACATATCCCACTACGGCACTTCCATTTGGAATGAATACCTGGACTCCGCAAACAGGAAGAAATGGTGATGGATGGAAATACCAATATTTTAAGGATGAGATAAGAGGCTTTCAGCAGGCACATCAATGTAGTTCATGGACTAATGATTACGCGGTTTTTTCTTTAATGCCCGTCTCCGGTAAATTAAAATTAATGGAAGATGAAAGGGCTACGGAATTTAGCCATGCAAATGAAGTGGCTAAACCGAACTATTACATGGTAACCCTTGAGAATGGTATAAAAACAGAAATTGCTCCCTCCGAACGTGGGGCACACCTGCGGTTTGAATTTCCTAAAGGAAAATCATCTTTCCTGGTTCTGGATGGATATACCGGGCTAAGTAGGGTTAAAATAGATAAAGAAAAAAGAAGGATAACTGGGTTTGTGAAAAATGGTCGCGGAATGGAGCGTTTTGAGGATTTCAGAAACTATTTCGTTATTCAATTTGATAAACCATTTAAGACTTTCGGTACCTGGGAAAATAGGGATGGAAAAAAGTGGGACGGGCAGACTCGAGGTGAGGGCGAAGGTATTGGTGCTTTTTTAGAATTCGACAAAGGCTCCCGGGTCCAGGCAAAGGTTGCTTCTTCCTATATAAGTAATGAACAAGCTCTCACAACTTTGGTCGCTGAGCTTGGGAAAGATCAAGACCTTGAGGAAACAAAAGTGCGAGGTGCCAGAATATGGAATAAACAGTTAGGAAAAATTTTGGTAGAAGGCGGAACCGAGGAACAGATCAAAACGTTTTATTCCTGTTTTTTTAGGGCAAGTCTTTTTTCAAGGAAGTTTTATGAAATTGATGAACATGGTGATCCATATTATTATAGTCCTTATGATGGGGGGATTCATAAGGGGTATATGTTCACCGATACAGGTTTTTGGGATACATTTAGAGGACAATTTCCTTTAAATGCAATTCTTTCTCCAAAGATGCACGGCCGCTATGTTGCTGCCTTATTAGATGCTTATGACCAATGCGGGTGGTTGCCATCATGGTCTTTTCCTAGTGAGGCTGGAAGCATGGTGGGTAATCATGCGATTTCTTTACTTGCCGATGCCTGGGCAAAAGGGATCCGAACCTTTAATCCAGAAAAAGCCCTGGAAGCATATTTTCATGAGGTGACAAATAAAGGTCCCTGGGGTCCGGCTAACGGACGTGATGGATGGAAAGAATATTTTACAATCGGATATGTTCCTTATCCTGAAGTGAAAGAAGCAACAGCGAAAACTCTTGAATATGCCTACGATGATTTTTGTGCCTATAAGCTTGCCAAGGATTCCGGTAATAAATTTTATGAGGAAATATTTTCCAGGCACATGTATAATTATAAAAATGTTTATGATGAAAAATCTGGTTTTATGCGTGGTAGAAAGAAGAACGGCCAATGGGTTAAAGATTTTGATGCCTATGAATGGGGAGGACCTTTCACCGAGGGAAACGCGTGGCATTACCTATGGTCTGTTTTCCAGGATCCACAAGGACTTATTAACCTATTGGGGGGGAATGAACCTTTTACCGCTAAGATGGATTCTGTATTCAATGTTTCCGGTAAAGTCAACGTGGGAACATATGGAGGGAAAATTCACGAAATGACAGAAATGCAAATGGCCAACATGGGACAATATGCCCACGGTAATCAACCAATCCAACATATGATTTATTTTTATAATTATGCGGGTCAACCCTGGAAAGCCCAGTATAGAGTTAGAGAGGTTATGGAAAAATTATATAATTCTAGTGAAAACGGATATCCCGGTGATGAGGACCAGGGCCAGACTTCTTCGTGGTTCGTCCTTAGCGCCCTTGGTTTTTATAGTGTTACACCTGGTACAGACCAGTATGTGATTGGAAGTCCTGTGTTTAAAAAAGCTACTATTAATCTAGAAAACGGGAATACGTTTATTATAAATGCAAAGGATAATGATAAGGAGAACGTCTTTATACAATCAGCAACTTTAAATGGGGATGAGTTCCTTAAAAATTATCTTTCTTACGATCAAATTAGCAAGGGAGGAAATTTGAATTTTGAAATGAGCACCGAACCTAATCTAATAAGGAATATCAATAAAGAAAGCACTCCTTTTTCCCTATCTCCGCAATTCAAGACAAATTAAAAGGCATATTTTTATGTTAAAATTATTAATTTAAGCATTAAAGTTTTTTTAACTAAACCGATTTAGTATATTAGCTTTACTAATTTAATGTTAAATACTAACTAAAATTTAAATCTAATATGGAAAAAAAGACTAGCCTTTTTTTACGGTCTATTTGCCTTCAAAAGAATTTCAAATATTGTTTGTTTTTCTTATTGATGGTATTTCAGATTAACGAGGCATATCCTTATGCACAGAATCAAAATACAGTAACTGGAACAGTTACCGATTCTAATGGCTTGCCGTTGCCAGGTGTTACCGTCCAGGAGAAGGGAACGAACAATGGTGCTCAAACCGATTTTGATGGGAATTACTCTATTACATTAGGAGACCAAGACGCGGTTTTGGTTTTCTCGTTTGTTGGAATGGAAACTGTAGAGCAACCTGTGGATGGGCAGTCCACGATTAATCTGCAAATGGAACAGGGTCAGGAATCACTGGATGAGGTAGTACTTGTAGGTTACGGTACACAGAATAGACGGTCTGTGACCACTTCTATTACTAAAGTAACTGAAGATGATTTCAACCAGGGGGTGGTGCCGAATGCTCTTTCTCTTATTCAGGGTAAAGTGCCTGGTTTATCCATTACTAGGCCTGCAGGAAATAATCCGAACGGGGGTACTTCAATTCAGCTTAGGGGAGTAACCTCAATTACAGGTAATACGGAACCTTTAATTGTTATAGATGGAATTCCTGGAGGTAATTTAGATCTTGTACAGCAAAATGATATTGAGTCTTTTGATGTACTTAAAAGTGGTGCAGCTTCAGCAATTTATGGAACCCGAGGAAATAATGGAGTAATATTAATTACTACCAAAAAGGGTAAGGCAGGAGTAACCAGCTTTGATTATTCTACATTTTTATCTCGAGATTTTGTGAACGCTAAACCAAATTTTTTATCTGCAGCACAGTATAGGCAGGCTATGGAAGATGGCGTTTTTTCTTCAAATGATTTCGGATATTCTACAGATATATTTGACGAACTAGTTAATGAAGCAAATCTTAGTCAATATCATAATTTTGTTGCTTCAGGTGGAGGAGAAAATAGCAATTACAGAGTCTCATTATACTATAGGAATCTTGAGGGAATTGCGTTAGAAAATGAAAGAGAAGAATTTGGGGTTAGGGCTAGCTTTAATCAATCTGCTTTTGATGATCGATTAAATTTTCAGTCTAGCATTGTAACCAACTTTAATAATGCTAATTTATTAGGAGGAGGTCAATTTGGTATTGTAACCGATTGGAATCCTACTGCACCTATATATGCTCCTTATTCTGTGGACCAAGGAACCGATTTGTATAACGAAGGTAGGTTCGGTTTTTATCAACCACAAAGAGGCTATAACCCCTTTTCCGAATATGAAAACAGGTTTAATAAGCGACAGCAACAAACTTTTTCCGGTGATGCTAAAGCTTCCTTTGAAATTACAGAAGGATTAATAGTGGCCGCTTTTGGATCTTACCAACGTAATACCTGGAATGACAGACAGTATAGGTCAATACAGGATTGGAACCAATATAATGATGGAAGTCAGTACTTAGGAACTGGATATGCTTATAAATCAAATCTTCTGGATCACACCACTACCTTTGAGCCTACTTTGACTTTTGAAAGGGAAATAGGAGATCATGCCTTTGACCTGTTAGGAGGGTATAGTTACCAATATACAACATTAGAGACTTTTGATATGAATAACAGTGGTTTTACTACTGATGCATTTTTAGACTGGAATTTTGGTGCTGGGAACGCAATTATTGATACCGATTTGCCTCGCCCAAGTTTGAATAGTTTTAAAAACGATAATACTCTGATTGCTTTTTTTTCCAGGGTAAATTATTCTTTTAAGGACCGTTATTTCCTACAGGCATCGATGCGTCGGGAAGGGTCTTCTAAATTTGGTGCTAATAATAAATGGGGTAATTTTCCTGCCATTTCTGCTGCCTGGTTAATCTCAGATGAACAGTTTATGCAAAATGCTGATTTTATTTCAAGCCTTAAAATAAGGGCGGATTACGGTATAACGGGAAACCAGGGGATTCCAAATTATCAATCTTTGGTGACGTTAGGAACCGGAGGTCGTTACCCTATCTATCCTGATTCTCCTAATGCCGATGGACAATATATTCCAACTTTTTATCAAACTTATGGAGCTAATAAGAATCCCAATCCTAATTTAAGGTGGGAAAGAAAAAAGGAATGGAACGTTGGATTGGATTTTGGACTATTTAATAACAGATTAACCGGTGCTTTAGATGTTTATAATCGCCGTACCGAAGATTTACTTTTAAGTTATGAAGTTCCTCAGCCACCTTTTGTTCAACGTACAATATATACCAATGTTGGTACTATAACCAATAAGGGTGTAGAATTAGGAATGTCTTTTAAAGCTATTAATTCTGAAGATTTTAGCTGGACTATTGATATGGCTGGTAGTTATCAGGAAAATGAACTAACTACCCTTTCTAATGATCAGTTCATTGCAAGTGAAATTTTCGGAGGAAATATTGGAAATCCAGGGAATTTAGGAGATGCAATTAGAAATACCGAAGGAGGACCAATTGGTGATTTCTACGGGAAACGTTTTGCCGGGTTTACGCAAGATGGTCAATGGCTTTTTTATAAGGCCGATGGTTCTGTTGTGCCAGCCAGTGAGATTAGTCCACGAGATGATAATGCCATTATAGGAAACGGAATGCCGAAGTACAATGCATCCTTAACCAATACATTTCGCTATAAGAACTTTGATCTAACTGTATTTTTACGAGGAAAATTTGATTATGATATCTTAAACACAGTAGACTTGTTCTATGGAAACCCAAATATTGGAGGAAATGTTTTGACTTCCGCTTTAGACCAGTATAGCCATATAAGTGAGCAGCCTCAATATTCAGATTATTATTTAGAAAGTGGAGATTTCGTAAAGCTGGATAATGTAACTCTAGGCTATAATTTCAAATTTGGAAAAAATAGTCCTTTCAGTGCCCTTAGGGTATATGTCAACGCACGAAACCTTGCTGTAATTACTGGATATACGGGTAGAGATCCTGAAGTACAGGATACAGGGCTTTATCCTGGAGTAGATGATAGAAATTTCTACCCTAGAACCACTACGATTACTGCTGGTATGAATGTTAAATTTTAAACAACACAAGAAATGAAGAATTTATTAAATATAAAGAATTTAGCCTGTTTCGCGATAGTATTTAGTTTCTTCGGCTGCATGGATTTGGATGAAAGTCCATATTCTGAACTAGAGGAATCAAATTTCTACAATAATGAATTAGAAATTATTCAGGCTACGTTGCGGCCTTTCACCCACATGCAAGCCTGGTTGTCCTGGTCTGGACAAAATGGCTATTATTATCATAATGAATTATCAGCTGATCAGGTAGCCTGGCCGCAAAAAGGTCCCCATGGATTTGATGGTGGAGATCATATAAGGCAACATTACCACACCTGGACCACTCAAGAAGGTAGATTGGCCAATACTTGGAGTTTAATGTGGACCGGAGTAGGATATGTTAATGCGGCTATAACCGATATTGAAAATATCGATCCAGAATCTGCGAATGTATCACCTGAAAGATTGGAATCTCTGGTGGCAGAATCAAGGGTGTTAAGAGCATACCATTATATGAAATTGATGGATCTTTTTGGGAACATTCCACTCGTTACTCAGGTAGGTGAGCCGCAAAACCCTGCAACGGTATCAAGAGAAGAAATATTTGCATTTGTAGAAAGCGAATTATTAGAAAACGTTGAAAGTCTTCAACCTCTTTCTCAATCCTTGTTAGGAAGAGTTTCAAAAGCTGTAGGCTATGCAATGTTATCTGAGCTTTATCTTAATGCTGAAGTTTGGAGTGGTGAAGCTAGATGGCAGGAAAGCATTGAATATGCAGACAAAGTTATTGATGGAGAGGGAGGTTCTCTAATGGGTAATATGGCATTAGACCAAGATCCATTAGGTCCTTATAGTAATCAAAATGAACTTTCACCAGAGAATATTTTCCAGTTCCCTTTTAGTAGAGAAAATGGATTTGGTTATGATTGGCGGGCTTTTTACTCCGGATTCTCAAATATGGCACCTGCCTTGGATGTAAATTATTCGGGATGGAATGCTTTTGTTGTAATCCCTTCTGCTTTTGATGAATACAGTGAGAGCGATATTAGGAAACAAGAGTGGTTTTTATTTGGACCTCAATTTCGATTCGGTACAGATCAGCCAATTCTAGGGTCAGAAGAGTATAATGGACAGCCTTTGGTTTATGTAAATAATATTAGAAGAAACACCGAAGGCCAAACAGGAGAAGGAAGTATGACAGATGGAGAAGAGAACAGTGGTGCGCGTTTTCACAAATACCGTTCGGGAACACAAACCGACGAGAATTATTTAGAAAATGATTTCGTGATTTACAGGCTTACAGAAATGTATTTTAACAAAGCTGAAGCTTTAATGCGACTAAATGGGGGAAGTGCAACCGCTGAAGCGGTAGATCTTATTAACGAAAGTAAGAGTCGTTATTTTAATGATGAAGACTGGACTGAGGCTTCTTATACCACGGCTACTTTAACCTTAGATGAGCTACTGGAAGAAAGAGGTCGTGAATTTATTTTTGAAGGTAAACGTCGTACAGATCTTATAAGATTTGGTGAGTTTACCACGGGAACATGGTGGGATCACGAACCGAGTGAAGATTATAGAACGTTATACCCTATTCCTTTAAGACAGGTGCAAACCAATCCTAATTTAGAACAAAATCCAGGTTACTAAAAAAAAAATATAATATGAACACAAAAATTTTTAATTTTAAAAGTATCGTCCTCTCTACATTTATTGTAGCACTTTTTTCTTGTGAAGGACGTAGAGATTTTCCAGATTTAGTGGAAACCGGGGTTACTTTAGATAATACCGACATACTTCTGATTTCAGGGGAAACCGAGGATATAAATCCGAGATTTGTGCCTAATATTTTTCCGGCAAGGGATTATGTATGGGAAATTGACGATCCCAGTGTTGCTGATCTTATAATGAACGAAGATAAATCAGTAACTATAACTGCCGTTGATGCCGGAGAGACTATTTTAAGAATAGTATCCCAGGATCAGGAAAGTTTAAGTGCTGAGGCTCAATTGAAGGTTATAGCTTCAGCACCATTGGATATCACTGACGAAGCCGAGATATATGTAAACAGGGAATATAGTGGCGGTGCTGAAGGTGCCGAGGGCTCCCTTAAATTAATAGATGGGGATTTAAATTCAAAGTACTTATCAAATTATGTTCAACCATTTTGGATGACCCTGCAATTTGAGGAAGAAAAAGTCGTAAGCTTTTATCAATTAACCTCAGGAAATGATGCGCCAGACAGGGATCCACGCGACTGGGAAATCCTGGGTTCAAATGATGGTGAGAACTGGGAGGTTCTAGACGAAAGACTTAACCAAACCTTCAGTGGAAGAAATCTTACCAGGGAATTCTATTTTGAAAATGAGACAGCTTATACCCATTATAGGTTTAATGTTGTAAATAATAATGGTGGCGGTCTATTCCAGATGAGTGAATGGCGCCTTTTAACAATTCCGGAATAAATTAAATTAGCCAGGAGAGGTCAAAATAAAGAATTTTGGCCTCTTATTTTATTATTTGGCCCATAATACTAATCAAAGGACTAAACTGGAATTTGTTTTAAAAAATAAAGTATTTAAAAACAGAGATAGTGGAGATGAGGCAATCATGTTTTAGTAGTTTTTTCATATTTATTTGTTAGCCTAGTTAGTTACATCTCCACTTTTTTCTTATATAAATTTAATACCTATTTGAAAGTATTGACAAAGCTTAACCTTGTGATACACTAAATCTTTTCCTCTAGAAATCTTTAAAGAGAATAAAGAGTTTAGAATAGAATTGAAAGAAATTAAAAAATGAAAAATACATGCCTGCTTATCACCTTGTTTAGCCTCCTTGTGGTAATCGAAATGCAAGCTCAGCAACCTGAAGTTTTTATGGAAAAAGATAAAACCCTAATGTTTATCAACGATGCGCCTTTTTTAGACAGCGAGGTAAAGAACGGTTTAGTAAAAACTTTTTTTAAGGTTTATCCAAAAATGGTAAAAGATTTTAATCCTGAAGCCAAGGATACCATTTATGTTAAAATTGATACTTCCTATACCGGGGTTGCCTTTGCGAACAATGGTAAAATCACAATAAGCTCCCAATGGCTGGAAAATAAACCAAACGATTTAGATGTAATTACTCACGAAGCCATGCATATTGTACAATCCTATCCACACCAAGCGGGTCCGGGGTGGCTTACCGAGGGAATTGCCGATTATGTTCGTTATAAATATGGTGTTAATAATGAAGGTGCAGAATGGTTTCTGCCAGAATTTTCACCCGATCAATCATATAAAAATAGCTATAGAATAACCGCCAGGTTTTTAGCCTGGATTTCAAATAATTATAATCAGAATCTTGTTGTAACTCTGGATAGAAATATGCGGGAAAATACCTATTCCGAAGTATTATGGGAAGACCTTACGGGTGTTACACTCGATGAGTTATGGGAAGCTTACGCAGAAAATCCTGATAATATTTAATGAGAAAAATTAGCGTATATACAAAAGGAATTAGAACTATCACTATTAATTCCTACAGAAATTTTAATATATGAAACGTAGAAAATTTATACAAAATACTGCATTAGCAGGCGGTCTAACAATGTTGGATCCATTTCATCTTAATGCTTCAGAAATAAGCGGTTTTTTTAAAAAATTCCCCGTGGTTAGAACTCCTAAGGGAGATCGAAATTTCGAAAGTAAAATAATTGAAAAGGTTATTGCAGAATTTCAGAAAAATGTAAAAGACGAAGAACTGGGATGGCTTTTTAATAATTGCTTCCCTAATACTTTAGATACCACGGTAACCTATTCAGAAATAAATGGCAAACCAAACACCTATGTAATAACCGGGGATATCGATGCCATGTGGCTGCGCGATAGTGTAGCACAGGTTTGGCCTTATATGACTTTTGTCGAGGAAGATCAAAAACTTAAAAAGCTTATAGCGGGTGTTATAAACCAGCAGACTCAGTATATATTAAAAGATCCGTATGCGAATGCTTTTTATGATGATCCTGAAAAGAAAGGTGAATGGTTTAGCGATTTAACCGATATGAAGCCTGGTGTACACGAGCGTAAATGGGAGATTGATTCCCTATGTTATCCTATTAGGTTAGGTTACCATTACTGGAAATCTACTGGCGATACCAGCCCTTTCGATGATAATTGGATAAAAGCCATTGATTCTATCCTTAAGGTATTTAAAGATCAGCAAAAAAAGGATGATAGAGGCGCATATTCTTTTCAAAGAGAAACTCCAAAAGCTACCGATACCCGTGCGTTGCAGGGGTATGGCTATCCAGTTAATCCAGTAGGCCTAATTTGTTCGGCATTTAGACCTAGTGATGATGCCACGGTGTTTTCGTTTTTAATTCCTTCAAATTTCTTTGCAGTGGTTAGCCTGGAGCAAGCTGCAGAAATGTTAACAGAAATCCATGGAGAGACCGATAAAGCAAATGAACTCCTGAAGTTAAGAAAAGAGGTGAAAGAAGCTTTGGATGAGTATGCCGTTGTAGATCATAAAAAATATGGTAAGATCTACGCTTTTGAAGTGGATGGTTTTGGCAACCAATTGTTAATGGATGATGCTAATGTTCCTAGTCTCCTTTCATTACCTTATCTAGGCGCCGTAGCTGCAGATGATCCTATTTATCAAAATACAAGAGATTATATTTGGTCTAAAGACAATCCTTTCTTTTTCGAAGGCACTGCAGCTGAAGGAATAGGTGGCCCCCACGTTGCGCTAGATATGATTTGGCCTATGTCTATTACCATGAAAGGTTTAACCAGTAAGGATGATAAAGAAATTAAATGGTGTATAAATACACTTAAAAATACTCATGGAGATACTGGCTTTATGCACGAAACCTTCCATAAAGACGATCCCACAAATTTCTCCCGGGAATGGTTTGCCTGGGCCAATACGCTATTTGGAGAATTTCTTTGGAAAACTTACCAGGAAAAGCCGCATTTGTTGAAATAACAAAATTATAAAAACCGAAAATCTTACTGCTAAGTTTGCAAATGAAAATATTTCAAGACGAAAGAATAGTTTTAACATTAGATGCAGGTGGGACTAATTTTGTTTTTTCCGCTTTAAAAGGAGGAAAACCAATTACTCCACTTATCACCTTACCATCCAACTCAACAGATTTAGAAAAATGCCTGGAAAATATTATTGAAGGTTTCAAAAGAGTAAAAAAGCTTTTATTGCCAGAAAAGGCAGTGGCTATTAGTTTTGCTTTCCCAGGACCTGCAGAATACGAAAAAGGGATTATTATAAGCCCTCCAAACTTCCCCTCTTTTAAAGAGGGCGTGGCCTTGGGACCAATGTTGGAGGATTATTTTAACTTGCCTACTTATATTAATAATGACGGAGATCTTTTTACCTATGGAGAGGCTATTGGTGGCTTTCTTCCAGAGGTTAATAATGGTTTTAAAGAATTCGGAATAAAAAAAGAATTTAAAAATCTAATAGGTATTACTTTAGGAACCGGTTTTGGCGCCGGGGTTGTTATAAACCAGGAAATATGTGCAGGAGATAATTCTGCGGGGGGAGAAATTTGGTTGATGAGAAATCTCTTAGAGCCAAAAATTATTGCCGAAGAAAGTGTAAGTGTAAGGGGAATCCAATCCTACTATAAAGATTACTCTAAAGAAAGCTTTGAGTTAAGCCCAAAAGATATTTTTCAAATTGCCGTAGGAGATAAAAATGGAAATAGGGAAGCCGCAGTTATGGCTTATGATAGTGTTGCGAAAGTTGCCGCAGAAGCACTGGCCAATGTTATGAATATAATTGATGGAGGTGTAGTTATTGGTGGGGGCATAGCAGGTTCTTCTAAATTACTGTTGCCACAAATATTAGAGCATCTTAATGGAAAAATTGAGAATAGGAACAAAGACAGGTTTAATAGAATAGTATCTCAGGCTTTTTCTTTTGAAGAACAAAAAACTAAGCAGGCATTTTATAAAACTGCAATGAAAAAAATTAAAGTTCCATTTTCTACCAGGGAAATTGAATTCGTAGAAGATAAAAGAGTCCCGGTGGGTATTTCCAGGTTGGGCACCAACAATGCTACTATGTTGGGAGCTTACGCAGTAGCTTTATCGAAATCTGGAAGAGTACTGGAGAAGAAGGAGAAGGTATAACCACATAAATTGAATTAATGTCATTTCAAATAAAGAAGCAATCAACTAAATATGATGTCTGCATAGTAGGCTCGGGTGCTGGTGGCGGTATGGCGGCCAAACTACTTGCTGATGCCGGGTTTAAAATAGCATTGCTGGAAGCGGGACCAGATTTTGATCCTGCTAACAAAGAACAGCGCACCCAACTTAGGTGGCCCTGGGAGTCTCCACGTAGAGGAGCTTCTACTACAAGGCCTTTTGGAGATTTCGATATGGCCTATGGTGGCTGGGAATTAGAAGGGGAGCCCTATACCCAAAATGCAAATACAGAATTTGCCTGGTTTAGATCAAGGATGTTAGGTGGAAGAACCAACCATTGGGGGCGTATTTCTCTTCGCTTTGGTCCCCTGGATTTTAAACGAAAGGATTTTGATGGAAAAGGTGATAACTGGCCAATAGGTTACGAAGACGTAAAACCATATTACGATAAAGTAGATAAATTAATTGGGGTTTTTGGGACTAAAGAAAATATACCAAACGAACCAGATGGGTTCTTTTTACCACCTCCAAAGCCCAGATTACACGAGTTATACATCAAAAAAGGGGCTAATAAAGCAGGAGTTCCTATGATTCCTTCTCGCTTATCTATACTCACAAAACCGGTGAATAAGGAGCGTGGCGCATGCTTTTTTTGTAACCAGTGTTCCCGTTCCTGTATGGCTTATGCCGATTTTTCTTCTTCATCTGTTTTAGTGAAACCAGCTGTAAAAACTGGTAATGTAGACCTCTATGTAAATGCCATGGTTAGAGAAGTCTTAACCAATGGGGAAGGGGAAGCTACCGGGGTTTCTTATATAGATAAAGACGATCTAAGAGATTACGAAATCAAAGCAAAAGTAGTAATCTTAGCCGCTAGCGCCTGTAGTTCGGCACGTATTTTACTTAATTCAAAATCGGCACAGCACCCTAACGGACTGGCAAATTCCAGCGGAGTGGTAGGGAAGTACCTTCACGATTCAACGGGATCTTCCAGGATGGGATTTATTCCCCAACTGGTAGATAGAGAACGTTATAATGAAGACGGCGTAGGCGGAATGCACCTTTATACACCATGGTGGCTAAACGATAGTAAAGACCTTGGTTTTACTCGTGGATATCATATTGAATATTGGGGCGGAATGAGTATGCCTGCTTATGGATTTGGGTTTAATACCCAGGCCTTAAAAGAAATTACCGGTGATACTTCACGAAATGCTTATGGCACGGGCCTCAAAAAAGATGTAAAAAAATTCTATGGAGCTACCTTTGGAATGGCCGGACGTGGAGAAAGTATTCCACGAAAAGAAAATTATTGCGAAATTGATTCAAATACAGTAGATAAGTATGGAATCCCGGTGCTAAAATTCAATTACAGCTGGTCTGATGAAGAAGTAAAACAAGCCAGGCATATGCAAGATACTTTTGAAGAGGTGATGCATAATATGGGCGCAGTTCCATTAGGGGACAAGCCTGGAAAAGAAAAAAATTACGGACTAGAAAATCCTGGAAAGATTATCCACGAAGTGGGAACCACAAGGATGGGTAAAGATCCTAAAAGTTCTGTGGTAAATGAGTTTAACCAGGCGCACGATGTACCTAATTTATTTGTTATGGATGGCGGGCCATTCGTATCCCAGGCAGATAAGAATCCAACCTGGACGATCCTGGCACTGGCCTGGCGTGCTACTGATTATTTGACCGAACAGCTTAAAAAAGGGAATGTATAAAATTTATAATTATGGATAGAAGGGAATCACTAAAAGCACTGGTTCTGGGAGGCGTAGGCTCTAGCTTGTTCCTTAGCAGTTGTGTGACCGATAAAAAATCACCTATTGCTGCAGGAGATATAATTGAAGAAAGAGAGGGGTACGGAAGAACTCCGGCGGAAGAGGAAAGAGATGAAGATTTATATTCTGAGACATTTTTCTCTGAAGAAGAGATGGCTACTATTTCTATATTATCAGATATTATTATTCCTGAAGATGAAGAATCGGTTTCCGCTACTGAAGCAGGCGTACCGGAATTCATCGAGTTTATTGTAAAAGACATTCCCGAGCATCAACTCCCCATGCGTGGTGGTTTAATGTGGATTAATAGGGAAAGCAATAAACGTTTTGAAGCAGCTTTCAATGAGATTTCAAAAGAAAATCAAATGGAAATTATAGATAACATGGCTTACCCCAGAGCTTTTGAAGAAAATTCTCCAGGTCCTGTATTTTTTAGGAATATCAGAAACCTGGTAGTTACTGGCTACTTTACAAGTGACCCCGGATTTAAATATCTCGATTATCGCGGGAATACTCCCAATGTTTGGGACGGTGTACCAGCGCATGTGCTTGAGAAACATGGAATGAAATACGATGAAGATTTATTAAAAGTAGCAATGAATCCTGTCACCCGAAATGAGGTAATGGATTGGAGCAAATACGAAGTTTAAATTAAAATGTTAAAGATGAAAAATTCTTATAGAAACCTTTTATTATTAATGTTTGCAGCGATTGCCGTTACAAGTTGCAAAATGAATGCAGAAGATAATAAAGAAAAAGAAGAGAAAACAGAAGAAGAAATTGTTCAAAACAACAACCCCGTCTTTCCAGGTTGGTATGCCGATCCTGAAGGAATCGTTTTTGATGATAAATACTGGATTTTCCCTACTTATTCTGCCCCTTACGAGGAACAGGTATTTCTTGATGCTTTTTCTTCAAAAGACCTCGTGAACTGGGAGAAGCACGAAAGAATAATTGATACTGCTGAAGTGAAGTGGGCTAACCGGGCTATGTGGGCTCCTGCTATTATTAAAAAGGAGAAAGATTATTTCCTCTTTTTTGGTGCTAACGATATTCAAAGTGATGAAGAGCTTGGAGGTATTGGTGTAGCTAAAGCTTCCAGTCCAGAAGGGCCCTACAAAGATCATTTAGGGAAACCTTTAATTGGAAAATTCCATAACGGCGCCCAGCCAATAGACCAATTTGTTTTTGAAGACGATGGAGAATATTATATGTTCTACGGGGGTTGGCAACACTGTAACGTAGCAAAATTAAATGATGATTTCACCGGGTTCAAAACTTTTGAAGATGGTGAAACTTTTAAGGAAGTGACCCCGGAAGGTTACGTAGAGGGACCGTTTATGTTTAAGCGAGATGGAAAATATTATTTCATGTGGTCTGAAGGTGGCTGGACCGGTCCAGATTACAGTGTAGCCTATGCAATATCCGATTCTCCTACCGGACCTTTTAAAAGAATAGGAACTATACTACAACAAGATCCAGATATAGCCACTGGGGCGGGACATCATTCGGTAATAAAAACTCCGGGTAAAGATGATTACTACATGGTTTACCATCGTCGTCCAAAAGGTGAAACCGATCGAAATTCAAGGGAAACCTGTATTGATAGAATGTATTTTGATGAAAATGGGCATATAAAACCTGTAGTTATTAGTCACGAGGGAGTTAAACCAAATCCAATAAATAAATAAAATATTACTATATGAAAACTAATTTTTTTGTCCTTGCGTTTTGCTTTTTTGCAACGTTTGTCAATGCACAGGATTACCTTGTAGAAAAGGTTGAAAATCCAGTAGATTGGGTAAAACCGTTAATGGGAACAGATTCTAAGCCAAGCATGTCAAATGGGAATGTGTACCCGGCCATTGCGCGTCCTTGGGGAATGAATTTTTGGACACCACAAACCGGTAAAATGGGTCACGGTTGGGCCTACCAGTATACTGCCGATAAACTACGTGGATTTAAACAAACGCATCAACCCTCGCCATGGATGAATGATTACGGACAATTTGCAATAATGCCCATAACCGGTAAAATTCGATTTAATGAAGATGAGCGGGCCAGTTGGTTTTCCCATAAATCTGAAAAAGTTAACCCACACTATTACAGCGTATATCTTGCCGATCATGATGTAACTACCGAGATTACACCTACGTCAAGAGCGGCCCGTTTCCGATTTACTTTTCCGGAATCAGATAGTTCTCATATAGTTATCGATGCATTGGATATGGGGTCTTATGTAAAGGTTATTCCTGAAGAAAATAAAATAATTGGGTATACCACCAAAAACAGTGGAGGAGTACCAGATAATTTCAAGAACTATTTCGTTATAAAATTCGATAAAGAATTTACCGCTTCGCATACATTTAGTGGTGAAGAAATTTCGGAAGACCTGGAAGTTGAGGCTGAACACGTTGGGAGTGTGATCAGTTTTAAAACTGAAAAAGGGGAAGTTATTAATGCAAAGGTAGCTTCATCGTTTATAAGTTATGATCAGGCCGAATTAAACCTGAAAGAAATAGGAAATGACGATTTTGAAACTGTAAAAGAAAAAGCTCGCAAAGAATGGAATAAGGAACTTTCCAGAATTAAAGTGGAAGGTGGAACTCCAGATGAGGTAGCGACATTCTATTCAGCATTATACCGTTCCTTGCTTTTTCCGAGAAAGTTTTATGAATATAATGCCGAAGGAGAAGTGATGCATTACAGCCCATACAATGGCGAAGTTTTACCTGGTTATATGTTTACCGATACCGGTTTTTGGGATACGTTTCGCTCTTTATTTCCATTCTTAAATTTAATGTACCCTGAACTAAATGCTAATATCCAAAAAGGTCTTGCTAATGCTTACAAAGAAAGCGGTTGGTTGCCAGAATGGGCGAGCCCGGGTCTTAGGAACATTATGGTAGGGAACAACTCGGCCTCAGTTGTTGCAGATGCTTATTTAAAAACCGATGGGAAGTTTGATTATGATATTGATTTGTTATATGAAGCACTTCTAAATGGAGCCAATAACGAAGGGCCAATGACTGCCGTAGGCCGTGCCGGCGCTGAATATTATAAAGATCTGGGTTATGTTCCTTATGATGTTGGTATTAATGAAAATGCCGCCAGAACTTTAGAATATGCGTATGACGATTTTGCTATATATCAACTGGCAAAAAAATTGAATCGCCCTAAAGAAGAAATTGAACTTTATAAAAAACGCAGTCTTAATTACAAAAAACTTTATGATCCGGAAACCAAGCTAATGCGTGGTAAGAAAGAGAACGGGGAGTTTGTAGAAGATTTTAATCCTTTTAAATGGGGAGATGCCTTTACCGAAGGTAACAGTTGGCATTACTCCTGGTCAGTATTTCATGATCCACAGGGATTGATTGATTTAATGGGAGGTAAAAAAGAATTTGTAGATCAATTAGATAAAGTATTTGAAATGCCACCGGTTTTTGATGAAAGTTATTACGGCGGGGTTATCCACGAGATCCGGGAAATGCAAGTTGCCGATATGGGGCAATATGCACACGGAAATCAACCAATTCAGCATATGATTTACCTTTATAATTACGCAGGTGAACCGTGGAAAGCTCAATACTGGGTAAGAGAAACAATGGATAGAATGTACCAACCTACCCCAGATGGATATTGTGGCGATGAGGATAATGGACAAACTTCAGCCTGGTATGTATTTTCTGCAATGGGCTTCTATCCTGTCGCCCCGGCTACAGATGAATACGTGATGGGTGCTCCGCTTTTCAAAAAAGTAACTGTAGAACTTGAAAATGGAAACGAGCTTATTATTAATGCTTCTCAAAATAGTGATTCCAACAAGTATATTCAGAAAATGGAATTAAACGGCAAAAATTACACAAAGAATTATTTAAGTCATAAGGAACTTATGAAAGGCGCGGTAATCGATATAGAAATGGGTGATACCCCTAATAAGAATCGAGGGACTAAAAAATCAGATTTCCCGTATTCTTTGACTAATGAATTATAATATGTGAGGGGAGGCTTTCAATCTATATAAATTAAAAAAGAATGAAATTCAACAATAATTTTATTACTTCAACAGGAACATTTTTAATGTTCCTGTTGTTTTTTTCCTGCGGGAAAGAAGAAAAAACCACTAAAGCGAATAATTCATCTTCTAAGGAAGAGCTAAAAGATCTCGCTCAATTTGTAGATCCTATGATTGGTACAGCCAAAATGGGGCATACTTATCCTGGCGCTACGGTACCTTTTGGAAGCATTCAATTAAGTCCGGATACCGATACCATTCCTTATGCGGTAGATGGTAAATACAACCCCGATGTTTATAAATATTGCGCGGGTTACCAGTATGACGATTCTACGATTGTTGGTTTTAGTCATACCCATTTTAGCGGGACCGGCCATTCCGATTTGGGTGATTTCTTAATAATGCCCACCACGGGAGAATTAAAATTGAATCCTGGAACAGAAGCCAATCCCGATAGCGGTTATCGTTCCCGTTTTTCCCACGAAAAAGAAACAGCCGAAGCAGGATATTATAAAGTTTTATTAGAAGATTATAATATTGAAGCTGAAATGACTGCTTCAACTCGTGTAGGAATGCACCGGTATACTTTTGCAGATAAAGAAGAAGCCCATGTAATCCTGGATTTAATGTCTGGTATTTATAATTACGACGATAAAAATGTATGGACTTTTGTAAGAGTAGAAAACGATACTTTAATAACAGGATTTAGACAAACCAATGGCTGGGCTAGAACACGTAAAGTGTTCTTTGCAATGAGCTTTGATAAGCCAATAAAAAATTACGGGCGGGCACGCTACGATAAACAACCTTACAATGGTTTCTGGAGGAAGTTTGACCAGGATGAGAATTTCCCGGAAATAGCAGGAGAAAAAATCAGGATGTATTTTGATTTTGATATGGAGGCCGAAGAAAAACTTCAAATTAAACTGGCAATTTCCCCGGTAAGTTCAGAAGGAGCGCTTAATAATATGAAGGCTGAAATTCCACATTGGGATTTTGATAGAGTTAAAAATGATGCTCGCGAAAAGTGGAATAAAGAATTAAATAAAGTAGTGGTAGATGCTGAAAATGATGCTGAAATGACCAACTTCTACACCGCTATGTATCACTCATTTTTAGGCCCAACCGAATATATGGATGTGGATGGAAAATACCGCGGGATTGATATGAATATTCACCAGGCAGAAGATTTTGTCAATTATACCAGTTTTTCACTTTGGGATACATACCGGGCATTACATCCACTGTTTAATATTTTACAACCCGAGCGTAATAGCGATATGGTAGAAGCAATGCTGGCACATTATGATCAAAGTGTTCATAAAATGCTACCGGTTTGGTCACATTATGCCAATGAGAATTGGTGTATGATTAGTTATCACAGCGCTTCGGTAATCTCTGATGCGATAGTTAAAGGAAATACTGGTTTTTATGAAGAACGCGCTTTAGAGGCGATGGTACAAACTGCTAAAACGGGGTATTACGATGGCCTGGAATACTATATGGAAAAAGGATATGTTCCTGAAGATAAAAATGGTGCTTCGGTGTCTAAAACCCTGGAATATGCTTATGATGATTGGGCCATCGCACAAGCCGCTAAAAAATTAGGCAACCGGGAAGTTTTCGAAGAATTCAGCAAAAGATCTGAAAATTATAAAAATGTTTATGATTCAGCATCTGGTTTTATGCGTCCAAAATTGGATAATGGTGAATTTAAAAGGGAATTTGATGCTTTAGATACTCACGGGCAGGGATTTATTGAAGGGAATGCCTGGAATTATAGTCTCTATGTGCCACATCAGCCCGCCGAAATGATTGAGATGATGGGCGGAAAGCAGCAATTCTCCCAACATTTAGATTCTTTGTTTTCAATGGAATTACCCGATAAATATTTCGAAAACACGGAAGATATTTCGCGTGAAGGAATTATAGGAAATTATGTACATGGAAACGAGCCATCGCACCATGTTGCTTATTTATACAATTGGACCGATACTCCTTGGAAATCTCAGGATAAAATAAGAATGATTCTCAAAGATCAATACCAAACCGGGGCAGATGGTTTAGGTGGAAATGATGATTTTGGACAAATGAGCGCCTGGTATATTTTCAGTAGTTTTGGTTTTTATCCAGTGGCACCCGGTTCTACACAATACGCGTTAGGCAGTCCGGCTATTAATAAAGCAACAATAAATCTGGATAATGGGAATACTTTTACAGTTATTGCTAATAACCAGTCTGCAGAAAATGTATTTGTTTCAAAGGTAGAACTTAATGGAGAAGTTCTAAAAGAGCCTTTTATAGACCATACAGATATTATGGACGGAGGAGAATTAAAATTTTATATGAGTAGCGAGCCAAATAAAGAAATTTATAGAGAAAATAAGTAGAACATGAATCAAAAGAAATCTTATCGTACAGCTTTTATATTTGTTACTATCCTCTTTTTTCTATGGGGTTTTATTACCGTGCTGGTAGATTCACTTATACCAAGATTAAGAGAAGTTTTTACACTTTCTTACTTCCAGGCAGGGATGGTACAATTTGCATTCTTTGGTGCTTATTTTTTACTTTCTATACCTGCAGGATATATTTTATCAAAAATAGGATATAAAAAAGGAATTATTTTAGGTTTGGTTACTATGGCTGCTGGCTGCTTACTTTTTTACCCTGCAGCTTCCTATCGTATCTTCGGAATTTTTATGTTTGGATACTTCACGCTCGCAGCCGGGATTACCATATTGCAGGTAGCGGCAAATCCTTATGTTACTATTTTAGGTCCTGAAAAAACAGCCTCGAGCCGACTTAATCTATCACAGGCTTTTAATTCCCTGGGTACGGCAATTGCACCGGCTTTGGGAGCTTTATTCATTCTTCAGGATAAAGTTAAAACTACTGCCGAGATTGAAGCCCTGGATACTACTGCGCAAACAAGCTATTATGTTTCTGAAGCCTCTGCCGTGCAAACACCTTTCCTAGGGATTGCAGCGTTTATAATAATAATAGCCATTGTTTTCTTTTTCGTAAACCTTCCAAAGGTAGGGGATAAGGAAGCTTCGAATGATTATCGGGGAGTACTAAAGAATAGAAATTTAATCCTGGGAGCCATAGGCCTGTTTTCCTATGTAGGGGCAGAAGTGGCACTGGGAAGTTACATGGTAAACTATTTTTTAAGCCTGGATCTTGCTGCAACGGTGCGAGAAACATCCTTTATGCGTACTATTGCAGGCTGGATTTTGAGTACTGGTGTGTCAGCATCAAGTGATATGGCTGTGGTTGGTGTTTTTGTTACTTTTTATTGGACGGGAGCAATGATAGGAAGGTTTATTGGTTCTTATTTAACAACTATTTTTAACCCAGCTAAGGTTTTAAGTGTATTTGCAATAGGAGCAATAAGTATGATACTTATATCTACATTTTCGGTTGGTCTTGCAGCTATGTGGACCATTATTGCTGTAGGCCTCTTTAACTCTATAATGTTCCCCACAATTTTCAGTCTTGCTTTAGACGGCTTAGGAGATGATAAGGCCCAAGGTTCAGGAGTATTGTGCACCATGATAGTTGGTGGCGCGATAATACCACCGGCTTATGGATTACTAACTGATTCCTATAGTTTTAAAATTGCCTTGATTTTAGTGATGATCTGTTATGCTTATATATTTTATTATGCCTGGACTAACAAAAGAAGAGCAATGGCAATAGAGTAGAATTCCTATATTGATAGCTTAAAGAATAATAGGTGTCAGGTGTTAGTTTATACTTTTAAAATCCTAATGTCTGCTTAAAATCCGAACAATGCAGTACTACAGCTTTCAGAATCAGGTACCTTTAAGTTTTCAGGAAGCATTTGCTTCTTTTTAATTAAATTTTAATTAGAGATATTATTTGAATGGACAGGAGAAAATTCATTAAACAAAATATTGCTGCAACAAGCCTTGCAGGGCTTGGACCGCTTGCGGTTTCCAGGGCTGTTTTCGAGGAAGGTTCTTCTTTCACAAAGAACAAGTTTAAACTATCTTATGCACCACATTTGGGGATGTTTAAGGAACACGCAGGGGAAGATCCTATAGATCAGCTTAATTTTATGGCCGATAGAGGTTTTAAGGCCTTTGAAGATAATGATATGAAGGCTAGGCCTATTGAGCTCCAGGAAAAAATTGCCAAAACAATGGGCAATAGAAATATTACTATGGGTGTTTTTGTTGCTCATAATATTTATTGGTCTGAACCTAATCTTGCAAGTGGAGATGAAACTCTTAGAGAAGAGTTTTTAAAACAAATTAAAGAATCGGTGGAAGTAGCAAAGAGAGTAAATGCCAAATGGATAACCGTTGTTCCTGGTTATGTTGACCAGCGTCAAAATTTACAATACCAAACCGTCCACGTTATCGAAACCTTAAAGATGGCATCAGAAATCCTGGAACCCCACGGAATAATCATGGTTTTGGAACCATTGAATTTCAGAGATCATCCAGGATTATTTTTATCAGGTTCACCCCAGGCTTATCAAATATGTAAGGCTGTAGATAGTCCGTCTTGTAAAATTCTTTATGATATTTATCACCAACAAATTCAGGAAGGCAATTTAATTCCTAATATCGAGGCAGCCTGGGATGAAATTGCATATTTCCAGGTAGGTGACAATCCAGGAAGAAATGAACCTACAACAGGTGAAATAAATTATAAAAATATCTTTAAATTTATTCACTCTAAAGGATATAATGGTATTATGGGAATGGAGCACGGGAATTTAGAGTCAGGAAAAAAAGGAGAGAAAGCGGTAATTGAGGCTTATAAATATAGCGATGATTTTTAGGAAATAAGTGATAAATTCTTGCCAGTATCTAATTGATTAGGTTTTACTGAGTTGTTTAAGGGGAAATTGTTCATTTAGATTGGAGGAAAGAAGGAGAAAGTGTAAGTTAGTAACTCTCTGTAATCCGCTAGCTTTCAAGTTCTAAATCCTTTGATGAAAACTTTTGCAGGTGGTTTTGTAAATGATAAAATCGAAAAATGATCAAACTCTAGAAGTAAAACTTAAAAGCCAGAGCTATTTTATTATTATTTGTTCTCATTAGCTGCCATCCGGCTTCTCAAATTATTCATATCCTCGCTTAATTTTTCATCTAATACTTTTGCGTAATGTTGAGTGATTTTTATTGATCTATGACCTAGCATCTTACTTACACTTTCAATCGGAACGCCGTTTGAAAGGGTTACTGTGGTGGCAAAGGTATGTCTGGCAACATGGAAAGTGAGATTCTTTTCGATTTCGCATACATCGGCAATTTCTTTTAAATAGCTATTTGTTTTTTGATTTGATAGCACCGGTAACAAGGTATCTTTGGGATTTTCAAAGTCTTCATATTTCTTAATTAGCTCTTCCGGTACTGTCAAAAGAGGAACACTGCTTAGGGATTTGGTTTTTGTTCTTTTAAACTTTAACCATTGGCTGCCATCAATTCCCTTAATAATATTCTGTTTAGTTAGCTTTTTAATATCGGAATAAGAACACCCGGTATAGCAGGAGAACAAAAATGC
This sequence comes from Salegentibacter sp. Hel_I_6, assembly GCF_000745315.1. NCBI lineage: Bacteria > Pseudomonadati > Bacteroidota > Flavobacteriia > Flavobacteriales > Flavobacteriaceae > Salegentibacter > Salegentibacter sp. Hel_I_6. The sequence goes on along the minus strand of NZ_JQNQ01000001.1, from coordinate 1,814,393 downwards.
ATCCCTTACTTGCTCCATTCTTTGGATGGTAAAGGTTCTTTCCATTATTCTAATAATTTCCTCTTTTGTCAAAAACTCCCGATCTATCATCTGGCGCTTTAATTTTAAATTGTAAAATGGATCCTTCTCCAGCCAACCATTAGCAACAGCAATCCGGACAATTTTTTTCAAATAGGCTAAATATTTTAAAGCGGAGTTATGGGAGAGGTTGAGGTCTGTTTTTAGATAGTAAATAAAACTATTAATGAATTTTATGTCAATATCTTTTACCCGAAAATCATCAGCTTTATAATTAGACGAAATAAAATTGGTTAAATGCTTTTTTGTAGTCCTATAACGTTGAAGAGTTCTATAGGAATAATCTTTATCAACAAGCTTTTGCATTCTTAAATTATGATCTTCAAATATTTGTAAAATTTCTTTTTTTGAATCGTCGTTACCTATAAAAAAATCTTTTAATATAGTTGCCGTAATATTTTCTTCTGAACTCTGAAGTTTTTGAAATATACTATACAACCGGTTTTTCATAATATCCAGATGCCTGTTTATTGATTTAGCTTCACCCGAGTGACCTTTAAAACAATTGGCTTTAGCATTCCATTTGTTTAGTTCTACTTTTCTCATGGTGCTAACTTCAGCTCTTTTCCCATCATAAATTATTCTCATGTAGATAGGTACTTTTCCTTGTTTGTCAGTTTTACTTCTCTTGATATAGAAGAGAATTGATAATAAGTTCTGCATAATGATATATTTTGAATGATAAATCTAAAGAAAAAAATCCAAACAATATAGCTGTAAAAACCATTATATCAATATGTTAAAGGTCATTCGGTGACCTATTTTTGAAATTCAAAAAGGTCACCTAATTGGACACTTTTAATACCTATTCAAATGATATTATTTGATATCGTAAAAAATAAAAAACCCCGTAAACAGTGCAGTTTACGGGGTTTTGGTGTTATTTGTAGGCTTAAAAGTACTCGAGGCGGGAATCGAACCCGCACAACCGAAGTTACTGGATTTTGAATCCAGCGCGTCTACCAGTTCCGCCACTCGAGCAAGTGGATGGCAAAAGTAAAAAATTTTTCTCACCCCCAAATGCTTTTTATAGAATTTTAAAATTTCACTCTAAACTTATTCGTGCGGTGTGAAAGGAATTAATTTCTAAATTTGTAACCCAACAAACAACATTCACAAAAACAACACAACATGCCCAACGTAATTCCCGAGGCCAAAATTTTTTCCTGTACTCAAAGTAGAGAATTAGCTGAAAAAATAGCGGCTGCTTACGGTACTAAATTAGGAAATGTAATAACTTCAACTTACAGCGATGGTGAATTTCAACCTTCTTTTGAAGAGTCGGTTAGAGGTTCTCGCGTTTTTATAATTGGTTCTACCCACCCGGGATCAGACCATTTAATGGAGATGCTTTTAATGCTTGATGCTGCTAAAAGAGCTTCTGCAAGGCATATTACCGCCGTGTTACCTTACTTTGGATGGGCACGCCAGGATAGAAAAGACAAACCTAGGGTTCCAATCGCTGCAAAAATGATAGCAAGTATTTTGGAAACTGCCGGTGCCACCCGAATTATTACTATGGATTTGCACGCCGATCAAATTCAGGGGTTTTTCGAGAAACCCGTAGACCATCTTTATGCCTCTACCGTTTTTCTGCCGTATTTAAGAGAATTGGGATTAGATAATTTAACCGTTGCTTCGCCTGATATGGGAGGTTCTAAAAGAGCTTATGCATACTCTAAAGCTTTAGAAAGCGATGTGGTAATTTGTTATAAGCAGCGTGCTAAAGCTAATGTGATATCGCATATGGAGCTTATTGGTAACGTAGAAGGTAAAAATGTGGTTTTGGTTGATGATATGGTAGATACTGCAGGTACACTAACCAAAGCAGCCAATTTAATGATGGAGCGTGGCGCTATAAGCGTACGTGCTATTTGTACCCACCCGGTACTTTCAGGAGAGGCTTACGAGCGCATTGAGAAATCAAAACTTCAGGAATTAATTGTTACAGATTCTATTCCGCTAAGACAACAAAGCGATAAAATTAAAGTAGTAAGTTGTGCAGATCTTTTTGCCGATGTTATGAGTAGAGTGCATAAAAATAAATCTATCAGTTCTAAATTCATTATGTAAAGCAACTTACTTTCAGTTTTTTAATAGATATTTTCAATCAGGAATCTTCTTTTTAAAGAATTTTAAGTCAGGGTTTTATAGAATGGAAAAAAGCGCTACTTTTGCAGCCTAAAATTTTTCAACAATGAAATCAATTACGATCAACGGATCTAAAAGAGAAAGCGTAGGAAAGAAAGCCACGAAGGCCCTGCGTAATGCTGGACAGGTTCCTTGCGTATTATACGGGGGAGATGCCAAGCCGTTGCACTTTGCAACAGAAGAAATTTCGTTTAACGACCTTGTGTACACCCCAGATGTGCATACAGTGGAAATTAAGTTTGGAGATGGCGAGAAGTTTAACGCTATTCTTCAGGACATCCAGTTCCACCCGGTTACCGATGCTATTTTGCACGTAGATTTCTACCAGATTAGTGATGATAAACCAATCACTATGGAAATTCCTATCCATACCGAAGGTGTTGCGAGAGGTGTTAAAAATGGTGGTGTGCTACGTTACAACTTACGTCGTTTAAAAGTAAGAGGTTTGGCTAACGAATTGCCAGATTATATTACTGCAGATGTAAGTAAACTTAAAATTGGTCAAAAACTTTATGTTACTGCAGTTGCAGACGAGTCTTACGAGATTCAGCATCCAGATAACACAGTAATTTGCCAGGTTAGAACTTCACGTAACATTGTTGCCCTTGAGGACGATGATGATGAAGATGAAGTACCAGCAGACGAAGTACCATCTACTGAAACAGATGATGTTGCTGCAGTTAAAGAAGGAGAAGATAATTAATCTATTCTCTTTTTAGCAAAAATCTAAAAGCATCCCGTTTGGGGTGCTTTTTTTATTTTCAGGTTTCAAATTTATCAGTGGTAAACTACCTTAAAGCCAGCTCCCGCCTCTTGTATGCGAAACAGCATTTTATTTTCAAGACGAGCCCTGGAGTATTTAGTCTCGATTATCGAGTAAAATCTTTTAGTTAGATATTCTAATAATTTTATCTTTACCAAAACAAAACTATGCTGTCTTTCTTCGGAAAAATTCTCAGTAACAAAAAGACTCAGGAAGAAGAACAAGATCCTATGAAGAAATTTTTGATTGCAGGATTGGGAAATCCCGGTCCTAAATATGAAAATACCCGCCATAATATAGGTTTCAAAATCCTTGACTATTTAGCCGAAAAGGAAGAAGTAAGTTTTTCTTCAGAAAAATTGGGCGATGTTGCTAAATTTAAGTTTAAAGGCCGCACTTTTATTATGCTGAAGCCTTCAACCTACATGAATCTTAGCGGGAAAGCAATTAACTACTGGCTTCAAAAAGAAAAAATAGAATTACAGAATTTACTGGTTATTACTGATGATCTAAATTTAGCATTTGGTACTATTCGCCTTAAAACCAAAGGCAGTGACGGGGGGCATAATGGTTTAAAAGACATTCAAAACACCCTAAATACAACTAAATATAATAGGTTTAGATTTGGCATTAGCGATGAGTTTTCTAAAGGCCAGCAAGTAGATTATGTACTTGGAGAATGGGGAGAAGAGGAAAAAAAGCAAATGGGAGAGCGCCTGGAAAAATCAGCCGAATTAGTAAAATCTTTTGGAACGGCAGGCGTTTCAAACACTATGAATTCATTTAACGGAAAATAAGTTGAGTTTGAAAATACATAAAGGTGCAAATGCTTTTAAAGGTGAAAAACAAACCGTAGTTACCATTGGTACTTTTGATGGTGTACACGCGGGGCACCAACAAATTATAAAACGTCTCGTAGATGCCGCAAAAATTGAGAATCTTGAGTCGGTAATCTTTACCTTTTTTCCGCATCCAAGAATGGTTCTGCAAAAGGAAAGTGGCTTAAAACTTATAAATACCATTGAGGAACGCACTGAAATTCTGGAGAAAACCGGTATAGATCATTTGGTGATTCATCCTTTTACTCAGCAGTTTTCAAGACTTACCGCGCAAGAATTTGTGCGCGATATTTTGGTAAATCGCTTAAAAGCGAAGAAAGTAATTATAGGTTATGACCACCGATTTGGTAGAAACCGTACTGCAGATATCAATACCTTAAAACAGTTTGGAGAGGAATATGGTTTTGAGGTAGAAGAAATCACCAAGCAGGAAGTAGACCAGGTGGCTGTAAGTTCTACAAAAATTAGAAATGCCCTGTTAGAGGGGAAAGTAGGACAGGCTAATTCCTTTCTTCAAACCCCTTTTAGTTTAAAAGGAACTGTGGTAAAAGGACGAGGGCTGGGGAAAGAATTTAATTATCCCACCGCCAATTTAAATATTGAAGAAGATTATAAATTAATTCCTAAAAACGGAGTTTATGTAGTTTGTTCTAAAATTGATGGAAAGCGCTACTTTGGGATGATGAATATTGGTACTAATCCCACGGTTGGTGGAAAAGACCAAACCATAGAAACATATTTCTTTAGCCTGGACCAGGATCTTTACGGTGCCGAACTAAAAATTGAAATGCTGGTAAGGATTCGGGATGAGAAAAAATTCGATTCTGTAAATGCTTTAAAAGTTGCAATGAAGCAAGACGAAGCCTTCTCCAGGCAATATATTAAAGATAATTATGCTGAATAAATTGCTTTTTAAGCAGGTAGATAATTCGGCGCTAATTGCTTTCCGAATTATTTTTGGTCTGCTTATTACGCTAGAGGCCGTGGGGGCTATTTTCACCGGTTGGATTAGAAGAACACTCATAGAGCCCGACTTCACTTTTAATTTTATTGGTTTTGAATTCCTGCAACCGCTACCCGGAAACGGAATGTTGTATTACTACGGAATTTTGGGCCTATTTGGCATTTTTGTTATGCTTGGGTTCAAATATCGGTTCAGCATTTTTTGTTATACCATAATGTGGGCCGGGGTTTACCTGATGCAAAAGTCTTCCTATAACAATCACTATTATTTGCTGATGTTACTATGCGGAATAATGTTTTTTCTACCCGCACATCGCTATTTATCTCTTGATGCCTGGAAAAAACCAGATTTCAGAAAGATTTCTATGCCACAATGGGTTTGGGTATTAATAGTGCTGCAATTATGGATCGTTTATACCTATGCTGCAGTCGCAAAATTATATCCAGATTGGCTGGATGGCACATTACCGGCACTTCTTATGCGTGGAAAAGCCGATTACTGGCTGGTAGGTGAATTTCTTCAGAAAGATTTCGTTCGGTATGCGATTACTTATTTCGGAATATTATTCGATTTATTAATAATTCCCGCGCTTTTATGGAAAAGAACAAGGTTGCCTGCTTTTATCCTTGCTATTTTCTTCCATCTGTTTAATAGTTTTATTTTTCATATTGGTATTTTCCCTTATTTATCATTGGCTTTCTGTCTTTTCTTTTTTCCTTCAGAAAAGATTAATAAGTATATACTTCGGAATAAAAAGCCTTACTACGATAAAGCTGAAATAATAATTCCATCTTATAAAAAACCATTAATTACAGTATTATCTATTTGGTTTGTGATTCAAATCGCTCTACCGCTTAGGCATTGGTTTTTTCAGGATAATGTTTTGTGGACAGAAGAAGCCCATCGCCTTAGTTGGCGAATGATGCTACGTTCGCGTTCAGGAAAATCCACTTTTAAAGTAGTTGAAAAAGGAAAAAAGGATACGATTTATGTAAATAAAGCCCGGTATTTAAGTCCGAAACAAATGCGCTCCGTAAGTGCTAAGCCAGATATGATGTGGCAGTTTGCACAATGGCTTAAAGAAGATTATGCCAAAAAAGGCAAGGATATCCAGGTCTTTGTAAAATCAGATATAAGTATCAACGGCCGACCTTACGAAAAATTTATAGACCCAAAAGTTGATCTGGCTTCAGAAAAATGGCAGCACTTTAAACACCACGACTGGATTTTACCTTCAAAATTAGATTAAAAGTCTACAGTGCTTTTCTTACATTTGCAGCTTCAAATTAGGAAATAGAAAGCTATGTTACAGGTTAATAATATCAGGGAGAATAAAGAAGAATTCATTAATGCACTCAAAAAGCGAAATTTTGAGGCCGAGAGTATTCTTGAAGAGGTGTTGCAATTAGACGAAAAACGCCGTGCAACTCAGGCGAAACTCGATGATATTTTAGCCGAATCTAACAGGCTTTCTAAGCAAATTGGGATGATGTTCAAAAATGGTGAGCATCAAAAAGCCAACCTTATTAAAGAAAAAACCGGAAATTTAAAAGAAGATTCCAAAGTGCTTTCCGAGGAGCTTTCTGAAACCGTTGCGAAACTGGAAAGCTTGCTTTATACCATTCCTAACGTTCCGCACAATTCTGTGCCCGCGGGAACTTCAGAAGAAGATAACGAAGAGATCTTTAAAGAAGGCGACGTGCCTGTACTTGCAGAAGGATCGCTGCCGCATTGGGAACTTGCCAAAAAATATGATATTATAGATTTTGAGCTGGGTAATAAAGTAACCGGCGCCGGATTTCCCGTTTATAAAGGGAAAGGAGCCAGGTTGCAACGTGCTTTAATTACTTACTTTTTAGATAAAGCCATCGATGCCGGTTATACCGAATATCAATTACCTCTAATGATTAATGAGGCATCCGGGTTGGGAACGGGACAATTACCCGATAAGGAAGGGCAAATGTACCATATCACAGCCGATGATCTTTATATGATTCCAACTGCTGAGGTACCCATGACGAATATGTATCGGGATCGTTTGCTTATCGATAAAGATTTCCCAATCGCCTGTACCGGTTATACCCCTTGTTTTAGAAGGGAAGCGGGTTCTTATGGTGCTCACGTGCGCGGACTTAACCGTCTACATCAATTTGACAAAGTAGAATTGGTAAGAATAGAAAAGCCTGAAGATTCTTATGCGGCTTTAGATAAAATGGTAGCGCACGTAAAAGATATTTTAGTAGATCTTAAATTGCCTTATAGAATTCTAAGACTTTGTGGCGGTGATCTTGGATTTACAGCAGCGCTTACTTACGATTTCGAGGTGTTTTCTACCGCGCAAGATCGTTGGTTAGAGATTAGCTCGGTTTCAAATTTTGAAACTTTCCAGGCTAACAGGCTTAAATTACGCTATAAAAATAAGGAGGGTAAAAAGGAATTGGTGCATACACTAAACGGAAGTGCTTTGGCCTTACCTCGCGTACTTGCAGGAATCCTGGAGAACTATCAAACTGAAGAAGGAATTAAAGTTCCCGAGGTTTTGGTACCTTACACCGGCTTCAATCTAATAGATTAATTAGCGAAAAATATTGATTCACAGGGCAAATCCTTATCTTTACAGGATGCGCATTGCTTTATTTTTCCTGGTTTTTATTTTCTCTATTTCAGGTGCCCAGGCGCAATCTGAGGTATTGGCGCGTAATTTTTTCGATCAGGGAGAATTTGAAAAAGCGCTTAAAACCTACGAAAAGTTAGTAGCGGAAAATCCGCAGAATACCTCCTATTTTTTCGGCCTGGTAGAAAGTCATCAACAGCTTGAGAATTTTGAGAAAGCTGAAGAATTATTGCGGCAGAAATTAAATAATTCGGCAAATAATCCTACACTTCTCATTGAACTTGGTCATAATTATGAACTTCAGGGCAATGATGAAAGAGCCCAAAAATTCTACGCCGAAGCGCTTAGCGCGGTAGACTCCCGCCCAAATTATGCCTATTCTATAGCAAGAACTTTTCAAAAATATAGCCTTTTAAAAAACGCTGCAGAAACCTACGAAAAGGCGATGGAGCTCAATAACGAACTCAACTACAATTTGCAACTTGCGAGAATTTATGGGGAGCAGGGAAAAATTGAAGCCATGTTCAAGAATTACCTGGAATTGGTAGAAGCCAACCCAGATTTCTTCGCTATTGCCAACCGTGAATTTGGAAAATATATTTCTTCAGATCCTTCTATTGAAGCCAATACGGTTTTTAGAAGGTTATTACTCACAAAACTTCAGCAAAATCCCAGTTTACTTTATAACGAAATGCTAAGCTGGCTTTTTATCCAGGAGCAGGAGTTTCTAAAGGCGTTTGCCCAGGAAAAAGCTATTTATAGAAGAAGCGATAAGAGTTTACAAAGCATTTTGAGCCTGGCCGTAATTGCTCGTGAGGCTGAAGATTATGATGCGGCTACTGAGATTGTAAATTATGTGATAGAAGAAGCCCCTTCAGAAAATATTGTGCTACAGGCTAGCCAGTTTTTACTAAAAATTCGGCTTGAAAATGAAGGCGATAAAGCTTATGCTGAAGTTGAGGAAAAATACCGGGCGTTATTCGAAGAATTTGGGAAAGGAATTAATACACTGGCTTTGCAAATAGATTTTGCTAATTTTTTAGCCTTTAAAATAGACGAAAAAAATACTGCAATAAGCTTGTTAAGGGAGCTTGTCGAGAAAACAACCCGAGATTTCGATAAGGCGCTGGTTAAACTGGCGCTGGCAGATATTTTAGTGCTTCAGGAAAAATTTAATGAAGCACTTATAAATTATTCCCAGGTGCAGAATTTGGTGAAAAATGTTAGAATATCGCAAAATGCCCGATTTAAAGTGGCAAAAACCAGCTATTTCAAAGGCGACTTCAAATGGGCAAAACAACAGTTAGATGTTTTGAAATCTTCTACTTCTCAACTTATCGCCAATGATGCGATGGAGCTTAGTTTGTTAATTGAAGATAATTCTATAGAAGATTCCACACAAACTGCACTTAAAAAATATGCCAGGGCAGATTTGCTGGCTTTTCAGGAGAAAAATTCCGAAGCTATAGAACTTTTAGGAGAAATTTTAAACGATCATAAAGGTGAAAAAATAGAAGATGAAGCTTTGCTGAAACAAGCCCGACTTTTTGAAGAAACTGAACAGTTTACAGCTGCTAAAAATAATTATCTAGGCATCATAGAAAATTTTAATGCAGATATTCTCGCAGATAATGCCCATTATTATTTAGCCGAATTATACGCAAACCGACTGGAAGACCCTGAAAAAGCTAAAGAATATTACGAACAAATAATCTTTAACTTCGCTGATAGTATTTATTTTGTAGAAGCCCGAAAAAAATACCGGGCGCTAAGAGGAGATTACGAAAAAACGCCTTAAAAAACCAATATGTATATATATAATGTAACCATAAATGTAGAAGAAGCAATTCACGATGAGTGGGTGAAATGGATGAAGGATGAACATATTCCCGAGATGCTGGATACCGGAAAATTTAAAAAAGCTTTAATGACACGTGTGATGGTAACCGAGGCTATGGGCGGCATCACTTATTCTGTTCAATATACTACTGAAAACAAAGAAGTTTTGGAGAGATATTACAAAGAAGATGCTGATAGGTTAAGAGGAAAAAGTAAAATTTTTGAAGGAAAATTTGTGGCTTTTAGAACCGAAATGCAGGTAATTAGCGAGCAGTAGATCTATGAGTAAATATAAAAAAAGAGGCAAAACTCCGCAGTCACAAGAAGGCGAAGTAAGAGCAAAAAAACATCTTGGGCAGCATTTTTTAACCGATGAAAGTGTTGCTGAGCAAATAGCCGAAACCCTTACCTACAAAGGTTACAATAAAGTGCTTGAAATTGGCCCCGGAATGGGCGTTCTCACCAAATATCTATTAAAACAGGATGCTGAGGTTCACGTAATAGAAATTGATACTGAAAGTGTTGCTTACCTGCAGGAACATTACCCACAACTGGAAGATAGAATTCATCAATTCGATTTTTTGAAGTATGATGTAGGAACTGCTTTTCGCGACGAAGCTTTTGCGATTATTGGTAATTTCCCCTATAATATTTCAACCCAAATTGTTTTTAAAGTTTTAGAATTGAAACACCAAATTCCTGAATTTTCGGGAATGTTTCAAAAAGAAGTCGCGCAGCGAATTTGTGAAAAGCAGGGCAATAAAACCTACGGAATTCTCTCGGTACTGGTTCAGGCTTTTTATGAAGCTGAATATTTATTTACGGTCCCGCCTTCAGTATTTAATCCGCCACCAAAAGTAGATAGTGGTGTTTTGCGATTAACCAGAAAGGAAAATTTTACGCTGGCGTGTGATGAAAAACTGTTTTTTAGAGTTGTAAAAACAGCATTTCAGCAACGTAGAAAGACGATGCGAAATAGTTTAAAAACTTTCGATTTACCCGATAATTTAAGGGAAGATCCTATATTTGGCAAACGCCCTGAGCAACTCGGTTTTCAGGAATTTATAGATTTGACCCTTAAAATTCAGCCCTATGCAATTTCAAATCAGTAGTGAGTTAATAGAAAAACTAAAATTTCTCGTAGAACAGGAAAATAACGAGGAATTACTATTGCACCTTGAAGACGTGCATCACGCTGATATTGCTGAAATTCTTACCGAACTTTCTTTAGAAGAAGCTACTTACCTGGTTAAACTGCTGGATAGTCAAAAAACTTCTGAAGCCTTAATGGAACTGGAAGAAGGAGTTAGGGAACGTATTTTAGATACCCTTTCGGCCAAAGAGATCGCTGAAGAGTTGGAAGAAATGGATACCGATGATGCCGCCGACATCATTTCTGAACTTTCTCCCGAGCGCCAGCAAAATGTTATTGCAGAACTTGTAGACGAAGAACACGCTGATAATATTGTAGAGTTACTTAGGTATGATGAAGATTCTGCCGGTGGACTTATGGCTAAAGAGCTCGTAAAAGTTAAAGAAAACTGGAGTGTAACCGGTTGTATGACTGAAATGCGTGAACAGGCCGAAAATGTGACCCGTGTACATTCCATTTATGTAGTGGATGATAAAAACAAGTTAAAAGGTAGACTTTCACTAAAAGATTTGCTTACCGCACCCAGTCATGCCAATATTCAGGATGTATATATTCCGCAGGTAGATTATGTGACCGTACATACCGAAGGCGAAGAAGTAGCCCGAATAATGCAAAAATATGACCTGGAAGCTATTCCCGTTGTAGATGAAATGGGCCGCCTGGTGGGGAGAATTACCATTGATGATATTGTAGATTTTATTAAAGAAGAGGCCGAAAAGGATTACCAGATGGCTTCCGGTATTTCTGAAAATGTAGAGGCAGATGACAGCCTGTTAAGATTAACCCGGGCACGTTTACCCTGGTTAGTGCTTGGTCTATTTGGTGGGCTGGGCAGTGTTTATATTATGAAAGGTTTTGAAGAAGCTTTAGAGCAATTTCCAATTTTATTTTTCTTCACTCCCCTAATTGCCGCGATGGCGGGAAATGTTGGAGTACAGTCCAGCGCAATTATAGTTCAGGGACTTGCAAATGATAATTTACGTGGTAGCTTATTACAACGTTTAATAAAAGAAGTTAGTCTTAGTTTAATTAATGGAATTGCTTTGGGAATTCTTGTTATTTTATTCGGACTTATAGTAGGGCAGGATCAATTGGTGAGTATTACCATAGCAGCATCTTTACTTTCGGTAATTATTGTAGCCGCTTTGGTGGGAACTTTTGTGCCAATTATATTAAATAAGCAGGGTATTGATCCCGCGATTGCTACAGGTCCTTTTATCACTACAAGCAATGATATCTTTGGTATTTTCCTCTTTTTCTATATTTCTAAATTGGTACTTGGTTTCTAACTTAAAGGCTTATGGCTTTAAGTTTTAAAAATCATTCTTTAACTTTGGTTTTTCTTATGGAAGTTCTCTGAATAAATCGGGGAAATTAACTTGAATACTAAATTAGGTTGTTCAATTGAGTCTATTGCGTCAAGCTGAACTTGTTTCAGCTTCTAACATATTCGAATTATTATAACATTAGATCCCCGATAAAAATCGAGGCAGGCTCTGAAACGAGTTTAGGATGACGATTCAATAAAACTTTTAAAACAGCCTCAAAAAATCTCACATAGTGAGTTAACAAATGAAACCGCCTTCATTTCAAAATCCATTTTTTCTAACTTAATTTATTTATAATGCGGATAAGCCAGTTTTTGAGCTTAGTCCCGGCGGGCGTTATATAAAAATTAAAAACTCAATTTAGAGCAATGATTATCTTACATTCAGATACCAATCATCCAACTTTAATCAAACAATTACAAGATGCCGGGCATCAAAATATTGAAGGCTTTACCCAATCGCGGGAAGAAACGCTGGAAAATCAACATCTCTACGATGGGATCGTTATTAGAAGTCGTTATACGATAGATCGTGAGTTTATTGATGCGGCACCTAATTTAAAATTTATAGCTAGGGTAGGAGCCGGGCTGGAAAATATAGATGTAGATTACGCTGAAGAACATGGCATCACCTTATTTTCTGCGCCTGAAGGCAACCGAAATGCTGTTGGGGAACATTCCCTGGCGATGCTACTTTCCCTTTTTAATAAACTAAACAAAGCCGATAGAGAAGTTCGTGATGGCCTTTGGCATCGGGAAGAAAATCGCGGTTTGGAATTAGACGGGAAAATTGTTGGAATTGTAGGTTACGGAAATATGGGAAAAGCCTTTGCCAAAAAACTTCGCGGATTTGATGTTGAGGTAATTTGCTACGATATTAAAGAGGGTGTAGGCGATGAACACGTGCGTCAGGTATCCTTAGAGGAATTTAGAGAGAAATGTGATGTGGTGAGCTTGCACACCCCCTGGACGCCTGAAACCGATCAAATGATCAATAAAGAATTTATAGATGCCTACAAAAAGCCATTTTGGTTTATCAATACTGCTCGCGGAAAAAACGTGGTTACGGCAGATCTTGTAGATGCATTAAAAGACGGTCGTGTTCTCGGCGCCGGTCTGGATGTTCTGGAATACGAAAAAGCTTCTTTTGAAAGTCTTTTTTCAAATAAAAAGAACGTTTCCCTAAGTATAGAAAACCAGATTCCAGATGCTATGCGAGAACTTATGTTTTTGAATAACGTGATTTTGAGCCCCCACGTTGCCGGTTGGACCGTAGAATCTCACGAGAGACTGGCGAGCGTAATTGCTGGAAAAATTATTGATAAATTCGGAAAAGGAGAAGCGAAGTAATTCTTCTAAATAGATTAAACCTCACAGGTCTCTAAGACCTGTGAGGTTTTTTTATGATTATTCGTTATTGCGAGGAAGCGATAGCAGACGCGGCGATCTGTAACTTGTTTTAGTAATTGATCGTGGCAAAATTATTTCTACCGAATTATCGTATTTTCAGGAAAATTAATTCAGAAAAAATGGATAAAAGAGTTACAGGAATTGGTGGGGTTTTCTTTAAAACCAAAGACCCGAAAGCGGTAAAAGAATGGTACAGCAAGCATTTAGGTTTAAATACCGATCAATGGGGTTGCACGTTCTGGTGGTTGGACGAAAAAGGGAATAAATGTTCTACGCAATGGAGTCCTTTCAAAGAAGACACCGAACATTTTAAACCTTCCGAGAAAGATTTTATGATGAATTACCGCGTTGAAAATCTTGAAGAATTACTGGAAACCTTAAAAGCCGAAGGCGTGCAGGTATTCGATGAAATTCAAAGTGTGGAAGAAGGGAAATTCGGCTGGATTATGGATTTGGAAGGAAATAAGATTGAGCTTTGGGAACCAAACGATAAGGCTTTTCTCTAAGCTAAAACATTCTTTTTTAAGTATAAACAGAAAAAATATTTAATTCTTCTTTTTTCTAATTCTTATTAATCGTAATATTGCGATATACAAATATTAAAATTATGAAAACATCAGAATTATTCCATTTGCTAAAACAACACGAGCAAAAGCCCCTGTTGTTTGAATATGCACCTAATTTATTGGTTGGTGCAAATTATCATATAACCGAAGTAAAACACCTAAAAATAGACTCGGTAGACTGCGGTGCGGGTACCGATACCTGGAACGAAACCATTATTCAGCTTTGGGAAAGTCCGGAGGAAATTGGAAAAACGGAATATATGCAAGTTTTTAAAGCCCTGGCGATCCTGGAGAGAGTAGGGCAAATGAAAGCTTACGATATGGATGCTGAGGTAAAATTTGAGTATAGCAATGCTAATTTTCATACCGCACAATTATTTGTGACCGGTTTTACTATTAAAAACGGAAATTTACTAATGAAACTAGACGTAAACCCAACCGACTGTAAAGCGAAGGAAACTTGCGGAGTCGCAGAACCTGCGATGGAAAGTGCTAACGAATGTGCACCCGGTGGCGGTTGCTGCTAAAAAACCTTATATGAAAAACGTACTCGTACTTTGTACCGGAAATTCCTGTAGAAGCCAGATGGCACAGGGATATTTAGAACATTTTGCCAAAGAAAGAGCTAAAATTTATAGCGCCGGAATTGAAGCTCACGGTTTAAATAAAAAAGCGGTGGCGATTATGAAAGAAGATGCGATAAATATTTCTCATCACACTAGCAATAATGTAGACGAATATAAAGAAGTGGACTTTGATTTTATTATTACCGTCTGCGATCACGCCAATGAAAACTGCCCGTTTATTCCTTCGAAAAATGCGCTAAGGTTGCATCAGAATTTTAAAGATCCCTCGAAAGTAGAAGGTTCAGAAGAAGAAATTCAGGAAGCTTTTAAAACCACCAGGAACCAAATAAAAGACTGGTGTGAGAAATTTGTGAATGACTATCTATAAAACAAAAAATGCTGTTTGATCATTCCAACGTCATCCTGAACTTGTTTCAGAGCCTGCCCCGATTTTGGATCGGGGATCTATCATTTGGGAACTACCAAACAGCATTTTATAGTTTGATCTCTGTCTTAATTATTCTGGCTCAATTCTACTAACGCAGATTTAATTGACTCCTGACCTTCAAGTGCCTGGAATGCCATATTTTTTCCTAATGGGTCTGCAAGGCACATTACAAGAAGAAAAGCTACATCGTCTCTTGAAATTTCGCCTTGTTCTTCCAGTTTAAGCGCTAATTTTACCTTGGCAAGTCCCATATCATCTGTAAGTCGGCCTGGTTGTACTATTGTGTAGACAATGCCGCTATCTACTAAATAATCATCGGCTTCTTTTTTTGCTTTTAGGTAATGCTCCAGGTCTCCGCCTTCTTCCGGTTTATCGGTTCCCATAGCGCTAAGCATAATAAATTTCTTTACGTTGAATTTCTTAGCAGCGTCAACCATTTTTTTAGCACCTTCCTGGTCCACAGAGGTGGTCTTTTCGGGGCCGGTGCTTCCGCCAGAACCAGCAGCAAAAATTACCCGGTCAATTCCTTTAAAAGCGTGTTCTATATCACCTTCAAGATCGGCCATTACACTTTCTACTTCCATATCGTCAAAGATTTGCTTTTGCTCTTCTTTACGAATCATTGCCACGGGTTTAAAATTTTCGGTGTTATTTAAAATCTCAATAACCCTTTTTCCTGTCTGTCCGGTAGAACCGGCTATTAATATTTTTTCCATTCTTTCTTATAATTTTAATCAAATTGAAGATAAGGATGAATTAAAAACCTTCATAATGATTACTTCAGAATAACATGAAATTAACAGCTTAATGCTCTAAATTGAACTTTGCTTCCAGTTCTTTCTGAAATTCTTCCATCACCGGTTTTACCGTACTTTCAGGTAAATCTGCAATTCTAATATACATTAAACCGTCTACTGCATTATTGAATAGCGGATCTACATTAAAAGCCACCACCTTCGCATTTTGCTTGATATACTTCTTGATTAATACCGGAAGGCGCATATTTTCGGGTTCAATTTCATCAATAATTTTATCGAATTTATTAAGATCGGCTTCACTGGCGTCAAAAACGAAATCTTTATCGGCGTCTTTTAGTTTTACTTTAAACTCTTTTTTCGGCTTAATATATTGCGCTACATAAGGATCGTAATAATGAGATTTCATAAACTCGATCATCAGCGATTTTGAAAAATTTGAGAATTTATTGCTGATGCTTACTCCGCCAATCAAGTACTTATGCTCGGGAAAACGTAGGGTACAATGTACAATACCTTTCCAGAGTAAAAATAACGGCATAGGTTTTTGTTGATATTCTTTAATGATGAAAGCGCGGCCCATTTCTATAGACTGGCTCATCATTTTATGCAATTCGGGCTCAAATCTAAATAATTCCTGAAGGTAAAACCCGTCAATCCCATGCCTTGCATAAATTTCATTTCCCATTCCCATACGGTAAGCGCCGGCTACTTTTTTAGCTTCATTATCCCATAAAAATAAATGGTAATAATATTCGTCAAATTTATCAAGATCGGTAGCATTGTTGGTGCCTTCACCTATTGCTCTAAAGGTGATTTCTCGAAGTCTTCCAAGTTCGGCTACAATATGCGGAATAACCTCTTTTTTTGCCAAAAAAACTTCATAATTCTTGCTGGATAGCAACCGTTTATCCATTCTTCGGCAGTTCTCGACTTCGGTCTCCATCAAAATTTCTTCCGTCTCCTTGCCAATCTTTTTCGGGCTTTTTGGTAATTTTAGATTTCTTGGGATTTTTTCAAAAAGCTTTTTCTTTTCAAAAACGTTAGCGAGCATATAAGTTTTTCGGCGTAAAAAAGCCGTGAACGCTTCCAAATTAGTATGCTCCAATTGATCTTCTACCGATATTGGATTTCCAATGCGTACTTTTATTTTTCGCTTCTTTTGGGTAAGCATTTCGCTCGGAAGTTTGGCGGTGCGAAAAATATCGTTCATCGATGCCAGGCGGTAGAAAAAAGTGGAATTCTTGGCGTGAAAATAAATTGGCACTACCGGTACTTTGGCTTTTTGAATAAGCTTCATTGCTGCCGGTTCCCAGGGCTTGTCTACAATTAATCTTTCATCTTTATGCGTGGAAACCTCTCCCGCCGGGAACATTCCCAGTGCATGTCCTTCCTTTAAATGGGAAATAGCTTCTTTAATTCCGCCTAAACTCGATTTAGCATCTTTATGATCTTCAAAAGGATTTACCGGCATTATGTAAGGCTTCAAGGGGTCTAAACGATGAAGTAGGAAATTTGCGATAACCTTATAATCTGAACGCTGCTGCAGCATTAATTTCATCAAAATCATTCCATCAATCCCGCCTAGCGGATGATTTGAAATGGTGATAAATGGACCCGATTTTGGAATTCGTTTCAGATCTTTTTCCGGAATATCAAAATCAATCTCAAAACCTTCTAAAATTGAATCTATAAAATCTATTCCGTTTAAGCTTTTTCGTTTTTGATACTCTTTGTTCAGCCTGGAAAGTTTGGTAGTTCTAAGAATTAACCACCCAATTGAGGTTCCCACAGGACCCAGTTTTTGGAGGTTCATTACTTTGGCTACTTCCCTGGCGCTTACAATTCCCATTTAAATTTAATTAATAAGATTAAAGATAGAATTTTAATTACGGGTTACAATTTGAAGCGTGTTATGAGTTAACTGTTTTAGCAGTATTTCTTTATCTTTTTCAAGGCTTTTTTTCGCTTCCTCGTTAAAGTGTCTTATGGTATATAAAGAAACTCCCGGCACAAAACTTACTTTAAACCTGGCTTTTAAATGCTGAAGTAATTTTTCTAATTGGTTGAATTTATTATCTACACAAACCGAAAAACTAATGGCTGAATTCTGAATTAAATCGACTTTCATCTGATATTGATGAAAAAGCCTAAACACCTCGCTGATATTTTCCTCTACCATAAATGAAAAATCCAGTGTAGATAATGAAATTAGAACCAGGTCTTTTTTAACGATAAAACATGGGATTTCAGGAAAAATAAGCTGGCCTTTTCCTACTTTGGTTCCCTCACTTTCCGGTTTTAGAAAAGGTTTCACATAGAGCGGAATTTCCTTCTGTTGCAGCGGTTGTAAAGTTTTGGGATGAATTACCGAAGCGCCGTAGAATGCGAGTTCAATAGCTTCTTCATAAGAAATATGTTGTAAAAGTTCAGGATTTTTAAATTCTCGAGGATCGGCATTTAAAACTCCCGGTACATCTTTCCAGATAGTTACATTTTCAGCATTTAAACAATAAGCAAAAATGGCGGCGGAATAATCACTTCCTTCGCGGCCCAAGGTGGTGGTAAAATTGTTAGAGTCTGACCCTATAAAACCCTGGGTGATATTTACACGTTTTATATCTAATTTTTCCTGAATAATTTCTTGAGTTTCTTCCCAGTTTACACCGGCATCCCGGTAAACACTATCGGTTTTTATAAAATCCCGGGCATCTAACCAATTATTATGTATGTTTTGAGAATTCAAATAATCACTCACAATGGTTGTAGAAACCAACTCACCGTAGCAAATTACCTGATCGTAAACAAAGTCGTATTGCTCAGATTTATTATGCTGAAGAAAATTTCTAAGTTCAGTAAATAAGTTCTTTATTTTATTAAAGATTGGGGCATTGGTATCTAAGAAAAGTTCGTTGATTATTTGAAAATGATCATCTTCAACGGTTTTAAGACTTTTTGGAACTTTTTTTTCAAAAAGATAATCTTTAATAACAATTTCCAGGGCATTGGTGGTTTTACCCATTGCCGAAATCACAATCACTTTTGGGCCATTCCCGGTTTTTTCTAAAACATTTTGAACATTTTTTACCCCGGCTGCATCTTTTACCGATGCGCCTCCAAACTTAAAAACCTTCATAAAATTTTAATCGATATTTTTCTGAATTCCGGTTTCATCCATATGTACAGTGTACCAGTTTTTCTTGATATCTGCCCCGGTATTTTCATAGAATTCTTGGGCATTCTTGTTCCCTTCAGAAACTACCCACTCTACTCTTCTAACGCTATTTTCGTGACCATATTTCACCACTCTTTTGTAGAGGGCGCCACCAAGTCCCGTACCTCGCATACTCTCTCTAACAATTAGATCTTCAAGATGCACAGTGCGACCTTTCCAGGTAGAAAACCTAAAGTAAACCAGGGCCATTCCTTCAATTTTACCTTCTACTTCGGCAACAAAACATTTAAAATTGCCTTCATCAAAGCCTTCGTGCTCAAGATCACTAACGTGAATTTCAACCTGATTTGCTGCGCCTTCGTAACTGGCAAGCTCTTTTATAAGTTCCAAAACTGCGGGCATATCTTCCCGCTTAGCTTCGCGTATAACGTATTCCATAAGTTTGGTGTTTCTACAAAAGTAGGAATAGATTTTAATAAAATGGGCTAATTGAAACGGCTTAGCGTATTATTAACGTGATTTATCAAGAAATTTATCCATTGCTTGCTCTTCCATTTGCACGGTACACCAGTCGGTAAATACGGTAGCACCACTACGACTGTAGAAATCACGTGCGTGAGTGTTCCAGTCTAAAACTACCCATTCGGTACGTTTTACGCCCTGCTCTTTAGCAAATTCAATTACACGCTTGTAAAGTGCATTTCCCAAACCTTTACCGCGCATATTTTCTCTTACTACCAGATCTTCAAGGTGAATGGTTTTTCCTTTCCAGGTAGAATATCTAAAATAGCATAGAGCCATTCCTTCAATTTTCCCTGCCATTTCAGCAACAAAACAGGTAAATGAAGGGCTTTCTCCAAAACCATCTCTTTTAAGATCTTCTGCTGAAATTATTACCGCGTCAGGTTCTTTTTCAAATTCAGCCAATTCTTTTATAAGTTCTAAAACTGCCGTCATATCTTCCGGTCTTGCTTTTCTAATTTTAAATTCCATTTCAAATTGCTTTATCTACAAAGGTAAAGAATGAAATTCCAAAGCAGATAATTCTAAAATATTTACATACAAAATTAGAAATAAGAGACTTAAATTTTGACGAACTATATTTTTGTGAAATTTCGATATATTATAGCGAAAACGTTTTAGTAACTGAAAAAAATGAATAATTTTGAAGCAAATAACGATATTGGTTCAAAATGGTTAAGAAAAATCAAACTTTAGGCGAATTTATTATAGAAAATCAGGAGGCGTTTCCTTATTCTTCGGGAGAGCTTTCCCGCTTAATAAGGTCTTTACGCCTGGCAGCTAAAGTGGTAAATCACGAGGTTAATAAAGCCGGACTGGTTGATATTCTGGGGTTACACGGTGAAACTAATATCCAGGGGGAAGATCAACAAAAACTGGATGTTTACGCTAACGAAACTTTTATTCAAACATTGATTAATAGGGAAATCGTGTGTGGTATCGCTTCAGAAGAAAACGACGATTTTATAACTATTTCAGGAAAAAATAATGATAACCAAAACAAGTACGTGGTGCTTATGGATCCGCTTGACGGAAGCTCCAATATTGATGTAAACGTATCTGTTGGGACTATTTTTTCTATATATCGTAGGGTAACACCAATTGGAACGCCGGTCACCAACGAAGATTTTTTACAGCCCGGTAATAAACAAGTGGCTGCCGGTTATATTATTTACGGGACTTCAACGATGCTTGTTTATACAACGGGTTGTGGGGTGAACGGGTTTACCTTGAATCCAGCCCTTGGATCCTGGTATTTATCACATCCAGATATGAAATTTCCTGAGAATGGAAATATTTATTCTATGAATGAAGGTAATTACGTGCATTTTCCTGAAGGTGTAAAGAAGTACATTAAGTATTGCCAGGAAGAAGAAGGTGACAGGCCTTACACTTCCAGGTATATTGGTTCTATGGTTTCAGATATTCACAGGAATATGATTAAAGGTGGGATTTTTATTTATCCTAAAAGTTCTAAAGCAAATAATGGAAAACTAAGGTTGCTTTACGAGTGTAACCCTATGGCTTTTATCGTTGAACAGGCTGGCGGTAAAGCCAGCGACGGATTTACCCGAATCATGGATATTGAGCCCACAGAATTGCACCAGCGAGCGCCTTTTTTCTGCGGAAGTAAAAATATGGTAGCAAAAGCTGAAGAATTTATGCAGAAGTATAGCTAGAGAAATAAAAGAGGGCTAAAATTATTTCGGCTTCTAAATTGAGGGGCTACCTTCTTTAGAAGCTGAAATAAATTTAAGTTGGGGCCTATTTTTTCAGGCTATTTATCCAAAAGGTATTGGTAATCCTCAAAATTTAATTGCCCGCTAAATATTTGAATAGATCTTTTTATAATTTTTTCAGCGGTTGCAGTAGAAAAACCAAG
Source organism: Salegentibacter sp. Hel_I_6 (assembly GCF_000745315.1). Lineage (NCBI taxonomy): Bacteria > Pseudomonadati > Bacteroidota > Flavobacteriia > Flavobacteriales > Flavobacteriaceae > Salegentibacter > Salegentibacter sp. Hel_I_6. Next base: position 1,793,341 of record NZ_JQNQ01000001.1, on the reverse strand, counting down.
ACCAATAGCATAACGCTTAATAAGTGCTTCCTCTTCCTTATCTATTTCATTATCGGCAAAAATTATCTTAAAAAGATCATGCAGTCGTTCAAGACGCTTTTCACTACTGTTATAAGCACTAATAGGAAATTCCTTAGGGTTTTTGATAACCATTTTATATTCCTGTTTGCTAATATCGAGCTTACGTGCAAATCGCTCTAAAAGTACACGCTCTCTTTCATTAATCTCACCGTCCACACTGGCAAGATTTACTATTGAAGCGAAGTGGTTTATATTGCGAAGATGTTCTCCCGAATCAAATAAATCTGAAAATGACATTTTTAAAATATTTATACCGCAAAGATACTTAAAGCTTAAAGTATTTTTCATCAAAAATCCTCTAAAAATTCAGGTTTTAATCAATCGCTAATCTTTTCTTAATCCTTTTTCTAAGCCTTTCATTTTAGGTAATTTCAATTTAAGTATCAATAAAATGAAAGCACCATTACTTGTCTTTAATAAAAAAGGAATTTACTGCGAAGCGGCAGATGTTTACCTGGATCCATGGAAACCGGTAGATAAAGCCATTATTTCCCACGGCCATGCCGATCATTCCCGCTGGGGGCACAAAAAATATATTACGCATCACAGCAATGTACCAATTATAAAGTATCGCCTGGGAGAAATTGAAGTTTCCGGGAAAGAATGGAATGAAACATTTACAATTAACGGGGTGAAATTTTCTTTGCATCCCGCCGGGCATATTATTGGTTCTTCGCAGATTAGGGTAGAGCACAAAGGTGAGGTTTGGGTTTTTACCGGCGATTATAAAGATGAAGAAGATGGTGTGGCCGTACCCTATGAACCGGTAAAATGTCACACATTTATCACCGAATGTACTTTTGGATTACCCGCTTTTAAGTGGCAGCCGCAAGCGGAAGTTTTTACCGATATTAATAACTGGTGGCAGCAAAATAAAGAAGATGGGAGAACCTCTGTGATCTTTGGATACTCCCTCGGAAAAGCACAGCGTTTGCTGAAACATCTCGACACTTCTATCGGTAAAATTTATACACACGGAGCAATAGAAAATATGACAGAGGTGATTCGTCCTTTATCTGAAATGCCCGAAACCACTCTGGTTACCCGTGATACCAAAAAGAATGAATTTAAAGGAAATATCGTGGTGGCTCCTCCAAGTGCCCACGGCAGCCCCTGGATTAAAAAAATGGTGCCTTATGTTACAGCTTCTGCAAGTGGCTGGATGACATTTCGCGGAGCCCGAAGAAGACGTGCCATAGACCGTGGTTTTGTTTTATCTGATCATTGCGACTGGCAGGGACTTTTGAAATCTATAAAAGCTACCGGGGCCGAAAAAGTGATCTGCACCCACGGTTATACCGATATTTTCTCACGCTATCTAAGAGAATTAGGCTATGATGCCCGAACTGAAGAAACACAATATGAAGGAGAAATGGGAGAGGAAGAATCGAAAAAAGAAATCGAAAACTAAATGCTTTGTCACTTCAAACGCAGTCGATAAGTAAATAAACTAAACTAAAATGAAGGACTTTGCAGAGCTTATAAAAACCCTGGACAGCACCAATAAAACTACCTTAAAAGTTGCGGCCTTAACACATTATTTTAAAAATGCTCAGGATAAGGACAAGGTTTGGACCATCGCTATTTTGTCACATCGCCGCCCGCCAAGACCTGTGAACACTACTTTAATGCGCCAGTGGGCTTCAGAACTGGCTAATATTCCTTTGTGGCTATTTGAAGAATCTTATCATATTGTAGGCGATCTGGCCGAAACAATCGCGCTAGTTATTCCACCGGCAGAAGAGTCTTCAGAAAAAAGTCTGAATCAATTTCTTCAGGAAATACTGGAATTAAAACCCAAAACAGAAACAGAAAAGAAGGATTACTTACATAAAAACTGGCTGGAGCTTAATTATTACGAACGGTTTGTATTTACCAAACTCATCACCGGTAGTTTTAGAATTGGGGTGAGTCAAAAATTAATGACCCGTGCACTTTCAAAAGCAACTGATATAGACGAGGATATTCTTGCTTATAAAATGATGGGCAATTGGAAACCTGAAAAAACTACGTTCAAAAAACTGATCTTAGAAGAAAACGAAGAAGATTATTTATCAAAACCTTATCCGTTTTACCTGGCCTACGCAATAGATGGAGAAGTTGAAGACTTGGGAGATGTAGCCAATTGGAGTGCAGAGCATAAATGGGATGGCATCCGATCCCAGGTGATTGTGCGAAATGATGAACTTTTTGTTTGGAGCCGCGGGGAAGAACTGGTAACCGATAAATATCCCGAATTTGAAGCATTTATAGGTAAAGTACCCAATGGAACGGTAATAGACGGAGAAATTCTGCCATTTCCAAAAGGAAAAATCGGAACTTTTAAAGATCTGCAAACCCGAATAGGAAGAAAAAATATCAGTAAAAAATTACTGGAGAAAACCCCGGTAATTCTAAAAGCTTACGACGTTTTGGAATGGAAAGGAAAAGATATTCGTACTGAGGCTTTTGCTAAACGAAGAAAGCTCCTGGAAAAACTTTATGCTGAAGTTGCTGCGGAAGAAATTCCCTTGCATTTATCAGAGCGAATTTCTTTTAAAAACTGGTCTGAAGTTGCTGAAGAACGCGAGCGTGCCCGGGAAGAAAAATCGGAAGGATTGATGTTGAAAAGACTGGATTCGCCATATTTAGTAGGAAGAAAAAAAGGCGATTGGTGGAAGTGGAAAGTAGATCCGCTTACGGTAGATGCAGTCCTCACTTATGCCATGCGTGGTCACGGTAGGCGAAGCAATTTATTTACCGATTATACTTTCGGATTATGGGATGATGATAAAAAAGAACTGGTGACTTTTGCCAAAGCCTATTCCGGTTTAACCGATGCCGAATTTAGAAAACTGGATAATTGGATCAAGAAAAACACTTTAGAGAGGTTTGGCCCTGTTAGAAGCGTAACTCCACACCATGTTTTTGAAATCGCTTTTGAGGGTATAGCAGAATCCAAACGCCATAAAAGCGGAGTAGCAACCCGTTTTCCAAGAATGGTACGCTGGCGAACCGATAAAAATATACACGAAGCAAATACCTTGGGTGAGTTGCGGGATTTAATCCCGGACTGAACCACCCCGCCCTATCGGGCACCCCTCCTTGAAAAGGAGGGGAACTTTGACGGGAATATTTTAAGAGCTCCTTCCCTTTTTAAGGGAAGGTGGCATTCCGAAGGAATGACGGAAGGGTTCCAGGACAAAACTGAAAAACAATGGAAAAACCAAACCACAACAGAAAAAATCTGGAATCCTACAGGAAAACGTTGAGGAATAATCTAACTCCAGCTGAAGCATTTTTATGGAAACAGTTACAACGAAGAAAATTTAAGGGCAGGAAGTTTAGGAGACAACATAGTATAGAAAATTTTATAGTCGATTTTTATTGCGCGAAAGAGCAACTAATAATTGAATTAGATGGGGAAGTACACAAAAATCCTCTGGCTGACGAAAAAGATGAAAAACGAACGAAAAAGTTGGAATCTTTTGGGTTTAAGGTGATACGTTTCGAAAATAAAATGGTGTTTGACTTTTTACCTTCGGTTTTGAAAGGGATTGAGGATAATTTTAAGAAGTGAAATACCCCGCCCTGTCGGGCATCCCTCCTTGAGAAGGAGGGGAACTTTGTGGGGGTTAATTAAAAGAAATAAAAATAGCACCTTCCCTTAAAAGGGAAGGTGGATTTTTCAGCGTTAGCTTAATAAGACAGAAGGGTTAAGACATGAATAGAGATCAACTCACAAAAATTGCCGAAATCTGGTTTTCTAACCAGGACTGGAAGCCTTTTGCTTTTCAAAAGCAAACCTGGACTGCTTTTTTACAAGGAAAAAACGGACTTCTAAACGCACCTACGGGAAGCGGAAAAACTTACGCGCTATGGGTGCCGATTGTATTAGATTATTTAAAGAAAAACCCTAATTATAATAGCTCTCATAAAAAAGGTTTGAAGGCTATTTGGATCACGCCACTTCGTGCTCTTTCGGTAGAAATTGAACAGGCAGCGCAACGTTTTGCCGATGAAATAGAAAGCGGATTAACGGTAGGAATTCGCACGGGAGATACCCCACAAAAAGTTCGTGCTGCACAAAAAAAATCAATGCCCGATTTGTTGATTACCACACCCGAAAGTTTGCAATTGTTGCTTTCTTCAAAAAACTACGATAAAACTTTTAAAAATCTAAGTGCTGTAGTTGTGGATGAATGGCACGAATTGCTTGGCACCAAACGCGGCGTGCAAATGGAACTGGCGTTATCTCGCTTAAAAACGGTTTCAGAAAATTTGCGAATTTGGGGAATCTCGGCCACGATTGGGAATTTAGAACAGGCACGGGAAGTTTTGCTCGGCCCAAATTCCGAAGCTTTTCAGAATTCAGTATTGATAAGAGCGAATTTGAAGAAGAAGATCAGCGTGAAATCTATTATTCCAGAGAAAATGGAAAAGTTTCCCTGGAGAGGTCATTTGGGTTTACACTTGATTGATGAGGTAGTTCCGATTATAAAAAATTCCAGAACTACATTACTCTTTACCAATACCCGTTCGCAATGCGAACTTTGGTTTCAGAAATTAATGCATAAATATCCAGAGTTTGCCGGAGAAGTAGCAATGCACCACGGCAGTATTAACAAGGAAACTAGGCTTTGGGTAGAACAGGCCATTAGAAATGAAACTTTAAAAGCCGTGGTTTGCACTTCCAGCCTTGATTTAGGAGTAGATTTCGCGCCTGTAGAAACTATTATTCAAATTGGTGGGCCAAAGGGTGTGGCCAGGTTTTTACAACGCGCGGGAAGAAGTGGCCACCAACCGGGTAAAGAAAGTGTGATCCATTTTTTACCTACGCACGCCATAGAACTTATTGAAGCTTCTGCATTGCAAAAAGCGGTACAGAAGACTGCGGTAGAGGATAGAATTCCATATTTGCTAAGTTTTGATGTCCTGGTGCAATACCTCACAACTTTGGCGGTTTCCAATGGGTTTTTTCCGAAGGAAATCTGGCCCGAAATTAAATCTACGTTTTGTTTCCAGGGCATTACTGAGGATGAATGGCTTTGGCTATTGAATTTTGTAACTAAAGGAAGCCAGAGTTTGCAGGCTTATGATGAATACAAGAAAATTGAGATTGAAGAAGACGGTCGTTTTAAAGTAAATAACCGCGGGATAGCGATGCGTCACCGTTTGCAAATCGGAACGATTGTTAGCGATGCGGTGCTAAGCGTAAAATATTTAAAAGGAGGCTATATTGGCACTATCGAAGAATGGTTTATTTCCAAACTTACACCGGGAGATGTATTCACTTTTGCCGGCAGAAACCTGGAATTAGTGCGCATAAAAAGTATGCAGGTTCTGGTGAGAAAATCTAAGAAAAAAACTTCGAAAGTGCCCAGTTGGATGGGCGGGAGAATGGCATTTTCTGCACAAATGAGTGAATTGCTTCGGGAAGAAATGTACGCGGCTTCTGCATCTGTTTCTTCCGGTGCAGCGGAAAAGTCATTGGAATTAAAAGCTTTACAGCCAATTCTGGAAAGGCAGCAAAAAGAATCGATTATTCCGAAGCAGGATGAGTTTTTAATCGAAACTTTTAAAACCCGGGAAGGTTATCACGCAATCTTTTATCCTTTTGAAGGAAGATTTGTACACGAGGCTTTGGGAAGTTTATTGGCCTATCGCATCAGTTTACTCTCACCAATTTCTTTCAGTATTGCTTTTAACGATTATGGGTTTGAATTACTTTCAGACCAGGAAATTGATATGCAACAAGTTTTGGATAACGACTTATTTTCCGCAGCATACTTAATGGATGATCTTTATAAGAGTTTAAACGCTACTGAAATGGCCCGGCGAAAATTTAGAGATATTGCAGTAATTGCAGGAATGGTTTTTACCGGTTATCCAAATAAACTGATTAAAAGCAAACATCTGCAAAGTAGCTCACAATTGCTTTTTAGCGTTTTTAAAGATTATGAAGATGATAACTTATTGTATTTACAATCCTTTAGAGAAACTTTTGAGCATCAGTTGGAGGAAGGCCGTTTACGACAGGCTTTAGAACGAATTCATCATCAAAAAATCGTTTGGAAGAATTGTGAAAAACCCACGCCGTTTTCATTCCCGATCATTACTGATAGGTTACGCGAAAAATTATCTTCAGAAAAATTGGAAGACAGGATTAGAAAAATGCTAAAAAGCCTGGAAAATTAATTTCTTTCGTTTAATTTTTTGAGCATCGTGCTTCGAACAACTTCAGTAGTAATCCCAAAAAGTACATGCGCGAAAAGCTCGTTCATTTGCATTCTAATAGGGACATCTGTGGGTTTGGGTTCAAGCCCCATCATTGGCAGGGAAGTTTCGTGGGTAGTGATCCAGGTAGAACTTCCAAGGATAATTCCATCTTTCAAATTCAATTCATCATTATCTCTTTTTCCGTATCCATAAGCGGCACCCACACTGGCGCCAATTGGGAAATTAACTAATTGTTCAGCTAATTCTTCATTTTGGACACTTATAGGAGAACCGGTAATTTTAGTAGAGAGGTCATCTACGATTTTGATTTGTGCAGATCGTTGCTCTATTTTTCTAACTGGCAGAAAATGTTCCACAAGACTTTTTACGGCTGTTCCGGCGAGTCCTCCAATAATTCCGGCCATGAGCCCGCGACCGGCAGCTGAAGAAAAAGAATCTTTTTTAAGCAATGTATCTACTTTCATATCAAAGTTATTTATAGATTAAAACTATCCATTATGCGAGTTTTCTACAATTGTTTAACAAGGATTTAGCAGCAGAAATTTAAAATTTGGTAATTTTGAATATGGCACAAAAACTAAACACCGCCTTAATTCAGGCAAATTTAAAATGGGAAGACCCACAGGCTAACCGCAGTTTCTTCTCAAAAGAGATTAAAGCACTTTCAGAAGGCGTTGATTTAATTGTACTTCCTGAAATGTTTACTACGGGATTTAGTATGAACGCTGAGCAATTAGCTGAAAAAACCGATGGTTTAACGCTGCAATGGATGCGAGAAATGGCAAAATTAAAAGACGCAGCGGTAACCGGAAGTGTAATTATTACTGAAAACGAGGACTATTATAACCGGCTTTTCTTCGTTTTTCCTGACGGAAATTATAAAATCTACGACAAGCGACATACGTTTACACTGGCTAAAGAAGATCAAACCTATACCGCGGGAAAAGATAGATTAATAGTTGAATATAAAGGATGGAAGATTTGCCCGTTGGTTTGTTATGATCTTCGTTTTCCCGTTTTTGCAAGAAATACTGAAGATTATGATCTTTTGATTTACGTTGCAAATTGGCCCAGTAAGCGCGTTTTTGCGTGGGATACGCTTTTAAAAGCACGAGCAATAGAAAATATGAGTTACTGCATTGGCTTAAACCGAACCGGAAAAGATGGCGATGGATATGTCTATAATGGGCACACCGCGGCGTACGATTGTTTAGGTGCAAATTTAACCGAATTGGATCGTGAAGAAGTCTTTGTAAAAGAAATTACACTTGATAAGAAGCATTTAGAAGAAACTCGAAGCCATTTAAAGTTCTTACAGGATAGAGATGAATTTACTCTAAAGTAAAAGTCTCGGGCATATCCCAATTAGCCCTTACGGGGATAGTATCTCTATAATATTGAATTTCTTCAGGTTGGATTCTATTTAGATAATTTCCGGTATCCCATTTTCCATTTTCATTATCATCAAAAATTACCCTGATGAGGTATTTTTCCGGTTTTAAGAATCGAAAATGAAAACTGTTATCGCCATTAGAATATTTTTCGTGTTGAACTTCACCTTTCACGTTAGTAAGCTGAACCAGCACCGGATAACGTTTTACATTTTGCAGGGTTAAAATAATGCTGCCATAATCTGCATAAGATTTGGTGCTTAGGGTATTGCGAATAGTATCGTTGGTATCTCCAAAAATATCAGTTACCGCGCCGGGTAAGGTCAAGATTTGATATTTTGAGCTTTCTTCTTTTTCAAACGAGATTACGATTTCGTTTTCAAGGCGTCTCATTTCGGTATTAAAAGGAACCAATGCAGAGTCCCCGTCTCTAATGCTTATTAAATCCTGATTGAAATCTGTAATTGGGGTATTGGCACGAAGCTTAAAGTTCTGGGCGAATTCTATTCCACCTGCAGGCTCCGAAGAAATAGTGAGAGAGTCTCGTGGGGCTTCAGAAATTTTTGTAAATAGAGTGTCTCGCTTTTTTGGGGTAACTACTTCAAAAGAAAGGCTATCATTTTCCGGCCTTATGTTATACCAGTAATATAGAGTATCGGTTTGCCTATCTTTAACAATTCGAGATTCGTAACCAGCTGGTGAGGGAGTCAATAAATTTATTTTAAGGCTATCAAGTCCTTTTTTTCCCTGGTAACCAAATAAAATTTGATTGCCTTTTAGAAATTTTGGTCGCTGGGCTTGAAATTCCAATTCTTCTTTGAAAATCGTAATATTGTAAGTAGAATCAGTAGGTAGTGTAATATAATTTTCAATAAAGCCTATTTTTTCATTTTTAGGATTAAAGTTATAATTATCATTTTTATCTTCTACAGCAAGGATTTGGTAAGTACCTTCCTTAAGATTTTCTAATTCAAAATTCACACTACTATCTAAGGTATAAGTGATATATCTTGGAATCTCTTTATAAACCAGGGAATCTGAAAAAGTAGAATCTACAGCGTATAAGAATATCGAAATGAATTCTGCCGGTGCTTTCAAATTAGCATCTTTGATTGTTCCTGAAATCTTCAATGAATCAAGATAATCCCCGGTTGAAAAAACATATTTAAAATAGGGTAGTGGATTGCCCTCATTATTATCTACAATACTTTTTCCAAAATTAACGGTGTAGGTAGTGTTTTCCTGAAGAGAATCCAGGTTTTGAATACGCACATCTTTGCGCGCATTCCCCATAGGAATAATGTTTGGGCGAGGATTTATTGGTGGTGAAATTACTATTTGTTGTCGGGCATTTTCTAATTTTACATATTCATTAAAGAATATTCTAATTTCCTCTGCTTTAAAATTAGTATTATAATTTTCAGGATTTGCCCTAATAAATTTTGGTGGCTCTTCGTCTTCGGGGCCGCCTTGAGGCATTCCTTTTTTTGCGCATTGCACACAAAGCAAAAGTAAGGCAGCAACAAGTAAAATTCCTGGAATTCGTTTCAACATAATTAAAAAATGAAATCTTAAGACAAAGAAACAATTATTTTAGGTTTTAACGCGGGTATCAATCTGTAATTGCCATCGTGGCAATACTTAATTTGGTGTTTTTAATTTTAAGAAGTTTATTTCCGCAGGCTTCAAGGGTTGCACCCGTGGTGACCAGATCGTCTACCAGTAAAATATGTTTATTTTGAATTTTTTCAGCATTTTCTAGCATGAAAGTAGCGTCAATATGGCCCCATCTACCAAGTCTCTTTTTCAAGGTTTGTGTTCTTGAACCTGATTTCTTTACTAAAACATCTTCTACAAAGTCAGCGTCTAGGATTTTTGCGAGTTCCTGCCCAAATTCTGTTACCTGATTAAAACCTCTTTTTTTTAACTTTTTGCGGTGAAGTGGAACAGGGATTACACAATCAATGTCTTTGAAACCTGGGTGGGAAGAAATTTCTTCACCAAGCCATTTTCCAAGGAAACTTCCAACTTCCTCCTGTTTTCGATATTTAAGGTTATGAATTAGATTTTGAACTATTCCCTTCTTTTTAAAATAAAGTAAAGAAGTTGCATTTTCAATCCTTAAGCGAGCGTCAAATACTTTTTTAGTGGCATTCTCGTTATCAAAATGGTAGCCTGTTGTGGGTAATTGATGTAAACAGGTGGTACAAATCACTTTTTCAGCCTTTAACAATAAGCTGTCGCAGCAATTGCATATTTTAGGATAGAACAAATTTGCTAAATCGTGAAACATTTGTTAAGACCTTGCGGGTTACCTTAATAAACTCCTAAATTTACAAACAAAATTTATTAATATGATGACCGAAAAGAAAAACAACACCGCGCTTAAAATTTTAACCGGAGTTTTAGCTGTGGCCTTATTGGCCTTAGGTATCTATACAATTAAATTCTATAACGAGGAGAAAGAAAATAAGGCCATTCTTACCAAAGAAAAAGAGGTAATTGAAGACGAGCTTAATGATTTGATCATTAAGTATGATGAAGCCATAGATGAGAATGAAATTATGGATCAAAACCTGGTAGATGCCCGAAATAGAATTGAGCGTTTGCTTGATTCTGTAGAGGATAATGAAGCGAACCTGGTTTTAATTTCCCGCTACCGTAGGGAGATTAGTAATCTAAAATCAGAAAAGGATCGTTTGTTTAGAGTGGTTGACAGTTTAAATCGTCAAAACCAAATGATGACACAAACTTTGGATAGTACCAATGTTATTCTTGAACAAAGAACCCGTGTTTCTGATTCCCTTCAAACAACTAACCAGGATCTTTCTAACAAAGTAGATCGTGCATCGCAACTTAAAATCACCAGTTTACGTGGGGAAGGTGTTATTGTTAGAAATAGCGGAAAATTGGTAGAAAATGAGCGAACCAGGAGGATAGACCAGGTTAGAACTTGCTTTACGATAACTGCCAACGACCTTGCCGGGCCGGGAGAGCGTAATATGTATGTGCAGGTTTACAATCCTGAAAATGAACTGGTAGGCGATGAAATTGTGGTAGAGCACGATGGTGGCGCTATGGTTTATAGTGCAGCTTCAAAGGTTTATTACGAAAATAATGAACTTGATGTTTGCTTGCTGGCTAATACCAATGAAGATAAATTACTGGAAGGTACTTATAAAGTATATGTTTATGCTGATGCCACTCTGCTGGGAACGGCCTCTTTTAGTCTAAGATAATTAAAACCTAAAATTCAAAGGCCGCCCTGCTGTTTATCAGGGCGGTTTTTTTATTTTTGTGCCATGGCAAAACAAGAAGACTTTTTTAAAAATGTAATATCCCATGCTAAGGAGTATGGGTATATTTTTGCATCGAGTGAAATATACGACGGACTTAGCGCTGTTTACGATTACGGGCAAAATGGAGCCGAATTAAAGAAAAACATCAAAGAGTACTGGTGGAAAAGTATGGTGCAGTTACACCAGAACATCGTTGGTTTGGATGCGGCTATTTTAATGCACCCAACCACCTGGAAAGCTTCCGGCCACGTAGATGCGTTTAACGATCCTTTAATTGATAATAAAGATTCTAAAAAGCGTTATCGCGCCGATGTTTTGGTTGAAGACTATGCTGAAAAGATCAATCAAAAAGCGCAGAAGGAAATAGTAAAAGCTAAGAAACGTTTTGGAGATAAGTTTAATGAGGAAGAATTTGTAACAACTAATCCCCGGGTGATTCGTTATAAAGAGGAAGAAAAAGCAATTCTTGAACGCCTTGCGAAATCACTTACCGAAGAAAATTTAGCCGATGTAAAAGCGCTAATTGAAGAGTTGGAAATTGCCTGCCCTGAAACCGGTTCTAAAAACTGGACTGATGTAAAACAGTTTAACCTGATGTTTGGTACTAAATTAGGAGCATCAGCCGATTCTGCTACAGATCTATATTTGCGCCCTGAAACTGCTCAGGGTATTTTTGTAAATTTTTCCAACGTACAAAAAACTGGAAGAATGAAAATTCCATTCGGAATTGCGCAAATAGGAAAAGCTTTCAGGAATGAAATTGTTGCCAGACAGTTTATATTTCGTCAACGGGAATTTGAACAAATGGAAATGCAGTTTTTTGTGCGTCCCGGCGAAGAACTAAAATGGTTTGAGCACTGGAAAGAAACCCGCCAAAAATGGCATGCTTCCCTTGGTTTAGGTGAAGAAAATTACCGTTTCCACGATCACGAAAAAATGGCGCATTATGCTAATGCGGCTACCGATATAGAATTTAATTTTCCTTTCGGCTTTAAAGAATTGGAAGGAATTCACTCCAGAACAGATTTTGACCTTAAAGCACACGAAGAACATTCAGGAAAGAAATTGCGTTTCTACGATCCCGAAATGAAAGAAAATTATGTGCCTTATGTAATTGAAACTTCTATTGGTTTAGACAGAATGTTTTTAGCAGTTTTTTCAGCTTCATTAAAAGAAGAAGAACTGGAAGGTGGAACAACCAGAACGGTTTTAAAATTACCGGCTGTTCTTGCACCAACTAAAGCTGCTGTCCTTCCGTTGGTTAAAAAAGATGGTTTGCCAGAGCTTGCCCACGAAATTATCGAAGAATTAAAATGGGATTTTAGAGTTCAATATGATGAAAAAGATGCGATTGGGCGAAGATACAGAAGACAGGATGCTGCAGGAACTCCCCTTTGTATCACGGTAGATCACGATTCTTTGGAGGATAAAAAAGTGACCGTACGTTTTAGAGATTCTATGGAACAAAAACGTGTTGCCATTACAGATTTAAAAGAGATCATTCAGCAAGAAGTTGACTTTAAGACCTGGATGAAAAAATAATTTTGAAGTATTTTTTAAATTATAAAAAGGAGCGGTTAAGGAACTTAATCGCTCCTTTTGTTTTAGATAAGCATAGTTTGATTATTTTTAGAAAGTAAAAGAAGAAGTTGGTTAAAAATGAAAAAAATAATATTAGTTTTAGTTTTAATTTTTAGTTTTCAAACAATGCTTTTGGGGCAGGATAGGGAAACCTCAGGCCCTGTGTATATAGATTCAGCTCAGGCAGTACCTTCTTCAGCAATGTCTAAAAGGAAACTAATTCCCCCAACTACAGATTTTAAAATATATAATCCGCGAAATAGAGGAATAAATAAAATTGTACCTGGAAAAGGACTTCCAAATACAAAGGATAAAGCTCTTCAACAAAAAATGGGTGAAATCCCTGTAAAGGCGCCAAGATTTACTTTTGAAGGAGCCTCCACACAGGCGACACCTACAGATCCTACGGGAGCTGCTGGTCCAAATCATTATTTAAATGGATGGAATTCGGCTTTTTCAATTTTCGATAAATCTGGAAATCAAATTATGGAACCCGCCTCGCTGGCAAGCATTGGAGGGGAGTTTACCAATGAGACCCTGGGAGATCCTATTATTTTATATGATGAATTTGCAGACCGATTTATAATTTCTCAATTCAGCGATACGCCAGAAAGTTTTTTGATTGCCGTATCTCAAGGTCCTGATCCCATAAATGATGGTTGGTACACTTACCGTTTCACTACAAACGGCGTTTTGCCAGATTATCCTAAGATTTCGGTATGGGGTGATGGGTATTATATTACTACCAATAAGAATTCGAGATCTGCTGCTACGAGTCAGGTGGTGTATGCTTTGGAAAGAGACCAGATGCTTAATGGTGAAACAGCTCAAATTATGTCTTTTCCATTACCGGGAATAAGAACAAACGGATTTTACAGTCCGGCGGGTTTTTCAGGAATTGGTGAGGAATTACCTCCACGGGGAAATTCACCTATAATTTATCTCCAGGACGATGCCTGGGCAGGGGTGAATGAAGATCATTTAAAGCTCTGGCTAATTAATGTGAATTGGAATAATCCCTCTCAATCAACAATTTCAGAATCACAGGAGCTGGGCGCAGGTGAGGGTGTTTCGCCTTTTATTGCCACTTTTGATGGCGGCTCTTTTTCAAATCTATCTCAACCGGGTAATGACACCGCAGAAATTGATGCGCTACAAGCCACAATGATGTATATGACCACCTATAGACGATTTCCAAATTATAATGCGGTGGTAATGAACTTTGTAGTAGATGTAGATCCTACTGCTGCAGAGCACGCCGGGATAAGATGGTATGAATTGCGCCAACAAAATGATGGCGGCCCCTGGAGTGTTTATCAGGAAGGAACTTATGCGCCAGATAATAGTGATCGTTTTAGCGGAAGTATTGGTATAGATGCCGAGGGAAATATTGCTCTTGGTTATACAGTTTTAAATGATAATCCACAGAGTCCCATTTTTCCATCTATCCGTTATACCGGGAGGTATCAAAACGATGCTCCTGGAATAATGACGGTAGAAGAGCAAAGCATTATTGAGGGTGCGAGTCCAAATCCTAACTCGAGATATGGAGACTATGCACACTTAAGTGTTGATGCTGCCGATGGGCTTACCTTTTGGCATAATGGCGAATATTTTGTAGGCCAGGAAAGAAAAAACCACGTGGGCGTATTTAAAATCGCTCCAGATTTTGATAACGATCTTGGAGTAGTTTCCTTAATTACCCCTCAAGACGCCAGTTTGAATGAAAACGAAGAAATTACCATAAGAATTAGAAATTTTGGGCGTAATGCGCAATCTGATTTTGAAGTGAGTTACAGCATAAATGGTGGACCGGAAGTAACCGAAACTTTTACTGAAAGTATTCCGGCAACCGGTATTGCTGAATTTACATTTTCACAAACTGCCGATCTTTCTGAGGTAGGGGAAACCTATGAATTTATTTTCAGTACTAATTTGGAAAATGATGAAGATATTGAAAATGATACTTTGGTAGAATCGGTTAGGAATTTGCCTCCAGATGATGTGGGAGTAACTTCAATTGATGCGCCAGGTACAGGGGAAAACTTAGGAACTTCAGAAGAAATTACGGTGAGTATTGAAAACTTCGGTGGAGAGCCCCAGCAGGATATTCCGGTTTTTTATCAAATAGGGAATAATACTCCCGTTAGAGAAGTTTTTAATGGCAGGTTAGAAGTAGGCGGTCTTGAGGTTTATTCCTTTAATCAAACGGCAGATATTTCACCTTCCGGTAGCTATAGAATTACCGCGGGTACGAGGCTTGAAAACGATTTTGAACCCGGCAACGACACCACCGTAAGAACGGTGGCGAACTTAGACTGTATTCCTGAAGGTTCAGATTGTAGTTTTGGAGATGGAATTTCCTTTTTCGAATTGGAGGATGTCTTAAATGAACGTATTCCCTGTGGCAATGGTTATGCTGATTTTATTGGCTCTACCGCTACTTTAGATCGTTCGAAAAGTGAATTTACATTATCGGTGCAGTCTCTTTTTGGAGATTTAACAGATGAGAATTCAGAACGCTTTTCTTTATGGATAGATCTAAATGATGATGCCGTATTTGATGATGAAGAGCGCTTATTAACTTCAGAAATAATTCCTACGGCTAGAGAATGGCATTCGTATAATTTTAGTATTCCGAGAGATGCGTCCCTGGGCCAGCATTTATTAAGGATTAGGGCCGGCGATGTGGATTTTGATGGCGACTTAAATAATCCCTGCCAGGTAATGAAGTATGGTACTACTCACGATTATTCGGTAAATATTATAGATTCTACTTTAGATATTGAAGATTTTATTTTAAACGAAGCTGAACTTGTAGTGGTTTCCGAAGAAAACAATCAGTTCAGGGTTGGTTTGGAAACCAATTATGATGAGCCGTTGCGCATTACCGTACATAATATTTTAGGGCAGAAAATGATAGAAAATGAACTGCGTAATGAGACAGGTACCGGATATGTTGACAATTTGGATATGAGCTTTGCTGCTCGTGGTGTTTACCTGGTGCGGGTGGGAACCCGAAAAGTTGGAAAAGTGCAACGTTTTATCGTAAAATAATTTTCTGAACTTATAGCTTTTATGAAATGTACACAAAAGATTTTATATCCAGGCTTGAGGAAATTACCATAAAGTTTGAAAAAACATTTGGAAGCTTGAGCGAATCTCAACTTCATTGGAAACCAAATGCCGATACCTGGAGTATCGCTCAAAATTTAGATCATCTTATTTTGATTAACCAGTCTTATTTTCCAATGATAGACCGGCTTCGTAATAAAGATCATAAAAAACCTTTTACCGCAAAATTTGGGTTTTTGGTTAATTTCTTTGGAAGAGTGATCTTAAAATCGGTACAGCCTGAAAACATTAAAAGAACCAAAACATTTTCTATTTGGAAACCTTCAGAAAGCAATAATTCTGAAGATATCTTATCCAGGTTTTTTGAACATCAGGAGGAATTAAAAAAGAAAATTATTGATTCTGAAGACCTGCTGGAACAAAATGCAGTAATTTCTTCACCTGCTAATCCTAAAATCGTGTATAAAATTGATGCAGCTTTTAAAATTATTCTTGCTCATGAAGAACGGCATTTTCGGCAAGCTAAAAAGCTATTGGAAAATCAATAATCCAACTTGTAAATCTTAGTTTTAGCCTTATTTTTGAGGAAAATTCACTTAAATGAAAATTATTTCCTATAACGTAAACGGAATTAGAGCTGCCGTAAGAAAAGGCTTTTTAGATTGGGTACAACAGGCAAATCCAGATGTGGTTTGTTTACAGGAAATAAAGGCCCAGCCAGAGCAGTTGAATTTAGAAGATTTTGAAGAAGCCGGCTATCCTTATCATTACTGGTATCCTGCACAAAAGAAAGGTTACAGTGGCGTAGCGATTTTAAGTAAGCATAAACCCATACATATAGAGTACGGCACGGGGATAGATTATATGGATTTCGAAGGAAGAACTATTCGTGCCGATTTTGAAGATTTCTCGATAATAAGTTTGTATTTACCATCTGGAACCAATATTGCCCGTTTGGAACATAAACTCCAGTTTATGGACGATTTTCATAAATATGTAGATAATTTAAAACAGGATTTTCCCAATTTGGTGATTTGTGGTGATTATAATATTTGCCACGAAGCTATAGATATTCACGATCCTGTGAGGCTCAAAAATGTTTCAGGTTTTTTACCGGTAGAGCGTAAGTGGATCGATAATTTTATGAAAAGTGGTTTTATAGATTCATTCAGGCATTTTAATGAAGAAGGCGATCAATATTCATGGTGGAGTTATCGCGCAAATGCACGCGCCAATAATAAAGGCTGGCGTATAGATTATAATTTAGTTGCAGAGCCCTTGCAAGAAAAGCTAAAACGGGCCGTTATATTACCTGAAGCCAAACACAGCGATCATTGTCCTATTTTGGTAGAATTAGAATCAGACTTTTAGAAAGAACGTTATTACGAACGGAGTGAAGTAATCTCTACCAATTGGCAGATTGCTTCTCACGATAATTATTGGGCTCGCAATGACGGTAAATTAGAAGATATTTGAATTTAAAATTATAAAAATGAAAAAAATACTTATTCTTACAATTTCAGCTGTTTTTATGCTGACATCCTGTGTTTCTTCGAAAAATTACAAAGAACTGGAAAGTAGACACGCCGATTTAAAACGCGAAAATCGAAACACGAAGGCTGAACTGGATAAATACCGGAATTTAGATGAAGAGTTTTCCGCAGTAAAAGAAGATTATGCTAAAGCTACGGCTGAGAGAGATCGTTTAAGAGATGAGTTGGAAAGTTCCCGAAAAAACTACACTACGCTTAAAAATTCTTATGATGCCTTAGAAGAGAATAGCTCAGCGGCAATTTCAGAAAACTCTAGGCAAAACCGTCAACTTTTAGCTGAGTTGGAGGAAAAGGAACAAGCTTTGGTGGCAGAAAAGTCTCGTTTAGACAAATTGCAAAGAGATCTTGATGCCCGCTCCAGAAGGGTAAATGAACTTGAAGAATTAATCGCTGCGAAAGATGCTAAAATGAATAGCCTAAAAGATGCGATCTCTAAGGCGCTTACCAATTTTGAAGGTAAAGGATTAACCGTGGAACAGCGCGATGGAAAAGTATATGTTTCCATGGAAAGTAAATTATTGTTCAGTTCGGGAAGTTGGGCGGTAAATACTGAAGGAAGACAGGCTGTACAACAATTAGGTCAGGTTTTGGCTGAAAATCCCGATATCGCAGTGTTGATTGAAGGGCATACCGATAATGTACCTTATGGAGGAAGCGGACCTTTAAACGATAACTGGGATCTTTCAACAAAAAGAGCGACCTCTATTGTTCAAATTTTGAAAGAGAATAATAATATAGATCCGCAGAATTTAACCGCTGCTGGACGTGGGGAATATGCTCCAATTGCAACTAATGAAACAGCTGAAGGAAAAGCAAAAAACCGAAGAATTGAGGTGATTTTAACACCAAAGTTAGATGAGGTTACTAAATTGCTGAACGAAGAGTAATATAAACATTGCTGAAGAAAAATTAATGAAATATACCACACTCCCCAATACCGATATAAAAGTTAGTAAAATTTGCCTGGGTACCATGACCTGGGGCGAACAGAACACTGAAGCTGAAGGTCACGAACAAATAGAATTTGCACTGGATAAAGGAGTAAATTTTTTGGATACGGCTGAAATGTATGCGGTACCTGGAAGAGCCGAAACGCAAGGAAAAACTGAAGAAATTATAGGAACCTGGTTCAAAAAATCGGGAAAAAGGGAAGATGTGGTACTGGCTTCAAAAGTAGTTGGGCCGGGAGAAGCGATGAAGCATATTAGGGAAAATCTAGGTTTTTCTAAAGAAGCAGTCACCGAAGCCCTGCATAAAAGTTTAAAAAGATTACAAACCGATTATATAGATCTTTACCAGTTACACTGGCCGGAGAGAAATACTAACTTCTTCGGCAAAAGAGGTTATGAACGTGATGAAGAGGAAGCCTGGGAGGAGAATTTTCAGGAAGTTCTGGAGACTTTAAGTGGTTTTGTAAAAGAAGGTAAAATACGGCAGGTTGGCCTGTCTAATGAAACTCCTTACGGGGTAATGCGCTTTTTGGAAGAAAGCAGAAAGCATAATCTTCCAAAAATGATCACTGTACAAAATCCTTATAATTTACTTAACCGAAAAGATGAAATAGGGCTTACCGAAGTGCTTCACCGTGAAAACTTAGGCTTGTTTCCTTATTCGCCTTTAGGAATGGGAACTCTAAGCGGAAAACATTTAGACGGAATCGCCAAAAATTCGAGATTAGATCTTTTTCCGCAGTATAAAAGATATTCGGGAGAGCAGGCGGTAAAAGCTACGCGGGCTTACAAAGAGATCGCAGAAAAGTTCAACCTTAATTTTGCACAAATGTCGCTCGCTTTTGTAAATACACGGCCATTTGTAAGCAGTAATATTATTGGTGCAACCTCTATAAAACAACTTGAAGAAAATATAGGGAGTATAGATCTAGAGCTATCAGAAGAAGTTTTGGAGGAAATAAATAAAGTTCACGAAACTTATCCAAATCCTGCGCCTTAGATTGAATTCATTTTTTGAACGTCATCCTGAACTTGTTTCAGGATCTAAGCTGTTGAAAACTAAAACCTATTAGAAGCTGAAGCAAGTTTAGCTTGGCGTGAGTTATTAAATTGATTTCACCAAACTCTGGTGAATAAAAGATGCTTTATTCGCTGAGGTTCTTACATGAAACCATTCGTTTGTTTTTCCTAAAAACCGAAGCGTATCCTGGGCTTTTAAAGTGCTAAGAATTTTAGAATTTGAAGTTGTTGGTTTATTTCTAAGATTAGCTTTGCTACTATTAACGATTAAGCTACGAGGAATACTATCCAGGATTTCAGGATCGGTTTCCATTGGGTCAATTT
This sequence comes from Salegentibacter sp. Hel_I_6, assembly GCF_000745315.1. NCBI lineage: Bacteria > Pseudomonadati > Bacteroidota > Flavobacteriia > Flavobacteriales > Flavobacteriaceae > Salegentibacter > Salegentibacter sp. Hel_I_6. Next base: position 1,773,848 of record NZ_JQNQ01000001.1, on the reverse strand, counting down.
GATAGACAAAATGTAACGGATTTATCGCACCTCTATAACTCTTATAAATTCCAAAGTGTAGATGTGGTGGCGTGGTCCTGGCATTTCCCGTATTACCTACAAACCCCAAAGTATCGCCTCGGTTTACATTTCCTGAAACATTAGCAATACTATCTAAATGGGCATAATAAAGCGACTGACCGCGCTTACGATCTCGTAGCCAAACCTGTTTGCCACCCAAACCCTTTTCACCGGTATAACCAATACTACCGTTAGTAGCAGCGACTACAGGAGTACCTCGTTTCGCAAAAATATCAATACCCTCGTGGCTTCTTGCGCCCCCGTCACGATTATCTCCCCAGTAACTTTGCACGTTGGTATTTGCCCCGGAAGCCACTGGAAATAAATAAGCAGGGTTTTTCTCTAATTTAAAGCTAAAAGCTGTATGCGCTTCAATTTCGGGCTGGATCACTATTTTATAGGTCGCGCTTTTTTCTGCTTCAAAACTGAAATTTTTCTTTTGAAAATCTGCAGATTCTATTTTCTCAAATTTTGGAATTGTATCATCAATTTTTTTGAAAAGCTCTGCGAAAACCAGCTGTTTTGTAGAATCGGTTTTAATTTCTAAACTAAAAACTTCGCCGGGGCGGAGTTCGATTTCATACGAATATACAGGAAAACTTTTAGGGAAGAATTTACCGGTTTCGGCGTAGGGCAAATTTATAGCTACACTATCCTGAAAAGCGGTTTCGGCGGAATTTTCCCAAAGGGAGAACAATTCATCTGAAATATTAAAATCGCGTTTATATTTTTCTTTAGCGGTTGGATTTGTTATAAAATCAGCTGCTTTATTTACCTGGGAACATCCAGAAATAATTAGAATAAGGAATAGGCTTAAAATTGTAATCTGCTTCATAGTCTTTCGTTTCCAGGCAATTTAAAGCAGTAATTGTGCCAGATTAAAAATTGGTTTTTTTCAATCTCTAGCTTCTTATTAGCCAAACAAATGACTTACCACATCTTCAATTTTAGCCACTTTTATAATATTTATGCTGAAGTTATTTTTTGGGATCTTACTTTGTTTGGAAACCATAATTCCGGAAAAACCGAGTTTTTCAGCTTCCATAATGCGCTGTTCTACGCGGGTAACGGGCCTAATTTCTCCTGCCAGGCCAACTTCAGCTGCAAAACAAATATCTTTTGGGATTGAAATATCTTCATTTGAAGATAATATGGCAGCGATTACTGCAAGATCTATAGCCGGATCATCTACGCTAATTCCGCCGGTGATATTCAGGAAAACATCTTTTGCACCAAGCCTAAAACCGGCTCGTTTTTCTAAAACCGCCAGTAGCATATTTAATCTTTTTACATTATAACCGGTGGCAGAACGTTGCGGAGTGCCATAAACCGCAGTGCTTACCAGCGCCTGGATTTCTATCATAAGTGGGCGCATGCCTTCCAGCGTGGCTGAAATCGCTGTTCCGCTAAGATCTTCATCGTTTTTGGAGATAAGAATTTCTGAAGGATTAGAAACTTCTCGTAAGCCGCTGCCCTGCATTTCGTAAATGCCGAGTTCGTGGGTAGAGCCAAAGCGGTTTTTATGAGCTCTTAGAATTCGATATACATGATTTCTATCGCCTTCAAATTGCAAAACGGTATCTACCATGTGCTCTAAAACTTTGGGGCCGGCAATGCTACCTTCTTTGGTAATATGCCCAATTAAAATAACCGGAGTGTTGGTTTCTTTCGCGAATTTTATAAGTTCTGCCGTACATTCTCTTATTTGAGAAATACTTCCCGGCGCGCTTTCAATATAATCGCTATGTAGGGTTTGTATAGAGTCTATAATAATTACTTCCGGCTCAATAGCTTCAATTTGCCTGAAGATATTTTGGGTTTTGGTTTCGGTTAAAATGTAGCAATTAGCAGCTACAGGATTAATACGTTCTGCACGCATTTTTATTTGCTGCTGACTTTCTTCACCGGAAACATATAAAACTTTGTAGTTTAATTGAAGCGAAATTTGGAGTAGAAGTGTGCTTTTTCCTATGCCCGGTTCTCCGCCCAGTAGGGTGAGCGATCCCGGTACAAGTCCGCCACCTAAAACACGATCCAGCTCATTATTGCCGGTATGCCATCGGTTTTGAGGGCTATTTTCAATTTCAGCTATTTTTAATGGTTTGGCAGTGCGTTTAGCTTCGCGCTCGCTGGGAGATTTCCAATCTTTTGCATCGGGTTTTTCTACAATTTCTTCCGCAATAGTATTCCATTCTCCACAAGCGCTGCATTTGCCTTGCCATTTTGCATATTGGCTGCCACAATTTTGGCAGTAAAAAGTTGATTTAACCTTGGCCATTTAGCTTTGATTTTTCCCGCTAATAACCGAAATCTTTTTTAATTGCATCGGCTTTAGCAAGCATAAAATCGGTATCTAGGAATGCGATCTTTTCCTGGCCGTAAGCATTTTGATAAGTACGCATCGCTTTTTTAGGATTTCCGGTTTCCTCTTCATATCGGGCTTCAAAGAAAGTTCCCAACATAGTTCCCGGATAACTGTCATAGGCTAATTCACTTAATCCTTTATAATCATCCCAGCGTCTGGTTTTTTCAATTGCGTTGTGAACTGCCATGAAATCTTCTAACCTGATTTTTTTCTGAATACCGTAAAGTTGATTTATACTTTCATATTTATCGGTTAAAAATTGAACTGAAGAAACTGAAGTTTGTAGCAAAAGCTCATTATAATCTTTCTTGCTAATTGGGCGATAAACATTAAATAAACTTTCTAATGCGGCAGGAATAGCTTTGCCTACCAGCGAATAGTGCGTGGCATTTTCAAAATTATCAAAATTGTAGCTCACCAGTTTGTTCTCTATTGCTGAAAGCTGCGAGTTTAAATCTTCAATTCCCTTTTTAAGCTGTGGAATATCCTCTGTTCCGGTGGCTAGATAAAGCCACTTTTTAGTTTCAGACTTTGCCAGGGCATTACTAATGCGGTCTGCCATTGGTGGGGCAAGATCTGGACTAAGGTTGATGTAACCATCAAAAATAGGATCAGATTTCAATAAATAATAATTAATGAAATTTGCGGTGTAATCATGCCCGGCAATTACTCGAAAATCTGCGGTACGATACTTATTATCTAAATGTTGCATAAGTTCCATTCCCAGAAATTCAAAAAAGGCTGCACCTTTATCTGCCGGAAGAAAATTTCGCTCATCATAATAGGCGTCATCCATTCGCGATTTGCTCTGGTTGATACCAACCACAATCATTTCAGGAGCATCTTCCCAGTATGAGTAATAATCTACATTTCCTGCCATTGGTTCAAATAGGTAATCCCCATCGAGAACCAGGATAACTGGATAGGTTTTTTCGGTATTTTCCTCGTAATTTCTTGGGAGTTGAATCTTGATTTCTCTTGTTTCACCAAGTTTTTTGGAAGAAATCGTTTCATAAAGAGTTTGTGCTGAACTGAGTAGCGGCGCCACTATCAGCACAAAAATTAGTAATTTTTTAATCATAGGTGTTGGGTTTTGTTTAACCAACACAAGATATATATTATTTTCGACGGTTGAAAATAGGAAGAAATATGAAGGAAAGTCCGCCTAAGATGAGCACCAGTAAGGTTTGCGTGCCCCAGGTGATCCAGCCAAAAGCTTCGCCATTTTGCTTAGAAATGTCAAAAAGCACCAATATTGCTCCAATGGCAACTGGATAAACTCCAATTCCGCCATTTGTTGCGGAAATCGCAAAAGAACCGACTACAAAGGCCGCCATGATTATGGAAAAATCAGTATTACCAAGTCCTGGGACAGAAAATATAACCACATAAAACATGAGAATATACATAATCCAAATAAAAAGGGTATGAAATATAAATGCCCATTTCTGCTTCATTTTTAAAATGCTACGCATCCCTTCTAATAAGCCTTTTGCCATTTTTTTTATTCGAATCAAAAATGGAAGTTTAGATTTTTTGATTAATTGGAGCGCTAAAACTCCTATTAGAACTAGAACCAATAAAATTCCCACACTTATTAATGGGTTAATTTCATTAGCCTCAAAGTATGCCAGGAGATGTTCAGTTTGGAGGAATAGGGTGAGCGCTGTTATGCTTAACATTACAATTACATCGGCAATTCTTTCAGAAATTATGGTGCCGAAAGCTTTTTCAAAGGGAATTTTCTCATAACTGCTAAGGCTTGCTGCGCGCAAAACTTCTCCCGAACGGGGAATTCCGAAGTTTGCTAAATAACCCGCCATAACTGCCATAAAATTATTGGCTAATCTTGGTTTGTAACCCATAGGTTCTAAAAGATAGTTCCAACGATAGGCTCTTGAGAGATGTGAAAGCCCACCAAAAAGCATTGATAACAGCAAGAACCAGGGATTAGCATTTAAAATATTTTGCCATAATTCTTCGCGTTCCTGGGGAGTGGCACTTTTTAAAGAATACCAAACTAAAAAAACTCCCAGTAATAGTGGGAGTATAATTTTAAGTATTTTGATTATCTTTTTTTTCAAATGATTAGCTCAATAGATTGGTTTCTTCATTAGGAAAAACCAGGGAAGGTTTAAAGGCTTTTGCTTCTTCGAAATCCATAATTGCATAGGCGATAAGAATTAAAACGTCACCTTTTGCTACTTTTCTTGCGGCAGCCCCGTTTAAAGTGATCTCCCCAGAATTTCTTGGTCCAGGGATAACATAAGTCTCTAAACGTTCGCCATTATTGTTATTTACAATTTGAACTTTTTCACCTTCAATAATATTAGCAGCTTCCATTAGATCTTCATCTATGGTAATGCTCCCAATATAATTTAGGTCGGCTCCGGTAACTTTTACGCGATGTATTTTAGATTTTACTACGTGAACTTGCATAGTTTATTCTTGATTGTTTAGGGCAATGTTGTCTATAAGTCTAATATCGCCTGCATAGGCTGCGATAAATGCACGGTAGGAATTGCCTTTTCTTTTTCGATTTATTTTTTTTAAAGTTTGGGTGTTTGCAATTTCAAAATATTCCAGTTCAAGGACGGGATGATTTTTAAATTGCTCTTTTACCCAGTTGTGGATATATTCTGCACTTTTTAGGCCAAATAGTTGCCTGGTTTTTAGGAGTGTTTGATAAATGAAAGAAGCTTTTTCTCGCTGGTTTTTATCCAGTCTCTCATTTCTGGAGCTTCTTGCCAGGCCATTATCTTCCCTTAGAATTGGGCAGCCTATTATTTCTACCGGAAGTTCGGACTTTTCGGTTAATTTTCTAACAATTTGAAGTTGTTGAAAATCTTTTTCACCAAAAAAAGCTTTATGTGGCTCTACGATATTAAATAATCTTTTTACGATAGTTCCTACCCCGTCAAAATGTCCGTTTCTATATTTTCCTTCCATAACTTGCTCTAAACCGTCGAAATTAAACTGCTCAGAACTTATATTATCGCCGTATAATTCGTTGGCGGTAGGAGCAAAAACCCAAAGGTTTTTACTGGCTTCTTGAAGGAGTTTTATGTCTTCGTCTAAAGTGCGTGGATACTTCTCAAGATCGGCTGGATTATTAAATTGCGTTGGGTTCACAAAAATACTGATAATCACCTGTTCGCAAGTTTGTAGCGCTTGTTTAACCAGAGATAAATGGCCCTGGTGTAAAGCACCCATGGTGGGTACTAAACCTATGGTTTTACCTTTAGATTTTTCGGCATCAATAGCCGCTTTTAAAATGGTTTTTTCTTTGAAAACCTGCATTTTATTATAAAATTAACAGCGTGCAAACTTAATATATTACCAGCAATCTGCATAAATTTTTGTAATTTTGCGTGTTTTTTGTTCGCAATCGCATTAAAGCAATCAATTTATGAAAGATAAGAGGATATTGTACGTATCATCTGAAGTTATTCCTTACCTGCCTGAAACCGAAATATCATCCACGTCTTTTGAAGCCGCAAAAATGGTAAATAATATTGGAGGGCAAATTAGAATTTTTATGCCCCGGTTTGGTAATATCAATGAGCGTCGCCACCAGTTGCACGAAGTGATAAGACTGTCGGGGATGAATTTGGTAATTAATGACCTGGATATGCCATTAATAATAAAAGTGGCGTCTATTCCAAAAGAAAGAATGCAGGTTTACTTTATTGATAATGAAGATTATTTTAAAAGAAAAGCTACATTAACCGATGAAGAAGGCAACTTATTCGAAGATAATGATGAGCGCGCCATCTTTTTTGCTAAAGGAGTAATAGAAACCGTTAAGAAATTAAACTGGTCTCCAGATATTATTCATGTGCACGGCTGGTTGGCATCCTTACTCCCGCTTTACCTAAGACGTTATTATGGTAATGAGCCTTTGTTTAGTGGCGCGAAAATTGTTACCTCAATATACAATCAAGACTTTGATGGCACGTTAGATGAAGATATGCAGGAGAAAGTCTTGTATGATGGAATGGAAAAAGAAGATATAAAACATTTAAAAACCCCAAACTTTGTTAATTTAATGAAGCTTGCTGCAGATCATTCAGATGCAATAATTACCGCTGGTGAAAATGTTCCTGAAGATCTTTCTAAATACGTTAGCAAGTTGAATAAGCCTGTATTGCCTTACAAGAATAGAGAAGAATTTAGCCAGGCTTATCAAGATTTTTATACAACCAAAGTTTTATCTGAATAGAAATTATTATCGAATGAATTTAATGAAATTGATGTATAAAACAGCAACCATACTTGTTGTTGTTTTTGCTTTTGTGGCTTGTGATGATGAATATAGTACTGTTGGTGGTGAAATTATAGAAAACCCGAGTAATCTTGAGCTTGAAGAAGTTGAAGTGAGGGCCTATAGCAAGAAAATTAACTCTGTACAAACTAATAATCTTGGGGTCAATTTATTTGGTGTATATAATCACGAAATATATGGGCAATCTACCGCTAGTATACTTAGTCAAATTTCTTTACCTACCAATAATCCTTCGTTTGGAACAGAGCCAGAGCTGGATAGTGTGGTGCTAACAATTCCTTATTTTAATACCGAAGGAGATTCTGATGAGAGCGGCAATATTCAATATGCTTTAGATTCGGTATACGGGAATTCTCCAATAAAAATCTCCATTCAGGAATCTAATTATTTTTTAAACGATTTTAATCCCGAAGCAGATCTTCAGGAAAGACAACGTTATTATTCTGATCAACAGGATTTATTTGAACAGAATCTTGTAGGTGAAGTGATTTATGAAAATGATAATTTTCTACCCTCAAACCGGGCTATCGTTTCATACGAGTTAAATGAAGAAGGAGAACAGGATACAATATCTTCAGGGCCTGCTTTAAGAATTAAACTTCCGGTAGATTATTTTAAGGAAAAGATAATTGATAGAGAAGGTTCTGGCGTTCTGAGTAATAATAATAATTTTAAAAATTATTTACGTGGAATGTTTATTAAAGCAGAAGCTGTTGCAGAAGATGGGACAATGATTTTGTTTAACCTGCAGAGTTCAAACGCAGGAATAGACCTTTTCTATACTACAGAAGTTGAGACTGCTACTGAAGACGGTGATACTGAAATGGTGAGAAGCCCGCGAAATTATAAATTGAACTTTGGAAGTACGATAGTTAATACATTTGAAGGAGAATATCCGGGAGATATATTACAGGCAATTCAGGGAGCTGATGAAGAAACTGGAGCAGAGAAATTATTTCTTCACGGCGGCGAAGGTAGTATGGCTGTTGTTGAGCTTTTTGAAAACGAAGAGCAAATAGATGAGTTACGCGAGAATGAATGGTTAATTAACGAAGCTAATCTTCAATTTTATGTAGATAAGGATTTTGTAAACGGGATTGATGAGCCAATGCGAATTTATTTATACAATTTAGATGAAAATAGAATAATTGCTGATTATAGTTTTTCGGAAAATTTTGTTCAGGATGGAAATGATAACAACCCGGCTACCTCGTTATCTTCATTTTCTTCACCTCTAGAAATAGATGAGGACGAGAACGGAGTGGTATATAAGATCAACCTTACGCAGCACGTAACCAATATTCTGGAGGGTGATGCTGATAATGCGAGATTAGGTCTTGTAATTACACAAAACATTAATATTACTAATAATTCAGTAGTTAGAAATACTGAAGCTATAAATACATTTCCTGCGGCTGGCATAATAACACCTAAAGGAACTGTTCTTCACGGCAACCTTTCAGACGATGAAGAAAAGAGATTGAAACTTAGAATTTATTATACTGAAATTAATTAAATAATACCAATATACTATGTGCGGAATTGTAGGATATATTGGGCATAGGGATGCGTATCCCGTTGTCCTTAAAGGACTCCAAAGACTTGAATATCGTGGATATGATAGTGCGGGGATCGCCCTTTATGATGGGGAAGAGCTTAAAATGTGTAAAACAAAAGGTAAAGTTGCTGATCTAAAAGAAAAGCTAGAAAATACTATTACCACCAATGGTAATGTTGCAATTGGGCATACACGCTGGGCTACCCATGGAGTTCCTAACGATGTGAATAGTCATCCTCATTACTCAAACTCTGGAGATATTGTAATAATTCATAACGGAATTATTGAGAATTACGATGCACTTAAGAAGGAATTAAAAACTCGTGGTTATACTTTTGAAAGTGATACCGATACCGAAGTTTTAGTAAATCTTATAGAAGATGTAATTATAAATGAAGGTGTTAAACTTGGTAAAGCAGTTCAAATTGCTTTAAATCAAACTGTTGGAGCTTATGCGATCGCAGTTTATAATAAATCCAAGCCAGACGAGATTGTCGTTGCGCGTTTAGGTAGTCCTTTAGCTATTGGCGTTGGGGAAGATGAATTCTTTATCGCTTCAGATGCCTCTCCATTTATAGAATATACCAACAATGCAATTTACCTGGAAGATGGGGAAATGGCAGTGGTGCGAAGAGGTAAAGAAGTTAAGGTTAGAAAAATTAAGGACGATACTTTGGTAGATCCTTATATTCAGGAGCTTCAGCTTAATCTTGAGCAAATTGAAAAAGGTGGATACGAGCATTTTATGCTTAAGGAAATTCATGAGCAACCTACTGCAATTAAAGATACCTACCGTGGTAGAATGTTAGCAGATGAAGGATTGATAAGAATGGCCGGGGTAGATGATAACCTGGAGCGTATTGCCAATGCAAAACGAATTCTTATCGTTGCCTGTGGAACCAGCTGGCACGCCGGTTTGGTAGCGGAATACATTTTTGAAGAGCTTGCGAGAATTCCTGTAGAAGTTGAATATGCTTCAGAATTCAGGTATCGTAATCCTATCATTTCAGAAAAAGATGTAATTATAGCAATCTCTCAAAGTGGGGAAACTGCCGATACTATGGCGGCCATAAAACTTGCTAAAGAAAAAGGTGCTTTTGCTTTTGGAGTTTGTAATGTGGTTGGTTCTTCAATCTCAAGGGAAACCCATGCCGGTGCTTATACACACGCCGGGCCAGAGATTGGGGTAGCTTCAACAAAAGCCTTTACTACTCAAATTACGGTGCTTACTTTAATGGCGCTTAAACTTGCAAAACAAAATGGGACGATCTCTCATACAGAGTTTATGACCTATTTGCAGGAAATGGAGCGTATTCCTTCAAAAATAGAGAAAGCATTAAAAGGTGATGAACATATAAAAATGATCGCCAATATTTATAAAGATGCCAGGAACTGCCTTTATTTAGGTAGAGGATTTAACTTCCCGGTGGCTTTAGAAGGAGCCCTTAAACTTAAGGAAATTTCCTATATTCATGCTGAAGGTTATCCTGCTGCCGAGATGAAACACGGCCCAATTGCGCTTATCGATGAAGAAATGCCTGTAGTGGTTATTGCAACCAAAAAAGGACATTACGAAAAAGTAGTAAGCAATATCCAGGAAATTAAATCCAGAAGCGGTAAAATTATAGCGATTGTGACTGAAGGTGACGAAGAAGTGAGGGATCTTGCCGATCACGTGATCGAAGTGCCAGAAACTTTGGAGCCGTTAACACCGCTTCTTACAACTATTCCACTTCAGTTATTGTCATACCATATTGCGGTATTGCTTGGAAAGAATGTAGATCAGCCAAGGAATTTGGCCAAATCTGTTACAGTTGAATAAACTTTCAGAGTAAATTATTAAGAGTATAAAGATCCCTTCTGAAGTTTTTTCAGGAGGGATTTTTCTTTTAGAATAATACTTTTAGTTGAATTTTTGACGGCTTTAATAAGCTTCAAAAAAGTTATTTTAAGAGAGGTATGATTTTATTTAGAAAAAACTATCTTTGCAGCCTGAAAACACCCTTGTTTTATTTTAACACATTATGAATTATTACATTGAGTTTTTCAGATATTTTAAATACGAAAACATTAAAGAATTAAATAATGTCTAAAGTAACAGGTAAAGTTGCCCAAATTATTGGCCCTGTAGTTGATGTTGTGTTCGACTCAGAGAATGCTGAATTGCCAAAAATCTACGATTCTTTGGAAATCACCAGAAAAGATGGTTCCCTTCTAATTTTAGAAGTGCAATCTCACATTGGTGAAGAAACAGTGAGAACAGTATCTATGGATTCTACCGATGGTTTAAGCCGAGGAGTTGAAGTAGTAGCAACTGGAGCGCCTATTCAAATGCCGGTTGGTAAAGAAGTTTATGGCCGTTTGTTTAACGTGGTAGGTGATGCTATTGACGGGCTTGGGAATTTGCCAAAGGCCGGAAATGATGGAATGTCTATCCACAGGGAAGCGCCAAAATTTGAAGACTTATCTGTTTCTACAGAAGTTTTATTTACCGGGATTAAAGTAATTGACCTTATTGAGCCTTATGCAAAAGGTGGTAAAATTGGTCTTTTTGGTGGTGCCGGTGTAGGTAAAACAGTACTTATACAGGAATTAATTAATAATATCGCCAAAGGCCACGGTGGTCTTTCGGTATTTGCCGGAGTAGGAGAGCGTACTCGTGAAGGGAATGACCTTCTTCGAGAAATGCTTGAATCTGGTATTATAAAATATGGTGACGCTTTCTCTGAATCTATGGAAGAAGGCGGTTGGGATCTTAAAAAAGTAGATAAAACTGCTATGTTAGATTCTAAGGCAACTTTCGTATTCGGACAGATGAACGAACCACCTGGAGCACGTGCTCGTGTAGCACTTTCTGGACTTACAATTGCGGAATATTTCCGTGATGGAGCCGGAGAAGGCCAGGGGAAAGACGTTCTTTTCTTCGTAGATAACATTTTCCGTTTTACACAAGCTGGTTCAGAGGTGTCTGCACTTCTTGGGCGTATGCCATCTGCGGTAGGTTATCAACCAACTTTGGCGACAGAGATGGGTGCGATGCAAGAGCGTATTACTTCAACTAAAAACGGATCTATTACTTCTGTACAGGCGGTTTACGTACCTGCGGATGACCTTACTGACCCGGCGCCGGCAACAACCTTTGCCCACCTGGATGCAACAACGGTACTTTCACGTAAAATTGCCGAGCTTGGTATTTATCCTGCGGTAGATCCTTTAGAATCTACTTCAAGAATTCTTACTGCTGATATTTTAGGTGACGATCATTATAAATGTGCACAACGTGTAAAAGAGCTTTTACAGCGTTATAAAGAATTGCAGGATATTATTGCTATTCTTGGTATGGAAGAGCTTTCTGAAGAAGATAAGCTTGCCGTATCTCGTGCAAGACGTGTACAACGTTTCCTTTCTCAACCTTTCCACGTGGCCGAACAATTTACCGGTTTAAAAGGAGTTTTGGTTGATATTAAAGAAACTATTAAAGGATTTAATATGATTATGGATGGAGAATTAGATCACCTTCCGGAATCTGCCTTTAACCTTAAAGGAACCATTGAAGAAGCGATCGAGGCCGGTGAGAAAATGTTGGCTGAAGAAGACTAATTAAAAAGTAAACAATGGTCAGTGAGCAGTATTCAGTAAATATTTTTTGCTGAATGTTGTAAACACAAACTAAAAAATATGTACTTAGAAATAGTAACTCCTGAAGCTGTAGTTTTTAAAGCTGATGTTGATGCGTTAAAGGTTCCCGGTCACGACGGGGAATTTCAAATGCTTAACAATCACGCGCCTATAGTTTCTACATTGGTTGAAGGGGAAGTTAAAATTCAACTTGCGGCCTCTAATAAAGAATTAGACGATGAGCTTTCTGAAGATTTTAGAAAAGACTCTGCAAACAGCAACATTCTTTATTATACCATTAAAGGTGGTGTGTTAGAAATGAAAGACAATAAAGCCATTATACTGGCTGATTAATTTCAGGAAATTTAAAATAAGAAGAGCCGGGCAATTGCCCGGCTTTTTTAGTTTTTGGTGTATTCTAAAATATCTCCCGGCTGGCATTCTAAAACCTCACAAATAGCATCTAAAGTAGAAAATCGAACCGCTTTTGCCTTCCCTGTTTTTAAAATAGATAGATTAGCTGTGGTAATCCCTATTTTTTCAGCAAGTTCATTGCTTTTCATACCGCGTTCTTCCAGGATTTTATCCAGGTTTATAATAATAGGCATAACTAAACGGTTAACTCGTTTTCTTCTTTCATAACCCTGGCTTGATTAAAAATTTGGGATAGAAATATTAGAAATAAGCCTATACCTATCACAAACCAGAAATCGAAAAGATCAAAATTTAACTCCAAACGACCATTAAATATTACTTTGAAAACAAATATGGATATTGCGTCAACAATAGTTATTAAAATGATTAATTGACCAATTAATTTAAAACTTGCAATTTGAAGCTTCGTGAATAACGGCCCAGAAATTAGATCTTTCATTAAATTCTTGAATAAATACAGAATATAGATCCAAACTGCACTTGATAATAATTCATATGTTAAAGAGGAGTATAGTGCATTTTTAGATTTGATTTTAAATTCTTCAGCATCGTGTAATATTTCCAGGATATCGCCTGGACTAATAAAGATTGCATAAAGTAAAAAGCCGAATAAAAGTATCCAACCTATAATCAATAAATAATAAGCAACACTAAAAATGTTTTTAAGCCATTCTGAAGATTCCATTCCTCTACAATTATCGTTTAACAATAACAAACCTACATTAAATTATCGAAAAACAATAATTTTATAAATTAAAAATGATAAATTAATTTCAGCATTTTAAGAAATTTGTTGAGAAACAGGGTTTTTATAATGATTTAAAATAAGAAGCTATTAAATCGGAATCCTTATGGAGGTTAAACGCCGCTTTGACTGTAAAACTTAAATAATAACTCTTATATTTGCGGGGAACGGACTTTTTGAGAGGAAATATATGCTAACAGCAATACTATTAGGTTTTTTATTCGCAATATTCCTGGTTTTCGCAGGAAAGTTCTTCAGGGGGAAATTAGCCGTTCTTTCCGCACTTATTCCGGGTGGGCTTTTTGCATATTTTGCAAGTTTTATTCCGCAGATAAGTTCTGGAGAAATAATTTCTAAAACTTACCAATGGGTTCCTGCTTTTGGAGTAGACCTTAGTTTTAAGTTAGACGGGCTTTCCCTTCTTTTTTCATTGATGATCACCGGGATTGGTTTCCTGGTTTTTGCATATACCGCATCGTACCTTAGAGGGCATAAGTATCTTGACCGTTTCTACGGATATCTGAGCTTGTTTATGGCAGCCATGCTTGGTTTGGTGCTTTCAGACAATCTTATCTCACTTTTTGTTTTTTGGGAATTAACCAGTATAAGTTCATTCTTCTTAATCGGGTTTAATAATACCAACCCGGCTTCCCGAAAATCGGCTTTAACCGCTTTAGGAATTACCGGTTTTGGAGGGTTTTTCTTATTAGCAGGAGCTTTGTTGCTGGGTAGTATTACCGGCACTTACAGCATTTCTGAAATGCTAAGTATGAAAGAAGCTATTGCTGGCAGTGAATATTACATCCTGGCGGTGATCTTTATTTTTGTGGCTGCATTTACCAAGTCGGCGCAATTTCCTTTTCATTTCTGGTTGCCCGGTGCGATGAAAGCACCAACTCCGGTTTCTACTTATTTACACTCTGCCACGATGGTAAAAGCGGGGATTTACCTTCTTATGCGTTTTACACCGGTTTTGGGAGACCAGGAATTCTGGAATACCACTTTAATAATTGTAGGTGGGATTACCATGGTTTATTCTGCGGTACACGCCCTTTTTAGAACCGATCTTAAAGGGGTTTTAGCTTATTCTACTATTTCGGCCCTAGGGATTTTAGTTTTTTTAATCGGGTTGGGGACCAAATATGCTTTTCTTGCTGCTTCGGTTTTTATTATAGTGCACGCTTTATATAAAGCTACTTTGTTTCTTGTAACAGGAATTATAGATCACCAAACCGGAACTCGGGATGTGACAAAATTAGCAGGACTGCGAAAAATTATGATGCCGGTGGCCATCGCTGGTATTTTAGCAGCGATTTCCAGTGCGGGGATTCCGCCTTCTATAGGTTTCCTTGGAAAAGAACTTACTTACGAGGCCAGTACACACGCTGAAACTTTTACCATCATAATCGTGATTGCGATTGTACTGACAAAAATATTATTGCTTTGGGCAGGTTTTGTCGCAGGAATTAAACCTTTTGTTGGGAAACTTCCAGAAGCGCATAAAGATGTAAAAGCCCCTGATTTTTTAATGTGGGGACCGGCAATTATCCTGGCAGTTTTAGGAATTCTCTTTGGAATATTCCCAATGCTAATTGAATCGTCGTTGGTGAAACCGGTTGTATCAGCTCTAGGTGCTGATGCTTCAGAATATCACCTTGCTTTATGGCATGGGTTTAATACCGTTTTACTTTTAAGTGGTATTACCATAGCAGTGGGAATTCTATTGTATTTCTTTTTAAAACCTTCAGCAAAACTGGAGAACCGAATTGGTAAACTGGAGTTTATTTCTCCAAAAAGCATATTAGAAAAAGGGACGCATTATTTCGGCTTATTTTCGGCATTTTGGACCAATGTTTTTCAGAATGGATATTTAAGGAATTATGTGACAACGATCGTGTTGTTTTTGGTTGCCCTGGTTGGGTATGTAATGTTTGGAAACCCAAGGGTGATAATAGATCATAATCAACTGTCTGAAGTAACATCTTATGAGGTGGTAGTGGTTCTCATACTAGTTGCGGGAGTTTTATATACTGTTTTTACAAAATCCAGGCTCGCAGCTGTGGCCGCAATGGGGGTTGTTGGTCTTGCTATTTGTTTGATTTTCGTTTTTTATAGTGCTCCAGATTTGGCAATGACGCAATTTTCCATAGATACATTAACCGTAATATTATTTGTATTAGTGTTGTATCGTCTGCCTAAATATCTCACGCTTTCAGATTATAAAATGAGGATTAGAGATGGTATTTTGTCTCTGGCTTTAGGTACTGTAATATGTTTATTAGCATTGCAGGTGCTGGCTGAACCAACTAATACCGAACTTGGTGACTTTTATGCAAAGAATGCCTATGTTTTAGCTAAAGGAAAAAATGTTGTAAATGTTATCCTTGTAGATTTTAGGGGAACAGATACTTTTATGGAAATTTCGGTACTGGCTATTGCAGCTATAGGAGTTTTCGGTTTGTTGAAATTAAGATTAAAAAGCACCGATAGGTCACAATAAAAAAATTAGCCCTTATAATGGGTTAGTAAAAAGAATATAGATGAAAACCTTAATATTAAGAACAGCTTCTAATTACCTGTTACCGGTACTGTTGGTGTTCTCCGTATTCATTCTTTTGCGCGGGCATTATTTGCCGGGCGGAGGATTTGTAGGTGGATTAATTGCTGCAATTGCATTTGTATTGCACGCATTTGCCAACGGACTCGAAAACACCAAGGGATTATTAAGATTTCATCCCGGGTTTTTGATGCCTATAGGTTTAGCACTCGCCTTTTTTAGTGGGATGGCTCCGTTAATTTTAGACCAGGCATTTATGACCGGCCTCTGGTTTCCTGAACCATTTCCTGTAATAGGAAATGTGGGATCGGCTTTATTTTTTGATATTGGGGTTTACCTTGTAGTTGTTGGTGTTACCCTAACAATAATTTTTACAATTTCAGAATCAGCTTAATATATGGAAATTCTATTAGCGATAATTATTGGAATTCTGTATGCCGCGGGTATTTATATGATGCTGCGAAGGAGTTTGGTGAAACTTATAATAGGAATTATTCTTTTGGGGAATGGAGCCAATCTCCTCATTTTTCTCCTTGGGAGAATTACCAAAGGAGCGCCACCAATTATCCCCGAAGAATCCAAGGTATTTTTAGAGGCTTATGCCGATCCTGTTCCGCAGGCCTTAATATTAACCGCTATCGTAATTAGTTTCGGTTTACAATCTTTTGCAATTATCCTTGTAAAAAGGGCGCATAAAGTAGTAAAAACCGATGATCTGGACGAAATGAACGCAACAGACGAAGATTCATGACACAACAATTAATATTATACCCTTTACTGCTGCAACTGTTATTGGCCATTCTCCTTATGTTTTTTTGGAGAAAGATCAATGCACAGCGCGTAATAAGTATGGTTGGTAGCATCGTTCACCTCGCAGTGAGTATAGGTGTTTTTGCATATATTTGGGAAAACGGTACGCAAACAGTACAGGCCGGGAGTTGGGAGGCTCCTTTTGGTATCACCTTTATTGCTGATACCTTTGCGATAACCATGGTTTTACTTACCTCTATTGCCGGGTTGGCAGTTTCTATATTTTCCTCGGGATCCGTAATTGGAGACCGATTGAGATTTGGGTATTTTCCAATATTTCATTTTTTACTCTTAGGTCTCACCGGTGCCTTTCTAACCGGGGATATTTTTAACCTTTATGTTTGGTTTGAAATTATAATTATTAGTTCGTTCGTATTAATCACTATAGGTGGGGAAAAAGCACAATTGGAAGGTGCCGTTAAATATTTTACATTGAATTTCCTCGCTTCCATGATTTTCTTAACCGCCATTGCCGTGCTTTATGGTTTAACCGGAAGCCTAAATATGGCAGATCTCGCTAATAAAGTTGCTGCTGTAGAGAACCGGGCTTTAGTAGAAATTACCGCGATTTTGTTTCTAATTGGCTTCGGAATTAAATCGGCTATTTTTCCTTTATATTTTTGGTTGCCGGCTTCATATCATACACCGCCCTCGGCAGTTTCAGCTATTTTTGGCGGATTGTTAACTAAGGTTGGGGTTTATGCCTTAGTAAGAGTTTTTACACTAATCTTTGTTGACGATGTTTTCCTGGATCAAATTTTACTGGTTCTGGCCATTTTTACACTTTTTAGCGGGGCTTTAGGAGCCTTGGTTCAAAATAATATCAGGAAGGTTTTTTCATATTTGATTATTTGCCATATTGGTTATATGATTGTTGGTTTAGGAATGTTTACAGAGGTGGCCATTGCCGGAACAATCTTTTATTTGGTTCACGATATCGTGGTGAAGACCAATTTATTTATGATTAGCGGGTTAGTTTATCGAATTAAAGGATCTAATAGTATGCGGGCCCTGGGAGGTTTTTATGCCAATTATCCTAAACTGAGTTTATTAATGTTTATCCCGTTATTTTCATTGGTGGGCATTCCTCCTTTATCGGGATTCTGGCCAAAGATATCACTTATAACCGCGAGTTTTGATTCTGAAAGTTATTGGAGCCTTGCCGCCATTATTTTTGCGAGTTTTATTACCTTGGTAGTAATTGCGAAACTATGGGCAGAAGTTTTTTGGAAAGATGCCACTGAAATTCCGAAAAGGCCTAAGTTTAGGTACTTTCATAAAATTAAGAACATAAAAAGGGTTCAAATAATTGTACCTATAGTATTCTTAAGTATAGTGTCATTATACATAGGTTTTGGCGCAGAACACATTCAAACCCTTTCTACAAGAATTGCATCAGAATTAATGGATAATCAGCAATATATAGACGCGGTGCTTAACACACAAATATCTGAATAATGAAGAGCAGGTTTGTATCTAATTTATTACTCACCTTTGTATGGGTAGCCCTTACAGGAGATTTTGGTTTCCAAAACTATATTTTTGGTTTTGTCCTTAATTTCTTCATCTTATGGGTAATTACAAGAGGTGATAAGGATGCTCGTTATTTCACTATTATCCCCCGAATAATAGCTTTCTTTTTCTTTTTTTTATGGGAACTTTTTAAAGCAAACCTAGAGGTTGCTTATGAGATAGTTACCCCTAAATTTAGAATGAAACCTGGAATTGTAAAAGTGCCACTCACTATTAAAAGTGACCTTGGAATAACATTCCTTGCCAATATGATCTCACTTACCCCCGGGACACTTAGCCTTGATGTTTCTAACGATAAAAAAGTGCTCTATGTACATTCCATGTATATAACCGATAGGGATGAGTTTATAAATGGTATTAAAAACGGATTTGAAAAACGTATTTTGGAAATTTTGTCATGACGCTAATAGACTATTTATATTATATTATTTTACCAATTCTGGCCTTTTCGGTACTCCTAATTGTTTATCGTTTCTTGAAAGGGCCCAGCATTGCAGATAAAATTATTGCGCTAGACGTTTTAATCACTACAGGTATTGGAATTATAGGAGTTTACAGTATTATAAATGGGAGGTCTACTTTTTTAGATACAGCCATGATCCTTGCTTTAATTGCTTTTTTAAGTACGGTTGCTTTTTCCTATTATCTTGAAAAACGAAATAAAAAGAAATGAGTTCAATAATTATAGTAATATTAGTCACTTTAGGAACTTTGTTTGTACTACTCTCTGCAATAGGTTTGGTAAGAATGCCAGATACCTATATGCGAATTTCGGTAAATACCAAGGCAGCTACGCTTGGGGTAGGTTTAATTTTAGTAGGAACAGCAGTCTTTTTTAATGATCTTTCTACCACTTCCAGGTCTCTTGTCATTATCCTTTTTGTCTTTCTAACAGCGCCGGTAAGTGCCCATTTAATTGGGAGAGCATCTTATTTTATGGGGGTTAAAATGTGGAAAAATTCGGTATTAGATGATCTTGAGGGGAAATACCAAAAAGGCACGCACGTTCTAAAGAGCGATTTAGCAGATAATTCTTCTGAAAAAAATAAAAAGCAGGATAGCGACGACCTCGTAAAGTAAGTCTTGAATTTTCAAGATTATCCTGGAATTACTGAATAGCATTTTTTTCAATAAAATTCAATTAGTATTCAGGCCAACAATAGCAGGAAATTTTTGGAGTTTTATTTTTATTGAAGGCTAAAGTCGTAATTTTGGTTTATGCCAACCATACCTTCAAAATTAGCGGAAAGTTTAAAAAAGCGAAAGCAGGAAAATGCATTCCGAAGCTTAAAAAAAACCTCTTCACTTATAGATTTTTCTTCTAATGATTATTTGGGATTAGCTTCTTCCAAAAAAATATATCAGCAATCACATCTAATTTTAAAAGAGAATAACCTGCTGCAAAATGGTGCCACTGGTTCCAGGTTGCTTTCCGGAAACCATATTCTATATGATTTAACCGAAAATTTTCTTGCAGAATTTCATCAAACTGAAGCTGCATTAATTTATAATTCAGGTTACGATGCGAATATTGGTTTTTTTGCTTCGGTCCCAAAAAGAGGTGATCTTATTCTTTACGACGAACTTGTGCATGCTTCCATAAGAGACGGGATCGCCATAAGTCGCGCCAAAGCTTATAAATTCGATCATAATAATCCCGAAAGTCTTCAAAATAAACTCTCGAAAATTGAAAAAACCGATGATTTAGAGCTTTATATCGTAACCGAATCTGTTTTTTCTATGGATGGTGATATGGCGCCATTGAAAGACTTCACTAAAATTTCAGAAGAATTTGGTGCTTTTTTAATTGTGGATGAAGCCCACGCTACCGGTATTTTTAGCGATAAAGGTGAGGGTTTAGTGCAGGAATTGGAAATCCAGGATAAGGTTTTCGCCCGGTTGAATACTTTTGGAAAGGCGCCTGGATGCCACGGCGCAGTAATTTTGGGAAGCAAAAGCCTAAAAGATTACCTGGTTAATTTTTCGAGAAGTTTTATTTATACCACCGCGCTACCGCCTCATTCGGTTGCGACTATTTTAGCGGTTTACCATGAGTTTGAAAAAGGGATTCCGCAAATTCAACAGTTGCATCAAAACATTATATTTTTTAGAAATCAAATTGAAAAATTGAGACTTGAAAAGCATTTCATTTTTAGTAAGTCTGGGATTCAAAGTTGTATTATTCCGGGGAACGAACAAGTAAAGAATATAGCTGAAAATCTCAGAAGAGAAGGTTTTGAAGTAAAGCCAATACTTTCGCCAACCGTGCACAAAGGCCGGGAAAGGTTAAGGTTTTGCCTGCATGCTTTTAATTCAGAAGAAGAAATAAGCCAGGTATTAAAAATACTGGCTAAATTACTGGCATAAAACCGGGGTGATACCTGACCCAAAAATTGGCTGTAACAGGAGTAGGTAAGACATTGATTAATTTTCGGTTTGGGATAAAAATATATAAACACATGAGCACTTTTGTAAACATAGCCAGGTTTCAGTATTCTTCTGAAGCTCAAATTGTAAAAGGGAAATTACAATCTGAAGGTATAGAGGTATTTCTAGCAGACCAGGTTCTTATTGATACCGATCCTTTGGTAAGTCAGGCGATTGGTGGCATAAAATTAAACGTTTATGCTGATGATGAGGAAAGAGCCCGTGCAATTTTAAGTGAAATTCACGATTATTCTCTTGATGACAAAGGTGAAAGAGTAGTTTGTCCCAACTGTGACAGTACTCGCGTAAAAGTTTACACGCATATTAAAGATGTGCGTTCTTTCTTTGCTTTTTTGTTTTCATTTCTCACCTTCGCCCTACCAATTCATTACAAGTACGATTATCATTGTGAAAATTGTGAGGAGAAATTTACTTTAAAATGACCAGCATAGAAGAATTTATAAATAAATGAAAAATACTTATTTTATTACCGGTATTGGTACTGAAGTTGGAAAAACAGTAGCTTCAGCAATCTTAACGGAAGCCTTAGAGGCAGATTACTGGAAACCTATCCAGGCCGGCGATCTTGATAATTCTGATAGCCATAAAGTAGAAAGATTAGTTTCTAACGATAAAACTGTTTTTCATAAAAATAGCTTTGCCTTAAAAACGCCCATGAGCCCGCACGCAGCGGCTGAAATTGATGAAGTAAAAATTACTTCAAAAAAAATAAAACGTCCAAAGGGCGAAAATAGTTTGGTAATTGAAGGCGCCGGTGGTTTACTGGTTCCTATTAGCGATAAAGAAACTATAGCCGATTTAATGCAGCCCGAAGATCGCATCATCCTGGTTTCCCGCCATTATTTGGGAAGCATCAATCATACTTTATTAACTATAGAAGCTTTAAAATCTCGCGGCTTAAATTGCTTCGGAATAATTTTTTCGGGCGAAGAAAACAAATCTACTGAATCGATTATTCAAAAAATGGGCGGTGTGACGGTTCTTGGAAGAATAGAACAGGAACCTTATTTTGATCAAAACGTGATCAAAGAATACGCTGAACTATTTAGAGAAAAACTGAAATAGAATAAAAATCAATTAAACGTTGAGGCTGTTTTTAAATCTTTAGTCAAGCTGAACTTGTTTCAGCTTCTAACATATTTTGTATATCCAAATCTTAGATTCTGAATTAAATTCAGAATGACGTTTTAAAAAATTTTCGAGACAACCTTCTGAGTATATAAATTATGAACTTAGTTACCCGAGATCAAAAACACCTTTGGCATCCGCTAACCCAGCACAAAATTTCTCCGGAAGCTTTACCTATTGTAAAAGCAAAAGGCAGTATTCTTTACGCTGAAGATGGCAGTGAATATATAGACGGAATCGCTTCCTGGTACACGGCAATGTATGGGCACTGCAATGAATATATTACCGGCAAAGTCGCAGCTCAAATGCAAAACCTGGACCAGGTGGTTTTTAGCGGATTTACCCACGAACCTGCGGTAAAACTTTCTGAAGAATTAATTAAGATTTTACCGGAAAATCAGCAGAAATTGTTCTTTAATGATAATGGTTCCACGGCCACCGAGATTGGAATAAAAATGGCTTTGCAGTATCATCACAACCAGGGCAATAATCGTAATGTGATGTTAGCTTTTGAAGAAGGTTTTCACGGTGATACTTTTGGCGCCATGTCGGTTTCCGGGCTTTCAGTTTATAATGGCGCTTTTGAAGAACATTTTATTGAAGTTTTACGAATTCCGGTGCCACTTGGTGAGAATAATTCAGAAGTAATTTCGCAACTCAAAAGGTTAATTTCAGGAAACAATATTGCAGGATTTATATACGAGCCCTTAGTGCAGGGCGCTGCGGCAATGAAAATGCACGATGCTGCTGGCTTGAATGAAATCCTGAAAGTTTGCAAAGAGCATGACATTGTTTGCGTGGCCGATGAAGTAATGACCGGCTTTGGAAAAACCGGGAAAAATTTTGCTTCAGATTACATAAAAACCAAACCAGATGTGATGTGCCTTTCTAAAGCCTTAACTGCCGGTTTGCTACCTATGGGTTTAACTACCTGTTCGCAAAAAATCTACGATGCCTTTTATGACGAAGATATTTCTAAAGGCCTGTTCCACGGGCATACCTATTCTGCAAACCCACCTGCTTGTGTTGCGGCAATCGCGGGAATAGAATTATTGGTTTCCAAAGAAATTCAGCAAAAAATAAAAGCGATAATTAAATATCACCAGGCTTTTGATGAAAGAATAAAAGATCATCCAAAAGTTACCAATCGCCGGCAGCTGGGCGTTATTTATGCTTTTGATCTCAATGTGAAAATGGAGCGCTACGGTAATCTTAGAAACCAGCTTTTTAAACATTTTATGGACCATGGCGTTTTTCTTAGACCACTCGGAAACACCATTTATATTTTAGCACCTTTTACTATTTCCAAACCAGAATTGGATAAAATCTACCAGGTAATTGAAGATTTACTTAATAAATTTTAGGCATAACCTATAAACAGCTTAAAAGCAAAGCTTTAATTGTTTACATTAGAATTAAAATTTTGCGATTATGATGCATCCAGATACTGAGTTGCGCTTTATTAACGAAAAGGTGGGATATGGCGTTGTTGCCACCAAGTTTATTCCTGAAGGTACTATTACCTGGGTGCAGGATGATTTAGATCACGTTTTTTATACGTCCCAGGTAGAAAAATTACATCCTAAAAGTGCGCAGATGTTAGAAAAGTATGCTTTTCGAAATCGGTTTGGGGACCTGGTGCTTTGTTGGGATTTGGCGAAATATGTAAACCATAGTTTTAATTCTAACTGCTTTTCCACAGCCTACGGTTTTGAAATTGCGGTAAGGGATATTCAAGTTGGCGAAGAGCTAACCGATGATTATGGATACTTGAATCTTGATGAAGCTTTTGAACCGCACAAGGAAAAAACATCCAGAACCAAGGTTTATCCAGACGATTTGGTAAATTATCACAAAGAATGGGACGGGATTTTGCAAAAATCTATTCAGAAATTCGAAAAAGTTTATCAACCACTTATTGATCTTGTTTCTGAAGGAATTCAATTAGAATTACAAAAGATCCTATTAGGTGAAAAAGAAATGGATTCTATTTTAAATCTTTATTACCAGCGGTAAGCTTGTTGTCTCTATGTTTAGGCCATTATCCTTCCTGCGAGGTTTTTTTATACCTCGTAGGTTTGAAAAATAATAAAATACCTGCAAGGTTGTTCAAACCTTGCAGGATTTCTGATTCATTATCTTCATTTCTTTTTTATTAAAAATATTTAGCGGTTGATTCAGCAGACCGTATTTTTGCGGAAAAATTAATCGCTTTTGAAATCACCGGTATTTATATCTTCACTTGGTTCTATTTCTGCAATTGGCCAATCTTCTGCAGAAATATGGGAAAATTATAGAAATCCGAAACATTTTATTTCCAAACATCAGTTTGATGAAACCGAAGCTTTTGCTGCTTTTTTGCCAAAGAAAGTTCGAGCTGCTATAGAGTCACTGCGCAAGGAAAACTCCAATTATAGAAAACTTGATGATTCGGTTTTATTTGCAATTTTTTCAGCCAAAAAAGCTATAAAAGAAGCCGGCTGGAAAAGCGAGAAAAATATCGGAATAAATATTGGCAGCTCTCGTGGTGCCACCGGATTGTTTGAACAATACCATAAAGAGTTTGTAGAAACCGGAAAAGCCGCTACACAGGCTTCGCCTTCTACTACTTTAGGAAATATTTCTTCCTGGGTTTCGCAAGATCTCCAAACAGAAGGACCGGAATTTTCTCATAGCGTAACCTGTTCTACAGGTTTACATTCAGTAATAAATGCAATTGCCTGGATGCAGGCCGGCTTTGCTGATAAGTTTCTTGCCGGTGGAAGTGAAGCTGCATTAACCCCCTTTACGATTGCCCAAATGAAAGCGATGAAGATCTATGCTTCAGAAGATCTTGATTTTCCGTGTCGCGCTTTGGATATGGAGAAAAAGAGAAATTCGATGATTCTTGGAGAAGCTTCCGGAATATTGGCGCTTCAAAAAGAAAATTCAGAAAAAGCAATTGCTAAAATTACAGGATTTGGCTACGCGACCGAAACTTTAAAACATAGTGTGTCAATTTCAGAAAAAGGAGAATCTTTACAGAAGGCGATGAAAATGGCAATTGGAGAGAAGGAACTTTCAGAAATTGATGCGGTAGTGATGCACGCGCCGGGAACCCTAAAAGGAGACCTTTCTGAAGTAAACGCGATAAAAGCTGTATTCGGTAAAAATACTCCCGCAATGACCAGTAATAAATGGAAACTGGGACATACGTTTGCAGCTTCAGGAATTCTAAATTTAGAACTGGCGATTTTAATGCTTCAGCATCAGGAATTTATTGAAGTGCCTTTTTCAGAAATTAGTAAATCACCTTCAAAATTGGAAAATATATTGGTAAATGCCGTAGGCTTTGGTGGGAACGCAGTTTCTATTTTAATAAGCCGAAAACAATATAATTAAGAAAGCTTTGAAAACTTTCCTAGCGGAAGGCCTATTAAAGCGCAGTTTTATTTATTTTTGATTTCAAATCTATTTTTTATGGCCACAAGACATAACTGGACAAAAGAAGAAATTCTCGAGATATATAATAAACCTTTAATGGAGTTGCTTTACGAAGCGGCCACTGTGCATAGGAAAAATCACGATCCTAACACCGTTCAGGTTTCAACTTTACTTTCTATTAAAACCGGCGGTTGCCCGGAAGATTGCGGATATTGCCCACAGGCAGCAAGATATCATACCAATGTTGAAGGAAACGACCTTATGAGCGTAAACCAAGTGAAAGCCCAGGCGCTACGTGCTAAAGAGTCGGGAAGTTCACGAGTGTGTATGGGTGCAGCCTGGAGAAACGTAAAGGACGGTAAAGAGTTCGATTCGGTTTTGGAAATGGTAAGAACCATTAATAAACTGGATATGGAAGTTTGCTGTACGCTGGGAATGATTACCGAAAACCAGGCACAGCGACTAGCTGAAGCCGGTTTGTATGCTTACAACCATAATTTAGATTCTTCAGAAGAATATTATAAAGAAGTAATTTCTACCCGCGGTTACCAGGATAGACTGGATACCATCGGTAACGTGAGAAAAACCAATGTTACGGTTTGTAGCGGAGGAATTATAGGAATGGGAGAAAGTGCAGATGACAGGGCAGGAATGCTTGTAGCTTTGTCTACTTTGAGTCCGCAGCCGGAATCGGTGCCAATTAATGCTTTGGTTCCTGTTGAAGGAACGCCAATGGAAGAGCAAGAACCGGTTTCTATCTGGGAAATGGTAAGAATGGTTGCTACTGCCAGAATTGTAATGCCTGAAACCCAGGTGAGACTTTCTGCCGGAAGAACTCAAATGAGTAGGGAAGGGCAGGCGATGTGTTTCTTTGCCGGAGCAAATTCTATCTTTGCCGGTGATAAATTACTAACCACTCCAAATCCCGATGTAAACGAGGATATGGAATTATTTAGATCTTTAGGTTTGAATCCACAAAAAGCATTTGAGAAAAAAGAGCAGCCTAAAAGTGTTTCAGCTGAAGAATCTCAATATCAGAATTTAGGAGAAAAACCAAAATGGTCAAGACCCGGGCATAAGATAGAGCGTAATTTAGAAGCGCAACAAAAATCGAAAGCCAAGGCTTAAAAATTTAAAAATATTGAAACTGGATCTGCAAGACATACCGCGGGTTAAAAACCTTTCAAAAGAAGACTTTTTGAAAGACTATTTTATGCCTGAAAAACCGGTTGTTTTTGAAGAACTTTCTGCCGACTGGCCAGCAACAAAAAAATGGGATTTTGATTATTTCAGGAAAAAAGCCGGGGATGTTGTAGTGCCGCTTTATGATGGGAAACCGGCAAAAGGCAGGCAGAGTTCTCATGGCCCGGCAAAGAAAATTCCTATGCGGGAATACATAGATATTCTTGAAAAAGGACCTACAGATCTTAGGATGTTTTTCTTTAACCTACTGCAAAACTGTCCGGAGTTAATAGATGATTTTAAGTATCCCGATCTTGGTGTAAAATTCTTTAAAAAGTTACCAGTTTTATTTGTTGGGGGTGAGGGTAGTAGCGTGGTGATGCATTATGATATGGATCTTGCTAATAATTTTCATTTCAATTTTGTAGGCGAAAAAAGAGTGATTCTTTATCCGCCTTCAGAAACTAAATTTTTGTATCATGTGCCGCATTCCATAGTGAGTATGGAGATAATTAATATGGATAATCCAAATTTTGAGAAATATCCAGCACTGGCCAAAGCAAAAGGCTTTGAAACAAGGTTGAAACATGGGGAGGCTTTATATATTCCCAGTAAATGGTGGCATTTTATTAAATATGAAACCGCGAGTTTATCAATGACGTTAAGGTCGCTGCCGCAAAAGCCCGGGCGCATTGCAGAGGTGCTAAAAAGCCTTATTATTACACGGAATTACGATAATCTAATGCGCAAGATTAAGGGGCAGGATTGGATAGATTACAAGAACAAAAAAGCAATTGAAAATACGCATAGAAGTGCTGGAATTGAATGATGGAGAACGGAGAAAGATTACACTTAGAGTCTATACCAAGGCTTAAAAATGTTTCTAAAAAAGATTTTTTGGAGCAGTATGTTCGGCCACAGAAGCCTGTGGTTATTGAGCATTTGATAGACGATTGGCCGGCTACGCAAAAATGGGATTTAGATTATATTAAAACAGTGGCAGGAGAGAAGGTTGTGCCGCTTTATGACGATAGGCCTATCACTTCAAAGCAGAAATTCAACGAGCCCCATACAGAGATGAAAATGGCAGATTATATAGATTTGCTAAAATCTAAACCTACTAATTATAGAATTTTTCTTTATCATTTACTTAAAGAAGTGCCGGTTTTGCAGAAGGATTTCAGGTTTCCAAATCTTGGGCTTAGATTTATAAAACAGTTGCCAACTTTATTTTTTGGCGGGGAGAATTCTAAAGTCTTTATGCATTACGATATTGATTTTGCTAATATTCTTCATTTTCATTTCCACGGAAAAAAACGTTGTATAATTTATCCGCCTTCAGAAAGTAAATACTTATATAAGGTGCCACACGCTCTTATTTCCCGGGAAGATATAGATTTTAATAATCCCGATTTTGAAAAATTCCCGGTACTTAAAAAGGCAAAAGGTTATGCAACTGAATTAAACCACGGGGAAGCTTTATATATGCCCGAAGGTTACTGGCACCAAATGACCTACTTAACTCCAGGTTTTTCTATGAGCTTAAGGGCTACGCCTAGAACGCTTACCAATTTTTCTAAAGCAGTTTATAACCTGGTGGTGATGCGTAATTTTGATAACTATATGCGTAAACTAAAGGGACAGAAGTGGATAGATTATAAAAATGCACAGGCAATTGAACGTACGCATAAGAAGAATAAGGTTTAAGTAAATTAGAGTTCATTTCCAGTTTTAAGCGAGGTGAAAATCTCTTTTTCTATGTAGCATTTATGGTTGTGTGCCTAGTAGCCACGAATTCACGAATATTTTAAGTGTCATCCGACTCACGTCGAGCCACTCGAAGTGATGGAGCGTTAACTTTTCACTCTTCACCTTCCCCACAAAAGATCGCCGCGCTCGTTCCTTCATTAGCGATGGAGAGTCTGAACGGTTTGTAGGCTTTTAAGAATCACTCTAAGAACTCGTTTGTTGCTTCGTATACCAAACTACTCTCATAGCCCTTCCGAAGCAGGAAATCGGCTAATTTCTTTTTCTTCTTAAATTTATCGGGTTCTTTTAAGAGCTTCAGTTTCTTTTCAGCTATCTCGTAAATTGTAGCGATATATTTCTGCTCATCTATTTCGGTAAGGGCGAGGTTGATTATTGGAGTAGAAATCTCTTTAAATTTCAATTCCTGTTTGATCTTTATTTTTCCCCATTTTTTTATCCTGAATTTCCCTCTTACAAAACTACGCGCGTAACGTTCTTCATTCAAAAAATCTTCCTGCATTAATTCCATAATAATCTGCTCCTGGGCGGCTGTAATCATATTCATTTCCCGAAGTTTTTCTTCAACTTCTTTATGGCAGCGGTCGCGATATGCACAGAATTGCATCAATTTTATGGTGGCTTCTTTGACGGTATAGGATTTCTGGGGTTCTTTCAAGAGTGAAAATTCAAGAATTAAGATTCAAAATTAAAACTTTTTCAGGTAGAAAATATCAAAATGTAAATTTCAGAATAACGCATAAAAAAACGCCTTCCGAATTAACGAAAGGCGTTTAATTTAAAGGATTTCATTTCCTTCTTTATCGTGAAAATGATATTCCATGTACGTGTAAGCGTCTCTTGGTAAAATTTTCACCCATCGTTTATGGTCTAAATACCATTGCGAGCGGGGAGATGGAAAGCCCTTTGTTAAAAAGGCTGCAATAAATGGATGCGCACTCAAAGTGATCTTTTTATGATCTTTCTTAATGAGTTTTTCCAGGTCGGTTTTCATTTTGTTTATTAAAAGTATTGGTGCTTCAATTTCACCAGTCCCATTTGGATTTTCCTCACGGGTTTTAATATTCATTTCCGGCCTTACGCGTTGTCTTGTAATTTGTATCAACCCGAATTTACTCGGTGGCAAAATCTTATGTTTTGCACGGTCGTCACTCATTTCGTTTCTAAGGTGATCAAACAGGGTTTTGCGGTTTTCGGCTTTTCCCATGTCTATGAAGTCTACCACGATAATACCGCCCATATCACGCAATCTTAATTGCCGGGCTATTTCTGTGGCACTAATCATATTCACCTCTAATGCAGTATCTTCCTGGTTTCTGGATTTGTTAGAACGGTTACCGCTATTTACGTCTATAACGTGCATAGCCTCTGTGTGTTCTATTACCAGGTAGGCGCCTTTGCTCATAGAGACGGTGCGCCCAAATGAAGTTTTTATTTGTCTTTCGATACCGTATTTTTCAAAAATTGGAACATTAGATTGATATAACTTAACAATCGATTCTTTACTCGGGGCGATCTCGCCCACATAGTCTTTAATTTGTGTATAAAGCGTCTCATCGTCTACAGTAATGGAAGTAAAAGAGTCATTGAAAATGTCTCTTAAAAGGGAAGATGCCCTGTTTAATTCTCCCAGTACTTTAGAAGGATGATGTGGTTTATACATCTTTTTGCACATTCCTGTCCAGCGACCCATCAAATTTTGAAGATCTCTATCCAGTTCTGCTACTTTTTTGCCTTCGGCTACGGTTCTAACAATAATCCCAAAACCTTTGGGTTTAATGCTTTTTACCAATCTTTTTAACCGGTCTTTTTCTTCTTTGCTCTCAATTTTTTGTGAAACCGAAATACGATTGGAAAAAGGGACCAGTACGATATAACGACCCGCAATGGAAAGTTCTGAACTTATCCTGGGGCCTTTGGTAGAAATAGGTTCTTTTACAACCTGAACCAATAGCGACTGATTTGACTTTAAGACATCGGTAATCACTCCGTCTTTGTCAATGTCCTTTTCGAATGTAAAATTCTTTAAGGAATAATCTTTTAATTTACCTGTGCTTACACGTTTTATGAACTTAAGCATAGAAGAAACCTGGGGGCCGAGATCGTGATAGTGTAAAAAACCATCTTTCTCGTAGCCAACATTAACAAATGCGGCATTTAACCCGGGTACAGCTTTTCTAATTTTTGCGATAAAAATATCACCAACATTAAATTTGTTGCTGTCTTCTTCCTTGTTGAGTTCAATAAGTTTTCCATCTTTTTGTAAGGCAAAATCTACAGCAGAGGTTCCGGACCGGATAATTAATTCTTTGTCCACTCTATTAGATTTATATCTATAGCTGCCAAAGCAGTTACAGATGGATTAAACATTATTTTATCACAGGGTTTTTAATCCTGAAGAAACCCTAAAACTTGTTAGGTAATAAGCCGGGTTTCAATTTCAATGAACGATTTAAACAAAAAAAGTAGTTGAAAACTACTTTTTCTTGTGGCGGTTAGCTCTGTTTCTTTTTTTACGCTTGTGCGTAGCTACCTTATGTCTTTTTCTTTTTTTACCACTTGGCATAGTGTTACTTTTTAATTAATAAATTATTTTCTAAAGAAACTGTTGTGCAGTTTCAAATTACTTAACTTCAACGTTAGTCTTTACTCCTTCTACAAAAATCTTTGCCGGTTTAAAAGCAGGGATATTGTGTGCTGGAATTTTAATTGTTGTATTCTTAGAGATATTTCTTCCGGTTTTTTCTGCTCTTGTTTTAACTACAAAGCTTCCAAATCCTCTTAAATATACGTTGTCTCCACTTTCTAATGAAGTTTTCACCTCATCCATGAAGGTTTCAATAGTAGCCTGGACATCACCTTTTTCCATTCCTAATTTTTCTGAAATGTTTGCTACAATATCTGCTTTCGTCATTTTCGTACTATTTAATATTATAAATTGGGGTTTCTATATTTTTCAAGGGCGCAAATATAAGAATTAAATCTACAATATTTCAAGCCTAATTCATTAAATAATAACGGAATAAACTTTTAATATTGCAGCAAGTCTATTTAAGCTATGGTTTTTTCTAAAGTATTGATTAATTGGTATTTAAAAAATAAACGCGAATTGCCGTGGCGTAAAACCAGTGATCCCTACCACATTTGGTTAAGTGAAATTATGCTGCAGCAAACCAGAATTGAACAGGGTTTGCCCTATTATCACCAATTTACAGACACTTTTCCTACCGTGTTCGATCTTGCTAATGCTACGCAAGAAAAGGTACTAAAACTATGGCAGGGATTAGGGTATTATTCTCGTGCAAGAAACCTTCATGAAACCGCTAAATACGTAGCTGAAGAATTAAATGGTAATTTTCCAGGTTCTTATGCAGAGCTTAAAAAATTGAAAGGTGTTGGCGATTACACCGCCGCAGCTATTGCTTCCATTTGTTATAATGAACCGGTTGCGGTAGTAGATGGTAATGTTTATAGAGTTTTGGCGCGTTTTTTTGATATTGAAAATCCAATAAATTCTGCTGCCGGAATTAAGGAATTCAAAGCCCTGGCTTCTAAGTTGTTAGATGAAAAAGATCCTTCTGCTTTTAACCAGGCTTTAATGGAATTTGGTGCGTTGCAGTGTAAACCGCGGAATCCGCTTTGTGATAGTTGTCCTTTAAGTTCAGGTTGTTTGGCTTTACAAAAGAATAAGATTAAAGACTTACCGGTTAAGCTTAAAAAGGCTAAAGTTAAAAAACGCTACTTTAATTATTTGGTGGTTTATTCTAAAGAAAATAAAACCCTGCTTCAACAAAGAACCGGAAAGGGAATTTGGAACGGATTATATGAATTTCCATTAATAGAAACCGAAAAACCGGTTGGTAAAGGCGCTTTTCCTTCAGAAGAAAAGATAAATGAACTTCTTGGTGAACAGGAACTTTCCCTGCAATTACATAATAAAAAACCAGTGGTGCATAAACTTTCACACCAACATATTTATACTCATTTTTGGTGGGTTAAAGCTGAAAAAGTTGGAGAAGCGGGTATTCCTGTAAAAAATGTAAAAGATTATCCGGTGCCGGTTTTAATTGCTAATTTCCTTGAGGAAACCGCGTTAGAAACCTATTCCCTATAAATTGTTTAAAGTTTTATTCAGATTGGCTTTAATTAGCAATAAATTTTTCAGTATTTTAGGGTGTAAATAAATAGCCTTTTGGGCGTTAAATATTAAATAGAGATGACAGGTACATTAAACAAGGTAATGCTAATTGGGCATACGGGAGACGACGTGAAAATGCATTATTTTGAAGGCGGTGGCGCTATTGGGCGTTTTCCGCTGGCTACCAACGAGACTTATACCAACCGCACCACTAATGAGCGTGTCACTAATACCGAGTGGCATAATGTGGTGGTGAGAAATAAAGCTGCAGAAGTCTGCGAGAAATACCTTAAAAAAGGGGATAAGGTTTATATAGAAGGGCGAATTAAAACCCGTAAATGGCAGGACGACCAGGGAAACGACCGTTATTCTACCGAAATACAGTGTACAGAGTTTACCTTTTTAACTCCAAAAGGAGAGGGTGAGAGTAGCGGAAATATGCAACAGCAAAATTCTCCTGCTCAAAATCAACAAAACACGCCTAAAAATGATAATTTTGCCAATCAATCTATGGCAAAAGAAGAAGAGGAAGACGATTTGCCTTTCTAAGTTTAATTTAAACCCAGTCATTTGGATTCAGAACCTCCCAGTTTGATTTTGTTTTGGGCCGCTTTTGATTTTACGCAGCTATTTAGCTATTTAGTTTTATTGCTGCTTCTAATTTGTTCAGCCTTGATTTCTGGGGCTGAAGTTGCTTTCTTTTCTTTAACTCCTGCCGATGTAATTACTGAAGACGGTAAGCGTGGCAAAGCGCAGCAAATTGTGGTGAATCTATTAGATAAACCCAAGAAATTGCTGGCTACCATCCTGGTTGCTAATAACTTTATTAATATAGCAATAGTACTGCTATTCGATAATCTTGCCGATGCGCTTTTCGGAAATATGAATACGGTGCTTTACGGTATTAATTTCAAGTTTGTTATTGAAGTTGGAGTAATAACATTTATCATTCTATTATTCGGGGAAATTCTGCCAAAAGTTTACGCGAGTAGAAATAATGTGCTGTTTTCAAATTTCATGGCGCGCCCATTGAATTTTCTGGATACATTATTTACGCCCTTGAGCGGCCCTATGCGCGCAGTAACTATATTTATGCATAATCGTCTTGGAAAGCAACGTTCTTTTATTAGTATAGACCATTTATCACAGGCTCTGGAACTTACCAGTGAAGAAGATACCACCCAGGAAGAACACAAGATATTAAAAGGGATTGTTTCTTTTGGGAATACCGATACTAAACAGGTAATGCGCCCCAGGATGGATATCTTTGCTTTAAATGAAAGCCAAAGTTATACAGAGGTTATTCCTGAAATTATAGATAGAGGTTATTCCAGAATTCCTGTTTATCGGGAGAACATAGATAATGTAATTGGAATTCTATACGTTAAAGATTTGCTGCCTCATATTGATGATGAAGCCTTTGAATGGACCAGCTTATTGCGCGAACCCTATTTTGTTCCAGAGAATAAAAAGTTAGATGATCTATTGAATGATTTTAAAACTAAAAAAAATCATTTGGCTATTGTGGTTGATGAATATGGCGGCACCAGCGGACTTATTTCTCTTGAAGATATTATTGAAGAAATTGTAGGGGATATTAGCGACGAGTTTGATGATGAAGATTTGGTGTATTCAAAATTGGATGAAAACACCTACGTTTTTGAAGGAAAAACGCCTTTAAAAGATTTCTATAGAATAGTGAAAATAGAAGATCCGGTTGCTTTTGAAGAGCGGAAAGGAGAGGCAGATACCCTGGCAGGATTTTTATTGGAGATTTCAGGAGGTTTTCCGAAGAAAAACGACGTGATCTATTTTTTAAATTATAGTTTCAAGGTAGAGGTGCTAGATAACAAACGCCTTAAACAAATTAAAGTGAATATTTCACCGGTTGAAGTTTAGAAGCTTGGCAGTATGAAAAGGTTTTTATTAATATTAGCGGTTTTGATGCTTATTGGTTGCGGTGAAGAAAATACAACACCTAAACCGCGTGCATTTCTTTCCCTTAATTATCCTGAAGCCAGGTATGAAGCTACCGGGTTTAATTGTGAATACGCTTTTGAAATGAATAGCTTGGCAAAAATTAAAGCTTCTCGAAACAATGTGCCCTGTTGGATAGATTTAGAGTATAAAGATCTTAACGGGACTATATTTATTACCTACCAGAAGATTAATAATAATCTCGATTCCCTTTTAGCTGATGCACAGAATCTTCCGTTGCAGCATACAATTAAAGCTGATGCCATTGAAGGTGATGTTTATACCAATAAAATTCAGAATGTTTATGGAATGTTTTATGAAGTTACTGGCGATGCCGCTTCACAGGCGCAATTTTACCTTACCGATAGTATAGAACATTTTGTGACGGCTTCAGCTTATTTTAGAACCAAACCCAATTACGACTCCATTGTGCCCGCTGCCGATTATCTAAAAAAGGATATGAAGCATGTAATTGAAACCTTCCGTTGGCAGGATTAGGCAGGAAAAAATAAAGTGGTTAAAAAATCATTTGAAATTAATTGTTTCTTTTCTTTTCAGCTCTAAAGGAATGCCGATTTTTGCAGCTTAGAAATCGAAAAATATGCCTTTAGAAAAATTAAAGTGGGTTTACCTGGTTATTCTTTCAATAGTTTGGGGGAGTTCCTTTATTCTTATTAAAAAAGGCCTGGTAGGTTTATCGGCTATTGAGGTTGGATCTTTTCGAATTATTTTTGCTGCTGTTTTTCTTATTCTTATCGGTTTTAAATCCATAATGAAAATTAAGAAAGGCCAGTGGAAATGGATGTTACTCATAGGTTTTTTAGGAAACTTCTTTCCTGTGTACCTGTTCTCTTTTGCAGAAACCGAAATAGATAGCGCTGTAGCTTCTATTCTAAATGCGGCCACCCCTTTAATGACACTTATTTTTGGCGCAATGTTTTTTAAAGCGGCATTTAATCAGAATAAAATATTGGGTGTGGTCATTGGCTTATTAGGAACTGCAGGACTTATTTTAAGCGGCGCCAGTATAAATCCAGATCAGAACTACCTCTATTCGCTTTTGGTAATTATTGCAGCCTCCTGTTACGCGATGAATGTAAATATTCTAAAAACTCATATGAGTAACGTTAGTCCGTTGGGGATTGCAGCGGGAAGTTTTACAGTCTTATTGCTACCTTCTCTGGTGATTTTGTATTTCTCAGGATTCTTCGAAAAGAATGTTTCCGAGATCGTTATTCAGCATTCTATAGGCTATGTTGCTATTTTGGGAGTAATAGGTACTGGAGTTGCGATGATAATTTTTAATAAACTGGTGCAGATCTCAGATCCTGTATTTACTACCTCTGTCACTTATACAATCCCTGTGGTAGCTTTAGGTTGGGGAATTTTAGATGGAGAGGTTTTTAGTGCCTGGCAGTTTCTTTCAGCTTTTGTAATTTTAATAGGTGTTTTTATTGTAAACCGATCTAAAAAAGTGTTTTCTAAGTTTAGAAAGCAGGCTACTTAGTTTTAAACTTTAAGTGTAAAATATCCTGGTAAATTTCACAATGTAATTACTTGTTTTTATAATAGTAAAAGGAAACTAAATAGTAAATGTGAAATATCAATAAGACCTCATAGGCTGTCTTTAATTCGCGTTGCTCAACCGATTTGAATAATTCAATAAAAGCTTCGAATATATAGATGATACTAACAAAAATTATGGCTGACGGAAGGCATTTTAATCTAAGTTCAGTAAACGATTTCTCTTCATCTTTCTCCTTTGAAAAAGCAAAGAATATTACGGCCATTAAGAATATGTATTTTCCAAATGGAATAAATATGTTCGGATCTAAGTTTAATAATTCATTAAAACTTAATAGCGCAAGTGTTATAGCTAAGCCAGTGATCGCAAGCGCGATAATTTTAAAGTAATTTGGTAGTAGCGAAACTTCAGGTTTGTTTTTCATAAAAAGATTCGATCTGGTTTAAAATAAAAACACCGACCATTGCTGGCCGGTGCTTTCTAACATTAATAAAAAACACTATTCTTCAAAATCTTCAGCCGAAACTCCTTCGTTAACAAGGATCTCAGTAATATCAAATTCAAATGTTTGTGGGCCTGCAGCCTGAGTCATTTTAAAAGGAAATTTAACTCCTTCTACTTCCTGGTAATCGCTATATCCTGTAGGAATAGACATTGTTTGTCCAGCTTGAGACATTGTTTGTACAGTTTGCATTTTTAAACCACTTTTTACATTGTAGTAAGCTTTGTAGTTATCGCTAAGTGCAACAACATATGCATCTGTTCCTTCAACAGTCTCAATTCCTTCTAAAGTTGCGTCTCCAACCTGTAGTTCCGGGAATGGATTAGCATCTATTTTAGCAGTTTTAATCTGGTCTTCGTTGTAAGGGATTTTTTGACCTTGCGCCATTACAAATCCAGCTTCACCATCAAAAATCTGTTTGCTCATAACGTTACCGCCAACAGAAACTTCCTGGTTTAACTTACCCTCCATAGTTCTTTTCATGGTTAAGTTTAAAGTCGTTCCCTGTACACTGGCTTCAGCTTTAAGGACTACACTTTCTATCTCTTCTACAGCATCACGTCCACCAACAGCTTCAATGTAATTTGCGTAAACTTTTTCTACGGTTACTGAAGCGTCAACTTCTTTGGCTTTTGGTTTTTCAACTTCCTCACCAAGTTTGTTATAATATTTAACCGGAATTGTTTTTCCGTTAAATTCAACTTTTTCAAGGTTTTCAGCAATTTCTGAAGCTTTACCTGCAACCACAATTCTCATATTATCGGTTTGATAATATTTATTGGCTACACGTTGAATATCATCTGCAGTAACTGCATTTATCTTCTCAAGGAAAGTTTCATAAAAATCATCTTCTAGATCATTCGTCTTGATATTAAGCGCGTAATTAGCGATGGTAGAAGGTTGTTCTAATCTTAATACGAAGTCACCGGCGAATTTGCTTTTAGCGTTTTCTAACATTTCAGCATCTACAGGCTCGGTTTTAATTCTTCTAATCTCTTTCAAAGATTCTACAATTGCGCTATCGGTTACCGCATTTCTAACGCTTGCTTGTGCAACAAATCTTGAAGCATACTTGTCTGCTCCTGTGCTTGTTCTGGCTCCGTAAGTATAACCTTTGTCTTCACGAAGGTTCATATTCAAGTAACTTCCAAAACTACCACCAAGAATTTGGTTTGCTACCAATACAGGGAAGTAATCTTCATCTGCCATTTTTAAATCGATGGTATTTTGAAGTCTTAATTCGCTTTGTACTGCGTTTGGCATATCAACCAGGTTGATTTGTGTCTCGTTTACGTTAGCTACTTTAGGTAACTCTTGCTCTTTTGGAGCACCGGCTTTCCAGTCTCCAAAATTCTTCTTGGCAAGCTTTTTTACTTCAGCAGTCTTTACGTCACCAACTACAACAAGGTAAGCATTGTTGGGTTTGAAATAACTGTTATAGAATTTTTCGATATTCTCTAAAGTTACGTTTTCGGTATTTTCTACTGTAGCGAATTCTCCATAAGGGTGGTTAGCTCCATAAGCCAAAGCAGCACTTACTCTGCCAGCGATAGAGCTTACATCTTTATCTATAGATTTTAATCCTTCAATTTGTTTATTCTTTTCAGATTCAAATTCTTCCTGGGTGAATTTTGGCCTTAAGGCTCCTTCAGCCATAAGTTCCATAACTCTAGGGAAAAACTTAGAAAGTGAACTAGCATAAACGCTTTCTGATCCAAAACTAACATTGGCTCCTAAAAAGTCGATTTCTTCGTTAAAATCATCTTTAGACATATTTTCAGATCCTGTACCCATTAAGGAAGAAACAAGAGAAGCTGTTGCCGGATTTTCTTCGGCGTGTGGTTTATTGTCTATAATCAAAGAAGCAGATACTCTTGGAAGTTTGTGGTTCTCTACAACCAAAACTTTTAATCCGTTGCTTAGAGTAAATTCATCTGGCTGGCCAAGATTTATCTTTGGTGCCGGTCCCGGTTCCGGTTGTTTAGAACGGTCTACCTGGGCGATTGACGCAGTGGTCAAAAAACAGGCAATAAATAATGTAAGTATATTAAATTTCATTCTGAATGTTTTTTATTGTTCGTTTTCGCTCTCTGGAAGGTAGTCTAATTCCAAACGTTGGTTTTCGTTTAGATACTCATTAGCTACTCTTTTAATATCTTCTCTTGTAATATTTCTGTAGATTTCAATCTCTTCATTAATGAGATCGGTATCTCCATATAATACATTATAAGTAGCAAGTGAAGAAGCGATACCCTGAATGCTGCTATTAGAGTTTACAAAGCGGTTCTCAAACTTATTCTGAAGTTTTTGATATTCTTTTTCAGAAATTAATTCATTTTGAAGTTTTGCAATTTCTTCATCCATAGAAGCGGCAAGAGTATCTAATGGGGTTTCGCCTAAAGCAAGAGCTCCCATTACGTAAGTTCCATAATCTTCCTGAGACCTTGGAAAAGCTAATACCTGTAATGCGGTTTTATCTTCGTCAACCATCTTTTTGTACATTCTTGAGCTTTTACCATCAGTTAGTATTGAGGAGATCATATCAAGGATATAAGCATCTTTCTCTTTCATAGAAGGTGTTCTAAAAACATAAAGCTTCGCAGGAATTTGGATGTTGCTATCGTATTCTGTAGCGGTTATAGTTTCGGTAATAGGATCTTCTTTAATTGAAACAGGTTCCACTTCATTTCCTTTAGGAATTTCAGCAAAATACTTCTTGATCATTTCTTTTGTTTCATCGATTTCTATATTACCGGCCACAACTAAAGTAGCGTTGTTTGGACCATAATATTTATCGAAAAAAGCTTTGAATTCATCAAGCTCGGCAGCATCCAGGTCTTCCATTGTGCCAATTACCGAGTTTTTATAAGGATGTTTGTCAAAAACATACTTGTTGATTCCGGTAGCATAAATAATCTTGCCGTAAGGCGCATTGTCTATACGAGAACGTTTCTCTTCTTTCACCACCTCGTTTTGAGTTTCTACACCAATTTCGTTGATTACCGGGTGAAGCATTCTTTCAGATTCCATCCATAATCCAAGTTCAAGATTGTTAGAAGGGAAAGTTTCGTAATAGTAAGTACGATCTTGCGTGGTGTTAGCATTGTTGCTGCCACCATTTGCGGCAACGATATCAAACCATTTTCCGCGTTCAATGTTTTCTGTACCTTCAAATAAAAGATGTTCAAAGAAATGGGCAAAGCCAGAACGGCCTTCTTCTTCATCTTTTGCGCCTACTTTGTACATAACACCAACGGTAACCACAGGAGCCGTGTTATCCTGGTGTAAAATAACGTGTAATCCGTTGTCCAGGTCATATTCGGTAAATTCTACCTCCTGGGCAATTCCTGCTGCACTGCAAACTAATGCAAGGGCAGCCATCTTTAAGTTTCTAATCATTTTTTAATAGATTTTTCATTAATGCATGGGATTAGTGTTTGAATGTTGTATTTTGTTACAATAAGCATTAAGAATAATGATCAAATTTCTTTAATTGTGCGAAAACTGTCAAAATTAACAAGCTATTAAGCTAAAAACCGACAGTTTTTTTAGAAATTTACTTCTTAAGTTTATTATTAGAATGCCCCGATGCTGGCGCTTATGATATTTTTTTGCAAAGTATTTTAATTTTTGCTAGCTCGCATTCCTAGAATTTACCAAATAAAAATATCAACCAACGCTATGAAGAATTTAAGTATTCCTATTAAATATGGTTTTGCAATTGGAGCAGGACTTATTGTTTATTTTTTAATCCTATCGGTTTTAAATGTACATATTTATCCCCTGTTTAGTTTATTTAATGGGGTTATAATGGCCGTAGGGATGTGGTTGGCTCTAAAGGCTTATCGCAGTTCTAAAGGTGCTAAGTTCAAGTATCAAAAAGGCTTTATGGCCTGTTTGCTTACCGGTTTTAACGCGACAATAATCTTTTCCTTATTCTTCGCTTTATATGCTTCAGAGATCAATCCTGATTTTTTGAGTAACCTTATAAATATGTGGAGAACAGATTATGGTACTAATATAGGAATAGTACTTTTTGTAGTTTCTGTAATGGGATTTGCAACCAGTTTAGTTTTAACTTTAGCTTATATGCAATTATTTAAAAAATCCTGGAATACCAAAGAAGGGAAGGAGCATACCTATTAATGATTTTTATGCTTTGTGAATTAATTAATTAGAAGTATATTTGCACCCGCTTGCGAAAAAAGTAAGCCTAATTATAGCATAAATTAATTAATCACAACACTATGTATGCAATTGTAGAGATAGCAGGGCAGCAATTTAAAGTTGCGAAAGACCAGAAGGTGTTTGTTAACCGTCTAAGCGGAGAAGAAGGAGACAGCGTTTCTTTTGACAAAGTACTTCTTACTGGAGACGGGGACAGCATAAACCTTGGCGCCCCGGCTATAGATGGTGCTCTAGTAGGAGCAAAAATCACCCGTCACCTTAAAGGAGATAAAGTAATTGTCTTCAAAAAGAAAAGACGTAAAGGTTACAGAAAGAAAAACGGTCACCGTCAATCTTTAACCGAGATCGTTATTGAAAGCATCGATGTAAAAGGTGGAAAAAAAGCTGCTTCAGCTAAAAAAGAGGAAGCACCTAAAGAAACCAAATCTGATAAAAAATCGGAAGATTTAAATCAGTACACCGTGGCTGAATTAAAAGAGATGGCTAAGGAGAAAGGTCTTGAAGGCTACTCTTCTATGAAGAAAGCTGAATTAATTGAAGCTTTAAGTTAATAATTAATCTACTTAAAACTAAAGTAAAATGGCACACAAAAAAGGAGTCGGTAGTTCCAAGAACGGTAGAGAGTCAGAATCAAAACGCTTAGGTGTGAAGATT
Source organism: Salegentibacter sp. Hel_I_6 (assembly GCF_000745315.1). Lineage (NCBI taxonomy): Bacteria > Pseudomonadati > Bacteroidota > Flavobacteriia > Flavobacteriales > Flavobacteriaceae > Salegentibacter > Salegentibacter sp. Hel_I_6. The sequence goes on along the minus strand of NZ_JQNQ01000001.1, from coordinate 1,732,950 downwards.
TTTGGCGGTCAGGCAGCCGTAGCCGGAAACATCATTGTTAGACAAAGAGGTACTGCACACAATCCAGGTGAGAATGTGTATGCAGGGAAAGATCATACTTTACACGCTAAAGTTGATGGTCTTGTAAAATTTTCTAAGACAAAGAACAATAAATCTTACGTTTCTATTGAACCGTTTGAAGCATAGAGTTTTCATTCTTAACAAGAAAAAAACTTCTTAGAATTATATAAAAACCCTTTCCGAATTTCGGAAAGGGTTTTTTTGTATCTTTAGGTAAGGCTTTAAAACCAATAGTTATGAGGTACATTGATATTTTTCGAACTACAGATCGTAATGAGTTATCTATTATCAAAAATCTCTTTGATGAAGAAAATATTGCATATAGATCTCACGGGGAAGCTACAGATAACGCAGCGGGATTAGCCGGTCTTGGTAATGACGGAATGCGAATTGAAGTAGAAGAATCGCAAAAAGATAAAGCTGCCCAGATAATTAAAAGAACCGGATTTCTTGGGGAAAGAACCAACCTGGCAAATTCCTCGCGTACACGACCACAAGTAGGAAAATGGGTCATTTTTATACTTGCCGCTTTGGTAGTGTTTGTGGCTATTATATTTTTTGTTTGGTTTATGAGTGGGAATTAGAGGGAAATGTTTAGATCTCCGAATAAATTTCGGAGCAGGCTCTGAAATAAATTCAGGATGACGATATAACAAAAAGACCTCACAGATTTTGGAAACCTGTGAGGTCTTTTACTTTATATATAGATTTCCGCCGTAGTTTATGCTGAGCATAGTCGAAGTGCGGAAATGACCATGTTAATATCTGTAATACTCAGGCTTATATGGGCCTTGTACTTCCACACCAATATATTTCGCCTGGTAATCTTTAAGTTCAGTTAATTCTACCCCAATTTTTTCTAGGTGAAGTTTGGCGACTTTTTCATCTAAATGCTTTGGAAGCATATAAACTTCATTTTCATATTTATCAGAATTCTTCCAAAGTTCGATTTGTGCCAATGTTTGGTTGGTAAACGAGTTACTCATTACAAAACTTGGGTGGCCTGTAGCGCAACCAAGGTTCACCAAGCGACCTTCAGCTAAAAGAATAATGTCTTTTCCGTCAATCGTGTATTTATCAACTTGTGGTTTGATCTCATTTTTAGTATCGCCGTGATTATTATTTAACCAAGCAACATCAATTTCGTTGTCAAAATGGCCAATATTACAAACGATGGTTTTGTCTTTCATCGCTTCAAAATGTTCTCCACGTACAATATCTTTATTACCGGTGGTGGTAATTACGATATCAGCTTTTGATAATACGTTTTCTAATTTTTTCACTTCAAAGCCGTCCATTGCAGCTTGTAAAGCACAAATTGGGTCAATTTCAGTAACGGTCACAATAGATCCAGCGCCTTTAAACGAAGCGGCAGTACCTTTACCAACATCACCATAGCCACAAACCACAACACGTTTTCCGGCAAGCATCACATCGGTAGCACGGCGAATTGCATCAACTGCACTTTCGCGACATCCGTATTTATTATCGAACTTAGATTTTGTAACCGAATCGTTTACGTTAATTGCCGGCATAACCAAAGTGCCGTTTTTCATTCTTTCATAAAGACGGTGAACTCCGGTAGTGGTTTCTTCTGAAAGGCCACGAATTCCTTTAGCAAGCTCAGGATATTGATCAAAAACCATATTGGTAAGATCACCACCATCATCAAGAATCATATTCAATGGCTCGCGTTCTTCGCCAAAAAATAAGGTTTGTTCAATACACCAGTTAAATTCCTCTTCGGTCATTCCTTTCCAGGCATAAACAGGTATTCCCGCAGCAGCAATTGCAGCAGCGGCGTGATCTTGTGTAGAGAAAATATTACAAGAACTCCAGGTAACATCAGCGCCAAGCGAAACCAAAGTTTCAATTAGCACAGCAGTTTGCACGGTCATGTGAAGACATCCTGCAATCCTGGCACCTTTTAAAGGCTGTTCATCTTTATATTCTTCACGAAGAGACATAAGTCCCGGCATTTCAGCTTCGGCAAGTTCAATTTCTTTTCTTCCCCAATCGGCCAGGGAAATATCCTTAACTTTATAAGCGGTATACGGCACTGTTTTAGTCGACATATTATTATATTTGAATATTAGCAATTTCTTGTCTCGCAAAAATAAGGAATCTATAACAAATCTATATGCCACTTTACAAAACAATAACAGTAAACCCGCATACTAAAGTCTTCATTTGGAAGGTAGAAGAAGCTTTTGCAGATTTAAGCGAAGGGATTAATCTTACCCAACATTGTCAAAATCGTGTAGATGGGATGAAATCTGAAATTCACCGTCGCGGTTTTATGAGTATTCGCCATTTAATGGCTGAAGCAGGATATGTAGATTACGATCTCTATTACGATAACTTAGGAAAACCGCATCTGCAAGATGGTAAGAACATTTCTATTACGCATTCTTTTCACTTTACCGCAATTATTGTAAGTGATGAAAAAGTTGGGATAGATATTGAAAAAAGACGTGATAAAATTCTAAAAATTGCTAATAAATTTACGCCTTTAAGCGAATATCATACTGTAGCAAACGAAGAAGCTTTAATAAGAAAACTTACTATTGTTTGGGGCGCTAAAGAGTCTATTTATAAAATGTATGCTGAACCGGGACTTGGGTTTTTACAACATATAAATGTAACCGATTTTGATTTTGACGATGCTGAAACTACAGCTAAAGTCAATTTTAAAGGCAGGGAATCTTTTTATGAAATGAAATTCCTGGAATTTGAAGGTTTTACCTGCGTTTACGGCTGGGCTGATCCTAAAAAAGCAGAAAATTAATGCGGAATTTTTATGCTGAAATTTCCCAGGCTACAACCAATGGGAAAAAGCTGCTCGCCATTTTAATAGATCCCGATAAATTTGATAAAACTAAAACGGAATCTTATTTAAGAAAAATACCAAAATACACAACACATATTTTTGTAGGCGGCAGTACCGTTGAAAATTTTAAGACCGAAGAAACGGTAGACGCTATAAAAGCTAAAACCGATTTACCGGTAATTTTGTTTCCCGGCGATTATTCCCAAATCACCGAAACTGCGGATGCTTTACTGTTTTTAAGTTTGCTTTCTGGAAGAAACCCTGAATACTTGATAGAGCAGCAGGTAAAATCTGTAGAAAAATTAAAACATAGCAAACTGGAAATTATTCCAACGGCCTATATTCTAATTGATGGCGGGAAAGAATGTGCAGTGCAGCGGGTAAGTGGGACAAAACCAATTTCGCAATCTGAAGTAATTTCAGTTGTAAATACCGCACTTGCCGGTCAATTTCTAGGAAAAAAACTTATTTATCTCGAAGCCGGTAGCGGCGCTGATTTTCCGGTTTCTGAAGAGATTATTTCCGAAGTAAAAAAGGCAATAAATATTCCTTTGATAGTGGGTGGTGGAATTCGAAGTTTAGAACAACAAAAAAAAGCATACAATGCCGGCGCCGATATGATCGTGATGGGAACGCAATTTGAAAATTGATGTAAAAACCATTGAATAAAAGCTCTTCCCTTTTTTAAGGGGAGGTGGCTTTGACGCTTTTTTTAGAGGAAAGTCGGAGGGGTATTTCATTTAGCTATTGTTTTTTAACACCCCTTTCTTCCGATTAATCGGAATTCATTCCCCTCCTTCAAAAGGAGGGGAGCAAAAATAAAAGTTCCTAAATTCTTATCTTGAGTCTCTGCAATACTAAATTCAAAACTTTAAATTTGGCTTCCCGATGGTTTGAATTATTATTCGTGGCCTAAATTATATAAAAATGAAAATTTCAGTAGAACTTACATTAAGTCCTTTGCAGGATGATTTTGAACCAAAAATCATCGATTTCATTAAAAAATTGCGAGCTTCAGGCTTAACGGTAAAAGAAAATCCGCTAAGTACCCAGGTTTATGGAGATTATGATGAGGTGATGAAATTATTGAATTCAGAAATAAAAGATGCCTTTGAAGTTATAGACCGTGGACTCCTTTATATGAAAATTGTAAAATCTGACCGAAGCGACTATGCAGCCGATTTTTGATTTTTTCTTTGATCAGTATTACGGGTATCCTACTTTATTTATCATTTTGGAGGTAATTGCGGTAATCTTCGGTTTTCTTTCGGTACTCTATTCCAAACAAAATAATATACTGGTCTATCCTACCGGGATAATTAGTACCATGATTTTTGTTTACCTGCTTTGGCAATGGGAATTACTGGGGGATATGATGATAAATGTCTACTATTTTTCTATGAGTATTTACGGTTGGTATATTTGGACACAGAAAGTAGACGCCGAGCATTTTACACCTATTACAAACACAACCAGAAAAGAAAACTGGCAAAGCCTGTTTATTTTTATTGCCACATTGATCTTTGTTTTTGCAGTTTACGAGTATTTTGATAAGTGGACTAATTGGACCGCTTATGTAGATACATTTACAACCGCGATCTTTTTCGTGGGAATGTGGCAAATGGCAAAAAGAAAGATTGAAAACTGGATTTTCTGGATAATTGGAGATATAATTTCTGTGCCGCTCTATTTCTATAAAGGCCTTACCCTAACGGCACTTCAATATTTTGTATTTACTATAATCGCTATTTACGGCTATAAAGCATGGCAGAAAAACTTACGCAACGACCTACGTCCGTCTTAAAAGTGGTTCTTTTTGGACCTGAATCTACCGGGAAAACCACACTGGCAAAGATGTTGGCTAACCATTATAATACGTTATGGGTAGGAGAATTTATGCGGGAATACCTTCAGGAAAAATGGGATAAAGAGAAAAAAGTTTGCGAACCAAAAGACATGATTCCTATTGCTGAAGGGCAAATGAAGAGGGAAAATGAGCTGGCAAAAAAAGCTAATGAAATTCTTTTTAGCGATACCGATTTATTAGAATTAAAAGTATATTCTGAAGCCTATTACAAAGGGTTTTGCGATCCTCAACTTCTTAAACATGCGTTAAACAACATTTATGATCTCTACTTTTTAACGTATATTGACGTACCGTGGACTCCTGATGACCTTCGGGATAAACCCGGAGATCGTATTGGAATGTTCAATAGGTTTGAAGCTGAACTTATTAAAAGTCAAAAACATTACGTTATTCTGAAAGGAAATTTAGAACAGCGTTTTGAGACCGCGGTAAAGAAAATAGACGAACTTTTAAAAAATAAATAGACGTGGAGTTTAGCGAAATAGACATTTTGCAGATTGAAGAAAAAGGATTGTCAACTCAGGAAGTTGAAAGACAAATTCAAATATTTGAACGGGGAAATATAAAAGTAGATATTCAACAGGCAGCAACGCTGGGTAACGGCATATTTGCTTATAATGTTGAAGAACAAAAAAAGCTTATTCAAACTTTTGAGGATAAAAAAGATAAGCTTGGCCTCTTGAAATTCGTGCCCGCTTCAGGTGCAGCTACCCGAATGTTTAAAGCATTCCATAATTTTGCTAATGATTTTGATCCTGAAAGTGAGAGCTTAAGAGATTATTTGGATAGGAAAGAAGATAAAAGCCTCCAGTTATTTTTCGAGAAAATTGAAAAGCTTCCTTTCTATGATGCAGCTTATAAAAAGGCAAAAGAAAACCACTCAGATTTTTCAGAAAAATCTAATGATCAGCAAAACTTAGTTCTAGTAAAAACCATGTTATATGAAAATGGCCTTGGTTTAAGCGATTTGCCAAAAGGATTGGTTCCTTTTCATTCTTATAATGATTTTACCGCTACTGCTTTTGAAGAACATTTACATAGCGCAGCAAAATATCTTTCGGTAAACGGAGTAACAAAGTTGCATTTTACTGTTGCCGAGGGTGATAAAGAAAAGTTTGAAGATGAGTTTGAGAAGATTAAGGAAAGAGTAGAAGAAGTTACTCAAACAAAATTCGAAATATCTTATTCTTATCAGGATCCAAAAACCGATACTATTGCGGTAGACAGGGAAAATAATCCTTTTAGAGACGAAGACAATAAAATGTTTTTTAGACCCGGTGGTCACGGGGCTTTAATTGAAAATCTAAATCAGCAGGAAGCCGATCTTATTTTTATTAAGAATATCGATAATGTTGTAGTAGCTACCAATCTGCCAAAGGTAGTGGAGATGAAAGAAATGCTTGGTGGAAAATTAATCGCACTACAAGAACAGGTTTTTGAATATATGCAAAATCTGGATGGCGGGAATAATTCTGAAGCAAAATTAGACGAGATAGCAGATTTTCTGGAAAGCGAACTCTTTGTAAAAGTTACTTCTACATTTGCTAAGTTCACAGGAGAGGAGAAAACACAGTACTTATGTAGAAAATTAGATAGACCCCTAAGAGTTTGCGGAATGGTTAAAAACGAAGGAGAACCAGGTGGCGGCCCTTTTTTGGTTAAAAATGAAGATGGAGAAATCTCTCTACAAATTATTGAAGGCGCACAAATAGATCAGGATAACGAAGAACAACTTAGAATACTAAATAATTCTACCCACTTTAATCCAGTAGACATTGTTTGTAGCCTCAAGAATCACAAAGGAGAGAATTTCGATTTACATAACTATGTAGACGAGAATATGAGTTTTATTGCCAATAAAACCAAAGATGGTAAACCTCTAAAAGCGCTGGAGCGTCCTGGCTTGTGGAATGGTGGTATGGCTTATTGGAATACTGTTTTCGTAGAAGTCCCTGTAGAAACTTTTAACCCGGTTAAAACCGTAGCTGGTCTTTTAAAGCCTTCTCACCAGGCAAAATAATTAGTTTTGGATGAAGAGCAAATAATACGGGAGCTTAATTTTAAAGCCGTACGCAGTTCTGGCGCCGGTGGGCAGCACGTAAACAAAACTTCTTCTAAGGTTGAACTTTATTTTCATTTAGAAGCTTCCGGGGGACTTTCAGAAGATGAGAAAGCGCGATTAATTAATAAACTGGCTACCCGATTAACGAAAGAAAATCTTTTAATTCTTTATAGTGAAGAAAGCAGAAGTCAGCATAAAAACAAGGAGCTTGTTATAAAAAAGTTTTTAGAATTGCTTCGGGAGAATATTCGAAAGCCAAAACCTCGAAAAAAAACCAAACCCAGTAAAGCAGCAAAGTTAAAACGCTTAAAAGCTAAAAAGATAAATGCCGAGAAGAAGGAGAGAAGGAACAATCCTTTAAAATAATTGAGGCATTTCTCTACAGTTGTGTAGAATAATTCACCTACGTTAAACACCTATTTTTCTTAATCTGTACTTCAGATATTTTTAAATTATTTATTTTCAGATGGTTAAAAATAAGGGTTTTAACTGGTATAATTTTTAATATACTCTTATTGCTAAATTAATATTAAATATAGCAGCTTAAGATACTGTTATATAATTTAGATTTTCGGAGAAAAAGAGGCCTTAGGGTCTCTTTTTTTGTTGTGTGTTAGTAGAAAACTGCATTTCTACATAATTTTTTCTTAAAAAGGCATATTTTCTACATAACAAATTCCCAAATATTTTTAAGCAAAAATATAATTACTTAATAATCAGTATTATAAGATTATAATTCCGATTTGGTATAATTCTTCCATATAGCTTACCATATTTAAACCACATAATTTAAAACCTTATTACTATGAAAAAGTTAGGATTAACCTTAATGGCTGCGGCCGGAATGTTCTTGTTTACTCAAAATGCGCAAGCACAGGGAGAAGAACCAGAAGAAATGGAACAAACTGAAGCTATGGAAGAAGCTCAGGAAAAGAAAGATGATTACAAACAAATAGATGTTGTAGCGCTTCCACAATCTGTGAAAGACGCGATAATGACCGACTTAAACGGAGCTGTGGCTGAAGAAGCCTGGGTGAAAGAAAAAGACGGTAAGACAGTTTATAAATTATCGCTTAATACTGAAGGTGAAAAAACTAAGGCTTATATCGATAAAGAAGGAAACTGGATCGAAAAAGATAAATAGTTTTTAAAAATCTAACCAACAAATAAATTTCCGTTGATTGCTTTTTGCCCTACCAAAACCTTCAACGGAAATTTTTAAAATAAACAGCCGGAATTTAAGAGAAACCAACTCCTTCGGCACCAGTTAATAAATGTGTAAAGTAGCGTAGAATTCTGTATATTTATCGAAAGATGAAATGCTTAATCGGAGAGCAGACCTTTTGGTCTATTAACTAACACTAACTATCGAATAAGCAAATTGAGGGATTTAGATGATTTTATTTTATAAGTACTGGAAAATGGATACCACCCAATGACAGATTAATAAATAATTTAGATTGTCATTGAAGAGAGACCTTTTACGAGGTCTCTTTTTTTATACTTATTTTTAAACCCAATGAATTTTAGATTGTTAAATTTGCAAGACGGTTTAAATTAAATATCAATGACGAAAATTCTTATAGTTGAAGATGATGTTCCTTTTGGAACTATGCTTAAAACATTTTTAATCAAACGCGACTATGAGGTTGAATTGGTTTTTTCTGGAGTAGAGGCTTTTAAGAAACTTAAAGAAGACATCTTTCATCTTATTCTTTCAGATGTGAGATTACCAGACACCAGTGGTCTTGATATTTTAAAACAGGTTAAAGCAGAAAATTCTGAAACACGGGTTATTATCATGACCGGCTATGCGGAAATTAGCATGGCAGTTGAAGCCATGAAAAATGGAGCTTTTGATTATGTTTCCAAACCTTTTAGACCAGAATCTATATTACAAACTATAGAAAATGCTTTAACACACACCCAGGTACAAACCGCTGCACCAACGAAACCAGAAAAACAGCAAAGATCCAACCAATCGCAAGATACCAGTTTTGTAAAAGGCGTAAGTGAAGCTGCAATTAAGTTAAGCGATTATATAGAACTTGTTGCACCTACAAATATGTCAGTTTTAATTATGGGTGAAAGTGGAACTGGTAAAGAGCAGGTGGCAAAAAGTATTCACGAACAAAGTAAACGAGCCGGTGCTCCTTTTATCGCTGTAGATTGTGGTGCAATCCCAAGGGAATTAGCTTCCAGTGAATTTTTTGGTCATTTGAAGGGGTCTTTTACCGGTGCAATAAATGATAAAACAGGACATTTTGAAGCGGCCAATGGCGGGACACTCTTCTTAGACGAGATTGGAAACTTAAGTTATGAGCTTCAGGTGCAACTTTTAAGGGCGCTTCAGGAAAGAAAAATAAAACCGGTAGGCAGTAATAACGAGATCCAGGTAGATATTCGCGTAATAACTGCCACCAACGAGGATCTTGCCCAGGCGGTAAAGGATGGGGAGTTTAGAGAAGATTTATATCATAGATTAAATGAATTTTCTATAAAGGTGCCAGCGCTTAAAGATAGAAAAGAAGACTTAATGCTTTTTGCTGAATATTTTTTAGAAGAAGCTAATGCCGAATTAGAAAAGAATGTAATTGGTTTTACTGAAGAAGCTTTAAATGCTTTTAAAAGATATAATTGGCCTGGTAATTTGAGGGAATTAAAAAATATGGTTAAACGAGCCGTACTTTTAACTCAGGATGACTTGATTCCTCTGAAAGTGCTGCCTCATGAAATAGCCACTGCAACCCAAACTAATACTGAGACCGAATACGGTTTGTTTAAAAATAAGAATGAAGAACAGCTTATTTTAGACGCGTTGGAGAAAGCCGGTGGTAATAAAAGTAAAGCGGCAAGGTTACTTTCTATAGATCGTAAAACACTTTACAACAAGCTTAAACAGTATGATATTAAACTTTAATTTCCTGTTCCAGCTCTTCCATTAAGTTTAGAATATCACTCTTAAGATCCTGAAATTCAATTTCGGAAAAAACTTCGTGCTGCTCAAGCCTTTCTAATTGTTTGGCCTGGTTTGTAGCATTTATTTGCTTTAACATAGGCACCATTTTATGAGCAAGCCGAGCTACTTCTTTTTGGTCATTTTTATTCCGCGCAATTGCTATCAATTCTATTTGCGACCTTGTGCTTTCTATAAAAGCTTCTAGAATAGTTTGCACGGCTTTCTGATCTCCGGCTGAAAAATCATAGATATCCTGGAGGTCGTAGTTATTGTTTTTGGAATGCTGTAGGTTATTATTCAGCTTTTCCTTGAGATCGAGTTTAAAAATTTCAGCAATACTTTTTTGAAGCCGTGCTGGTTTATAAGGTTTTAATAGGCTGTTGTTGAAACCTGCAAGCTGGTATGTTTCAGCATCAATATTGGTACGCCCAGATAACGCGATAACCGGTAGATCCTCAATTTTGTGGCTTTTCCTTATATTTTTAATGAGGTCAAAACCATCCATTTCCGGCATTTGTATATCTGTAAGTACCAGTGAGTATTTTTCGGTTTCCAACTTTTTAAGGGCATCACGGCCATTCAAAGCTGTGTCACATTGCATTCCCATAGATTTTAGAAGTTCTCGCGTAAGGGAAAGCTGTGATGGTTCATCGTCAACAATAAGTGCGGTTTTCCCGGTGAGATCAGGTAATTCTGGAGTTGCAGGTTTGTCTGAAGTTTTTATGGTTTCCACGGGTAGTTTTCTGACCGGTATAAAGACGGTAAATTCACTCCCTTCTCCTTGTTTGCTTTTCAGTTTTAAATCGCCTTTTAGTAATTCAGTAAGGCTTTTAGTAATAGCAAGTCCCAATCCTGTACCGCCGTAAACTTTTTCAATGCTAGTATTTTCCTGTGAAAATTCTTCAAAGATCTCCTCTTGTTTCTCTTCGGAAATTCCAATCCCGGTATCTTTTACAGAAATAATTAAACAGTAGCTATCTTCAATTTCTTTCTTTAAATGAATATTGACCTTAATTTCTCCCTCTTTGGTAAATTTACTGGCGTTAGTAATAAGGTTCGTGATAATTTGTTTTATTCTAAAGGGGTCGCTAAGTACACGGGTGTCGGTTTCTTCTGAAGCTTCAAAAATCACCTCAACATTTTCGTTTTTTGTTGCGGGTAAAGCATTATAAACTGTATCTTTTATAAGTTTTGCAGGATTAAAAGGTAATTTTTCAACGGTCATTTTTCCTGCTTCAAGTTTAGAAAGATCTAGTAAGTCATTTACTAAATGCAGGATAAAATTAGACGACTTTTTTACCTGGTCTAAATAGTGAATTTGCTTATTGTTTAAAGAAGATTTTTCAATGAGATCTGTATAACCAATAAGCGTGTTTAACGGTGATCGCAAATCATGGGTTATAGCTGCCATAAATTTCTCTCGCTTAATTAGTAAACTTTCAGCGAAATCCTTGGCGTCTTCTAACTGCATTCGGTATTTCTGGCTTTTTGCGATGTCTTTAATTATAAAAACAAGAGACAATAATATAATAATGAAGCTAACAATTCCAGCAACCAAGAATATTTGAGAGCTTTCTTCTACCATAGTTTGCGAAACTTTTGCTCGCTGTACAGAAGCTTCTCGTTCTTCCAGTTCAATTTTTCCCAGCAAACCTCTTAGTTGCTGGTTAATAATCTTATCGTTTTCCAGAAATTCCTTTTCCTTTTTGTCTACGGTATCTTGAAATCTCCGGTTAGCAACTTCCAGTTCGCTTAAAACATTTCTAACCGAACCAATTATAGAATCTGCAGTACGGTTAGTTAACTTTTCGGCATTGTCTTCCCGCGAATATTCCAGCCATCTAATTAGGAGCCTACGTTGGTGGGGTTCAAGATTTGCGAAACGCCGGTTGTAGTTATAATCATCAAAAGAAGGATCTATTTTTTTTAGTTCATTTAAAACCTGGGAATAATAATTTTGGTTGCGTTGCTGCTCCCGGAGTTCATAGAGTTCCTGTAAATTGGTAGTTTTATCTGAAAGTAATTCGCTAATACTATCCAGTTCTTCCTTAATGGAACTATCTGAATAGCCTGTTTTTAAACTTTGTATATCAAGCTGAATGCTGTCTATCTGGTTTTGATATTTCTCAAGATCGGCTTCATTTCCCGTTTGAATAAGCTGCCTGCTTAAATTTTCAGTTTCATAAAGGCTGGTAGTAATATCGCTCAGCATAAAAAGCTGTTCGTTATTATTGTTATTATTTTCTGAAACCTGGCTAAAAGCAACTACCTGTTTCCATACAAACCAAACAGCAATAGCAGCCAGGGCGGCTATCAAAAGATATCCGCCTATTACTTTATAAGTTATAGAGCGTTTTGTATTTCGCATAGGTTTATAAATACCAAAATTACACCATTTAAATGATTTGAAATAAAATTATGGAATTTCCATAAAAGTTTTATACATTTGCAGCAAATCTCAAAGGGGTGCCGCTTAAGTGTGGCTGAGATCATACCCAAAGAACCTGGGCAGGTAATGCTGCCAAGGGACACGCGCCAAAAGCGCAAACGTATGTACTCCTGAAAATGCCAAAACACCGGTGGGCAATTTCAGGAATTTTTTTATCTAATTTTTAACCAAAGAATAATAGCCCCTTTTATTCGTAAATAATTTCTTACGAATGAAATCTTTATTATTTTTTACCGGCCTCTGCCTAATTTCTTTGCAAGCCGTAGCTCAAACGCATGTTTTAAAGGGTAAAGTAACCCGTGGTCAAACGCCCGTTGAAGGAGTGGCCGTTTATGCTGTAGAATCTGGAGAAGGCACTGCAACCGACGAGAATGGAATGTATAGCCTTCAGCTGGAAGAGGGAGAGTATAATCTTGTTTTCTCCTACGGAAATCAAAAAAGTCTTAGCTTAAATCTTGATCAGGATAAAACCTTAAATGTAGACCTTACTGATGCCCAGGAGGTGCTTGATGAGGTTTTTCTTTCCTCGGTAAGGGTAAACGCAAAATCGCCAATAACTTACAGCAATCTTACGAATGAGGAAATTGAAAACCGTAATCTGGGCCAGGATATCCCAGTGCTTATGAATTATATGCCAAACGTGGTTACTACTAGTGATGCGGGCGCCGGCGTTGGTTATACCGGGATTAGGGTTAGAGGGAGCGGCCCCACCAGTACAAATGTTACCATAAACGGAATTCCTTATAATGATGCAGAAAGCCTTGGAACTTTTTGGGTAAATCTTGGTGATTTTGCTTCTTCGGTAGAAAACCTGCAATTGCAACGTGGTGTGGGAACTTCTACAAATGGGGGAGGAGCCTTTGGCGCCAGTTTAAACATTCTAACCGATGGTTACAGCGAAGAAGCAAATGCCGAGGTAGCCAATAGTTATGGTTCTTTTAATACCCATAAGCATACGGTTAAATTTAGTACAGGTCTTGTAGACGATCATTGGGAATTTGCCGGACGTGCTTCGCAAATTAAAAGTGATGGCTATATAGATAGGGCCAGTAGTGATCTTAAGTCTTACTTTCTACAGGGAACTTATGTAGATGATAATACACTAATTAAAGCTATTACTTTTGGCGGGAGCGAGAGAACCTACCAGGCCTGGTACGGAATTGATGCGGAAACTCTGGAAAATGACAGAAGATATAATCCTGCCGGAGTTTATACCGATGAAGAAGGAAATACTAAATTTTATGAAAATCAAACCGATAATTATAAGCAGGACCATTATCAATTATTATGGAACGAAGAGTATAATAAGAACTGGTCTTCTAACATTGCCTTTCATTATACTTATGGTCGCGGATATTATGAGGAATATGAGGAAGATGCAACTTTAAATGAATTCGGGCTTGATAATTTTCAGGCAGAAGGAGAAGAAATTACCACCTCAGACCTGGTTGGTACCAAATGGTTGGATAACCATTTCTATGGAAGTGTTTTTAACCTGAATTACCAAGATGAAAACTGGGATGTTATATTTGGTGGAGGCTGGAACCGTTATATCGGCGATCACTTTGGAGAGGTGATTTATACACGATTCGCCAGAAATAACGATCCCTATGAACCTTATTATGAAAATGTAGGAATCAAAACCGATTTCAATCTTTACGGAAAAGCCACCTATGCAATTTCAGATAAACTGGCCGGGTATTTAGATTTGCAAGTTAGAACAATAGATTATGAGACTGAAGGAATTTTATCAGAAGGAAATGAATTTCTGGTAGATGATCATTTTACTTTTTTTAATCCCAAAGCGGGATTAACCTATGCGCTAAATAATGAAAACCAATTCTATTTTTCTTATGCGCGCGCCAATAGGGAGCCAAGACGTAGTGATTATGAAAATGGAGAGCCAGAGCACGAAGAATTAAACGATTTTGAATTAGGCTGGAGACATAATACACCCTCAGTTCAATTAAATACCAACCTATACTTTATGGATTATCAAAACCAATTGGTGTTAACAGGAGGGATAGACGATGTTGGTGCTTTTATTCGTGAAAACAGCGGGAATAGTTATCGTTTAGGTTTGGAAATAGATGCGGTTATAAGACTTTCAGAAAAATTATTTGTGAGGCCAAATCTTGCTTTAAGCAGAAACAGGAATGTAGATTTCATCTCTACCTGGAATGGTGAGCTGGTTGATTTTGGTAATACCGAAATTTCATTTTCTCCATCTATAGTAGGAGCGAACAGTATTACCTATCTACCGGTAAACGGATTGGAATTAAGCATACTTTCAAAATATGTGGGCGAACAGTATATGAGTAATATTGAAGCTGAAACCTCTAAGCTTGATGCTTATTTTGTAAACGATTTTAATATTCAATATACCTGGAGAAATGCACCTTTATTTAAAGAAGTCGTATTTACCGGTTTGGTGAATAACATTTTTGGTGAAGAATATGTTTCTAATGGTTATTACTACACTTTTAATGTAGAAAATCCTGATACTTCAACAGGTTTACAAACATTAGATGGTGCGGGTTATTATCCGCAGGCTACCACAAACTTTTTAGCCGGAATTACTTTAAAATTTTAATTTGTTTGTCACCTTTCTCCTCTTGATTTTTAAGAGGGGGAAGGTTTTTAATTATAAACTTCAATTATATTTCCGCGGCGTTCAATTCGGTAAGGTCTCATTGCGTACTGGCCTTCGCCTTGCAGTAATTCCCCGGTAATAATATTATAAGAGTTCCCATCTTCACAATTACAAGTAGCAACTACACCTTCAACCGTCATGGCTGAACAATTGTTTGGTGGGTGATTAGGATCGCTAAGTTCAAAAGCGGTGTATTGCGAATTGTTTATGTTATACACAACAACACCTCTTATTCCCTCTCTATAAGTTACAAAACTGTTTCCTGGAAATTGTAGATCATTATATTCAGGGAAATCTAAATTTAGTTGTACCCTGAAATTCAAATTAATAAGATTAGGATTGTTAAGAAGGTTGTCATCATTACCGGAGCAAGCACTAAAAAATGTAGCAAATAGAAGCAAAAAGAGCATTTTTTTCATAAGATTAGCAATTTTTTCGCTAAATAATATTATTGTTTTCAAGATGTAAATTTATTATATTTGTTAAACAAATCCCGTCGTGCTATGGGATTTTTTCTATTTATATAAACGATGAAGTTATGAGCAAAGTATCTTATTATACTGAAGAGGGGCTAAAAAAGTTGAAGAATGAACTAAATCAGCTACGTGACGTAGAACGACCAAGAGCTTCTGAAGCTATTGCCGAAGCCCGGGATAAAGGAGATTTAAGTGAGAATGCCGAGTATGATGCTGCTAAAGAAGCACAGGGGCTTTTAGAAATGAAAATTTCGAAATTAGAAGAAGTGGTTGCAAATGCAAGAGTAATAGACGAATCTCAATTAGATACAGACAAGGTTCTAGTACATTCTCACGTGAGAATAAAAAACCAAACCAATGGGGTTGAGGTAAAATATAAATTGGTAGCCCAAAGTGAAGCCGATCTAAAAACAGGAAAGATCTCGGTAGATTCTCCTATTGGCAAGGGTTTACTTGGTAAAAAAGTTGGAGATACAGCAGAAATTGATGTTCCCAGTGGTAAGATGAAATTTGAAATATTAGAGATCTGGAGAGAGTAAGTTTCCGGTTTTAACAGTTTGCAAAATCCTTTTCCCATTCTTTTAACTAAGGTTCTGGTAAAAGGATTTTACTTTTATTATACTAACCAATTCAAAAATATTATGGCCAGTTTATTCACTAAAATCGTAAGAGGAGAAGTGCCTGCATACAAAATTGCTGAAGACAGTCAGTTTTTAGCTTTTTTAGATGTTAATCCAAATGCTAAGGGACACACGCTTTGCATTCCCAAAAAGGAAGTCAATAAGATCTTTGATCTGGAAGAAGAAATGTACCAGGAACTCATGCGTTTTTCTAGAAAAGTAGCTATTGCTTTAGAAAAAACAGTTGAATGTAAAAGAGTTGGTATGGCTGTAGTAGGTCTCGAGGTGCCACACGTTCACGTTCATCTTATTCCCTTGAATTCTATGAGCGATATGGATTTTTCAAAAAGCGTGAAAATGGAGGAAGAGGAATTCAAAAAACTCGCAGAATCAATTCACGTTAATCTTTGATGGAAACCGAAAGTTATAAGTTAAAGCTGGATCTTAGAATAGACTGGAGTGATCTGGATATGTATAAGCACGTAAACAATATCTCCTTTATGCGTTATATGCAATCTGGCCGAGTGAATTTTTGGGAAGCTTCAGGAATTTACGAAATGTATGAAGACAGCAATATGGGCACAATGTTGGTTTCTACGCACTGCGATTTTAAAAAGTCGCTATATTATCCTGGAAAAACTATAGTAAAAACCAAACTGGATTTTATAAAAAATTCCAGTTTCGGCTTAAAGCACCTTATTTTGAATGAAGCCCTGGAAATTTGTGCTGAAGGAAAAGATATAGTGGTTTGTTATGATTTTGAAAAAGATGAAACTTTTAAAATACCTGAAGATCTAAGAACAAAGCTCTCTCAATTTTAAACCTTTCTAAGAGATATTTTAAAAGTAGTGCCTTTATTAATTTCACTTTCGGCTACTTTAATCTTTCCGTGGTGATAGCCTTCAACAATACGTTTTGCGAGAGATAATCCAAGACCCCAGCCTCTTTTTTTGGTGGTATGTCCAGGTTCAAAAATCAGTTTAAATTTATTCTTATCCAGTCCTTTCCCAGTGTCTTTAATAAGAATATGAGCCCATTTTTGATCTTCCTCAATACTAAGATTTAGCTTTCCTTTTCCTCGCATTGCATCTATTGCATTTTTCACCAAATTTTCTATAGTCCAGCTATAAAGTTGCTGGTTTAACATTACTGGAATATAGCCATCTGGCGCATTGATGGAAAAATCTATAAGTCGGGAGCTTCTTGATTTTAAATAATCAAAAGTTTCCCGGGTGGCTTCAAGGATATTAGTCTTTTCCAGGATGGGGGAGGAACCTATTTTTGAAAAACGCTCGGTAATGGTTTCCAAACGATCTATATCTTTTTCCATTTCCTTTATATAAGACTCGTTTACATTTTCCTGTTTTAATATTTCAGTCCAGCCAATTAAAGAAGATAGCGGGGTTCCAATTTGGTGTGCAGTTTCTTTGGCCATACCTGCCCACAGCTTATTTTGTTCACTATTTTTAGTTGTGGTATAGAAAAAATAAACCACCCCAATAAATAGGAACCCAATTAGCACCAAACCTACTGGATAATATTTTAAACTGTTTAAAACAGGGGAATTCCCGTAATAGATATATTGTTTTTCACCATTTCCCAAATCGATAATAATAGGAGCATTTTCAGCTTTCAAATCAGCAAGAAATTGCTCAGCCTGTTTTGTATTTTCTAATTTGTCGGGGTCAATATTGGTGGTATAGGCTATTTCCCCCTCGGCATCTGTATGAATTATAGGAATTGTGGTATTGTTATTTAATATTTCGAGAATAAGATCCAAATCGGCATCTGCAGGAGCGGGATCTCTATCTAAAGCTTCCTGAGCTTTTGCCCAAACACTCATTTTAGCCCGTTCATCTTGTTTTAAGCGTTGAAAGAAAATGCTGGTATTCCATAGTACAAGACCTACTACAATGAAACATGAAATAATAATAAACCAGCGGTTAAAAGTGCGTTCGTCTGTGAAGTTCATACAGGCCTCTGAGCTTTAAAGGATTTAAAGATAAGCGTTTTTAAACGAATTTTATTGCGTGCTCTGGCTTTTCATTCCCTATTGGTTTCGTTACCTTTGCCTAAAAATAAGTATGCTTACAATAGAACCTAAGAAGGTGAGTACTGGCAAGCTTCACCGGTATTTGCTTGGTGCCATTGGCCCAAGGCCCATTGCTTTCGCCAGCACCATTGATGCTGAAGGCCGGCCAAATTTATCGCCTTTTAGCTTTTTTAATGTATTTGGTTCTAATCCACCTACTTTAATTTTTTCTCCTGCAAGGAGAGGTAGGGATAATACGGTAAAGCATACCTATACCAATGTCAAAAACATAGATGAGGTAGTGATCAATATAGTTAATTACGACATTGTACAACAAATGTCACTATCCAGCACTGAATATGGTGAAGGCGTTAACGAGTTTGAAAAAGCAGGATTTTCAATGCTAAAATCGGAACTTGTGAGGCCATTTCGTGTGGCAGAATCTCCTGTTCAGTTTGAATGCAAAGTAAAACAGGTTATTGAAACCGGCCAGGAAGGTGGTGCCGGGAACCTGGTAATTTGTGAGGTTCTTAAAATGCATATTAATGAAAGCATTCTTGACGAAGACGGATTCATAGATCAACATAAAATAGATCTTGTAGCCAGAATGGGTGGCAATTGGTACAGCCGTGCTAATCTTGGAATGTTTGAAGTACCAAAACCACTTTCCAGTTTAGGGATTGGAGTAGATGCTATACCTACTGAAATTAGGGAAAGTAAAATTCTAACCGGTAACGATTTAGGGAAACTTGGCAATGTTGAAAACCTCCCCCAAGAGAAAGAAATTGCTGTCTTTTTAGCTGAAAATAAAGATTTAGCTGAATTGATTGAGAAAAATAACAAGAAAGATATTCATACCCGGGCACAATTGTTTTTAGAGAAAAACAATACCGATGCGGCCTGGAAATTATTATTAGCAAAAACAGATTAAGATGGAAGTACAAGGCAAGATTAAATTAATTGGAGAAACCAAGACCTTTGGAAATAATGGTTTTAGAAAGAGAGAAATGGTTGTAACTACCGAGGAGCAATATCCGCAGCATATTATGATAGAATTTGTTCAGGATAAAACAGATTTGCTTAACAATTTTCAGGTAGGGCAACCGGTAAAGGTGGGAATTAACCTTAGAGGAAGAGAATGGGTAAGCCCGCAAGGTGAAACCAAATACTTTAACTCTGTTCAGGGATGGAGGATAGAAAACCTACAGACCGATCAGTCTTCAGGTGGGCAAAATGTGCCGCCACCAGATAATTTTGAGCCTGCAAGCAATCTCAATGAAGAAGATTACGATGATCTTCCTTTTTAGGAAAGCGCAATTTCATATATAGCATAAATTAGATTCAAATTATAAAAAGCTTAGCATCATATTAAGATGGCTAAGCTTTTTCTTTTTGTACTTTTCTATCGTACCGAAAATCTTTGAAATTTGCACTTTTTACAACAGAACGAGAAATTTCCGCCCATCTCTGAAGCCGATGAACAGGGACTTTTAGCTATAGGCGGTGATTTAAGTATTTCGCGATTAATTTATGCATATAACCACGGAATATTTCCCTGGTATGATGCTTCCCAACCTTTACTGTGGTGGAGTCCAGACCCCAGAATGGTGCTTTTTCCAGATAAATTAAAAGTCTCAAAAAGTATGAGACAGCTAATAAAAAAAGAGGCATTTCAAGTCACTTTTAATGAAAATTTCAAGGAGGTGATAGAAGCTTGTGCCGAAATAAGAAGAGAGGGCCAGCACGGCACCTGGATTACTGAGGAAATGATTAAATGCTATGAAGAATTACACGAGTTTAATATGGCGCACTCGGTAGAAGTATGGCAGGATGGTAATTTGGTTGGCGGACTTTATGGAATCTATTTAAAGGATAAAAAAGTGTTTTGTGGAGAAAGTATGTTCACAAAAGCCAGTAATGCTTCAAAATACGGTTTTATTATCCTGGTGGAAAGACTTCGAAACCAGGGAGTTCAGCTAATAGATTGTCAGGTTTATACCAAACATTTAGAAAGTTTAGGCGCCGAAGAAATCTCAAGAGCAGAATTTTTAAATTACCTCAGTTAAATAAACTGAACGGTTTATCGGTTTTCCTCCTTTGAAATATTCTTTATTTCAGCGTGTCTAAAACAAGATACCTCGTGATCGTTAACCATACCGGTGGCCTGCATATGCGCATACATTACTGTTGACCCAACAAATTTAAAGCCTTTCTTTTTGAGATCTTTACTAAGTTTATCGCTAATACTGGTAGTTGCGGCAGCTTCTTTGTAATTTTTTATTCGGTTATGTACAGGTTCTCCATCTACAAAACTCCAAATATATTTACTAAAACTATCGTGTTCTTTTTGAACTTCCATAAAGGCTTGTGCATTGGTTACCGTAGCCCTAACTTTCAATTTGTTTCTAATAATTCCGGGGTTTTTAAGTAATTCCTGAATTTTATCTTCAGAATATTTTGCGATCTTTTTATAATCAAAATCATCCAAAGCTTTTCTAAAATTTTCGCGTTTCTTTAAAACGGTAATCCAACTTAAACCTGCCTGAAAGGTTTCCAAAATTAGAAATTCAAATATCGTGGCATCATCATAAACAGGAACACCCCATTCGTTATCGTGATAAGCTTCATAGAGAGAATCACCTTCGCACCATCCACAGCGGTTTATTTTTTCCATTCTTAAGGTTTAAAATTATAAGTAATTGTTCCAGGTTGCTCATCTCTACCAGCTAAGCGGGAAAACCTTGCGTTTGCCGCATATTCGAGCGCTTTTTCTGTTAAGCATTCGTTATTTGAGCTTGAACTCCCTTTATTAATACTGGTATTTATAACTCTTCCTTCAGCATTTACGCGAATATTAACTACGATTTTACCCCGTAAATCACAGGTGTAAATGGGGTTTGGGATAGCGACGGCATTTCTTCCGCGAAGCGAAAAAGAGATTGAGCTATTTCTTAAACTTCCAGATTGTGTAGAAATATCTTCTGAGGAATTATCACCATCAGATCTCTTTTTAGATTCTGATTTGTTACCAGTAGGGAAAGTTCCAAGGCTGGAAGTTTCACTTTCGTTTTCTGAATTTTCCTCCTGTTGAGCGCTATTCTGCTCTAAGATTTCATCTAATTCCCTATTAAAATTTTCAGCTCTTGCTTCTTGATTTTCATTAAACGCCCTATGGGTCTCCCGGCTATTTGGGGTGGTTCGGGGTTCAGGTTCTTCTTCGGGGATTTCTTCTTCCTCTTCAGGAGAGGTGTATTCTTCCAAATCTACCAACATTTCCTGCTGAATTTTTTGTTTTTGAGATAGGCTAAAATTATAAAGGCCAAGTATTAAAACCGAACAGAAAAGTACGGTAATGATGAGGGCTTTATGTTTATCGAAAAAATCCATGCTATAAAACAAAACCTGTCATGTTTTATTTTATGCTGAAGGTAGTAATTTTTCAAAAGATGAGAGGTCTAAAGCATCTTCTATAACAAATTCTCCAACGCGGGTGCGTTTTAGGGCAGAGAGGTAAGCTCCAGAACCCAGGGCGATGCCATAGTCGTTGGCCATACTTCTAATATAGGTGCCTTTGCTACAAACTATTCTAAAATCTACTTCCGGAAACCGTGGTGCATCAACTTCAAATTCCTTAATAGTTACCGGCCTACTTTTTATTTCTATTTTCTCTCCTTTTCTGGCATATTCATATAAACGTTTTCCATCTTTTTTTAAAGCTGAATAAACGGGTGGTGTTTGTTCAATCTCTCCTGTAAGTTGTAAGGAGGCCTCTTCTAAATTTTCTTCTGAAATATGCTCGGTCTCAAAGGTTTTATCAATTTCGGTTTCCAAATCGTAAGATGGTGTAGTTGCTCCCAATGTAAAGGTGCCGGTGTATTCTTTCTCAGTTCCCTGTAACTCGGTTATTTTTTTGGTAAACTTTCCCGTACAAATTACTAAAACACCGGTTGCCAAAGGATCTAAAGTGCCTGCATGGCCTACTTTTATTTTTTTTATCCCACAACTTTTTCTAATTAACCAGCGCACCTTGTTAACTAATTGAAAAGAGGTCCATTCCAAAGGTTTATCGAAAACCAGGATCTGGCCATTTTTAAAATCTTCGGGAGTGAATTTTTCAATTTCTGTGGTCATAAAGTAGGGCTTATGTTTTGAGAGTATAATCACTCTCAAAATTCATGATTTTTAATTGTAATAGGAAACAGCTATGGAAACAATTCCAGCGATAAAACAGTAAATAGCAAAATAAGAAAGTTTACTCTTTTTTACTATACTAATCATCCAGGTACAAGCTGCCAGTCCCGCGATAAAAGCTGAAACAAAGCCAATAGCAAGAACCGAAAAAGAAGTGGTGCTTTCCATTAAATTGCCATCTAAAAGATCTTTAGCAATTTTCCCCAAAATTAAAGGTACTACCATTAAGAAGGAAAATCGTGCTGCTTTTGTTTTGTCGTTGCCAAGAAGCACAGAAGTAGAAATTGTAGCGCCGCTTCGGGAAATACCGGGTAATATTGCTATAGCCTGGGAAACACCTATCACAAAAGCGTTGCTGTAGCTTACAGGTTTGTCGGTGTTTTTCGCTTTATCTGCCAGCCATAATAGGAGTGCTGTGACGATAAGCATAAACCCAACAAAGATGATGTTTCCACCAAAAAGACTCTCTAATTGTTCTTCGAAGAAAACTCCGATAACAGCCGCTGGAATCATAGAAACAATAATTTTCAAGGAGAATTTAAATTCTTCGTTCCATTTAAATTGAAAAAGTCCTTTAAAAATTTCAACAACATCTTTCCAGAAAACTACCAGTGTACTAAGTGCGGTTGCCGCGTGAAGAATTACCGTGAAGAGTAAAGATTCGCTAGGGATACTATTATCACCTAATAATGCTTTACCAAGTTCGAGGTGCCCGCTGGATGAAACAGGAAGAAATTCGGTAAGCCCCTGAATAATTCCAAGAATTACGGCATCTAGTTCGTTCAATGTAGTTTATTTTTTAGGATTTAATAAAATGGCATATACTTCTATTGCAAATCCAAGAAGTACGAGGGTGGGAGCCAGGCGAATACGCTGGAAATTATAAATGTCTGGATTAAAAGTGTTTGGATCATCACTGCCGCCACCGGCCATAAGGATGAAACCCAGGGTTATTACTGCCAGCCCAATAAACATAAACTGGTAGTTCTTTTTTTTGAAAATGAAATATTTTTTGTGATCTGTAGGTTGCTGTTTTTTACTCATCGGATTTAAGACTTAGAAACTGGTTAAAAAAATTCAGCTTAAAGGCTCAAAATTAACCAATTTAAGTTAAAATGGAAGTAAGGATAGTCGTTAAATATTAAAGAATAAAAAAGCCATACGGTAGGGCGTATGGCTTTAACTTGTGTAAACTTAAATTATTAAGCTGCGTGGTAAATATTGTAATGGCTTAAGATTTCCTGATAGAAATCTAAACTTTTTTCATCTTTTTTTAGACAGGACTTTAGAAAACGTTCTAAATCCTGGCATTCAAAAGTGATTCCTGTGTATTTTCTTTTTCCAACCGGTATTTTTAAATCTACCGTTTGATCTTTGTAGTTAATAGTAACATTTTTAGCATCAAAATACTTTTTGATTATAGCTCGATGCATAATGTTATAGTTTGAATCTTCTTCTGAGTTTAAGTGAAAAATACTATAAGAAATTAAGCTTTTAACTTCATCAAGTGTAGCGTTTGGGTTAGTATTGATATTCATAGGTGTTGGTATTATAGGTGTTAGTGGCAGCTAAATTACGCTTTGATATCTTTTTCTGTGTTAAAAAAGTTTTAATAAACCTATGATTAGCAAATATTTAACGACTAAATAACCTTTTTTGGTTTTAATTAAACTTTTTAGGATCCACATGAAAGTGAATTCCTACTGTCATAAATAGGGTTTTCCCTTATGGCGATTAAAAGATGTTTTTTGTAAGAACCTCTAAAGGTTTGTGAAGATATCTATACTTATTATCCAGGCAGGATGCATTTATAAATTTTGTTCCTGATATATTCGTAATTCCATAAGAATCGTGAACATGGCCAAAAACGTGAAAATTAATTTCTCGATTTTGTATAGCCTTCAATAACGAAGCGCATCCAATATGCCGGCCGTTATTTAGAACATCTTTAATTTTGTAGGGCGGGGTATGGGTTATAAGTACTTGAGTGTCTTTTGGAATTTGTTCCCAGTGATTGTCTATTTCCTGTTTTTTATTAAAAGCCCAGGTGCCATCCCCAGGAGTTACCGGGGAACCCCAAAAATTAATTCCATTAATATTAACGCCATTATTCTCTAAATAATGAATATTGCCAGGAATAATTTCCTGAACCTCTTTTTCGCTGGTTTTTTCAAAATAGAAATCGTGATTTCCAGCAATAAAAATTTTTTGCTCGTGCGGTTGTGAAGAAAACCAATTTAGAAAATCTACAACTTCTCTTTTTGTGCCACCTTCGGTAATATCACCTGCATGTATTAATACATCGCCATCGGGAATTGGAATTTCCCTGTGTTTATTATGAGTATCTGAAATGCAAATCAATTTCATGGGCATTTTACAATATAAAAAAATCCGAAGAAAGAATTCCCCGGATTATAATTTTCAGATTTAGTTATATTAATCTTCTGCTTCTTCTTCTGAAGAGATATAATCTTTATCTATTGGTAATAGTTTATTGGTAATTTTAGTTACAGAGAATGCAACAATAACGGCTGTTAATGCAAAAAACAGAAACTTGACTAGTAAGCTGTCACTTAGCGCAAAACTGTAAACCGCCAAAAATATTTCTGCGGCAATGAACACTATTTTTATACTAAGTTTAAAAATCATAATTTCTGTTAGGTTGATGAGACAAATATACAATCAAAAACCATTGAAAATTCGGTACTTATAGTCTTTTGCTAAAATTTAACGCAAACAAAACTTTGGGGTTAAATTTTTAAGTTAAAAACTCTTAAACAGTGAATGTTAGTATTTTGAAATTGTAAATTTCCGTTGTAAAAAAATCTATTTTGAAGAAAAAATCTAAACTATCTCTTAGTTTTATTGTCGTTTTTGTAGTTCTGGCTGTAGCTGTTATCCTGGGAAATATATTTGCCGAAAATAAATTGAAATCTGCTCTGGAGGAGAATTTAAGCAAGTCAGAAATTGAATATGACAAAATTAATGTGAGCATTTTAGGCCAAAGCGCATCCTTAAGCAATGCAATTTATAAAAAGAATGGATTGCAATTTGCTACCGAAGAAATAAAGCTGGATGGAATAAATATCCTGGAATACCTTACCAATAATAATATTGAGATTTCTACACTAAAGATTACAAAGCCTGAAGTGATAATTTATTCTGAAAAACAGAAAGAAGATAAAAATTCTGAAAATGGGGATTCCAAGAAAATAGATTTGTTGATTAAATCTGTAGAGATTCTTGATGGCAGTTTCAAAATGGCTAAAAATGATTCAGTTAAAGAACAGCTTTTTGCAAGATTTCCAAAGATTGACATAGACCAGGTTCGGGTAGACGAAAAATCTCTGGCCTCTGGTATTCCATTTAAATATGAAGATTTTCAGATAAATTCCGATAGTTTATTTTTCAAGCTTAACGATCAACACGATTTATATGTTGGGAAGATGGAAATGAATAGCGGTTCTCTAAAATTCAATGAAATTAGTATTAGGCCTTTGTATGATAAACAGGTATTTCAACGACATATTCCCTATGAAAAAGATCGCTTTGAATTAGATTTAAGAGAGTTAGCTTTTGAGCGATTTAATTGGGATTTTAAAAATGATTCGCTAAGCCTGGAAAGTAATATTACCAGAATAGCAAATGGTGATATAAAAATCTATCGGGATAAGCAGGTAAAAGAGGATACCCGTCAAAAACCTATGTATAGTAAAATGATTAGGGAATTGCCATTTAAACTAAAGTTGGATACTTTAAAAGTTGAAAATCTTGCTATTCAATATGAAGAGCTGGTGAAGCCAAAAAGAGGTCCCGGGAAAGTGACCTTTAAGAATCTTAATGCGAGTATTTACAATATTAGTAATGTAGGAATGGATAGCGAAGATTTCCCTAGAACCGATATTGATGTTCAAGCTCAATTTCAGGGGGAGGCCAAATTGAATGTAAACTGGAATTTCGATATTTCGAATAAAGCTGATGCATTTGCAATTTCAGGGCAAATGGATAGGATTTCCAGCGCGGGGATTAACCTATTTATGGAGCCTGCCTTAAATGTAAAGGCCGAAGGAGGAATTAGGGATATGCGATTTAATTTTACCGGGAATAATATAAACTCTACCGGTAATATGAAATTGGTTTACAATGACTTTAAAGTTGAGGTGCTTCGGGAAGACGGCGAAGAAAAGAATAAGTTTCTTTCAGCTTTAGCTAATCTTATTGTGAATAACAATGCTACTTCAGAAGAGAAGGAGCAGAAGAATATAAAAACCAAGCGAACTCAAACAAAATCCTTTTGGAACTATCTTTGGAAAAATATAAGGAACGGCGCCTTAAAATCTTTCCTTTAGATTTTAAAAGTTACTACCGGCATTTGCGCGTGATTTACTAAATCCTCGCTAATACTTCCATTAAAAAAATGTGCTAAACCTTTACGCCCGTGTGTGCTGATTCCAATAAGCGCTTTTTCTTTTTTCATAGCGAAGTTTAAAACCCCTTTTTCTACACTTACGTCGTTGCAGATATGAATTTTATAATCTTTTACTTCGGTACCAGAAACAAAATTATCTATACGCTCTCTAACTTCTGTACTGGTAATGAAATTGTTTGGAGTATTTATAAAAAGTAGATGAAATTTTGCTTCTATTAATTTCGCAAAATTGTAGGCATTGGTAAGGGTGTGCTTATTACTGGCATCTGCATCTGTAGCGAAGATAAAATTATTAACTTCAAAATTCTCGTGTTCATTTTTAATTACGAGCACAGGTATCTTGGAAGTGCGAACTACTTTCTCTGTGTTACTTCCAATAAACATTTCTTTAAAGCCACTGGCACCATGAGAGCCCATGATAATTATGTCACATTTATACTCTGCGCTAACTTCCATTATCCCTTCAAAAGCCTGGTGAAACATTACCGTTTCGTGAACTTTAATATCTTTTAAAAAAGGTCTTGCCATAAGCTTTGCGAAGCGCTGATGTGCCAGTTTCATAAAAAAAATAGATTCTGGTAAATTCTGGCTACTGCTTCCTCCAACCGGGTCTATTAGCTGTAAAGGCAATTCTAACATATGTAGAAGGTAGATCTCGCTATCGTGCTTTTTAGCTAGTTTTGCAGCAATTTTCAGCGCATGTTCAGCGGTGTCAGAAAAGTCGGTGGGAACGAGTATCTTTTTCATGAATTCTTCTAAAAGATTAAAAATGATTGCTTTATTAAAGTTAAGAATAAAATTTCATTTAAAGTCTGGTTTTCTTTCTCTGAAATTATTATTATATTTGCAGCGTTGAAACTAAAAAAGTACAGCGAGGGGACAAAAAGTCCCCTCTTTTTATAAGCTATGTTGCAGGATAAAGTAGAAAATTTGTTGAAGGAAGCTTTCCAGGAAAATAATTCACTATTTTTAATAGACCTAAACATTACCAACGACAACAAAATTTCTGTTGTGATAGATGGTGATCATGGGGTTTCTGTTAATGATTGTATTGCGGTTAGCCGTAAAATTGAACACAATCTAGACAGGGAGGAAGAGGATTTTTCTTTGGAAGTTAGCTCGGCAGGAGTTTCAGAACCTTTACGCCTGGAACGGCAATACCGGAAAAACCTTGGCAGGAAACTGCAGGTGACTACCAATAACGAAAAAATTGAAGCAACTTTAACCGATGTAGATCAGGAAGGTATTAAGCTTAACTGGAAAGCCAGAGAGCCAAAACCGGTAGGAAAAGGAAAGCATACCGTAGAAAAAGAAGCGGTATTGCCATATTCTGAGATTATAGACGCTAAAGTTATCATAACATTTTAACCTCAAATTGATATGGAAAATATCGCCTTGATTGAGTCATTTTCAGAATTTAAGGATGACAAATTGATAGATCGTGTAACGCTTATGGCCATCCTTGAAGATGTGTTCAGAAGTGCTTTGAAGAAAAAGTATGGTGAAGACGATAATTTTGATATTATCGTGAACCCAGATAAGGGTGATCTTGAAATATGGAGAAACAGGGTTGTTGTTGCAGATGGGGAAGTTGAAGATCCTAACCAGGAAATTTCGCTTACTGAAGCTAGAAAAATTGAGCCAGATTTCGAGGTTGGTGAAGACGTATCAGAAGAAGTGAAACTTGTAGATCTTGGACGAAGGGCGATTTTGGCTTTGAGGCAAAATCTTATTTCTAAGATTCATGAACACGATAATACAAATATTTTCAAGCACTTTAAGGAGCTTGAAGGTGAGATTTATACGGCAGAAGTTCATCACATTAGACACAGAGCAATTATTTTGTTAGACGACGAAGGGAACGAGATCGTTTTGCCAAAAGATCGCCAAATCCCTTCAGACTTTTTTAGAAAAGGAGATAATGTAAAAGGAATTATTGAAAGTGTAGAGCTTAAAGGAAACAAGCCTACAATTATACTTTCCCGTACCGCTCCGGTTTTTCTTGAAAAACTATTCGAACAGGAGATTCCTGAAGTTTTTGATGGTTTAATAACTATTCAAAATGTGGTTCGTGTTCCTGGCGAGAAAGCAAAAGTAGCAGTCGATACTTATGATGATAGAATTGATCCCGTTGGTGCCTGTGTAGGTATGAAGGGTTCTAGAATTCACAGTATTGTTCGTGAATTGGGGAATGAAAATATAGATGTGATCAATTTCACCAATAATGATCAACTTTATATTACAAGGGCTTTAAGTCCTGCAAAAATTACATCTATCAAATTAGATGAAGAAAACAAAACGGCTGAGGTAATGCTGAAGCCGGAGGAAGTTTCTAAAGCAATTGGCCGTGGAGGTCATAATATTAGACTGGCCGGGCAGTTGACTGGTTACGAAATAGATGTTTTCAGAGAAGGAGTAGAAGAAGATGTGGAATTAAAAGAATTCTCTGACGAAATTGAAGATTGGGTGATTAAGGAATTTTCCAGGGTTGGTCTTGACACTGCAAAAAGTGTTTTGGAACAGGATTTGGAAGATTTGATTAGAATCACTGATTTGGAAGAGGAAACCATTAAGGAAGTACTTAAAGTTTTAAATGAAGAATTTGAAGAGTAGTCAAATACTCATTAGAATATATAATAATTAAAGAGGTTAATTTAGAGGGCAATTTATGGCTGAAGCAAAAACAATGCGACTAAACAAAGTATTACGTGAATTC
Source organism: Salegentibacter sp. Hel_I_6 (assembly GCF_000745315.1). Lineage (NCBI taxonomy): Bacteria > Pseudomonadati > Bacteroidota > Flavobacteriia > Flavobacteriales > Flavobacteriaceae > Salegentibacter > Salegentibacter sp. Hel_I_6. Next base: position 1,703,606 of record NZ_JQNQ01000001.1, on the reverse strand, counting down.
AATATTTCGTTAGATCGGGCTGTAGAATTTTTAAATTCTAAGGGTCACGATATTGAGGCGCGTCCTACTACTAAAATCTCACCAGATGTTTATCAGGTACTTTCTGATGAATTTGAAACCGACAAATCTAAAAAAGTCGAGTCTAAAGAAGTTGGTGAAGAAAAGAGAAAGGAGAAGGAAGAATTACGTTTAGCAAGGGAAAGAGAACTTGAAGACAAGCGTAAAGTTGAGGAGAAGAAAGAGGACGATCGTCGTAAAGAAGAAGAAGCAATCTCTTCCAGGGCCAAATTAGCCGGTCCTAAAAAAGTAGGTAAAATTGATTTGGATAAAAAGCCAGAGAAAAAAGCCGAAAAAGAAAAAGAAGAGGAAAAACCAGAGCCAGCGCAACCTGAACAGCCCGCAGAAGCCAAGAAGCCTGAAACCAAAGAAGAAAAGCCGGAACCTAAAGAAACTAAGGATTCTGAACCTAAGGAAGAAACGCCTTCTAAAGAAGAACCCAAAGCTGAAGAAGCTCCTAAAGAAGAAACCCCTGCAGCTGAAGAAGAGACTAAGGAGCCTGAGTCAATGACTCACAAAACAAATTATACCAAACTTAACGGCCCAAATTTTACCGGTAAGAAAATTGATCTTTCTCAGTTCAAAAAACCTGAAAAGAAAAAAGACGAAAAGAAAGCTGCCGAAGAGAAGAAGGAGAAGGAAAAGCGTAAAAAGCGTCGTCGTAGAATTAGTAAAGATGTGAAGCCTGGTGCTTCAAATCAGGGCGGCGGCAAAAAAGGTGCGCCAAGAAAAAGAGCAAAACCTATTACTAAAGAAGAGCCTAGCGAAGAAGAAGTTCAAAAGCAGGTTCGTGAGACCCTTGAGAAACTTCAGGGTAAATCTGGTAAAGGTAAAGGAGCTAAATATAGAAGAGATAAAAGAGACCAACACCGTCAACGTTCAGAAGACGATTTGGCTCAACAAGAAACTGATAGTAAAGTGCTTAAAGTTACAGAGTTTGTAACTGTAAGTGAGGTTGCCACGATGATGGATGTTCCAGTAACGAAAGTTATTTCGGCCTGTATGTCTCTTGGAATGATGGTAACGATGAATCAGCGTTTAGATGCTGAAACACTTTCTATTGTTGCGGATGAGTTTGGTTATGAAGTAGACTTTGTAACTGCAGATATTGAAGAAACAGTAGAGGAGGTTCCCGAAAATCCCGAAGATCTTGAGGATAGAGCGCCAATTGTAACGGTAATGGGTCACGTAGACCACGGTAAAACTTCTTTGCTGGATTACATTCGTAAAGAAAATGTGATTGCTGGGGAAAGCGGTGGTATTACACAGCATATTGGAGCTTACGGGGTAGAGCTTAAAAACGGTCAAAGAATGACTTTCCTGGATACACCAGGTCACGAAGCCTTTACGGCAATGCGTGCTCGTGGTGCTCAGGTAACAGATATTGCGATTATTGTGATCGCTGCTGATGATGATGTGATGCCGCAAACCAAAGAGGCCATTTCTCACGCCCAGGCTGCCGGTGTTCCAATTGTATTTGCGATCAATAAATCTGATTTGCCAACGGCGAATCCAGAGAAAATTAAAGAAAAACTGGCAGGTATGAACCTGTTGGTTGAAGACTGGGGTGGTAAAGTTCAGTCTCATGATATTTCTGCAAAAACTGGATTGGGAGTTGAAGAGCTCCTGGAGAAAGTTTTATTAGAATCTGAGATTCTTGAATTAAAAGCTAATCCTTCTAAGCCTGCTACAGGTACAGTTGTAGAAGCTTTCCTTGATAAAGGTAGAGGTTATGTTGCAACTATTCTTGTGCAGGGCGGAACCTTGAAAATTGGAGATTACGTTTTAGCGGGTCGCCATAGTGGTAAGGTGAAAGCAATGCACGATGAGAGAGGGCATGAAGTGAAAGAAGCTGGGCCAGCAACGCCGGTTTCCATTCTAGGTCTTGATGGGGCTCCACAAGCTGGTGACAAGTTTAAAGTGATGGCAGATGAACGTGAAGCAAAAGATATCGCGGCTAAGCGAACTCAGTTGCAACGTGAGCAGAGTGTTAGAACTCAACGTCATATTACACTTGATGAAATTGGACGTAGAATTGCTTTAGGTGACTTTAAAGAGCTTAATATTATCCTTAAAGGAGATGTTGATGGTTCTGTAGAAGCCTTAACAGATAGCTTCCTGAAATTATCTACTGAAGAAATTCAGGTGAATATTATTCATAAAGGTGTAGGTGCTATTACAGAAAGTGATGTATTGCTTGCTTCGGCTTCAGATGCGGTAATTATCGGGTTTAACGTTCGTCCTGCTGGAAATGCAAGACAGGTAGCCGATAAGGAGGAAATTGATATTAGAACTTACTCAATTATCTATGACGCGATCAACGATCTTAAAGATGCGATGGAGGGAATGCTTTCTCCAGAGCTTAAAGAAGAGATCACAGGTACTGCAGAAATCAGAGAAACATTTAAGATTTCTAAAGTTGGAACTATTGCGGGTTGTATGGTGACTTCTGGTAAGATTTATAGAAGTGCCGGGATTCGTTTAATTCGCGACGGAGTTGTGGTTTATACTGGAGAGCTTGCTTCATTAAAACGTTTCAAAGACGATGTGAAGGAAGTAGCAAAAGGTTACGACTGTGGTATACAGGTGAAGAATTACAATGATATTAAAGAAGGAGATGTGATAGAATCTTTCCGTGAAGTAGAGGTTAAGAAGAAACTTAAATAATCAAGTTTATACTCAATAAAAAAGCGGCTCTTTAGCCGCTTTTTTTGTGTTCTATTTTTCCAGATTTTGGAAAAAATGAAAAATTATTTTCTCCTGGGTTTTGGAATAAATGCAGAAGGGAAGCTTTCTTTTATTTTTAAAAGTGCCCTGTCTGCTTCTAATCTACTTCTGAATTTTCCTACCCATACCTTATAATTTGGCGCCTCGTAAGCTATTAAAGAAGGATAGTCGAATTTGCTTCGGTAGTCTTTAATTACCTCATTAGCTTCGCCGTTATTTCCGTAAAAAAGTTGAATTTTAAAGCGATCTCCAATTTCATCATTTTTATTCATATCAGCTTTAAGCTCCAAAAGTTTAGATAGCTTATTATTTTCACTAATATTAACCTGGGCTTCCTGGGCTGTTAAATTCAGAAAAGAGAATCCTGAGATCAAACAGCTAAATAATATTTTGTTTATGCTTAATTTTCTCATAATTATTCATTTATGGCAAAAGTATAATTTAATAACTTAAACAAGACTGGTTTTATTATTTAGAACTGGTATAAATTACCGATTAACACTTCTGTAACATTCCTAAAATCGACTTTAAGTATTACTTTTGTTGCCGAATTTAAAGGTACAGAATGTTAATATTTCTAAGGCTTCAAGCTTTAAAAACCGTACCAAAGTTTAGACGTTAATTCAACTTATAATATGAAAAAGGTGAAATACCGCCACTCAACTTCGCGACTATTGCTCTTAGGTGTAGCATTTTTTCTTTCATTTAGCGTTTTGGGATTTGCTCAAGACGATTCTTCTCAGGGAGATGAAGGTGAGCAGCAAGAACAAACTGAAGAATCTGGAGACTCAGAAGCATCTGCCGCGGCAGAGGCGTCTGCCTTGGGTGATGCCAGTAATGGAAAGTCTATCTTCAATTCTCAATGTGCTGCCTGTCACAAACCATATTCTGATGGTATTGGTCCGGCTTTAAATGGCGTTACAGAGAGAAGAGATATGGATTGGCTGTATCGTTGGATCAAAAATAGCCAGGACTTAATCTCTTCTGGAGATGATGAGGCTGTTGCTATTTACGAGGAGTACAATCAAACGGCGATGCCGGCTTTTCCTCAATTGTCTAATGAAGATATTGACGATATCCTTGCTTATGTAGAGCAGCCAAAACCAGAGCCGCAACAGGCGCAAGCCGGAGAAGGATCTGGGGGTGGTGATTCTTCAGGAGGAGGAGTTTCAATAAATGTTGTTTTAGGTATTCTGCTTTTTGTCCTGGTGATGCTGCTTGCGGTATTGTTCCTTGTGAATAAAACACTTCGCAATTTTGCTCAGGCAAGCGGTGTTGTTATTCCAGAGAAACCTAAGAGAAAACCAATTTGGAAATCTTTTGTTGAAAATCAATTCCTTGTCTTGGTAAGTGCTGTTTTTGGACTACTTGTAGTTGGATACTTTGCTTACGGCTTTTTTATGCAGGTAGGAATAGATCAGGGTTATGAGCCAATTCAACCAATTCATTATTCACATAGAATTCACGCTGGAGATAATCAAATAGATTGTAAATACTGTCACTCTTCAGCCAGAACATCTAAGCAGGCGGGGATACCTTCTCTTAATGTTTGTATGAACTGTCATAAAACAATTTCTGAAGTAGCGCCTGAAACTGCTACTGATGAGTATTCTAAAGAATTTTATGATGGTGAGATCGCTAAATTGTACGATGCAGTTGGTTGGGATGTAGGAGAGCAGGATTACACTGGAGAGCAGAAGCCGGTTAAATGGGTTCGTCTTCATAATCTGCCAGACTTTGCTTACTTTAATCACTCGCAACACGTTTCGGTTGGTGGGGTACAATGTCAAAAATGTCACGGACCAATTGAAGAGATGGAAATCGTTTATCAAGATGCTCCGCTTACTATGGGATGGTGTATTAACTGTCACCGCGATACTAAAGTGAGAATGGAAGGAAACGAATATTACGAGAAAATTCACGAAGAATTATCTAAGAAGTACGGGGTTGAAGAACTTACCGTAGCTCAAATGGGTGGGCTTGAATGTGCAAAGTGCCACTATTAAAATTTGGTTCCCGGAATTCGGGATTTAATAAAAGAAGTTAATATTTAGATATATATGTCATCAAACAAAAAATACTGGAAAAGTGTTGAAGAGCTAAGTGAAAACAGCTCTGTTGTTGAGACGCTCCAACAGAAAGAATTTGCTGAAGAAATTCCGGTTAATGAATTTCTTGGGGATAAAGATTCCCTTGAAAACTCAAAAACTTCAAGAAGGGATTTCTTAAAATATGTTGGGTTTAGTACGGCTGCGGCCTCTTTGGCTGCTTGTGAAGGGCCGGTTATTAAATCTATTCCTTACGTGGTACAGCCGGAGCGTATTGTTCCCGGTGTAGCTAATTATTACGCATCAACAATTGCCGATGGTTTTGATTTTGCAAGTGTATTGGTGAAAACCAGGGAAGGAAGACCTATTAAAATTGAAAACAACGAATTATCGAAGTCTAAAGGTGGGGTTAATTCTCGAGTTCACGCTTCGGTATTGTCAATGTATGATGCAAATAGGGTTAAGCGCCCTATAATTGAGGGAAGAAATGTTTCCTGGGAAGAATTTGACCGTGAGGTTGGAGATGCCCTTGAAAATGTTTCAGGTGATATTGTTTTGATGACTCAAACTTTTGCCAGCCCCTCTACTACGAAATTGATCAATGAATTTTCAGAAAAGTATCCTAATGTGCGTCACGTAGTTTACGATACAGTTTCTGAAGACGCTGCATTAAATGCTTTTCAGTCAAAATACGGAAAACGTGCCTTGCCAAATTACGATTTTTCAAAAGCTGAAACTATCGTATCTGTAGGAGCTGATTTTCTTGGTGACTGGCAGGGTGGTGGCTATGATGCTGGCTACGCTAAGGGGCGTGTGCCTCAGGAGGGCAAAATGTCACGTCATATTCAGTTTGAATCTAATATGAGCTTATCTGGAGCTAATGCAGATAAGCGTATTCCTACTACTCCATCTCAACAAAAAGCAGTTTTAGCTGCGTTGTATGGGCAGTTGGTTGGGGGATCTTCCTCTACCAATCTACCTGATGCTGTAGATGATGCAGTTGCTAAAGCTGCTACTCAGTTAAGAAGATCTGGAAGTGGCGCTGTAGTTGTTTCTGGAATTCCAGATGATAATGCTCAGGCTTTAGTGTTGGCGATTAACGAAGCTCTTGGTAGTGACGTAATTGATACGGAAAACGCAAGAATGATTCGCCAGGGTAATGCTCAAGAGGTAATGCAAGCGGTTGAAGATATGAAATCTGGATCTGTAGGTGCAGTTTTAATGGCTGGTGTGAACCCGGTTTATTCTTTACCAAACGGATTAGAATTTGCTGAAGCTTTATCAAATGTTGATGTTTCGCTAACCTTTACTATGAAGCCTGATGAAACGGCTAAGCTTTGTAAATTTGTAGCTGCAACTCCTCATTATTTAGAGAGCTGGGGCGATATTCAATATACTGTTTCAGACTTTAGTTTGATGCAGCCTACCATTAGACCTTTGTTTGATACAAGACAGTTTCAGGATTGTTTGTTGAAATGGACAGATAATGATCAGGCTTATCACGATTATATAAAAGAAACCTGGAGTGGAAATATTCCTTCCTGGAATACTGCATTGCACGATGGAATCTTTAAAGCGAGTTCGCCCGTAGAATCTGCTTCGTCTGAAGTTTCAAATATGGGTAATGTTGCTACGGCAGCAAGAGAACTATCTCAAACTTCTGAAAATGAAGGCCTGGAGTTAACGCTATATACTAAACCTTCTATGGGTGATGGTCAACAGGCTAATAACCCATGGTTACAAGAAATGCCAGATCCTTTAACAAGGGCTTCCTGGGATAACTATCTTACTGTTTCTAAAGCTGATGCTGAGGAATTAGGTTTGGAAAATGAAAATGTTTCTAATGGAGCTTTAAATGGAAGCTATGCTAATCTAACTATAGATGATACTGTAGTTAAGAATGTTCCTGTGATCATCCAGCCTGGTCAGGCAAAAGGTTCTGTGGGGCTTGCGCTTGGTTATGGTAAGATGGAGGGAATGCAAAAGGAAATGCAGGTAGGTGTAAATGCTTACCCATTGTATAAAAATTTAAGTGCTGTTCAGTCTGTTACCATTGAAAAGGCTCCGGGAATGCACGAATTTGCTTGCGTTCAGCTTCACAATACCTTAATGGGGCGTGGAGATATTATAAAAGAAACTACGCTAGAGATTTTTAACACTCAAGATGCTAAAGAATGGAATTCAGTTCCTAATGTGTCTTTAGATCACGTAGAAAAGCCTGTAACTTCTCCAGAAGTTGATATGTGGGATGGTTTTGACAGAAGTATTGGTCATCATTTCAATCTTTCTATAGATCTTAACGCTTGTACCGGTTGTGGTGCGTGTGTTGTGGCCTGTCATGCTGAGAATAATGTTCCTGTAGTAGGTAAAAGTGAAGTGAGACGTTCTCGTGATATGCACTGGTTGCGTATTGATAGGTATTATTCTTCTGAAGATAACTTTATAGAAGATCTTGATAAGAAAGAAAATATTTCAGGTTTAGGAAGTTCGCTTTCTGAATTTGGAGAATTGGAAGAGCCTGCAGATAATCCTCAGGTAGTATTTCAGCCTGTTATGTGTCAGCACTGCAATCACGCTCCTTGTGAGACCGTATGTCCAGTAGCTGCAACTTCTCACGGAAGACAGGGTCAAAACCAAATGATTTATAACCGTTGTGTAGGTACAAGGTATTGTGCTAACAACTGTCCTTACAAAGTACGTCGTTTCAACTGGTTTAATTATGCTCAAAACGAAGAGTTCGATTATCATATGAATAACGACCTTGGTAGAATGGTTATTAATCCAGATGTAACTGTACGTTCTAGAGGGGTTATGGAGAAGTGTTCTATGTGTATTCAAAAAACACAAAAGACTATTCTTGATGCCAAGCGTGATGGAAGAGAAATTGAAGATGGTGAATTCCAAACTGCTTGTTCTGCAGCCTGTGATAAAGGTGCAATGACCTTTGGTGATATAAATAAAGAAGATGCTGTAATTCGCGATAAAAAAGAGGATGACAGAATGTATCACCTGTTGGAGTATGTAGGTACTAAACCAAATGTTATGTACCAAACAAAAATTAGGAATACAACAGAAGCTTAATAAAACTAATAAAGAAATCAATTAAAAAAGGATATGTCTCATTACGAAGCACCTATACGAAAGCCTTTAGTTACCGGGGATAAGACCTACCACGATATTACCGTGGATGTGGCCGCGCCGGTAGAAGGAAGGGCGAATAAATCCTGGTGGATTGTCTTTTCAATTGCCCTTGTTGCCTTTCTTTGGGGTGTAGGTTGTATAATTTACACTATCTCTACAGGTATTGGAACCTGGGGACTTAATAAAACAGTAGGCTGGGCCTGGGATATCACCAACTTTGTTTGGTGGGTAGGTATTGGTCACGCAGGTACTCTTATTTCGGCTGTACTATTATTGTTCAGGCAAAAATGGAGAATGGCGATTAACCGCTCGGCAGAGGCGATGACTATCTTCTCTGTAATGCAGGCAGGTTTATTCCCTTTAATTCACATGGGTCGACCCTGGTTAGCTTATTGGGTATTGCCTATACCAAATCAATTTGGTTCGTTATGGGTAAACTTTAACTCACCATTGCTTTGGGATGTATTTGCAATTTCAACATATTTATCAGTTTCTCTTGTATTCTGGTGGACAGGTTTATTACCAGATTTTGCGATGATTCGTGACCGGGCAATTACTCCTTTTAATAAAAAAATCTACGGAATTTTAAGTTTCGGTTGGAGTGGACGTGCAAAAGATTGGCAACGTTTCGAGGAAGTTTCTTTGGTACTTGCAGGTCTAGCAACACCATTGGTGCTTTCTGTACACACCATTGTATCTTTTGACTTTGCTACATCGGTTATACCGGGATGGCACACCACGATTTTCCCTCCTTATTTCGTTGCTGGAGCGGTATTTTCTGGTTTTGCCATGGTAAATACCCTTCTTATCATTATGAGAAAGGTATCTAATCTTGAGAATTATATTACCATACAACATATAGAATTGATGAACATCGTAATTATGATTACGGGTTCTATTGTTGGGGTGGCTTATATTACTGAACTTGTTATAGCCTGGTATTCTGGGGTAGAGTATGAGCAGTATGCATTCCTTAACAGGGCAACCGGTCCTTATGCCTGGGCATATTGGGCAATGATGACCTGTAACGTGTTTTCTCCACAGTTTATGTGGTTTAAGAAATTGCGAACAAGTATTATGTTCTCTTTCTTTATCTCAATTATCGTAAATATTGGGATGTGGTTTGAGCGATTTGTAATTATTGTTACTTCGTTGCACCGTGATTACCTTCCATCTTCTTGGACTATGTTTTCTCCAACTTTTGTTGATATAGGTATCTTTATAGGAACTATAGGATTCTTTTTTGTATTGTTCTTACTGTATGCGAGATCTTTCCCTGTAATTGCACAGGCCGAAGTAAAAACAATTCTTAAATCTTCTGGAGCAAAATATAAAAAGCTTAGAGCAGAGCACGGGGATGATGTGAAACATTATACCCCTGTAAATATAGGAGAGCCTAAGAAAAACATTTCAACTAAGGTTGATAAGAAAATTGGCGATGAAAACGCTTACAAGGAAGTAGGTGGAGATGATGGGCATAACGACACTGTTAATGCTGATGCTTTAATGCTTTCTGAAGTTCAAAAAGATAGAATTGATGAAATGCTAGAGGGAACCGGTTCTTATAACCCGGAAAATCAAACAGCAGATAATTTACAAAAACTTAAGGCAGTAGGTCCTTTCCTTGAGCAGCGTTTACACCAGGTAGGTCTTTATACCTATGTACAGGTGAGTAAGCTTACTCAGGATGATTTTGAATTGCTTGATGAAGTGATAGAAAACTTCCCTAATTCAGCACAACGTGAAGATTGGGTTGCGCAGGCAACAGAACTAAAAAATAAGTAATCAAGATGGCATCAAAAGTTATACACGCTCTTTATAATGATGACGATTTGCTTCTGCAAGCTGTAAAGCAGGTTAGGGAGGCTCGTTATCATATTGGTGAAATTTATACACCAATGCCGGTACACGGTTTGGATAAAGCCATGGGCTTAGAACCTACTCGTTTGGCAATTACTTCATTTCTTTACGGTCTTGTTGGACTTGGTGTTGCAGTTGCAATGATGAACTTTATCATGATAGAAGATTGGCCGCAGGATATAGGTGGAAAACCAAGTTTTAGTTTTCTCGAAAATTTACCGGCTTTTGTTCCTATTATTTTTGAACTTACGGTGTTTTTTGCAGCTCACCTTATGGTAATTACTTTTTATATGAGAAGTAAATTATGGCCTTTTAAACAAGCTGAAAATCCTGATGTAAGAACTACAGATGATATGTTTCTTATGGAGGTTGATGTAGCTAACCATAATGTAGAAGATCTTACAGATTTTCTTTACAATACCGGTGCAGCAGAAATTAATTTAATAGATAATAAATAGACAGAATGAAAAATTTGTTCTATAAAGCGATAGTTTTGTTCCTTGTTGGGGGCGTGGTTATGTCCTGTTCAGATAAGGACAGTCCTAATTATCAATATATGCCAGATATGTATGAGCCTGTAGGATACGAAGCTTATGGTGAATATGATATTTTTGAAAATGGGCAGGAAGCCAAGCTTCCGGTAGAGGGATCTATTCCAAGAGGATGGAAGCCTTATGATTATGAAGATAGCCAGGAAGGAATGGCAACAGCTAAGCAAGAACTTACTAATCCTCTTGCGTATACTGAAGATAACCTTATCGAAGGTAAACAGCTATATACTATATACTGTGCAGTTTGTCACGGAGATAATGGTGATGGTCAGGGAATTCTTGCTGAACGTGAAAAAATACTTGGTGTACCTGCCTATGATGATGCTGGTCGTGCTATTACCGAGGGTAGTGTTTATCATGTAATTTATTACGGATTAAACTCTATGGGCTCTTATGCAGCGCAAACAAGCGAAGAAGAACGTTGGAAGATTACTCACTATGTAATGAGTCTTAAAGATGAATTAGCTGGTAACGAAGAAAGAGATTACGAGGAAGAGCCGGAAGATGGAGAGGAGCCTAAAATTTCTGAAGCAAACCCTACCAGGGTAGAACGTGCTCAGGAAGATGCCGATGAAGGACAGGGTGAAAGTACAAGCCTATCAGAGGAGGAAGAAAACAATAATTAAGAATAAAGCATTTAGATCTATATATATGTACACGCTATCCAGTAAATTAAAATTAACAGCAATTATATTTATGATTGTTGGTGCCATTGGGCTCGTAATTGGGTTTATTCAGGCGCCATCAAATTTGGATGATGTTAGAGAAATGATGGCTGCAGAAGAACATCACGGTGAAACATCCCATGCAGAAGAGGAAGCTGATGCTAATTTTGCAGAGGCCGAACACGGGGTTTTATTAGATGATGAACCTAGCAGAAACGCTGATGAAGATGAAGCTCATGCTGCTGAAGCAGGAGCACACGATGATGAGCACCTCGAGCATACTTTACATCAATTACAAAATAAACCCTGGGCAGCAATATACGTTGCAGCGTTCTTTTTCTTTATGATCTCTTTAGGGGTATTAGCCTTTTATGCGGTGCAGTATGCATCCCAATCAGGTTGGTCTCCGGTATTGTTTAGAGTTATGGAAGCTATATCAGCCTACATTGTTCCTGGTGGGATAATTATGTTTGTGCTTCTTGTGCTATCTGGGTTACACCTAAACCACCTATTTGTATGGATGGATCCTGAAGTGGTAGCACACGATGAGATTATTCAGAAGAAAACCGCTTACTTAAATGTACCATTTTTCTTAATTAGAGCGGCTATATTTTTAGCCGGTTGGTTTATTTTTAGACATTTTCTGGTTAGAAATTCAAGAAGACTTGACGAGGCTACAGATAATTATTATTTCAAAAAGAACTTTAAACTTGCGGCAGGATTTTTAGTATTCTTCCTTGTTTCAGAATCTATGATGAGCTGGGACTGGATTATGAGCTTAGATCCTCACTGGTTTAGTACTTTGTTTGGATGGTATGTATTCTCAAGTATGTTCGTTTCTGGGATTACGGTAATCGCTCTGGTTAGTATTTACTTAAAATCAAGAGGACATTTACCTTTTGTTAATAACAGCCATATACACGATTTGGCAAAGTTTATGTTCGGGATTAGTATATTCTGGACCTACCTTTGGTTTTCACAGTTTATGCTTATCTGGTATTCAAATATTCCAGAAGAGGTAGTATACTTTATTAGTCGAATTGAAAATTATGGTTTACCATTCTTTGGTATGGTAGTATTAAATTTTGTATTCCCGTTATTAGTGCTAATGAATAGCGACTACAAGCGTGTAAACTGGTTTGTGGTTATGACGGGTATAGTTATTCTTGTAGGCCATTATTTAGATGTATTTAATATGGTGATGCCTGCAACTGTAGGAGAATCATGGTTTATAGGAATTCCTGAGATAAGTGCAGTACTTTTCTTTGGAGGATTGTTTACTTTTGTGGTCTTTAATGCGCTTACTAAAGCCCCACTGCTTGCTAAACGCAATCCATTTATAAAGGAAAGTGAACATTTCCACTATTAATAAAAGATTTGATTGTTTAAAGAAGAACGTATAAAATGACCGTATTTTTAGTAATAATAGTATTAGCCCTTTTGGCCGTTACCGGTTGGCAAATGTCTAAAATTTTTGAGCTGTCCCAGGGCCCAAGTGCCGACAGTTCTGAAATAGCTAATGATAATGATAACAGGCAACAAGCCAAACTAATGCTTTGGTTTATGATCTTCATTTACGTGGGGATGGCTTATAGCTTTTGGCATTGGAGTAAGTTCTACCTTCCCGAAGCCGCTTCAGAGCATGGGAACGAAGTAGATACCTTGATGTTTATCTCTATTGGGCTTATTATGGTGGTACAGGTAATTACACAAGCACTACTTCACTGGTTCGCATATAAATACCAGGGAAAGAAAGGACAAAGAGCCCTTTTCTTTGCCGATAACGATAAACTGGAATTTATTTGGACTATTATCCCGGTAATAACCCTTGCAGGTTTAATTATTTATGGCTTATTTACCTGGAGTGATATTATGAATATTAGCGAAGATGATGATCCTATTGTAATTGAAATCTATGCCAAACAGTTTAGCTGGCAGGCTAGATATGCAGGGGAAGACAATACCCTTGGAGAAGCTAACGTGCGTTTTATTGAAGGTGTGAATACTGTTGGACTTAATGAGAATGATTCTTATGCAGAAGACGATAAAATAACTACAGAACTTCACCTTCCGGTTGGAAAGCAGGTATTATTTAAATTCAGATCTCAGGATGTTCTTCACTCAGCGTATTTTCCCCATTTTAGAGCGCAAATGAACGTAGTACCGGGTATGGTAACACAATTCGCCTTTACTCCGGATATTACTACTGAAGAAATGAGAAATTCAGAATATATGGTTGATAAAGTGAAAACCATTAATGAAATTAGAAAGGAGAATAGCCAGATTTTAATGGCGGAAGGAGATTCCCCATTAGATTCTTACGAATTTGATTACTTCCTTCTTTGTAACAAGATTTGTGGTGATGCTCACTACAATATGCAGATGAAGATAGTTGTTGAAAGCGAAGAAGATTACAACGAATGGTTAAGCGAACAGGATACGTTTAAAACCACTATCGAGTCACAACAATAATTGATTTTAAAAGAATATATATCTAAGATATGTCAGCAATAGCAACAGCACCGGCTCACGATCACCACGAAGATCACGGACATCATCATAAACAAACTTTTATTACTAAATACATATTTAGTACAGACCATAAGATGATTGCCAAGCAATACCTTATTACAGGTATCTTGATGGGTATTGTAGGGATTATGATGTCCGTACTTTTCCGTCTTCAATTAGCATGGCCAGAAGAATCTTTTATGATTTTTGAATGGCTTCTAGGCGATAGATGGGCACCGGATGGTGTCATGACGCCTTCAATTTACTTGGCTTTGGTTACTATTCACGGTACCATCATGGTATTCTTTGTATTAACTGCCGGGTTGAGTGGTACTTTTAGTAACCTACTTATTCCATTACAAATTGGTGCTCGAGATATGGCTTCCGGTTTTATGAACATGCTTTCATACTGGTTGTTTTTCATTTCCTGTACAATTATGCTTAGTTCATTATTTATCGAATCTGGACCGGCCTCTGCAGGTTGGACAATTTATCCTCCGCTTAGTGCATTGCCACAGGCAATTGGAGGTTCAGGAATGGGAATGACGCTTTGGTTAATTTCTATGGCTATTTTTATCGCATCCTCTCTTCTAGGTTCACTAAACTATATTGTGACTGTGCTTAACCTTAGAACCAAAGGGATGTCTATGATGAGACTTCCACTTACCATTTGGGCGTTTTTCATTACGGCCGTTATTGGTGTGGTTTCTTTCCCAGTATTATTATCTGCAGCACTACTACTTATAATGGATAGAAGTTTTGGAACTTCTTTCTTCCTTAGTGATATTTATCTTGAGGGAGAAGTATTAAGTCACCAGGGAGGTTCTCCTGTTTTATTTGAACACTTATTCTGGTTTCTTGGTCACCCTGAAGTTTATATTGTAATTCTACCTGCTATGGGTATTGTATCTGAGGTTTTAGCCACTAATTCACGTAAACCGGTTTTTGGTTACCGTGCGATGGTTGCTTCAATTCTTGCAATTGCATTCCTTTCAACAATCGTATGGGGTCACCATATGTTCGTTTCAGGGATGAATCCATTCCTTGGTTCTGTATTTACATTTACAACATTATTAATCGCTATTCCGTCTGCAGTAAAAGCCTTTAACTGGATCACGACACTCTGGAAAGGTAACCTGCAAATGAACCCTGCGATGCTTTTCTCTATTGGGTTTGTTTCTACCTTTATTACAGGGGGTCTTACAGGAATTATCCTTGGAGATTCAACATTGGATATAAATGTTCACGATACTTATTTCGTAATTGCCCACTTCCACCTGGTAATGGGTATCTCTGCGATCTATGGATTACTTGCTGGTGTTTACCACTGGTTCCCAAAAATGTTTGGGCGTATGATGAATAAAAACCTTGGGTATGTTCACTTCTGGATTACCGCTGTAGGAGCTTATGGAGTATTTTTCCCTATGCACTTTATCGGTTTGGCAGGACTTCCAAGACGTTATTATACCAACACTGCATTCCCATATTTTGATGATCTTGCCGATGTAAATGTGTTGATTACTATTTTCGCAATTATTACTGCGGCAGTACAGGTAGTATTCCTATATAATTTCTTTAGCTCTATTTTCTTCGGAAAAAAGGCAACGCAAAACCCGTGGAACGCTACGACTTTAGAATGGACTACCCCGGTAGAACACATTCACGGAAACTGGCCTGGTGCAATCCCTTCAGTTTACCGTTGGTCTTACGATTATAGTAAAATGAATATGGAAGGTACAGATTATGTTATTCCTGGTCAGGATTTTGTTCCGCAGAATGTTCCGCTTCAGGATCACGAAGAAGAACTCAATCACTAAAGCTAATTGATAATTTTATAAAAAAACCTCTTCGGAAACGAAGAGGTTTTTGCTTTTAATATTTATTCTATTCATTACTAATTGCTCCATTTCCAATAGAATTCTCCCAAGGTATTTTACTTATCTTTGCTTAAAGAGCTTTTAAAATTATGAATGAAAACCTTGATCCTACTGGAGATAATTTCTCTCCTGAAGAATTTGATATAGAAAGGGCGTTGCGTCCTTTAAGTTTTGATGATTTTGCCGGTCAGGATCAGGTGTTGGAGAATCTTAAAGTTTTTGTTGAAGCAGCAAACCAACGTGAGGAGGCTTTAGATCATACCCTTTTCCATGGTCCTCCTGGTTTAGGAAAAACTACATTAGCTCATATTCTAGCTAACGAGCTGGGTGTAGGAATAAAAGTTACTTCAGGTCCCGTTCTTGATAAACCGGGTGATCTTGCAGGTTTACTTACAAATCTTGACGAAAGGGATATCCTATTTATAGACGAAATACATAGGTTAAGCCCCGTTGTTGAAGAATATCTTTATTCAGCAATGGAAGACTATCGTATTGATATAATGATTGAAAGTGGTCCCAATGCCAGGACCGTTCAAATTAATCTTAACCCATTTACTCTTATTGGTGCTACCACGCGCTCAGGTTTGCTTACAGCGCCTATGCGAGCTAGATTTGGTATATCCAGCCGTCTACAATATTATTCAACAGAATTGCTCTCAGACATCGTGCAACGTAGTTCTGAGATTCTTAGAGTTCCTATTAGTCTTGATGCTGCGATAGAAGTTGCAGGAAGAAGCCGTGGAACTCCCAGGATTGCTAATGCTTTACTGCGTAGAGTACGGGACTTTGCTCAAATTAAAGGGAATGGTAAAATAGATATAGAGATCGCTAAATACGGGCTTAAAGCTTTAAACGTAGATGCTCACGGTTTAGATGAAATGGATAATAAAATTTTAGAAACCATTATAGATAAATTTAAAGGTGGTCCGGTAGGATTAACTACGCTATCTACGGCGGTAAGCGAAAGCGCTGAAACCATAGAAGAGGTTTACGAACCTTTTCTAATTCAACAAGGCTTTATTTATAGAACTCCGCGTGGGCGTGAGGTAACGGATGCTGCTTATAAGCATCTGGGCCGGGTAAAAGGAAATATTCAGGGCGGACTATTTTAAGCAATAATTTATGACTGAATCTGGCAAAATACCTGAAGTATCTTTACTGAAATTCCTAAAGCATTCTGCCAATATTTTAAAAAATCCTCTGCCTTTTCATCATGATAATTTTCAGAAGAAAGGAGATACCTTTCGATTGAATATTGGATTTAATAAATCGGTGATATTTTCCAGGGATGCCGGACTAGTGGAATATGTACTTCAAAAGAATCAGAAGAATTTCGTGAAGTCTGAGATCCAAACTAAGGATCTGGTTAAATATGTTGGAAAAGGATTGCTTACTTCAGAAGGTGAACACTGGAAAAAACAGCGAAAGCTAATTCAGCCGGCATTTCATAAAAAACAACTTGCTAATCTGCTTGATTCCATAAAGCAGGCAATATCGCTGGAATATAAAAAGATCGCAGTAAATGAGGAACTGGATATTTTTCCTATTTACAATGACCTTGCCTTTCAAACCGTGGTGAAATCTTTGTTTAGCAGTGCTGCGAATCAAGAGGAGATCAACAGGTTGCAATATATTACGGAGGAGACCCAGAAAATGCTTGTTAAGGAACTGCGACAGCCTTACCTGGGATGGTGGTTTAAAGCAAGCGGAAAAATTGATAGCTATCTTAAGCTTACTGCCGAAGCCCGGAACATTCTAAGAAAGATAGTTCAGGAAAGAAGGGATTCAAAAGAGAGATATGATGATCTTTTGGATATGCTGCTGGATGCGAAGTATGATGACGGGAATTTTATGGATGAGGAGCAGCTAATCGATGAGATCCTGATCCTTTTTACGGCCGGGCACGAGACTACGTCCAATGCACTAACCTTTACGGCTCAATTATTGGCGCTAAATCCGGAATGGCAGGAGAAAATCTATGAAGAAATTTTTTCTTTAAAGGAACAGGACCTGGATTTAATGAGCTATGTGACCAAATGCCAGATTACTCAACAGGTGATTGAAGAGTCTATGAGACTATATCCGCCGGCATATTTTATAGACCGGGTTAACCTGGAAGAAGATGAATTTGAAGGGAAATATTTCGAACCTGGTTCAAATTTATTGTTCTCCATTCATGAGGTTCATCGTCATCCTGACCTCTGGGAAGATCCCGATGCTTTTAAACCGGAACGCTTCGCTGAAGGAGGAAGAAAATTTTCTTCGCAATATTTTCCGTTTGGCGCCGGTCCCCGGAAATGTATAGGCAATAACTTCGCTATGTTCGAGATGATCATTGCAGTTACCGAATTGGTAAGCCAGTATAAAATAGTTCCTGGTTTTGATGAGATCGATATCAAGCCTTTAATTACGCTTAAACCAAAAAATGCTATTCTAAAATTTCAATCAAGACCCTAATTTCATATTCCGCTAAAGCCATCTACTTTATAACTGATTACCATTATATTGCTCTGACTTCAGATCAATAAATAGTCATTTTCTCCATTTAATTATTACTGAGTACACTTAAGTTTTCTAAAAAAACTATTCTTCCAAAAGATCGCTCAGTGAACATTTTGAAAACCCCTGTAAACCCTTATTGTTTTGTGAATCAATTAGTTGTATATTAAGTATTCACGTGTTTGAAAAAAAAGTAACCTTAAAACTAAGTATGATGAAAGCTAAAATGTTTATTCTAATTGCCTTACTTTTTGGATTCAGCTCGGCTCACTGCCAAATTGATCTGAATAAGGAATACGCGCAAGAAAAGGAGGAAGTGAAGGAGGCTCTTGAGGAGAT
Organism: Salegentibacter sp. Hel_I_6; assembly: GCF_000745315.1. Taxonomy (NCBI): domain Bacteria; kingdom Pseudomonadati; phylum Bacteroidota; class Flavobacteriia; order Flavobacteriales; family Flavobacteriaceae; genus Salegentibacter; species Salegentibacter sp. Hel_I_6. The sequence continues at coordinate 1,685,331 of NZ_JQNQ01000001.1, read as the reverse complement.
TGAGCAAAGCATAAGAAATAATGAGACCGATAAATTAATCTCTATGCACGCTTACGGGCCAAAATTTACCGAATTCCAGGATGGCGGAGAAAGACAGGGTCCTGAAGAAAATGAAGAATTCGAACGAAATTTTCTTGGTAGCATTACTGAAGTTGAAAAGTGGGATTGGGAAGACCTGGAAATCCATATATATGGTGGTGACGTAGCTAATGTGACTTTTCATGCCAATTTCAAATTTGAAAGGGGCGAAGAAGCTTATGATTTTAAGATGCAAGGAACTTTACTTTTTATTAAAACCAGTGATGGCTGGAAAATCACTCATGAGCATATGGCTCCACTAGCGGAAAATACTCCATAGCCATATATGCCGTATGTTCTCAGAGCTATACTATTGTTGACAGAGCTCTTGGTTTTTAAATTCTTCAAATGTTTTAAAAATCGCATCTTTGTAAAACTATGAAGGATACTCTGAAGGAAGTTTACACAAATATGATAAAATCCGAAGCCAAACGCCTCGGATTTTTATCTTGTGGAATTTCTAAAGCAGAATTTCTTGAGAAGGAAGCACCGCGTGTAGAAGAATTTCTCAAGAAAAACCATCACGGCGAAATGCGGTGGATGGAAAATAACTTCGATAAGCGGCTGGATCCTACCAAACTGGTAGAAGGTTCAAAAAGTGTGATTTCCTTATTACTGAATTATTATCCCGGAGAAACTCAAAGGGAAGATTCTTATAAAATCAGCAAATACGCTTATGGTAGGGATTATCATTTTGTGATTAAAGACAAATTGAAGCAACTATTACAATTTATGCAAGATGAAATTGGGGAAATTCAGGGCCGTGCTTTTGTAGATTCAGCACCGGTAATGGATAAAGCCTGGGCTGCAAAAAGCGGACTTGGTTGGATTGGAAAACACTCTAATTTGCTCTCTAAACAAACCGGTTCCTTCTATTTTATTGCCGAATTAATAGTAGATCTGGATCTCGAATACGATACTCCCGTAACCGATCACTGCGGAAGTTGTACTGCCTGCATAGACGCCTGCCCAACTGATGCGATTGTAGATCCTTACAAAGTAGATGGTAGCAAATGTATCTCGTATTTCACGATAGAGTTAAAAGATGAACTGCCTAACTCCTATAAAAACCAGTTTGAAGATTGGATGTTTGGTTGTGATATTTGTCAGGATGTTTGCCCCTGGAATCGATTTTCAAAACCGCATAATGAACCTTTGTTTAACCCGCATCCGGAATTACTGGAAAAAGACAAGCAAGGTTGGGAAGAACTTACCAAAGAAACTTTTAATGAAATCTTTAGAAAATCTGCCGTAAAAAGAACCAAATTCGAAGGTTTAAAACGAAACATAAAATTTCTGGAGAAATGAATGCCCTTGCATTTTTCAGGAGTAAATCTCCAGGTTCTTTAATTGATTAAAAGTTAATTTTTGTTTTTAATTTCTCTCCCGAATTCCTCATAACTTTCAAATTTTAATAAATTAAAAGTAATCGGAATGGTATGTTTTATAGCTACTTTTTTAGAATTTTTAGTAGCAGGCTCTTTAATTTTTAATTGAGCAAACAATCTCAAAGCTTCCTTTTCTAAAAACTTATTTCTTGTTCTAACTTTTACCTGTTCTATTTCCCCTGTTGCGTTAACTTCAAATTGCACATAAGCTTTCCCGGGTAAATCCTTTCTTTTAACCAGCTTCATTATATCAATATTCGATTTGATATAGTTATTCAGTTTTTCAATAAAACAATCTTTAGAGCTAAGACTGTTTGTGCATTTAGAGATAATAGGAGCGTTATCAACTTCTGCCAGGCTAAATATTTCAGATTGAGCTTGTATGTGGATAGTAAATAGAAGGAAAAAACAGGTGGTGAAGATAGAATGTTTCAAGAATTATAATTTTTTTGGCCTCCAATATATACATATTTCAAAAAAATAGAACTATTTAATGAATACTTTTAAAAGCTTTCAATTTCAAAATTTTAAACTTTCTTTTAACTGTAGAAGTTCAATATTGCAGCTAAGCTTGCTACCTTTGTGTTTAGTAGAAAAATTAAGTTATGAGCAATAATCCTAGAAAGAGAAGAGAAGCACTGGTTTACCACGCTAAACCCAAACCAGGCAAAATAGCAGTAGTACCCACTAAAAAATATGCAACTCAAAGGGATCTTTCCCTCGCATATTCCCCCGGGGTTGCAGAACCTTGCCTGGAGATAGAAAAAGATAAGGAAAACGCTTATAAATATACTACCAAAGGAAATTTAGTTGCCGTGATCTCTAATGGGACAGCTGTTTTGGGGCTGGGAGATATAGGTCCTGAAGCCTCGAAACCGGTGATGGAAGGTAAAGGTTTGCTTTTTAAAATTTTTGCAGATATAGATGTTTTTGATATTGAAGTAGATACCAAAGACGTAGAAAAATTTATTGAAACCGTAAAAAATATTGCACCTACCTTCGGTGGAATTAACCTTGAAGACATCAAGGCTCCCGAAGCTTTTGAGATTGAAAAAAGACTAAAAGCTGAGCTAGATATTCCCGTAATGCATGATGACCAGCACGGGACGGCCATTATTTCGGCTGCTGCGCTTTTAAATGCCCTGGAACTTGCCAAAAAGAAGATGTCTAAGGTGAAAATTGTAGTAAGTGGTGCTGGTGCTGCTGCAGTTTCTTGTACTAAACTTTACAAAGCTTTTGGTGCAAAGGCCGAAAATATAGTAATGACCGATAGTAAGGGCGTTATAAGAAAAGATCGTCCAAACCTTTCTGGAGAGAAAGTAGAATTTGCTACTTCCAGAAAAATAGACACGCTAGAGGAAGCCATGAAAGATGCCGATGTTTTTGTGGGTCTCTCCATTGCAGATATTGTTTCCCCTGAAATGCTGAAAAGTATGGCCAAACGCCCTATCGTTTTTGCCATGGCTAATCCAAATCCCGAGATTGATTATCAGTTGGCCATGGATACCCGAAAGGATGTGATTATGGCTACAGGAAGAAGTGACCATCCTAACCAGGTGAACAATGTGCTTGGTTTCCCATTTATTTTTCGCGGCGCTCTAGATGTTAGGGCAACGAAGATTAATGAAGAAATGAAAATGGCAGCGGTAAAGGCCCTGGCTGAAATGGCTAAAGAACCCGTGCCAGAACAGGTAAATATCGCATATGGTGAAACCAGGCTTAATTTTGGTTCAGACTATATAATTCCGAAGCCTTTTGATCCGCGGCTAATTGCTAAGGTACCGCCTGCAGTAGCTAAAGCTGCTATGGAAAGTGGGGTCGCAAGACAGCCTATCCAGGATTGGGATAAATATGAAGAAGAGTTGCTGGAGAGAATGGGAAGCGATAACAAAATTACTAGGTTATTGCTTAACCGCGCAAAAATGAATCCTAAGCGAATTGTTTTTGCTGAAGCCGATCATCTTGACGTGCTCAAAGCAGCGCAAATTGTACATGATGAAGGTGTTGCAATTCCTATTTTGCTTGGTCGCAGAGAAGTGATTAAAGAATTGATGGCCGAAATAGACTTTAATGAAGACGTGCCTATCATCGATCCTAAATCTGATGAGGAAGAAGAACATAGAAAAGCTTATGCGCAGGTTTATTGGGATACAAGAAATAGAAGCGGTGTAACCTTATATGATGCTGAAAAACTGATGCGCGAACGTAACTATTTCGCAGCGATGATGGTAAATGAGGGTGATGCCGATGGCTTGCTTTCGGGGTATTCAAGAGCATACCCGGCGGTGGTGAAACCCATGTTGGAACTTATTGGAATGGCGCCAGGAGTTACCCGTGTAGCAGCTACCAATCTTATGAATACATCTCGAGGACCACTTTTTATAAGTGATACCTCTATCAATATAGATCCGCCGGCAAAAGATCTTGCTAAAATTGCCCAAATGACGGCTAGAACGGTAAAATTATTTGGTTTGGAACCAGTAATTGCCATGATGTCTTATGCAAATTTTGGTTCTTCCAAAAATCCGCATGCCACAAAAGTAAAAGATGCGGTTTCTTATTTACATCGTTACCATCCAGATCTAAATGTTGATGGGGAGTTACAGGCAGATTTTGCTTTAAATCGGGAAATGCTTCAAAATAAATTTCCTTTCTCAAAGCTTGCCGGTAAAAAAGTGAATACTTTAATTTATCCTAATCTTGATTCAGCAAACAGTACTTACAAACTAATAAAGGAGCTGAATAAGGTGGACTCTATTGGGCCGATAATGATGGGAATGCGCAGGCCTGTACACATACTTCAGCTTGGAGCCAGTGTAGAAGAAATTGTGAATATGGCAGCAGTAACTGTAGTAGATGCCCAGGAAAAAGAAAAGAAGCAAAAGAAGTAAATTTCTCTCGCGATAGCTCGGGGTGAATTCATAACAAATCAGCGTTCTCATATTGAAAATTCTCTAAAGTATTGGGTTAATGAATGTAAATCTCGATTAGAATTAAAATAAGTTGCATATACAGTAGTTAAGCCCGGGACAAAGATTTCGGGCTTAACTTTTATTTGTTACATTTGGCTCATTAAGTTAAAATTTTATGATTCATCATCTTAAGGGGCAATTAATAGAGAAGAATCCAACATACTTAGTAATCGCCTGCAATGGCGTTGGGTATATGGTTAATATTTCGCTGCACACCTTTTCCCTCATTCCAGATTCAGAAAATATAAGTATTTATACCCATTTGCACGTGAAGGAAGATTCCCATACCCTCTATGGATTCTACCAAAAGTCTGAACGGGATATTTTTAGGTTATTGATATCAGTTTCAGGTGTGGGAACCAGCACAGCGCGAACAATGCTGTCTTCTTTAGAGCCTGGCCAGGTTAGGGAAGCCATTGCTAATGCTGATGTGCCTACAATACAAAGTGTAAAAGGCATTGGAGCTAAAACAGCCCAACGAGTAATTTTAGACTTAAAAGACAAAATATTGAAAGTCTATGGAGATGATGAAGTTTTTGTTCCTCAGGACAATACAATGAAGGAAGAAGCGTTATCTGCATTAGAGACACTCGGCTTCGCAAGAAAGCAAGCTACCAGGGTGGTAGATAAAATAATGAAAGATTCAGCTAACCCTACAGTAGAATCTATTATAAAAATGGCTCTTAAAAATTTGTAAAGAATTGAGGCACAATTACTGGAAATTGTCAACTTCGGTTAGGCTCAGCTTGTTGTTGTCACTGATAATTTCATTGAGTTCCACTGCACAGGAAACCCCTCAGGATACCACCCAAACGGGGTATGCTTTGGGTGAAATTTCCCTGCCAGATTCTCAATTAATCTCTTCCTTTTATGAATACGATCCTATTTTAGACCGCTATTTTTATCGCGAAAAATTAGGCGATTTAGATCTTGCTATCCCTTTGATTTTAACACCAGAAGAATACGAAAACCTGGTTTTAGATGAAGAAATGCGTAATTATTTTAAGCTGAAAGCTGATGCTCAAGCTGGACGTAAAGAAGGAACAGAGGAGATTCAGCGTGATTTACTTCCAGATTTTTATGTAAACAATAATTTCTTTGAAAGTATTTTTGGAGGTTCAGAAATCAATATTGTTCCGCAGGGAACAGTAGAGATGGATCTTGGTTTGCTTTACACTAAACAGGATAATCCCGCTTTTTCACCCCGGAATAGGCGAAATCTAACCTTTGATTTTGATCAGCGAATAAGTCTTAGTTTGCTTGGGCAAATAGGGGAGCGCCTGCAAATAACGGCCAACTACGATACAGAATCTACTTTCGATTTTCAAAACCAGTTAAAACTGGAATACACTCCTACTGAGGATGATATTGTTCGAAAAATTGAAGTGGGTAATGTAAATATGCCCCTTAATAATGCACTTATGCAGGGGGCTCAAAGCTTATTCGGATTTAAAACCGAGCTGCAATTTGGAAAAACCCGGATTACCGGGGTTTTCTCTGAACAAAAATCTGAGCGACGAACCGTAAACGTGGAAGGCGGTTCTACCGTTGAAGAATTTGAGAAATTTGCTATTGATTATGATCAGGACAGGCACTTTTTCCTTGCCCATTATTTTAGGGATAATTATGACGATGCCCTAAGAGATTACCCGTTTATAAACACTAATATTCAGGTTAAAAGGATACAGGTTTGGGTAACCAACCGTACTAACAATGTGCAAAACCTTACCGATACAAGGAATATAGTAGGGATCCAGGATCTTGGAGAGACCAATAACCCCGGAAATATAGGTTTGGATAACGTTCCTGCCGGTTTTTTTAATCAGCCTGCCGGAAGTTTTCCAGATAATGCCAATAACGATTTTAACCCGTTTGGTATAAATGGCACAGCTGAATCTGTTTTATCATCTGCTATACGCGATGTCGCTACCGTTGATAATGGTTTTGGAGGAGTTCAGGTTTCTGAAGGTTTAGATTATGTGAAATTGGAAAACGCCAGGCAATTACAGCCTAACGAATATAAATTAAATACCCAGCTTGGTTATATTTCTTTAAATCAAAGGCTAAGTAATGATGAGATTCTTGCAGTAGCTTTTCAATATACTGTAAATGGGGAAGTCTACCAGGTTGGAGAGTTTGCTAACGATGGGGTTAATGCTACCGGAGATGCTAACCCGGGTCAAAATCCCGGGCAAAACCCAAATCAGGAGCCAAACGCCAATTTAAGGGTTAACCAAAATCTTGTGGTCAAAATGCTTAAAAGCACTATTACCAATGTAGATGAGCCTGTTTGGGATTTAATGATGAAGAATATTTATAGTCTTGGAGCCTATCAATTAGAGCGGGAAGACTTTAGAATGAATATTTTATATACAGATCCCCAGCCTTTAAATTATATAAAACCTTCGGGAGATGGATCGGTGCCTTTGCCGGAAGATATAGCTGAAACACCTTTACTGAGGGTATTTAATCTAGATAAGCTAAACAATAATAACGACCCCATAAATGGCGGAGATGGCTTTTTTGATTACGTTCCCGGCATTACCATAGACCCCGAAAATGGGAATATTATTTTTACAAGCGTAGAACCTTTTGGACGTTATTTGTTTGAACAATTGGATAATACTCCAAATACTGGTACTGAGGATTACGATAATCCTGAAACCTGGAATGCCAATCAGGAGAAATATGTCTTTAAGTCTTTATACCGAACCACTAAAATTCAGGCCGAGCAGGAGGATACCGATAAAAATAAATTTCAGTTAAAAGGAAGATATAAATCAGGTGAAGTTGAGGGAATTCCAATCGGGTTTAATCTTCCGCCAGGCTCGGTAACCGTTACGGCGGGAGGTAGACTGCTACAAGAAGGCGTAGATTACGTGGTGAATTACGAACTTGGAAGGGTGCAAATTATAGACGAGGCCCTGCTTGCCTCAGACATTCCTATTCAGGTAAATACTGAGAATAACGCTTTATTTGGACAGCAAACCAAGCGCTTTACCGGTTTAAATGTAGAGCATCAGTTTAGTGAAAACTTTTTAGTTGGAGCTACTTATCTTAATCTTAGGGAACGCCCACTTACTCAAAAAGCTAATTATAGTTATGAGCCAATAAACAATTCTATAATTGGCTTTAATTTAAATTACTCTACCGAGGTTCCCTTCTTCACAAGGTTGGTAAACAAACTTCCAAATGTAGATACCGATGTGCCTTCTAACTTTTCAGTAACGGGGGAATTTGCTTATCTCCAGCCTGGAGCTCCCGCAGTTAATGATTTTCAGGGGGAGGCTACAACTTATATAGACGATTTTGAAGCAGCACAAACTACTATAGATATCAGTTCGCCGCTTAGTTGGGAATTAAGTAGTGTACCATTAGGTTATGGAGGAGAGCTTTCTAACGGAGATATTAAAGTGGGAGATAAGCGGGCAAAGATGTCCTGGTACACGATAGATCCAATATTTTACAGTAGCAATCGTCCCGATGGAATTTCAGATAATGATATTTCAACATATGCTACGAGAAGGGTAGCGCTTAATGAGATTTTTCCGAATACCGATGTAGTTCAGGGGCAGCCGCAGGTGGTTTATACCATGGATGTGGCTTATTTTCCGGAAGAACGAGGTCCTTACAATTTTAACCCGGCGGCTACATCTGGAACATTGCCAAATCCTTCAGGTAATTTTGGCGGAATTATGCGGGGAATTAATACTACCAATTTTGAACAAAGCAATGTAGAATTTATAGAGTTTTGGGTGATGGATCCCTATATCTATTCGGAAAACAGCGGTAACTCGGCGGGAACTATCAATTTTAACTTAGGGAATATTTCAGAAGACGTTTTAAAGGATGGTCGTAAGCAATACGAAAATGGCCTGCCTCGCACCGGTGGCATTGAAAACACTATAGAAACCCAGGTAGCAAGAGTTCCGGCAGATCAATCTCTGATTTATGCTTTTGATTCAGAAGGAGATGAACGTAGAAGTCAGGATGTGGGGTACGATGGCCTTTCAGACGCACAGGAAGCTGTTAAATTTCCTGATTTCGGTAATTTAAATGATCCAGCCGCGGATAATTATCAGTATTTTCTAAATACCGATGGAGGTATTGTTAATCGCTATAAAAACTATAATGGCGTAGATGGGAATTCGCCTCCAGAAGTTGGAGATACCAATAGGGGAAATACCACTTTACCAACTACAGAAGATATTAATCGTGACAACACGATGAATACTATAGATAGCTATTTTGAATACGAAATACCATTTTTTCCTGGAATGGGCGTAGAAAACAATCAGTATATTACTGATGAGAAGGAGCTAAACACCACCTTAAGAAATGGAAATGAGTTGCCGGTACGTTGGCTTCAGTTTAAAATTCCAATTTTTGAGCCCACAGATACAAAAGGAGGAATTGCAGATTATAGATCGATACGCTTTATGCGAATGTTCCTTAGTGATTTTGAAGACGAAACCCTGTTGAGATTTGGAACTATGGAGCTCGTAAGGGGAGATTACCGAAGGTATAATCGTGGCTTAAGAGATAGAAATATACTTCCGGAAAATCAAAATACTCTTTTTGAAGTTTCCGCAGTGAATATTGAGGAAAACGAAAACCGCCAACCGATACCCTATGTATTGCCGCCCGGAGTAATTAGGGAAGAGCTTTTTGAAAATAATACTAATATTAGGCAAAATGAACAATCTTTATCTTTAAGAGTTTGCGATTTAGAGCCACAGGATGCAAGGGCCGTTTATAAAAATTTCCAGATAGATATGCGGCAGTATAAGAAATTGGAAATGTTTTTACACGCCGAATCCTTACCTAATAGAACGCCGTTGAAGGAAGGACAATTAGTTGCTTTTCTAAGAATAGGAACCGATTTTACCGATAATTATTATCAGGTTGAAGTGCCTTTAACCCCAACCGCTTTTGGTGCGATGAGCGCAGATGAAATTTGGCCGGCTGTGAACAGTATGGAGCTTCCGCTGGAATTATTGCAAAGAATAAAAACAAGCGTGTTAGGAGATCCTTCTTTAAACTCTGGAGAACTTAATTTCTTTACAGAAAACCTAGATGTAATTGATGAGGAAGATTCCTATGAGATGGATCAATTAAGGCTTGGGATAAAAGGGAATCCTAGTTTTGGAAATGTTCGGGTGTTAATGTTAGGGCTAAAAAACGGAACCCCTACCAATGGAGTTCAGGATTTATGCGGGGAAGTTTGGTTTAATGAGCTGCGACTTTCAGAATTGGATAATGAAGGAGGCTGGGCAAGCATCATTAATATGGATACCAATTTAGCCGATTTTGCAACAGTAGCAGCTACCGGGAGAAAAAGTACCGTAGGATTTGGAACATTAGAACAGGGTCCAAATCAGCGTAGTAGAGAGAATTCTCAACAATATGATGTGGTTACTAACGTGAATGTAGGGCAGGTGCTTCCGCAGAAATGGGGTGTGAAAATTCCTTTTAATTACAGTAGGGGGGAAGAACTAATCACCCCTAAATTTGATCAGGAATTCCTGGACCTGGAGCTGGAGACGAGATTGGCAGATATAGTAGATCCTATAGAGCGCGAACGAGTTAAAAGACAATCGCAGTCTTATACGAAGCGGCAAAGTGTAAATATTATAGGTTTGCGGAAGGAACGTACGGGGGAAGTGAAACCTATGCCATATGATATCGAGAATTTCGTATTCACCACTTCGTATAATCAGGTGGATCATCGCGATTTCGAAATTGAAGAATCTTTAAATCAAAATGTGCGTGCAGGGGCTACTTACGAGTTTAATTTTGAACCTAAACAAGTAGAGCCTTTTAAAAATATTTCAGCCCTGGATAGCAGTGATTATTATTCGCTGGTAAGAGATTTTAATGTGAATTTGCTTCCTTCAAATATAAATGCAAGCTCTACTATTTTAAGGCAATACAACGAGCAAAAATTTAGATCGCTGGAGCTTTCAGAAGATGATTTGGGTATCCCAACTTTATATCAGCGAAACTATTTATTTAATTGGGAATATGGTGTGAATTATAACCTAACGAATTCGTTGAGTTTTGCTTTTAATGCATCTAATAATCGAATTATTAGAAATTATATAGATGAAGATGGGTTTGCTAATAATAGTATTGGTGTTTGGGATAACTTCTTTAGTATAGGTACTCCAGATTTACACTTTCAAAATCTACAGGTAAATTATGACCTTCCTTTTGATAAAATTCCGGTATTAGAATTCATAAAAGCGACTTATTCTTACACAGGGGACTTCCAATGGCAACGTGGCTCCAGGATTTACGAAAACCTCGAAGGTATTCCTGATATTGGAAATAGCGTGCAAAACTCCAGTTCTCATCAGATAAACGCCAGTTTAGATATGGAAAGTCTCTATTCCTACCTGGGCCTCGAAAAGAAGGAAGGTAGAGGAGGGCAAACTATAAAACAACGTAGTGCGGGTGTGCCTACTTTAGACGGGACAGAGCAAGATGGGCAACAAACTCAAAACACACAAGCGGTTGAAAAAACGAGTAAAACCTTTAATACCTTTGTAGATTTTGTAACCATCTTGAGTAGATTACAAATAAACTATCGCCAAAATGAAGGAACTTTTCTTCCCGGTTATACACGAAGTGTAGGTTTTATGGGAACTTTACAACCTAGCACGGCATTCACCTTTGGATGGCAGGATGAGGTAAGGTATACTGCCGCTAGACGAGGTTGGTTAACTTTATTCCAAAATTTTAATCAGCAGTATTCTACTCTAAAAAATGAACAATTAGACGTGCAGGCTTCTTTAGATATTGTTCCAGACTTAACTATAGATATAAGTGCAAATCGTAATTATTCTGAAAACTTTTCAGAAAATTTTAGAGTAGACCCTAATACTCTTGAATATGTTTCTTTAACTCCGTATAACTACGGTAACTTTAATATTTCTACTATACTAATTAAAACCGCTTTTAGTCAATCTAACGAGCAGTCGTCAGAAACTTTTGAAAGTTTTAGAGAGAATCGTTTGGGCATAGCACAGCGAATTGCACGGGAACGTGGTCTGGATCCTAATAATACCGATGAAGATGGGTATCCCGTAGGAATTGGTAAAACCAACCAGGCTGTTTTATTGCCTGCGTTTGTTTCGGCTTACGGAGGAAAGGATAGTGATAATGTTAAACTGGGTGCTTTTAGAGATATGCCTTTGCCCAACTGGAATATAAAATATACCGGTTTAATGCGAATAGGTTGGTTTAGGGATAAATTCAGAAGAATTTCCATAAATCACGGATATCAGTCTAATTATACCATCAATCAATTTCAAACCAACCTGGATTACGATCCTGAAAACGAGTTTGAAACCAACCAGGCCGGGGATTTTAAAAACCAGATGTTGTATTCTAATATTGTGCTAACTGAATTATTCACACCTTTATTTAGATTAGACCTGGAAACAAAAAATGCGATTCAACTTTTAGCTGAAATTAGAAAAGATAGAATGCTTTCTTTAAGCTTCGATAATAACCTTTTAACTGAAAACACTGGGAATGAATATATTCTTGGGACCGGTTACAGGATCAGGGATTTAAGAATCGCCACTGGCCTTGGAGGAACTAATCGAATATTAAGTAGTGACCTTAATTTTAAAGCAGATATTTCTTTTAGAAGAAATAAAAGCATTATTAGATATTTAGATTTAGAAACCAGCCAGGTAATTGCGGGACAGGATATATGGCGAATAAATTTCACAACTGATTATGCAATTTCCAGTAATTTAACCGCGATCCTCTATTATGAACATAATTTCTCTGAATATGCGGTTTCTACTGCGTTTCCACAAACAACCATAAGATCAGGAATAACCCTTAGATATAATTTCGGAAATTAATTGAGGCTTATTTGAAGTATTGCTTTAAAAAATTAACTTTGCCAAACATAAAATAGAACTAATGAACATTCCACAAGATTTAAAGTACACCAAAGACCACGAATGGATTAGGGTAGAAGGTGATACAGCTACAATAGGTATTACAGATTTCGCCCAGGGCGAATTGGGAGATATCGTATATGTAGAAGTAGAAACCGTAGATGAAACTCTAGACAAAGAAGAAGTTTTTGGAACGGTAGAAGCTGTAAAAACAGTTTCAGACCTATACCTGCCCCTTTCTGGCGAAATAATTGAATTTAATGAAAGTCTTGAAGACGAGCCGGAAAAAGTGAATTCAGATCCTTATGGAGAAGGCTGGATGATAAAAATAAAATTTTCTGACGAATCTCAACTGGAAGATCTTTTAAGTGCCGAATCCTACAAAGAAATTCTTGGTAGCTAGAATAGCATTATTCGTAGCTGGTTTTTATACTGTTTTACTTGCAGTTTCCTCTCTAGTGAAACTCGGCAAAATTAGTGTTGGCAGTTTTAACCCTACAGATAAGCTTTTACATTTTGTTGCCTATTTCGGATTGCTACTATTGTGGAAGGTATATTTTATATTAAAAAGTAAACCTGAAAGCCAATATAAAAGTAATTTGCTTAAATTAGCAGGCCTCGCAATACTGTTTGGTATGTTAATTGAGGTTTTACAGGGTGTTCTCACCAGTTACCGAAAGCCAGATTGGTATGATGTTTTAGCCAATTCTACTGGAGTTTTACTTGCTGTTATTATCTTTCTCGTCTTTGAAAAGAGTCTAAAAAGGTTAAATAGTAAGATTAATTTAATTTTTTAGAAAAAAATTTTAATTTAGCAATCCTTATTAATCAATAACTTATTATGGAACCAAAGAAAAATCCAAAAGCCGATTTGAAGAGAAAGAGCGTACTGTTTCTTCAACTGGGGCTTATCCTGGTCCTGCTAATCACCTGGCGTGCTATTGAATGGAAGACTTATGACAAGGATGCCATTGATACCGGGCAGTTAAATATGGATGACTTAGATGATGAAGAAATCCCAATTACTGAGATGCAGAATACTCCTCCGCCTCCACCGCCACCGCCACCGGCACCAGAAATTATTGAAGTTGTAGAGGATGAGGAAGAAGTAGAAGAAGATGAAATCGAGTCTACTGAAACCAGTATGGATGATATCGTTGAGGTAGAAGAGGTTGTTGAAGCACCTACTGATGAGGTGATTGAAGATGTTCCTTTTGCCGTAATTGAAGATGTGCCAATTTTCCCGGGTTGTGAAAACCTTAAAAATAATGAAGAGCGTAAGCAATGTATGAGTCAGAAAATTAGCCAGTTTGTAAACCGTGAGTTCGATACAGATCTTGGGGCAGAACTTGGACTTTCTGGAGTAAACAGGGTAATCGTTCAATTTAAAATTGATGAAAAAGGTAATATTACTAATGTGCAGTCTAGAGCGCCACACCCAAGGTTAGAGCGTGAAGCACAAAGGGTAATTAATAAACTACCAAGTATGCAACCTGGTAAACAACGTGGTAAAGCAGTTGGAGTTATGTACTCTTTACCAATTGTATTCCAAATTCAAGACTAATAAATTCTTTAACTTGATATAGAAATCCCGGGCACACCCCGGGATTTTTTATTTTAAAATGGTTTACTCTGTAAAAAACTGTATATTTCGAGGGTGTAACCAATCTTTTCTACCGTTAGTATGAAGAACTATCTGTTTCTTCTGGTCTTGCTAAGTGCTATAAATTTTAATTCCCGAGCCCAAAACAATAGCCAGCGCTTTCCTGAATTCCCACAATGTGAAGAAGTGAATTTTGCTAATAAAGAGATTTGTTTCAAAAATACACTAAGAGAATTTGTTTTAAATAATTATAAAGTTCCTGCTCAGGTTATCCGTGAAAATTACCGGGGGGAAATCACTGTGATTTTTGAAGTGAATAAAGCAGGGAAGTTTGAAATTATATATACTGATGCGGCCTATGCCGAATTAAAAGAAGAAATACAACGCGTTTTTAATTTACTGCCCCAAATTAATCCGGCAACTTACAATTCCCGACCCATCTTTGTTCAATTTAAGATGCCGCTTAAAATCCCATTAAGTTTAAATCTTGAAGAATTTAGAAAAACTTCTAATTTAGAAACAGAAATTGCTACAATAAATTTTCAGCCAGACCAAGAGAGTGAGGATGTGACCAGGGAATACGAAAAAATTAAATCTGGAGAATTTACACGGCCTCGTTATGAAAGCCAGATAAACATTCCGCTTTCTCATGAATTTTATAGCCGTTTTGATGCCCAATTTAATAAAATTGGCGTGAATACTCATGCGGCTTCAAAACCTTTATTATTTTCTGAAGTTTCCAGGTATTATGATTTTAAAGCTGAGGAAGATAAAATGCTCCGTGATTCCAATTCCTGGTTTGGTAGAAAATTATGGAATGAACATTTAATCCAATATCAAACAGAGGATTATTGGTTCACGGTAGATTTTGCACTCGATCTTCAATTAGGAAAAGATTTTCAGCAAACAGATTTCGACTTTACCTATAATAATACCCGTGCACTTATTTTCCAGGGAGGTTTGGTGAAAAACTTTAATTTCTATACCGTAATTTATGAAAACCAGGGTCGTTTTGCTGATTATTACAATCGTTTCGCTGAATCTTTAAGGCCAGATGGTGGCGATCCGGCAATAATTCCAGGCCGCGGGATTGCAAAACCGTTTATGGATGAAGGTTATGATTATCCGGTAGCTGAAGGTTATATGTCTTACACGCCTAATAAATTTTTCAATCTTCAGTTTGGGCACGGTAAGAATTTTATTGGGGATGGTTATCGTTCGCTTCTAATGAGTGACAATGCCACGCCCTATCCCTATTTTAAGCTGAATACTACTTTTTGGAAACTGAAATATACCAATACCTGGATGTCTTTGCGTGACGTGCGTCCTGCAGTTACTGAAAATGGTTCTTTTAGAACCAAATATATGGCAAATCATTACCTGAGTTATAACGTTACAGAGAGACTTAATATTGGTCTGTTTGAATCTGTAGTTTGGGAAAATGATAATAATAGAGGATTCGACTTAAATTATTTGAATCCGGTGATTTTTTATCGGGCTATAGAATTTTCAACCGGAGCTCGTGGGGGTAATGCTCTTATAGGTTTAACTTCGAAATATAAATTTTCAGATGAAATAAATGTTTATGGGCAATGGATTATAGATGAATTCTCTACTTCAGATATTTTTGGAGGCCAGCAAAGTTGGAAAAATAAGCTGGGATATCAATTAGGAGTGAAATATTTTGATGCATTTAAAATCCCTGGGTTATTTCTGCAAGCAGAATATAACCAGGTAAGGCCATACACTTATTCGCATAATACCGGAGTTTTAAATTATGGGCATAATAACCAATCTATGGCGCATTTGTGGGGTTCTAATTTCAGAGAGATAATGGCTATCGCACGTTATAAAAAAGACAGATGGTATGGAGATGCTCAGGTAATCTACGGTAAAAGAGGTTTTGATTTTAACAATGCCTTTAATCAAAGTGCCTATGGCGGGGATATTTATACTAGTGAACGCCAACGCCCTTTTGATACTGGAGTGAAAATTGGGCAGGGCAATACTGCTTATTCCTTATTTTCTAGCGTTGAAGCCGGTTATATTATAAATCCCGCAACTAACCTTAAACTCTACGGAAGTTTTATTTATCGGTCTTTTAATCCAGATGTAAAGACCGCTCAGAACTTTGAAAATACTACCTCCTGGATAAATTTTGGTTTACGCACAGATATCTTTAACTGGTATTACGATTATTAATAGTTTTTACTTTAAGAGCTTCGATTTTCTAAGTTTTTATAGGAATTAAAATACCTATTCGCTAAGTCCTGAAAATTAACATTTTTGCCCCCTTGCCAAAACCCAATTAAGGAGTATCTTTGCGCCAATTGAAAAACCCCTATTTTTTGAGCAGCACCGGTGTACATACTCCCTCGGCTTCTATCCTAACAGACTTTAAAGAAATTACCAAGGTACGGCTTGCTGTGAGCGTGGTGTTTTCTTCTATTGCCGGTTATTTTCTTGGCGCCGATAGTGTAGATTTCGTTACAGTTTTCTTATTGGCTATAGGTGGTTATTTTATGGTAGGCGCTTCAAACGCCTACAATCAAATTATTGAGCGTGATCTTGATGCGCTTATGGATCGTACAAAGAAACGACCAATTCCCGATGGGAGAATGTCTGTAAGTACGGCTTTTCTAATAGCGAGTGTATTTACTATTGCCGGGCTTTTTGTTTTGTATATAATAAACCCCAAGACGGCTATGTTCGGGGCGATTAGTATTTTTCTTTATGTAAGTGTTTATACCCCACTTAAAACCAAGACACCTTTATCGGTTTTCGTTGGGGCTATTCCGGGAGCTATCCCATTTATGTTAGGTTGGGTAGCGGCAACAGGAGATTTTAGTATAGAACCGGGAACCTTATTTATGATTCAGTTTTTCTGGCAATTTCCTCATTTTTGGGCGATAGGCTGGTGGCTTTATGACGACTACAAAAAAGGAGGTTTCTTTATGTTGCCTACTGGAAAACGAGATAGAGGAACTGCAATACAAATTATTCTTTATACGGTGTGGACGATTTTGGTTTCCTTAATTCCTGTATTTGGAGTTACTGGAAAACTGTTTCTTTCTCCGGTTGCCGGGGCAATAATTCTACTTCTTGGGCTGGGTATGATGTATTATGCCTTAAAGTTGTATAAAGAGAAAACTGCGCAGGCAGCTAAGAAATTAATGTTTGCAAGCGTATCTTATATTACGCTGCTACAAATCGTATATGTTTTGGACAAATTTTTAAGAGGATGGATTTAACTCAGGGTGGCGACAAGCACAAATACGACCGGGCAAAGAAAATGATGCTCTGGTTTGGGATTATAAGCATGATAATGACCTTTGGCGGTTTAACGAGTGCTTATGTAGTGAGCAAAACAAGACCAGATTGGCTTACAGAATTTGAACTGCCAGGCGCCTTTTTCTGGAGTACACTCGTTATTGTTTTGAGTAGTTTAACATTTATTCTTGCAAAGCAAAGTATTCTATCGGGAAATCGCAGGAATGCCTCGGCGATGTTAATAGGTACACTTGTTTTGGCTATACTTTTCGTAGTATTTCAATTTTATGGGTTTTCAGAAATTATATCTAATGGTTATTATTTCACGGGAAGCGAAAGCAGTATTACTACCTCTTTTATTTATGTATTGGTCTTAGTACATATGGCCCACCTGCTGGCAGGCATAATCACGCTTTTGGTAGTAATTTATAACCATTTTAAACAACGGTATAGAAAAGGTCAAATGCTTGGAATTGAGCTGGGTGCGACTTTTTGGCACTTTGTTGATCTTATGTGGATTTACCTGTTTGTGTTTTTATATTTCTTTAGATAAGAAAAATACGTATTTTTGCGCAATACTTAAAATTTAAATACTCTTCTATGGAAGCTACTGTTGTTAGAACAGGCACCGAAGGTAAAACCTGGGGTGGTGGAAATGAGCCTTTAAAGTCCAGCTATGGCAAAATGATGATGTGGTTCTTCATCGTTTCCGATGCACTTACCTTCTCTGGTTTTCTTGCAGCTTATGGGTTTTCCCGCTTTAAATTTATGGACTCCTGGCCAATTGCCGACGAGGTCTTTAATCACTTCCCATTTTTACACGGCGTAGATGCGCCTATGTACTATGTGGCCTTAATGACTTTTATCCTTATTTTTTCTTCCGTAACTATGGTTTTGGCAGTAGATGCCGGCCACCAGTTAAAGAAAGGAAAAGTAACTTTTTATATGTTTTTAACCATTATAGGTGGTGTTATTTTCCTTGGTTCTCAAGCCTGGGAATGGAAAAATTTTATCAACGGTACTTATGGAGCAGTGTATACCAATGGAGGTAATATTCTTCAATTTGTAGATAACGAAGGCCATAGAGTCGCTCTTGCAGACATTGCAGTTCCGGGAGCATCAGAAAGAGTTGAGCATGAGGCTAAAAATGGAATCTGGTTTGAAAGCGAAAAATCGCTTCCAACTTACTCTATTGAGGAAGTAAAAGCAGGTTTTGCGCAAAATACCGATCTTCTAATTAGAACCCAGATGATGGGTGAAGACGGTGAAAAAACTACGCTTTCCCGCGAAGAGTCTTTAGCTAAATTAGATAGTGAAGCTGCAGGGGTAGTAGAAGGCGCCAACCTTACCCGTAACGAATATGGGCCGCCATTATTTGCTGATTTCTTTTTCTTTATTACCGGTTTTCACGGTTTTCACGTTCTTTCTGGGGTGCTTATCAATATCATTATCTTCTTTAATGTGATTCTTGGTACTTACGAGCGAAGAAAAAGTTACGAGATGGTAGAGAAAGTAGGTCTTTACTGGCACTTTGTAGATTTAGTTTGGGTATTTGTTTTTACATTCTTTTACCTGGTATAATTTCAGAAAATATTAAAAATGGCACACGGTACAGCACATCATCACGAATCTAATACTAAGAGGATATGGATGGTTTTTATAATCCTTTCCATAGTTACACTTGTAGAAGTTGTTTTGGGTATTTTAAAGCCCGCCTTCTTAACAGAAACTTCTTTCTTAAGTATGTCACTCCTTAACTGGATCTTTATAATTCTTACAATATATAAAGCTTATTATATCGCCTGGGCATTTATGCACCTTGAAGGGGAAACAAAAGGCTTGCGTCGCGCTATAGTTTGGACGGCGGTTTTTCTTATAAGTTATCTTATTTTCATCCTTTTAACCGAAGGTGATTATATCTACGAGGTATTCAATACTAACCACGTCGCCTGGGATTTCTAAAAGGCACAAAAGTTAAAAATGTATAGAAAGGCGGTTTTGTTAAACCGTCTTTTTATTTTTGCACCCACTTCTATAGACAGGACTATGAAAAAGTTTTTAGTGCTTTTAGTGCTTTTCGCGTTGCCTATCATTGCCTATATGTTTTTTGCTTCAGGGCAAAATAATTTCGCCAAATTACCTGTATTAACTGAGGATGTTAAAGATGTTTCAGATTTTGAAAGCCTGGATGGTGAATCTATAACTTTAGAAGATAAAATAAGTATTGTTGCTTTCTTCGGAAAAGATCTTGATAATCTAAAGGGGAACACCTTTAACCTGGATCAGAAAATACTTGAAAAGTATTATGAATTCAACGATTTTCAATTTGTAGTGGTGCTTCCGGAAGAAGCTAGAGAGGAAGCTGAAAGATTCAAAAATGAATTTAGCGGTATTTCTAAAACCAGTAAATGGAAATTTATCTTTGGAACTTCAGCCGAAGTGAAAAATGTATTTAAAAGTTTTAAAAGTCCACATCAATTAGAAGACACCTATACGCCTTATGTTTTTATCATTGATAAAGACCTTGACTTGAGAGGACGGTCCGATGATGAAGATTTTGGGAAAGTGTACGGTTATGATTCGCGATCTGTTGCTGAACTTAGTGATAAGATGAATGATGATGTAAAGGTGATTCTTGCTGAATACAGGTTGGCTTTAAAAAAGAATAACGCCGAAAGAAAAAATAATTAGCATGAAAAGAAAATATTCCTATATAGGGCTTTCAATTATCATCCTGATCTTTGGAATAATCATTATTCCAAAGATCGTAGAAACTATTAGTAGTGATGAGATAGTAAAGTCGGATAGACTTAATGTAAAGGGAGCAAAAAAAGAATCTGATGCAGCCTTATCTTATATAGAGATCAATGGCAAAAAGAGAAAAGCTCCAGAATTTGAGTTGATAAATCAAGAGGGTGATACTATTACTAATAAAGATTATTTGGGTAAAGTATATGTGGCCGAATTCTTTTTCACCACCTGTCCCACTATCTGCCCAATAATGAACCAGAACCTGGTGGAAGTACAGGAAGAATTTCAGGATAAAGAAGATTTTGGGATAGCTTCTTTCAGTATAGATCCAAAACACGATACCCCGGAAGTTTTAAAATCTTATGCTAAAAACTATGGTATAGATCATCCACATTGGAATTTATTAACCGGAGAGAAAGATGCTATTTACGGTCTTGCTAATGGTGGTTTTAATATTTACGCAGGAGAAGACAGTGAAGTTCCTGGTGGTTTTGCTCACCAGGGGTTATTTGCACTGGTAGATAAAGAGGGGTATATTAGATCCCGGCAGGATGATTATGGAAATCCCCTTATTTATTACCGTGGCTCGGTAGAGCGAAATAAATCGGTGGTCGAAGGAGAGGAAGAACCACAAATTGATATTTTAATTGAGGATATTAAAAAACTACTGTGAAAACAACGCTAACTAAAACCGATAAGATTGCGGTGCCCGTTATCATCGCTTTATCTGTGCTCGTGCCTATTATAGTGCTTATTCTTATGTACCTGCCAGAGCGGTATAATATTTTTGGCGCTCAAACCGGCACGTTTCCATTTTTTCATGCAGTCTTAAATGGTTCAACAGCCGTTTTGTTAATGCTGGGCTACTTCTTTATGAATATTGAGGAATACAAAATGCATCGAAATGTAATGATTACTGCTTTTGGGCTTTCGGCTATTTTTTTGGTAAGCTATGTGATCTCTAAAATTAGTAACGATCCTGTTCCTTATGGAGGGGAAGGCTTTTTAAGAACAGCATATTTCTTTATTCTAATTACGCACATTGTACTTTCAGCAATTATAGTTCCTTTGGTGCTTTTTACTATGTATAGGGGGTTAACGGGAGAGTATGAGAAGCACGCTAAAATTGCTCGCTGGACATTTCCTATTTGGTTATATGTAGCTGTTACCGGTGTTTTGGTTTATATTTTTATGTGGCCTTATTATTAAAATTTAGTTCATGCTTTGAGCTAAAAAGTCTTAACAAGTGTACCTGCAATTTTAACCACCGATTTTATTAAATTTGTATTCAGAAATTATTGCTATGAAATTCAGGATTTTATTTTTCTTTGCCTTCTTAGTTTTACTTCCGCAATTTGCAGAAGCACAGTGTTCTATGTGTAGAGCAGTTTTGGAAAGTGATACCGATCAAAGCGCAGCAGAAGGTATCAATAACGGAATTCTTTACCTCATGGCTTTTCCTTATCTACTGGTTGGCGGCTTAGGTTATTTCATTTATCGCTCTCGTAAAAAAGCTAAGAAATCTGAATAAGCTTAACATTTCTTAAATATATTCCTTTTTTTCCTGTAACATTTTTTGATTCCCGGAGTCTTATGGGTGACGCTTTTAGATAAAAAGCAAACAACCCGATAATTTCACTGCGATGATAGAAATTAAAGATCTTCACAAATCCTATAAAATGGGTAGTAATTCACTGCACGTTTTAAAAGGAATCAATTTTAGCGTGGCCGAAGGAGAACTCGTTTCTATTATGGGCTCTTCAGGATCTGGGAAATCTACACTTTTGAATATTCTGGGCATGTTAGATGAAGCCGATGAGGGTTCTTATACCTTAGATGGCGTTCCTATTAAAAACTTAAATGAAAAAATAGCTGCCCGTTATCGCAATAAATTTCTGGGATTCATTTTCCAATCCTTCAACCTTATTTCTTATAAAAACGCCCTGGATAATGTGGCACTTCCGCTGTATTATCAAGGAATTAAACGAGGAGAGCGTATAGATAAAGCAATGTCTTATTTGGAAAAAGTTGGTCTCGCCGATTGGGCAGGGCATTTGCCAAATGAGCTTTCCGGAGGGCAAAAGCAAAGGGTAGCCATTGCTAGAGCTCTTGCCAGCGATCCAAAAGTACTTCTAGCCGATGAACCTACCGGTGCTTTAGATTCAAAAACATCTTATGACGTTATGAATCTAATTCAGGAAATTAATGATGAAGGTCGAACCATACTTGTAGTAACTCACGAACCCGATATTGCTGCAATGACAAAGAGAATCGTGAATTTAAAAGACGGTAGGATAATTCAGGATACCCAGGTTAATCAAATAAGAGCTTTGCAAAATGTTTGATTTAGAACGTTGGGAAGAGATTTTTGATACGATTCGTAAGAATAAATTACGAACTTTTTTAACCGGACTTTCGGTAGCTTCGGGCATCTTTATTTTGGTTATCCTTTTAGGAATAGGCCAGGGAATGAGCAATGGTATTTCGCAGGAATTCAAAAGGGACGCCGCAAATATTATGTACGTCTACACCGGTGTTACTTCTAAAGAATACAAAGGTTTGAATCCGGGTAGAAGAATTCAGATGAAAAATGAAGATTTCAACTATGCAGCTTTAAAATATCAAGACGATTTAGAATATAAATCTTCCATTTACCGTATCTGGAACGGGATAGTAAATTACGGGCAGGAATCTGGTTCCTACCGTGTAGAGGGTGTTTACCCTGATTATCAATTTTTGGAAAACAGTGGGATGATTAACGGTAGATTTGTAAACTATAAAGATCATGAAAATTTCGAAAAAGTGTTGGTGATTGGGAATAAGGTACGAAACGATCTTTTTAAAGATTCCAGAGATCCCGTTGGAGCATATGTTCAAATCTCCGGGATAAATTTTAAAGTAATAGGTGTTTATACAGATCCAGGTGGGGAAAGAGAGGAAAGTAGGGTTTTTATGCCTATTTCTACTGCCCAACGAGTGTTTGGAGGAGGGAACAATATTGCGAACATGGCATTTACTCTGGAGCCTCGTGAAAGTTTTGAAGATGCACTTGCTGAATCCAATCAATTTTCAGCAGATATAGAGAATCAACTTAAGGAAACACATACTATCGCCCCAGACGATGAAAGCGCAGTGAGTATTAATAATTCGCTGGAAAATGCCAAGCGGTTCTACGACCTAATGGACATGATTAAATTCTTCTTTTGGGGAGTGGGAATTTGTACCATAATCGCGGGGGTAGTTGGAGTGAGCAATATTATGCTCATTATTGTAAAAGAAAGAACCCGGGAAATAGGTATTCGAAAAGCCCTGGGGGCTGAGCCACTTTCAATAGTAGGAATGGTGCTTCACGAATCTATTTTTGTAACCGCTATTGCCGGTTTTATAGGTTTGATTTCAAGCTTATTGTTACTAGAATTTGTGGGGCCACTTATCGAAACTGATTATATCTCCAATCCAGCTGTAAACTTTAATGTGGCAATTACCACTGTTTTTATTTTAGTAATTGCGGGAGCCATTGCCGGATTTTTCCCAGCCTGGAGGGCTGCGCGAATTAAACCTATTGTAGCACTTAGAGACGAATAATATGTTTAGCAGGGATAAGTGGAGCGAAATAATTGAAGCATTAAGTGCTAACTGGTTTAGAACCTTACTCACCGCTTTTGGCGTTATGTGGGGGATTTTTATTCTGGTTATTTTACTGGCGGCCGGTAAAGGCCTTGAAAACGGCGTGAAACAGGGGTTTGGAGGGATTGCTACCAATACCATGTTTATGTGGACCCAAACTCCTTCAAAGCCTTATAAAGGCCTCCCTAAAGGACGTCGTTATAATTTTAAAACCGGAGATGTAGAAGCACTACGAGAAAATGTACCTGGCCTTCGGTTTATTTCTCCGCGTAATCAGTTAGGCGGTTTTGGCGGAAATAACAACGTGGTTCGTGGCTTGCAGACCGGGGCATTTAATGTCTATGGAGATTATCCCGAAATAATCCAGCAGGAACCTATGGATGTTACTTCCGGAAGGTTTATCAATTACCTGGATATAGAACAAAAGCGAAAAGTTGCCATTATTGGAGATGGGGTTAGGAGAGAACTCTATGATAAAGATGAAGAAGTTATAGGAACCTATCTTAAAATAAACGGGGTCAATTTTATGGTAATTGGCACCTATAAGAAAAAAGGTGGTGGAGGTGGAAATTCCGAAGAAGCTCAAAAAGAGATTTATGTTCCGTTTACTGCATTTTCGCAGGCGTTTAATATGGGAGATACTGTAGGATGGATGGCAATCACCGCTAACGATGAAAATTCTATAACGAGTCTTAAATCTAGTGTTTTGGACTTAATTAAAAGCCGTCATTCCATTCATCCGGATGACGATCGCGCCGTTGGTAATTTTGATCTATACGAAGAATTCAACAAGATAAACGGGCTGTTCGTAGCTTTAAAAGCCGTGGCTTATTTTGTGGGAATTCTGGTCTTGCTTTCCGGTATTATTGGCATTAGTAATATTATGCTGATTGTTGTAAAAGAGCGAACTAACGAAATTGGCGTAAGACGTGCCCTTGGCGCAACACCCTGGTCTATTAGAGGTCAAATTTTAATGGAGTCTATTTTTCTAACCATTATTTCAGGAATGGCCGGGATTATTTTCGCTACGGGAATAATCGCCGCAATCAATTATGCATTAAGCGGGATGGATACTTCAGAAATGATGTTTGCTAACCCAAGCGTAGATTTGGGGGTAGTGCTTACTGCATTGGCAATTTTAGTTTGTTCAGGGCTTCTAGCAGGACTTATTCCTGCACAAAATGCGATTAAAATAAAACCTGTGGACGCTCTTAGGACCGAATAAAAAGAAAAGAATAAAGAAGATAAATACAATCAAAATAAAATGAAAAAAACAGTTACCATCTCAATTTTAGTATTGATCGTCGTAGTTTTTGTTGGGGCATTATACTATTTGTTTCAAAAAAACCAGGAGGATCCTACAGTTTATGAAACCGAGCAGGCTTCCATAGAAACCATCATCAAAAAAACGGTGGCTACGGGCAATATTGTTCCAAAAGAGGAAGTACTCATCAAGCCTAATATTTCAGGAATTATAGATGAAATATATATTGAAGCCGGGGAAAAAGTTAAGGCTGGAGATCTTATTGCGAAAATTAGGGTAATTCCGAATGTGAATTCCTTGCAAAGCGCTAAAGATGCAGTAGCTACCGCTAAAATCAATTTAGAAAACGAGAAGAAAACTTTTGATAGACAAAAATCTTTGTTTGAAAAAGGAGTGATCTCTCAAAATGATTTTGATAATGCTGAAGCCAATTATAAAAGAATGCAGCAAAATTTTAGATCTGCAGAACAAAATTTTGAGATTGTACAAACTGGAACTACTAGCGGAATTGGAAGCGCAGCAAACACGCTAATTAGATCTACCGTAGATGGGATGGTACTGGATGTGCCAGTGCGTGTTGGTAACCAGGTGATAGAAAGTAACAATTTTAATGACGGTACTACTTTAGCTACTCTGGCTGATGTTAATGAAATGATTTTTGAAGGAAAAGTAGACGAAAGTGAAGTGGGGAAAATTAAGGAAGATTTGCCGCTGGAAGTAACCGTTGGTGCCATAGAAAATAAAACGTTTAATGCGGTTTTAGATTATATCGCTCCCAAAGGAGTAGATGAAAATGGAGCGATTCAGTTTGAAATAAAAGGAACTTTAGATAAGGCCGACACCACCTTTATCCGTGCCGGCTTAAGTGCCAACGCTTCAATTATTTTAGATCGTGCAGACGAAGTTTTAGCAATTAAAGAAGCCTTGGTTCAGTTTGATCCTCAAAGTCAGGAGCCTTTTGTGGAAATTCAAACCGGAGATCAAAAATTTGAAAGAAGAGATTTAGAATTAGGAATTAGCGATGGCATTCAGGTAGAAGTGAAAAATGGGATTTCTAAAGACGATAAGATCAAGGTTTGGAACAAAGTAAAACCAGGTCCTGAATTTGCCGGTAGGTAGATTTTTAAATCAAAATGTAACAAGTTTAGAATTTCACAGACTCATCAACTACAATTCCGATTATGAAAAAATACAGCTTATTAATCCTGTTTTTATTTTCCGCTTTATTTACAAAAGCTCAGGAAGGCAAAAAATGGACACTCCAGGAGTGTGTTAATTATGCCCTGGAAAATAATATTTCAGTAAAACAAAGTGAACTCGATGTAGAGTTGGCAGAGTTAGGTAGAAGAGATGCCATTGGTAATTTTCTTCCAAACGTAAACGCTTCCGCAACCAACTCCTGGAACACGGGTCTTACCCAAAACGTAACCACCGGTATTTTACAAACGCAAACCACCAGAAACTTTTCTGCAGGGGTTACCGCAAGTCTTAATGTTTTTGACGGACTTAGGAATTTCAAGCAATTGCAACGCGCTAAAATATCTGAACTAGCCAGCCAATACGCATTGGATAGGATGAAGGATGATATTACGTTATTTGTAGCCGATTCTTATTTACAGGTGCTATTTAATAAACAAAACCTGGAAGTTCTTAAAATGCAAAATGAAGTTACCAAAGAACAAATGGAAAGAACAAGGGAGCTTGTAGAAGCTGGTTCTTTGCCTCAAGGTGATCTTCTGGAGATTGAAGCGACAAATGCAGATGAGCGTCAGCGAATAATTGTAGCTCAAAATAATATTAGGATTTCACTTATTAGTTTAGCCCAAACCTTGCTTATAAAAGATTACGAGAATTTTGATATTGTAGAAAGAGACTACAGTATTTTTGGAACCGAAATTCTTGATAATTCGGTAGATGATATTGTAGCGCAGGCGAAAGAAGAGCGTTCAGAAATTAAAATTGCTGAAGCTAATAGTGAACTTGCTCAAAAAGATGTAGAAATAGCCAAAGGAGCTTATTATCCTAGTGTAGGGGCTTTCTTCAACTATAATACAAGGGAATCTGGCCAGGGTAGAATTGTAGGCGCAGAAATAGATCCTAATGACCCTACCAGAGAAATTGGGGTTGTTGAAAGTACAGGTGATATTGTAGTAACACCAAACACTATTACAACCCTAGGAAGCCCACTTCCGTTTTTCGAACAATTACAGCGAAATGATGGTATTACTTATGGGGTGCAGGTTAGCGTTCCAATCTTTAATGGGTTAGCTACCAGAATCCAGGTTCGAAGAAGCCAGGTAAATGCCAAACGTGCTGAGTTCGAATTGGAACAGGCTGAACTGGATCTTGAAGCAAATGTATATCAGGCCTATGTAGATGCAGAAGGAGCTTTTGAGGCTTATGAAGCCGCACTGGTTGCAGCTAACGCACAGGAGCAGGCCTTTGATTATTCTACCCAGCGTTTTGATGTAGGAATTTCTAATGCTTTTGAATTTAGCCAGGCAAAACTAAGGTATGAAAATGCTCAAAGTGAAGTGCTTCGTACCAAATACGATTATATTTTTAAACTAAAAGTTCTGGAACTTTATTTTGGAATACCGGTGACCGATCTTAAATTTTAAACTATGAAAAAAAAGACTCTATTTATAATTATCGGAATTGCTCTTGCACTTATTGTACTATTGGTTGTAGGTAAAAAGGCCGGTTGGTTTGGAAAATCTGGTAATTTTAAAGAAGTAGAAATAACCAAAATTGAACCTATAGATATTATAGAAACCGTTTCGGCTACAGGAAAGATTCAACCAGAAATCGAAGTAAAATTATCTTCAGAAGTTTCTGGAGAAATAATAGAACTTCCAATTGTAGAAGGACAGGCAGTAGAAAAAGGAGATTTATTGGTTAGAGTAAATCCAGATATTTATCAATCTAATGTAAACAGAGCTCAGGCAGGATTGGAAACCTCAAGAGCTAACTATTCTCAATCTCAGGCAAGTTTAAAGCAAGCAGAAGCAAACTATAATAGAAATAAAAGCCTTTTTGAAAAAGGAGTTATTTCTAAAGCAGAGTGGGATAGAATTGTTTCTGAATATGAGGTGGCGCAGGCCAATAAAGAATCGGCTTACTACAATATGCAAAGTACCGCAGCTACCGTAAAAGAAGCAACCGATAATCTTGGAAGAACCAATATTTACGCTCCTATGAGCGGAACAATTTCAAAGCTTGATGCAGAACTTGGTGAACGTGTAGTCGGAACCCAACAAATGGCTGGTACCGAAATTTTACGAGTTGCCAATCTTACCAATATGGAAGTTGAAGTAGATGTAAACGAAAATGATATTGTAAAGGTTGAAGTTGGAGATTCTACAATTGTTGAAGTAGATGCTTATTTAGGTAAAGAATTTGAAGGAATTGTTACTGAAATATCTAACTCGGCTGATGCTGCACTAACCACAGATCAAGTAACAAACTTTAAGGTGAAAGTTCGTATTTTAGAGGAATCTTATACCGACCTTATTGAAGGAAAGGACGAAAATTATTCGCCTTTTAGACCTGGAATGACGGCTACAGTAGATATTATTACCAATAGAAAAAATAAAATAATTGGTGTTCCAATTAGTGCTATTGTGATTAAAAATGATACCACTGCTGGTAAAAATTCTAATGAAAAATACGAGGCCGTATTTTTAAAGGATGGGGAAGAAGCCCAACTTAGAAAAGTTACAACTGGAATTCAGGATGATAGTAATATTGAAATTACCGAAGGTTTAACTGAAGGTGAAACAGTAATTACCGGCCCGTACAATACGGTAACTAAAAGCCTGAAAGAAGGGGATAAGGTTGAAGTAAATAATGGGGAATCAAAATCATAAATAATTGGCTTTAATACTCTGTTTAGAAACAGCAACTACAAACTGCTCCTTAGCACTCTCAAAAGACGGGACTCTTTTAGCTTTAAAAGAAGATAAAAGCAATAACTATTCTCACGCTGAAAAGTTACATGTGTTTATAGATGAAGTCTTGAAGGAAAATGATTTAAGTGTAGCAGATCTTGATGCGATTGCCGTAAGTAAAGGTCCGGGGTCCTATACAGGTTTGAGAATTGGGGTTTCTACGGCCAAGGGTCTATGTTTTTCATTAGATATTCCCTTGATTTCTATTGCTACTTTAACCGCTCTAAGCGCGCAGGTGAAATCTGAAAAAGGATTTGTAATCCCCATGTTAGATGCACGTAGAATGGAAGTTTATTCAGCAGTTTTTGATGCAGAATTAAAAATTAGGGAAACTAAAGCTGAAGTTTTAGACGAAAATTCCTTTCTTGATTATCTGGAAAAAGCTAAAACTATTTTTATAGGAAATGGAGTGGAAAAATTTCAGGAAATATGTACACATCCAAACGCTGAGTTTATGGTAGATAAGTTACCCTCTGCAAAAGAAATGTGCAGTTTAGCAGAAGCTAAATACAAAATAAGCGACACCGAAGATGTCGCTTATTTTGAACCTTATTACTTAAAAGATTTTATCGCCGGTTAATCGGCCGTGTCTTTATTGTTATTATTTTTTGATCGCTTCTCTATAGTTCCGTTCATCTTGGTTTGATCGTAAAGATAAACATCACGTTGAGGATAAGGAATAGTCATACCGGCTTCTTCCAGTCTTATTTTTCCTTCCTCGATCATAAACCAGTGTAGATCCCAGAATTTACTGTTTTCAGCAAAATATCTTACCGAGAAGTTTACAGAATCTGCTCCCAGTTCAGACACAATAATTTGCGGTGCAGGATCTTTTAGCACATTTTCCTGTTCTTCTACAAGATTTCTAAGTACTTCTTTAGCTTTTTTCAAATCGTCATCATAAGAAATTCCAAAACTTAGATTTTCTTTTCTTGTACCGTTGAAGCTGTAATTTATAATATTGTCGTTACTTAATTCCCCATTTGGAATTACTGCACGTTGATTCCCGAATGTGTCTAATTTTGTATAAAATAAAGAGATCTCTACCACACTACCTGAAACGCCCT
This sequence comes from Salegentibacter sp. Hel_I_6, assembly GCF_000745315.1. Lineage (NCBI taxonomy): Bacteria > Pseudomonadati > Bacteroidota > Flavobacteriia > Flavobacteriales > Flavobacteriaceae > Salegentibacter > Salegentibacter sp. Hel_I_6. The sequence continues at coordinate 1,655,442 of NZ_JQNQ01000001.1, read as the reverse complement.
GAACTTCTATCCAATCTCCTACTTTAAAGGGTTTTAATATGATTAAAATTACACCACCGGCCAAATTTGAGAGTGATCCCTGCATGGCAAGACCAATAGCAAGACCTGCAGCACCAATTGCGGCTACAAGTGAAGCACTCTGCACGCCAAGTTGTGTAATAAAAAGAACAAATAAGATTATTTTAAGGCCCCACTTTAGTGCATTTAAAGTGAAAATTTCTAACGTTTTATCGTAATCTTTCTTTTTGAATAATTTTTCTACATATTTTACTATTAAACCAATTACCCAAAGCCCAATAAAAAGAAGCGCAAGCGCTCCCAATAAAGTAGGTAAATAGTCTATAAACTTTTCAGCATATTCTTTGGCGATGGCGCCCCAATCGTTTAATTTATCCATATTTCGATTATTTTAGAAAGCAAATTGACTATAAATATTTTATTTATAATAAATTTTCCTGTTTAATTTTTGTTAAAAATGTTTTATTTTTTGAATAGATTCTTCTACAGAATTTAGGGGAAGTTCACATTTTCCGTTATTGCAAATATAAATTAGATCGCTATTTTCTTTAAACCTATTCTTTAATATTGAAATTTCTGACTGCTCTGTACTACCCGCAAAAATGGTATGAGGTAAATATTCCTGTTGTAATTTTTTCTGAATAGCATGTGCATCTTCCCCCATAATGGCTATTTCATAAAAAGTATTGGTGAAATTAAGCATGAGGTCCAGCCAATTGGCATAAGATTGTGGTTGTGTTTTAATTTGTTTCTGCACCGTTTTAAGCATAGTTTCAGCTAAATCAGAATACTTCAAATTTCCTTTTATTTTTGAGAGTTTAAAAAGATTTTTAGCCATTACAGAATTTGAAGCCGGGATTACATTATCATTCAGTTCGTAATTTCTTGTGATTAAAGCCTTATCTTTTGATGAGGTGAAATAAAATAATCCGGTTTTTTGATCCTGAAAATCTTCCAGGCAAACCTCAATTAATTTCTCGGCAAGCTCCAGCCATTTTTCTTCAAAAGTGGCTTCATATAAATTAAGAAACGCTTCAGTGCAAAAAACATAATCTTCTAAATAAGCATTTATAGTACTTTTTCCATTTTTGAAATTATGCCAAAGACGATCATCTTTTTTAAGCTGATTCTTCTGTAGAAATTCAGCATTTTTTAGTGCTTTTTCTAAGAATTCTGGCTCGCCGAAAGTTTTATAGGCTTCTACATACCCGTTTAGCATTAATGCGTTCCAGGAGGTTAAACTTTTATCGTCTAATCCTGGTTTTATTCGTTTTTCTCTTTCCTTTTTTAATAATTTTAACCAATCCTCTTTTTTTGACTTTAATTCGCTAAGATGAAGCTTAAATTCTTCAGCAATTGTTTCATCGCTTTTAGACCGGATAAGAACATAGTTTTCTTCCTCCCATTTTCCGAAGGAATTTATATTATAATAAGCTTCAAAAATTTGAAAATCTGCTTCTAGCAATTTCTGTAAAGTTTCTTTTTTCCAAACATAATAAGCGCCTTCTGTTTTATTTCCATTTGCATCTTCACTATCGGCATCCAGGGCAGAGTAAAAAACTCCAGTATTATCGGTAAGTTCCTCTTTTACAAAATCTAATGTTTTATAAACAACTTCCTTGTACCAGTTATCTTTGGTGTAGGCGAAGGCTTTACTATAAAGGCTAACCATTTGCGCGTTATCATAAAGCATTTTTTCAAAGTGAGGTACGTGCCAGCGCTCATCTACCGAATAACGCGAAAATCCGCCACCTATATGATCAAAAACACCACCATAAGAGACTTTATTGAGGCTATGAATAGTGTGATCCTTTAATTCTTTATCGTTTAGCTGAATCGCCGCCCTGAATAAAAAATTTTGATTGACCGGAAGCATAAATTTTGGGGCTCCACGTGAACCTCCATTTTTCTTATCGAATCCTTTTTTCCACTTTTCAAGATTTTCAGTTAAAAAATCAGAATTGAAAATCGTTACCTCTTTTGGAGGATCAATAAGTTGTAATTTTTGCAGGCCATCTTCCAGCCTGGAAGCATATTCTTTCATTTTTTCGGGCTTGGTTTTATATAGTCCCGAAAGTTGTTTTAAGGCATCTTTCCATTGCTCTTTTCTAAAATAGGTGCCACCCCAAACCGGCCTACCATCAGGAAGAGCAACAATATTCATGGGCCATCCCCCGGCACCCGTCATTACCTGAACAGCATTCATGTAAACCTGGTCAATATCGGGCCTTTCTTCCCGGTCAACTTTAATATTTATAAAATTTTCATTCATTATTTGCGCCACAGCTTCGTCTTCGAAACTTTCGTGTTCCATTACATGACACCAGTGGCATGCGGAATATCCCACACTAATGAGTAGTAGTTTGTCTTGTGTTTTTGCCTCTTCGAGACTTTTATCATTCCATGCCTTCCAGTTTACAGGATTGTGTGCGTGTTGTAAAAGATATGGGCTGGTTTCGTTTATTAAGCTGTTTGAGAATTTTGGTGATGACATCTTAGTGTTTTTAAATGAAAAACGCCCCCTGAAATTCCAGGGAGCGTCACTATTTTCTATAAATTAATGCTAACTGACTTCAAAAGTGATTTTTACATTTACTCTAAATTCGGTAATGTTCTCTCCATTTACAATTGCACTTTGTTCTTTTACGTAAACCGATTTTATGTTCTTTACGGTTTTGGCTGCGTGTTTTACAGCTTTTTTAGTGGCATCTTCCCAGCCTTCGGTAGAATTAGCTAAAACTTCAATAACTTTAATAATAGACATAATTAATGGTTTTATTGGTTGGTAATCAGTGAACTGTCTTAAAGATACAAAATAATCGCACTTATCTCTTCGAATTAAAGTTTTAATAACTTTCGAAATCGTCTTTTTAGAAATATTTAATTGAATTTTGCCGGTTAAAAGGATCTCATTTCCATGCAGGATGTATATCTAATTATTTTAGGTCTTTTATTTGTTCTAGCCATTACCGATCTGGTGGTTGGGGTAAGTAACGATGCTATAAATTTCCTGAATTCTGCTGTGGGCTCCAAAGCCGTTTCCTTGCGATCTATACTTATTATCGCCAGCCTGGGAGTTGCGGTAGGAGCTATATTTTCCAGTGGTTTAATGGAAGTCGCTAGGAAAGGGATATTTCTTCCGCAAGAGTTTTACTTTGAAGAGATCATGGTCATATTCATGGCCGTTATGCTTACCGATGTTTTGCTTTTAGACTTCTTTAATTCCATGGGCTTACCAACATCTACTACAGTTTCCATTATGTTCGAATTGTTGGGAGCAGCTGTAAGTGTAGCTTTAATTAAAATTTTTAGCACCACGAATGATATTTCACAACTGGTTGAATTTATAAATGTTGAAAAAGCTTCTGAAGTTATTATTGGTATTTTACTGGCCATTGTTATCGCTTTTATTACCGGGGCGATAGTCCAGTATTTTTCTCGTTTGGTGTTATCTTTTAAATATGAAAAAAAGCTAAAATATAGTGGAGCTATTTTTGGTGGGGTCTCGCTTGCTGCAATCTTTTATTTTATCCTTATTAAGGGGTTAAATAGTATGGCTTTTGTATCAGATCATTTTGTAGAAGATGTAAATAATAATCGCTTACAGATAATTATTTTTAGCCTGCTTGGTTTTACTATTCTTTCTAAAGTATTAATAAGTTTCTTTAGGGTTAATATTCTCAAAATTATTGTAATCGTTGGTACGTTCGCCCTGGCTCTTGCTTTTGCAGGTAACGATTTGGTAAATTTTATTGGCGTACCAATCGCGGCCTGGCAATCTTATGAAATTTGGGCTGCATCTGGTTTGGCGCCTTCAGAATTGCTTATGAGTGACCTGGCCGGAAGTGTGCCTACACCAGAGATTATTTTAATTTTTGCCGGGGGGGTTATGGTATTGACTATTTGGTTCTCTGGTAAAGCAAAAGCGGTTGTAGATACTGGGGTGAAATTGTCCAGGCAAAATGAAGGTTCTGAACGATTTGGAGCCAATTATTTATCACGAACCATTGTTAGATATTCAATAATGTTTGGTACTGCGGTTTCAGAGACAGTACCTAAAAAGCTCAGAAAGAGAATAAACCAACAGTTTGAAGTTCCTAAAACTAAAACCCAGGTAAGAGAAATTGCACCACCGGCTTTTGATCTTGTAAGAGCTTCTGTAAATCTAGTGGTGGCCAGTATTCTAATTTCTATGGGTACAAATTTGCAACTTCCGCTATCTACCACATACGTTACTTTTATGGTGGCTATGGGAACTTCCCTGGCAGATAGGGCCTGGAACCAGGAAAGTGCAGTTTACCGGGTTGCAGGAGTGCTAAATGTTATTGGAGGTTGGTTTGTTACTGCCCTTGTAGCTTTTTTGGGAGCAGCGGTTTTTGCGGTAATAATTTATTATGGCGGGTTGATCGCAATCGCTGTTTTGGTTTGTATTACCGCCTTTTTTATTATTAGAAACACCCTTTCCCACGCTAAAAAATCTAAAGCCGATAAACGCCAGAAGCGATATAAACGTACCGATATCATTACGATTAATGAAATTACAGCTGAAAGCTCAGTAAATATTTCCCAGGTGATTTCCGGGATCAGCAGGCGTTATACTAAAACCGTTGATAATTTAGGCTATCACGACTTAGGAAAACTTAAGAAAAACAATAAAAGAGTTGGGGACCTTGAAAAAGAGGTAGACGATCTAAAGGGAAATATATTTTATTTTATAAAATCTTTAGATGAAGATTCAGTAGAGGCGAGTCGTTTCTATATTCATTTGCTTGATTACTTGCAGGAAATGGTGAATTCTACTCGATACATTACAAGAAATTCTTTTGAACACGTAAATAATAACCATAAGAACCTGAAATTCAATCAAATTCGGGATTTGAAGAGAATAGACAAGAAACTTCAGGAGTTATTTGCAGAAATAAAATATACTTTCGATGAGCATGATTTCGAGCGTTTAGACAATATTCTTGCTGAAAAGCAACAGCTGCTCGATATGGTTTCAGAAATGATAGAAAAGCAAATTAAACGCATAAGGACTTCAGAAAGTAGCCCGAAAAACACCAAGCTCTATTTTGGGCTTTTACTGGAATCTAAAGACCTTATTTCGTCTACGCTTAATCTTATTGAGTTATTTAGGGAATTTTATGTGGAAGCTAAAACAACGCTTTAGCATTTATCCATTTACCGCTTCTACATAATCTACTTTGCCGCGCAGCATATCTCTTAACATCGTTTCAATTCCGCTTTTAAGCGTCATGGTAGAAGAAGGACAACCACTACAAGCTCCCTGTAGAATTACTTTTACGGTTTTACTTTCAGAATTATAAGAATCAAAAAGAATATTACCGCCATCACTGGCTACAGCAGGCTTGATATATTCATCTAAAATAGCAATTACCTGTTTTGAAGTATCATCAAGATCTTTAATCTCCTGACTTACTTCTGGATTTGCAGGATGACTCGCTGATTCAGTTTGCTGAGGCGCTGAAGTTTCAGCTTTTAAAACCTCTTTTCCGTCCTGTAGGTAATTGGTGATGAATTCCCTTAATTCTAAGGTGATTTCTTCCCATTCGGCCACGTCATATTTATGGATAGACACGTAATTAGAATCTATAAAAACGGCTTTTACAAATGGGAAATGAAAAAGTTGCTGCGCAAGCGGCGCGTCTTTAGCGTCATCTATATTCTTGAATTCAGCCGTTTTTAACACCAATTTTTTATTGGCAACAAACTTCATTACTCCCGGGTTCGGTGTGCTTTCAGCATAAACAGTAACCGGTACAGCTTTAGATGATGTATCAGTTTCATCTTTTATTACGATGCCATCTTTATTTAAAAAGTCTTCAATTTGAGCGGCAACTTCTTCCTGAACATCATTCCATTCAACAATGTCGTATTTTTCTATCGCGATAAAATTTTGCGCGATATAAACTGTTTTTACAAATGGCAAATAAAATAACTGCTGAGCCAGGGGAGATTTCGAGGCTTCATCTATATTATTGAATTCGTAATTTTCGTGGCGGGTTAAAAATTTGTTGGTTTCAAATTTTATGATTCCCGGTTTATTTGTTGCTTGTATATTTATGGTGAAATTGCTCATATCAATTTTTTTGCAAAAGTACTAAAGAAAACTTAGTTAATCTATATCTTTACTTTTCTTATGGGGATTCGAACTTTATTTATGGAAAATTTTAATTGGTATTTTATAAAACGGCGAATTTCTATTGCTTTCCTTTTTATCTATTTTTTCTTCTTATCTGGATCTTCTTTAAAAGCCCAGGAGGTGATTCCTGTATATTCAGATTATTTAACCGATAATCTTTATCTTATTCATCCTTCTATGGCCGGTGCGGTGAATAGAAATCAAATTAGACTTACTGCAAGACAGCAATGGTTCGACGTAGATAACGCTCCCAGCTTACAGACACTGGCAGTAAATGGTAGAATAGGAGATAAGCTTGGCGTTGGAGGGGTGGTTTTTAACGACCAAAATGGGAATTTCTCGAAAATTGGCGCTTATGGAACTGTCGCTTATCATTTGCTTTTTTCCAGAAATAAATTTCTAAATCAGCTTTCTTTTGGAATTAGCGCGGGGATTATTCAGCATAGGTTGGACCAAAGTGGATTTACGGAATTTGATCCTATAGTAAATGGGAACAATGTATCTGATATGTTTGGAAATATGGATATAGGTATGTCTTATTATTATCTCGATTTTTATGCTCATTTTGCAGCTAAGAATATGATTTCCGTAAGCCGGGAGCTTTTTTATTCTGATGCCGTGCCAAGCAATCAACGTAAATATTTATTCTCTACAGGTTATGTTTTTGATAGTAATTCTGACTGGAGTTATGAGCCTTCAATTTTATATCAACTACGGGAGGCCACTAATGAAATGAATATAGATTTAAATATGAAAGTTTACCGGGAGGTTGATTTTGGGCAATTATGGGGCGGACTTTCTTATCGTAATAGTTTTGAAGGCGCTGAATATACTGCTGAAGGGGAAGCAATTCAGAGTCAGCAACTGCGGTATATTACTCCATTTGTTGGTTTAGATTACAAGAATTTTATATTTGGCTATACTTTTAGCTACCAATTAAACTCTGTGGTTTTGAGTAATAATGGCTTCCATCAAATCACTATTGGATATAATTTTGGAAAAAGTAGATGGCAATGGGATAAAAATGTCCCGGCAGTTAATTAAAAATCCAGGTAAGATACTTTATAGCCATGCTGTTCGGCCTCGGTTAAATTCCCTAAAACTTGAGGATTTGTATTGCTAAAAAACTCTGGGAGTGGTTTCTGGGCTAATGCTTCCTGCACTAATAGATTGTTTTCCTTAAGTATAGATTTGGTTTGTTTAGCGACTGCTTCTCCTGAATCTATAATTATTACTTCCTTTGGTAGTAGTTCTTTTAGAATAGGGATGAGGTAAGGGTAGTGGCTGCAGCCTAAAACCAGGTAATCTATCTTATTCACAAAAAAGGGTTCCAGTAATTTTAGAAGATGACTTCTCATTTGAGGAGAATCTAAATCGCCTGATTCTATAAGTTCTACCAGGCCGCGACCTTCTACTTCAACTACATTTATATTCCTGGCATAAAAATCTGAAGTTTGAGAAAAAAGGGTGCTGGTTAAAGTTCCGCGTGTAGCAAGAATACCTATAGTTTTTGTTTTAGTATTTAGAGCCGCCGGTTTAATTGCGGGTTCTATACCTATGAATGGAATTGCATATTCATTCCGGAGATCTTTAATGGCATTGGTAGTTGCGGTATTGCAGGCAACCACAATAATTTTTGCGCCCATATCGAGCAATTTCTCAGTATTTTTCCTGCTCAAATTTTTAATTGTTTCAATGGGCTTTTCACCGTATGGTGCATTTTTACTATCGGCGAGGTAGATGGTTTTTTCATTTGGAAGTAATTCGTGAATCTCTCTCCATATAGAAGTTCCTCCTACGCCAGAATCAAAAATGCCTATTGGATTGGTGTTGCTCATTAGTACAAAAATAAAAACTGCGCCGAAAAGGGGCGCAGCTTTTAATCTTTATTTGTGTATTGGGCTAAATTACATTCCCAATTCGGCTTTTACATCAGCCATAAGATCTTTACCATCAGCAAGAATTACTCCAGTTCCTGTAGTAGAATCAAGTACATAATCAAATCCTTGTGCTCTAGCTACTTTTTGGATAGCTTCACGAGCTTTTTCAATTACAGGTCTAATAAGGTCGTTTTCTTTTTTCTGAAGTTCCTGACGCGCTCTTTGGCTGTGCTCCTGGATTCTTCTTTCGGTAGCTTGAAGCTCACTTGCTCTTTTCGCATTTTCTTCCTCTGTTACTGTTTCTGCTTCAGATTGGTAACGTTGCATAGTGTTTTGAGCTTCCGTTAGCATATCCTTAATTTCAGCATCATAAGTTTTCTCAAGCTTTTCAAGTTGCGACATTGCATCCTTATAAGCCGGCATAGTTTCTACAAGTTCCTGGGTTGCAACATGCGCAACCTTGGTTTGTGCGTTTGTAAATGCAGTAGCTCCTATTGTTAATGCAAGGGCTATAAAAAGTGTTCTGAATTGTTTCATTTTAATTGATATTAATTGTTAAGTATTAAGGTTTAAAATTATTTAGTTTATTGTGTCTTTTGTTGCACGGGCTGCTTGAATAGAATCTCTTTTCTCCTGTCTTTCTTTTAGAATTCTTTCTCTACGCTCTTCAAAAGCTTTTTGCCTTGCATCTTTTATAGAATCCTGTTTTCTTCTTCTTTCTTCTATTAAAGCTTCCCGATCACTTTTTCGCTCTTCAATAGCCTGTTCCCGGTCAGTTATTTCTTTATCCTCTTCAAGAGTTCTAGCTTCTGCTCTTTCAAGTTCTCTTTCTTCCTGCTTTGTTGTAATTTGCTTACGGTTAGAAGCTCTATTGATACTTCTTAAAACCTGGTCGCTTAAATCAAACCGCTTTTTTGCAAATAACATACCCGATTCAGCATTTCTATCAAAAATATAATCGAAATCTCTGGTTTCACCAATTTCCTGTAAGGCGGTAAAAACCTGATCCTGGATTGGCTTGATTAATTGCCTCTTTTGAATCATATAATCACCTTTCGGGCCAAACCGCTTTTGTTCATAATTTGTAGCCTGTTCTTGCTGGTATGCAATCTCCTCTTCCCGCTCTTCAATAAGCTCTGGGGTAAGTAGCGCACGTTCATTTTGAAGGCTAACTTTCATTTCACCAATCTCTCTTCTTTTCTGCTCGATTTCATTTCGCCATTCTTCTACTCGTTGATCTAATTGAGTGGAAGCTTGCTGGTATTCAGGAACATTTTCAAGGATATACTCCATATCCACAAAGCCTATATTTATTGGTTTTTGAGCTGAAGCTCCAATGCCAATCAATATTAAAAGTGTGAATAAAAATGTTCTTTTAAGCATACTTAAATCGATTATAGAAAATATCGTGCCAAATTAAAATTGTTGCCCGATTATGAAATGCGTTTCCCAACCATTAGCTCCTTGTTGACCACCAATGGAATCAAATCCATAACCAAAGTCTATACCAAGTAGACCGAAGGCTGGCATAAAGATTCTTAAACCTGCACCGGCAGATCTATTAACCTGGAATGGGTTGAAATCCCTAAAGTTGTCATAAGATGCCCCAGCTTCTAAGAAAGTAAGTGCGTAAATAGAGGCTGAAGGTTTTAAGGTTATAGGATATCTAAGTTCTAATGAATATTTATTGTAAATAGTAGCTCCATCATCATTAACACCTGCGGGACGATCTAAAGGTACTACAGATTGGTTTGGATAACCTCTTAACTGAACAGTTTCTCTACCATCTAAACTAAACGCTCCAAGGCCATCACCTCCAAGAAAGAATCTTTCAAAGGGTGGTACCCCACGATCGTTATTGTAGGCTCCAAGAAAACCATACTCGGCATTGGTTCTTAAGACTAGTTTATCATAGATTTGAGTGAACCATTCTCCGCTAAATTTAACTTTATAGAATTCTAACCAATTAAATTTCTTTTGGTCTATTAAACGTTGATCACCCACCGCATTGTCTGGAGTTACCCTATCACCCTGTCGGTTAATAAGATTTCCGTTTTCATCTTCAAGTTGATATTCCCTTTGTTCGGCTAAATTGCCATAATCTACACCATTCCATAAAGAATAAGGAGGAGTGAATTTAGCAGTTAGTTTAAATTTAGAACCTCCCATTGGGAAAATTGGGTTAACATAAGTGTTATCTCTTGTAAGCCCAAAGGTATAAGTGAAATTATTCGAGTGACCATCTCCAAAGGTAAATAGCCCGGTATTGTAGTTATTAAGGTTGTAACGTTGGAAACCTACCGAGTGGGATACCGTCATATAAGGATCTGGCACAGTTAAACGTTTTGCTAAACCAACATTAACTCCTAGAATATCAAAACTTCTACTTCTATCTGCCTGCCTGTTTATATAATCAAATAAAAACTGTCTGGTGTATGAAAAAGAAGTTTGAAGGCTTACTGGTTTTTTACCACCTAACCATGGTTCCTGAAAAGAAAGGCTATACGTTTGGTAAAATGTACTTGCTTGTGCTCTAAGGGAAAGAGTTTGCCCGTCTCCCATAGGTACTGGTTGATAGGCTTCTTTATCAAAAATACCTGATAAAGAGAAATTATTGAAAGAAAGTCCCAGCGTCCCGATGAAACCACCGCCACCATATCCACCTTGCAGTTCTATTTGGCTAGCTCCTGCTTCTACTACAGAATATTCAAGGTCCAGAGTACCGGCTTGTGGATCTGGATCTACAAATTTTGGTTCAAGTTGCTCAGCATCAAAGAAACCAAGTTGACCAAGTTCTCTTACCGTATTTACAACATCTTCCTGGCTATATTTTTGTCCCGGTTTTGTTCTTAGTTCACGATATATTACGTGGTCTTTTGTTTTATCATTTCCGGTTACTGAAATATTATTGAAGTAGGCTTCTTTTCCTTCTATAATTCTAATCTCGAAGTCTATAGTATCATTATAAACATTGGTTTCAACAAGATTTATGGTTGAAAATAAGTAACCATTGTTTTTATAGAGATTAGAAAGATCTTCTCCATCTGGTTTGGTTTGATCTGCAATTCTTTCGTCTAAAAGAACTCCGTTATAAATATCACCTTTATTAATACCTAACGCACGTTGAAGTTGAGCATCGCTATACACAGAATTTCCAAGGAAATTTATATTACCTATATAATATTGATCTCCTTCCTCTATTTTTAGATTTAAGGCTATGGTCTTATCATCAATTTCTACTAGAGAATCTGTAACAATTCTGGCATCACGATAACCGCTTTCCTTGTATTTGTCTATTAAATTCTCTTTGTCTTCCTGGTAATCGGCTCTTACGAATTTTGATCTTTTCCAGAAACGCACAAAATTTTTCTGCTTTGTATTCTTTAAAGCTCTTCTAAGTCTCCAATCAGAAAACTTTTCATTGCCAGAAAAGTTTATATCTGCAACTTTTACTCGATCACCCTGGTCTATATCAATTAGCATATTAACCAGGTTCTTGTTTTCAGTAGTATCGGTAACCTCGCTGGTGCTTATTTTTGCTTTTGCATTAAAATAACCTTCTTTACGATATTTGCTTTCAATATGATTTTTAGTGGTAGTGATAAGGTTTTCAGAAACTTTAGCTCCAGTTCTTAGTTTGTTTTCCTTGATGATTTCTTCATTCTCTCGCTTTTTAAGTCCGGTAACCTGTACTTTATTAAGTTTTGGAACTTCCTGAATCTCAATTTCCAGATCAGCCACATTACCATCTCTTATCTGGGTGATATAAAAATTGATATCGCTAAATTGATCAATATCCCATAGTTTATTGATCACGCTACTAATTTTGTCGCCTGGAATATAAATTTCCTCACCTTTTTTTAGGCCGGTGTAAGCAATAACGGTTTGCTCATTGAAGCTAATGGTACCGGTAACTTTTATATCTCCAATTATATATTTTTTTCCATCGGCTAATGGTAAGCCTTGAGCCTGTGAAGAAATGCTGAAAATTAAACTACATGCTACTGCTAAGAGGGTAAGTACTTTCTTCGTCATGAATGCGCTAACTGAGTTGCTCACTGGTTTTTCCAAATCGTCGTTCTCTATTTTGATAATTGTAAATGGCTTCAAAAAGATTTTCTTTTCTAAAATCTGGCCACAAAATTTTTGTAAAATATAATTCGGCATAAGCAATTTGCCATAACAGGAAGTTGCTTATGCGTTGTTCTCCACTGGTTCTAATTAATAAATCCACCTCCGGAAAATTTCGGGTGTAAAGATGCTGATTTATAACCGATTCATCAATAGCATCAGCGGTTATTTCGTTATTTTTAACTTTCAGACTAATTTCTTTTATTACCGAGGTTAATTCTTCCCGTGAACCGTAGCTTAGTGCAAGATTAAGCACCATACGGTCGTTAGCTTTAGTTTTCTCGATAACTTCGTGAAGTTCTCTAAATACTTTTTTAGGCAGAGTTTTTAAATTACCAATAGCATTTAGCCTAATATTATTGTCTTGTAGGGTTTTAATTTCCTTTTTCAAGGAGGAAACCAGTAGCCGCATTAAAGTGTCTACTTCCAATTTTGGACGGTTCCAATTCTCTGTAGAAAAAGCATAGAGGGTTAAATATTCTATACCAATTTCAGCAGAGGCTTCTACAACATCGCGTACGGCGGCTGTGCCTTCTTCGTGACCTGCAGCCCTCAAAAAACCCTTTTGACGAGCCCATCGGCCATTACCATCCATAATTATGGCAATGTGCTTAGGTAATTTTTTAAGATCTATGTTGTCTTTATAATTCATTTTAAAATCTGCTGTAGCAAGGTTCTCTACCCCAGGAAAATGTGAAATTCACTCCTGTAAAAACATACCAGTCATTGGTATTTCTATTTCCAAATTCCCTTTGGGGCATTCTATTTCCAAAAACTTCTTCAGGCCAGCTTCCGTCTAAATTATCTGTAAATGTATAACGCACGCCAACTTCAAGGGCTCCCACAATATGACGGGTAATACTTTCTTTGTAACCAAAAACTACCGGAATAGCAAAATCCCAGTTAGCACCTTGATTTTGTAGATTTCCGTCAGGGAAATCAGCGTCTAAAACAATATGATCTGCTCTAAAATATGTAATTCCTGTATAAAGATAGGGTGTACTTTGTGGATGACCTTCATGAAGATCAAAACTCCAAAAATTATATTCTATACCTAGAGAAGCTTCTGCAATAGTATTGCTAAATGAATATCCACGATTAATTCTACGAGCATCGTTAGAATTCGCATCGTCGGCATTTATTTCAGCATATAAAAGCGAAAATCTAAAAGCGTGACGGGGGCTTCGATTCCATTTAAGAAGTGCGCCTCCTACCAAACCGCTAGGAAGCACGAAATTGGTTCGTCCCACATCTCCAATGTAATTAGCTCCACCAATATATGGTCCTACTTCAAATGTTTGGGATTGAATTTTTGGAGCAAAAACAAGCATAATAACAAAAACTAATAGGTACCTCATAGGCTTTCAAAAGTTTGCAAATATAACAATTATGTTTGCTCTACAATAATTTGAGCAAGTTTGTACATTCTTAAAACAGTTTTTAAAATCTTTTATTGTTTAATTGCGCTTATCTTCTCCCCACATCAGCTTTTTACGTAGGGTTTGAAGAAAACTATCGCCTTTAAGTTCAACAAGATTTATAGCGTAGGGTGCTTTTTCAATTATAATTTCGGTATCATTTTCCAGGGTGGCAATACGAGAATCCATAGAAACCAAGTGAGATTCTTCCCGGCCTGAAACCCGAAGTGTTATTTTAGTATCGTCTTTAATTACTAAAGGCCGTGCGTTTAAATTATGCGGCGCTATTGGAGTAATAATAAGGGAGCCAGCATCTGGCGTAATCACGGGGCCACCGCAACTAAGGGAATATCCTGTAGAGCCGGTTGGCGTAGATACAATTAAACCATCTGCCCAATAAGAATTTAAATATTGGTCGTTAAGCCAGGTATCTACGGTAATCATAGATGTGGTGTTTTTACGGCTTACGGCAATTTCGTTTAGCGCGATATTTTTAAAAACAGGATCGTGGTTGGAAGGGTTGGTGCTAATATTTAATACACTGCGCGAAGAAATGCTGTAATTTTTTTCCAATATGGTTTTGAGACTTTTTTTAATTTCTTCTTTCTGAATTGTGGCAAGGAAACCCAATCTCCCGGTGTTGATTCCAACAATGGGAATATCTAAATTCCTGATGTAATTTATAGACTTTAAAATAGTACCATCACCACCAATACAAAAAAAGAGGTCGAAACTATTATCTAATTCTTCAAACGTGCTGAAATGGGAATAATTCTCTTCTATGGTCTTATTTAGATGAATTAACTCCAGGAAATTCTTTTCAATAATCACATTAATTTTTTCACGCTTCAGTAATTCCAGAAGCTGCGCTATATAAGTGCCGGCATTTGTGTGGTAAAATTGGCCATAGATGCCTACTTTCATTAGTTTATAGTTTTTAGATCCCAATAGTTTTTTGCAAGCTACTATTTAACAACCTGTAATCTGGCAATTTTTTCAGCATTCTGCTGGGTTCATATATTCATATATTTGTCTAGGTACTTAGAGCGATCTCTAAGATTTTTATTGAAATTGTCTTCCCGGTGTTCTGAAATAATTTTATAACCATACCTGCGGAAAGACTGAATAATTTCATTGATTCCAGAAGGACTTAATTTTACGGTGATTTGAGCCACATCGTTTTCAATTTTCGATATAAAACACCCTAAGATATTTACGTTATTAGATTCTATGATCTGGATGATTTCACTAAATGAAAAGTCTTTTATTCCTTTTTGAATAACTATAATATTTCCGGCTTCACTTAAAAATGGAGTTTCATTAAAAATCGCTATAATTTCATTCAGTTCAACATAACCTAAATAATGATTTTCTTCATCTAAAACCGGTAGAATATTAGTGTTGTTCTGTGCAAATCTTTCTAAAATATCCAGCCAAAAATCGGTATCTCTCACAAAAAAACCTTCTAAAGCATATTGGTAGTCTTCCAGAGTTTTTTCGACTTCAAAGCAACGAATATCATTTTCTGAAATACAACCCATATAGATTCCGTTGTTTTGTACCGGTAAATGCGAATAGGTTAGCTGATTGAACAAGTCCTGTACTTCCCCAATTTTTTCAGAAAAATGCCTAATGGAAACATCGTTAATAATAAAATCATCCATCTCCATGATGTCGCTTTCTTTTTATGCAAATTAATTAAAATAAAATTCATTAGGGCATTTACAAGTTTGTATTTTTGTTAAACAAAAGCCTAGAAAATGACGAAATTAAGTGTAAATATTAATAAAATTGCCACTTTGAGAAATGCCCGTGGAGGTAATATTCCTAATGTGGTAGAAGCTGCAAAGAAAATAGAATCTTTTGGTGGGCAGGGGATCACCGTGCATCCAAGACCAGATGAGCGTCATATTACTTACCAGGATATTAGAGATCTCTCGAATATTGTTACTACAGAGTTTAATATTGAAGGAAATCCGGTTGCGAAATTTTTAAATTTGGTAATGGAAGCCGGGCCTGCACAGGTTACTTTAGTGCCAGATGCAGAAGATGCAATCACCTCAAATGCCGGTTGGGACACAATTAAACATAAAAAATTCCTTCAGGAAGTGATTCAGGAGTTTAAAAATAATGGTATTAGAACTTCCATTTTTGTAGATCCAGATGAGAAAATGATCAATGGAGCCGCAGAAACCGGAACCGACCGAATTGAATTATACACTGAAGATTTCGCGGTTAGCTATGCTAAAGGAGATAAAACTGGAATAGAACCTTATAAAAGAGGTGCGACTTTGGCTCACGAGCTTGGCCTGGGAATTAATGCAGGTCACGATCTTTCTTTAGATAATATCAAGTACTTTAAAGATAATATACCGCATTTAGATGAGGTTTCTATTGGTCACGCACTAATTGCTGAAGCTTTGTATCTTGGCCTGGAAACTACTATTAAAAGATATCTGGACCAACTTAAATAATTCAAGTTTAAAACACCAACTATAATGAAATTAAATTCCATAATAATAGGAGAGGGTGCACCGCTCTTAATTCTCCACGGCTTTTTAGGAATGAGCGATAACTGGAAAACTATTGGTAATAAACTTGCTGAAGAAAAAGATTTCCAGGTGCATTTAATAGACCAAAGAAATCATGGGAAAAGTCCGCATACAGATAATCATAGCTATGAACTAATGGCTGAAGATTTGAAAGAATACTGTGAGCAGCATTCCTTGGAAAAAATTCTTTTAATGGGGCATTCTATGGGCGGCAAAACAGCAATGTTAACGGCAGCAAAGTATCCAGATCTTATAGATAAGCTAATTGTGGTAGATATAGCTCCAAAATATTATGAACCACATCATCAGCAAATTTTAGATGGATTAACTGCACTGCAAGAAGCCGAGCTGGAATCTCGTCAGGAAGCCGATAAATTACTATCCGAATTTATTTCAGAAAAGCCGGTTAGACTTTTTCTTCTTAAAAACCTTAATCGTACCTCTAAAGGTGATTATCGCTTAAAAGTAAACCTGGAGACTTTAAAAGATAATATTGAAGAAGTGGGAAGGGCTCTTCCGCAAGATAAAACTTTTAGCGGGGCTACGCTTTTTATAAAAGGCGCTAATTCAAATTATATAAAAGAAAACGATAAGCCGAAAATTAAAGAGCAATTCCCAAAAGTAGAATTCAAAGAAATTGCAAATGCAGGACATTGGGTTCACGCTGAGAAAATGAACGATTTCTATAAAACAGTAGTTAACTTTCTTTAAAATCCTTCTAAATTTATTATGTGCGCATAATAAATAATGCAATTTTGTTGAGTAATATGTAATTTATGCTAAATTTGAAAGCAACAAATTATTAGAATACAATAAAATCCAATTCAATTATGAAAAAATTACTTTTCCTGGGCCTTTTCGGTCTAATGGCTGCGGTAACTTATGCAGGTGGGTATAGGGTGAGTCTTCAGGGGCAGAGATCGCTTGCTATGGGTCACACAGGTGTAGCAGTGGTTAACAATGCTGAACTTGCCTTTTTCAACCCTGCAGGGCTTGTTTATCTTGAAAATAAGATGAATTTCGCTGCCGGTGCAAGTGCGGTATTTTCTAACGTAAAATATCAAAATTCAGAATTCGGTCTTAGTTCTGAGACCAATAGTAACGTAGGAACTCCATTCTATGCCTACGGTTCTTATCGTGTAAACGACTGGTTAACTTTAGGTTTGGCGGCTTACACGCCCTACGGGAGTAGTGTAGAATGGCCAACAGATTGGGCTGGTTCTCACCTGGTGAATAATATAGATCTTCAGGCTATTTACGTTCAGGCTTTAGCTTCTGTGAAAATTTCAGAAAAATTAAGTGTTGGTGGTGGTCCCATTTATGTAAGTGGTTCTGTTAACTTTAATCGCAACTTAAACCGTACTTTAACCGATATTGATGGAAATAGATCAAATGTAACTGTAGACGCCAGCGGTGTGAGTGCTTTTGGATACTCTGCAAGTGCAATGTTCAATGCTACAGAAGATTTGCGTTTTGGTATAAATTACCGAAGTGAAATTATGGTAGATGCTGAAGATGGTGATGCTACTTTTCAAAATGTTCCAAACTCACCATTAACTCCTTTCCAAAACACGCAATTTGATGCTTCTTTACCATTGCCGGCAGAGCTTTCAGTAGGGGTTTCTTATCAATTACTGGATAAATGGCTTTTTGCATTTGATTACAATATGACATATTGGGATGTATATGAGTCTTTAGATATAAATTTTGCAAATGCAACCCCAGATTCTAATAATCCAAGAAATTATAAAAATTCTGCTTCTTACAGGTTTGGTTTGCAATATTTGGCTAACGAAACCATAACACTAAGGGTTGGGTATTACTTTGACGAATCTCCCGTGCAATCAGGTTATTTTGCTCCTGAAACACCAAGAAACGATGCTCATGGATTTACCGGAGGACTTTCTTTCAATGTTAACGATAGGTTCTCAATAGACGCTGCCTTCCTTTATAACAGGTATGAGGAAATCGATGAATCTTACGATTTTTATACTGAAAATGGAGAGAGTGTGCCATTTGAAGGAACTTATAAAACTTCAGCATTTATTCCAGGACTTGGGATTACCTATAAATTATAAAATTTAGAAGATGAAACAGTATTTTAAATATATTGCAATATTATCGCTGGGAATAGTTTCCTGCGAGCCAGAATTTGATAACCCGGTAGATGAGCCGGGAGCCTATAGCAATGGCGAAGCCGATTTTTCAACATACGTAGCTCTTGGTAATTCCCTTACTGCAGGTTATGCTGATAATGCACTTTATATTACAGGCCAGGAAACTTCTTATCCAAATATAGTTGCACAACAATTCGCAAAAACTCAGGATACCGAAGAGTTTACGATTCCTTATATGAGTGATAATGCCGGTGGACTTTTATTAGGTGGAAATCAAATTACTTCTAACCGTTTGGTATTGGCTGTAGGGGCGAATGGTGATCCTTCGCCACAAGTTTATACAGGGATGCAGGCTACAACTGAGGTTGGGAATGTGCAACAAGGGCCATTCAATAATATGGGGGTTCCGGGAGCTAAATCTTATCATTTAGCTGCACCTGGTTATGGAAATATTCAGGGGGTTGCCGTTGGAACTGCAAATCCTTATTTTGCCCGTTTCGCATCTGCTCCAAACGCTTCAGTTTTGGAAGACGCACTCGCGCAAGATCCAACGTTCTTTTCCTTATGGATTGGGAATAACGATGTGTTAGGTTATGCAACTTCTGGAGGAACCGGTGTAGATCAAACTAACAATACCGATCCTACAACTTATGGAGAAAATGATATTACAGATCCTAATGTTTTTGCTAGCGTGTACAGTCAAATGGTGCAAAGTTTAGCTGCAAATGCAAGTGGAGGAGTGCTTATAAATATTCCAGATGTAGCTTCTGTTCCGTTTTTCACCACGGTTTCTTCAAATCCAATTCCATTAGATGCAGCAACTGCTGGAGCGCTAAATCAGCAGTTTTCAGCTTATAATACCCAGGTTCTTCCAGGTTTGGTTCAGGCTGGATTTATTACTGCAGAAGAAGCTCAGTCAAGACAAATCAATTTTGCTGAAGGTCAAAATTATGTAACTCTTCAAGATGAATCTTTAACAAATATTAGCCAGGCTATTCAGGGCGCTCCATTTAACCTTGATCCTCAAACAGCAGGTTTATTAAGTCAGTTAAGACAGGCTACGCCTACAGATCTTATTCCTTTAACCAGTGCAGGATTTCTTGGTACTACCGTAGGGGATAATCCAAATATGGTAAATGGAGTTTCTGTTCCTTTAGGAGATGAGCACGTATTAACCAATGCAGAACAACAATTAGTTAGAAATGCTACTACGAGATATAACCAGGTTATTTCTGGATTAGCCCAGGCTAACGGTCTTGCACTTGTAGATGCAAATGCCATGCTAAACCAATTAGCAGAAGGCGGGATTTCTTTTGATGGTGGCACTGTGACTTCGCAATTTGCAACTGGAGGTGCTTTCTCTTTAGATGGTGTTCATCTTACGCCACGTGGTTATGCTATAGTTGCAAACCAAATGATTGAAGAAATTAACGCAACATATAATTCAGAGGTGCCTAAAGTAAACGTGGGTACTTATAATACGGTAACTGCAAACAACGACGTTCAGTAAATTGAATACAGTTTATTGCTAAAAAATGAAACGCCGGGATTTTCCCGGCGTTTTTTGTATTTTTCAGAAATTAACCAATCTAAATATTATGAATTTTATACTAAGAATATTGCTTACCGCGCTGGCCGTTGTGATTCTGGCTAAATTTTTACCCGGTGTAGAAGTTGAAGGATACCTAACTGCTATTATCGTAGCTGTTGTTCTTGCAATTCTTAACTTAATTGTTAAGCCTATTTTGGTGCTTTTTACCTTGCCAGTTACTATTTTAACCCTGGGCTTGTTTTTATTAGTGATTAACGCCATAATTATCTTACTGGCAGATGCATTTGTATCTGGTTTTGGGGTTAGTGGCTTTTTTATCGCCTTGCTTTTTAGTTTGCTTTTGTCCCTCTTTCAATCTCTCTTATTTTCTTTATTGGGAAAAGATTAGGAACTATGCTGGAATTCAATAAATTGAAACTTTGTTGGCTTAGGAAAAAAGTGTAATTTTGCACACCAATTTTTATAACAAGTCAAGATGAATATTACCAGAGAGAATATTGATGAATTGAATGCGGTGGTAAAAGTAGATATCGCCAAAGAAGACTATGCCGGTAAAGTTGATAAAATCCTTAAAGATTACCGTAAAAACGCCAATATTCCTGGCTTTAGAAAAGGTCACGTACCTATGGGAATGGTGAAAAAACAATACGGTCAGGCTGTTTTGGTAGATGAAGTAAACAAACTTTTACAGGATTCCTTAAATAAATACCTTACCGAAGAAAAACTTGATGTTCTTGGAAATCCTATTCCTAAGGAACAGGAAAACTTCGATTGGAACAAAGAAGAATATACTTTTGAGTTCGAACTTGGTTTAGCTCCAGATTTTGAGGTAAAACTTGAGCTTGAGAAGCCGGTAACCCATTATAATATTGTTGCAGACGAGAAAATGGTGAATAACCAAATTGAATCTATGCGCAAGCAATATGGGAAAATCACTTCTAAAGATGAAGCTGAAGAAGGAGATATCGTTGCCGGAACTTTCAAAAATGAAGAAGAAGGAATTGAAAAGAGCACTTCAGTTGAATTAGAGAAAATCAAGGGAAAACGAAATCTAAATAAATTTGTTGGAGCTAAAGTTGGAGATGTGATCACATTAAAGACCAAAAGTCTTTTTGAAGATGATCATGATCTTGTTCAGCATTTAGATGTAGAGCACGATAAAGCCCACGATCTTGATATTGAAGTTGAGTTTACGGTAAATGAAATTAGTCATAGAGAACTTGCTGAACTTAACCAGGAGTTATTTGATAAGCTTTTTGGTGAAGGAAAGGTGACTAGTGAAGACGAGCTTAAAGAAAAGATAAAGGAAGATGCAGCAAAGCAATTTAAGCAGCAGAGCGATCAGCAGTTAATGAACGATGTGACCAAGCAACTTATTGAGCAAACTAAATTTGAACTTCCTAAAGAATTTCTTCAAAAGTGGATTCAGACAGTTGGTGAAAAACCAATGACCGAAGAAGAAGCCAAAGAAGAATATGAAAAGAGTGAAGAAGGTTTACGTTACCAATTGATTGAAGGTAAAATAGTAAACGAAAATAATCTTACTGTAGAGTTTGAAGATCTTAAAACTTTTGCGAAAGAAAAGATCAAAGAACAAATGGCACAGTTTGGCCAAATGAATCCTGGAGATAAAGAACTTGACGATATTGCGGCAAGAATTCTTTCTAATCAGGACGAAGTAAAAAGAATGTCAGAGCAATTAATGAATGAGAAATTGCTTGGTTTTTACAAAGAAAAAATGTCTTTTGAAGAAAAAGAAGTGACTTACGACGAATTTGTGAAAGAGATTTACGA
Organism: Salegentibacter sp. Hel_I_6; assembly: GCF_000745315.1. Classification (NCBI taxonomy): domain Bacteria; kingdom Pseudomonadati; phylum Bacteroidota; class Flavobacteriia; order Flavobacteriales; family Flavobacteriaceae; genus Salegentibacter; species Salegentibacter sp. Hel_I_6. The sequence goes on along the minus strand of NZ_JQNQ01000001.1, from coordinate 1,633,817 downwards.
GTAAGCTTTTTCTATAAATTTATACTTATATTTAAGGCGTTAAACCATTCGGGTTAACGCCTTTTCACTTGAAAGGCAGCTAAGAGAAAAAGCTTAAAAACAGAAAAATTGATGGATTACGGAAAAGAATTTGAAAAATACGCCACTAAACATCACGGTATAAATAGTAATTATTACCAAAAGATAGTGAGCAGCGTGACTCCTACAGGGATGACTCCTAATATTATTGAAGAGCGACAAATGAATGCAGTTGCTATGGATGTTTTTTCCAGATTAATGATGGATAGAATTATCTTTATGGGTACCGCAATAAACGATCAGGTTGCTAATATTATCCAGGCACAAATGTTATTTTTAGAAAGTACAGATGCTTCTAAAGATATTCAAATCTATATTAACTCTCCGGGAGGTAGCGTTTATGCAGGTTTGGGGATTTATGATACCATGCAGTTTATTAAACCAGATGTGGCCACAATTTGTACAGGAATGGCAGCCTCAATGGGCGCAGTGTTGCTTTGTGCTGGTGAAAAAGGAAAAAGAAGTGGTTTACCGCATTCCAGAGTAATGATTCACCAACCTCTTGGAGGTGCGCAGGGACAGGCCAGTGATATAGAAATTACTGCGAGAGAGATCTTAACCCTTAAAAAGGAATTATACGAGATCATCGCTAAACATTCTGGACAGAGCTACGAGAAAATTGAAGAAGATAGTGATCGTGATTACTGGATGAAGGCTGATAAAGCTAAAGAGTATGGTATGATCGATGAGATTTTAACAAGAGAAGGATAGAAATTAATTTTCAGTTTATTATTTTATTTACTGAAAGTTGAAAAATGACGAAATGGCGAAAGAAGAATTAGAATGTTCGTTTTGCGGTAGAAAGAAACCCGAAACCAACTTGCTTATAGCAGGGCTGGACGCTCATATATGTGATAAATGTATAGAGCAGGCGCACGGCATTGTTCTGGAAGAGCTTAAACAGGGAGAAGCCAAGGAATTGTCTTCAGATCTTATGTTGAGCAAACCAAAAGTGATCAAAGAATTTTTAGATCAATACGTAATTGGCCAGGAAGCGACCAAGAAAGTGATGTCTGTAGCCGTTTATAACCACTATAAAAGGTTGTTACAGCCGGCAAGCGATGATGATGTTGAAATTCAAAAATCAAATATTATCATGGTTGGGGAAACCGGTACGGGTAAAACCCTTATCGCGAAAACCATCGCAAAAATGCTTAATGTTCCTTTAGCTATTGTAGATGCTACGGTACTTACAGAGGCTGGTTACGTGGGTGAAGATGTTGAAGGTATTTTAACGAGATTGCTTCAGGCAGCCGATTATAATGTTGAAAAAGCACAACGTGGAATTGTATTTATTGATGAAATAGATAAAATTGCTCGTAAAAGTGATAATCCTTCCATTACACGTGATGTTTCAGGGGAGGGAGTTCAGCAAGCTTTACTAAAATTACTGGAGGGGACTACGGTTAACGTTCCGCCAAAAGGAGGTCGTAAACACCCCGATCAGAAATTTGTTGAGGTAGATACTGAAAATATTCTTTTCATTGCGGGAGGTGCCTTTGATGGTATTGAACGAAACATCAGTAAGAGGCTGAATATGCAGGCAGTTGGTTTCAGCGCTTCAAAAAGCGATGACAGTATAGAGAGAACCAACTTGCTGAAATATATTATTCCGAAGGATTTGAAAGATTTCGGACTTATTCCTGAAATTATAGGAAGATTACCGGCGCTAACTTATATGAATCCGTTGGATCAGAGCACATTGCGTTCTATTTTAACCGAACCAAAAAATGCCATCGTAAAGCAATATCAAAAATTGTTTGAAATGGACGATATTGAGTTTGAGATGAGCGATGATGCCCTGGATTATATAGTTGAAAAAGCTGTAGAATATAAGCTTGGAGCTCGTGGTTTAAGATCGCTTTGCGAGGCGATTTTAACAGATGCCATGTTTGAAATGCCAGAAAGCGGCCATAGCAAATTAAAGGTAACACGTGCTTATGCAGAAGAGAAATTGAACAAGTCTACTATAAATAAACTTAAGGCAGTTTCTTAAACTCAGTTGTAAGATTATTTCATTAAAAAAGCCGCGGAAATTTAAATTTTCTGGGGCTTTTTTATTTAGTAATAATTCAGAGTTCGAAATATTTTTAATCTAATAGTTCGTAGTGAATAGGTTTAAAGCTACCATTGTTACTATCTTCGGCAGAACAGGCGGTAAGAGCCACAATTAAGTCCATTTTGGCTTCAAATAATACATAATCGCCGGCTTTGCTTAAAGGCGGATCTACACTTAATTTTCCTTTTTTATCAAACTGAACGTTCATAAAAATATTGAAAGCCGTGGGAATGTCGTCTGGCTGAATTTCGAATTTTTCCAGACTGGTATATAAGTTTTCGAAGCAACTGGGGTGGTATCCATCATAATCATACATCACTTCAAATGTTTCCGGACTGCAGGGTGCTAATAAGAAATCATTTCTTCCATTGGTATCTTCCAGGATTTCCATCATTTTGTGGCTGCGATTGCTCCAAAGAAAATTCCCAGTACTTATTAAAATAGACTCTTCAAAATCCATTGTCTTACCGGAAGATAATTTTTCTCGTCGGTCTTTTGCATTAAATAAAACCATATCGCTAACCTGTTCGCCTTTGGGATCTATCACCTTCAGTTTCTGGCCTTTTTTTAATTTAAAGGCGGCTCCAGATTGTTTTTTAATCACTTGCATTTATGCTCTTGTTTAATGTTTTCGCTTAACGCGGAATTATTTTGTTGTTTTTCTAAATGAGAGGTTACTGATTTAATATCCTCTTTATCATAACCCTGATGCAATTTAGCAATGCCCTGAATTTTCTCTACTTCACACCAAAATCCCGTTATCAACGGTAAATGATCTTCCCGCATTTTTTTTGGGATATCTTTATAATACAAAGGATTTTTCTGGGGTTTTTCAAAAGTGGCTACGAGTTCTTTTAAGGAATCTTCAAGTTCCTCGCGTGATTGTAATTTCAATTTTACATTCACATGTACTGCTGAATAATCCCAGGTACTAATATCTTTCTCTTTGTACCAGGAAGAAGAAACATAGCCGTGTGCACCCTGAAATATCAGTAAAGCTTCTACGCCATCTTTTAGAAATTTAAACTGCTCATTATGGTTTGCAATGTGGGAGAAAAGAATAAAATCTTTAGCTGTTCCCTTAGTTAAAACCGGTATGTGAGTTGCTAAAATTCGATCGCCGGTTAATATAAAAGTTGCAAAAGGATGATGCTTTATAAATTCAAAAAGGAATTTAGGATCATCCTTTTTATATTTCTTTGGCTGGTACATATTATTTTTTTCCGTGAAGAAAAGGACATTTCCATTCCTCTCCAACTTTTCGACCACTATATTGGCGAGCTTCACTACTTTCACCAAAATTTTCAAGCATAGGATTTATGTTGCCCTGTAATGCGATATCTCTTTCCCTAATTTTATCCCGAACGGTATTAAAGGCACCCATTTCCCTTAACTTTTCAAACTGCCAATGTAAATTAAAAGCAATTGCCGGGTAAGGGCTTTGTCTCGCCTTACGGCTACTATTTGGATGCATACCTACCATATAAAAAGCTTTTCCCGCAATGCTAAAGCTAAATTCTTTGGCTTCTGGATTACTACTTACGTGAGGATCCCAGGCAAAATCATCAATATTATGAAGAAACTCCAGTTGTTTCCACAGCGCGGTTTCAAAAGCAGTTTCAGAAAATACTTTGCTGTCTTTAAAAACCGCTAAAAATGTATAAAATTCATTAGACTCAAAATCGTAATTTTCTATATATTTTTTTAAATCGACATAAATTTTTTGAGCGGTTTTTCGGCTTGGGAATTCATCATAAGTATGCAGGTCTAAATGATCTTGAGCAAATACTGTTTGTGCCATCATACAAGGATGATCTTTTGTTACCACAAAATCTTTAAAAGCGAGTTCCATGGCCTTTTCATCAGATACTTTCCAATGTTTTACTTTAGCTTTTACTCCGGTAGAAATCATAATTTAGAATGCTTATTTTTGTAAAACTATTGGGTTTTGACTATCGTTCAATACGGTTTAAGAATAAATTAGAGCAAAATTTTAAAAGATTAACAAGGGGTTGTAATTTTCTAATTATTTACCCATTACATCTTTAGTAAGCCAATTTTCTAACTCCTGATTTTCGTTGGAAGTATGTAAAACTGATATATCTCCAGTAGTTTCAAAAACAACAGCTCGAACTTGTGAGAGATCTAGAACATTAGCCTCTCTAAGTTTAGATCTAAGGTCCCCTTCAGTAACCCTTGCCTTCTTTAAATTTTTATAAAGAATGTTTTTTCCGTCCATGAGGAGTAATGGCGAATTATCTATCGCCTCCTGAAACCAGGAAAAACGTCTAAAAAATGCCGCTGAAATTTGCAAAATATATACTGCCGCCAAGCCTACAATTCCCTGTAATAAACTTACCGATGCAGAAAGTACCGTAGTAGCAACAATAGAACCTACAGCAACCGTCATGGCAAAATCAAAACTGGACATTTTAGAAAAACTACGCTTTCCTGCCAGTCGTGTAAAAATTATGATCGCAGCGTAAATTCCTACGGCAGATATAGTAATAGCAATAAGAGAGCTTAAAGAAGCTTCAAACCATTTTTCCATAATTCGTATTATTAGTTAGATAGAATAATAAAATTAAAAAGTATCCCTCTAAGTAAATGTTAAATCCTGATAAGTCTTTCTTAATAAGTAGTTTGCTTATTTCGCAGCTTTAAGGCTATTTCTATACATTTGTGTTATGAGTAAAATTCTTAAAATAGGTCATCGTGGTGCGAAAGCGCATCTCGCTGAAAATACCCTGGAGAGCATTCAAAAAGCATTGGATTTTGGAGTGGATGCTATTGAGATAGATGTTCATAGATGCAAAACTGGTGAATTAGTAGTGATTCACGATTTTACGCTAGATCGAACTACCAATGGAAGTGGAGAGGTGGCAAAAAAGACTTTAACCGAATTAAAAGTTTTAAAGGTTGAAGAAAAGTTTGAAATCCCTTTGCTTACTGAAGTATTAGATCTTATTGAAGGAAAATGCACTATAAATATTGAGTTGAAAGGGTTAAATACTGCCAGCGAAACTTCAGAAATAATTAAAAAGTATATTGCTGAAAGAAACTGGAAGTATGAAAATTTTATCGTTTCCAGTTTCCAAAAAAATGAATTGTTTCAAATGCGTAAGCTTGATGAAAATGTTCCCCTGGGAATTTTAAGTAAGGCTAGTGTTACTGAAGCTATAGAACTCGGGAAATTATTAAACGCCTCGGCAATTCATCCTTCTTTAGGAATAATTACGAGAGATAATGTAAAAGCTTCTCACGACGCCAGGTTTAAAGTAAATGTATGGACGGTAAATGAGCCCGAGGATATTTCGAGAATGCGAGAGTTTGGTGTAGATGGAATTATTTCAGATTTTCCTGATAGGCTTTAAATATTCAAGATTCAAAAGAAAAGAGTAAAAAAACTTTAAACCTGGATATGCAGCATTTTGACATCATTATTATTGGCGGCGGCGCAGCGGGATTTTTTACGGCAATTAACGCTGCTGAATTTAACCCGAATCTAAAAATTGCGATTTTAGAACGGGGAAAGGAAGTGCTTACTAAGGTAAAAGTTTCTGGAGGTGGCCGGTGTAATGTGACTCACGCCGAATTTATTCCGAAAGAATTAAGCACCAATTATCCTCGTGGAGAAAAGGAATTGTTGGGGCCGTTTCACAGTTTTATGACCGGTGATACCATGGAATGGTTTGAAAAGCGCGGAATTCAATTAAAGATTGAAGATGATGGCCGTATTTTCCCGGTTTCAGATGATTCTCAAAGTATAATTAATTGCTTTTTGCAGGAAACTGAAAGATTAAAAATTCAGGTTTTAAAAAGTCATGCAGTTCAGGCATTTGAGCAAAAAAATAATTTTTGGGAAATTAAAACCAGTAAAGGAGAATTTTCAGCAGAAAAAATGATGCTCGCTACCGGCAGTAATCCTAAAATATGGAATATTTTAAAAAAATTGGATCATAAAATTATTGAACCAGTACCTTCGCTTTTTACCTTCAATATAAAAGACGACCGAATTAAAGATTTACCGGGAATTGCGACTGAAGCCGTTGTAAAAATAAATTCTAAAAAAGTAAATTTAGAAAGTAAAGGGCCGCTTTTAATTACCCATTGGGGAATGAGCGGGCCAGGAATTTTAAAGCTATCGGCCTGGGGCGCAAGAGATTTAGAGAAGCTAAATTATCAATTTCAAATAATGGTGAACTGGCTTCCGGGTTATTCTTCCGAAGAAATTTTAGATCAACTAAAAGAATTAAAAACCAAATTTGCTAAACAGCAGGTTGTGAAAAATGCACAATTCGATTTACCTAAACGATTATGGAGAAGCCTGGTGTTGGCTTCCGAAGTAAATGAAGTAACCACCTGGGCCGATTTAAATAAAAGTCAGTTGCAAAATTTAAGCGAGCAACTTACGGAAGGGGCTTTCCACGTAAACGGGAAAAGCACTTTTAAAGAAGAATTTGTAACGGCCGGCGGGCTGGATCTCAAGGAAGTTAATTTTAAAACTTTTGAAAGTAAATTACATAAGAACCTTTTTTTAGCCGGGGAAATATTGAATATAGATGCAATTACCGGTGGCTTTAATTTCCAAAATGCCTGGACGGGGGGTTTTCTTGCAGCAAAAGCAATGACTGGAAATTAATTTAACCGCCAGATTTCAAAATTGAGTGCCATCGCATAGAGTACCCAAACGGCATAGGGAATAAGCAAATAAGCAGCGATTTTATTCACTATTTTAAACCATTTAAAGGTAAGGAGAATCAGAATAAATAGAGCGATGATATTTAAAAAAGCTAGAAATGGTTTTTGCAACCCAAAAAAGAGTAACGACCAGGAGCCATTTAATAAAAGCTGAAAACCAAAATGGTATAGGGCTGTTTTTACCCATTTATGATAAAATCCTTTGCTCCAAACTATACCTGCGGCCACGCCCATTAAAATATACATAAACAACCAAACCGGTCCAAACATTGAGTCTGGCGGATTAAACCAGGGCTTGTTGAGTTCAGGGTACCAACCCTCTATGCCGGCCTGGGTAGCAATAGCGCCCATAAAACCGAAAAGCAAACAAATGCCAATGGCCATTGAGCTTCTTAAAAAGAGTTTTCTGGTCATTCCTGGTTAGTATTGAAAACAATTAGAAATACATTTACTAGTATATTTAATTGTTTTTATGAATAATCAACATCTTGATCTTTAGACTTTGAGGTCGTTTGTAGTTACTAAAATAGAAATTTATTTGAATTATAGAATTAATTTCCCAAAACTTAAAACATATCTTTGTTCCATAAATGAGATTTTAATTTTAGAATATACCGGCTTCGGCTTTCCCGGGGAAGGTTATTAATAGTTTTGCTATGACCGAAAAGGATTTTATTCCAACGCAATTTTCAAATAAAATAGAAAAGGGAGAAGTTACCTGGCAGGCTCCAAGTAATATTGCCTTGGTGAAATATTGGGGGAAAAAGGAAAATCAGGTTCCTGCGAATCCTTCGGTTAGTTTTACGCTGAATAATTGCAAAACTACTACGAAACTGGAATTTCAGAAGAAATCAAAGAGATCTGATTCTTTTGATTTTGAGCTTTATTTTGAAGGAAAAAAGAAAGAAGATTTTAAACCAAAAATTCAGCAATTCTTTGAGCGAATTGAACTCTATTGTCCATTTCTGAAGGAATATAAGTTTAAAATTTATACAGAAAACTCTTTTCCACACAGCAGCGGGATTGCTTCTTCCGCCAGCGGAATGAGCGCTTTAGCACTGTGTATTATGAGTTTAGAAAAGGAATTAGCTTCTAATGATTTGAAAAACGAAGATTATTTCAATCAAAAAGCCTCCTTTTTGGCCCGATTGGGTTCAGGAAGTGCTTGCAGAAGTATTGAAGGAGAATTAATTGAATGGGGAGAACATAAAGATATTCAGGGAAGCAGTGACCTTTTTGGGATTAAATATCCTTTTGAAATAAACGAGGTTTTTAAAACTTTTCAGGATACTATTTTGCTGGTAGATAAAGGTCAAAAACAGGTAAGCAGCAGTGTTGGTCATAATTTAATGCACGGTCATCCTTTTGCTAAAGAGCGATTTGCTCAGGCACATTCAAATTTAGATAAATTGAAGCAGATTTTCGCTTCCGGAAATTTAGACGAATTTATTTCTATCGTAGAAAGTGAGGCGCTCACTTTGCATGCGATGATGATGAGCAGCAATCCTTATTTTATTTTAATGAAGCCTAATACACTGGAAATTATCAATAAAATATGGAAGTTTAGGGAAAGCACTAAAACTCCAATTTGTTTCACGCTGGATGCAGGCGCCAATGTACATTTGCTTTATCCAGAGATGTATAAAGAAAAAATTTTAGAATTCATTAAGAATGAGCTTGTTGCCTATTGTGAAAAAGGGCAGTATATTTGCGACCAGGTTGGAAAGGGAGCAGAAAAATTGTAGATTTACTTACATTATTCTTTTTTGATCTGAAAAAAGATTATTCGAAAGCTTATGAAAGGACCTTTATTTTATTCAAAAATCCTACTCTTTGGAGAGTACGGGATCATCAAAGATTCCAAAGGTTTATCCATTCCTTATAATTTTTATAACGGAGCACTTAAAGTAGATGAAGATCCTTCTGAAGCAGCTATTGCTTCTAATAAAAGCTTACGACGTTTTGCCGATTATCTTAACGAACTTCAGAAAAACAATCCAGAGCTTGTGCAATTTGATATAGCTGCTTTAAATACAGATATTGAAAAAGGCATGTATTTCGATTCTACCATTCCACAGGGATATGGTGTAGGAAGCAGTGGTGCTTTGGTTGCAGCGATATATGATAAATATGCCACTGGAAAGATTACCGTTTTAGAAAATCTTACCCGAGAGAAATTATTAAAGCTGAAAAAAGTTTTTGGGGAAATGGAATCTTTTTTTCACGGAAAATCTTCAGGTTTAGATCCGCTTAATAGTTATTTAAGTATTCCAATTCTTATAAATTCTAAAGATAATATTGAGCCGGCCGGCATTCCGTCTCAAACCGAAAATGGTCAGGGCGCCGTATTTTTATTAGATAGTGGAAGCACTGGCGAAACAGGACCTATGGTTGGGATTTTTATGGAAAATATGAAGCAGGAAGGTTTCCGTCAAATGCTTAAAGACCAATTTGTAAAACATACAGATGCCTGTGTTGACGATTTTCTTAAAGGTGACGTAAAATCTCTATTCACCAATGTGAAAAGACTTTCTCACGTGGTGCTTGATAATTTTAAACCAATGATTCCTGCCCAATTTCATAAATTATGGAAGCACGGAATAGATACCAATGATTACTATCTGAAACTTTGTGGTTCTGGTGGCGGTGGCTATATTCTAGGTTTTACTGAAGATATTGAAAAAGCCAGAAAATCTCTTAAAGATTACAAATTAGAAGTGGTTTATAACTTCTAAATAACCCCTTCATGGCGTCCACTTCTAACAAGCGCTTATTGCTGAAAATGCTTAGTTTGTTTTCGGTGGTTCGTGGTTATAATATTTTGGTGCTTATTGTAGCACAATACCTTACCTCCGCTTTTATTTTAGCGCCAGAGTTGCCTTTAAGACAAATTTTATTTGACGACAATTTATTTTTTCTAATCCTGTCTTCAGCAACCGTAATCGCTTCGGGATATATTATTAATAATTTTTACGATAGCGAAAAAGACCTTATTAACAGGCCTAAAAAAACGATGCTAGACCGGTTTGTAAGTCAGCGAACCAAACTCTCAGTCTATTTTATTCTAAATTTACTTGCTATTTTCTTTGCGAGTTATGTTTCGTTTAAAGCAGTTGTTTTCTTTTCGATTTATATTTTTGCGATCTGGCTGTATTCCCATAGGCTAAAACGAATTTTATTCCTTGGAAACCTGGTAGCTTCTATTCTCACAATTACGCCATTTTTTGTGGTTTTTGTTTATTATAAAAATTTTGAAACGGTAATCTTTATCCACGCTACTTTCCTTTATTTAATGATTGTAATGCGGGAACTGGTGAAGGACCTGGAAAATATGCAGGGTGATTTGCTTCAAAATTATCAAACTATCCCGATTGTCTATGGCGAACGACTTAGTAAGTTTTTCCTTTCAATTTTAAGCGTTCTGGCGGTGGTTCCAATTTTGCTTTTGGTCACACGTTTTGACACCGGTTATATGAACTATTACTTTTATGTTTCCCTGGTGTTGCTTATTTTTTTCCTGTTATTTCTATACTTCAGCAAAGCCAAATGGCAATATTTATTGCTTCATAATATTTTAAAACTAATAATTGTAGTGGGGGTTTTTAGTATTTTATTGATAGATATTGAAGAAGTGCTAAACAGGGTATTTTAATTACTTTTATTAAAAATTTATATGAAAAAAGATCATAGCTATTTTCTGAAAAGGGCTATTCAATTAGCCGAAGAAGGAATGGATAAAGGCCATGGCGGCCCATTTGGTGCTGTAATCGTTAAAGATGGTGAAATTATAGCTGAAGCTAACAATAAAGTAACCGCCAGTAACGATCCAACTGCTCATGCTGAGGTTGTGGCTATTAGAAAAGCCTGCGAAAAATTACAGGATTTTCAACTTGAAAATTGTATTTTATATACTTCATGTGAACCCTGTCCAATGTGTTTAGGAGCAATTTACTGGGCGCGACCAGAAAAAGTGTATTATGCGCTTACACGGGAAGACGCAGCTAAAATTGGATTTGACGATCAATTTATTTATGATGAGATTGCCTTGAAAATGGGTGATCGTAAAATCCCTTTTGAAAATCTAATGCGAGAAGAAGGACTTCCGGTTTTTCAAAAGTGGGAAGCTAAGGGCGATAGAATTGACTATTAATTATGCAATTCTCATGTTTTGGATGTTAAAATCTTTCAATTAAATAGAACGTCACTATAAATCAATAGAGTACCTTTGCAAAAAATTAGCGATATGAGTAGAAACGATAAATCTAAAGGTGGAAAAGTTAGCGGAAGACAGGGTGGAGGAAACTCCAAAAAGTCTATGGCCCGCGGCAATGCGCCTATTAAAAAGCAGCAGTCGGCTCCTAAAACTCCTTCCAAAACCGATGGAATTCGTTTAAATAAATATATTGCCAATGCCGGAATTTGTTCCCGACGTGATGCCGATATTTTTATTTCTGCCGGAAATGTAACCGTGAATGGAAATATAGTAACCGAAATGGGCTATAAGGTTGCGCCAACCGATGAGGTTAAATTTGATGGAAGAAGAGTAAATCCCGATAAGCCAGAATATTTTGTCCTGAATAAGCCAAAAGGTATTTATGTAACCGGAAGTATCGAAAAAGGAGGGAAGACCGTAATGGATATAATGGCTAAGGCTACCAAAGCAAAATTAGATCCTGTGGGAAAATTAGATACCCAAGCAATGGGACTTTTGGTCTTTACTAACGATGGCACTTTGGCGAAAAGATTAGGGAAACCAAGAAACGGAATTAGACAAATCTACCAGGTTAATCTTACGAAACCACTTTCTTTAGAACATTTAGATAAAATTAGAAGTGGTGTTATTCTCGAAGACGGTAAAGTAAATATTCAGGATATTAGCTTTATTGCCGATAGGCCTAAGAACGAAATTGGTATTGAAACCAATAGCACCAAAAATCATATCATACAAAGACTTTTTAAAAGTCAGGGGTATGAAGTTGAAAAACTGGATCGTGTGGTTTTTGGCGGACTAACGAAAAAAGACCTTCCGCGTGGCCGATTTAGAAGGCTTACAGATCAGGAAGTTATAAATTTAGGAATGCTTTAAAAAAAGTGATTCCGTATTAAGTTTTTTAATATTTTTGAACCGGATTGAGATCGCTCCTTCCGGTTCTTTATTTTTAAATATTTAATGCATACAATTAATTGACAGGATTTTACAATCAATACACAGCAGGGGAAAACCCATTGGTGCAAATTTTCTGGTTTGAGCTTTTTCAGGTCTTGAATGCAAACCTTTTCAAATTTTTCTTAACATTAATTTACCAGTCATTTCTTTTGGTGCGAAAAATTAATGCCTAAATTTTTACCTTTAATATATAAACCAAACAATTGAATACTAAATACAGCGATTTAATAGACCAAACCTATTATTTTCCCCAGGAAGAGTTTACCCTGGAGGGTACAGAATTAAAATTTCATGACATCGATTTAATGGAACTTGTAAAAAAATACGGGGCTCCTTTAAAATTTACTTATCTCCCTAAAATTTCAGAAAATATTGGGCGAGCGAAGAAATGGTTTGCAGATGCTATGGCAAAACATGATTATAAAGGAAGCTATAATTATTGCTATTGCACTAAGAGTTCACATTTTCAGCACGTTTTGAACGAAGCTTTAAAAAATGATATTCATATTGAAACCTCTTCGGCTTTCGATATTAATATTGTGGAGCAACTTAAGAAATCTGGGAAAATTACCAACGATACTTACGTGCTATGTAATGGCTTTAAACGTGATCAATACGTTGAAAATATTTCCAGACTGTTAAACGATGGTCATAAGAACTGTATTCCAATTATCGATAATTACGAAGAAATAGACCTTTTATCTGAAAAGATTAACGGTAAATTTCCTATCGGAATCAGGATTGCTTCTGAAGAAGAACCAAAATTTGAGTTCTATACTTCCAGGTTGGGAATAGGTTATAAGAATATTGTACCATTTTACAATAAACAAATAAAGGAAAACGACCAGGTTTCTCTAAAAATGCTTCATTTCTTTATCAATACAGGTATTCGAGATACAGCCTATTATTGGAACGAATTACAGAAATGTTTACGTGTTTATGTAAACCTGAAGAAGGTTTGCCCAGATTTGGATAGTTTGAATATTGGGGGAGGTTTTCCGGTTAAAAATTCCCTGCATTTTGAGTATGATTACGCCTATATGGTAGACGAGATCATTAATCAGATCAAATTATATTGCGAAGAAGCTGAAGTTGATGTTCCTAATATTTTCACCGAATTTGGAAGTTTTACCGTTGGAGAAAGTGGCGGCGCAATCTATGAGATTTTATATCAAAAGCAACAAAATGATCGTGAAAAGTGGAATATGATTAATTCTTCATTTATCACCACTTTGCCGGATACCTGGGCTATTAGTAAGAAATTTGTGATGTTGCCGGTAAACCGTTGGAACGATGAATATGAACGCGTTTTACTTGGAGGGTTAACTTGCGATAGCGACGATTATTATAACTCAGAGCAGAATGTAAACGCAATTTATCTTCCGAAGTATAAAAAGGATAAACCGCTTTATATTGGCTTTTTTAATACTGGGGCTTACCAGGAAACTATTGGTGGTCACGGTGGCTTACATCACTGTTTAATTCCGCAGCCAAAACATCTGCTTATCGATAAGGATAAGGATGGAAATATTGAAACCAGTTTATTTAGCCCGGAACAAAATGCCGAGGATATGCTTAAAATTCTGGGTTATAATGGAAGCAATTAATTTTTTATAAATTTATATAACCAACAACAACCAATTTAGCATTACAATGAGCAAAAAGAATTACGCCGGAATACCAGATAAATATTCGCGAATAGATGAAGCGAAAGTGGTATTGATCCCGGTTCCTTACGATGGAACAAGTAGCTGGCAAAAGGGCGCAGATAAAGGTCCTGAAGCTTTTCTCGAAGCTTCAGAGAATATGGAGCTTTACGATATTGAAACCAAATCTGAAGTTTATAAAAAAGGAATTTACCTTGCACCAGCAGTTACAGAAAATTCTTCCCCGGAAAAAATGGTAGATACCGTTTATAAAACCGTGAAGAATTATATCAAGCAAGAGAAATTTGTAACCATTTTTGGAGGAGAACACTCAGTTTCCATCGGGACTATTCGTGCTTTTAATGAGAGTTTTGAAGATCTTACCGTGGTGCAATTAGATGCCCATGCCGATCTTAGACCAGAATATGAAGGTTCTACTTGTAATCATGCCTGCGCATTGCACGAGGCTAGTAAAAAGACAAACTTATTGCAGGTTGGAATTCGTTCTATGGATGTTTCTGAGGTAGAGCATATGGATGAAAATCAGGTATATTTTGCCCACGACCTTTACGAAGATTGGCAAGATGATGCCATTGGCCAAATGACACCAAATGTTTTTATTACCATAGACTTAGATGCTTTTGATCCTTCTATTTTACCCTCTACGGGCACCCCGGAACCCGGCGGACTTTTCTGGTACGAAACGCTGGAATTCCTAAAAATGATGTTTAAAAAGAAAAATGTTGTAGGTTTTGACATTGTAGAACTTTGTCCAAATGAGAATGAAAAATCATCAGACTTTCTAGCGGCAAAGCTTTACTATAAAATGTTGAGCTACAAATTCAAATACCAAAATTATAACGAAGAAGACGAAGATGAGTAAAGGAGCGATTTCCCAATTTATAGAAAAATATTATTTACATTTTAATTCCGCAGCGCTTGTAGATGCTGCAAAAGATTACGAAAAACAGCTGGAAGGTGGCTCAAAAATGTTGGTTTCGCTAGCAGGAGCAATGAGTACCGCTGAATTAGGTAAGATCTTTGCCGAGATGATTCGCAAAGATAAATTGCATATTATTTCCTGTACCGGGGCTAACCTGGAGGAAGATGTAATGAACCTGGTTGCGCATTCGCATTATAAAAGAGTTCCCAATTATAGGGACCTAACCCCTCAGGACGAATGGGATCTTTTAGAAAAGGGCCTAAACCGGGTAACTGACACCTGTATTCCAGAGGAAGAAGCTTTTAGAAGAATTCAGGAACATATTGTGAAAATTTGGAAAGATGCAGAAGCGAATGGCGAACGCTATTTTCCGCACGAATTTCTTTATAAATTATTACTTTCCGGGGTTTTGGAAGAACATTACGAAATAGATCTGAAAGATTCCTGGATGTATGCTGCAGCAGAAAAAAATCTGCCAATGGTTGTTCCCGGTTGGGAAGATAGTACGCTTGGGAATATTTTTGCTTCTTATGTGTTAAAAGGTGAATTAAAAGCCAGCACAATGAAATCTGGAATTGAGTATATGACCTTTCTTGCCGATTGGTATACCAACAATTCTAAAGAAGGAATTGGATTCTTCCAAATTGGTGGAGGCATCGCGGGAGATTTTCCAATATGTGTAGTCCCAATGCTATATCAAGATATGGAAAGAACAGATACACCTTTTTGGAGCTATTTCTGTCAGATTTCAGATTCTACTACCAGTTATGGATCTTATTCGGGAGCTGTTCCGAACGAAAAGATTACCTGGGGAAAACTCGATATTAAAACACCAAAGCATATTATAGAAAGTGACGCCACCATCGTTGCACCTTTAATTTTCGCCTATTTGCTAGATATGTAATTAACAAAGAATTATTAGAGATTAAAGCTGTTCAGAAATACAATTAGTGTATTATTGAGCAGCTTTTTTTACGCTCTTTTGAAACATGATAAAATGGATGTATGAGTAGTAGTTGGTTTGTTTATGCAATTGGCTTTTTAGCCCAACTTTTATTTTCTGCAAGACTTGTAATGCAGTGGATAAAATCAGAAAAAACCAAAAAAATTGAAACACCAACACTCTTTTGGAAACTCAGCCTGCAGGGTGCTGTTTTGCTCTTTATCTATGGATATTTAAGGGACGATATGGCGATTATGCTAGGGCAATTTCTTGTATATGGAGGTTATTTTAGAAACTTGCAGCTCCAGGGAGAATGGGGAAAGTCTGGAATAATGTTTAAGATTTATGTGATCGCCCTACCAATTCTAATCGCTTTATATCTTATTTTTTTAGGTCAATTAGATTGGGCCGATCTTGTAAAAGGCGATAATATTTCTACCTGGTTAATTATTCTGGGAATTGTGGGTCAATTAATTTATACCGCTCGTTTCATCTATCAATGGATTCATGCCGAAAGAAATCAGGAGTCCGATTTACCCTGGAATTTTTGGGTTATTAGTTTGGTAGGTTCAAGTCTAATTTTTACTTATGGCATTTTTAGAAATGACCCGGTTTTAATCGCGGCTCATTTCTTTGGAGCAATTGTTTACATTAGAAATCTATTTATTATTAGAAAATCTGAAGAGTAGTTGAGGTTTGAAAATTTCTACGAGAAAAACTCCAATTACAAGAATATATTCAACTGCAATTAACCAGTGATTTTCCTGAAATCCATTTACGGTATAGGCCGAATAACTTAGCATCACCAAAAAAGACCATACCAACGCAAACCTGAATTTCGTAAAAACCGAGAGCAAAAGTGGCGTAGCAATATACCAGGGATGCACAGTGGTAGCTAGAAAAAAATAGGCTGAAACTCCCAGAAGCATAGTATAAATCAGCTTTTCGGTTGAATTATTTCTTCTGAAAAAGGCCAGTCCTGCGAGAATTAAAATAACTATTAATGGCAAGATTTTTCCTGCGGTTGCAATAATATTGTAGCCTTTCAGTTGAAAGCCAATCCATCTAATCATATAATAAATACTCGCGTTAAACTCGAATTTCTGAAACCAAAGCGCGATACTTGCCGAAAAATTGGAGATAAATTCCGAAGAAATAAACGGAAGGAAACTTATTAAAACCGTGCAGCCAGTAATTGAATAATAAAGTAGCAGTTTTTTGAAGTTTAAAAATTCACTTGCCGAATTTTCATTCTTTTTAAAGGCTGAAAAATAATTCCATAAAAGCGGTAAAAACAACAAAGGCAACAATTTTACCGAAACTGAAATCCCCAGTAAAATTGCGCTCCAAATCCATTTTTTCTGATGTAATAAATAAATAGACCAGGTTAAAAAAAACAGCATTACACCTTCAAAATGAAGATTTCCGGTGAGCTCTATGATGATAAACGGATTTAAAATAAACCAAAAGATCTGGTGAGTGGGTAGCTTTAATTTTAACAATAATTTTCTGCCAAAATAAAGGATCCCCAACTCTGCTAAAATGATAAAAAATCGCATCACGATCACAGAACCCAAAATACTCTTTCCTCCTAAAAAAGCTGAAATTACAAACAGCAGTTGATTTACCGGCGGATAACTGGTGTAGTTTCCCGCACTTAAACTGCCCATTCCTTTTATTAAATTCTGTTGCATTAGCGAGAACGTAGGCGAGAAGTCATTAGGAACGGACAAATATGGGTTTATTCCTTCCAGAATCAATTTTCCGTCCCAGATAAAACGGTAAAAATCTTGCGAAAGGTTTGGCGTGGCTGCGATAAAAACAAGTCGGAATAAAACTGCAACCCCGGCCAGGAACCAGAAATTATTCTTTTCTAATTGAATAAGCTTAAAACTGATAAAAAACAATCCTGTATAAAGACTGATCAATTTTATAAAATCACTTCGATCCAAATCGTAAGCAAACGACCAATAAAAAGCAATTCCCGCTAAGAGCAGGAGGATGGAGAATTTATGATTTTTAAGAAAACCCTGCATTTACTTTTTATAAACGTCATCTGAATTTATTTCAGGATCTAAGATGTGGATATTCAAATCTTGTTAGATCCTGAAACGAGTTCAGGATGACGATGACAATAATTTTGAATTTAATCTATTTAGCCTTTCAAATCTTCACCGATCTAAAAACCACAAATCCAAAGCCTATAAACAACATCAGGTGAAAAATGGCCAGGCTAAAGTCGTTCAGCATAAAAGCGCTATAAAGTCCGAAACCAAAATACAGCCATAAAGCAAATTCTACGGCGATGCTTAAAGAGAATTTCTGCTGAATATAAATATTCTTTTTCCAGGAATCGTTGAGGGAACTTACATTGAATTTTGGCGTTCTAATAAAAGCTGATTTTTTACCCAGATGACCTTCCAAAACCGCCAGGGAATTGTGAACCGAAAATCCCATGGCTACCGAAAAGAACGTAAAAAACATGCCTATAAACTTCAAAAAGCTTTTAAAACTCTTCCCGTGAATCTTCGCATAAGCCGCATAATAACACAAAAAGAAAATTACTGTGCTCACTAAAAAGAAAGCCACCAAATTAAAATACCAGCCAAACTGCGGATTGTTGTTTTTAATAAACAATACCGGAATACTTAAAACCGCCAGGACCAGAATGATTAAAAACATACTGGAATTTAGGAGGTGAAAAAACGCGTGAAATTTAGTGCCAAAGGGAACCGATTTATCTTTCACTAAATTCTTAAAATTCTTTTTAAAATTCTCTGCAGCACCTTTATTCCATCGAAATTGTTGCGAACGAGCCGCGCTTATTGCTACCGGTAATTCGGCGGGAGTTTCTACATCTTCCAGGTATTTAAATTTCCAGTTTTTTAGTTGTGCTCGATAACTTAGATCAAGGTCTTCAGTTAAGGTGTCTCCGCTCCAATTTCCTGCGTCCAAAATACATTCTTTCCTCCATATTCCTGCAGTTCCGTTAAAGTTGATAAAATGCCTGCCAAAATTACGACCGGTTTGTTCCAGGATAAAATGAAAATCTAAAGCGAATGCCTGGATTTTGGTAAGCAAGGAATAGTCCCGATTAATATGGCCCCATCGAGTTTGCACCACCCCAATTTCAGGATCTTTGAAATATGGTACAGTTCGGAGTAACCAATCTTTTTTCGGCATAAAATCTGAATCGAATATCGCGATAAACTCTCCTTTAGCGATTTTTAAGCCTTCTTTTAATGCGCCGGCTTTAAAACCGCTGCGATCTTTTCGGGTAATGTGTTGGATGTCGAGCCCGGTTGTTTGAAGTTGATCTACCAGGGTTTTGATTTTCTCAATAGATTCATCGGTAGAATCATCTAAAACCTGTATTTCTAATTTTTCAAGTGGATATTCAATTTTGGCGATATTTTTCAAAAGGCGTTCTACTACATACAGTTCGTTGTAGAGTGGAAGTTGAATGGTAACAAACGGAATTTCTGCAGGATTATCCAGGTTGAATTTTTCCGAAGCATCTACCTGTTTTTTTGCTTTCAGATAATTCAATAATAATTGCAGCTGCGAAATACTATAGAAGAAAATAAGCAGCAGGGCAAGGGTATATATGATGATAATGGCTAAATCCATTACTTAAAACTGTATTTAAAGATCCAACCCAGGATTTTTACTCCTGCAAAGATAGCACCTTTAACGGTTCCCGAAACTTTAGAAGTGCCAATCCTGTTTTTGTAATGGACGGGAACTTCAGTGCAAGAAAATCCTTTTTTTAAGGCTTTTAATTGCATTTCTACCGTCCAACCGTAAGTTTTATCCTGCATTTCAAGTTCAAGCAACTTATCGTATTTAATTGCTCTAAAAGGACCTAAATCGGTAAAGCGGGCGTTGAAGAATAATTTCATTAGGGAAGTCGCCAGCCAGTTTCCAAATATCTGCGGCAAAGTCATCGAGCCTTTTTCACGCCATCTTTTAACCCGGGAGCCAATAACCAGGTCTTTGTTTTCCTTAATAATTGGAGCGATAATTTTAGTTAGTTCGGCTGGGAAATCGCTGTAATCACCGTCAAGGAAAACAATAATATCGGGTTTGTTTTCTTGTTTTGATATATAATCCATTCCCTTTAAGCAGGCATAACCATAACCTTTGCGGTTTTCCTGTAGCACCGTGGCGCCGGCGTTTTTAGCATTTTTTTCTGTGGCATCGGTAGATTTGTTGCTTACCACAATTACTTCCTGAACAATTTCCGGAATTTCTGCAATGACTTTAGCTATGGACTCTTCTTCGTTATAAGCCGGAATAATAACTTTTATTATAATTCCTTGAAGTTTAGCTTCATTAAGGGGATTGTTTTCTGATTCGTATTTCGTTCTTCTGCCCCGACTTGCGTGTTTTTTTTGCGGCATTTACTTCGATTTCTGGTTTACCAGATCCATTAGATCTACATCATTTCCCAACATCACTTCTTCAGAATTTATGCGTCCGTCCATATCGTCATTTTCAAGTTTTAAAACGCCACGTGGGCAAACTGCCGAGCAGATTCCGCAGCCAACGCAACTGGAACGCACAATATTTTCTCCTTTTTGAGCATAAGCGCGAACATCAATTCCCATTTCGCAATAGGTAGAGCAATTTCCGCAGGAAATACATTGGCCACCATTTGTTGTGATTCTGAACCTGGAAAAAAGGCGTTGCTGCATTCCTAAGATCGCTGCCATTGGGCAACCGTACCGGCACCAAACGCGACTTCCAAATATCGGGTAAAAGCCTACTCCGATTACACCTGAAAATGCGGCGCCAATCAGAAAGCCATACCATTCCCTAAGCTGGTAACCGCCGAAGGAAAAGATGTTTCCATTTCCGCTGAAATAATTGAGGCTTATTATTGACAAGATCACCACTAAATAACCAATCGCACCATATTTAGCATCCTGCGCCAATTCTTTACGTTTAAAGATCATAATTACGGCAAAAAGTAAAGTAAGGAAACCAGCCGTGCCCCAAAGGAAAACGTCTTTGGTAAGCCAGAAGTCATTGGCGCTGTCGCCTAAAAATGAATATAAAACCGCGATAGTCATTACGGTAACAAAAACTAAAACACTATGAATTACCCAGCGTTCAATTTTCCACGCATATTGAGATTTATTCGAAAGTTGGCGATAAGGATCGCCGGCGGTTTCTGCGAGACCGCCACAGCCACAAACCCAGCTGCAATACCAACGTTTACCGTATTTATAAGTTAAAATTGGAGTGATTACAAAAATGGAGATCAAACCAAAAGCTAGCATAATTACTCCAACATTGCCTGCCGAAAGGAATTCGTTGATCTTATAATCGGTAAACAAATCGTAGTTAAGAGGCCAGATATTAGCGGGATTATAATAGGGCTGATTTAACCGAATTAAAATTTCGGGAAGTAGAAATGCAAAACCTAACTGAAAGAACATCACAGAGAAAGTGCGAATTACTTCATATCGATTATTGCGATATTTGAGAATAAATTTATAGCCGAAAATTAGAATAGCCAGCGTATAAAGCGTACCGTAAACGAACCACTGACTAGCAGGATTTCCGCTAATGAATTGGCTTAACGGATCAAAAAGTGAGATGATACCGGTGTTTTCGCCATCGGCATTTAATCCTAAATATTGTGGATACCAATATAAAACTATATAAAAAAGCGTGAGCGTAATTCCCAGAATCCAGGCCCAAAACCCACGACCGGTAAGCGATTTAAACCAAACACCATCATTCTTTATTCCTTCGTGTTTCCCTAGATAGAGATCGTTTGCAAAAATTATAGTACCAGCTGCGATAAGTCCTAAGGATAAACTTAGGAATAAAGTTTTATTTGGGAAATTCACATTGGCGACAGCAAGAACTAAGATAAAAAGGCCAACCAAACCAATACCGCTGGCCAGTCTTTGCGTGGTAGAAAGTTTTGCCGGTGCTTCTGCCGTAAGAGACATGTTATGTTCTAGTTTGCTCATGCTTTCTTTAGATTCTCTTTAAAACTTTTAAAAATGTCTTTCTCGTAACGAGTGTAAAATTCGGGATCAAAATTGGCTTGTTTTAAATTGGCCAACACGTGATTTATTTTTCGGTTTTCATTAAGCCATTGATCGAAAACTGAATGGCGCATTCTGATTCCAAAAGTGTTTATTCCCAGGAATTTATTTGAATTCGCATCAAAAGCGATAGTAATTGCTTTGGTATTATCTTTATGCTGCCAATGAAAATGCATTTCGTCATCGCCCGGTTTTGCTGAAACATTGCCGTAAGTTTGATATTCAATATCGAAGAATTTAGCCGAATTAAACCAGTTTCCGGGTTTGTAGGGCATTTTATTTCCGGTTAAAGTTTGCGCCAGGGCTTCTCCCATCATACGGCCGGCATACCAAACAGCTTCAATAGGTTTGCGATGGGATAATGGCTGCTTTAATTGTGCACAATCGCCAATAGCATAAACATCTTTGATATTGGTTTGTAGGAATGTATCTACCAGAATTCCCTTATCGGTTTCCAGATGCGAATTTTTAAGAAAATCTATATTTGGTCTAACGCCAGTGCAAAGCCCAACCAGGTGGCATTCAATTTCTT
The DNA here is from genome assembly GCF_000745315.1 of Salegentibacter sp. Hel_I_6. NCBI lineage: Bacteria > Pseudomonadati > Bacteroidota > Flavobacteriia > Flavobacteriales > Flavobacteriaceae > Salegentibacter > Salegentibacter sp. Hel_I_6. Next base: position 1,611,683 of record NZ_JQNQ01000001.1, on the reverse strand, counting down.
CTCCGGAATTTATGATTATAGATTTAACTCTTCCATTTTCATTCGCAACAATCTTATCCAGTTCTGTTTTCTCTCTAAGATCTACGCCGTGGGATTTGATATGTTTAGAGATCATTTCAGCATCCTGGATGGGCAGGACATTATGCCAAAAAGCTTCTTCCCGAATCAGGAAAGTAACTTCAATATTTCGGGTTTTGAGCATTTCGGCGAGTTCTACGCCAATAAGTCCGCCGCCAATAATTACTGCTTTTTTGCAATTTTTGGTGTTTTTCTCCAGCAGCTCCAGATCCTGTTTAGAAACCAATCCCTGAACACCCTTTAAATCCTGACCTTCCCAACCGAATTTATTATAAACCGAACCCGTTGCCAAAACCAGTTTGTCATAATTCATCATTTCTTCCGAAGAAAAATGAAGCATTTTTTCTTCAAAATCAATTTTTTCAACAAAACCAGTTTTAAGTTCAATGCGGTTTTTTTCCCAAAACCAGTCTTCATAAGGTTTTAGGTGATTCCATTTCATATGGCCCATATACACATACATCAGGGCGGTACGGGAAAAGAAATACTCGCTTTCCGCAGAAATTACGGTAATTTTTGCGTCGGAATTTTTCCTGATATGCCGCGCACAGGTAATTCCTGAAATCCCATTTCCTATAATAACGATGTGTTCCATACCGGTTTAAACAGATTTCACTACTTCCTTAAAAAGCTTAATCATATTTGGTTCTGCTTTTTCGGCCATTGCGATAATTTCGTCAATATTTACCGGTTTTAGGTTATCGGGGTCGCCTTCATCTGTAATTACAGAAATAGCCGAAACGGGTAGTTTTAAATGATTGGCCACGATAATTTCGGGAACTGTGCTCATACCTACTGCATCGGCACCAATTATTTTAAGCATTCTATATTCTGCACGGGTTTCCAGTTGAGGTCCCAATACCGAAGCATAAACTCCTGTATGTAATACAATATTATTTTTCTTTGCTGAATCTTTTAGAATTGCATTCATTTCGGCATTATAAGGCCGACTCATATCCAAAAAGCGCTCGCCTAATTTTTCTACCCCGTTAAAAGCTAAAGGCGAATCTCCCAGTAGGTTAATGTGGTCATCAATAAGCATTAACTCTCCTTTTTTATAGTCGAGGTTGATTGATCCAGAGGCATTGCTCACCAATAATTTTTTAATCCCGAGCATTTTCATAACTCGTACGGGATAAGTTACCTCCTGTAAAGAATAGCCCTCGTAATGATGAAATCGGCCTTGCATTACGACTACTTTTTTGCCTTCTAAAATTCCAAAAATGAGTTTCCCTTTATGAAATTCTACTGTGGCAGTTGGGAAATGTGGAATATCATTATAGCTTGCTTCTGCTATTATTTCGATTTCTTCTCCCAGTTTTCCAAGTCCTGTACCCAGGATCACGCCTATCTCAGGGGAGTCAAATCCTTGGGAAATAAGATAATTGGTAGATTCTTTTAGTTCTTTTATCATGAGTTAATTCAAAAATTTGCTGAAAGCCGGCTCATTTTTAATATCGTGAAATTCATCAATATCGTTGCGGGTTTCCAGGAGTTTTATTTTTTTATTTTTTAAATCTTTTAAGGTGTCGCTTAGCACCGAAGAACTACTCCATTTTTTATTTTTAAAAAGTTCCGGGATTAAAGATTTCATGCCTAATAAGTAATAGCCTCCATCTTTAGCGGGACCTATCACAAAATCATTTTTTTCGAGCTCCAAAAAGGCATTTTCAAGATCGTTTTGTACTATGTCGTATAAATCGCTTCCAATAATTATTACCTTTTCATAATTATGCTTGAAAGCTTCGCGAAATGCATTTTCCATCTTTTCGCCTAGATCCTCTCCCTGTTGCAATTTTTTGCTGAAGATTTCTGAAGGCCAAATATCTTTTTCCGGGATTTCTTCAGAATAATAAATCCATTTATCAGTATTAAGATTACTGGTAACCGAAAGTGTATGCTGAAGCAGAAACTTATAAATATTAAGCGCAGTTTCATTACCGGTAGTTACCGCCAATCTTGTTTTTACCTTTCCAATTTCAGGATTTTTAGTAAAAATTATAAGTAGTGATTCTGAAATATTTCTTTCCAACTTTATTATGAATTTAAGCAACAGAACCCTGGCAACTACTTCCGGCACCGGCGGTACAACCATAGCAATGCTGGGAAATTCTTATTTCCCTGTTGTTCAATAAATCTTCATTGTAATCGCTAATATGCTGCACTTTGCTGTCCACTTTTAATTCCAGCATCTGGTTAAAATCACAATCATATAACCAGCCATCCCAACTTATAGAAATGGTATTGGTGCACATTACATTTTCAACTGCGGCTGGATTATAGGCTTCTACTAGCGCATACATATAATCTTCATAATTTTCTGAGGCGATCAAAAATTCTAAAAACCTACTTATGGGAAGGTTTGTGATAGCAAATAAATTATCAAAATCTATATTGAAATCTTCTTTAAGTGCGGTTTTAAAATCCTGTTCCAATGCTTGTTGGTTGGTAGGTAGAAAGGCACCGGCGGGGTTATAAACCAAATCCAGTTTTAAATCTGAATCTTCCTGTGCATAGCCAACAGCGTTAAGCATTTGTAAAGCTTTTATAGATTTATCAAAAACTCCGCTGCCGCGTTGCTTATCGGTTTTTTCCTTTTTATAAAATGGCAACGAAGAAACTACGTGCACCTTATGTTTTCTGAAAAATTCGGGTAAATCGTGATACTTTTTATTCGCAAGAATAATTGTAAGATTAGATCTAACTATAAAATCTTTAATGCCTGCTTTTGAGGCTTCTTCCACAAACCATCTAAAATTGGGGTTCATTTCTGGCGCGCCACCGGTAAGATCTAAGGTATGTGCCCCGGTTGTTTTTATAACTTCCAGGCATTGTTGCATAGTTTCCTTAGTCATAATCTCTTTACGGTCTGGACCAGCATCTACGTGACAATGCGAACAAACCTGGTTGCACATATAACCTAAATTAAGCTGCAGAATTTCCAGTTTTTTAGGCTTTAATGGATAGTTTCCGCTTTCAGCAATTTTATCTTTGAAAAGAGGAAGTTCCTCTTCTCTAAAAATTCCATTGCTCAAAAATTTAAGTTGATTGGCAGGTTTGGAAAGATCGTCTTTTCTTGCTGCTAAAGATTTTAATAAAGGCATGGATCTAAGGTTGAAGAATTCGAAAAGGAGCTAAGTATAAAGTTTTCAAATAAATTTGAAACATCACATAGATAGTTTTTCATATTTATTCATCATTTGAACGCCGTGAACCAGGGTAGCTCCACCTTTTATTGCGGCTCCTACGTGAACGGCTTCCATCATCTCCTCTTTTTCAATACCACGCTGCAGGCCATCTTTAGTATAGGCATCAATACAATATGGGCATTGTACCACGTGAGAAACAGCTAATGCAATTAAAGATTTTTCGCGAGCAGAGAGAGCGCCTTCTTCAAAAACTTTCCCGTAGTAATCAAAAAATTTATTTCCCAGATCTTCGTTCCATTCGGTGATTTTACTAAATTTTCGAAGGTCATCAGGGTTGTAATAAGTCTTAGACATAGTATTAATAAATTAATTAGTACAATTTTTGTCTAAAATATCTATTAAAACTTACGTAACCAATGATTGTTCTATTTAAAATAGCGAGTTTAATGCTTAAAGTCTAAATAAAAAATGTAAACTTAAAAGAAGAAAATTGCGGGTTTCAGCTATCTTTTTCTTAAAGTTCTAATTATTTTTTTTACAAAAAATGCAGAAACAATTATAATAGCTAAAGCTTCAAGACCCAAAAGGAGAAAGATAACATCCATAGTTTATTGGTATTTAGGTACCTAACCAGGGTAGGAGAGGGCGTGATTAGTAATATGTAAATATCTGATAGTTAATTTGTTTTGCTTGACGCTTTTAGAATAATTATTACGCTTTATACGCTTTCTTTGATTTCAATTATGTATTTTAAGCCCTTGATTAAGAAATTTGCATTACTACCGTTTTTCGCACTAACATTGCCTTAAATAGGAAATGTTAATTGTATTTGGTGGTATATTTTAACTTTACGCTAATTTCTGAAATGTTAAATTCTGCTTAAATTAGATTAGTTCGATATAGTTTGAGCTTAAAATATTGGTTTACAGGGGTTTTCCCTTAGTATTTTTTTTATGAGAATAAATGTAAAGACCTTACCGGTAGATGAAATTATTCAGGATATATCTGAAAACCTTAATGCACCCGTTGAAAACGGAAGTGGAGAATATACTATAGAATTACCAAAGAATATTGGTGAAGGATTTATTAGAGGGATCAGTTTTGATTCCGGCATGGGATTTATTACATATAATTGTAAGTTTTATGAGGATGTAGAAATTCATTTTGCGCTCAATACTGTGCACCCGCTTAAATTTATTTTTTGTTCCACCGGGACCATAGGGCATTCTTTTCAGGATACAAAAAAGGTGAATGAAATTAAATCTTATCAAAATATCATTGTTTCCAGCAGTGGTTATAATGGTCATGTTTTATATTTTAAGGCTAATGAGGCCACACATATATCCAGTTTGGAAATTATAAGGTCGGTTTTTGCACACCGTAGAAATTACGATTTTAAAGATCTGGATCCCACTTTAAAAGATTTGTTTAAAGATGCCGTTGCAGAGCGGCAATTCTTCTACCAGGGGAATTATAGTATCAAAGCTGCCGATATTATGAACGAGATCAATACCAAGGATTTTTCCGGGTTTTTAAGATCTCTTTTTCTTGAAGCCAAAGCCTTTCAAATGTTGGTGATTCAAATTTCTCAATACCAGGATGATGAATCTGGAGATAAGCTTCCCCAAATTCTAAGACAATCTGATATTGAAAAAGTTGATTATGTAGTGAAAAGAATTCAGGGCGATCTTGGCAGCAATTTAACGGTAGAAGCGCTGGCTAAAGAAGCCGGTACTAACGTAAACAAACTTCAGGAAGGCTTTAAATATGTTTACGACCTTACCGTGAATAAATATATGCAGCATAAGAAACTTGAAGCCGCTAAGGAAATGCTAATGACTTCAGAAAAGAATATTTCTGAAATTGTAATCGCTATAGGTCTTAATAATAGAAGCTATTTCTCAAAGATCTTTAAAGAAAAATACGGAGTGAACCCGAAATATTTCTTGAAAACGAGAAAGCGCATAGATGCAGATTCTGAATAAGCTATTTAAATATTTCCGGGATTTCTTCAATTTTAAAATCCCAGATGCTGGGTAGGAAGAAATACACCAGGATGCTTATTAAAAGGATAGAAAACAGGTTCATCCATAATCCGGTTTTTATCATATCGGGAATTTTTAAATAACCCGAACCAAAAACCACAGCGTTTGGCGGAGTTGCTACCGGTAACATAAAAGCGCAGGATGCTGCCAGTGTAGCGCTTATTAATAGTAAATAGGGATGAAGCCCCATAGCTAAAGCCATTGGCGCTAAGATAGGCAGTAGCATAGCTGTTGTAGCCAGGTTTGAAGTAACTTCAGTAAGAAAGTTAACCGCCGCTACCAGTATTAAAATTAGTAAAAATAGGGGTAATGCCTGGAGGTAAGTTAATTGTTCGCCAATCCATACGGCTAAACCTGTTTCACTAAAACCTTTCGCCAGTGCCATCCCGCCTCCAAAAAGTAAAATAATTCCCCACGGTATTTTAACTGCTTCTTCCCAGTTTAATAATGGTTTTGTTTCTTTTCCTGATGGAACAATAAAAAGCGCAATGGCAGCTATAATTGCTATAATTGTATCGTCTATAAAAGGAAGCCACGGCTGAACTAAAAACGAGCGCGTAATCCATAAAAATGCGGTACAGGTAAAGATGATAAGTACCCTTTTCTCTTGCTTGCTTATTTTTCCTAAAGATTTCAGCAATTTTAATATTTCTGCCCTGCCCCCTGGAAATTCAGCTTTATTAAATTTGAAGGCGAAAACAGTTAAATATTTCCAGCAAATAAAAAGAAGAAAAACTGAGATTGGTATGCCCAGAAGAGCCCATTTCATAAAACTGATCTCTATACCATATAATTCTTCTACAATTCCTGCAAACACAAGGTTTGGCGGTGTCCCAATTAAAGTTCCAATTCCTCCAATTGAGGCGCTATAAGCAATAGCAAGCATTAATGCTTTGCCAAAAACTTCCGTTTCGTTTTCTTCACTAAAAGGATTGTTTTTTAACTGACTTATTATCGCGGTGCCAATAGGTAACATCATTACGGAGGTAGCCGTATTGGAAATCCACATAGAAAGAAAGGCTGTGGCAATCATAAAGCCAAGGATGATGAATTTTATTTTGCTCCCAATTAGGTTAATAATATTCAAGGCAATTCTTCGGTGTAAATTCCATTTTTCTATAGCTACCGCTAGAACAAATCCGCCCAGATATAAAAAAACATATTTATGACCAAAGGCGGCAGTAGTGGTTTCAATATCCAAAGCCCCGGTGAGTGGGAACATTACGATTGGAAGCAATGCTGTAACCGAAATCGGAATCACCTCGGTAACCCACCAGAGCGCCATCCAAATTGTAATACATAAAATATCAAAAGCGGCAGGAGGCATAGATTTTGGCGCGCCCAGTATTTGAAGTATAATAAATATTAATGGGCCCGCTATTAGAATTAAAGCTCTTGTGAATTTGTTCATTCTAAAATTTTAAACCCTGACAAGGTATTAAAATTATTAATGCTGAATATTTTAAAGAAAATAGTAATTAAGATGTTAAAAAATAATTTGAATGTTAGCAATTTCCTCTTAAACCTGAGTAATTACTTATATTTAGTAGCTCTGTGTTTTAATTAAAGTGCTATGAAAGAAGAATTAAGCCTTAAAGTGAATGCTAAGGAATATCGTGTAAACGTAGATCCAGAAACCCCTTTACTGTATGTACTGCGTAATGAACTCGAACTCAACGGACCTAAATACGGCTGCGGCCTAGAGCAATGCGGCGCGTGTATGGTACTTATGGATGGTAAGGCAGATCCCAGTTGTAAAATTCCTGTGGCCGATGTGGTAGGAATGGAAATTACTACCCTGGAAGGCCTTACTTCAGAAAATGGCGATTTACATCCTCTTCAAGAAGCTTTTGTAGCAGAACAGGCTGCCCAATGCGGATTTTGTCTAAACGGAATGCTGATCTCTGGTGCCTGGTTACTTAATGAAAATCCAAATCCAGATCGTGCAGCAATAAATGAAAAATTAAAGCGGGTTCTATGTAGGTGCGGAACTCATACGAGAATAATTAGGGCAATTCAAGCTGCGGCAATAGCTAAATAATCATGAAAACTTCAAGAAGAAATTTTATAAAAAGTACCGGGTATGTAGCTATTGGTTTCAGTTTAGTGCCAGGCCTGGCGTGGAGTCCTTTTAAAGATGAATCACTAGCATCAATAGTACAGCAACCCAGGATTAAAGACTGGTTGCAGGTTTTAGAAGATGGCCGTGTAAGAATATTTTCAGGAAAAATGGAATTGGGGCAGGGAATCCGCATCGCGATCGCTCAGGTAGCTGCGGAAGAGTTAAATATGAATGTAGATTTAATTGAAGTAAAACTCGCCGAAACATCTACCACTCCAAATGAAGGTTATACCGCCGGTAGTAGATCTGTTGCGCAAAGTGCTATGGCTGTTAGAAAAGCAGCCGCAGCCGCAGCAAGCATTTTAATAGCGCGTGCAGCAGATAAACATCAAATCGATGCCAATAATTTGTACCTCAAAGATGGGATGGTACTTTCAAAAGATGGCAATTTTCAGGAGAATTTCTTCAATATTCTTGATGGAGAGCAAATTGAAGAAGTGGTTCCGGAAAATGCCAGGCTCAAATCCAAAAAAGATCACCAGGTAGTGGGAACTCCCGTACTAAGAAAGGATATTGGTCAAATGGTTAGAGGGCTTCCGGTTTATGTGCAGGACCTTAGATTCCCAAAAATGTTACATGCAAGAATTGTACGTCCTGCTGCTTACGATGCCAAGCTTACTTCATTTAATAAAGGAAATGTCGAAAAATTAGACGTTAAGATCATAAAAGTCAATGATTTTATCGGGGTGCTTTCTGAAGATGAATACCAGGCAGAAAAAGCTAAGAATATTTTAGAGCGTGACTGTAAATGGAGTAAAGGAGAAAGCCTAAAGCCAGAGGAATTTTCAGCAGATTATTTAAAAAGTTTAAGTAGAGAAACTGAAAATGTTGTGAATAAAGGAAGTTTAGATCTTGATGGAAACTCGATAAAAGCCAGTTATTTTAAACCCTATGTAATGCACGGTGCGATAGGACCATCTTGTGCAGTAGCAATTTTTAAAGATAAAAAGCTACACATTTGGTCGCATACCCAGGGCGTTTATCCGCTTAGAGAAACTATAGCCGATCTACTAAATTTAAATGAAGAAAATATACAAATTACCGGTGTGCCGGGTTCGGGATGTTATGGGCATAATGGCGCCGACGATGTAGCTGCTGAAGCCGCTATTCTCGCCATAGAAAATCCCGAAAAACATATTAGGCTGCAATGGACCCGTGCCGATGAACACGCCTGGGAACCTTATGGTAGTGCGATGATAATGGAACTGGAAGGAAGTTTGAATTCCGACGGGAAAATTAAAAACTGGAAATATAATGTTTGGTCAGATACACACAGTACAAGACCGGGAGGCGATAAACAAAATCTGCTGCCTTCGAGTTTCTATAATGGTACAACTGCAAAAAGACCAAAAGGTTACTTTGGAGGTGCTTATAGGAATTCAGAGCCTTATTATAGTATTCCCCATCAAAAAATAGATGCACATTATTTTAAAGGTCCCTTAAGGGTTTCAGCTTTACGGAGTTTAGGGGCTTATTCTAATATTTTGGCTATCGAGAATTTTATGGATAGGCTGGCAGAAAAAGCAGGCGAAGTTCCAGTTGATTTTAGAATAAAACACCTGGAGGATCAACGCGCTAAAGATGTGCTGAATAAAGTAAAGGAAATGACAGCGGGAGTAAGTTTACAGGCTAACGAAGGTTTAGGATTTGCATTTGCACGCTATAAAAATTCGGCTTCATACTTTGCGGTAGCTGCAAGGGTTAGTGCTGCTAACGCTAAAATTTTAGTAAAAGAAATGTGGGGCGCCATAGATAGCGGGGAAGTTATAAATCCTAACGGATTAAAAAATCAGACCGAAGGCGGAATGATCCAGTCGGCGAGTTGGACTTTGCAGGAAGCGGTAAAATTTGATCAAACTCATGTAAGCAGTACCGACTGGGAAAGCTATCCTATTTTTAGATTTGCCGATATTCCAGAGATTCATGTTGAGGTAATAGACAGGCCAAATGAAAAAGCTCTTGGTGCAGGGGAGGCTGCACAGGGCCCATCGGCCGCCGCGATCTTAAACGCAATTTACCGGGCGACTGGCACCCAGGTAAGTTCACTGCCGGTGAATAAAGAGGTTTCTGCATAGATCACCGTGTTTTTTAGTTTGACTACTAATTTTATAGTTAAAATTTTTGATGCGATGATTTTATTCTTCATATTCGTTAATTATTCATCTAAAAAAGCATCACTAATGCAGAATTTCCTTTTAATAATTTTCAGTTTAATTTTTTCATCTGTCTTTGCTCAAAATCAAAAAATACAAGATCAAATTAAGTATAAAGCTACCTACGAGTTAACCTATTTCCCCGATTCTACAAATATTGAGGAAGTGAAGTCAGAAGATTTCAATTTATACCTGGGTAATAAGGTTTCTATTTTTGCCAGTAAAGGCCGAACGATGAGTGATTCTTTAAAAATGAATTTACAGGGAAGAGATATTGGAAGTATGGATTTTGAAGAACGTGCTAAAAAAACTAAAACCGAGTTTGAATCGGTGATTTACAAAGGTTTTCCGGAAGAAAAAATATCTTACTCCTATAAAATTCTTAGGGATAACCTGAGGTACGAAGAAGACCTGAACCAATTTAGTTGGGAGATTTTGCCGGAGAATAAGCTGATAGAAGGCTATCAGGCACAAAAGGCGACTACCACTTTTGCCGGAAGAAATTATATCGCCTGGTTTACTTCAGAAATTCCAATGCAGGAGGGACCTTATAAATTTAATGGTTTACCGGGACTTATCCTTGAAATTAGCGACACTCAAAATCATTATAATTATAAACTAAAAAGTTTCGAAAAGTTCAAGAACCCTGTTAGCGTAGAGCTTAAAGCTTCTCATTTTATAAAAAGTGATAAAAAGGAAATTTTAGAACGAATTAAAGAATATAAGCTAGATCCTTTTGCTGTTTTAGAACGAAATAATACTCCGGAAAAAAATATTACTATAGGTTTTAAAGATGGACAAAAAGAAAAGCTTTTGCGGGAATACAAAGAAAAATTGGAGAAGCAGAATAATCCCATAGAACTGCAATAAAACCCCTATCTTATGAAATATGTTTACTTTTCTCTTTTGTTTATTCTGGCTTTTCCAATTTGTAAAGCACAGGAATTAAACGAAAAGTTTAAATACAAAGCTACTTATGAGTTAACATGGCAAATAGATTCAACCGATGCTGAATCTATTCAAAATGAAACCATGGTACTTTATATGGGGGATAATATCTCCAGGTTTACCAGTGAAAATTTTTTGAAGCATGATTCTATCAACAAGATTAGAAAAAAGAATTTTGAAAAGACCGGTAGGTTTATGGCTCGACCGCAAACAAAGTTCAAGTATAAAATATTTAAAAATTTTACTGAAGGAGAAATTCTATTTTTTGAACGGATTTTTAAAGATAGCTTTAAGTATAACGAAAAACTCCCACTTCAGGAATGGGAAATTCATTCTGAAGCAAAAAACGTCTCTGGCTATAAGGTACAAAAAGCAACTACTAATTTTGCGGGGAGGGAATATGTTGCCTGGTTTACTTCTGAAATTCCAATTTCTGATGGGCCTTATAAATTTAGCGGTTTGCCGGGTTTGATCATTGAAATTTCTGATACCCAAAATTATTATCATTTTAAAATGACAGGATTTCACGAATTAAAAAAACCTGTTGCAGTGAGTATTGAGAAGAATCGATTTACCCTTGTTTCCAAGAAAGATTTTCTATCCGTTAAAGATAATCATGATCGTGATCTTTTGGGAGCATTAATAAAAGCCGGTGTTAAAATTGGCTGGTCTAAAGAAAGTGAGAAAGAAGCCAAAAAAGAATTAAAAGAAAACTATAAAAGCCGAAATAATCCCATAGAGTTGGAATAAATTTAAATCAATGAAACACACTTATTTTACCTTCTTTCTTATATTATTTTCCGCAATTTGTAGCGCCCAAAAGCTAGCTGATAAATTCGAATATAAAGTCACCTATAAACTCACCTACAAATTGGATTCCACCAATCTCGATGAATCCAAATCTGAATATATGATCTTATTTGCTGGAGATGAACTTTCTAAATTTTCCAGTCGGGCAAAAACTCTGGCCAATCCTATTGTTAGAAAAGGGAATACCGCACATACTTCCCGGGAAGCGGTTACAGATTTTCAATATGCCATTTTGAAGGATAGGAGTGAAAATAAGCTGTTTTTCACGAGGACTATTTCACGTGATCAATTTTACTATATCCAGAAAATGAATCAATTTGAATGGGAAATTCTACCGGAGAAGAAGAAAATTAAAGATTTTGAGGTTCAAAAAGCTAAAACTTCTTTTGCCGGAAGAGATTATGTAGCCTGGTTTACTTCCGAAGTTCCTATTTCAGATGGGCCTTATAAGTTTAGTGGTTTGCCGGGTTTAATATTGGAGCTTGAAGATACCCAGCAGCATTATGTATTTGAATTTTTCGGTCTGGAAAAACTCAGTCCAAAACTTAAATACAAGATCAATCTTAACCAATACGCTGAAACCAATAAAACTGAATTATATAAAGTTTGGAAACGATATATGGAAGATCCTATGGGGTATGCGCCCACTCCCCCTAATGTAATTATCTCTGAAGAAAACAAGAAAAAATATGCTGAAAGCTTTAAAGAAAGATTTGCGAAAATGAATAACCAAATAGAACTACAAAAATGAGAAGTCTTATAATCGCTATGCTTTTCCTTAGTTTAGGGAATTTGCAGGCACAGAATCAGTATTCCTATAAAGCTACGTATCAACTCGAATTCCAGGAGGATTCGACAGATGAAAATTCCATAAAATCTGAAACCGGTGTACTTTATTTAAGTGAGGAGCAATCACGATATTCCAGCCTGGGTAAAGCAGTTAAAGATTCTTTAGAAAATATGACAAATCCTGTAAGCACGAGGATGGATGAGTATAATCAAATGACCGATTTTAAATACAAGATCTTTAAAAATTATCAGGAAAACGAACTTATTTTAGCCGAAAAGGTTTTTCAATATGAATTAAAATATAAACAGGATCTAAAAAAGATTGATTGGGAAATTCAGCCAGAGAATAAAGAAATTTTAGGCTTTAGCGTTCAGAAAGCCACAGGTACTTTTGCCGGTAGAAATTATGTCGCCTGGTTTGCGTCAGAATTACCATTCTCTGATGGACCTTATAAGTTTAGTGGGTTGCCGGGACTCATTTTAGAGATTTCAGACCTAAAAAATCATTATCATTTTAGCTTAACGGCATTTCAGGAATTAGCAAATCCGGTAGATAAACTATTGAATTTGGATAATTATAAAACTGTTTCTCAGCAAGAACTTGATCAGGTTCGGGACGATTATGATCGTGATCCTATTGGTACCATGCAAAAGGCAGGCGTAAAATTCGGTTGGAGCGAAGAAGATGAAACTAAAACAAGAAAAGAACTAAGCGAAAAATATAAAAAACGAAATAATCCAATCGAGCTTCATCCATAATAAATCATCATCAATCAAAAAAAATAATCAATTGGATCATTTTAGACAGATTTTCCTATTCCTCATATCGATATTTATCATTTCTGTAGGTTATTCTCAAAAAGAAATCTCGGGACAGGTTCTTGACGATCAGGATGAAAAACTGAGTGGGGCAACGGTGATGGTTAGTAAAGATTCTGTTTCTCCGATATTAGCTTATGGTATTTCAGATTCGAATGGAAAATTTAAAATAGCTGTCAAAAATGAGAGTGATTCCCTGTTTTTAAAAGTTTCCTACATAGGTTTTGGTACGTTTAAAAAAACGATTCAGAATAAAGCACAGAGACTGGACGTTAAGCTTTCGCCTTCTTCAGAATCTTTAAAAGAGGTGCTCGTAAAATCTGAAATTTTGCGGCAACGTAGCGATACGCTTAGTTTTTCGGTAGCAGCCTTTAAAGGTAAAAACGACCGTGTGATTGCCGATGTTCTAAAAAAATTACCGGGTATCGATATTCGACCAAACGGACAGATTTTTTATAGAGATGAGCCTATCCAGAAATATTATATCGAAGGTTTAGATCTGTTAGAAGGGCGTTATAATCTTGCGAATGATAACCTTTCTGTCGAGGCGGTTTCTAAAGTCGAGATCCTGGAAAATCATCAGCCAGTAAAAGTTTTGGATAGTTTGGAGTTTTCAGAGCGCGCTTCAATAAATATCAAGCTTAAAAAAGATGTTACGTATAGCGGAACGGCCACCGCCGGGATTGGTGCAGCGCCTCTGCTGTGGCAAACAAAGGTAACGCCCATGATTTTTACTAAAAAACAACAGGCGATCGTTACTTATCAAAGTAATAATACCGGTAGTGATGTTTCCCGGGAGATTCGTGATTTTTCGATCAATTTTTCGGGCAATCAGTTTACGATCGATAAAACCGATTGGCTTTCGATTCAGAACATATCAGAGCCCCCTTTTTCTCAGGAGCGTTGGTTGGATAATAATGTGCATTTGGGTTCTGCAAATATTTTACAGCGTATCAAAGAGAATATAGATCTAAAACTGAATATCTCTTATCTTAATGATTACCAGCAACAGGATGGGAGTACGCAAACCCGCTATTTTACCCCTACAGATACGATAGATGTGATCGAGAATACCAACAACGATATTTATGTGAGTACACTTCAGGGGAAACTAACCCTGGAAAATAATGCCGATAAAAATTACCTGAAAAATCAATTGGAATTTAACGGATTTTGGAATGCTGCACGAGGTGTTCTAGATCGTCCCGATACAAAAATAAAGCAGCAGCTGGATAATCCTTTCTTCGGAATTAAAAACGATCTAAGTTTGCTTAGGACCGTGGGTAAACAATTATTCACTTTTAATTCGAATACAGGATTTACGGAAAATAATCAGGATCTCATGGTTCAGCCGGGACAATTTGAAGCTATTTTCAATGATGGAGATCCTTATAATGAAATTCAGCAATTGGTATCAGCCATAAAAATTTATACCGATAATTCTGCCGGATTCACAAAAGCACTGGGAAAATTCACTATCTCCCCAAAATTTGGCTTTTCATTTCAACATCAGCAGTTAGATAGCGATGTTTTTCTTAATGAGATCGATGAAGTTTTGGATGTGAATTTTAAAAACCGAACCGAATTTGTACAATCTTCGGTGTATTTTAAAAACGCTTTCAGGTTTGAAAGTAAGGATGAAACCTGGAATTTGCGTTTAAGTACACCGCTTGAATTTAAAAGCTTTCACCTTGAAGATGATAATTTTAAGGATAGCAGAAATCTGGATCGTTTGGTTTTTGAACCTAATTTTTATGTAAGAAAGAAAATTTCAGCATTTTGGGAAGCAAATGCTTCAGCAGGATTGAGTTATAATTTTGGTGAAATTCAGCAATTATATTACGGATTTTTACTGAATGGCTACCGGAATTTAAATCGTTACAATGCACCAATTTCCGAAGAACAAACACAAAATTATAGCGGAGGCCTACGCTATCGAAATCCGTTAAATCAATTATTTTTAAATGCGTCTTACTCGTATAATTATTCTGAAAATAACCTATTGTACAGTTCTAATATTGGTGAAAATGGAACAACAATTTTAGAAGCTGTAGCTCGTAATAATAGTTTTGATAATCATAGTTTCAAAGCCGGCGGAAGTAAGTACTTTAGGAAACTAAAAACAACACTTAAACTAAATGCTTCATATAATTTATCAAATCGGCAACAGTTTTTAAATAATACGCTGGCTGAGGTGAATACACAAAATTTGAATCTACGAGGAAGTTTGGAAGCCGATATTTGGAGTTGGCTAATTGCGAATTATTCAGGTAATTTCTCTACTTATACTTCGGGTTTTGAAGGGAACAATTTTCAAAAAATAGAAACCCATCAGCATATTATGGATCTTTATTTTTATCCTAAGGATAATCAATATTTGAGTTTGAGTGGAGAATATTATGGGAATTCACTTTCTGAAAATGGGGATAATTATTTTGTAAACCTGGGCTATCAGTTTACTTTTAAAAAGCCCAAAATGGACTTGAATTTAAGCTGGCGAAATATTTTGAATACGGAGACTTTTATAAATGCATATAACAATCAATATTATTATGTGCAGAGCAGCTATCAATTGAGGCCTTCGCAGGTTTTAGCAACGTTAAAATTTAGTCTCTAACTAGGCATCCATCTAAATATATTTCAAAATCTAAGCCTGAGTGAATTATAAGTTTTGTATTTCGTGAGTTTATGGTTTAGTTTTTAATTACCACAAAATAACTGTTATAATTTAAATGCCATTTGACGCAACCAAATGGGAAGAATTGGATCTAATAAATAGAACGAATAATATTAATTTTTTATAAATACTGAATTATGAAAAAAATTATTACGCTTATTTTAATTGGTCTCTTACTTTCCGGTTGTTCCAACAACGACGATGAAGGAGACGACTGTATTTTAGATATGGCAGTACCTTCCTTGCATCTCAGGATAGTTGATGACTCAGGTGCTAATCTCTTTGAAAATGGGACTATTGATCCAAATAATATCAGGGTAGAAGCTGATCATTCAGAAGAACTTATTAATTTTCAATTTATTCCAGGAAATGAATTTGCAAACCCTGATGCTGAAATTAGAGTGCTGGATAACTCGCTTATGTTAACGGTGCCACATAGGTCAAAATACGAATACACTATTTATTTAGATGATATAGAGGAAATTATTAATGTTCAACTTGAAACAGACCAATCAAGAAAGATTTGTGGAGCAACTTATTATACCCCGGTTGTTGCTAGCTATAAGAAAGAAACTTTAGAAATAAGTGAAGTATCATCAGAGCTTAATTTTTTGGTTATTCTAGAGATATAAAGAGTTGTAATTAGTATTAAGTCAATTTCCCTTAAGTAGAATTGGTAGAATTATTTAGACATAAATATGAGAAAATTTATTTTTATTGATCTTGGTTTAACTTTGAATTCGTGTAATTTATTTCGAAGAAATTGAATTAAAATTAAATTGTGAATAATTCTTATGTTGTCGCTCTAATCTCAGGTTTCTGAATCCTTGAGAGTTTGTTTGAAATCTCCCCTATTTTAGTAAATTTCAACCTATGAAAATGCTGGAAATTAAAACCGCTTTACAAATCGCAAAACCAAAAGCTGAGGTTTTTGAAGCGATTATAGATCCTGAAAAAATGAAGCATTATTTTATCGCGGAAAGCTCTGGAATGATGGAAGAGAGGAAGTCTATTAGCTGGAAATTTCTGGAATTTGAAGAATATGTGCCGGTGAATGTACGCAAATTAGTTCCCAATAAATTGATTTCTTTTGAATGGGAAGGTGCAAAAGATAAAAACCTTTTGGTCGAAATTAGCCTTAAAGAAGTTTCTAAAACCAGTACGCTGGTAAAAATAACCGAAGGAAAGATGGAAGCAGATGAGATGGGCATTCAATGGTTTGGTGGAAATACTGAAGGTTGGGCAAATTTCCTTGCCTGTTTAAAAGCTTATTTGGAATTTGGAATTAACCTTAGAAAAGGTGGGTTTGATTTTATGAGGGCGTAGAACCAATACGTCATAATCATACTGAACTCGTTTCAGAGCCTGCTCCGAATTTATTTCGGAGATATAACATAACACAACTTTAGATGATATTAGAATCCCTAAGGGAATTCGGGATAAAGCCTGAAATAAATTCAGCTTAACAAATGTTTATAAAAAAGAAAAACCCGTCTCAATGAAGAAACGGGTTTTTAATATTTATTGTTATGGCTGAGCCATTACATCATTCCGGGCATTCCGCCGCCCATTCCACCTGGCATTCCACCACCTTTGTCGTCTTCTGGGATATCCACAAGAGCACATTCGGTAGTTAAGATCATTCCGGCAACAGAAGCAGCGTTTTCAAGCGCAACTCTTGTTACTTTCTTAGGATCTATAATTCCGGCTTTCATCATATCTACAAATGTGTCAGTCTTCGCATCGTAACCAAATTCTTTCTTGCCTTCAAGAACTTTATTGATTACTACTGAAGCTTCACCACCTGCATTTTCTACGATAGTTCTAAGCGGAGACTCGATTGCTCTAAATACAATTTGAACTCCGGTTGCTTCGTCATCGTTTTCAGTTTTGATCTTAGCAAGAACGGCTTGAGCTCTTACAAGAGCCACACCACCACCGGCAACGATTCCTTCTTCTACAGCCGCACGGGTTGCGTGAAGTGCATCATCTACACGGTCTTTTTTCTCTTTCATTTCAACTTCTGAAGCTGCACCTACATAAAGTACGGCAACACCGCCGGCTAGTTTAGCCAAACGCTCCTGAAGTTTTTCTTTATCATAATCTGAAGTAGTGGTTTCGATCTGAGCTTTGATCTGGTTTACACGTTCTTCAATTTGCTTGTTATCACCAGCACCGTTTACGATAGTAGTATTATCTTTATCGATAGCTACTTTTTCAGCAGTACCTAACATATCAATAGTAGCGTTTTCTAAAGAGAATCCTCTTTCTTCAGAAATCACAGTACCACCGGTTAGGATAGCGATATCTTCTAACATTGCTTTTCTACGATCTCCAAATCCTGGTGCTTTAACAGCAGCGATCTTAAGAGAACCACGTAGTTTGTTTACCACTAAAGTAGCAAGGGCTTCGCCGTCTACGTCTTCAGCAATAATTAAAAGTGGCTTTCCAGATTGTGCTACCGGCTCAAGAACAGGAAGCAAATCTTTCATAGAAGAGATCTTTTTGTCGAACAATAAAATGTACGGATCTTCAAGATCTGCAGTCATTTTCTCTGAATTCGTTACGAAATATGGAGAAAGATAACCACGGTCAAACTGCATACCTTCAACAACTTCTACGTGAGTTTCGGTACCTTTAGCTTCTTCTACAGTAATTACTCCTTCTTTTCCAACTTTACCGAAAGCCTGGGCGATAAGATCACCAATATGCTCATCGTTATTTGCTGAAATAGAAGCTACCTGCTTTATTTTTTCTGAAGAATCACCAACTTCTTTGGTTTGTTTCTCCAAATCTTTCGTGATAGCCAGTACAGCTTTGTCTATACCTCTTTTAAGGTCCATTGGGCTTGCGCCTGCTGCAACATTTTTAAGGCCTTCTTTTACGATTGCCTGGGCAAGTACTGTAGCGGTAGTGGTACCGTCTCCTGCAAGGTCGTTGGTTTTAGAAGCAACTTCCTTAACCATTTGAGCCCCCATGTTTTCTAAAGGATCTTCCAGCTCAATTTCTTTTGCTACGGTTACACCGTCTTTAGTTACAGTTGGTGCACCAAAAGATTTACTTATTACTACATTACGTCCTTTTGGACCTAAGGTTACTTTTACAGCGTTCGCCAATGCATCTACACCACGCTTTATTCCATCGCGGGCTTTAATGTCAAACTTTATATCTTTTGCCATTGTAAATTATGTTTTGTCATTTCCGTGAAGACGGAAATCTAATTAATACTATTATTTATTTTGAAAATCTCCCCGTAAGTGGGGAAAGAAGTCTTATACTATTGCAAGAATATCGTCTTCTCTCATAATCAGGTAGTCTGAACCTTCAAGTTTTAATTCTGTACCGGAGTATTTTCCGTAAAGTACAGTATCACCAACTTTCACAGTCATATCGTGATCTTTATTTCCTTTACCTACAGCTACAACTTTACCACGTTGTGGCTTTTCTTTAGCTGTTTCGGGAATGTAAATTCCAGATGCCGTTTTAGTTTCGGCGGCTTCAGGCTCGATAAGAACTCTGTCTGAGAGCGGTTTAATGTTTAGTCCCATTTTTTATAAATTTATTTAGGTTAATTAATCTTTAAATAAGCGACTAAGCCTAATTCTAAAATTATGCCACCTCGCTTTTACTGCCAATTACCAATAAAAAATGCCAGCTTGTCATAAGCTGGCATTTTAGAATTTTATATAGAACGAAACCTTTTATTGATCGTTGTCAGATTCTGATTGTTGTCCTGGCATTTGTGCCGGTGGAGTAGTATTGTTTTCAGGCATTGCGTCTTCGTCAAAAACCCTGGATTCACCGTAACTGGAATCATCCATAATAGTTACATTAGAAAGTAAAATAAGGACCAATAAAAGCGTTGCTAAGGTCCAGGTGCTTTTATCTAAAAAGTCTCCGGTCTTCTTAACACCACCAACTTGTTGTCCACTACCACCAAAAGAGGAAGATAAACCACCGCCTTTAGGGTTTTGTACCATAATTACCACTACCAGTAAAAAGGCTACAATAACTATTAATGCTAAAAAAATTGTAAAGGTGCTCATTCTTATTTTGAATTATTTTCTTGTAATTTTTCGATTGCCCGAATTTGGTCAGCAAAGAAACCACTTTTTTCGGGATTTTTCAAAATTAATATTTTATATGCCTGTATTGCTTTTTTATAGTTTTTTTGCTCTAAATAAACCCGGGCTAAAGTCTCTGTCATTAAGGATTCAGCGGGAGTTGTACTCACTTCGGCAAGATTGGATTTATTGGTAGGTTTGCCGGGTTTTATCTTAGGACTTTTGGAAATAAACCTGTCTATAAGTTCAAACTTTTTATGTTGAACATCATCTTTTTGATATTCGTCTTCAATTTCTTCCCGTTCTATAGGTTTTGCTGAAGTAAGTCGTAACCACTCTGAGAACGAATGTGATTCTGAAGCGTTAAATTCTAAGGGTTCTCCTAACTTTAATTTATTTTCAGCGGAATCTTCTAGCTCAGCTGTTTCAGCTTCAGCCTTGTTTTCTTTTTCTGAAAATAACTCGGGGTCCATGACTTGCTCAGATTCAGATTGGCGCATTTTAATGGCCTCGTCTATGGCTATACTTCTTTTGGCAAAGACCTCTTCGGGCTCAAAAACAGTAATATTGCGAAGTTGCTCTTCCTGATCCTGAATTTGTCTTGCAATCTTGTTCTGATTAAACTCTTCTGAAGTAATAAAATCGAAAAGTACACTGCGATTAGTGGTATAAGCAGCGGTTTTTTTTAGTGCACTGTTGTAACTGAATTCCTGGTGTTCCTTTAATCCTTTGAGCCTAACTGCACGCGCCGCCTGAAAATAGGGTGCTTTTTGAATTAACTTTTCTAAAGCGGTGGTTTGCCCGGCGGTAATGCCTGCCGGTTGTTGCAATAGTTGTATGAATTCGGTTGCTTCCATATTACCAATCGGTTAATGCAGCATTAAAAATATCCTGGGTTAGCCGGTTGTAAATTTCATCTAAAGCAGTTGCCAACACATCACCAACAAGCTGTGCGTTGGCCGGATAATCGTAATAAAAAGAAAAGCGTCTTTCAAAATCTTTTTCTGGTTCCAGGGTGTTGTAATAACGAACATTAACTGCGATTGTAAGTCGGTTTTCAGCGGCTGTATTTTCAGAAGTAGCTGTAATTGGCGCTATATAGAAATCTATAATTTCTCCTTCAAAAATAAGATCAGCATTATTGTTTGCCAGGCTTAAGCTGGTTTGGTTTTGAATAAGATCCTGTAATTGTAAAGTGAAAGTTCTATCAATTCCCGGCTCTACCAAATCGGCCTGGTTTTGAAAGAAATTTACCTGGAAAGAGTCGGCATCACCGGTATCGGCACCTGTAAAGGAGTAAATTCCGCAGGATTGGGTGCAAAATAGAAGCACGAAGCATAAAAGAAAAGCAGATTTTTTCATAAAATCGGGGACTAAATTACAAGTCGTATTGTTTTATTTTTCTATAAAGTGTGCGCTCACTTATACCTAATTCTTCGGCGGCAGCTTTGCGTTTTCCGCTATGCCTGTCTAAAGATTTTTTGATAAGCTCTAATTCTTTATCCTGCAAAGAAAGGGTTTCTTCTTCCTGAATTTCTTCCGCAAAATAATATTTATCCTTTTCTCTGTTAATTTCAGATTTTGGACTGTTCTGCGGAATTTGAAGTACTTCCAGACGTTCATCATTTAAAGCTTCCAATTCTTCTGCATCAACATCTTCCCCGTCATCATCTCCATACAGTTTTTGAATAAGACTTTCATTCTCATCCTGAACCTTTTTGGAGTTTCCACTTTCCATAAGTTTTAAGGTAAGTTTCTTTAGGTCGGTAAGGTCGCTTTTCATATCAAAAAGCACTTTGTAAAGAATTTCACGTTCATTGCTAAAATCACTTTCCTTCTTTTTATCGGCGATCACGGCTGGTAAATTACTGCCAATATTTGGGAGGTATTCTTTTAAACGTTCCGGGCCAATAATGCGTTCCTGTTCTAAAACCGAAATTTGTTCGGCTATATTTCTTAACTGTCTAATATTTCCGCCCCATCGGTATTTTTGTAATAAACTTACGGCATCATCCTGAAGTTTTATGGTGGGCATCTTATATTTCAATGCGAAATCTGAAGCGAATTTTCTGAATAATAAATGAATGTCTTCTTTTCGATCTCTTAGTGGTGGTAAGTTAATTTCTACTGTACTTAATCTATAATAAAGATCTTCACGAAAACGCTCTTTTTTTATAGATTCCTGCATATTGATGTTGGTAGCCGCAATAATGCGAACATCAGATTTTTGCACTTTAGAAGAACCTACTTTTATAAATTCCCCGTTTTCCAGAACACGAAGTAATCTAACTTGTGTGGGAAGGGGTAATTCCCCAACTTCATCTAAAAAAATAGTACCGCCATCGGCCACTTCAAAATAACCGCTACGAGTTTGAGTAGCGCCGGTAAAAGCACCTTTTTCGTGACCAAAAAGTTCAGAATCTATAGTTCCTTCGGGAATTGCACCACAGTTTACCGCGATGTATTTCCCGTGTTTTCTATGAGATAAAGAATGGATTATTTTTGGAATACTTTCTTTACCAACCCCACTTTCCCCGGTTACCAAAACCGAAATATCTGTAGGCGCAACCTGGATTGCTTTTTCTATAGCGCGGTTAAGACTTTGATCGTCGCCAATTATTCCAAACCGCTGTTTTACTGCCTGAATTGATTCCATATATAAATCCTGTTATTTCTGAAGGAATAATAACTGATTTTCCTTTAGCCTGAAATAACTACTTTTTTTAGTTGTTTTCACTATAACCCACTGCCTCACCAATTAGGGTTGCACTGGTGCAATCGTTTATTTTTACATTTACAAAATCCCCAACTTTATAGTTTTCCTTTGGGAAAACAGCTACCGTATTTTGGGTGGTACGGCCGCTCCAGTGTTCGTTGGATTTTTTGGATTCTCTTTCAATTAAAACCTCTACGGTATCACCAAGAAATCGCTGTGTTCTAAAATGGTTATGCTCCCTTTGAAGTTTTACTATTTCAGCTAATCTTCGCTGTTTTGTTTCTGCAGGGACATCATCTTCCAGTTTCCGTGCAGCCATGGTGCCGGGTCTTTCAGAATATGCATACATATATCCAAAGTCATATTTCACATATTCCATCAATGATAAAGTATCCTTGTGATCTTCTTCGGTTTCTGTAGGGAAGCCCACAATTAAATCCTGAGAAATAGAACATTCTGGCATTAGTTCTCTTATATAGTCTATAAGTTTAAAATACTCTTCGCGGGTGTGCAGCCTGTTCATCTCTTTCAAGATTCTATCACTTCCGCTTTGAACCGGTAAATGAATATGCTTGCAAATATTTGGATAAGCCGCTACAACTTCAATCACCTCCAGCGTCATATCCTGCGGATTTGAAGTAGAGAACCTAATCCTCATTTTTGGCTGTGCTTCGGCAACCAGTCTTAAAAGTGCGGAGAAATCTGTGGCCGTAGCCTTTTGCATTTCCGAAGCATTTTTAAAATCTTTTTTAAGTCCGCCGCCATACCAAAGGTAGCTATCCACATTCTGACCTAAAAGTGTGATTTCCTTAAAGCCTTTGTCCCAAAGATCGTTTACTTCTTCCACGATACTTTGCGGATCGCGGCTTCGTTCTCTACCGCGGGTAAAGGGAACCACGCAAAAGGTGCACATATTGTCGCAACCACGGGTGATAGAAACAAACGCTGAAACCCCATTAGATTGCAAACGAACAGGAGAAATATCGCCATAAGTTTCTTCTTTAGAAAGAAGCACATTTATTGCATCCCGGCCTGCTTCAACTTCATTTATAAGATTTGGAAGGTCCTTGTAGGCATCTGGCCCAACTACAAGATCTACGATCTTTTCTTCTTCCAGGAATTTCTCCTTAAGACGCTCGGCCATACAGCCTAAAACACCCACTTTCATCCCTGGATTAATTTTTTTAACTGCGTTATATTTTTCAAGCCTTTTACGAACGGTTTGTTCGGCTTTTTCTCTAATAGAACAGGTGTTTACTAAAACCAGATCTGCTTCTTCTAAATTTTGAGTAGTGTTAAAGCCTTCTTTTGCAAGAATAGAAGCAACGATTTCACTATCGCTAAAATTCATTGCACAGCCGTAACTTTCAATAAAAAGTTTACGGTTGTTTTCTGTCCTGGGCTCCATTACCAGCGTATTTCCCTGTTGTTTTTCGTCTATTGTCTTCTCCATAATTCAAACTTCCTTTTCAGGATTAAGAATTGCAAAGATAAGGGTAAAACGAACTTCTGACAAAGTGACAGCAATTTTTTTAATTTTCTCACGCAACCTTTTCGTATTAACTGCATCTATATAATAACTAACCCAGAAATAATGAGATTTTTCTACAGTTTAATCACGCTGCTGCTTTTAGCATTAATGGCTTTATTCACTTCTTGCGAGAAAGATGATGCCCAGGATGAATTTTATAATGTTGCTGTTCCTGTTGTAAAACCTATTGAAGAATTTAGGGCAATGGTAAAGATCTCTGAACCAAGAGCGATTTCTGAAGCAGGGAAAATTTATACTCATGGCGACTATGTTTTTGTGAACGACGATCAGAAAGGAGTGCATATTATAGATAATAGCGATCATCGGAGTCCTGTGAAAATTAAATTTCTGGAAATTCCGCAGAATACCGATATCGCAGTAAAGGATGATATGCTTTTTGCAAATTCGGCGATGGATTTAGTGGTTTTTGATATAAGCGATATCAATAATATTTCCCAGGAGGAAAGTATAAAGAACGTATTTCCAAATCATAATAGTAGGATTCCAGCCGGTGCTTCTTTTGTAGATAGCGACAATTTTAATGCTGAAACAGAAGTAGTCGTGGGTTATGTAATGGAAACCCGAAAAATAGAAATGGCAAACGATACAGGGTGGTTAACTAATGATAGAGCATCTTTTTCAGAATCAGGGAATTCGTCAGGAGGATCTGGTACAGGAGGTTCTTTAGCTCGTTTCAATATTCACGAGGACTTTTTATATGTTGTAGATCAAAATCAGCTTTCAGTTTTTAATATTGAGGGATTAAGTACGCCTGAATTATTAAAAACCGATTGGGTGGGAACAGGTATTGAAACCATCTTTTATAAAGAAAACCACCTGTATTTAGGAAGTTCTACCGGAATGTATATTTATAGTGTAGAAAACCCTGAGGTACCAGAGTTTAGATCTATGTTTAGACATATCCTTGGTTGCGATCCCGTAGTAGTTAAAGGTGATATCGCCTATGTAACAATACGTGGAGGTAATCTTTGCGGGCAGGAATGGAGCCAACTTGATGTAATAGATGTAGCTGATAAGTCCAATCCGCAGTTATTACAAACTTATGATATGGAAAACCCTTACGGCCTGGGCGTAAAAGACGACTGGCTTTTTGTTTGCGACGGTACCGCTGGTTTAAAAATATATGATACAAAAAATACCCCCAACCTGGAACTTATAGACCATTTTCAGGACATTAACACCTATGACGTCATCCCTTTAGAAGATGTGCTCTTAATGGTTGGGGATAATACACTTTTCCAATATACTTATAAGGGTAATGAGATCAATTTATTAAGCAGTTTTAATCTCAATTGATTTTATTTTGTTTTTTAAGGACGCCCCGCAACCAGCGGGGCTTTTTTATTAACCTGTTTGAAAAAGAATTTTTTAATCGCGAATGCTTGAATGTGGCTGTTTTACAAGCTTTTTCATGTTGTTTTGTGAAATCATGTAGGCTGTTAAAAAAAAATTGATATACTTTTGCAGCTAGAAAAAGAGAGTTATGGCAAAGAATTTAGTGATTGTAGAGTCCCCTGCCAAGGCGAAAACCATCGAAAAATTTTTAGGAAAAGATTATAAAGTGGCTTCGAGTTTTGGGCATATTGCCGATTTACCTACTAAAGAGTTAGGGGTAGATACCGAAGGGAATTTCACTCCAAAATACGTAGTTTCTAAAGACAAGAAAGATGTAGTTAGAAAACTAAAGGGATTTGCCAAAACTGCAGAAATGGTTTGGCTCGCTAGTGATGAGGACCGGGAAGGGGAAGCCATTGCCTGGCATCTTGCTGAGGAACTCAATCTAAAGAGCGATAAAACTAAAAGAATTGTTTTTCACGAGATTACTAAAACGGCTATTCTTAAGGCTATAGATAATCCAAGAGATATTAATTATAACCTGGTAAATGCTCAACAAGCTCGTAGGGTTTTAGATAGGTTGGTGGGTTACGAACTTTCGCCTGTTTTATGGCGAAAAGTAAAAGGCGGTCTTTCAGCAGGAAGAGTTCAATCGGTGGCGGTTAGGCTTATTGTAGAAAGAGAGCGCGAAATCCAAAACTTTACTGCGGAAGCTTCTTTTAGAATCGATGCAGAGTTTACAACGAAAGATGGTAAATCTTTCAAAGCAAAAATTCCTAAGAATTTTGATACCCGTAAGGAAGCTGAAGCATTTCTTCAGCAAAACCTGGGATCGGATTTTAAAGTTGCAGAACTTACTACTAAACCAGCAAAAAAATCACCTGCTCCACCATTTACAACTTCAACCTTGCAACAGGAAGCAGCAAGGAAATTATATTTTTCAGTAAGTAAAACCATGACTATGGCACAGCGTTTATACGAAGCCGGTCATATTACTTATATGAGAACAGATTCGGTTAACCTTTCAGAAGATGCAAGAAAAGGTGCCAACAAAGAAATTTTAAAGGCTTACGGAGATAAATACGCAAAATCCAGGCAGTTTAAAGGAAAAACAAAAGGCGCTCAGGAAGCTCACGAAGCGATTAGACCTACAAATTTTGCCAGCCACTCGGTAAGAGCAGATCGTGACGAACAACGTTTATATGAGCTTATTTGGAAACGAGCTATCGCTTCCCAAATGAGCGATGCGCAATTAGAGCGCACCAATGTGAAAATTGAAGCTTCTAAACACGATAAGCAGTTTACCGCAAATGGAGAAGTGCTTAAGTTTGATGGTTTTCTAAAAGTTTATTTAGAAAGTACAGACGATGATGAAGATGCCGAAGAACAAAACGGAATGTTACCGGCTTTAAAGGAAAATCAGCCGCTTAACAACAAATATATTACCGCAACCGAAAGGTTTACGAGACCTCCTTATAGATATACAGAAGCTTCTTTAGTGAAGAAACTGGAAGAATTGGGGATTGGTCGTCCTTCTACTTATGCGCCAACAATTTCTACCATTCAGAATAGGAATTATATCGAAAAAGGATCGGTAGATGGTACAGAGCGCGAGTATTTGCAATTTGTATTGAAAGGATCTGACATTAAAGAAAATAAATTAACTGAAACCGTTGGAAGTGATAAAGGGAAATTAGTGCCAACCGCTGTGGGAATGGTAGTAAACGATTTTCTTGTAAATCATTTTTCAAACATTCTTGATTATAATTTTACCGCTAGAGTTGAGCAGAGCTTTGATGATATCGCAGAAGGAAATGAAGAATGGACGCATATGATGAAGGAATTCTATGAAGACTTTCATCCGCAGGTTGAGGATGTGGCGAAAAATGCCGACCGGGAAGTTGGAGAAAGAATTTTAGGCGAAGATCCTGAAACCGGTAAACCTGTAAGTGTAAGGTTAGGGAAATTCGGGCCTATGGTTCAAATTGGCTCTGTAGAAGACGATGAAAAGCCGAAATTTGCCAGTCTTGGACCAGACCAAACTTTAGATTCGGTTACTTACGAAGAAGCGATGGATCTTTTCCAGCTTCCAAAGGAATTAGGAGAATATAAGGACGAAAAAGTTGAGGTTAATAACGGCCGATTTGGTCCTTATGTGAAATTTGGTAAAAAATATGTTTCCCTTGAAAAAGGGGAAGATCCATTAAACGTAGATTTTGAACGCGCGATGGAGTTGATAAAAGAAAAGGAAAAGGCAGATGCGCCAATTCATCATTACGAAGATATGCCGGTGCAAAAAGGCGTAGGTCGTTTTGGTCCTTTCCTAAAGTGGAATGGTATTTTTATCAATGTAAATAAGAAATACGATTTTGATAATCTTTCTATTGAAGATATTGAAACTTTGATTGAGGATAAAAAACGGAAAGAACGCGAGAAATTAATCCACAACTGGGAAGAAGAAGGGATTAGAGTTGAAAAAGCGCGCTGGGGAAGGTTTAATATCATAAAAGGCAAGACTAAAATTGAATTGCCAAAAACCACAGATGCCGAAAATTTGAGTTTGCAGGAGGTGCAGGAAATTCTTGAAGAGAAATCTAAAAAGAAGAAAAAGACCACCAAAAAGAAAGCTCCGGCAAAAAAGTCAACTGCTAAAAAGAGCACGGCTAAAAAGAAAACCACTACCAAAAAGAAGAAATAATATATGGATTTAGATTTTCTGAGTCCCCTTTCTGAAGAATTGCTTAAGGAGATCACCGGTTTTGGTGAGCATTCACTAGGTAATTCGGTTAAAAAACATAGTGTTGTTCAGGGCTTTCCAGATTTAGAAGGCGTTGAAATAGCTATTGTGGGTGTAAAAGAAAATCGCCTTGGAGACGAGATAGATTTTCTTGATTTTGACGATGTAAGAAAGGCTTTTTATAGTTTGTTTCCTGGAAACTGGCATCTAAATATTGCCGATCTTGGAGATATTGAAAAAGGAGAAACGGTAGAAGACACCTATTTTGCGGTTCAGAATTTGGTTGCTCAATTGGTGAAAAAGGATGTGATTCCTGTACTTCTTGGTGGAAGTCAGGATTTAGTTTATGCACAATACCGGGCTTACGATACTCTAGATCAAATGGTTAATCTTGTGAATATAGATAGTCGTTTTGATTTGGGCGATGCAGAGAAGCCAATAAGTAATAAATCTTACGTTGGGAAGATCGTTGTAAATCAGCCTTATAATTTGTTTAATTATTCGAATATTGGCTATCAAACGTATTTTAATTCGCAGGACGAGATAGAGTTGATGGAGCGTCTTTTTTTTGATGCCTATCGTTTAGGGGAGATCACTAATAATTTTAAATTAGTAGAGCCCGTAATGCGGGATGCGAATATGGTAGCTGTAGATTTAGCTGCAGTTAGTGCGCCTTCATCAGGTTCTCGCGATATCGCTTCTCCTAATGGTTTTGATGGTAAGGAAATATGTGCGCTTTCCCGTTATGCCGGCATTAGTGATAAAGTAACTTCCTTCGGAATTTACGAATATGACAATTTGAAATTCGGAAATTTGGGCACGATGTTAATGGCTCAGATGATATGGTATTTTGCTGAAGGAGTTAATTACCGTACTAACGAAAATACTATTTCTGCAAAAAAAGAGTTTATAAAGTACCAGGTGCCAATAGATGATGAGGTTTTGGTTTTTTATAAAAGTCCTGTGAGTGGGAGGTGGTGGATAGAAATCCCATTTCTGTCACATATAGATACTAAATTAAAAAGGAGTACGTTATTACCTTGCAGTGAAGAAGATTACCTGGAGGCTTGCAATC
The DNA here is from genome assembly GCF_000745315.1 of Salegentibacter sp. Hel_I_6. Taxonomy (NCBI): domain Bacteria; kingdom Pseudomonadati; phylum Bacteroidota; class Flavobacteriia; order Flavobacteriales; family Flavobacteriaceae; genus Salegentibacter; species Salegentibacter sp. Hel_I_6. The sequence goes on along the minus strand of NZ_JQNQ01000001.1, from coordinate 1,582,614 downwards.
AGGTGATTCCTGAAAGGTGGTATAAAGCAAAAAGAAAAAACGAAGTTTAAAATAAATTCATGCATTAATTTGATTTACTGTATTTTTACCCAAATTATTGTTTTTTAAAAAATAATTAGATAGGTTTACTGCCGTAAATTGAGATGTCTTAACCTAAGAAATACTATGAAGAAATTTATTTCGCTAATAGCTGTTCTAGCCTTGCTTTCAAGCTGTGGGCGTGGAGATCGTGGACAGCTGGTTGGTGCGAAAGGGGAGAAATGGAATCCGGAGAAGCCGCTAGGGATGACATTAATTCCGGGAGGATCGTTTATTATGGGTAAGTCTGACGATGATATCGCAGGCCAACGTAATGCGCCACCTAAAACGGTAACAGTTCGTTCGTTTTATATGGACGAAACCGAAATAACCAATGCTGAATACCGCCAATTTGTTAACTATGTGAAGGATTCTATCGTGAGGGTAGAATTAGCTATCATGGCAGAAAATATGGGTGAAGCTGAAGGTTCTGGCGGTATTGGTGATTATGCTTTTATGGATTCGGAAGAAGGTGATATGACTCCTTACGAAGAGTATATGTTAAATACTTATGGCCAGGGAGGCCCTTCAGATACTTATGAAAATCGTCGTCTAAATAAAGATGTTGATATTATTTGGGATACTGATGATTATCCAGATGTGTACTACGCCGAGGTAATGGATATGCTTTATATCCCTATGGAGGAAGTTTACAATGGGCAGCGTACAATTGATGTTGATAAATTGAAATTCACTTATACCTGGATGGATGTGCAAAACGCAGCCAAAAAACAGGGGCAGCGAACAGATTATATTAATAAGGAAGAAATTTCTGTTTATCCTGATACGACCGTTTGGATTAGAGATTTTAATTATTCTTATAATGAGCCTATGCATAATGATTATTTCTGGCATAGTGCTTTTGATGACTACCCAGTAGTAGGAGTTACCTGGAAACAGGCAAGAGCTTTTACGCAATGGAGAACCTTATATCATAACTACTACCGTAGAGAAAAAGGAGAGCATAATGTGCCTTCTTATCGTTTGCCAACCGAAGGGGAGTGGGAATATGCTGCCCGTGGTGGTTTGGAAGGAGCAACCTACCCATGGGGCGGGCCTTATGCCAAAAACGATCGAGGATGTTTTATGGCGAATTTTAAACCTTTGAGAGGTGACTACGCGGCAGATCAGGCACTTTATACAGTAGAAGCTAAATCTTACGATCCTAACGATTATGGCCTTTATAATATGGCTGGAAATGTTGCTGAGTGGGTAGATTCTTCTTATGATCCTGCTTCCTACGAATACATGTCTTCTATGAATCCTACCGTAAATAATCCTGATGATATGCGAAAAGTAGTACGTGGAGGTTCCTGGAAAGATGTAGCATATTTCTTACAGGTAAGCTCAAGAGATTATGAGTATGCAGATTCAGCAAGAAGCTATATCGGCTTTAGAACAGTTCAGGATTACCTTGGCACAGATGTTACCCTAAATCAACCTAACAGATAATTAACAACCTATTTAACCAGTAGAAAATCTAAATCTATTTTATTATTATGGCAAAATCAAATTCAACTAAGAGAATAACAAACATGGTGTACGGTTTAGGTGCATCAGTTGTAATATTAGGTGCGCTTTTTAAAATTATGCACTGGCCTGGAGCAAACCCAATGCTTATTGCAGGACTTATTGTAGAAGCTCTTGTATTTGCATACTCTGCTTTTGAACCAACAGATGATGACCTTGATTGGTCTTTAGTATATCCTGAATTGGCCGGTGGCCAGGGAAGCCGTCGTACCGCTACGGTAATTGAGGAAGATAAAGAAACGCAGGGACAGCTTTCTAAGAAATTAGATGAAATGCTTAAAGAAGCTAAGATTGATGCAAATTTAATGCATAGTCTTGGAGACAGCATTCGCAATTTTGAAGGAGCAGCAAAAGGAATTGCTCCAACCGTAGATGCTATGGCTTCTCAAAAGAAATATAGCGAAGAGCTAACTACAGCTGCTACGCAAATGGAAACATTAAACAATATTTATAAGGTTCAGGTAGAATCGGCCTCACGCCAGGCAGAAATCAACCAGGAGGTTGTGGAAAATGCCGGTAAATTAAACCAGGAAATGGGATCGCTTGCGGCTAACCTTTCCTCTTTAAACGGAGTTTATGGCGGTATGCTTACTGCTATGAATGGTACCCGTAGCATGGCGACTAATTAGTTAATTGCAGTACCTGAAAACCTAAATTATTAAAGAACAAAACTAATTAGCACATGGCGTCTGGAAAACAAACACCAAGACAGAAGATGATTAACCTGATGTATCTGGTTTTCATCGCAATGATGGCACTAAATATGTCTAAAGAGGTCTTAACAGCCTTTGGGTTGATGAACGAAAAGCTTGCCGCATCTAATATTTCTACTGAAGCACGTAATGACGCGGCCATGGCTGGTTTAGCATCTAAAGCTGAAGAACAACCTGAAAAATACGTAAGTCTTAAAGAAAAGGCTGAACAAATTGATCAATTATCCAGTAATTTGGATGAATATATCACCGGGCTAAAGAATGATTTAATGGCTGATGTTGAAGATGCCGAGAATTACGAAAGTATGGATCGCTCTGATAAGTTGGACAATATGTTTTTTGCCAGCGGAAGAATAAGTCCTAAAGGACAGGAGTTCCTTGATGCGATTGCCACTTACAGAGAAGGTGTAACCCAGGTAATTGGAGATGAATATCCTCAAATTGCTCAAGAAGTTAATGCTGAATTTTCTACTGAAGAGGTTACCGATAACGAAAACGTAACACAACCCTGGCTGATGTATCATTATCAGGGGTATCCTTTAATTGCTTCTTTAACAAAAATGACTCAAACACAGTCTGATATCAAATCGGTAGAAAGCGATATTTTATCAGCGATGCTTTCTGGTCAATTACAGAGTGAAGTTGCAATGACGAATTACAGTACTTTATTAGAAACTCCTAAATCTGCTTATTATCAGGGAGAGGAATTTAACGGAGCTATTGTTTTAGGTAGAACTGATGCAACTACAAAACCAAACAGGGTAGAATTAAGCCTGGATGGAAGAAAATTGAGCGAATCAGATTACTCTATAAAAGGTGGTAAAGTTGTACTTAATGTTCCTACTGGAAACGCAGGACAACATAAGATAGAAGGACAATTAATTTTTATGCAGGATGGAGAGGAAGTGCCTGTGCCAGTAAGCCAGGAGTTTTCTGTAATTCCAAAGCCAAATTCAGCTACAATCTCTGCCGATAAAATGAATGTACTTTACCGTGGAGTTCAAAATCCATTAACAATTTCTATGGCCGGAGTTTCCGATAACAATGTAAGTGCTTCTGCACCCGGATTGTCTAAGAGATCTGGAAGTAGTTATATGATGGATGTTACAAGTCTTCAGGCAAGAGAAGTGAAAATTAATGTAACAGGAACCATAGATGGAGAAAGTTATCCTTCCAGTTCTACTTTTAGAATTAAGGATATTCCAAGACCTGCAGGTACTATTAGAGGTGAAGATGGATCTGTAAAAATGCAGCGCAATAGCTTAGAAGTTTCTACTGTTGGTGCTAACCTACCAGATTTTGATTTCGAGCTTAATCTAAATGTCACTGGCTTTAGTTTTAAAGTACCAGGACAACCTACTGTTCAGGTAAATGGAAATAAACTTGATAACAGGGCAAAAGATGCCTTAAGAAGAGCGGGAAGAGGCGAGAGTGTAACAATTTTTGATATACAAGCTGGTATTTCTGGTAACTCTGGATATAAACTGAAGAAAGTTTCTCCGGTTATTATAGAGTTAACAAACTAATAAATTTTAGAAGATGAGTTGGAGAGGATTTTTAGTGAACGCATTGGTGTTGGTTTTTACTATAGCATCTTATGGGCAGGCAAATATTTTAAACGCTAAAAGCCCGGAAGAAATTGGTAAAAAGACTGAAGCCCAGATTCAAAGTGATAAGAATGATAAACCACTTGAATATGGATATATTGAAGACCGTGATGTATTATGGTCTAAAAATATCTGGGAGGTTATAGATCTTGATGAAAGGGTGAATTTCCCGCTGTACTATCCAATAGACACTAATAATATTGGCAATAATCGTCGTGCGTTGTATGATGTTTTGGTAACTGCTATTAAAAATGGTAAGATCAAAAATATTTATGCCGATTCTTATTTTACGCAAAAGAGAACGCTAAGGGATATTGAAGCAACCTTATCTAAAGTAGATACTACAGATCTTGGTATTGAGCAATATAATGCAGGGGAACAAGTTGAAGAACAATTTATAGATCGAAGAGATCTAAGTGCTGCTGATATTGCCGAATATCATATTCGTGGAATGTGGTATTTTGACAAGCGCCAGGCCGAAATGAAATTTAGATTGTTAGGAATTGCTCCTGTAGCTCCAGATATTAACTTCATTGACTCTGGTCAAACCGATCTTGTGGAATTATTCTGGGTTTGGTTTCCAGATGCCAGGGAAGTCTTACATGAAAATAAAGCCTTTACCGGTAACAGTTCGGCGCAGACGGTTACTTTTGATCACTTGCTGAATTCGAGAAGATTTAATGCGGTGATTTACAAAGAGGAGAATGTTTACGGAGATCGTGAGGTAGATGAATATATTGTAGATAATGCTTTTATGGAACTTCTGGAGGCAGAACGTATCAAAGAACAAATAAGAAACTTTGAATTGGATATGTGGAATTATTAAAACCATTTATTCTAATAATAAGAAAAAGCGCTCCAACCGGAGCGCTTTTTTCATTAATAGCTATTTGTTAATTGATAAATTTTTAATTTTATGCTATGTTAGATTATATCGTAGTTGGATTGGGGTTAAGTGGAATAGCAATTAGCCGAAACCTGGAAAAAAGAAATAAGCAGTTTGTAGTTTTTGAAGATAATTCCCAAAAATCTTCGCTTGTGGCGGGCGGATTATTTAATCCTGTTATTCTTAAACGTTTTACACTCGCCTGGAATGCCAATGAACAAATGGAGATCGCTATTCCATTTTATAAAGAAATGGAGGCACTTTTACAGGCAAAAATCTTACATCACGTAGAAATTTGCAGGAAATTCTTTTCGGCTGAAGAACAGAATAACTGGTTTGCAGCGACTGACAAGCCTTTTCTTTCTAAATATTTAGACACAAACCTGGTTAAGGATATAAACGCCTGTATTCCTTCTGAATTCTCATTTGGACGGGTGCTTCATACCGGTGTTATTGATACCGATGTGCTGATAAAGGAGTATCGCGATAATCTAAAGAATACTGAAAAAATTCAATTTGAAAGATTCGATTATAATGCCCTTAAAGTAAACGAAGATTCGGTGAGTTATAAGGGTGTTTCAGCAAAACAGATTATTTTTTGCGAAGGTTTTGGATTGCAGTATAATCCTTACTTTAATTATCTTCCGCTTCGCGGAAACAAAGGTGAATATATCACTATCTATTCTGAAGAATTGAAGCTTGAGGCGGCTGTGAAATCATCGGTTTTTATTATTCCGTTAGGGAATAATTTATATAAAGTTGGGGCAACTTATAATAATCAGGATAAAGATCCGCAGCCTAGTAGAGCGGCCAGGGAAGAACTGGAGAAAAAATTAGCGAAGCTTATAACCTGCAAGTTCGAGGTCGTAGATCAATCGGCAGGTATTAGACCGGCCAGTAAAGATAGAAAGCCTATGCTTGGGAGGCATCCGGAACATAAGAATCTCTATTGCTGCAATGGATTTGGAAGCAGGGGCGTATTGATCTCCCCAACGGTTTCAGTACAATTAATAAAATTTATAGAGGAAGATATACAGCTTCCGCAGGAAATTGATTTACAAAGATTCAGTAAAAAGCATTTTCCTTCCTAGTTTTTGCCAGCGCCTGGTTTGTAATTTAAAAAGAAATTGATCCATATATTTCGGGATAATCTTATAATTAGCGGCATAAATACTACCAGCGTGCCTATAATTACCCAAAAGGAGGTCATTAAACCACCACCAAGAAAAAAATAGGCAATGGTGAAAGCGGCAACGGCAAAGGCAATTCCTACTGCATAACTTACATACATAGCTCCAAAAAAGAAGGAGGGTTCCATTTTATATTTTGTGCCGCAATGAGAACAATGCTCGTGCATATCAAAAATACGGGTTAAATGATAAGGATTATTTTCCTTATACATACTTTCTTCCTGGCAAACGGGGCAGGTCCCGGTAAGAATACTATAAATTTTAGTTCCTTTTAAAAATTTCATAATTGGTTTTCAGGAAGTTATAGGAGTTAATTGCGGCTATAATGATGTGAAACATATTTTTTTCACATTGTAAATTTAAGCATATTTGCAAAAATAAAATTTGCAAATGCTTAATATTCATAATCTCTCTGTTTCTTTTAGCGGAGAATATCTTTTTGAAGAAATTACCTTTAGACTTGGCGCGGGAGATCGCGTAGGACTTATAGGAAAGAATGGTGCCGGAAAATCTACAATGCTTAAAATCCTTTCTGGAGAACAGGAATATGATGAGGGCCAAATTGCCCGGGATAAGGAGTTAAATATTGGTTTTTTAAAGCAGGATATTGATTTTGAGCAGGGCCGAAGTGTTTTAGAAGAAGCGCAACAGGCTTTTGTTGAAATAAAAAAGCTCGAAAAGGAATTAGAGGAGATTAACCATCAGTTAGCTACCAGAACTGATTATGAAAGTGAATCTTACACTCAGCTAATTCAGGATCTAAGTGAGATAACGCATACTTACGAAATTATAGGCGGCTATAATTATCAAGGTGATACTGAAAAGGTATTACTTGGGCTTGGTTTTCAGCGGGAGCAATTTGATAAACTTACTGAAACATTTTCGGGAGGATGGAGAATGCGTATAGAGCTGGCAAAACTCTTACTTCAGAATAATGATATTCTGTTGCTGGATGAGCCCACCAACCACCTGGATATTGAAAGTATTATCTGGCTGGAGAATTTCTTGAATAATTATTCGGGCTGCGTGGTAATTGTTTCTCACGATAAGATGTTCCTCGATAACGTAACTAATAGAACGATAGAGATTTCACTTGGTCAAATTTATGACTTCAATAAACCTTATTCAAAATATCTGGTATTAAGAGAAGAATTAAGGGAGCAACAGCTTGCTGCACAAAAGAATCAGCAAAAAGAGATTGAAACTACGGAGAAACTTATTGAAAAGTTCCGTGCTAAAGCTTCAAAAGCTTCTATGGCACAATCGCTTATCAAAAAGCTCGATAAAATAAACCGGATAGAGGTAGATGAAGACGACAATGCGGTAATGAACGTAAGTTTTCCGCTTTCTATACAACCCGGAAAGGTAGTTATAGAGGCTGAGAATATAGCTAAAGCTTATGGTGAAAATCAGGTTTTAAAAGGCATAGACCTCTTAATTGAACGTGGTAGTAAAATTGCATTTGTTGGTCAAAACGGCCAGGGTAAAACCACACTTGCCAAAATTATAATTGATGAAATTTCTTATGAAGGGCATTTAAAGTTAGGGCATAATGTTCAGCTAGGGTATTTTGCTCAAAATCAAGCCGATTACCTGGAAGGTGAAAAAACCGTACATGATATTATGATTGATGCGGCTAACGAAAAGAACCGAAGCAAGGTTCGTGATATGCTAGGTTCTTTTCTCTTTAGAGGAGATGAAGTTGAGAAGAAGGTGAAAGTGCTTTCTGGAGGTGAAAGGAACCGCCTGGCGCTTTGTAAACTTATGTTACAGCCATTCAATGTGCTTATAATGGATGAGCCAACCAATCACCTTGATATTAAATCTAAGAACGTTTTAAAAGAGGCTTTAAACAGGTTTGAAGGAACTCTAATTATTGTTTCTCACGATAGGGATTTCCTTCAGGGGCTTACTAATAAGGTTTATGAGTTTAAGGATAGTAAGATTAAAGAATATTTGGGTGATATCAACTATTTCTTAGACCAGCGTAAATTGGAAGACATGCGTAGCGTTGAGAAAAAGGAAAAGGCTGCAAAAGTTCAAAAAGATACTTCTGGTTCTAATAACAAGAAAGCATATAAAGATCAAAAGAAAGTCAAATCTTTAAAAAACAGGTTGAGTAATACTGAATCTAAGATTACAAAACTGGAAAAAGAATTGGAAACACGTGATATGGAATTGGCTACAAATTATGATGAAGTGGTTGCCAAATCTGGGTATTTAGATAAATACAAAACAAAGAAGAAAGAATTGAATTCTCTAATGAAAGAATGGGAAGAAATTCAGGAAAGCCTGGAAAGTATAGAATAGTTATTTCATATTTTTTCAAAATAAAATTAAACCAAACGGGCAAATAGGTGTCCTACTCACATGGATAAAAGAAAAATTATACTTTCCATTCTTGGAATTTTGCTAATAGTTCTGGCTATTTTTGGTGCAAAGGCAATAATTGACAGTAATGTTCAGGAAGTGCCCGATAATACTAAAACCGTTAAAAATGTATTTGTAGAAACTGTACAGAATCGCACTGTACCAATTGTAGTACCCGCCAACGGAAATGTTACCGCTTTAAAAAAGTTAGAGCTATTTTCTGAAGTTGAAGGTATTTTTCAATCCAGCAGTAAAGATTTTCGTCCCGGGCAGAAATACAATAGGGGCCAGGTTCTTTTAAGTATTAATTCAGACGAATATTCTGCAAGTGTTCGGTCTTCTAAAAGTGAATTATTCAATAATATCACTTCAATTATGCCAGACCTTAGAATGGATTATCCAGAATCCTTTCAAAAATGGCAGGACTATCTCAATAATTTTGATGTAAATAGTGTAACGCAACCATTACCTGAGCCAGATTCAGATAAAGAAAAATATTTTATTACTGGTCGCGGAATCCAATCGGCCTATTATCAAATAAAGAACCTGGAAGAACGGCTTCGTAAATTTAGAATCGTAGCACCGTTTGATGGTGTCTTAACTGAAGCTTCAGTTAATCCCGGTACCTTGGTAAGGCCTGGCCAAAAACTTGGGGAATTTATAGATCCATCGGTTTACGAACTGGAAGTGGCAGTAGGTAAAAAGTTTTCAGATTTATTAGAAATTGGTGAGGATGTAGCGCTTCAGAATCTTGATGGTGATCAAACCTTTACCGGTACCGTAAGCCGAATTAATGCCAGGATAGATCAGGCTTCTCAAACAATCCAGGTGTTTATAAGAATTGAAGATTCCCGCGTTAGGGAAGGGATGTACCTGGAAGCACAACTAGATGCCAGGGACGAAGATAATGCGATAGAAATTGCAAGAGAACTGCTTGTAGATCGTTCTAAAGTTTATATCGTGAAAGATAGCCTTCTGGTTTTAGAAGAAATTAATCCTGTTTATTTCTCAACCAATAAGGTGGTGATTAAAGGTCTTGAAGACGGCGAAAAATTAGTTTCTGCCACTGTGCCTGGTGCTTACCCCGGGATGAAAGTACAGGTTCAGCAAGAGAAGGATACCGCTAAAGCCGAGGAATTTTGAGAAAATTAATTAGTTACTTCATAAAGTACGATGTCGCCGTAAATGTGGTGATTCTTGCCTTTTTAATTTTTGGTTTAGTTGGGGTCTTCAGTTTAAATTCTTCCTTTTTTCCTTTAGAAGAATCCCGTATCATCAATATCAATGTAAATTATCCAGGTTCGGCTCCCGAGGAGATAGAAGAGGGAATTATTCTAAAAATAGAAGATAACCTTAAGGGGCTGGTTGGAATAGACCGGGTAACCTCTACGGCAAGGGAAAGCGGGGGCTCAATTACCGTTGAAATTGAGCAGGATGAGGATATAGACGTGATGCTCACTGAAGTTAAGAATGCAGTAGATCGTGTGCCTACTTTTCCCGGCGGAATGGAACCACTTGTGGTTTCTAAAGAAGAACGGGTAAGGCCTTCTATAAGCTTTGCAATTAGCGGGGATGGTGTTCCATTAGTGACATTAAAGCGTATTAGCGAACAAATTGAAAACGATCTAAGATAGCTAGACGGTATTTCGCAAATTGAGATTTCAGGGTTTCCCGAGGAAGAAATTGAAATAGCGGTTAGCCAGGACGATCTTTTAGCTTACAACTTAACTTTTGAAGAAGTAGCCAGAACGGTTGGGGCTGCAAATATTCTTAGTACAGGTGGTACTATTAAAACAGAAGCTGAAGATTACCTAATTAGGGCGAATAGTAGAAGTTACTACGCTGATGCTTTGAATGATCTTGTAATAAGATCTACAGTTACAGGTCAAACCACAAGGTTAAGCGATATTGCAGAAGTTAGGGATCAATTTGGTGAAACTTCCAACTCTTCTTATTTCAATGGGAATATTGCCGTAAACGTAGCAATAAGCAATACCAATAATGAAGATCTTTTATCGGCTGCAAAAACGGTAAAAGCCTATATCAAAGATTATAACTCGAAAAGTAGTAATATTCGATTAGATGTAGTTTCAGATTCTTCTATAACGTTAGGTCAACGAACGCAATTACTTCTTGAGAATGGTGCGATGGGTATATTTCTCGTACTATTATTCCTTTCTATTTTTCTAAATACCAGATTGGCATTTTGGGTTGCTTTTGGACTCCCGGTGGCCTTTTTGGGAATGTTTATGTTTGCAGGTCAATTCGGGGTTACCATAAATGTGCTTTCCTTATTCGGGATGATCATTGTAATTGGAATCCTGGTTGATGATGGGATTGTAATTGGCGAAAATATCTATCAGCATTATGAGATGGGGAAAACTCCTGTTCAGGCTGCTTTAGATGGTACTATGGAAGTGATTCCGCCAATTATTTCAGCAATTTTAACTACGGTTTTAGCATTTTCTACATTTCTGTTTCTGGATAGTAGGATTGGAGAGTTCTTTGGAGAAGTTTCCACTGTCGTCATTCTTACCCTGGGAGTTTCCCTGGTGGAAGCACTCATAATTTTACCGGCGCATATTGCACATTCCAAGGCTTTACAGGCTAGAGATCCTGAAGAAGATAAAAAGAAAAAAGGTTTGGCAAAGCTGTTCGTTAAAATGCGAGTAGTAAACCGAATGGGAGACCGCGGAATGAATTATTTAAGAGATAAGCTTTACAGTCCTGTGCTCAAATTTGTACTTAGACAGCAAATGCTTGCTTTAGGAATTCTTGTGGCTGTTTTGATTCTAACCATTGGAGCTATTGGTGGGAATTGGATTAGGGTAACTTTATTTCCCAGTATTGCCAGTGATCGTGTGAGTATAGATTTGTTAATGGCTGAAGGAGTAAACCCAGAGCGAACCGATTCTATTATTTCTATGGTTGAAGAGGCGGCCTGGCGCGTTAACGAAGATTTTTCTAAAAGGCAGAGTGGGGGTAAACAGGTGGTTGAAAATACCATTAAACGAGTTGGACCCGGAAACAATAAAGCCTCATTACAGGTAAATTTACTACCCGGGGAAGAAAGGGATTTTGGATCGCCAGAGATCACCAATGCAATTCGGGATGAAGTTGGCCCTGTTTTCGGGGTAGAGAATCTTACTTTTGGATCTGGAGGTAATTTTGGTGGAGATCCTGTTTCGGTTTCACTATTAGGCAATAACCTGCAGGAATTAGAGGCTGCCAAAGAAGAATTAAAAGAAAATTTTGAAAATAGTCCGCTTTTAAAAGATGTAAAAGATAACGATCCGCAGGGAATAAAAGAGATCAATATTAAGCTGAAGGAAAACGCTTATGCGCTTGGTCTTGATCTTAGTGAAGTAATGCGGCAGGTTAGAAATGGATTTTTTGGAACCCCCGTACAACGTTTTCAGCGGGGCCAGGACGAAATTAGGGTATGGGTGCGCTACGATCTAAAAAACCGTTCATCGATTAATGATTTAGATGATATGCGCCTTACCACCCCGGGTGGAGATCGGGTTCCGTTTGACGAAATTGCAAATTACGAAATTGTTCGCGGTACCGAATCTATTAGTCATTTAGATGGTTTGCGTGAAATTAGAGTAAGTGCAGATATGGAAGATCCTAATGGAAGTTCTACCGATATTCTGGCAGATATTAGAAGCGATGTAATGCCTGAATTACTTTCAAAATATCCAAGCCTTTCAGTTTCATATGAAGGGCAAAACAGGGAAGCTAATAAATTAACCAGTTCAGCTGAGGGAGTTTTACCGGTGATATTGTTTCTAATATATGCAGTAATCGCATTTACTTTTAGAAGTTACAGCCAGCCTTTATTATTAATGATAATGATTCCTTTCAGTATTATTGGAGTAGCCTGGGGACACTGGATTCACGATTTTCCTGTAAATGTACTTTCAGCATTGGGTATTATTGCTCTGGTGGGAATTATGGTGAATGATGGGCTCGTACTCATTAGTAAATTCAACGGAAATTTGCGTGATGGAGCCAAGTTTGAAGATGCCCTTTATGAAGCTGGAAGATCAAGATTTAGGGCTATTTTTCTAACATCATTAACTACTATTGCCGGTATGGCGCCATTGCTTTTAGAAAAAAGCAGGCAGGCACAGTTTTTAAAACCAATGGCAATTTCTATATCTTACGGAATCGCTATTGCTACAATCCTCACATTACTTTTGCTACCATTGCTGTTATCGATAAGTAATAATATTAAAGTAGGCAGTAAATGGCTTGCTACGGGGAATAGAGTGACTAATGAAGAGGTTGAACGAGCTATTAAAGAACAAAAAGAAGAAAAAGCGCATGGAGAGATCGGGTAATTTAATCCTTTTGATCGCTTTATTTTTTATGGGCGCTGTCACAGCTCAGGAAAATGAAGTTATAACCAAAGAAGAAGCCATAGCACTCGCATTAGAGCGTAATTACGGTATTGAAATAGCTAAAAATGAAGTAGAAATTGCAGAAAATAACCAGGGGATTTTTAATTCGGGTTATTTACCAACTTTAACAGGTCGTGCCGGTGCCGGTTACGATTTAAATGATAGATTCACAGAACCCGAAGAAGGAGATCCTTTAGACCAGCGTGGGATAGAAAGTAATTCTTACAATGCTTCTATTAATGTAGGTTATACTCTATTTGATGGTTTAGGTAGATATTACAACTATAAAAGTTTAAAAGAGCAATACGATCTTTCTAAACTTCAGGCACGGGAAACTATTGAGAACACGATGCTTCAGCTATTAAGTGTTTATTACGAAATTGCCAGGCTTACTGAAAATGTTGAAGTTTTGAAAGATGTTTTACAAACTTCAAAAGATCGGGTTACACGGGCGGAATATCAGTTTGATTATGGACAAAGCAATAATCTTGTGGTGCTTAATGCCAGGGTAGATGTGAATAACGATAGTGTTACTTTACTTCAAACCAGGCAACAACTTAATAATACCAAACGGGATTTAAATGTTTTATTAAATAGGCAGGTTACCGATAAGGATTTTGAGGTAGATACCACGGTTAATTTCATCCAGAAATTACAATTGGAAGCCTTTATAGATGAGGCAGAAGCTAATAATGTATCCTTATTACAACTCGATAGAAACCTGGCTATAACAGATTATGATATAAAAATTAGCAAATCTGGTTATTTACCTGCTGTAGATCTTACGGGATCCTATGGTTGGAATTTTAACAGAAGTGCAGCTACGGCCTTCTTTCCGGGTAGTAGACAAACTACAGATGGGATCTCTGGTGGAGTAAGCTTAACCTGGAATCTTTTTGATGGCGGGAATACCATTGTACAGATTCAAAATGCTAAAATAACCCATGAGAATCAAGAATTGCAAAAGAAACAGGTGGAATTAGGAATTAGAAGGGATATCGCCAATGCCTTGGGAAATTATGAAAACAGGTTGTATGTATATAGGGTTCAGGAAGAAAATGTAGACACCAACCGTGATAATTTTGAACGTTCAGAAGAACAATTTAATCTTGGCAGAATTACTTCTATTGAATTCAGGCAGGCACAGGTTAATTTGCTAGATGCAAAAACCAGTCTAAATCTTGCAAAATACGATGCCAAGATTGCAGAGTTAGAATTGCTACAACTCACAGGGCAATTATTGAATATTGAATTATAAATTATGTTTGAGCATTTTTTTCAATGCCCATATTGTTGGGAAGAGATTTCGATTTTACTAGATCCATCGGTAAGTCGGCAAACTTATATTGAAGATTGCGAAAATTGCTGTAATCCTATTGAATTTACAGTTTCTTTTAGTGAGAATGAGCTTCAATCTTTCGAGGCGAATAGTATTGAACAGTAATTCTTAGGCTTAATTTGCTGATATCCAGCTTTGCAATATTCTTATATTTTTTTCTTTAAATTTTTATTGAAAAAGCTTTGTAGGAACTTAAAAACTGTCTTATATTTGCAGTCGATATCGCGGGATAGAGCAGTAGGTAGCTCGTCGGGCTCATAACCCGAAGGTCACTGGTTCGAGTCCAGTTCCCGCTACTAGCAATGACAAGGCTTTACAGAAATGTAAGGCCTTTTTTTATGGACTGGGTACAACATAGGTACAACATTTTTGGAAAGCCAAATTTGAATAGAAAATAATGTTAATTAACATTATTTGGGGATATTTCCTATCTCATTCGAAGTGTAACTTAGTAATTTGAAGGATTTGTATAATTCTCTATTTCATTAAATAGCTTATTAAAAAACAATGTTCTAATTCTTCAGTATAAGATCTTGGTAATTTTTTAATTGAAATTATTATCAAATTATGTGATAAACCTTTTGAAATCTGTTCCTATTCTTTTTGCACAATCTGTGCATTGATTTTTTTTTATCTTTGTAGTGTGAAAATTATCGCTGTCATATTATCTCTATATATATTCGGGCTTAACTTATTAGCCTGTAATGATAGTGACACTTCACAAGTGATTTCTGATTCAGAAGTAACAGTGGTTGCTACGCAGAATTTAGATATCGACTATTCACATGATAAAGTAGCAGATTTATGCCCTCCTTTTTGTAGTTGCCATTGCTGCCATGTGCATACAGTAGATTTCGGTTCTTCAAATTTCAAGGCTTTGATTATTGAAATTCCATCAAAAGCCTTTGTCCATTTTGACAGCTCAGTGGAAGAACCTATTCTTTCCTTTTTAGATCCTCCAAAAGTTTAATTCAGTTTTTTTAAAGGATAATTATATCCTTTTTTGACCAAATCCTGGTTCTCATACTAGATCCTTGGTCCTATTGATAGATTTTGTTAGGCACAAAATTATTATCAAGAATTTTAACTGAATTAAATTTTTATTTATATGATTAATAAGATAATCGCATTTTCCATTAATAATAAATTTATTATTGGACTACTTACCTTAGCGCTGATAGGGACGGGTATTTGGTCCATGATGACCGTCAACCTGGGATCGGTGCCAGATATTACTAACAACCAGGTTCAGGTGATCACCCAATCACCTAATCTTGCAACAGAAGATATTGAACAATTTGTAACCTATCCTGTAGAACTCTCAATGGGGAACCTGCCCGGGGTTACGGAAATACGATCTGTTTCCCGATTTGGCCTTTCCGTGGTTACAATTGTTTTTGAGGACGATATGGGCATTTACAAACCCCGTCAACTGGTTCAGGAAAAACTAAACGAAGTCAGGGACCAAATACCTGAAAAATTTGGAAGTCCCGCTATGGGACCCATTACTACAGGTTTGGGTGAGATTTATCAATATACGATAAAGCCCCAAAAAGAGTATGACACCGTTTATTCCCCTACGGAATTGCGTACCATCCAGGATTGGATCGTAAAGCGTCAAATGACCCTCGTCGAAGGTGTAGTAGAGGTAAATTCATTTGGGGGCTCTATAAAACAATATGAAATTGCCATTAATCCCGAAAAACTGAATGCGTTAAACGTTTCTATTTCCCAAGTCTTCGATGCCCTGCAAAAAAATAATGTTAATACAGGCGGTGCATATATAGAAAAAAATAATATGGCCAATTTTATCCGTGGTGAGGGTTTAATCAGGTCACTAGATGATATAAAATCTATTGTTATCAAGAATGAAAATGGAGTGCCTGTAACAATTGGAGATGCAGCTGAAGAGGTCCAGTTTGGTAGCCAGGTACGCTATGGTGCTTTTACCCAGGATGGCCGTGAAGCTGTTGGCGGTATGGTGCTCATGTTGAAAGGTGCAAATCCTAATAAAGTAATTGCAAATGTTCAGGATCGTATGGAGACGGTAGAACAATCTTTGCCTGAAGGTTTATCAATAGAACCCTTCCTTGACAGAAGTGTTTTAATTGAAAGAACTACGAGTACCGTGACCCAGAATCTTCTGGAAGGTGCTTTAATCGTGATTTTTGCCTTAGTAATATTATTAGGTAGTCTGAGAGGCGGTCTTATAACTGCTACTACCATTCCATTATCACTTCTTTTTGCTTTTATATTGATGAAGCAATTCAATGTCTGGGCCAATCTAATGAGTTTGGGAGCTATTGACTTTGGAATTATTATAGACGGTGCTGTGATCATCATTGAGGGTACGGTATATGAAATACAAAAACGGATGCGTTCCGGCAAAATAAAATTTAATAAGGCTAAAATGGATGAAGTAGCCTATGATGCCGGAAGTACGATGATGGGTTCCGCCTTTTTTGGACAAATTATCATTCTTATCGTATTTGCGCCCATTCTTTTTCTAACGGGGGTAGAAGGGAAAATGTTTCGGCCAATGGCATTTACTTTTGGTTTTGCCATGATAGGTGCTATTTTCTTATGCCTTACCTATGTCCCTATGATGTCTGCTTTATTTATGAAACCAATTCAGAATAAAAAGAACTGGTTTGGAAAGTTTGAACGCTGGCTGGAAAAAGTTAGTGATAAAATTATTGGAGGGATTCAAAAAGGATACATGCCTTTATTAAAAGGAGCTTTAAGATTGAAGTTCATAGTATTGGGGTCTGCGGTTGTCTTACTTATAGTAGCCGGTTTTATCTTTTCCAGAATGGGAGGGGAATTTGTCCCTCAACTTGATGAAGGGGATATCGCCATGCAGGCTTTAATAAGACCTGGAAGTGGTTTGAGTGAAGCAATTGATGTTTCCACAAAAATAGAAGATATCCTTCTTGAGAATTTCCCGGAAGTAGAAACCGCCGTAGCGAGGATTGGGGTTGCCGATATCCCTACTGATCCAATGCCTATGGATATTGCCGATATGTTTATTGTATTAGAGAAGGATATGGATAATTGGACTTCGGCAAGTTCTAAAGAGGAATTGATAGAAAAGATCAAAGAGAAACTTAATGAAGAACTTACGGGAGTCAACCTGGTTTTTAGCCAGCCTGTAGAGCTTCGTTTTAATGAACTGCTTACCGGGGTCAGGGAAGATGTTGCGGTAAAATTATATGGTGAAGATTTAGACCTTCTTGCTGAAAAAGCTGATAAAATGGCTGAAATAATACAGACTATACCGGGCGTAGGAGATGTGAACCCTGAACGAACATCTGGTCTTCCACAAATGACGGTGCGGTTTAATCGTAAAAAAATTGCGCAATATGGATTGGACATTGAAAAGATTAACGATTATATAAGTGCAGCTTTTGCCGGAGGAACGGCCGGAGTGATCTTTGAAGGGGAAAAGCGGTTTGATATGGTAATACGTTTTGATGAGGCGCACCGCCAAAGCATTGATGATTTACGTACCCTCTATATAGATCTGCCGGATGGAACCCAGGTTCCGATTAAGGAAGTAGCTGATATTAGTTATGTACCGGGTCCTATGCAAATTTCCAGGGATAACACCTTTAGAAGAACCTATGTGGGAGTTAATGCCCGCGGGAGGGATGTGGAATCTGTGGTAAATGACATCCAGCAAAAATTGGATGAAGAGTTAGATTTACCTCCAGGATATTACATTACTTATGGTGGGGAGTTTGAAAACCTTCAAAGAGCAAAAGGGCGTTTACAAATAGTAGTGCCCATCGCTCTATTTCTGATATTCGTGCTTCTGTACTTTGCACTCCAATCTTTTTCCCAATCAATTATGATCTATATAGCCATTCCACTGGCGGCTATTGGAGGAATATTTGCTCTTTGGTTAAGAGATATGCCGTTTAGTATTTCAGCTGGTGTAGGCTTCATTGTATTGTTTGGGGTTGCCGTTTTAAACGGGCTGGTGCTTATTAACAGGTTTAATTCCTTAAAAGAAGAAGGGGTAACCAGTATAAAAGATAGAATTTTTACAGGAACCAAAGAACGAATACGTCCCATTATGTTAACAGCAACAACAGATATTTTTGGATTTCTGCCGATGGCTTTTTCATCGTCAGCAGGAGCTGAAGTACAACGACCCCTTGCTACGGTTGTTATTGGTGGCATGCTTACAGCTACCTTACTTACGCTGGTTGTTCTTCCTGTCCTTTATACATTTGTAGAGAAGAGACGAGAGAAAAAGGAACAGAACAAGCTTGGTTCTTCCAATTCACGATCTTTAGCCACAATTTTGATAATTGGCTTGATGTTAGGCGGAACCTTTTCCGTAAATGCACAATCTGATGAAATGTCATCGGAAAATCCAATACAGGATTCTTTACAAACTATTAGTTTGGAAGAGGCTAAAGAAATGGCAATCCAAAACTTTCCACAATTAAAAGCTGCCCAACTTGAAATTGAAAGTGAGGAAGTATTGCGTAAAACCGCCTATGATTTTGGGAATACCCAAATCTTTACAGGAAAAGAAGAGGTAGGAAATGGCTCTGATGGGATCTATACCCAAATTGGTGTTCAACAACAAGGCATAGATGTTTTTGGAATAGCTCCCCGTTTGAAATTACAGAAAGAAAGGGTGGCCCTTGCTGAAAATGCTTTAGAACTAAATACCTTAGAAGTGGAACGTGAAGTAAGCAGGGCCTGGGCTTCAGTTTATACAAGTAAAAAGAGGTATCGGGTATATAAGAAAATGGATTCAATTTTTGAAGACATTGAAAGAGCAGCACGAATCAGGTATGAAACAGAAGCTACCTCTAAACTGGAGTATCTTGCTACTTCAAATCAGGGGAATGAGGTTAAAATACAGCTGGAACAATCGTACCGAGATTACCTGAAATCAATACAGCGTTTAAACCTATGGTTCGTTAGTGACACAATCTATGATGTACCAGATTTGCCTGTTGAAACTTTAGACGAACCTTTAAACTTTCTGGTAGAGTCGCTTGAAAATCATCCGTTGCTGCAGGTTTCGGAACAAAGGATAGATGTTGCCAAAGCGGTTACCAGAGAACGAAAATCTGAATTTTTGCCCAAATTTCAGGGTCAGTACGGTAGGCAGGAAATAGCCGGGCAATCGGGTTTCTTCCAATATCAAATAGGAATTCAAATTCCGCTGTTTTTTGGGCCGGAATTAGGCCGTACACAGGAAGCACAAGTAAATAGACAGATTGCAGAGCAAAACTTTTATCAGGATAAAATCGAACTGGAAACCGCCTATAAAAATATGCGTGAAGACTACATCAAATGGAGAAACTCATGGAATTATTATAGGGATGAAGCACTTCCGCTGGCCAAAGAGCAACAAGGTGGATCAGTGCTGGCCTTTAAGGAAGGCGCTATCGATTATGTGACATTTCTCCAAAATATAAGAGATGCCATTAGAATCGAGGTAAATGCCTGGAGTGCTTTTAACGATTATCTCGACAGCCGCTACCAACTGGAATATTACCTTAAGAATTCAAATTAAAAATTAAAATAAGAAAATCGATATGAATACAAGATCAATAAATATTCTAATGCTTGCCTTAACGCTCAGCATATTCTTTGGATGTAAAGAAAATCCTGCGGCAGGGGAAGATGCTTCCAGTGAAACTGCAACTACTAATACCGAAGAAGGTGAAAATCACGGTGAGGAAGGAGATGAAGAACACGGTGAAGAAGAAGGTGGGATGCGTTCGGTACATCTTTCAGAAATGAAATTCAATAGTCTGGGGATTAAAGTAGATACCTTGCCTAAAAAAGCTTTGTCGGGTATTGTGGAAGCCAATGGCCAGTTAGAAGTGCCGCCACAATATGAAGCTACCGTTACGGCAATTTTAGGCGGTAATATAACTTCTATAAAGGTTATTGAGGGGGATAAGGTAAATAAAGGTCAGGTGTTGGCTTATCTTTCTCACCCAAATTTAACCAGAATGCAGTCTGATTATATTAATGCATATAGTAGGATGCAATTTTTGGAAAAGGAATTTGAAAGACAGAAACGTTTATATGAAGCAGAGGTAGGATCTGGAAAATCTTTTCAACAAACCCAATCAGATTACCAGTCTGTACAAGGTGAAGTGCGGGGGTATGAATCACAGTTACGGCAGTTAAACCTAAATGCTTCCCAGGTTAGAGACGGTGAATTATATGAATATATTCCGGTAGTAAGCCCAATTGGAGGTTATATTGAAAAAGTACTGGTACAGGTAGGACAATATGTAGACCCTCAGACCAGTATGTTTATGGTAGTTGATAATGAATATGTGCATGCCGATCTAATGGTTTTTGAAAAAGATATTTATAAGGTGAAAGAAGGCCAAAAGATTGCGTTTACACTGGAATCGGTTCCAGGCAGTAATTTAACCGGGGAAATTTATTCAGTGGGGAAACAATTTGAACAAAACCCCAAAGCGGTACATG
Source organism: Salegentibacter sp. Hel_I_6 (assembly GCF_000745315.1). Taxonomy (NCBI): domain Bacteria; kingdom Pseudomonadati; phylum Bacteroidota; class Flavobacteriia; order Flavobacteriales; family Flavobacteriaceae; genus Salegentibacter; species Salegentibacter sp. Hel_I_6. The sequence goes on along the minus strand of NZ_JQNQ01000001.1, from coordinate 1,562,018 downwards.
TGCATGCAGAAATCGATAATAAAGAAGATTTTCTAATTCCGGGGATGTATATAAACGGAAAAATCAGGACCGGTGAAGAAGCTGTTCCTGCCTTACCGGAAGAAGCAATAATTGAAGAAGAAGGAAATCCCTACATCTTTACGGCCCAAAAACACCAGGAAGATGGTGAAACCGAATGGGAATTAAAACCAGTGCAGGTTAGAACGGGAATAAATGAAGATGGTTGGGTTGAAATTAAACTGCTGGAGCCTCTGCCTGAAGGTACGTTGGTTGCCTATAATAATGCCTATTATCTGGTTTCTGAAATGCAGAAAAGCCAGACTTCCCATGGTCATTAAATTAAAAAAATTAGATGGATGGACTCTCTGTTAAATGTTTGTCTTAATTAAAATTCCAGAGGGTTCATCCTTAATACTAAAATTAATATTACAGCAATGAAAGAAATAAAAGCATTTATAAAACCGAAACGAGTTCAAAAAGTGATAGAATCCCTTAGTGAAAGTGGATTCAAAAGTATGACGCTTTCCCAGGGGGAAGGTACCGGGGCTTTTAAAGCAAAAGGCGCATCACCTTCTTTAGATTTCCGTGTAACAGACAGTCCGGTTGTAAAGTTAGAACTGGTATGTCAAAACGAAGAAGCACAATCAGCAATAGATATTATCCTTGAGAATGCAAAAACAACTGAACCCGGTGACGGAATAATTTATCTTTCCGATATTGAAGATGCCTTCCAGATAAAAACCGGGGAATCCATAAAGCGTTACGATCCCTAAATACTTTTATAGCAAATGGAAAAAATAGTAAAAAAGTTGGAAAGCAAAGGCATCCGCCCTACGGCAATGCGCCTGATGACCTATAGACGGCTGGCACAACTGAATGTGGCCGTTAGCTTAGGCGACCTTGGAAAGGATTTCGAAAGCTCGGAAAGGAGTACGCTTTTCCGTACTATGAAGACATTTGAAGAAAAAGGAATCGTGCATCAAATTGAGGATGGCACCGGCATCATTAAATATGCCCTGTGCGAAGACAATTGTGAATGCGAGGTTGGCAACGACCTTCACTTACATTTTCATTGCAATAGTTGCGGGGAAACCGTGTGCCTTACAGAGCACAAAATCCCTCAGATAAACCTGCCCGAAGGCTATGTGGCAGAGGATATCAATCTGGTGGCCAAGGGAGTCTGTGAGAAATGTAGCAATGACTTGGATTAAGTTTTTTGATTTAAAAAATTGGAACAATGATGAAAATTTATAAGAAAGAAAGCAAGGTATATATGGTAGCTCAAAATAGATTGGATGCTACCGATTATGACAATTTGATATCTCAATTAAAAAACCATATACAGGCAAACCATAAAGTGTACTGGTATATTGAAATGGAAAATTTTGAGGGGTGGACCGCAAGTGCGTATTGGAAGGGCATTGAACTGAAACTTCCGAATGAAGAACGCGTTAAAAAGGTTGCATTGGTGGGAAATACAAAATGGAAGGAACAGTTTACGGAAGTTTTGATTCCCTTTACAAGGACACATATTAAATTCTTTAGCCCTGAAGAAAAAGATTTGGCCAAGGAATGGATGGAGAAAGAAAATCATTAAAAAAGTTAAATAAATTTAAACAGAAGATAAGCGATGAGGAATTTGAACAAAAGAAGAAAGTCCTTCAGGATAAGAAGAAGTAGTTATAAGGCACAGGCATCGAAAGCGATGGCACCTATGGCTTATAAAAGAAGGTAAAAATGAAAAAACGCAAAGTATTTGTTTTTATATTCATTGGATTAGCCCTTGGCTTATTTATAATACAGCCCCTGGTTATTTCACTCCACATGTATGACATGCAGGGAGGTAATGGCGAATGGTGGAAATCTCTGCTTGCTTCATATCAGCAGGAATTTAGTTCATGGGATTTGGATCAAGCCATAATCAAATTGCTATTTGGACTGCTGGGCATTGCCTTGTCGCTTATGTTTATGGTCAGGCAAAGAATATTTCAATTGACCGGAAGAAAAGATAAGCTGGAGGAGATCAGAGAGCTGATTGCGGCAGGAGAAAACCAGCAAGTAGAATTTAAATCTACCTTGAGATGGGATTTGAGGCAGTTTAAACCGAATAAGGCTTTGGAAGACGTAATAGCAAAAACAATTGCCGGGTTTATGAACACCCAAGGAGGGCATTTAATTATCGGAATTGATGATGAAGGTAGTATTCTGGGGCTGGAACAGGATTATGGTACTTTAAAAAAACCTGGCAAGGACGGGTTTGAGCAATATATAATGCAATTGGTGTCCCTCAAGTTGGGTACCCATTTTTGCACTTTGGTTAAAGTGTCTTTTCACCAATTTGAAGAAAAGGATATCTGTTATGTAAGGGTTCACAAATCACAAAAACCTGTGTATTTGAATTTGGGCGATCGTTCGCATTTCTTTATCAGAACAGGGAACGGAACCCGCGAGTTGGATATGCCCGAGGCGTTGGAATATATGGAAACATACTTAAACTAAACAATATGGGATTTTTAAAACATTTATTAAGAGGAAATTATGGTCATCATTCCAACAAGCATCAACGTAAAAATAATGACCCAAGATTTAATGAACCCAAGGTTGTTGTGAGATGTACAAAATGCGGCAAAGACAATCCTGAAAATGCTTCTTTTTGTCAACATTATGGCGAGCCTTTAGGTAAAGTAAAATGCATAAGTTGTCAAGAACCAATACCTATGGATGCAAAATTTTGTTCTAAATGTGGCAATGAAGTATAGTTTACATTATGAGAATAAGCAAACAACTTATTGAACGGACTTAAATAATTTTTAAATATGCTCTTAAATAAGCGGATATCAATTTTTGACTTCTTGAAAACCATAAAATTTGACCTGATATTTATCGGTAGTTATTCAATTCTGGTTGGCTATATGGACCAATATGGTTTTTTGTCAAAAATCTCTATTCCAATTGCAATAACCGGCGTTTTTGGTACTGCGGTGGCTCTACTTTTGGGTTTTCGAACCAATCAAGCCTATGAACGGTGGTGGGAAGCCCGTATTATTTGGGGGGCTATTGTCAATGATTCCAGAACACTGGTCAGGCAGTGTGTGTCTTTTTTTGCAAGGGATCAAGGAGGCTATCAAAAGATGGTGAAAGAGATGACCGATCGTCAGGTAATCTGGTGCTATGCCCTAGGGGAATCGTTGAGGAAACTACCCTTTTCCACTCGGGTTAAGGTATACTCAGAATCCTATGGGATTAAAGCATTTAATATTCCTAATGCTTTATTGTCACAACACTCTGAAACTTTGTTAAAGGCAAAAGAAATTGGTATGGTCAATGATTTTCAGCAGGTACAGATAGACAGTACTATAGCCAGGTTATGTGATTCAATGGGCAAATGCGAACGTATAAAAAATACTGTCTTCCCCAAAGCACACAGCTTATTGATTCATTTGATCATCTACGTTTTTGCTACAATGTTGCCTTTTGGATTGGACGATAAAAATATAGCAGTTGAAATCGCTATAACATTTATTATACCAGTCATTTTCATTGCCATTGAAAAAACATCCATACTCATGCAGGATCCCTTTGAAAACGACCCTTTGGATACACCCATGACTGATTTGGCCGAAACGATAGAAATAAACATTAAACAAATGATAGGTGAAACAGATGTTCCTGTAAAGAAAGAGCCAACAGATTATTATATTTTATAATACAAGATGAATACAATGGATTTTCAAACTGAAATAACACTGATACCGAGATTATTTGTCGCTCTTTTACTAGGTGTCCTGATAGGACTCGATAGGGAAATTGACGGAAATGCGGCAGGAATTAGAACGTATGCAGCCGTTTGCCTTGGGGCCGCATTAATTACAATAATCAATACTCATATTGAAGTAACTGACCAAACCCGCATTGTCGCCAATATTGTTTCCGGTATTGGGTTCCTTGGTGCAGGAATTATTTTTAGGGATAGCGCGAAAAATTTAATTTCCGGTTTGACTACCGCAGCTACAATTTGGGCCACTGCCGCGGTTGGTATATCAATTGGGTTTGGTATGTACCTCATTGGAAGTGTTACATCCGCTTTTCTTATTCTATTATTGGTTTCACATCATTTCCCTTTTTTGAAAAAACATAAAACAAACAATACCTAAAATGAAAAAATTACAACTTAAAATTCCGGTACTGCTACCTCAGGTGCCAAATGAAAAAGATACCTGTGTACAAAGACTTATTGAGGAATTAGAAGCCAAAGAAGGTCTTGAAAAAGTGCATATAAAAGATGATCAGGAAGATACGGTTCCACAATTGTGCTTTCATTACGATCCGGATATAATTTCTATTGACCGCATTCAATCATTGGCAGAAAGAACCGGGGCTGAAATTACCGCGAAATATGGACATTTGCTTATAGAGGTTGAGGGGATTAGACATACCCGGCATGCAAGGACTATAGAAAAGAGTCTGTTGAATATCAATGGTGTTTTGGAAGCTTCCGCCAATGCCGGAGGAATGATCCGTTTAGAATATGATAAACGGGAAACAAGTTTTGATGAGATAACTACAAAGCTCGAAAAAGAAAACCTACAAGTTAAAAAAAGCTCCTCTGCTGAGAATAAGGGCTTTAAATCTGCCGAAAAGAATCCTCAAAATTTAAATAAAGAAAAGGTAAGGGATATAGAAGAACAAAAGCATAAAGATACTGATCTCCAGAATCATAGAGAAGCGGATAGCCACGGGGCCGGGGAAGAAAATTCCCACGCCCACGGAGGTATTTTTGGGAAAAACACCGAACTTATTTTTGCTATTATTTGCGGTGCTCTTTTGGGTATTGGTTTTGGTTTGTCCTACGTAACATCAATACCGGAATGGGTCAGCTTATCCCTATACATAGGTGCCTACTTTTTTGGAGGTTACTTTACAGCAAAAGAAGCCATACAGACCGTAGCCAAAGGTGGATTTGAAATTGATTTTCTCATGTTGGTCGCAGCTATAGGAGCAGCTATTCTTGGGGAATGGGCTGAAGGAGCTTTGTTATTATTTCTCTTTAGCCTGGGGCATGCCCTGGAGCATTATGCAATGAACAAAGCACGAAAATCTATAGCTGCACTGGCAGAACTGGCGCCAAAAACAGCTTTGGTTAAGAAAAATGGTAAAACGGAAGAAGTTGGTATCGAAAAACTCAATATTGGGGATATCATTGTGGTGAAACCAAATAGTAAAATATCTGCAGATGGCGTAGTGGTAGATGGGCAGAGTAGTGTTAACCAGGCTCCAATAACCGGGGAGAGTGTACCGGTAGATAAAGTTCCCGTAGAAGATGTTGAGAAGGATTACTCAGAGGTAGATGATATTAAAGATGAAAACCGCGTTTTTGCAGGAACGATCAATGGGAACAATACTTTGGAGATTAAAGTTATCAAAGCAGCCAAAGATTCAACGCTTTCCCGATTGGTGAAACTGGTTAACGAAGCTCAGACTCAAAAATCGCCTACCCAGTTGCTCACCGATAAATTTGAAAAATATTTTGTGCCGTCCGTCCTTATTTTGGTCGGGATTCTTTTGTTTGCTTTTTTAGTTATTGACGAACCCTTTAGCGCTAGCTTTTACAGGGCGATGGCCGTATTGGTAGCTGCAAGTCCCTGTGCGTTGGCAATCTCGACCCCAAGTGCTGTATTGAGTGGAGTGGCCAGGGCCGCCCGTGGCGGGGTATTAATTAAAGGAGGGCGCCCTCTGGAGGACCTGGGGGTTATTACCGCCCTCGCCTTCGATAAAACCGGAACTCTAACGGAAGGAAAGCCAAAACTTACCCAAGTGGTGCCACTTGGGGATATTTCAGAAAATGAACTTCTCAAAATAGCAGTAGCCGTGGAAGGTCTTAGTGATCACCCCCTGGCCAAAGCTGTAGTTCGTGATGGAAAAGAGCGTCTGGAAGGCGAGGAAATCCCAAATGCCTCTAATTTGGAGGCAGTTCTGGGTAAAGGGATTAAAGCATCGTTTGGCAATGATAAAATCTATATAGGTAACCTCGACCTGTACGAAGGGCTTGATGAGAGTACACCTTCCGAAAAAATAGCTACGAAAGTGCGTGGTCTTGAAGGTGGTGGAAATACAACAATGCTTATACGAAAAAATGAAGAATATATAGGCATCATTGCATTAATGGATACCCCTCGTGAAGCCGCCAAGGGAACCCTCAAAAAATTAAAAGAAATCGGCATTAAACGAATGATCATGCTTACCGGAGATAACCAGAAGGTAGCAGACGCTGTAGCAGAAGAAATAGGATTGACCGATGCCTGGGGGAGCCTATTGCCGGAAGAAAAAGTGGATGCTATAAAAGAATTAAAAGAAAAGGAATCCAAGGTGGCAATGGTGGGCGATGGCGTTAATGATGCCCCTGCCATGGCAAACAGCACTGTAGGAATAGCTATGGGTGCTGCGGGAAGTGATGTAGCCCTGGAAACGGCGGATATTGCGCTAATGGCCGATAAATTGGAAACCCTGCCCTTTGCCATAGGCTTAAGCAGGAAAGCAAAGGCGATTATCAGGCAAAACCTTTGGGTTAGCCTTGGTATTGTGGCCCTGCTTATACCTTCAACCATATTCGGCTTGGCAAATATTGGAGTGGCGGTAGTAATCCATGAAGGTTCGACGCTTCTGGTGGTTTTTAATGCGTTAAGGCTTTTGGCTTATAAAAAAGATTAGATCCGGACTTAGACTGTTTTTCGAAAGAATATAAAATGACAAAAACGGAAAAAAAATTATCGTCCAAAGGGATACGTCCCACTGAAATGAGGTTGAAAATTTACAAATACCTCAAAAGGAAAACTTATGCAGTAAGTTTAAATGAAATGCAAAAAGTCTTTATCAATAAAGATATCAAAACAGCCAATAAGACCACTTTCTACAGGGCGATAAAGCTCTTTGAGAAAAAAAGCATGGTGCACCAAATTGACGATGGAACTGCTTTTGCAAAATATGCGATTTCCGATGAAAACGCCAAAGGTAAACACAGTACAGATTTACATATGCACTTTCATTGTACCGATTGTAAGAAAACAATCTGTTTACCAAATAAAATATCGGAAGAGAGTTTGCCAAACCAGTATGAGGTGAACGATGTGAACCTGGTATTAAAAGGGATATGTAAAAATTGTAGTAAAAAATAATAGGTGAGAGTGCCTTAAGCCTGAATCCCAGCCCCCAATGGTCAAGCTTAAGGTTTTTTCCACCGTAACTAACTTAAAAAAAATATGAATATGGAAAAATTTGATGTAACTATAATAGGATCTGGCCCGGGCGGGTATGTAAGTGCGATCCGTTGCGCCCAATTAGGATTAAAAGTAGCCATTGTTGAAAGGTATAGTACCCTGGGCGGCACCTGTCTAAACGTGGGCTGTATCCCGTCAAAAGCCTGGTTGGAAGCCTCTGAGCATTATTACAAACTCAAGCATCAATTCGAAAAATTTGGGATTGATGTTAAAGAGGCCAATGTCGATATCCTGAAAATGAACCAAAGGGTTCAGGATGTGGTACAGGAAATCATCAATGGCGTTGATTATCTGATGAAAAAGAACAAGGTTACCGTTTATGAAGGTCATGGCACCATCAAGGACAAAAACACGATTGAAATTAAGGGAGAAGATAAAACGGAAAGCATAGCAACCGATAAAATCATCATTGCCACAGGGTCCAAACCCGCTTCATTGCCCAATATTAAAATAGACAAAAAGCGTATCATCTCTTCTACCGAAGCCCTTGCCCTACAGGAAATCCCCAAGCACTTAATGGTCGTTGGGGGTGGCGTTATCGGTGTTGAGATAGGTTCCGTATTCGCCCGCCTGGGTTCAAAGGTTTCCATAGTAGAATATTTTGATAGCCTTATCGCCACTATGGACGGCGCACTGGGACATCAATTGCACCGTTCCCTTAGAAAACAGGGAATTGATTTTTATTTGGAACATAAGGTGACAAACGCAACGGCAACTGAGGATAAAGTAGAATTGAAAGCGGAAAATCTTTCCGATAAAGAAGAAATGAGTTTAGATGGCGATTACTGTCTTATGGCCATTGGCCGAAAACCATACACCGCCAGTTTAGGGCTTGAAAATATAGGAGTGGAGACCAATGAGAAAGGACAGATAACGGTAGATAAAAACCTTGAAACCAACGTCAAGGGTGTGTATGCCATTGGGGATGTAATCCGGGGGGCAATGCTTGCCCATAAAGCCAGTGAAGAAGGCGTTTTTGTAGCCGAACGGATTGTTGGCCAAAAGCCCCATATCAATTATTCGCTTATCCCAAATATCGTGTACACCCAGCCTGAGGTCGCCGGTGTAGGCTTGACGGAAGAGGAACTGAAGAAGACCAATAGAAGTATAAAAACGGGCTCTTTTCCCTATAAGGCAAACGCACGGGCGAAGATAAGTATGGATACGGATGGTTTTATCAAGGTAATCGCAGATAAGGAAACCGATGAGATATTGGGCGTGCATATGATAGGCCCTCGCATAGCAGACAGTTATACCGAAGCGGTGGTAGCGATGGAATTTAGGGCGGCTGCCGAGGATATTGCAAGAATGTCACACGGGCACCCCACCTTTTCAGAAACCTTTAAAGAAGCCTGTTTGGCAGCCACCGAAGACAGGGCGTTGCATATTTAAAGTTGACCTAACAGTAAGTTCTTAAAAATTAAGACGCTACTGAGCTTTTTGAAATATTAAGGTTTAAGTAATGAACTCAAAAAACAGATAAGATAAAATGGGGCAATCAGTTCGAAATCAATCCACTATTGGGTATATCAGGGAAACGGCAACAAAGTTCCTCGACAGGGAAACAGCTGGGGGGATTTTTTTAATAATTGCTACTATAGTTGCCCTTCTTTTAGCTAATTCACAGTGGGCAGGTGCCTATCATCATTTTCTTGGCGATGAATTGCTTTTTGAATTTTCCGAGCATCTTAGTTTTGGGCTAACAATTGAAGAATGGATCAATGATGGCCTAATGGCAATTTTCTTTTTGGTTGCCGGCCTTGAATTGAAGAGGGAGGTTATGGTGGGGGAATTATCTTCAATTAAAAAAGCCTCAGCCCCCTTGTTGGCAGCTTTAGGTGGTATGGCAGTTCCGGCCCTCATTTTTATTAGCCTAAATTTAGGCACTGAAAATATAAAGGGTTGGGGCATCCCTATGGCTACCGATATCGCATATTCACTAGGGATTATTGGCCTACTGGGAAAAAATGTCCCCAGGCAGTTAAAAACATTTTTAATAGCCCTCGCTATTGCTGACGATATAGGTGCCATATTGGTGATAGCATTGTTTTATAGCAACGAGTTGAGCTGGATATACCTTGGATCGGGCATGGGGGCATTTGGGTTATTATTATTAATGAATTGGACTGGGATCAAAAATTTGATTTGGTATATTATTATTGGGATCATCTTATGGTATTGCTTCCTTAATTCGGGGATCCATCCAACTATTGCGGGAGTACTTTTTGCCATTACCATTCCAATAGTGCCCAAATTAGACAGTAAAATATTAAAAGAAAGGACTGCCACAAACGTTACTAATCTTGAGAAAACAGAGCTGGAAAAATTAAATCCTCTTCAGGATAAAAAACAACAAATAATTTTAAAAGCCATTAAAACAGATACTGAGAATTCAAGGCCTCCTTTGCTCAAACTGGAAAATTCCCTTGTTGATTTCAATGCTTTCTTTATCATTCCAATTTTTGCAGTCGCGAATGCGGGAGTAAAGCTCGATGTAAATTTAATTGAGGTTGTTTCCGGTTCTTTAGGGCTGGGGATCCTTTTGGGATTAGCAATTGGCAAAGTAACAGGGATTGGTATTTTTACATTGATTGGGCAAAAACTTGGAGTTTCCGAATTTCATATTACACTAAACTGGAAACATATAATTGGAATTGGTATGATTGCGGGAATTGGCTTTACCATGTCCCTTTTTATTACCAATCTCGCATTTAATGATCAGGAATTGATTAAAATTTCGAAAATAAGCATTTTGATAGCTTCATTACTTGCAGCTATTGGCGGTGCGGTAATTCTCTTATTAACTTCCAATAAAGGAAAGAAAAATATAGTTAAGTGATATGGGAGAAATGAACAAAAGTACTTTTATAGTAAGTCAAATGGACTGTCCTTCAGAAGAACAGATGATCCGGATGAAGTTGGAGGCTTATACACAAGTGAAATATTTGGATTTTGATATTCCCAACAGGAAATTGGAAGTATATCATGTGAATGGAATCGAAGATATACAAATATCAATAGCCGGTTTAAACCTTGGGGATTCCTTCCAAGGGACCGAAGAAGCCGATCCTCCCGTAATAGAAGACCAATCCAAACAGAAAACAATCCTTTGGTGGGTCTTTGGGATAAATTTCGGCTTTTTCATTATCGAAATGACCACGGGGTGGATCTCTTCTTCTATGGGTCTTATTGCAGATTCGTTGGATATGCTGGCAGATTCGATAGTATATGCGCTAAGTTTATTTGCAGTAGGTGGTGCCATTTCCAGAAAAAAGAAGGTGGCAAAATTCAGCGGGTATTTTCAGATGGCCTTGGCAACACTTGGTTTTGCAGAGGTATTAAGAAGGTTTTTTACCAGTAGTGAAACACCAATTTTCCAATTGATGATCATTGTTTCCATTTTCGCCCTTCTGGGTAACCTTATTTCGCTTTGGTTGATAAATAAGGCCAAAAGTAAGGAGGCGCATATGCAGGCCAGTGCTATTTTTACGTCGAATGATATCATCGTAAACGGCGGGGTGATACTGGCCGGTGTTTTGGTCTATTTTCTGGATAGCAAATGGCCTGATTTGGTAATTGGCGGCATCGTTTTTACGTTTGTAATGCGGGGTGCCATAAGAATTTTAAAATTATCTAAATAATGCAAATATATGTTGCACAAGACGTTGGGCAACAATAAGGAAATTATGAATAAAAGTAGTGTAGCATTATTGATTTTACTGTTGTTGGTAATAGACCAGGTCATAAAAATTTATGTGAAGACCCATTTTTATTATGGCGAGGAATATTTTGTGTTTGGCCTGGATTGGTTTCGCTTACATTTTTTGGAGAATCCCGGCATGGCCTGGGGCTTTAAATTTGGCGAGGGATATCTGGCCAAATTTGTTTTAATACTATTTCGCTTCGTAGCCGTTATTTGGGGGACCTTTTATATCAAAAAAATGATACGTGAAGGATATGCAAAAGTCTTTATAATCTGTGCCGCATTTATATACGCAGGTGCATTGGGCAATTTGATTGACGGTGCATTTTACGGACTGATTTTTGAAAAAAGTGATCCCGCACTTCGTAATATTGCAGAAATATTCTCCTCAGGCGGTGGTTATGCGGGATTTTTAAATGGCAATGTGGTGGATATGTGGTTCTTTCCAATTATTGAAACAAGGCTTCCGGAATGGCTGCTATTATGGGGAGGCAATGAATTTACTTTTTTCGACCCTGTATTCAATACCGCAGATGTTTGGATTAGCACGGGAGTGATTTTACTCCTGATCTTTCAAAGCCAACAAAAAAAAGACCAGAAAATATCGGAAAATAAAAAGTTGAAATATACTGAAAGTAACAGGACAATTATATAAATCGATTAGTTATGAACGTTTGGCTTTGGGTAGTAGTATTGGGATTGGCAGCTTGGGCTGCCCATTGGGGTGCGGACCAACTCTTGACGCCTTTAAAGATGCTCCGTAAGCAATGGGGGCTTACAGCTTCTGCAGGAGCAGCTTTACTTGCCATTGTGACCGCCAGCCCCGAGGTAGCTGTAAACGTTACCAGTGCAGCCCGGGGAGTATCGGAAATTGGTCTGGGCAACCTTTTGGGTTCCAATATAATTTCCATTCCGTTGATGGTTAGCATAGCCTATTTCGCTTCCAGAAAGCAATTTAAAAATAATAAGGAACACCAAAAACATCTGGATGCCAACCTGCTGGCCCTGAACAAACGTTCCGTCTCGGTATTATCTATCCCCTATCTGGTAATTATCGGGTTGGTGGCTATATTAACGCTTCCCAAAGCCTGGCGTGGATTACAACCCATTGATGGGTGGATCATGCTGGCTGCCTATGCGGCTTTTTTAACGCATGCCATTATAAAAGGCAGGGAAAAGGGTCAGAAGGTAGAATGGGATAAAAAGAAAATATGGCTTTCGGTTGCAGGGGCCCTGGCCATAGCCGTGGGGGCTTTTTTTATTGTAAAAGCTACCGAAAATATTGTTTCGGCACTGAATATTTCCGAAATTGTTGGAGGGTTGTTTATCACCGGAATTATGACTACCGCCCCTGAAATATTCAAAACATGGAGTGTGGTAAAGGGAGGTGAAGTGACTGCGGGTACCACCAGTGTGATTGCAGATAATGCCGTTACCATGACAGTGGCATTTTTCCCCCTGGCACTGGTAACGACCCCAATCGAAGATTTCCAGTTGTTTTGGGTCAACCTGGCTTTTGTAGGACTGATGCCGCTTTTATATTCAGTATTTGTCCATCAAAGCAAGGAACTTCACGGGTTCAGCAGATGGCAGATATTCGTTTTCGATGCAGCGTATATTGTATATCTTTTAACTATGGTGTTTTTTGTTCTAAAACTATTTTAAAAAATGAAGGAGGATTTATTTAAGGATTACCAGGAGAGGCTTAATGTGCTGGATGAAAATATTAGAGCAGTAGCATTAAAATATGCAAGGGATTTCTATTTGAACAAAAATTGTTCAAAAGAAGAGGCTATTGAGCGTGGCATCGTAAAGGCAGAGATGGAAAAAAGGAATTTAGATAGAAATGGATAATATATTACTAATAGTATTATGGCAGAATTAAAAAAATCTCTGGGTACTCTTCGCCTTACTTTTTATGGTGTAGGTACCATTGTTGGTGCTGGAATATATACTGTAATTGGTGCAGCCGCTGGACAGGCGGGAACAGACCTTTGGTTGAGTTTTATTTTTGCCGCCATTGCGGCCAGTGTCTCGGCAATGTCGTATGCAGAGCTGTCCTCTACCTATCCTAATGCCGGTGCAGAATTCATTTTTGTACGGAAAGCTTTTCCAAAAATCGACATTCCATCTTTTCTAACAGGTTGGACGATTGCATTTCACAGTTCGGCCACCATCGCCGCGGTGCTACTTGCTTTTTCAGGGTATTTCAATACGTTTTTTAACATCCCTTCCTTACTGGTTAGCTATGCTGTGCTACTGATTCTTGCATTTATAAGCATTACGGGCATCAAAAAATCATCTACCGCCAATATCATTATGGTCAGTATTCAGCTATTGGGATTGTTTATTCTTATTGCGGTCGGACTTTTGGAAACAGGACCACCAAAATCAGAATTTTTTAAAGTGGAGTCCTTTTCCGGCACCCTGGCAGCGACTGCTACCTTATTTTTTGTTTATACCGGCTTTGAGCATATGGCAGCATTGGGTTCCGAGGTAAAAAATCCGGGCAAGACGATTCCGAGGGCATTTTTATTGACAATGGTGTTTACCACAATTATATACCTACTAATATCTTTTACGGTACTCAATATAAGTGACCCCGCAGAAATAGCAAAGGTAAATTCCCCATTGTCGCTGGCCGCTTCAAATTTAAATTCCTGGTTGCCCGTAGCCCTGGCAGTTGCGGCACTTTTTGCTACGGCTAATGCGGCTTTTAGTGGCATTATTTCCATTAGCAGGTTGCTTTTCGGTATGGCAAGCGTGGGCGAGCTTCCAAAATTTATGACCAAGACCAATGCACAGAAAGTACCCTGGGTAACTACACTGGTGGTTATGGCTGCGGTAGCGGCATTTTTGTTATTGGGAGATATTAAAATTGTCGCAGGAATGTCCTCTTTAGGGGCGTTACTCGTTTTTGTAGCTGTGAATATTGCACTCATCGTTTTGCGTTATAAAGCACCTGACAAAGAAAGACCTTTTAAAGTTCCCCTTTCCATAGGGAAAGTACCTATCCTACCCATTTTGGCCATAATTATTAGCCTGTCTCTGGTAGTTCAGTTTAACTGGCAGGTGTATGTTGCTTTTGTGGGAGCAATTATAGTGGGCATCGTGCTGGATTATTTTTTGGACAAAAAGTCAAAGAATGAGATGGATCCCGAAAAAGAAAAAGAACTGTTCAACCATTAAAATGAAGCTATGGAATGGACCTTTGAAGAATTTAAAACCAGTTTGGATGGCCTCCATCCTGCAGTGAAGCAAAAAGCCCTGGAAATTGCTAAAAGTCTGGTTATAGAAAAGAATTATACTAAGGGAAATGCCATAAAAGAAGGAATTATGAAAGCTGAAGAATGGTTTTACGATTTAGGCGGTTAATAATTAATAAAAATAGATATGTTACAAATTATAGAGATTTCAGGAGATAATATTATTGCAACCAGAGCATCGGGAGATTTATCCGAAATGGATATTGAGAAGGTACATCCCATTATTCATGCTATTTTGGACAAAGGATTAAACGTACGCTGGTATTTTGAAATGGAGAATTTTACCGGCTGGGATTTTCCAGGCCTGTGGGAAGATCTAAAAATGGATACTGCCCACGCAAAAGATTATGAAAAAATCGCCATGGTAGGTGATAAAAAATGGCAGGACTGGATTACAAAGTTCATGAAACCTTTTACCAATGCTGAAGTAAAATATTTTGACTTAGAGGAAAAGGAGATTGCCAAAAAGTGGATTAAACAATAAAGCTTTTATTTAAACAATTAATTGAAAAACTGAATGTATAATTAAAATTAAAAAACCATGAAAATAATAGTTCCGATTGATTTTAGTCAAAGTTCCAAAATTGGAGTTGAGTATGCCATAAAGGTGGCCGAATCTTTAAATTCAGAAATTATCTTTGTTCATGCCTATTCTGAAGGTTATCAATATGCCGGATACGGGGCTATAGTTTATCCGGTTCCCGACAACTTTAGTTCTTATCAGAAATTGTACAAAGAAAAAATGCTGGAATTTCTCGAAAATTTTCCACGTCTGGCGACAATAAAATATAAGAGTATGGTAGCCCCAGGAAGACCTTCAGATATAATTTATCAATTAGCAACAGAAGAAAAAGCAGGTTTGATAATTATGGGGACAGAAGGTGCAGGTGAGGTAGAAGGTTACCTTGCAGGAACTACCAGTGAAAAAGTGAGCAAGGATGTACCCTGCCCTGTGCTGGTTGTACCTGAAGATTTAGAAACTTTTGGTTTAAAAAGAATTTGTCTGGCGCTGGATTCAGATAATCTGAAACCTGATAGGGAACTAAAGGTTCTGGCTGATCTATTAAAGGCATTTAACGCGCGCCTTTTTATATTTCATTTTGCTAAAAGTAAAGATGAAGTTATTAAAGAACAGGAGATAAAAAACTATTATGAGGAGTTTTTTAATCTACAGAATATTTCTGTTCACCTTTTTTCCGAAGGGAAAACTGAAGATAAAATAACCGGTTTTTTGAAAGATAATGCCATAGATATTTTGGCGCTACTTTACAGGAAACATGCCTTTATAGAAAAACTAACTGAACTGGGGCTGAGACGGAAAATGATTTTCAAATCAGAAGTTCCTGTACTTATTTTAAAATGATAGTAGGATTGAAAACAAATCTGCATTTTTAAGTTTATGAAGTCACTATTTTTTAGAAATTAACTGAATTCCTGAGCTTCATACCTTCAGTAAGACCACAGAATTATTTGTGAAATATTCCTATGGTATCCTAGGTGCCCTAAATTAAGGCAATTGTAAGACTACAGTACAATGAATTTTTATCTAATTAGAGGGAATAAACCCTTTTTAAAGCGATAAGTTTGCAATTTACCCAAAAGAAAGTGTAGAAGAAAAATGTCAAAATATAGGAGAAATAGAAGAAAGAAGAAGGGTCAAAAATCTTCCCGGAATAAAATAACTAAAAAAGAAAAGCTTTTTGGAATTTTTTCATTAATCCTTTTGGTCATTGCATCATTTTTATTGTATTTTTTTGTCTTAAAAGACTTTATTCATAAGCCCTGATTATTTAAAAATGTTTACCTACCAACTTTTTCTTAATCTAATGATTCTATGGAATTCATTATTTTTCTTTTTAAAAGTTGAAGTTTTAAGAGGCGTAGAAAATTGACCTTTTGTAAACAAAATACTTCAATTAAAAACCGATTCCCTGTAATATAAGGAATCGGGAGTTCTCTGGTATTTCAATTCAAGTACTTCTAAAGGAGGGGCGACCAGAATTATACTCATATTATTGAGAACCTTCATAATACTCCTAATAGGTAGGCTGTCTCATAGGAGTAAATACAAAGCTTCCAAGTTAGAAACTTTAAACGTACAAACGAGGTTTTCGCCGTTGGTAAATCTTTTAAGAAGCTTAATACTATATATTCCTACAACTTTAAAAATATATTCTTAAGATAATAACTTTCAATATTTAGATTATTAAAAAATAAATTTTAGATTTGTCTAAATAATATTTTAGGTAATGAAAATAGAATGGTTAAGTCTAATTATTTTTATCGCTTTTTTTACATCCTGTGAAAAATTAGCTGATGAATATGGTCCTGTTCCTCCAAAGGAAAATGAACTTCTTGATGGCCCTGTAGAAGGATTATCAGTTGAAGAGCAGATTCAGTTCTTGAATGGGGATATAGCGTTCAATGATGAAGTATTTACCGCAGAAACTGGACTCGGCCCCGTTTTCGTAGGTACTAGCTGTGTTAGTTGTCATTCTGGGGATGGTAAAGGTCACCCGTTTAATCAATTTATAAGATTCGGTCAAAGTGATACTTTAGGAAATCCTTTTGCAGACTTTGGGGATGGTAAAAATCAATTACAGAATAAAGCAATTCAGGGGTTTCAGCCTGAAAAGCTACCTCCAGGAGCACCCTTCACAACCTTGGTTGCGCCTGCGGTCACAGGATTAGGTTTTTTGGATGCTGTTCCAGATGAAAGTATACTTTCTCTAGCCGATCCTTATGATGAGAATGGCGACGGAATAAGTGGTAGAGCTCATTTCGCATATCCTCCTGAATATGTTCAAATTCGGCCAAATAGTATTTCACGTGGAGGTAAATATATTTTTAGGTTTGGTAAAAAGGCAATTAGTTATGACTTATTGCATCAAACAGTAGGTGCGTATAATCAAGATATAGGTATTACATCATTATTTGAACCTATAGATCCTTATAGCGGGCTGGAAGAGGACCCGGAAATCAGTACTCAGGTAGTTAACGAGGTGGTTTTTTATTTAAAAACCTTAAAAGCTCCGATACCTCGAAATCAAAATGATCCTGATGTTGTATCTGGCAAACAAATTTTTTCCCGAATTCAATGTGCTGCCTGCCATACCCCAAGCATGAAAACGGGATATTCGCCTATCGAAGCACTATCTAATAAAGGATTTCATCCCTATACAGATTTACTACTTCATGATATGGGTCCTGGTCTGGACGATGGATATACCGAAGGTTTTGCTGAAACATCCGAATGGAGAACCCCTCCGCTATGGGGAATTGGCCTTTCTGAAAACTCACAAGGAGGAGGTTTGTTTCTTTTACATGATGGCAGGGCAAGAAGTATTGAGGAAGCCATTTTGATGCATGGCGGTGAAGCCAAAAATTCAAGGGATGAGTTCAATGCCCTATCGAATCAGGAAAAAAAGCAACTACTTGAATTTATAAATTCATTATGATGAAAAGAAAAAAATTTATCCAAACCCTTTCCTCTGTTGCTATAACAATACCAAGTTTAGGTTTTTTACATTCATGCAGTGGAATTTACTATGCTACAGCAAAGGAAGAGGTAGATAAGTTAACCATAGCGAAGCATGAGTTTATTCTTGAAAAAAATAACAAGGTGTCTAAAAGAGAGTTTGTCCTTATACAAAATAACAAATACAGATTCCCTATTTGTCTATATAAAGTTGGTGAAGACTATATAGCTTCCTTACTAAAATGCACTCATCGAGGGTGCGAGCTTAATGTTGGTGGGGGTATCTATAGTTGTCCTTGCCATGGAAGCCAATTTTCCAATGAAGGAACCGTATTACAAGGACCTGCTGAACAAAAACTAAAAACATTTCCAACGAAAACAGACGATGAAAACATCTATATTTTATTCTCCTAATTATTTGATCATTACCTTAATATTGTTCACCCTCAGTGGAAATTTAATAGCCCAAAACGAGGATGATATACTTAAAAGAACGAAGTCAGATACAACAGATACTCAACTTAACATGGATGCGGTATACAATCGACCAGCTCTAACAATAAATAAAGCTCCGGTATCTATTGGGGGATATCTTGAAGCCAATTCGATATATGCAGTGGAAGATGGATTGACAGAAGGATTATCTTTTCAAGCACGACGTTTAACATTATTTCTGTCTGCCTCAATTAACAAAAGAATTAAATTTTTAACGGAAGTAGAGTTTGAAGAGGGAGGTAAAGAGATTGCCATAGAATTTGCTGCTATGGATATCTCCTTTGATCCTCTTCTCAATTTACGAGGTGGAATAATCTTGAATCCAATCGGTGCTTTTAATCAAAATCACGATGGTCCTAAATGGGAGTTTGTAGAAAGACCTGATGTGGCAGTAAAATTACTACCCGCCACTTTTTCTAATGCAGGTTTTGGAATGTATGGTAAAACAAATACTGGAGATTGGATTATCGGATATGAAGCATACCTCTCAAATGGATTTGACAATAGTATAATTAATAATTCAAAAGATCGAACCTCTCTTTCATCCGTTAAAGAAAATGAAGAGCGTTTTGAAGAAAATTTCAGCGGTGACCCTTTAATTACTACAAAACTCGCTATAGGAAATAGAAATATAGGTGAGGTTGGTTTTTCTTATATGGGCGGTACATACAATCGTGTAATGGAAGATGGACTACAGATAGATGAAAAGAATAGGAGGGTGGATGTCTTCGCTATTGATCTTAGCACTACTATTGAATCAACCGGCACTTATATTGTTGGAGAAGGCGCTTATGTGTGGGTGGATGTGCCAAAAACATTTACGCAACAGTTTGGAAATAAACAAGCAGGATTTTTTCTGGATGTAGTTCAACCAGTGTTGCAAAAGAAAATGTTCGGTTGGGAAAATGCATCCTTAAACGTCTCCGCTCGGACAGATTATGTTGATTTTAATATTGGTAACTTCACTCAAACTAATACAAATATAGGGGATGATTTAATTGCGGTTACTCCTTCCATAAGTTTTAGACCGTCACCTGCAACGGTTTTAAGGTTGAATTATCGTTATCAGTGGCAGAATGACATTTTAAATAATCCAGCCACAAAAACGGCCACCTGGTACCTAGGTTTTAGCACCTATTTTTAAGAATGATATGCTTTTTTAACTAATGGAGTGGGCTGCTCGGGGTAGCATGATTAGTTTATCTTTCGGATAGTATAATGAATGGTCTGGGCAATTATCAGCCCCTCGCGCACTATGTAGGAATCTGCTCCGTCATCTATTTGTGAACTGTCTGAATATGCAGTCCATTCCAGAAAAGCTATTTCATCTTCAGAAAGAAAATTGATATAGTTAAACTCCGCTTCGGGGAAATCCTTTATCAGCATTTTATTTAATTCCCTTAGTCCTTCATGTCCTTTATAAATACCATGCGTAGTAAGCAGGATCAAATCTTTGGAAAAGTTTTTCTGCAGATCCTCTTCTATAGATCCCTTTTTAGAAAGTTCCAGATGATCTTTTAATACTTCTTCTGTAGTTCTCATAGGCTAAAAATTTTATATTTAAACTAGGCTTTAAAAAATTGTTTGCAGCACATTCTATTTTTTGGGATCATCCCTTATGGACACCATTTTTCTTGTTGAGTTCCAAATACCGATCACTGCTGCCAGTATGATTATATTTTTCATGACATACTGACCTTTCATGGTTAATACAAATGGGAAATGGGAAAACATTTGTTCGGGAAAAATGAAGAAGGTTGAAAAAGTTCCTAACATATGCAGGAAAAGTAAGCCTAAAGCCCATTTCAAAAACTTCCCCGATAACAAGGATATGCCAATAAGGCTTTCAAAAATAGCCAATATAGGCATACAACTTCCTTGTGGAAAGAATTGGCCGGTGAGGGTACAAATGGTTGAGGAAGCCAAATCTTCCGCCGGGCTTAGCCCAACAAAAAATTTAACCATCCCAAACCAGATGAAAATTATGCCAATGCTCCACCTTAAAAAGGTTATGGCCTTACCAGAATTAAAATGGATTTTGTATTTTATCATTTAGTTGATAATTTTATTTCTGTTTTTAAAAGTTGTGCGGCTACAATCGTAAATACTACCTGTACGCCCGCAAAAATAATTAACGCCTGATCTAACCCTAGTTTCAATAATTCCCCAAAAATCAGACTACCGATACCAAAGCCCGTAAACAATGCAAAAACGTTGAGTCCCATTGCTTGTCCACCCTGTTTTTTGCCGCCCAATTCGGTTACTATACCTGCAAATAAAGGTTGCGTGAGGTCGTATCCGAAAGAAATCAAGGTGACTGCAAGGGCTGCAACAAGAACGGGTATTTCCAGAGCGAGACTGGCTGTTGCTATGGCTGCTGTTGCCAAACCTATTAAAATAATCGGATAACGCCCCCTACGATCAGCTGTGCGCCCTATAAGGGAACCAAAGAAAAATCCTGGCAGGCCATAACCGAGAATGGCCAAACCAATTTCTATTGGCCCCAGATCATACTTTTGCACAAAATAGACCCCTAACCAGGTATAAATACCTGAATGGAAGATCCCGTTCCAGAATACGAATAAATACGTCCTTAGCCCCCGCCGGAAAGCAAGTAGCCTGTAAAACCCACCTAACATGTTTTTTAATGAAGTATGGCCGGATTTATGAGGTTCCTGTTTCCAGCCCATTCGGGCTACTTGTATCCATAATGCCAAAGCGGCCAATAGTGCAGTTGCCAAAAATAACATGCGCCAGCCTGTATAAGGTTCCAACATTACCCCGGCGGTAGAACCTAAAGCCATTCCTCCTTCCATAGCGGCAAATAAAAGTCCCAGGGGTCTCCCCCTTTCCGAAGGTTTGAACATATCTCCTACAAGGGCCAGGGACATTGGCACCACACCGCTTGCCCCTAAACCCGTGAGCAATCGTAACAGGATGAGTTGTGAAGCAGATTGCACCAGGGCGGTTATCGCTGTTAATACAATAAAAGCCAGGAGGGATATTTGAAGTATGCGTTTTCTTCCAAATTTATCGGATAGGAGGCCATAAAAAAGTACTGAAACTCCATAAGCCAGCATGTAAGCGGGTACTATAAGACCAATCCGCTGTTCTGATACATTAAAAATAGTTGCCAGTTTAGGAATAAGTGGCGCTATCATATACGCCTGAAAAAATATTAAGCCCGCTGCCATGACCAGGGGTGGAAAAATGGTTTTTAATGGTTTATTTGAATTGGGATTTTCCATTACTCTGTATTATTTTTACTGGGAATTTTAAAGCTGTTATATTTATTTGGCTTCTTGAATAAACTGCCATCTCACAGTTATAAAGATGTCAAACATAAAATCTAACCTGGGGTGGTATCCTAATGTTAGCTTCCTTATTAAAAAAAGGAGCAACTTTTTAGCCGCTCCTATTGGAAAAAAAAATCCTACAACTGTTTTTTAAGCTGCCATTTTTTTACAGCTCTCGGCACAGGCATTGCATTTTTCTGCGCATTGCTTGCAAACTTCACTGTCAAACTTTGCACATTCATCAGCACAGGCTTTACATAAGTCGGCACAAATAGCACATAGCCGTTTTGAGTAATCAGACTGGCTGGCTAACAGCTGGACGCACGCACTGCATAAAGCAATACAATCCAGACAAAATTTGTGGCATTCTTTCATGTCTGGTTCCCCCAAATGTTGGTCAAGGCAAATTCTCGCCGCAGTAATGCAGGCGTTGCAATCATCGATACATTTTTGCATTTCTGAACTTAATGGTTTCATAATTTAAATGGTTTTAGTTACTTCCTGATCTGTTCGGAAATCAGAAATAAAAGATTAAGAGCCGAACCTCTTTTCAAATATCGACTCATAGCCCGGGGGGTAGGCAAGCCGATTAATAAAGATTTAACATTTTAATTTGATTAAAAAAAAAGGCAGCCAAAAATGGCTGCCATAAAAAGTTTCAGATTTTAATTTCAGTACGATGGTTTTGCTAACTGGCTTTTCCTATTCCTGCTTCGATAAGTTTTTCTTTGCTTATACCATTGTTTGTACAGCACTCAAGCAATTTTCCATCAACCGCCACCGCGGGAATTCTCTTTACACCGTACTCCTGCACTTTATCTATACAGGTCTTATCCTCACATTGTTCCACCAGGTTATAGGTGGTAATCTCGCAACTATCGCAGGATAATTCTTTTACCATTTTCACTACCGGATCGCATACCGGACAATTTGCCGTAAATATTTCTACTTGTCTTTTCATTTATATGAATTTAATTTAACAATCAGTTTTATCCTTATTTTCAAAGAACAGTTCAAAGATAAGAGCGGAACCAGGGTGGTCTCCAAATAAAAAAACCTGTTTTTGTAAAACAGATTTTAAATAGTATTAAATTAAATAGAAGAATATTTTACTCTGGTCTATTTTCAGAAATATAAGATTCTAGTCTTCGTTTAAGTTCATCAACCTCCTTCATTTTATCGGTAAGGCTGTTAAGCTCAAGATCAGGGAATTGTTTTCTTATGAATTCAATTCGCTCTTCATTACCGCAATTACCGGGACAGGCCTCCACCGTTTCTGAAATTGTAATCGCCAGCGCTTTGCGGTACACTTCATCTAAAAGAAGAAAATGCGCCTTATCAAGCCCTTTTTGCGCAGCTTTGAACTGGATCAGGATCTTTTCTGGATCTTTATTTTCATCCAGCATTTTTATAAGTCCGTTAAGCTGGCCGCTGATGCTCTGCAAGCGGGTTTTTATATCTTTACTTAGATCTCTAGGAATCATATTTTTAATTTTCAGCAAGATACATCTGGTGTGGGGGAGGTCTCCAAAAGTATTTTAAATTTTTAGCAGCAATTTGTTCCTTCCTGAATGGGTGGACAGGCAAGAGTACCATAAGAACAATAAACGCAGCAATCACCTTCCTTTGGTTTCAATAATTGACTGCAATTTTCGCATTGGTAAAAAAACTGACAGGCTGTTGTGGGCATTTCTTCTTCTTTTGTATGTCCGCAACCAGGACATGTAATGGTAGATACTAGTTCTATTTCCATAATCTTTTTATTTTTAAAGCATATGAGGGATATCTGATGACAATGTTGGATATGTAAATATCATTGTTCTTAACTCATTGATTTTTATTTTGGTCTTTATCGCCATGGCGAATAAATTGATGGTTTCCTCCGCGTTAGGGCCTATTAAATGGGCGCCAAGAATAGTCTGATTTTCTTTATCAATAATGGTTTTGTAGGCATATTCCTGAACATTTAATCGTTTTGCATTGAACCAGCTTTCCGCATTGTTATAATTAACTTGATATTCAATTTGTTGTGATTTGGCTTCTGCTTCGGTCAATCCTACTGATGCCAGTGTGGGTAACGTAAAAACTACGGAAGGCATTGGGGGATAATTGACTTTTTTCTTGTTCCCTTTAATGAGGTTTGAAGCCACAACATGTCCTTCCATCACCGCAACAGGGGTAAGGGGCAAGCCTTTAGAATCTGCCGAATCTCCCGCTGCATAAATATTGGAGTTAGAGGTGCTTTGAAGATATTCGTTGACTGTGATTCCTTTTTTTGAAAAAGATATCCCTGCTTTTTCCAAATCTAAATCAAAAATCGCTGGAGGACGACCGGCCGAGTTAAAGACAGATGCTGTCTTATAAGCTGACTCTTTTCCATCTGATTTTCCTGTTACTACATAATGGCCTTCTTTCTTTTCAATTTTAGAGACGTCGGTTTTCAAAACCAGTTTAATTCCTAGCTTTCGGGTTGCATCCACAAGATGTTGTAAAATGTCACGATCAAAGTTTTCCAATGGAAATTCTCCGCGATGTAATATAGTTACATCGGCACCGGCCCGCGCAGCGATATGAGCAAATTCAAAGGCAATGTAGCCACCTCCAATACATAAAAGTGATTTAGGTAGCTTTTTCAGGTTAAGGAATTCTGTACTTGAAAGTGCCAAATTTCCACCTTCAAAATCCAGTACCCGGGGTTTTGCACCTGTTGCGATTACGAATTTATCTGCTTCAATAACTTCATCTCCTACCTGTAAGGTGTTATTAGATACAAATTTAGCTGAAGTGTGATAGGTGTCTATGTCTTTATTCTTATATCCTTTTTCAATTTTAGGAGGCATGGCATCCACAAAAGATTGCTTAAAAGCCATAATATCTTCCCAATTGACTTCAGGTACGGTATCTATTCCATTTCCTTTAAGCCTTTGCGCAAAATCACGTACTTCAGTTGCTCCTATAATCACCTTTTTAGGATCACAGCCTCTTAGGGCACAGGTTCCCCCGTAGGGAAGTTCATCGGTAATTCCCACCTTAAGGCCTTTGGAGGCACATTTATTAGCAACGGTCATACCTGACATCCCGGAACCTATTACAAATACATCATATTTTTTCATCTACTTCTCTTCTTTATTTTCTGTAACGATTACTTTATAACCAGTTTTATTTATTGCTTCTCGAATTGCGACCAAATCAACTTTAGTTTTATCATATTCTACCACGGTATTGGCATTTTCGTAACTCGCCTTGACTGATAAAATACCATCCAGATTATTTACCTCACTTTCTACGTGGGCTTCACATCCTGCACAGGTCATTCCCTCAACTTCAAAGGTGTGCTTTATTATGTTTGATTGAGAAACATACACTATATCCTTACTGGGCTGTGAATAAAATATATTGGAATAATAAGGGAAAGCCAGCATCAATCCGGCAAATACTGTAACTATGAATAGAAAATTTTTGGACTGCCAAAAAGATGGTTTTGCTTCCTCGTCGCAGGCACAATCTATTTCTTCTTGTGTTTTAGGTTTCAATTTTAAATACCAGGCCAAACCAAGAATTCCTATAGTAAGCGCAATCAAATAAGGACGAAAAGGTTCTATCCAGGAAAAAGTGGTTACAAGTCCACTACTACCTGCTAAAATTGCCAGGAGGGGAGTAATACAACATACGGAAGCTGTTACTGCAGTAATTATGCTCAAATATGCCGGACTATTTGATTTTTGGGAAGTTTTCATTTTACGCAGTTTTTTTAACCATTTTGATAGTAGTGAAAACAGCATCAAGTACAGCTGTTTTATCCTTCACTAAAGAATAATATAAGGTTTGCCCATCTCTTCTTGAGGAGATAAAACCCGCATCTTTAATTTTCCGGATGTGTTGAGAGATTGCCGGTACGCTCATTTCTAAAATATCAGCAATATCACAGGGACATAATTCGTCTTCCATGTTCAAGAGGAATAAAATTTTTAAACGCACCTCACTACCAGCAATAGATAGTAGTTTGGTCATATCCTGAAAATTATCATCCATTTTTTCAAGAACATTTTTACAATTGAGAAGTTGTTGATGATCAGCTTGGGCTCTTGTACACGAAATTTCCATGGTTAATTTATTATTTAGATTTCAAAGGTATAATAAAATACGTATTTAAGCAAATACTTAAATAATGTAATTAACATATTCTGCTTTATACATTTAAGAGATTATGACCATTATCTATGAGTTGTATAGCAGTCAGCACATTACCGCTTCATTTCGCTAAATACTCCATTTTGGGTAAAGAGCTTTCTTAAGAATATCTTGAGCATCCTTTTCATTTTTTCTCTTGATGTATTCGATAAATAATAAGTTGTGCTAATCTTATAGCCTTATTCTATAAACTAAGTAACAAAGGACGCCCGCTTAATAGGAATTCCATTTATTCATTTACTTCGCTTCCGGTTGTTTCTCAATTTCAGTATTTCCATTTCCTTCCCGGCCGTTGCTGTCCCTACCTTTTTTGTAATGCAAAATACCAATATTTAGAAGTTAGTACAGGTTGCATAAGCCAGTCGTCCCTCCTTTTTATAAACCTTCCCTAATTCTAAATATTGAAAATGTATCAGCATCAAAAAAGGTAACAGCAAACGGCTCTATAGGAAGTAAATCAACAAATAACAATTATGAAATCATTTCAAAACAACATACCCGGAAGCGAAATAAAAAAATTAAAAAAGGAAAACGCTCCGGATATAATAAGTAAATCAATGTTTAATCAACCTATATAAAAAAGCAGGTATCTAAATCTTTTAATTATGAGTAATCTAAGAAATCAAGTACAGTTAATCGGAAACGTGGGGAATGCCCCTGAAATTAAAAACTTCGAAAGTGGTAAAAAAGTAAGCAGTTTTTCACTGGCTACCAATGAATACTATCACAAGGAAGGAGAGAAAATTCAACAAACCGACTGGCACAATGTAGTGGCCTGGGGAAAACAGGCACAGCTTATCGAGAAATATGTTGATAAAGGTAAAGAAGTGGCTATCCGTGGCAAACTAACTTCCAGATCCTATGAAACCCAAAGCGGAGAGAAACGATATGTTACCGAAATTTTAGTAAGTGAAATCCTCTTTCTTGGAAATAGAGAAATTACTGATTAAGAACCCAAAAAACAAAGAGGGCGTTCCCTTCGAAAGTTGCGCCCTCTTTTAATTATTAACCCTTTAAATAAGCTAATAATGAAATCCAAAGTTAATGAAATAGCGATAAGCTACAGCGGAAGTTTAAAAACAAATTTGCTTCCAAAAATAACCAGTTCCAGGTGTGCGGCAGAATTAGCCTTTGAGCAATGGAATAAAAATAATATTGAATTGCAGGAAACTTTTAAAATTATACTGCTCAATAATGCTAATAAGGTTAAAGGAATTTATGAAGTTTCGAATGGAGGTATTACCGGAACCCTGGTCGATGTTCGAATCCTATTTGCAGTAGTATTAAAGTCCTTAACCACGGCAATAATTTTATTGCACAATCACCCCAGCGGAACCCTTAGACCAAGTGAAGCAGATAAAAGCCTGACCAGAAAAATTAAAAATGCGGCATCATTTTTTGATGTTAAAGTACTGGATCATATTATTCTTATTCCTGATGGTAATTATTACAGTTTTGCGGATGAGGGAATTCTGTAATTTACCTGGCCAATGCTAACCAGATTTTAAACACTTCTATTTTTAGAGGTGTTTTTTTGGCTTAAGATTTCTCAACGAATCTTAAGCAAAGCAGCTCCAAAAGAAACACAAAAATAGTCTGGTTGGTTGTGCTCAAAAATAAGGAGCATTTCACATTCAGTTCAAGTAAAAAAGGAAAATCCGCTGTTACCTGGATTTTCCTTTCTATCATTAAATGAAAAATTCAAATGATTATAAATATAGAAAAAAATTATTCGTTAGGTATTCTTTGTCTTGATTTTATAAAAAAAATGTATCTTTATTTCGCTGATCTTCAGCATTCAAATTTACGCAGGGCTATCTATTTTTGACTTTCGCCGATAAACCTGCACATCAAAAAAAATATTAATCCGGAAATTTTTTCCGGGAATTGGCAAGTGGCTTTTGACTGTCTATTAAGACAGCCAACAGTCCAAATTGTACGGAATTTTTGTCCCGCGCTGCGGGACGAAAAGGAGTAGCAAGAGGGTAACACGCTACGCGATGTTAAACACTCCTTTTCGTTTTTAAATAACTGTAAATCAGTTGTTTAAATTATATTTAAATTCCTGAGTTTTAGCAATTTGCGACAAATGGCCCGCCAGCGCCCATTTCTAGGGAAGAATTTGCGACAAATCGGCGAATTATGGAATCATTTATCGGCATCAGGTTCAAAAAGGAAACAGCAAAACGGTTTCAGGAATTTTCAAGAACACACTTCAAATCACACACCGAAGCTCTGGAAACAATGCTCGACTTTTTCTTCTATAATGAAATTTCTCCCCACGAAAGATTGGGCCCAACCGGAAGGACTATCGAAGCTTCTTTTAAGAAACGTATTAATGCAGTTATTGCCATTGTGCGTGATATGGAGAAAACACAAACCAAACCCACCGCGGCGATGATCGCCTCCCTTTTTCAAACCGAAGTACCTCAAAAGAAACCACTCATCCTGGAAAAGAAAATCCTCCGGGAGAAAAAAGAGGGTGTTTCAAAACGGGAACAACATAGTCTGGAGAAGAAAGATAATTCTGATAATAACCTGTAAAATTTCTTGCTATGTATATCACCATGACACCTCAGAAGTTAGGGGGGAATTACTCCAAAAGTTCCGCCGGTTTTGTTAGCTACCTCGAAAAGGAAAATGAAGGAGTAGCGGAAGGGGCAAAGGAACATTTCTTTAATCAATATAAGGATGCCATCACACCTGAGAAAGTTGTCAAAGAAATTGATAACAATACCGCCAAGCTCAAAAAGAAAGAACCGAAATTTTATTCCATAACGGTCAGCCCTTCCAAATACGAATTAAAACGCCTGCAGAACAGTAGCGCAGATTTAAAAAGGTATATCCGGGAACTGATGAAAGATTATGTTGCCTGCTTTAACCGGGAAATAGACGGAAGGCCGATTAATATTAATGATATTAAATATTACGCTAAAATTGAACATAGCCGGAGTTTTAAAGGTACAGATCGCCAGGTTCGCGAAAACCAGCCTTATTCCACTAAAATCCTTCAACTCAAAAGTGAAATCCGAAAAATAGAAAACGGGCTGATGAAGGGAAGTATTCAAAAGCGGGAAAAGGAAATTGAGAAACTGGAAGCCCGGGCTCCACACCGGCAAGATGGTAAACGAATCGTACAGGGGATGCCCAAAGCAGGAAACCAAAGCCATATCCATATTATCGTAAGTAGAAAAGATGCCTCTAATTCGGTTAGCTTGTCCCCGGGAAGTAAATACAAAGCTTCAGAAGTTAACTTTAATGGTAAGACGGTTAAACGCGGATTTGACAGGGACCGATTTTTTGAAAAGGCAGAAAAGACCTTTGATAAAACCTTCGGTTACCAGCGCAATTTTGTGGAAACCTATACGGCACGAAAGGAATTTATCAAAAACCCGAACCACTATTTTACCGCGCTAATGGGATTACCGGCTAACGAAAAAGCACTTGCTTTTAAGCTGATCCGGGAATCAGGTATCCCGATGATGCCTAGTATTCCAACTTCACAGGCACAACTTGCCCTCAAAATTTTTAACAGGCTCAAAAAAGGGGTAGAGGTAGCCGTTAAATCAAGTTCAATCGGTATTTAATTTTAATTGTTATGGACATAGAAAATCTTGTTAGACTGCTTCTGATTACCGGGCTGGTAAGCATATTATTCTATATATGTTTTAGGCTTATCAACCGGTTTGCTTTTGTTTTGAATTTATTCCTGATGCTGGCCCTTGGCATTTGTGGGGTCCAGGATAACCAGTGGATTCCGGCTTTATTATTCCTGGGGTGTCCGTTGCTCCTGGTCAATACACTGATGTATGTTTTCTTGCATACCGATCAGGATAATAAAAAGATCGATAAAAGATACCAGGTCGGTTTTGCGACCACAAAAGGAAAATTTAAACTGGAAAATATTAAACGCGGCGCCTCCATTATTGGTTCTGCCGGGAGCGGGAAGACCGAAAGCGTGGTGTATGGCTTTTTAAAGCATTTTCAAAAGGAGAATTTTTGTGGGGTGATTCACGACTATAAAGATTTTGAGCTTACCGAAATGGCCTATCCCCTTTTTAAGGACCGGGAAATTCCCTTTAAGATTATTTCCTTTGATAAAATCATCCATAGGGTGAATCCCATCGCTCCACGATACCTGGAGAACGAGGAAAGTGTCAATGAAGTTTCCCGGGTTCTGGTGGAAAACCTTCTCGAGCAACGGGAATCAGGTACCTCGGGAACTACAAAATTTTTTAATGATGCCGCAGAAGGGCTAATCGGGGGACTGATCTGGAAATTAAAAACGGATTATCCTAAGTTTTGTACCCTTCCGCATCTTATCGCTATTTATCAGTTTTTAAATACCGATAGCCTGATCCAATTTTTGGAAACCAATACCACTTCCCGTGCAATGGCCGATGCCTTTATTAGCGGTAAAGATTCTGAACGGCAAACGGCGGGAGTAAAAAGTACGCTGGCCAATGCGCTTAAAAGAATCAGTACCCAACAGATTTTTATGGTACTTTCTAAAGATGAGGTTCCGCTTCATATTAATAGTGAGGAAAAGCCTTCGGTTATTTCCGTAGTGAACAATCCCAAATATGAAGCTTCCTACTCCCCGGTCATAGCCACAATCATCCATACCATTACCAAACAAATGAGTGTTCGAAATGCTAAAGCTTCTTTCCTACTGATGGAAGAAGCCCCCACCCTTCGTTTGTTGAATATGCACCGGATCCCGGCAACCCTGAGGAGTTATGATATCGCTACTATTTATGTAATGCAGGATAAGATCCAAAACGATATGATGTATGGGGATAAAGCCAGTAAGGCTATTTTAAGCAATTTGTCCTATCAGTTTTTTGGAAAGGTGAACGATCCCGATACTGCCAAATATTACGAGCGCTTTTTTGAAATTGTGAAAAAGCCCACAACCAGTGTCAACCGCGGGTACAGCCTTGATTTTGATACGAGGGTAACCACCGGGGAGAAGGAAATCCCAAAAATCCGAGCCGATGTTTTCTTTCGCCTGAACCAGGGAGAATTTATAACCTATGCAGATGGAAAGGATAAAAAGGTACAGTTTAGATTGCAGAATATTAGACGCGATCTGCCTTCGGCTAAAGATCAAAAACCTTATTCCAAAGCTGATTTGGAATCGAATTTTGAGCGGGTGTATAAGGAGGCCAGGTCTATATTTGACCAGTAATTATAAGTATATTTGTGGCGTTAAAATCTTTTTTATGAGTGAAACCAACCGTATAGAATATAAAAGGGAGCTTTCCGATGGTTTGGAGAAAGAAGTTGTTGCTTTTTTAAATTATCGTGAAGGCGGTATTATCTATATAGGGATTGATAAGGAAGGAAGAACTTTTGGGGTGAAAGATCCTGATAGTGTGCAATTGAAAATTAAGGATAGGGTAAGGAACAATATACGGCCTTCTGCACTTGGGTTATTTGATATTGTAACTGAGGAACGGGATGGGAAAGATATTCTGAAAATTATCGTAGCAAGCGGTTCAGAAAAACCTTACCATCTCAAAAAATTTGGAATGAGTGAAAAAGGTTGTTTTATACGGCTTGGTTCTGCGGCAGAGCCTATGTCACAAAAACTCATTGAAGAACTTTTTGCTACACGTACCCGAAATTCTATCGGAAAAATAAAAGCACACCGACAGGATTTAAGGTTTGAGCAACTTCATATTTATTACCAGGAAAAACAAAAGCCCCTCAACAAACAATTCAGAAAAAATTTAGAGCTAACTACGACAGGAGGTGACTTGAATTATGCAGCATATTTATTAGCAGATGAGAATAATGTTTCTGTTAAATTGGCTAAGTATAAAGGGAATACACGGGTCGATTTAGTTGAAAGTAATGAATATGGTTACTGCTCTTTAATAAAAGCCACTAAGAGCGTATTGGATAAAATGAACTTGGAAAATCGAACGATTACCAAAATCACCCATAGTGAACGAAAAGAACGTCGTCTTTGGAATGCCATTGCACTGCGGGAAGCCATTATAAATGCCTTTGTCCATAATGATTACACTCGTGAAATAGCTCCAAAATTTGAAATTTTTAGTGATCGGATAGAAATCACTTCTGCAGGTTCTTTACCGGATGGCTTAAGTAAAAATGAATTTTTTGAAGGTTTTTCGATTCCCCGCAACAAAGAATTAATGCGCATTTATAAAGACTTGGATTTGGTAGAACAACTTGGATCGGGGATCCCCAGAATATTAGAATCCTATAGTAAAGATTCCTTCCGGTTCTCTGAGAACTTTTTACGAATGGTTTTTCCAGCTTCAGAAGAAGTTTTTGATAAAACTACTAATGAAACCCCGCAAGTAACCCTGCAAGAGACCCCGCAAGTAACCCCGCAAGTTCAGGATCTCTTAAATGTGATTAATGGTGAAGATAGCAGAAGTGAGTTGCAATATCATTTAGGACTTTCCGATAGAGAAAATTTTAGAAAAAATTATTTGCAACCTGCCCTTGCCGAAGGCTTGATTGAAATGACCATTCCCGAGAAACCACAAAGTAGTAAACAGCGTTATAGGCTGACTGCCAGGGGTGCAAAAGCCAGAAAAATTTAAACTTTTAAAGTCGGAATTTTTCAAAATTATCAATTAGGATTATTAATAAACCGATGGGAGATCTTTAGTTTTAAATTACGTTCCCCATCCTTTTCATTAAGTTCCAATATCGCCCTCCTTTCTTTAGACAAGGAAAATTTTGGCATAACATAAACCAATCTTACCGTTTGTTTTTTTCCAATCTTAGCCGGCAAGTTGTACTTGAAAACCGGATCCTGGTATAAACGCTGCAGGGATTTCTTCTTTCCCTTTTTGCGGGTTTCAATCGCCAGGTTTAAGAAATTAAGATCATAATCCAGGCTGGATCTATTCTCAATTTCGATCACAAAATAGAGCTGCTCTTTATTAAAAACGATATTCTCAACACTTAAAATAATACCGTTCTTGCGTTTTTTTATGCGGCCTATGCGTTGCTTTTTACTCAGCAGGTAGCTGCAGAATCTGCGGTAATGATCTTCCTTCTTGTTTAAGTTCTTTTGCGTTTTTTTGTCCTTAACTGAATCCTTGACAACTGGCTTTTCTTTTCCAATACTTTCCGCTTCAGGGATAAAATAGTTCAGCCGGGAAAGCTGTTTCTTATACTTCAGGATATAGGAGAATACCGAACCATTTGTTCCGATAACAAGTAAATTACTTTCTCTGCCGGGCTTGGCCTGCAGCAGTCCGAAGTGTTGCTGCTTTTCCCGGTTGTAGGTAAAGACAAAATGCTCAGCACCGGTAATACCCTGGCTAATTTCCTCTGGAAAAAATAGCGCAACATTCTTGTACTCATTAGCGTAAATAGTGTCCAGTTTTTCTTGGGCTTGTGCACTGGTGAAAACTATCACCAGTAAAGCGGCTGTTGTTAAAAGATAATTTTTCATAAGAATTGTTTTTATAGGTTAGCTGTTCCCCAGTTAGCCTTTGGTTTGCTGGCTTTGAGAATTAATCTGTAATTATTTAGAATGGTCACTTTCACATTGCGGTTATTTCGCCTGAATACTTTGCTTATTCCAGTGACCTGTGGTACACTTGGGATATTAATATCACCGATTACATCATCCAGGACTTCCGTGGTTACTTCCGCCCGGAAATTGTTCTCGATGTAGATACCTTCGCTACCATCTTCAAGGTCAAAGGCTTTTAGGCTAGTTTGATGCTTATTGATATTTTCAATCTCAATCAGGACACGATTAGGCTGAAAACTAACAAAACCAAAAACCGGGGTGTTTTTGGGAATAAGTTTATCACCAATCCTGGCAGGCTGCGAAAGTCGCATCCGAAGCCTGGAGTTGGCTTTAACTACCTGGGTACCATCAACCATCACGTTAATTTCCTTATCTGTATTGCTGGTAGTACCATCTTTAGGTGCTTCGGGAGCAGAAGCAAAGAATAATTGATGCTCCAGTCCCATTTCTTTGGCTTCGATTTTTCGCTTTTCCTCGATTTCCGCAGTATCTACTTTTGGTGCTCTTTCTATTAGTGAGGGGCTGTTATTCTCCGATGGACTGGTTTGCGGGGTTTGCTTGAGGTTTGCGATTTGTGCTTGCCGTGCTTTTCCCAATTCATAAATACTATCGATCTTGCGCTCTTTTTCTTTTTCCAAAAGCTCGGTATCGTAATAGCCTAAAGAATCCAAGAACGTTTCATCATAAATACTTGGCGCATTCTTATCCCGAACTTCTTTGAGGTTATCAATAGCCTCCAGTTTGGACTCATAGGTTTCCTGGCTTTCTTCTTCAAGATCAGGGATCTCAGTTTGCCGGAGGTTTTCCTGGTGCTCTTCATCCTCCCCGGTGATCATTAAGGTATAGGTGACAAGAAAAATCACAATGACCACCAGGACGCTAATGAATACGATTTTGTTCTTTTCAATTTTCATCGGTTCTAATTTTAATTTTGTGAGGGTACTTTTCTTAAACTGTTTTCGAAATAATCCGTAATGAGGAGTCCGTGAGGGTTATGGGGAAAGTGACGATCTACGATGAGTAATTTTCCCGTGCTTACTAGTTCATAGGTGTCTACTATATTGCCGCGGTTGATTTCAAAAATAACAGTGGTTTTAAAATGGTACGATTCCTCCTTTTCTTCGAGCTGCGAATCGATCGTTAATATCTTTTGGACCAGCGAGTACTGCAATAAGCGGTTGTAAACCCCTTCGGCCTTTTTCTGCCTGTATAGGTTGTCTACAGAACTATTGCCCAGCCATAATGCTTTTTCCAGGTTTTTCTCATAGTTGCTGGCATCAATATTATAGAAATAGGTATGAAACAGCTCCAAATGAGCCAGGGCTTCTACCTGGAAGTTTTCTTTTTGGGTCACTAGTTTTAATGGAATTATACTGCCGTCGGTATTGATGGCAAAGGCACTGTTCAAGGCTTTGTTTCTTGTTGAGATGGCCATCCAAATGGCAAAAACACTGCAGCCCATTGAGCAAAGCACTACGGCCAGCACGATAAAGCGGTTGAGTTTTAATATCAAATAGATATTTTTATATGGTGTTTTCATTTTTGAACTATATTTTTCAATGACTAAATTGGTTATATCGGTTGCTGCTGATTAAGTGGTGAAAAGTCTTAGGGTAAATGAAATGGCCCGCCGGTAGAGTTTGAATTTTAAAAACACGATAAAAACTATCGAACCCAGCTCTACAACCGGTGCAAAAAAACCGCTCCCGTAATCCGTACCGAATAGGTTTTCCCAAAAATTGGTGTTGATCTCCGTATACAGAGCATTAATAAACACATTAACCAGGAAGAATGCAGGCACCAGCATATATACTGCGGCATACAGCCTGAAAAAACCATAGGCCATCGAGCGAAACTTTTCAAATACCGCCAGGCTTAGTACCAGCGGAAAAAAGGCCTGCATAATACCCAAGAGGAAATAACGTTCCGCAAGGAATAAGGGATAGATGAATAAATCCAGAATCCATAGAAACAGGCTAATTAAAAATGCAAAGGTTTTAAAGCCATATAGTGGTGTGACTAAGGCCTCATAGAGTAAAGCCATAGCTTTACGCATCGCCCCCATAGGGGAGACATCTTCCTCGATGGGGATCTCCTGCATCTGCAGCGGAAGAAGGGCAGGGGCTGTATCTCGGTACTGGTTTTCAATAGCCACAAGAATATTGTCAAAGAAGCCCAGGATTTGCGTTGAAAAAATAACCAGCAGGACCACCGCAAAGTTCTTGGCCAGATCCGCGGGGGAAAGCCCCCAGGTATAGCCCTGCCTGTCGGCTATGCCTTCATTATACTTTTTAAGGATGTTGACCAAAAAGAAGAGCACCGCCAAGGTCTTCATGCCGACAATGGTATACCGAGAAAATTCGCTTTCCTGGATGGTTTGGAAAACACTATCGATATATTCGACTCCTACGGCCAATATAATTACCCCTTCCATCATCAAAAGCCTGTTTCCCGGTTATTAATCCTGTCCTGCATTTCCCGAAAAGAAATGATCTCTCGGTAACGCTTGGTCTTTAGCCGCACATCGGTGACCATCTCTTTCGACTCGAGTTCTTTTTGCTTTAAAATCTCCGCCCGCTCGGCATCACTCATTTTTAAATGATCACTTGATAAAATCTCATCGATAAAGCTTGCGGTTTCCAGGGAGTTATCTACCACGTCACTGAAGGATTGGGTCACCCTGCTTATTTCGTCGGGTTTGATATAAGGGGAATTCAAGATATCCCGAAGGTCATCCTGCATTACCGCAATAAGGCGTTGGTTGTTACGACCTATCTCACGAACGGCTTTTAAATCCTGTACCACGCTATTGACCTTCTCAATATTCTCTTTCTGTGCCTTTAAAAAGTTGACGGTCTTGACCAAGTTAGCAGTTTGCTTGGCCGATTCCACCAGGGATTTAACCAGGCTGACAAAGTTCGTATTATCATACACCGGCATCCCCTGGCAGGCAGCGCCTGCAGGCAAGCATAAAGCTAAGGCCAGTGAGAGAACCAAGGTTTTGTGTTTGTTTTTCATATCGAATTGTTTTAATTGTTAATTAGCGTTTCGGCCTTCCTGATGAATTCCTTGATTGCCTTTTCCATATTTTTGGTTTTTTTATAAATGGCCATTATGGCCTCGTTTTCGGTACCGTCGGTGAGGTAGGCAGCATAGACTTCGGGTGGTACTTCCAGGCGGAAAATGTTACTTTCTTTTCCGATCTTGATGAAGATCTCGGTGTACTTGCGCTTGCCGGTCAAATTATTCCTGATCGATTTCAACTGGTTGAGATCGTGGCTGGAAAGGCTCAAGCGCCTGGCCAGTTCTTCATAACCTTTTTCATTATTCAGGCTGTAAATCACCTGGGTGTTTTCCAGGATGCTTGAGGAAGTCGCATTATTAGGAAGCTGGTTTATGGATTGCAAGATGATTCCAATGGCACCGTTCTGTTTACGAATGGCCTGGTAGTAGAATTCAACGCTTTCCAGGACATTTTCAAATTTGAGTTGCTTGGCAAATTCATCAAAAAGAATAATTCCCTTTTCTGCCCTGTTTTTCCAGATCGTGCGTTGGATCGCTGACTTGATTAGTTTGAGCATCACCGAGAGGATTTCTTTATTGTCTTTGACTTCATCGAGTTCAAAGACAATCAGCCGCTTATCTTCAATCTTGTAAGTTTGATCTTCGCTAACTTCAAATAAGAAGCTGTATAGACCATCGGCGACATACTCCGAGAGCACGTGCAAAAAGTTGGTAACATTGAAGTAGTCGGGATGGATTTTAAGGGTCTCCAGCAGCTCATCTTTTCGCTGCTCGATAAAACGGTAAAAACTATCTAAGGAATGGTTTTCCTTGTTGTTTTTGTAATAGTAACGGAGGATCTTTTTAATGGCTACGGATTGCGCTTTGGTAACCTTATCATCTGAAGCAATGAGTTCTAATAGAAAAACCGAAAGGTCTTCTAACCGCTCTGGGCTAACATCATTGGGATTGGATATGTAGAAAGGATTGATCCCTAAATTCTTTCCGCTCTCGTAGCGCAAGACAGTGTACTTATCAGGATAGAGTTTTGCGAACTTCGTATAAGAACCTCCAAGATCGATAATCACCAGCCGAACCTCGTTTTCAAAATATTGACGTAGAATGTTATTGGCCAGAAAGGATTTCCCTTCCCCGGTAGGGGCGAAGATGGCAAAGTTCCGTGCCTTAATGCGTTTCTTTCCCTCGTCCCAAACATCTTTTAGCACAGGGATATTATGCTCACGGTCATTAAAAATGATACCTGTAGGGTCCGTTTTATAATTGGTGTTATTGATAAAAAGGCACAAGGCATGTTTTAGATCGGTCACATAGAGATCTTCATCGGAAAAATTGGAAGAGAAGCAGCAGTAGCTGTTCAGCAGGTAATTCTTTCGTTCTTCGCCTCTTGGAGCGTAAGGGGTAATGTCTAGTTCCTTGAGCTCAGCCTTAATTTTAGAAGCAATGCCTTCCAAATTACGAAGATCACGATCCCAGAAGATAACATTGAGATGGCCACGAATAATCCGCGCGTTATCATCGCTATTAATCTTTTCCAGGATTTCCTGAATCTTTCCTAGAACGACTTTGTTTTGTGATCCAAAGTTGGAACTTTTGCTAAGTTCTTCTACTTTTTTATCCAGTAGCTTGCGCCATTTGTGTTTATCATCCAGGTAGAGTACCTGGTTGACTATATGGTTTTCTCTTAAATGAAGCCCCAGCCCATCAATAAACCCCTGGTGAAATACAAAATCATCGGATGTAAATTTCTCATTGGTCTTGCTCGACTGTACCCTTTCGCCAAAGCACAGCTCGCTATTGATAGCCAGGGCATCAAAATAATTATCCCCAGTTTGAATATGTTGTTTTTCGAGTAGGATATCGGTATCGAAACCCTCATTGAAACCATTAAAATATTCCGTAGTGAGGTTTTGGATTTCCTTTGCTTGAAACGCTTGTATAGAAACCTTTCGGCTGTTAGCGATAAAGGAAACACAATCGTTGACCGAGCCGATAAAGCTTTTAAGGTTGGCATCCAGTTCCCTTATAATTTCTTTGGAAACTTTTCGAAAAGGGTTTAGGTATTTGGAGTTGTTTAAAGCTTTGTTCCTGGCCAGGGTGAAAAATATTAAAGAGCGGTGCGCTATATATTCCCGATCTTTAAAAT
This sequence comes from Salegentibacter sp. Hel_I_6, assembly GCF_000745315.1. NCBI lineage: Bacteria > Pseudomonadati > Bacteroidota > Flavobacteriia > Flavobacteriales > Flavobacteriaceae > Salegentibacter > Salegentibacter sp. Hel_I_6. The sequence continues at coordinate 1,523,620 of NZ_JQNQ01000001.1, read as the reverse complement.
GATCCCGTGTGGCTTTTTCTAAAAAGGTTTTGTTTGGAAGTGACGTTGCAGTGAATGCTTTCTTCTCATAAATATCCTGCTTATGCACTACTGTACCCACCGGCAGGGTTTTAAGCGCCTGAAACCAAGTGGCGTGCAGGTCTTCAAAATCTTTTTCCGATAAGGAGTAAATTTCAGGAAGGTCAAGCCGGTAACATAGGACAACGTTACCGTTTGCGGCAAAAACAACATTGTCCCGAATATCGGTAATAGGCCAGTGAGAGGCGAGGTTAATCTTTTTCATAATGGATACCTGAGTTTCTTTTATTACTGATCATTTTTGGAAATGCCCCGGTCATCTGTAGAAATTCCAGGAGCCTACTGATACGGTTTAACCCGATATACAAGAATGCATTAAAGAGCAGGGCGCTAATAATCACACCCAGACTGAAGGAGAAAATGATCACCAGTAGGGACGCGATTATCGAAAGCATCATTAGCGCGAATAGGGGAAGGGAAAGCCCAAAGATTACCGCACCTTTTCGAATGTTCTTATAAGGTTCATACTTTTTCATAATTGTTCCTTTGTGTATTTTTAAATCTGGCTTAGCTTCCGATCTAGACTACAATGGTGATCAAATAGGTGAAGATTCCCACCACAGCGCCTGCGATTAGAACAAAGACCAACACTCGGGTTATTCCTTTTTTGAGATCGGAGTTTTCCCCAAAGAAGTGACCGGCATTAAAAAGAAAGCCGACTAAAAAGATGACTCCAAGAATGATTGGAAATATATTCCTTATAGTATCGGAAATATCGGCTACGGAATCTTCGATCCCACCGATTTGCGCAAAAAGTGACGTGGATAGCAACGAGAAGAATGTTGCCAGAAAGATTGATTTTTTCATAACGAAGGATTTTAAATTTTTGACTCGTTTTCATTATGAGAAAATTAGAAATTTAATGACTTAAATAATTGAAAATCAATAAATTGTGAATAAAATATTATTTGTATTAGATTGATTTTCAATGCTTTCATTTAGCATTAAATAATATTAGTTTTTGGAAGAGGCTTGTTAATAACTGGAAATGTGGAAAGGGGAGGAGGGGACAAAAACATCAATTTTGTGATTTTGTTCCAGAATATGTGCATCAATTTTGACAAGAACCGGCAACCAGAAAACGAATTGTTATTGAAGTTGGACACGGGGGAAAAGATTCAATTCAGGCACCATTGGAATAAATGACATTGAAGGAAGAAATTATGTTGAATATTGGATTGGAAATTTTAAGGCCCAACAAAAAGTCAGAAACACCATTGGATATTTTATTGACCCGTTATAACCACAAGCTTTTCTTCTTATAAGAAAGAGCTATAATTTGGCCAAGCATTTTAACTATTCGGATAATTCAGAGGATAGTGGTAAACGTTGGCAAGAACGAATCTGGAAATTCAAAAGGAAGCTGTATGGTTTGCCTATCAATTGCAGAACCAAAAAGCAATTAGGGTTTGAAAGTAGGGGTGTGAAAGTTCGAATTGTCACGTGTTAATTAAAACTGTTTATGAATGTTTAACTGCGCTTTTGGGATTCAGTTAATTTTCGAGCTTTGTCTCTTATAGTACTAGATTGGATAATAAAAATTATATTAACTAGGAGTGAGTTAGGGATGGAAATTACTAAATGTTTAAAAGAGATTTTAATTGAAGCTTATAAATACTCCTTATAAATCTTGAATTAGATAGGTCTTTAAGCTGGAATCGTCAAAACTTAATTTTTTTAAGGACTCTTCGTGGTCATAAAAAAGCACAATATTCTTTTTGAGAGTACTTTTAGATGACCAATAGACCATACCCTGAACATCTAAATCGGGATTATATCGTAGATATTCTGTAATTACTTGTGTTGGCAAATAGTCGAGAACAGAATTTTTATTTTTTATAGGCAGGCTAATTTCTTTCATAAAAGTTTTCATAAAAAAAATTATGTCCCTAAATCGATTGTTATCTCTATCCAAAACTGAAGGTATATCCGGAAGCTTCGTAAGGTCTACAAGTTGTAATTTCTTATTGTTTTTGAATATTACAGTTGTATAGTAAGGACTTGAGGTGCGACTCTTACGAACTACTTCTTTGATAGTTAGATCTTTGTTTTGGCTACAATAAAACAAAGATATTCCCGCAGCATTCATCCTACCTGATGTTTTATTGAGAGAGTTTGGCAAGGAGGCAATATGCGAAGCTTCAGATACTTCATCTATTATTTGGTGTTGTCTAGTTCTATAAAACTTTGAGTTTTCAGGAAGTTCAATTATCATATTGTTCTTTAAAATGGCATATTGAACCTGATGAAGTATGTCCGCGGGGTCAGATAAATTCCATTGTTTGAAAGTATTGGGAAAATGAAAAGCGAAGCGAGCTTTATGTCTTAGAACTAATTTAAAGTGATTCCATAGGTCGTGAAGAAAATCCTCGTGAGAACCAAATTCGTCTCGTTTACAGTATAACTGGTCAGTTTCTAATTGATTATAAATATCTTCTATTAGTTGGTCGTCCTCAATTCGTAAATCAAAGGGATCATTCCACCACACTTCACTAAATGGCATTACATTTCCGCCGTAACCATATTTTGAATCTTTCTCTAAAAATCGACTATTAGCCGGATCTTCGTAAATGTAGTTTAGTCCATCTGCTAATATCTCAAGAACTGATTCTAACTCTATTACAACCCTCACTTTCCCACAATAAGAGCAGCGGCTTTTTTTTCCATTTTCCTCTATATGATTATTGATGTAATCATCGTAAAAATGGTTTTGACAGACAAAAGACCCAATATTGAAATAATACCCTTCTTCAGGATCTCCAGGTTTATTAAAACGTCTTGTCCAAGCCATATAACATTCAGCTTTCTTGAGGTTGTTAAATAATTAAGTTTCGGAAGAATATATTTTAAATTTTTATCCAAAAATGATCGAGATTAACTTCATCTTTCTCTCTTTCCACTTTGGACTTGTAATGACTGTAATGCGCATAGTTTTTTTGTAGTTTTAATAACTCACTTTCAGACCAAATAGGGTATAATTCCGCTATCCAAGAATTTATATTTTTTAACCAATATTGATATTCTTCTTTCTCTACAAATGCCAACATTCCACAATGAGAATGACCAGCTCCGTGTTTTCCTAATTTGAATCGTTCGATTCCACCGTTTGGATTTCCAGCTGTTGTTTTACCTACAACATATTCTTTTTCACGAGAACTTATGGGTGTGGGTAATCGTTTAGCTTCCATTACAAAAGAAGGTTTATGGTCTCTGCCTTCTTCAATCATTGAATAAAATACATCGGGAATACCTTTAGTTTTATGATAAATATCCCTGTATTGAGTAGCAACCATTAACGATGTGGAAAGCTTTTGTAGTTGAACAGTGTTTTGTGCTATGAAGACTTGAGTTAAACTATCCTCATTCCAATCGGAATTTTTATGCGTATGTATGGAATGAATGAAGGGTTTTGCGGTATTCGAAATACTTTCCAAAATCTTACGACGAATATCTTCTGCAGAAATGTCTATACTTAAAGAAGCCTCAATGCTGTCTTCAGAAAAATCATCGACCACCATTCTTAATTTATATTTTTCACTAAATCAATTAAGGTCTTATCAGCATCCCTGTAAGCTTTATGAGAAAGCCAGTACCTTTTTTGATTTGGTTTAACAATAACTATCGTATTGTCGGAATGATAATACCGAACAATCCTTTGGGAGTTTAATCTACTTGAAATCTGAAAATTGGATAATGATTCAATCTCTTGAAGACCATCTTTTTTCCAGTTTATTTCATTTTTAGATGATGCCGAACTATATTTAAAAACTACACATATATAACTGCTATCATAAAGCTCGCAAACTTCATAAACTTTAAAAGTTTGCTTTCGATTATTTTGTATGTTGTTTAGTAGTTTACAATATTCAATACCATATAACTCAATTGTATTTTTTAGTTCATTTCCTTCAAGTTTATCCAAAATCACAGAACGTTCTCCGTGCCGTAAAAAGTCTTGATAATATGTGTTGACGTCATCTATGATATTGAGATCTATATGGCTGAAAAACTCTTTCCTATCCTCAACATATGGCAAGGTCATATAATCTTTTTTTAGGATAGCGGAATTCAAATTAATTAATACTTGACTACTTGTACAGAATATAAAAAAGCGATAAAAGTCAGAGTTTTTCTCAAAATTATTAGCAATACTCCGCAAAACCTTTAAATTATTAGTTTCTGATTTTACGGATATTAATTTGTCCTTGAACGAAAAAGACTTTTGGGTATTCAGAAAAACTGGTAATTTTTCTGTACCCATATTTTCCCATAGAATTACATTAGGTGATTCAAAAAATAGTCTTTGAGGGACTTTTGAAAAAATAGTATTATTAGGTATCGATTCTAACTGTCGGTAATCAATCCCTCTTGCAGTGATAGCTGACGTAGGCAAGGTTTCGAGTTCGTACATATAGCTCGGTTGCATTTTCCCATGAGACCCTTTTTGATAGCCTTCCATCGAAACACAATCTTCAGATTTCAGATAGTCTTCAAAATCATCTAGCACTTGTGATTTAGCTATCAAACTTGCAATCCTACCACCACCTAATAAGTTGATTTTCCAAATAAAGTGATTATTTACCGCATCATTTCTATTAACGAAATGAAAATCGTATTCATCCACCTCAAAAACTATACGTTCTTTGACCGCTTTAGTTCTCCTAAAGATTAAATGCAGGATATTTTTACTAAAATCTGGTTTTTCATTACGTAGAAATATAGCGGCACTAGCTACATCTGCGCCATCCCACAGACTGTTATTACGCCCTAGTGGGGTGAAATCAAGGACTTGAAGCACATTATAATTTGAAAACAACCTATCCTTAAATTCCGTTGAACTTGTATTGTAGAGAAGACTGGATGATTTGATTATGAGGCATTGCAATCCGCCAGGCTCTAAAAATTCTAAAGCTTCGGATAAAAACTTCAACGCAATTTGACCTTGCGGAACATCTATGTTTTCCTTCTCCCACTTTTTATTATATAAGTTAAGGGCTCCACGGTCAAAAGGTGGATTGCCAATAATTCTTGAAAACTTCTTATTACTTATTTTTTTGAAGTCAGCTCTTTGTTCAGAATCTTTATCTTCTTTAACCAATAAGTGCTCTATAAAAAAGTCAGAATGTAAAATTTGATTTTCTGTAAGGTCACTAAATTTTAATTCGTTGATAATCTGTTTAGGAGAAAGCTCGTCGCAAAGTGCGAGACAAAGACTAAAGGCTGCAAGTTTGGTTGCCTGATACTCTTTATCAACACCATAAAGACATTCTAAAATAGTCTTTAAAGTTTGAATATTTGGTTGTTTTAGGTCGTTCTGTAAGCGCCACCATTGTACCAATCTTTTAAAAGCCAATACAAGGAAAATTCCCGATCCGCAAGCAGGATCCAAGATTGTAAATGATTTGATGTCAATACTGCCATACTGATGTAACGGCATAATTTCATCAACTAATAACTGCGCTAAATGGGATGGTGTGTAAAAGATGCCATCTTTTTGTTTTTTCTCTTTTTGGCTAAACAAGGTATCATCGCCCCCAGCCAAAAACTCTTCGTAGATACGACTTATCAATTCTACGGGAATATAACTGAATTCGTAATATCTTATTAGTTCAAGAATCTGATTGTGGCTTTCTTCGGGTCTTTTATAAGCTTTCAAAGCTTCAACAAGACCATTTAAATTTAAAGTAGGTATTAAATTCTTCTCTTCGGAGTTCCATTCAAAAAGATTACCATTTAAATCGTGCTGTAAATCATCTAACAGAGCCACAAAATTTCCATTAGACAGAACGTCTACAAATTCTTGGCAACTGCCATATTTCTGGAAATATTTTTGGTTAAAAGAGCTATTACCATCTGGGTCTTTTCTTTCCTCTAAATATTTAATCATTATCGACTGAATAATGATTTTTTTTATTATTCGCTCATCGGCATTGGAATTTGAGAATGCAATTTGTTTAGCTATCTCTCTTATCCATCGTATAAGGATATCGTAGGAAGATGCATTGAATTTAAATTTATTTTTAACACTAGATTCTTCCCAGAACGTTCCTGTTTTTATCTTAACGGCAAAATTTGCGTTATAAAGTTGATGAGCCTTGGCTATATTATTTAAACTCGCCAAATAAACAGGCTTATTATCATCTTGAATATGTTGTGTGCAATCGAGTATTTTTATTTCCGTCTTGTAAAAAATACAGACAATAGGAACAGCACCGTTGCTCCATACCATTTTTTGAATATTGCTCAAATGGCTCTCATCAGAATCTGATTGAGTAAAGTCGTAAATATAAATTTGCGCTTTGAACTTGTTAATTTCATTTCGGAAAAAAACTGCCGAAGCCTCAAACTTTATTGCTTTTTCAAGTTGAAGTTTTACTGATAAATCTTCTGTTTGCTTATAATCATCAGTAAAGAAAAGACAATGATTGTTCTCTTGGTTAAAACCAAGAGAATTCAATCCGTCTTTAAAAGTTTGAGATAGTTGCAAAAGGTTAAGATTTTTACACAAAGATAAAATTTAACGTCACAATTCGGATGTTTAAACAAGCCTATTTACTTTAAGAAATATTTTATAAGGTAGTTATCATTACCAGTGACACTACTAGTAATAGGCTTCTACTTTCTCTTATCTCTAACCACTTTTTCAAAAGCAATTAAATTAAACAATTCCCGCATCCGGCTGCGAACACGGTTACCGTAACGTTCTTCCAATTCTTCAGCATTCAAATTAGTGGTAGCATGTGTTTTTACTTTTCTATTGGTTTCCAGGAAAAGGTCATATCGGGAGAGTAGTACTTCTCCCATAACATTCAGGTCTTTACCGTAAAATCTACCGGGCGGTTCAACGCCCATATCATCAAAACAGAAAAACCTGGAACTTCCATATTCTTCTATAGTTTTATATCCCAAATGATTAAAACTAAAGGTTACATTTCGGCAAGGGATCATTTCGTAAGGGCGTTGTGCGGGCACCAGGTGCCTTAATAATTTCATCAAAGAAGTTTTACCGCAGCCTACTGGACCTGAAAGTAGTATCCCTTTTTCGATATCAATTTCAAATTTATCGCAGGTAGCCTTGTCCCTGATGAAATAAGAACATAACTTCAATAGGATTTTTTTGTCTTTCTTATAAATTTTGAAATTCTTCCCGAAGAGCAATTTTCCTTTGGCATCAAGGTAGACCAGAATTTTTTCAAAGTCATAGTGCACACACTTTCCGTCAAACCTGCCTAAGGAATATTCAATGCCACCTTCAATTATTTTAGAGGGGTTGTCCATAATCTTTATTTTTAGTGGTTCGCAGGTTGTCCCTGAAATGGGATACTTGCTTTTTATTTAATTTCTTTTTTTGTTTCATAAGCGATTTCTGTTCAACCCAATATTTTGCCAGAGCGCGCCAATCTCTCACATCAGAACCATCGCTTGTTTGCCACTTCCGGTCTTCATAGTACTCGTAGAACTCTTTTCCATAATCAGGATTAAAATTTTTATTACTAAAAAAATCCAGTACCACCTTCAAACTGTTTGGATGTTTATTATGTTTTATTGGTTTAGTATTGTTTATAGTAGATACCAAAGCTTGTCCACTGACGGGACAGTGTTGGTCTATTACTAGTTCCCTATTGGGATGGTAGCGTTCCGCAAGCTGTTCCAATTTGGGATCGTAATGAGCTTCCTCAGGTTCATCACCTGTCTCAATAATGGACATCTTGATCTTGCTGCCTTTGTATGGGTTATTGGAAGGAAAATATTTCAGATAATTCCAGGTGTCAAGATCGGTTATACATCTGTGATAGGTAGATTTAGATCCTATCTTTGCAGCATTCATCAAATCCCTTCGGTTCACGAAAAAACCCGACGCAAACCTGCTGCTATTCCATTCCTGGAATAAAGCCATATACAAGCTGATATGCGTTGGATTTAGACGATCATCAAAATAAAATTTTTCAAAAGCGGCGTTTAAAAGCTTTATATAATTCATCGCTTAATATTCTAAATGATGCACGCGATTCTCTTCCATTACTTTTTGGATTTCATCCATCTCGTAATAAATGAGCCCACCTATTTTGGTATAAGGCAACGTACCGTTTATTCTTAAGTTTTGAAGCGTTCCAGGACTTACCTTGAGAAGATCCATAACTTCAGCAGATTTCAGGTACTTTTTAATCCTTCCTGACTTTTGCTGGGCAAGCAGTTTTTTAATGTCATCCAGCAGTTCCATTTTAAATTCTCTTAAATCGTCGGTGGTAATAATTGATGTAGGCATAATACAATGGATTTTAAAAAGGGGACTATAGGTTATATTAATTTAAATAGCCCCCTTCAGGTTATTAAAGAAGTCTCCTTTCAAAATTGTAATTAACCTTTGAGAGTTTTTATATAGGGATGTGGTAACTACGTAAAACTTTAACGTTTCATAGTTTTTGATACGATTTGAGATAATTTGGTAAATTCAGTGCCTTGAAAAATGAATTTTGTGCCGGAAATAATAGACAAAACCGAAAACACGTAACTACGTGGTTACTTACGTGTTTTTAGAATAGAAAATAAAAGGAAATTGAAAGTGGTTGCACTCCTTTACAAGAATCGAAAAGTATTGGATAATGAGATGGAGAAAGATAATTTACTAGCAGGGCAGGGGTACAGGGTTAATTGGCACTATTAATCATCATCCTTATTCATTTTGGCCTCAAGCAGCATTATTAATAGATTTAAGAATTTAGTGCGGTCACCTTTTCGAGCTTTAATATTGGAGTAGGTTTTATAGGGATTATCCAGCTTGATATTAAAAATATCTTCGAAAGCCTTACAAATGGTAATAATGTCGGTCGTTCCGTGGTTTAAATAACCACTGGCAAATAAGGCATAAATAAGTTCAATTAAATCGGTTTTTCCGCCCGACCATACTAAAATGCTAGGTTGGCGTTCTCTAAATTCAGAACTACTGCCGGGCTCTAGCCGTTCTAATTGTTCTCGGATATAATGAATATAACGATACAAAGCCTGTACTTTGGCCCAGAGCATATCGTGACTGGTAGAAAACTCAGGATTTTCGTAATAATTAATGGAAGGGCTGAGGGAAAAGTCCACCTGACCCTGACGGCTAAAAAACTGATGATCTAAATAACTATGGTTTTGTTCCATATAATGAACAAAACCGTTATTAGTTGAAAAGAACTTATTAATTTTTTTGATTTCCTTTTTTAGAAATCTAACCTTATTGGAATTTCCTGCTTTAGGCAAAAGGAGTTCACAGGAACGAACCTCCGTGAAATAGATAAGGTAGCTCATCGGGTAGGGTTTGATATTTTTGAAAAAATCAATTTCTGATTGGCTATCCTCAAAATCTTCCCGGTCCACCAACTTTTGTAATCGGGATAAAGTTTTGATACAAAGATTTATACCGCATTCAGCCTTTTTCAAATCGGAATCCTCCGACTTGATTAGGTCTTCAACCTTTTGGCTAAATGTCGACATAGTCTTTTCGAACATGCTAGTAGTAAATGAGAATATATAAAATCGTTGTTGGGCTCTTTTCAAGTTTGGTTTTGTTTAAATATATTATACCAGGGGACCCTAATTGGCAATAAATTAGCTCAAATTATATGCTTTTAGAGGTTAAAAGCAGAAAAAATGCTAAATATTAATGAAATTCACAAGTTTACTTCCAGAATGTATAAGTATTAATTTATTTTTATCTTTTATATTTGATATGTGTAAAACTGGTTCTTCCAGATACTCCCTTAAAAAACCCTACTTAACTCATATAAACAGCCCCTTATGTTTAAAGGTAAGTATGGTACATATTGGATTGAGAATGGTATTCTTTTCGTAGATTATAAGCCAGAACTTATAGTCTCCCTAAAAGTTGCCAAAAGAATTGCACGCGACCGGATGGAATTTCAGCAGAACAAGGAATATCCGGTTTTTTGTAATCTTGACGGTATTATTGATTCACACTCAGATGCCCGGCACTACCTTGTTCAAGAAGGGACATTGCTAATAAATGCCCTGGCACTTCATTCCACATCTCCGGTTGCTCTCCGGCTTACCGAATTCTATCTCAAAATTCACAATCATAAAATACCGACTCAGATTTTTAAACATAAATACCAGGCTATACATTATTTAAAACCTTACACCCAGTGAAATATTAATCTAAACCTACAATTATGGAACGTGAATTTAATAGGGCAAATTTACGTGGTATATACCGCATGCTTACCGAAATAGCTAAAGGCAATTTTGCCTTTCAAATCAAACGCACCTACCACCGGGATGAGCTCGAAGGGCTCAATGCTTATGCAAATCAAACTTCAGAAGAACTTTATAGAAAGCGGCATCAATTTTTATGGCTTAATAGAAATACCGAAGCTATGGTGATCCGAACGGCGAACTTTCTGTTGGACAAAAATTTAAGGGTGATGGATTATAGCTATAAGCATCCTGATAATATTGAAGTTGCCGAAAATAATATTTTAGGCAAAGCATTTTCTGAACTACTTGTTAGAAAATTTCAGCATACTTGGGAGAAAAAAATCCTGAAGTTCATGGCAGGCAAAGAACAATCTTTTGATATCCGTCTGGAATATCATTTTGATGAACTACTAAAAATAAATTTGCATACTGTTGTCTCGAGGTTAACCGGTGTACTGGAGGAAAAATATATAGTGACTTCTTATCTTATGGATGGCTCTAAAGATTTTTTCTCAGAATTACCAGAAAATTCCGAAATCAAAACGTTTTCAAAATGGGACCAAAAATTATTTCACGAAATCCATATCTATATTATTCACCATTTGGATGAGCCTCCTAAAACTTTAGATCAATTAGCAATGCTTTTTAATACTAATGAATATAAAATAAAGACTGGGTTCAAAGAGATTTTTGGATGTACCCCAACGCAATATTATAATAAGCAGCGCATCCGGGAGTGTAAAATACTCATTGAAAATACGAGTCTCTCCCTAACGGAAATTTCAATTAAGATGGGCTTTAGTTCTTACCCCCATTTTTCGAAGAGTTTTAAAAAGGAAACTCATGTAACTCCTAGATTTTACAAAAAAATCACCCGAAATTCATAAATTTTGGGTGAATTTATACTGATCTGACAAGTTTGCCTCCACTTTAGCTAAGTATTTTTACTGATATTTACACTGTTGATGATCAATGAATTAAAAGCTTTTAAATGGAGTTTTTGAAGAATGAAGTTAAGAGGCAAAAAACTATAAGCGCTACTTCATTTTCAGTAACACTCCTAAAGATATTATTGCGCGATGATGCAGGTGGAAGCCGATTACCTGTTTTGCAACGGCATTATTTATTAATCTATAAATTTAATACAATGAAAAATTTAAAATTTTTATTACCGATGTTGGCAATGATATTTGCCATAGGATTGATGTTTGCAACTCCCACTGAGGACAATGATCCGGACAATGATTATGTCATATTAAATGGCTCTTGGGAAGCGATTCCTGAACAGAATTGTGAAGCTGGAGAATTTGACTGTCAGGTACGTTATGGACAAAATGGGCCTGTTTTAGAAGTTTATGATGCCATGGGGGATGAGGAGCCAAAACCTAGTGGTACAGAAACACCAACTGTCATTAACCCATAATAATGAGAACAGCCTAAACATAATTTTAGTGTTTCATAATTATTTTCACCTCAGGAGTATTTTCCTGAGGTGTTTTTTTAATTGTTAATAATCAAATTATTTGAGGCTTTATAATTTTCAGGATACCCTAAAAATTCCTGATAATTTTCTTGGGTCATAAATTGCTGTACGGCGTTATTGATGTCATTCAAATTGATAAAGTGCTCCAAAATTGTCCCATATTTCAAGACTTCCTGGACTATATCTTCTTCGAATACTGTTTTACGTTCTAAATAGTTTGGCCAAAAATTGAAATACCCAAAATTGCTGAACCTGGCTTCATAAGAATTCAATTCCTTCCTAATCGCAATATCTAACCATTCTTGATCCACACCATCCCTTTGTAATTCTTCAAATTCCTCTATAGCATATTGTAGAAGCTTATCTTCATTTCCAAGGGCGCTATCAAATACAATCTCAAAGGCATATGTATCGGTATTTACCCAATGCCCGCGGGCTGATGGGGCGTAGCAACCATTCCGCAATCGTTCATAGATTCGTTCGTGTAAAGCCTTTGATAGCAATTGAAGTTCTATTTGAGTTTTAATAGTCCTTTTGGCTTTAACCGGAAAAAAAAGCCGGGCGTACACCTGATTGGTGTTCTTATATTCCAGGTTTTCTTTTATTGGTTCTAATGGGAATATTAATTTCTTCCTGGTCAGATTTTCTTTTTTATGCGCCGGAAACTTCGAAAGCGTATTTATCAATATTTTTGAGATTTTGTCCTTATCAAAATCACCGGTAATTATAAAAGTAAATCCTCCGATATCTGAAAAATTATCTTTTGCAGCTCTAAATACCTCCTTCATTTCAAGCCTTCTTAAATCCCGGATGTTTAAAACCGATAACTCAGGATACCAAGCGGTTTTTATTTTATCCATAGTAAATTCTGTGGATCCTCTTAGTCCCATTCCTCTTAATTTTTTGGATTTATTTTCTTTCCAGGCTTTAAATGCTTTCTCATCCTTTCGATGCTGGTCAAAGTATAGATATAAAAGATTTAGAAACTCTGTAAGATTTCCTTCGTTAGCTTCCCCATTAATATGCTGATATTCCGGATCTGCATATAAATGAAGGTTGATATTGTTATCATCCATAAAACTTTCTAGTTCAAACTTATTATAGGATCCAGCGCCACTGTATTGAATTACTTCTGGGGAAACCTGTCCCAGGAGATATTCTCTTTTCTTATTTAATGGGGCCGGGATGGGGCGGAAGGCTTTGATTGAAATAGAATTTACGAACTGATCTGAAATGGGGTTGCTGGGTTTGAGCATAACTTTTACATCATTGGGAAGTATGATAGTTGATACTCCAACCAGGTTTTTTGAAAGTTCAGCTCTAACCATTGCTTCGTTATTGGGGATATTCGCTACATCATCTAAACTTTTTATAGCAGGGTTAGGTTTGGTAAAAGGTTCGACAGGCATTTTTTCTACTTCTTTAACCCATTCTTTTAGTAGTTCACTTTCCGGCAAATCTTTATTTTTCCCTTTGTAGAAGATATAATGGGTATTCCGGGAAAAATCGCCATATTTTTTAATAAACTTATGGAAATCCTTAAGTTCAATTTGAGCTAGAATTTTAGAAGCTACTTTTGCTTCCATATGCGGCCCTGGAGCTACCTTACCATCTGTGAAATGCTTTAAAAGACGCTGGGTGATAAAATCGGAACCTTTACGCCTTTGGTCTTTATAATATTGATAAACCCTCTTTTTTGCCTGGATCAAATCATTTTCCTGAATCCCAACGTGCAATTGTTTCCAGGCAATTAATCCTCTACGGAAACTTGAATTTAATTCTTCTAGGTTGCCTTCTCTTAACTCAAGTCTCATAAGACTTGTCTTTAAATATCGGCCTGGATAATGATCAATTTTAAAATCGGGGTCAAAATATTCGAAGGGAGAATCATACTGTACTTCAAATATCTTTTGTTTTTCACTTAGCACATTTTCATAAAGTTGCTGTAGTAGCATATCTTTATAGTCATCTTCCGTTTTGGCTTCTAAATCGAAATTAGGTCGTTTGCGAATAATTTCGAGTTGAATACCCGAACCAATACTGTCAGTTACTATAGAAAACTGATTTTTATTATTAAGTATTTTATCAATTCTTTCGATTTGTTGTTTAGGTACAGGAACCGGTGGGTTTTTTAGATCTGAAAACAAGTCTATAATTTCATACTCGAGACTGTCAACATTTATATCTCCAACAATAACGGCGGCCTGTAAATCAGGTCGATACCAATCTTCGTAAAATCTCCGTAAAGCCTGATGGTTGTATTGTTGTAGGTTTTCAATGTGTTCTTTTTCATTGAACATCCTGTTTCCTGAATTCTGAAATAATTCTTTTTTTCTGCTAAGTTCTCGCCATCTTCTATAAGGATTTGAAGTTCTCATTTCACCTTGAACCGCAGCGCGTTCGGTAGCAATAGATTCTTTGTTCCATTCATTTCCTTGTGCGAACTCCTTAAATATATGCAGGCTTCCATTTAGGATTTTTTTGTCGGAAGATGGTATAGTTGCTTTATAAAATGTATAAGTGCCAGTCGTGTAGGCATTCTTAAATCCCCCGGCATTACTAAAATACTCACTGACATTTGGATAACTTCGGGTTTGTTTAGCGACCAGGTGTTCTAATAAATGAGCATATTGCAGTTGATCTTTATCTTCATTGATATATCCTGCTTTTACAATCAAACTTAGAATGACTTTTTCTTCCGGGTTTTTATTTCTTTTTAAATAATATGTAAATCCATTATCCAATTTTCCATACTTTACCGTGGGATCCAAAGGTAAAGTTTGAAGGTTTTCCTGATTAGATTCTTGAGACAGGCAACTTATTCCAAAAAGGAAATTAAATATAATTGGCAGGCATAATTTTAAATGTGTCATCTGTTTATATTTAATAACCTTCATTCTGACTTAGATTAGGATTCCGCATACGTTCTTCAGAAGGGATGGGGTACCAAATATCAGTAGCTTCCCATAATGGGTTTTGGCTCCCAAGAACTTCACCTGCCCTTCCCGTACGTTTTAGATCAAACCAACGATGACCCCATTCTGTAAATAATTCTTTTCTGCGTTCTAGCATTATGATATCAAGGAGTGCTTGTTGGCCAATTTCTGGACTGATCTCAGAAATTAATGAAATCCCTGCGCGTTCTCGAATGACATCAATATCTTGTAAAGCTTCGGGGAGGTCTCCTAAGTGCGCACGGGCTTCTGCCCGTATGAGGTATTGTTCTGCCAGACGCATTACCATGGAATATTCTTCTATTGGGTAATCATTACTATTCCTGATTTTGTACTTATGCGCAAAAAAAACTTCTAGCCCGGAATCATATCCTATCCAATTGGCTAGGCGTTTATCTTCCTGGTCAAAAATAGCAGCCAATTCCTCTTCTAATTCAATACCGGCCAGAAAAGAAAGCACAGGATCTACAATTAAAAGATTACCTTCATTTGTATGGGTGGAAAGACCACCTCCACCAAGTGGGGAGATTTGCCAAATTGCTTCCTTACTATTTGCCAGAAATACTTCTTCGGGATCATTTAAAATTTCGTAGTTGGATGTTGCCTCAATTACCTTGCTGCTAAAAGTTTCAGCGTTATCCCAATCTTCGAGGTATAGATAGACTCTGGCCAATAATGCACTTGCGGTGTAACTATTTACCCTGGTTCTTTCATTTTCGGGAAATTCACCTCCCAATAATTCCTCAGCTAACAACAAATCATTAATTATTTCTTCATATACTTCGCTCATTGGTGTTCTTGATAAAAGTTGGTTTTCTTCATAATCTGTAGTTAAAAGCAATGGAATATCACTGTATAAATTAACCAGGTTGAAATATGAAAAGGCTCGGATGAAGCGAGCTTCACCTTCTAATTGAGTTTTGACCTGTTCCGATATTCCTCCTGAATTTTCCAGGCCTTCGAGTAAAGAATTAGTCATATAAATTATATTATATGCACTAGACCAAATACTTAGGTTGCCACTGTTGTCAGGGATAATTTCATTTTGTTCAAATTGTATTCGTTCAATATTGGTATCATAAATATTACTAATATTATCACCAGAGAAACCAGACAAAATAGTAATACTATTGCGCTGGCCATTAGAAAATTCAGCCCTAAACAGTTCGTTGTATATTCCTGTCATTGCGCTTTTTGCTGTACCTTCATTTTCAAAAACTACATCCCGAACCATTTTGTTTTCCGGAGCAGCGACTTCTACAAAATCTTCGCAAGAAGAAAAGAGATAAACTGATAGTAATAAAGTGACTATGATATGATTATATTTAAATTTCATAAGAGATATTTTAGAAGTTAATTTCCAATCCGCCTGTAATTGTTCTTAAATTTCCTAGGCCGAAACCAGGCCTTTCGGGGTCCATCCCATCATAATTGGTGATAGTAAGTAGGTTCTGTCCGTGAAGAAAAAATTGTGCATTTCTAATCCCCGTATTTTTTAGCAGATTTCCAGGAAATTGATAAGAAAGGGATAGCGTTTTAAGTCTTATATAAGAAGCATCCCGAATAGGAAAAGTTGTATTAAGTACCCGGTTGTATGCTGTTTGAGAAGCAATAGATTGGGATATTTGCTGATAGGGACTTTCTCCTTGAAGTTCTGATAAAATTAATTCAGTGGAGTTACTGGCGGTGCCAGCTGCAAAAGAAGTAAGTCTTCCATCCTGTTTTACAAATTCCCAAAGAAACTGTAATGAGAAATTTTTGAAGGATAGGTTATTATTGATACCGCCGTAATACTCACGATTTTGATCACGCACTATCAATCGGTCCTGATAATCATAACTACCATCGTCGTTTACATCCCGAATGCTATAAAACCCTGTTTCAGGATCTAACCCGGTATAATCATATAGTAATGAAATGTTTAAAGGCGAACCAACACGGTAAGTATTTGCATAAGAGGATTGCTCAATATCGGGGTAACTAATCAATTCGTTTTCTGGTATTGTTAGGTTAATTGAACTTTCCCATCTAATACTTTCTGTTTTAATATTTAAACTGTTAAACTCTAATTCCAAACCCCTATTCTCCACGGTAGCGGGTAAGTTTGCCTGTACAGAGGTAAAACCTGTTATGTGCGGAAGTGGATAACCCACTAATTGGTTTGAAGATCGGTTTCGATAATAACTTGTGCCCAGTCGAATTCGATCTTTTATAATCCCTAATTCTAAGCCACCTTCAAGTTTTTTATTTACTTCCCAGGAATAATTCGGATTTGCAAGGCCTGTGGGGTACAAACCTCCAGGCCCTATGGTGGCTTCGTAGGCATCTAAATAACCATAATCGCCAATTTGATCATTTCCGGTGGTTCCGTAACTTCCCCTAAGTTTTCCAAAGCTCAGGAAAGGAAATATTTTTTTAATAAATTTTTCTTCACTAAAAATCCAGGCAGTTCCTACTGCACCAAAATTGGCAAACCTGTTATTAGGTCCAAACCGAGAAGATCCGTCCCGTCTACCCGTAAAATTCAGGTAATATTTACTATCCCAGTTAAGCCCAATTCTTGAGAAAATTGCAGCATATCGATATTCGGTATTTTCACGTATTGCATTGGTTATATTTTCCGCGGCTCCAATATTGCCTATAAGGGATTCGGAAGCATAACCATCACCTTGAAATCTTTCTGAAAAATCATTATTTTCTTGAAAAGTAGCCCCTATCAGGAAATTTAAGTTTAGGTCTTTGAAAGATTTATTATAGTTCAATTGGGGTTCAATAATCCAGGAATCTCTAATAGCGGTTAAATGTGACGACCTATGATAAATAGCATCGGAAGGATTGTAAGACCGCCTGGGCTGTTTACGAAGTTCGCGGGAATTATAATAGGTGTATCCTAAACTAGATTTAAATTCCAAACCCGGGAGTAATTTATAAGATAAACCAATATTCGAAATAAGATTATTGGTGTTGGTAGTACTGCGGTTAAAATATCCGGCAAATGGATTGTCTAAACCGGCTTCTCCCCATTCATCCCAATGCAAACTTCCATCCTCGTTAAAAATAGCAGGTGCATTTGGCGGTAAAAAGGAAATAGACGAATTAAAACTAACGTTGCCCACCAAATTATTTACATCTACACCATAATTTACTGAAAGGGCTAAAATAAATTTATCGTTCTTTGAACGGTGATTTAAATTTAAATTTCCTGTAACTTTTTGGTAATCAAAATCTCCAGGGTAAACTGTGCCTTGAGAAAAATAAGAACTACCCAATCTAAAGGAGGTATTTTCATTCCCTCCTTTAAAGGTTATATTAGCATTAGTAGTCTCCGAAGTGCCACCAAACAGAAAATCTTGCCAGTCGGTGTAACGATCCTGGTCCCACAATAAAAGATCAAAAGCATTACTCTCTGTCGGCTCAACCCCGTCGTTTTCAAAAGCTGTTCTTCGTACCTCCAAATACTCTTCGGTATTCAGTAATTCCAGTCTATTAGGTACGCTGGCCACTCCTGTATAGATTCTTGTCTCCAAACCTGTACCCATTGCTCTGCCTTGTTTAGTAGTAATTAAAACAACTCCATTAGCCCCTCTCGACCCATAGATGGCTGTTGCATCAGCGTCTTTTAAAACTTCTATACTTTCAATGTTGGAAACATCAAGGTTATTTAAGGGATCTATCCCTGAACTAGACATAAGGGAACTACTTTCTACCGGGGTTGAATTGATAGGAACACCGTCTATAATATATAAAGGATAGTTTCCTTCTTCTCGTAAACTATTGGTTCCCCTAATCTTTATAGTAGGAGCCATCCCGGGATGGCTGCCACCAGAAGTAACTTCTACCCCCGCCATTCTCCCTTGCAATGCTTGTATAGGACTTACCACGGGCTGTAATTCTATTTCCTCTGCGGTAACTCTTGAAATATTTCCCGTTCGTTCCCGCTGTGTAATATTGTAATAGCCAGCATTAATTTTTACTTCGCCCAAGGCAGAAACATCCTCCTCTAATTGAATGCTAATTTCTTCGTTGTTTTCTACCGGGATTTCTACAGTTTTAAAACCTATATAAGAAAAAACCAAAGTCCCATTGGCAGGAGCAGAGATACTGTATTCGCCATCCAGGTTAGTTACTGTCCCTCTGTTAGTATTTTTAACTGTTACAGTTACCCCCGGAATAGGAAGGCCGTTTTGATCTTGTACTACACCAGAGATTTCTTGCTGCAAGGGCAGGGGAGTAGCTGTTGCTGCAGTAGCAGTTTTGGACAAGAAGAAGAGTATCCCGCCTATAATAATTAGCGCCACCCATTTAAGGCGCGAGTAATTATTTTTCATAATTTTACGTGTGATTTAAGTGAAACATTGTTTTACTTAAGCTTAGGCCTTCCCCACTCAGACGCCAATCTTTAGTATGGGAAGGCTTTTAGCTTAATTCAAATAGCCCCGAATACATTTATTATAAAATGAAGGGGATTTCCGGCTCCCTATAGCCGAAACTGCAAACCTATTACTAATGTTCCCAAAGCCCTTGTAGAGGCTTTTCCCACCCAAAGCTGTAAAAAAATATAGGGCATTACAGCACCCACGGGATTGTAAAAATTTTGGCCTGTCCCGCAACAAGCTTAAGATTAGACATACTTTTAGATAACCAAAACAGTTATTTTGATGTTGCGGAACTTAAAAATTGTAGAAAATCACTTTGAAAATTATGAAGAGAAATTGCCTTGTTTGCAAAAACAAAAAGGGCGCGGCTCAACTTACCGAATCAGGGTACTGGTATACCTTACGACAATAAGCAAGCCCACGCCCGGGTCGTGAGCATAATGCTTATCCTCTCGTCGTTAAAAATTACCAGTTTTTGATTCGAGATTCAAAGCGAAATGCTTCTAATATTTTACTTTAAGAAGTTTCGCAAATATATTAATGTTAATCAAATATAATAATTTATTTTAATATTACCGAATTCGGTAATAGAATTTTTACCGTGATCCTTCAAATTGCAGAAAAGCAAAATATGAAGGACAATAAAGTGGAAGAAATTAAAGCATTGATAGCAGCTAGATTGAAGCAAATTAAAGGAGATATTCCTTATAATGAGATATCAGGAAAGTGCCACACTACAGCGGCAAGAATTAGTGATGTAGCCAATAATAATATTGATTGTCAGCTTACCACTTTGATCGACATTGCAATTGGCTTAAGGGTGCATCCAATGGATTTACTAAATATTGATTATGATTTTAAAGAATATTATCGTAGTCTCGATGGAAAATAATTCCCTTTACGTTTTTTCGTAATATCTTTTGGTTAAAGATGTTTAGCTTTATAAAATTGAGTTTGTCCCGGTATATTTATCATTAAAAAGATAAATTGTAATGGATATACGAGTTGTTCGCAATTGTTAATACAGGTTCGATTTACTAATTTTCATCATTCCGATTTAGAGTAATTCCTTCAAAAAAGTAATCAAGTATATAATCATCAAAAACATCAATTTCAACATTATTTTTTACCGTCTTTAAACCAAGTGATTTAAATTTTTCTAGACAGGAATGAATATCTAATTCTTTATCATGAAAATTTATTAAACCTGCCTTATGTACTTTTCTTGACAACATTCTTGGGAGTCCATATTCCTCTAATTGATAGACTGCTGTGGGTAAGAACGCATGAGATGTTAATGACACAAATCGAGAAATGTCGTAATTTTTATCAGGTAAAATTTCCTTTTGTAAAATATTAATATCACTTAAAAGGGATGAGAGTTTAAATGTCACTTTCCTTTCCAATTTGAAAAAATCATCAATCCCAATATTTTCTTTTTCCAAATCACCCAATAAAACGGGTATAGGTTTAAACCAATTATATTTTAACTTTTTTACAAATTCAACAAATTTGGAATATTCTATTTCCCATCCTCCAGGTTGCAATTTAATGACCTTATATAGCATACGATCCCATTTTGAAGGAGCTGATGCATTCAAATAACCTAAGCCATTCCAATTATCCGGATTACTTTTCATATCTAAAGCAACATCCTTAATAAGATCCATGTTACTAGTTTGAAAACTATTTTCAGAAATTAATTGTTCAAACTGCTTATCACCTAAAATAACCCGCATTTCTTCTTTATAGGATATTATTTTAGCTATTTGGTCTGTGGTAAGTTCTTCCTTAAATTTTTCTTCATCAATATCTCCAAGAATCTCGTCAGGAAATGGAATATCTAATTGTGTTTGTGATTCTTTTGGTGGTTCGTCCAGGATGTAGATTTTACCAATAAAATGTTTAAACATTCTACCGCCCCTACCCATAATATTTTTATAGGTAAAATCATTTAGTTTAGCATTACCCTTTCCACTCCTATTAGCCCATATTACAACATTTTCTGCAGATGTATTGACACCCTCGATAATTGATGAAGTAGATATTAAATCATCAATACCATCATGCTTTTCAGAAAATAACTTTACCTGAATTTGGCTTATAGATCTATGTAATTTACCATTATGCACACCTGCACCTTTTTTTACCAATTTTGTCAAACTCCAATTATAACTATAGTTTTTACTTAGCCATTTTGAAAAATCAATAAGTACTTTTCTTTCTTTATCTGGTAAAGATGTTAGTAGTAAATTGGAAATATTATCTATATTTTTATAGGTGCCAGCGTAAATTAACGTCTTGGTTTGCTTATTACTCAGAATACCTACTAATGCAATACTTTTAGCTTCCTCATCCTTTTTTATATCTTGATATAAGTTATGCTTCTCAAGAAAGACTGTGTTGAAATCTAATTCAACGAATTCCATACCTTTTGTAAAAGGGTTATTCGTCAGTTTAGAAATGTTAGGTGCTAAGAAATACTTTTGTTTGGCAACTTTACCTAATTTTAGAATAGCTTTTATTAATGTTGAAGAACGATCCTTGTCAAAATTAGAACTTGCTTTGTAGAATTCGTCAATGATCAACATATCAATAGATTTTAATTTATTGACATAATTTATCGCTCTTTCTTGAGGAAAAATTAAAATATTCTTTTCAGCTAAATCTGCTTCCGCAGTAGTTATAATCTTATAAGAATCTGAGAATTTTTTATATAATCTCCTTCTAGTTTCATCCGTAAGAGCAATTGTAGGAACAATAATAACAACAGTATTCGGTTTGTTTATTGAAATGTAAGCATCGATTACAAAACTTTTCCCAAACGAAGTTGGAGCACTTACTGCTATGCTTTCATTGTTCAATAATTTTTTTAGAAGCCTAGATTGTTCTCGATGTAAAGGTAATTGGTCTTTTTCACCAGTGTCTACTTTAAAAATATCATATAAAAATTTCTCCTGCCAATTAGCGTTTTCATAATCAATATATGGATATAAACCAGTTTGCCGTATTAAGTTATTAATTAGTGGTGTATACTCAAGTTCCTCAGATTGATGATAATCTAAAAGTTTTATCAATTCATTCCTAGCATCATTCTCTTTATTATCAATAAGCAGGTCATTTATTTCACTACATTTTTGGAATACATCTATTGCCATAATTATTGATTCTTATAAAATTCAACATTATTTAGAAACTTTTCCACAATTGGCTTTTTTTCAGGTATAGGAAATAAGATTAAGTGAAAAGATATTTCTGAATATTTAAAAACTTTAGAATTGAGTTTCTTAATTTGCTTCTTAAAATACGACTCAGCACGTTCTATGTGATGTTCCATAATTTCCTTTTTATAATCTTCTGTCATTTCGATGCAAGAATTAGTGATATCACATTGATGCAATATTAAAATTGGAACATTCAGTTTTGCTTTAATTTTATCAACAGATGTGCTTTTTGATAATAGTTTTTTTATTTTTTCATAAACTTCTTTTTTGTCCTGTAAAATTGCCTGTAAGTCTTGAACGTTAGTTATAATACGGTTCTCTTTTTGTAGTTTTTCTTTCGTCAATGATTCCTCAACAGATTTGATAATGGTGCTTAACCTCGCATCCTCTATAGAATTATAGAATTTAGATTCCCCGAACCAAAGCGTAAAACTATCATCATCTTCCAAAACCACGTGAACGCTGTCCGCCCCTTTTGCATTATCCTTTGGATTCTGTTTATAAAAAATTTTTGGAACTGCAGTAAGAGCTTTGAAATGGTGCTTCATAAACCCATATAAAAGAATTTCAGCCAACTCACTGCCTTCTGTTTCTCCGTAAGGATTATCTATTAAACGTAAATTTTTCGCTGCTTCGATTAAAGAAGAATGTGATTGATTTATTAAAGCATTTCGATCTTGATATGAAAGTGCGGTTTCCGCTATATTATCCCAAATAAAGTTTTGAAATTCTTGGTATCTCCACTTTCCTTCTTCAAAACTATTGACCACACTTAATACTCGTTTACGATCAATATCTTGTAATTTTGTGTCCGGATTTAAATTACAGAAAAAATCATCTAATAAAATTTCAAAATCACCGATTGAGGGTTCATCAGAATTTTCCATTTAGCGTATTTAGGTTAGTATTGAACGCTAATATACTTTATTTTACACCTAAGAGTTTAATCATCAACTTAGAATTAATTTTAAATCTAGTAAAAACAACTGTCTACAATAACTAAGATTCAGTGTGGACGGCACAGCCCAATAAGCACACATTGTTGACTAAACCGGTTTTTGCTTATATCTAAATTTTTTTAGTTTAGATATGCCAGTCGTTACGGTTTTCCGTAATCAACTTTTAATAAATATCTTTAGCTTTAGAAAATTGGGTTTATGAAGTATTTTAGTAGGGATATTACTTGTTAACTTTCATTTGAAAAAAATCGTTTAAATGACTGAAAGAGAAATCAGAAAATATATTGACCGCCTAAATAAGGGAAAGGTAGGTGAATCAATTTTCACCCGACAAATAAACAAATACGTTGATGTTGCTAAGGTATGGTCGGAACAACCAAAAATCACAGATGACATTATTGGGAATTCCGGTTCATACAGGTTCTTTTTCTTAAAAAATGAATTACAGGAATATGTCGGGGCTGTTCTCGACATGTACAACGATTTACATTGGTACATAGTTCCTAAACACAGAAAGAAAGGATATTTGACTACAGCATTGAGGGAAGCAATTCTTCCTTATATTTTTTATGATGATCGAGAAGTTCAAAGATTAACTATTGATTACAGAGCAATAGGAGATAAAAATTATTCAGGCTCTAAAGGTGTAGCTATCAAACTTGGATTTAAAGCAATTAACGAAATAGAAACAGAATTTGAATTAAATAAAACTCAGTTTAATTGGAATAATGAAAATCTCAATGAAACAGACTCGGATATTAACCCGGATAGGTTTGAAGAATTAAGGCGAAGAGCATTTTTTGCTTATAAAACACTTTCTAAAATTAGTGATGAGCTTTTAATGTCTGTTGATGATGATAAAGAACTAAAAGAAGTTGCAGATGAAGTGAGAAATTATACGTGGAAACTTGAAGATCTTGAATGGGAAAAAATGAAAAGCTAAGAAAGTATAAAAACAATCCTCAAACCTGTCTCGGATTGAAGCTCCGTGCTCGCCTTTTCCGGGCTTCCATAACTATCAAAAATTTGGTGATTACTAAATATACCAAATTGATTTAAATGGTGATATTTGAAAAAAGAATACAAAATTAAAATGCTCTTTTATGCTTCAAAGTAACCCAACCAAGAAAGGGACAGGAATAGAATTATGGGGTGATTACCGTGACTTAACAAGCCTGTATGAAACCATTCACAAAATAGGAGAGCGGTTAAATGAATATAAGAAGGAAGAGAAGGGGCAGGCAGATATAATAATGGGCTTTGCTTATGAGGTTCGAAAAGCTTTCCAGCATTCCAGGTTAAAAGAAAAGTTTGTTTTTGATTCGGAAAATAAGGTTGAATATTTAGGCTTTAGATACCTGTGGATAGACTTACTTTATTTAATTTCCGTTCTTCGCTATAATGCAGGTTATGTAGTGTTGGATGCCCTGGATCAGGCAAATCTTTATATCCTTGAATATAATTGTAAGAAAGCCTTATTTGAATATGATCCCCAGGGCGCACAACAAATTCAACTTTTCATAGGTCAAAAAATTGATATACATAATAACCTGGTTTTTTTAGTGCTGCAGGGTATTAATATAGAATATTTGAGCAAGACCCCGGGAAAAAGAAGATTTCGTGGTATACCCGATTTATTAATTGCTTATTCCCAATTTTCACCGGCTTATAAAATGTGGAAGTCTGATATGGAAAGTAGGGCCAAAGAATTAGGTTGTAAAGTAGACCAATTAAATTACGATGATTACCCTGAAATAGTTTGGTAATCGTTAAGTAAAAACCAGCTCATCAGATAGAATTGATTTTTATAATCTACAAAACTATCTAAAGCTGCTTTTAAAGCCTAAAACCGTCCCATAAGGAACTGCAATCCAAAGCCGCATTTAAGGCATATAAGATAAGTCTTATACCATCACCAGGGAAATGCCATCCGAGGCTGAATATAAGACTTAAAGTTTCAATTACTCAATTTAAAAAGCGAATGCTTGCATAACATCTTTTCGGGGAGATTTTCTTGTATCTTGGGGTATTCTGGAAACACTCTCCTCCGCGGCAAATATAATTAAGCCCCGCCTCACACGGAGCTTAGTTGCAGATTAATATCAGATAACGCCGTCCTTATTAGCCGAAAGTT
Organism: Salegentibacter sp. Hel_I_6; assembly: GCF_000745315.1. Taxonomy (NCBI): domain Bacteria; kingdom Pseudomonadati; phylum Bacteroidota; class Flavobacteriia; order Flavobacteriales; family Flavobacteriaceae; genus Salegentibacter; species Salegentibacter sp. Hel_I_6. The sequence goes on along the minus strand of NZ_JQNQ01000001.1, from coordinate 1,498,215 downwards.
GCCCCCATCATCTGCCAGGTGTTGGCCACTCCTTAACCGCTATCTTCAACTTGAATTCAAATATAATGATTTTTAGAACAACCAGATTTTTACGTGGTTGGTTCCAAACCAATATACTCTAAATTCTCTTAATTTTTCCTAAATTGTACCACGCTTAACAACTCCCTACACCCGTTAAGCCTATCAGGTTTTGCTGAAAATAGGTAAGAGCTTGATATTTAATTAATTCAGCCAAAAAATTCAATGACCATAACGCATACCCAAAAGCTTACCCTCTCTAAACTCGAAGGCCTCTTGCTTAATGCCTGTGACAGCCTGAGGGGTAAAATGGACGCTTCTGAATATAAAGAATTCATCTTCGGAATGCTCTTCCTCAAACGTGCCAACGATAAATTCGTGGAACAACGCAACCGGCTCCGAAAGGAATATGAAACAAAAGGCTTCCGCGAAGACCTTATCGAAAAGCAGCTAAGCAACCCTGCAAAATACGATTACTACGTACCGCCAATCGCCCGGTGGACGCTTACTGAAGAGGAAAAACAAAAACTTCAACAGGGATCTGATGAAGAGCTTCGAAAATTTAAAGGTATCCTTCATCAGAAAAAAGATGTAGGCTCTGCGCTTAACAAAGCCCTGCACGCAATTGAAGAAGCCAAGCCGGAGGTGCTGGAAGATGTATTGAAAAGCATCAACTATAACCGGAAAGTTGGAAAGAAGACCATAGACGATGCCCGCTGGGTTGATTTTATTGAGAAATTCGATAAAATTCCTTTACGTGATGAGGATTTTGAATTCCCCGATCTCCTTGGTGCGGCCTATGAATTCCTGATTAAATATTTTGCCGATAGCGCCGGAAAGAAAGGTGGCGAGTTCTATACGCCTTCCGAAGTGGTGGGTTTACTTACCCGCATCATCGCCCCGCAACAGGGAATGAGCATCTACGATCCCACGGTTGGCTCGGGCGGGATGCTTATTCAGGCCAAGGATTATGTTTCTGAAAATGGAGGCGACCCCCGGGATCTTTCTCTGTACGGACAGGAAGACAATGGTACCACCTGGTCTATCTGTAAAATGAATATGATCCTGCACGGGGTACGCAATGCCGATATCCGTAATGACGATACGCTGAAGAATCCTGATCACACCGAAAACGGGCGCTTGATGAGCTTCGATCGTGTTATTGCCAATCCGCCTTTTTCGCAGAATTACTCCAAAAAGGAAATGAAATTCCCTGAGCGTTTTCACACTTTTATGCCTGAAAATGGTAAAAAAGCCGACCTGATGTTCGTGCAGCATATGCTTAGCGTACTTAAGAATGACGGAAAAATGGCGGTGGTTATGCCCCACGGGGTGCTTTTCCGCTCGGGTGATGAAAAGGAATGCCGTGCGGAATTCCTGAGACGCGGTATCCTAGAAGCCGTGATTGGAATGCCTTCCGGACTCTTCTACGGAACAGGAATCCCTGCTTGTGTGTTGGTCTTCGATAAAAAAGAAGCCAAAGACCACAAGGAGGTGCTTTTCATCAATGCCGACCGGGAATACAAGGAAGGCAAGAACCAGAACAAACTACGGCCCGAGGATATTGAGAAGATCACTAATGCCTATTTCTCTAAAGCTGAAATTTCAAAATACAGTCGACTCGTAAAGCTGGAGGAAATTGAGGAAGAAGTTTACAACCTCAACATTCGCCGTTATGTAGATAATTCTCCCGAAGCCGAACCTCAAAATGTAAAGGCGCACCTTAATGGTGGAATGCCGGCCGATGAGGTAGACGTGCTGGAAGCCTCCTCTAAGGCAATGCTGGGGATGAACAAAGAACTTTTTGTAGCCCGGGATGAGGAGCTCTATGATTTTGCTGAAAACCTTACTTCTAAAGAAGAGATCAAGGACTTTATTGAAAACAATCCTAAAGTAAAAGAGCTCTATCGCTTGTATGAGGAGAAAGTTTTATCCTGGTGGCAAAATGTACAGGATGAATTTGAAAACCTGCCCCACTCGGGTAATGCTGCCCTGCTGCGCAAAAAAGTGATGCCTTCTGTTATTGCTGAATTAAACCAACTCAACGCCCTGGACGAGCACGAAATTCGTGGAGCTTTTGCCGGTTTCTGGGATGACCTGAAAACTGAATTCAAATCGGTCGCGGCGAGTGGCTGGGGTCCTGAACTTATTCCAGAAATGGATATCCTTCAGAGCCAGTTTCCCGATGTTCTGGCACAAATGGAAGAAGATCGCAACAAGATAGCCGAACTGGAAAGCCTCTTTGAAGCTGCTGAAGCCGAAGATTATGAAGATGAGGAGGAAACAGGAATTTATTCCAAAGAAAATTTAAAAGGGCTCAAAGGCCGACTCAAAGAACTCAATGCCGATGTACGTACTTATAAAAAACAGCTTAAGGAATACCAGAAAGCCTTAAGCACTTTACTAAATGCAAATGGCGATGCTGCGGAAATCAAAGACTTAAAACAGAAAATAACCGACCTGGAAGAAAAGATCCCGACGGCCAATAAGCGCAAAAAAGCAATTGATGCCCAACTGCAAAAGCACAGCAAGCTGGACAAAGAACTAAAGGACCTGAAAGCCGGTATAAAAGCTACCGAAGCCAAAAAAGATACTTTGTTAGAAGCCGCCCGGGAAAAGATCACCGAAGCCGAAGCCAAAGGCCTTATCCTGGAGCGTTGGCTGCAACTCCTTCAAAACCGTTATAGCAATTATGTAAAAGCTTTCGTGAACGAGTATATCGCTACGGTGCAAAACCTTCACATCAAATACGCGGTTACCTTAAAAGATATTTTAGAGAAACGCGACCGGGAAGCCGAACAGCTGAATAACTATTTAAAGGAGTTGGGCTATGAGGGATAGTTGGACGGAAGTAAAATTAGGTGCTGTTTGTACAACTTTCGCAGGAGGTACGCCCAGTAGAAGTAACCCTTCTTTTTATAATGGTGATATTCCTTGGATTTCCTCTGGAGAAGTCAACCAAGCTACTATTACAAAAACATCAGAGCATATTACAGAAAAAGCACTGAAATTATCCAGTGCTAAATGGATACCTGAAAACGCTGTGTTAATGGCAATGTACGGAGCAACAGCTGGTCAGGTTTCTAAATTGAAGATTAGAGCTACATCAAATCAAGCTGTCTTAGCTTTAATTCCCAGGAAAGATGATAATGATTTTATATATCATCAACTAAAATTACGAAAGGAAAAAATTTTATTCTTTGCCCAAGGTTCAGGTCAGCCTAACTTGAGTAAAAATTTAATTGATTCAACTTTAATTCCTTTACCTCCTTTACCTCACCAACGTAAAATCGCAAAAATTCTCAACACGATAGATGCGGTGATTGAAAAAACGGAGGCGGCCATTGCCAAATATAAGGCCCTAAAGCAGGGAATGATGCAGGACCTCTTTACCCGCGGCATAGACCCCCAAACCGGCAAACTCCGCCCCTCCCAGAAAGACGCACCTGAGCTTTATAAAGAAACCGAATTGGGGTGGATTCCGAAGGAATGGATGATAACCAATCTTGAAAATTCGGCGAATTTAATAACAGATGGTGCTCACTTTAGTCCTGTACCACAAGAAGATGGTTTACCTATAGGGAATGTGAAGGATATGACTTCATATGGGTTTAATTATGAAAAATGCACCAAAATTAAAAAGGAAGTTTTTCGGGAGTTAAAAAGACAAAATTGTTCACCAATTAAAGATGATGTTCTTTTATCTAAAGATGGTACCATTGGAAAAGTCATTTTATTTAGTGGAAGCAGAGATATAGTTTTATTGTCATCTATTGCAATTATTCGTCCCTCAAAAAAAGTAAATCCGGAGTACTTATCTTTTGTATTACAGTCAGGGTATTTCGATCTTGAACTTTACAAATTAGTGTCCGGAAGTGCCTTAAAAAGAATCACCTTGAGAGATATCAAAAAAATGAGGATGCCATTTCCTCAAAATCTTGAAGAGCAATTCGAAATCAGTAAAAAATTAAACAGGATTATGTCTTTAATTCATAAAGAACAAACCAACCTCTCCAAGCACCAAAGCCTTAAAAAAGGCCTGATGCAGGATTTGTTAACCGGGAAAGTGGAGGTTGAGGTTTAAAGAAATATATATGAGCAAAAAATTACAAAATTTATATAGGCACTTAATTAATAACCGAAAGCACCACCTTATTGGCTGGTACAAATCATATAAAGATATCACCGGTGCTGTTCAAAAGGTTAAGACCGCCCTGGAGAATTCTGAAAATAGCATAGATCTAAATTCTAAAGAACTTTACGCGGAGACTTACTATTCCAAATCTGATAATCCCTACGACGTATTTATTAAGGATTTGGTTTATGAAAAATCGAATGGGGTTTCTTCCCGGGGGCAATCGGTACTTAGTAAAGAAAACTTCAATTCTTTTAAAGAAGACTCCCTGTTCAGAGAAACCATTAAGGAAATAATCCTGCAACCCGATTTTACCGGCTTTGAGAAGCTTAAAAAATACTGGAGTGACCGTGAGGTAGGTAACAATCCGGTATTAATAAATAGGATAATGGGGGCTGCTACCCTTGATGTTACCACTACTGTAGATAACGGCAAGTTTGATCAGGTCTTTAAATGGTTACAAGATCGTAACCTTATTCCAACATACAACGCCACAGAAACAGATTGGTTCCATAAAAATAAATATGCTATAAGTGAAATACGGGAAGGCTTAAAAGACCTTTGGAATGATGATGAGGTTGAAATAGACGATCACTGGATAGGGCTTTTTTACTGGGAAATATATACAAACCTATCCAATCCCTTTAGCCTTAAAAAACAGGTAGTCAAATATGGTGCTCCCGGCACTGGAAAAACCTATAATGCCAAAAAGACTACTGAATTACAATATGAGCTTTGGTGTGGTGAAATTGAAGCCGGTTCAGACATCACTTATGATGAATTAGTAAAGGTAGTTCAGTTTCATCCATCCTTTACTTATGAAGATTTTATGGAAGGCTTACGTCCCACTATAGATAATCAGAACCAAACCCAGCTTGCTTTACAAAATGGTGTTTTTAAAGATTTGTGCATTAAAGCGGGTAAATGGGAAAAGGATCTTATTGAGCAAAAAATAATCAATAAAAACCGTAAATGGGAAGACCTTAAAGTTGAAGACATTCATTCCTATAAAGATAAATTAAATGGAGTTCATTGGGAATTCATCTTTAATGCTGATCCAGGAAAAAAACTGGAATCTATAGTCCCTCCCTTTTTTATAATTATCGATGAAATAAACCGCGCAGAACTAAGCCGGGTTTTCGGTGAATTGATGTATTGCTTAGAATATCGTGGTTATGAAGGTATGATCAAAACTCAATATTCCCACTTAAATACTGATAGTACAGGAATGATTAAAATAGGTGAAGAATACCGGTTTTTTGTTCCTAACAATGTTTTTATAATCGCCACGATGAACACCATAGACCGAAGTGTGGAAAGCTTTGATTTTGCTCTGCGTAGAAGGTTTAGGTGGGAAGAAGTACAACCCGATACTTCCATTTTGAGATATCACCTCACTGAAAATACCGATAAACCTCATTTTAAAAATTGGAGTGATTTAGCGAAAAATCTTGAAAACTTAAACGATAACATAAGAAACCAGGAACTTCTTGGGAAAGATTACTGCATAGGCCACGCTTACCTGTGGAACTTGAACTACGCAGAAAACTCATCGGTTTCTGAAGTGAGGAAAGCCGTTTGGGAGGATAATATTCAACCCTTATTGCAGGAATATCTTAGGGGAACCGGCAGAGAAGCTGAATTACTTGGGAAATTTAAAAAATCCTTTAGCCTGAACTAATGGGGAAATGGTTGTATAACATATTAAAGGAGGGAGAATTAAAGGATAATTCATCTTACCAGGCAGTGGATGGTATGTTTTCTAATCATTTTCAAAATATGCATACCCCTTTGTGGTTTAAAAGAAATTACAGAACTCACGCCCGTCAATATGATGAAAGAATATGGGATTTTTTGCTAAATATTTCACTGAGTTCCTCAGAAGCACTTAAAAAGCTTACCAACACTCAATTTATAAATGAGGGCTTGTACGAACATAATTCAAGTGATCCATTTATAAATTTAAAAGGTAGAGACGCAAGGAACTTTCATCTAAGCACCGGAAATATTGTAGGCTTTGCCAAAGCTGGAGACTATTCAATTCAAATCTCTTCTCGCTTTGGAGATGATTTTCTTAAATACATCATTTCCGATGCTGATGGTTTCTTGGAAATTCAGGATTTCGGCGGTGAAAAGAAAGATTACAATGGCTTTGAATGGCTGCTTATATACCTCTGGAAAATCAAATTAAAAAAAGCTTTTCGCCTCGGTATTCCAAAATCTTACATTTCTAAAACAGAAAGAACAACCAGGGTAAAAGGCCAAATAGATCCCCTTAGTTTTTATCTAAGTAGGGACGCTAAATATAAATGTACTTACCGGGAACATAGTTATATCAATGAAGTTACCGGCTTGATCGATGCGGCCTTTGATAAGTTGGGAACACAATCATTTCTTTCAGATATGCACCCCTTAAAATTAGCTTTTAAAACTGCTCTAGAGGGTAAGAAATACTCAAAACAGCAATTATATAACACGAAAGCCTTTACCAATCCTTTTTACCTCGAGTATAATGAGGTTATCGACTTAAGTCGGAAAATCCTTAAAGATGAAATATCCTCCTTTGGGGAGAATTCAGATACCAGCGCATTTTTATTTGATGTTTCAATGCTCTTCGAATATTTTATACACAAGCTTTTATTGAGAAATGGCTTCGCAATTGAAAGTAAATCGAAGGAAATAAAAATCCCAACCGGTCAACCAGGTTATCGAAACCTTGAACCAGACATAGTCTTTGAAGATAACGGCCACACTTATGTCTTTGATGTTAAATACAAAAATTTCGATGGTAGATTTGGGGTAAAAAGGGAAGATCTCTTCCAGTTGCATACCTACATCGGGCAGTGGGGAAACAAAAGACAGATAAAAGGTTGTGGGTTCATTTATCCTTTAAAAGAAGAGAAGTTCAATCAAATGTTTTCAGCAGGGGAAGGTATTACCACTCAAAGTCTGGAAATAATGGATAATGAAATACCTTTTCATATAATATTCCTAAAAATCCCCGAAGGTGATGGTAAGGATTTTTATTCAAAGATGAAGGAGAGTAGTGAAAAGTTCATCCGGAATATGCAATCAGTATTACAAAAACCGGATTTAAAACAATTAAGAAAGGTTAGCTAAAACAACTATTATGTCTGAATACCACTTCGTAGAAAAACCCTTTTTAGAGCAGTTGGAAAACCTGGGCTGGACGAGTATAGACCAGGGCTTCGGTATTCCAACCGATCCTGCAAAAAGTCTGAGGTCTTCTTTCAGGGAAGTGGTATTAAAAGATACCTTTTTAAACTCGGTTCGTAAGATCAATAAAGCTAACGGTCGGGAATGGCTCACTCCCAATCAGCTGGAAGATCTGTACCACGAACTTACAGATCATCCCACCAAAAACCTGATGGAAGTCAACAAAACGGTTTTTGAATTATTGCTAAATGGCACCTCTGTAGATGAAAATGAACTCACCGGCGAAGAATTTCCTAAGGTGCAGTTTATAGATTTCAAAAATCCACTGGAGAATTCTTTTATCGCCATCAACCAGTTTCGCATTGATACCCCGGGCTCGCCCAAAGGCTTTGTGTTACCCGATATCGTCCTATTTGTAAACGGTATCCCTTTGGTAGTGGTGGAATGTAAAGATCAGAATCAGTTTACCGCTAATCCACTCACCGCAGCCTATGAGCAGTTAAGAAGATACAGCAATCAGCGCATCGAAACCCACGAAGCCGGCCTAAAAGAAGGCGAGGAAAGGCTGTTCCATTTCAATCATTTTTGCATTGCCACCTATGGCGAGGATGCCACTTACGGCACCCTAACGGCCACCGATCAATATTACCTCAACTGGAAAGACATACATCCGGAGCATTTAAAAGACTATGATGCACCCCTTGGGAAAGAGCGAATGCAGGAGAAACTTATCCAGGGAATGCTCTCTCCTGAAAACCTTCTGGATATTCTGCAAAACTTCACCCTCTTTATGGAAATTGGGGAAAACAAGGAGATCAAGATCGTTTCCCGTTACCAGCAGTTTAGAGCGGTACAAAAGATCAAAGACCGGTTGCTGAATGGTGAGACCCTCGATGAGCGTTCCGGAGTGATCTGGCATACCCAGGGCTCTGGGAAATCGCTTACTATGGTCTTTCTCATCAAGAAACTTCGCAGTGTTCAGGAGCTTAATGATTACAAGGTGATCATAGTTAACGATCGTAACGATCTGGAAGTTCAGCTTGGAAAAACCGCAAACTACACGGGAGAGAAAGTAGATTACATTAGCAGAATTGAGGAGCTGAAACCAAAACTCTCTTCTGAAGCTTCCAATATTACAATGGTAATGCTTCAGAAGTTCCAGGAAAAAGAAAAAAATAAACTGCCGGAGTATATCCTGGACCGCGTGGCAGAACCCATCTCGGAATTTAAAAATTTCGGAGTGGTAAATACTTCAGAAAGGATCCTTATCCTGCAGGATGAAGCCCACAGAACCGTGAACTCCGATTTGGGAGATAACCTGTTTTCAGCCTTTCCGAATGCCACTAAAATAGCCTTTACCGGAACTCCGCTTATAACCGACAGACATAAGACTAAAACCCTGCAGCGCTTCGGAACTTATAAAGAGTATATAGATAAATATAAACTCCAGGATGCAGTAGACGATGGCGCAACCGTTCAGATCCTTTACGAAGGCAAAACCGCCGATACTGCCCTCAATGAAAAATCTGAATTCGATCGCAAATTCGAAAACCTCTTTAAAGATCGTACTGAAGAGGAACTTCTGGAGATCAAAAAGAAATACGGTACCTACGGCGATATCCTCGAAGCCGAAGAGCGCATTAAGCTTATCGCCAACGATATGGTGCGGCATTATGAGCGCAATATTCTGGATGATGGCTTCAAGGCCCAGGTGGTGTGTTCTTCTAAAATAGCTGCAGTACGCTATAAAAAATACATAGATCTCGCCCTGCAAAACCGGATTTCAGAAAAGGAAGAAGATGAAACTTACGATTCCGAAAAACTAAAACTGCTTAAGTTTTTGAAATCGGCCGTGGTGGTATCCAGTGATGATACCAATGAAGAAGCGGTGATCACCCAGGCACGAAAGGAAGCTAAAGCGATGAATGCTGTGGAGAATTTCAAAAAGAAATTCAATTTTGAGGAATCCTACACGGGGATTGCTTTTATGGTGGTGTGCGATATGCTGCTTACCGGTTTCGATGCTCCCATCGAACAGATTATGTACCTGGATAAAAAACTTCAGGAACACAACTTACTTCAGGCCATTGCTAGGGTAAATCGTGTACACCCCGGAAAAAGCAGGGGTTATATTGTAGATTATATCGGACTAACAGAAAACCTTCGTGATGCCCTGGCTATTTATGCCGGAGAGGAAAGTGATGAGATTCTTGATGGTTTCCGGGATATTTCTTCGGAAGTACCCGTTTTGGAAACCCGTTACCGGCGTTTGGTTCAATTATTTTCAGAAAACAAAATTCCTGAGATTGAAGATTTTGTGAATCAGCGAATAAAAGATAAAGTCCGCGAATATCAAATCCTTGAAGACTGTATTGAATTATTGGATGATATAAAACTTAGAGCCGGCTTCACCAGCTACTACAATACCTTTCAGGAAAGTATGAATGTCATTCTGCCTAATGAAGCCGCTACCCCATATAAAATACCGCTAAAGCGATTTGCTTATCTGCTGAGTAAGGTAAAAGAGCGGTATAAAGATGATACCTTAAATATTAGTGGAGAAGGAAATAAGGTAAAACGCCTGGTGAACGAGCATCTTATAAGTCTTGGAATTAATCCTAAGATTCCGCCCACTGAGCTCTTCTCAAAAGAATTTCAGAAGGAACTCGATAAAAATAAGACCTCCAAGGCCAAAGCCAGTGAGATGGAACACGCGATGCGAAAACACATCAAAGTGAATATGCAGGACGACCCGGTATATTACAAAACGATGAGTGAAAAACTGGATAACATCATCAAAATTCACTGGAATGATTGGGATACTATCCTGAGAGAAGAAACCAAACTTCGCGAGGAAATGGCAGCCGGTAGAAAAGAAGGTTCTGTAGAAGGCATTAGCCTGGAAGAAGCACCTTTTTATGATTTGATCCTGCATACCGCCTATGGCAAGGATGCCAGTGATGAGATAAAGCTGCAATTAAAGCCTATCATTAAAGAAGCTCTGCCGCTCATTAAACAAGAAATCAGAATATCCGGTTTTTGGAAAAAGGGAGAAGAAGTTAAAAAGCTTGGTGCAGCCCTGGAAGACATTATTTATGCAATTGCCGGAGACCTTGATCTGGACCCGGTAATAGAAAAAGCCGGGAAAATTTCAACTGAAATGCTGGCCCTGGCCAAAATAAGACACTCAAGATTAGTAAAAGATGCCTGAGTATAAAGACATATCCTACGCCTTAAAACGCAGTAAGCGTAAAACCTCTAGTATTTATATTGAGAGGGATGGGAGCATTTCGGTTATGGTACCCGAAAACCTGAGCGATACTCAGGTGGAAGATATGCTGGAGAAAAAACGCTTCCAGATCTACAAACACCTGGCCGATTGGGAAGATGCTAATTACAACCGTGTTTACCGGGAATTTGTTAGTGGTGAAGGTTTCTATTATTTGGGCAGATCTTATAAGTTGGAGATTGTTAATGAGCAGGAAGTTCCTCTTAAACTTAAAAATGGTCAATTCCAGTTGCGAAAAAAAGATCTGTCAAAGGCCAAAGAAGTTTTTAAAGAATTTTATCGCGAGAAAGGAAAAACAAAGATTCTGGAAAGAGTAAAATTCTGGCAGGAAAAAATAGGGGTAGCCCCAAAAGAAGTTAAGATTATGGAACTGCAAAACCGCTGGGGCTCCTGTACATCTCAGGGCAATGTGAATTTCCACTGGAAAACCATAATGGCGCCTCTAACGATAATAGACTATATCATTGCTCACGAATTAACCCATTTAATCCATCCAAACCATTCTGAAGCATTCTGGAACGAGCTGGACAAAGTAATGCCAGATTACCACCGGCATAAATCCTGGCTTAAATTAAATGGGGCAGGAATGGATTTGTAATTATTGAATTTATCTCTTAACTAACCATAGGTATCATCTAAAAATTGATGACACTATCCAAAGCCTCATCAGCTTCTTTATGAATAAAATTCGCTTGATAATTTATGGTGGTAGTTACCGAGGAATGGCGGTAGAGTTTTTGTAACATTTGAATTGGAATTTTATCGCCAGAAATATTCCCGAAGCTGTGACGGGCGATATGCATGCTCATTTTTTTCTTAATCTCTAGTTTTGATGCCACCCTTTTTAGGAGCCGGTTTAGGTTTCTGTTTACACTTTGGGTTCTAATAGAAACTCTATGGGTATCTGATAGGTCTGTGTCTTTGAGATAATCAAAAATCAAATCCTGTAGGGAATCTTTCTTTCGATACTGTTTGAATATAGCCTCAGCCTTTTCTGGTGTTTTAAGGGTTACCAATTTACTGTTTTTGTTCATTCGGTACATTAACCTTCCATCATTAAAATCTGACCATTTTAATTTTAATACATCACCTACCCTGATCCCGGCAAAATAAAAACTGATAAGCCATACATGCACGGCTTTTTGCTGAGGTTCTGTCAGATCGGCGGCATTTTCCAGGCGTTGTATCTCTTTAAGGTTTAAACCAATTTTCTGGGTTTCTGGAATTTTGATCTGAATTTTTCCTTTTCCGAAGGGATACATACCTCTGTCAACTAAAGATTCAGATATGGCAAGATTGTAAATAGTTCGTATTAAAATCAGATAGTTCACTACCGTACGCGGTGAACGCTTTTTATCATGAAGTAAATAGGCTTCAAATTTTTTAAGAAGTGAAACAGTTATCTCATTAAAACCTAATTCGTTTTTCTTTATAAATTTTTTTAGCTTTTTTAAGCGACCTACCTCAGTATCATATTGATGATGTCGATTCCTGTTTTTTAAATTTTCCAGATGCTTATCTGCAATTTCAAAAAAATCGACTTTTTTATTCTGTGTGATTTTCCTTTTTATGGATCTAACGTTTTGGTATTCTTCACTGCTTTCAGCTTCGAGAACTTTCTTATTTGCTTCGGCAATTTTCGATATAATAAAATTGTTGATGTAATTGGCATTAGGATGTTTTTTCCTCACACACCTATTTGTTTTATCCCAGTATTTTTCTTCAATATATTGACCGGTACCCAGAAACGTACTTTTTCTGTCTTTTGTGATCCTAATTGCTATCGGAAATTTATTTTCTGAGTTCTTTTTTTTGCGTAAAACTGCTCTAATGGTTGCCATAATAAATACATTGAATTATAAATATAGTGAATTATGGGTACAACATAGGTACAACATTTATTAGTTTAAAGCCTTATTTTTTAATATTGAAAAATATTGAAATAATCGTAAATCATTGAAAAACAGGTATTTTAAGTGTATTTGAAGGGTGGAGGTTGAAAACTCATAACCCGAAGGTCACTGGTTCGAGTCCAGTTCCCGCTACTAGCAAAGACAAGGCTTCACAGAAATGTGAAGCCTTTTTTTATTTCATATAGTACAGAATAAGTACAGAATTGGGATCAAGGATCAAGCCTAATTGTTGTGTTTAAGCAAAAATTGTAGTTAATCTCTCTCATATTCAGGTATAGTTTGCATCATATAATTTCCTTATTGTATTTATAAATCTTAGTTTAGTATGATCGATTATAATAGGTTTTCAAAAAAATGAATTAACTGTCCTATGAAAAGAATTTTATTTCTTCCCTTGTTTATATTATTTTTTCAGGTTTATGGTGTGTTAGCACAGGAACAAATTCCTCACTTAAAACAAGTTGGGAATAAATACCAGCTGGTGGTCGAGGAAAAACCCTTTCTAATGCTGGCAGGAGAACTTGGAAATTCTACAGGGACTACTATGGAATCTATGGAGCCGGTTTGGCCCAGGCTTAAAGAGTTAAATCTCAATACTGTTTTACTGCCCATTTATTGGGAGTTATTTGAACCTGAGGAAGGAAAATATGATTACCAGTTAATAGAAGATTTAATTCTGGAAGCAAGAAAACATGATCTCAAACTGGTAGTCCTTTGGTTTGGTGCCTGGAAGAATAGCATGTCTAGTCACGTACCATCCTGGGTGAAATTAGATCAGAAGCGATTTCCACGCGCTATAAGTAAAGAAGGGGAGTTACAGGAGATTCTCACACCTTTTTCCGATAATAATTTAAGGGCAGATTTAAAGGCATATCAGAACCTGCTTAGGTTCATTAAAGAAGTAGATAACTCACAACAAACAGTAATCTTAATGCAGCCTGAAAATGAAATCGGAATGCTACCATCAGCAAGAGATCATCATCCTTTGGCAAACCAGAAGTTTAAGGAAAAAGTCCCTGGGGATCTCATGGATTACATGGTTAAGAATAAAGGGACATTAAATTCTGAATTTTCTAAAATATGGAAGAATAATGGTTCTAAGATGAATGGTAGCTGGGAAGAAATCTTTGGAAAAGGACTGCATACAGATGAAATTTTCATGGCTTATTATTTTGCTCGCTTTGTTGATAAGGTAACTGAAGCTGGAAAAAAAGAATATCCATTACCCGCTTATGTCAATGCGGCACTCAATCGTCCCGATGTAAAGCCGGGAGATTATCCAAGCGCTGGGCCGCTTCCTCATATTCTTGATGTATGGAAGGCAGCATCTCCTAATATCGATTTCTACGCTCCCGATTTTTATAACCCGAGGTTTAAACACTGGAACGATTTGTATGTGAGACAGGGGAACCCTTTGTTTATTCCGGAGCATAATTTTGATAATACCGTAGCAGCAAAAGCCCTCTTCGCCATTGGGCATTATGAGGCCCTAGGATTTGCTCCATTCTCTGTGGAACAATTACCCGATGAGCCATTAACTCCAAAAGAACAAAAGCTGGCTCAGGTTTATGAAATAGTTCACCAAATAAAACCGATTTTAGAAGCAAACAAAGGGCAAAACCGAATAGAGGGGGTTTTATTAGATAAGGAAGTAAATGAAATGACATTTAGATTGGGGGACTATGAATTTACCGCAGAGCATACCTTTAATTTAGGTTGGGAACCCAATTCGGGTGAGGATATTTGGGAGCCAGCTGCAGCAATTATTGTTCAAACAGCTGATAATGAGTTTTTCTATGCGGGATATGGCGTTTCTCTAAAGATGAAAAACCTGGAAAAACCTAATTCCCGGATAGGAATTTTAAAAACAGATCGCGGATATTTTGAAGAAGGAAAATGGAAGGTTTTTCAGCATTTAAATGGAGATCAAACCCATCAGGGAAGGCACATTCGTTCTTTTATTGATGATGCTTCTATACAGAGGTTTACTTTATATGAGTATAAATAAACAGGTAGTCTTAGATTTGACTAAATACACAATTCAGCTATTAGTAAATTGGCTCTTAGTTAGGATTTCTCCTATATATTTGTCAAATTATAAATGGTTTGTAGATTAAATTTTTATGGTGAGAAATAATAAAAGGTGGTAATACCTCTGATATCATGAAGTCCGTAACTCAAATTATTTTATTGTTATTTCTAATGTTCATCTCATGCAGCAAAAAGAAAACAATGCCCGAGCTTCTAAAAGAAACAGCCGATAATCAGTTTTTTATATCAGATAATATTTATGCATCCACAGTAAGAATCGCCTATTTCGATAGTCTATCCAAAGTAGGCCCTGAAAATCAAAAAGAACGCTATCAGCTTAAAAAAGCAGATGTATTGCTTTATGCGGGCAGGACAAAAGAGGCGATCAATATATTAGAAAATTTAAGGAAAAAGAGTGAAAATGGTGCTTTACGGTATAAATTAGAGGCCTATGAAGAAGAAAAGATAGGGCCGCAGTTAGCACTTGCCTATATGCGATTGGGGGAACAACAAAATTGCATACATCATCATGATGCTTCAGCATCCTGCATTATTCCAATTAAGCCAGAAGGCTATCACCAGGTTCCGGAGGGTTCGAGAAAGGCTATTAGTTTATATGAGGAATTCCTGAAACAGAATTCTCATGATTATAATAGTCGCTGGCTATTAAATATTGCTTATATGACCCTGGGAGAATATCCTGAAGGTGTTCCGGAAAAATGGTTGATTCCGGAAAGTGCGTTCGAATCGGAATTTCCATTGAAGAAGTTTGAAGACGTAGCTCCAAAATTAGGACTTAATGTTAATGAATTATCTGGAGGCGGTATAGTAGATGATTTTAATAATGATGGGTTTTTAGACGTAATAGTTTCCAGCTGGCTCCCTACTTATAATTTACGCTATTTTATAAATAATGGGGATGGTACTTTTACAGAAAAAACCGAAACTGCAGGTATTCAAAAAGAAACAGGAGGTTTGAATATAATACAAGCCGACTACAATAATGATGGTTTTCTGGATGTATTTGTTTTACGAGGCGCCTGGATGGGAACTTTAGGCAAACACCCCAATTCCCTTTTAAGAAATAACGGTGATAATACTTTTACAGACGTTACTATTGAAGCCAGTTTACTTTCTTATCATCCCACCCAGACCGCAACCTGGGCCGATTTTAACAATGATGGATGGATAGATCTATTCATAGGCAATGAATCGGAAAAAGATGATATAAATCCTTCTGAATTATATATTAATAACAAAGATGGTACTTTTTCTAACCAAACTTCCAGCGCAGGACTTACTGTTAGCACCGCTCAGGAACCTTATTTTGTAAAGGGAGTAACCAGTGGAGATTTTAATAATGATGGATGGGTAGATTTATATGTCTCAACGCTTCAGCCCTCAAGTAAGAATTTATTATTTATAAACCAGGGGATTGATGAAACAGGTAACATTAGTTTTATAGAATCTGGAGCCGATTTGGGATTAGATGAGAATATATCGAGTTTCCCTACCTGGTCTTTCGACTATAATAACGACGGATGGATGGATATCTTTGTAGCAGGATATGAAAGGAGTGGTTTTTATACCATTGTGCCAGATGTGGTTAAAGAATTTCTAGGAGAATCAAATAGAGCAGAAACCATGCGACTTTATAAAAACAATGAGGGCGTATTTTCTGATGTTTCTGCTGAAGTTGGATTGAATAGAATAGGCTATGCTATGGGTGCCAATTATGGTGATCTAGACAACGATGGGTATCCAGATATTTATTTAAGCACCGGTGAAGTAAATTTCGAATCGATTATTCCCAACAGGGTTTTCAGAAATAATGCTGGAGAACAATTTCAGGATGTTACTACTGCAGGAGGATTTGGACATATTCAAAAAGGTCATGCGGTCTCATTTTCCGATATTGATAACGATGGAGATCAGGATATTCATGTTGTTATGGGTGGAGCCTACGAAGGAGATAACTTTTTTAATTCAGTTTATATAAATCCCTATCAGGATGAAAATAACTGGATTACACTAAAACTAGAAGGGACAAGGGCGAATAGGGCAGGTATTGGTAGCAAAATCGAGATTATAGTTGAGGAAGAAGGTGCTAAACGGTCTATATTCCATACTGTAGGTTCAGGAGGGAGTTTCGGCAGTTCTACTTTAAGAGCACAAATAGGATTAGGCAAGGCATCAAAGATAAACCAGGTTAAAGTGCTTTGGGCTGGCAGTGGTACCAAGCAGTTGTTCAGAAACCTGAGGTTGAATACGTTCTATAAAATTACAGAAGATAAAGGAGAAGCAGAAAGATTGGACATTCAGCCAATTGAATTACAGTAAATCAAAATTGGTGATTTTCTTTACGCTGTTTAAAGGAGCTCAACACTTCAACTCTTTAAATTTAAAATTTTGCGGTATTCTTTTAAATAAAAATAGGCCATCTAAATTCATTTTTAGACAGCCTAATTTTTTGAAAAGGAAATTTAAACTAAATGCTTATTTTCCTATTGAGGGGTATGCAAATATTAATTAATAAGAATTTGCAATAATTGACTCATAAAGCTCTTGCTTGCCACTTATTTGTTTTGGCTCACCAAGCTCTTTAGCTATTTTGCTAATTTCTTCAAGAGAAAGATCTCCTTTCTCAAATTTGCTTCCGTTACCACTATCAAAAGAAGCGTAACGATCTTTTCTAAGCTTCTTGTAGTTGGTGTTCTGTAGTACGTTGTCTGCAGCGATAAGTCCGCGTGCAAAAGCATCCATACCAGCAATATGTGCTATAAATTTATCGTCAAGATCGGTAGAATTTCTTCTAACTTTCGCATCAAAATTGATTCCTCCACCTTGAATTCCTCCACCTTCAAGAATTACCAACATAGCTTCGGTTACTTCATAAACATCTATAGGAAATTGATCAGTATCCCAACCATTTTGGTAATCTCCACGGTTGGCATCAATACTACCCAGCATATTCGCATCTACAGCGGTTTGTAATTCGTGCTGAAAAGTATGGCCTGCCAGCGTAGCATGGTTTACTTCAATATTTATTTTGAAATCTTTTTCCAGGCCGTAATTCTTTAAAAATCCTATTGAAGTAGCAGTATCATAATCATACTGGTGTTTTGTTGGCTCCATAGGTTTTGGTTCAATAAGGAAATTTCCTTTAAAACCTTGTTTTCTTGCATAATCACGGCAAGTAGTAAGGAATTGTGCTAAATGATCCTGTTCACGCTTCATATCGGTATTTAAAAGGCTCATATAACCTTCACGACCTCCCCAGAATACATAATTTTCACCATTTAAAGCAATGGTAGCATCTATAGCAATTTTTGCCTGTGCACTGGCACGGGCTACCACATTAAAATCTGGGTTAGTAGAAGCACCATTCATATACCGTGGATCGCTAAATAGATTAGATGTTCCCCACAATAATTTTATTCCGGTTTCCTGTTGCTTTTGTTTAGCGTAATCAACCATAGTTTCCATACGCTTTTCAAATTCAGAAAGCGAAGAACAGTCGTCCACTACATCTATATCGTGAAAACAATAGTATGGAATTCCCAGTTTTTCAATAAACTCAAAAGCGGCGTCCATTTTATCTTTCGCACGGTCTATTACGTTTTCCTTTTTATCCCATTCAAAAGTCTCAGTCTCGGCACCAAAAGGATCTCCACCTTTGTTATTGAACGTATGCCAGTAAGCTACAGCAAATCTTAGATGCTCTTTAAGCGTTTTGCCTGCTACTACTTTATTCTCATCATACCATTTGTAAGCCAAAGGATTTGAACTCTCCCTGCCTTCAAATTTGATCTTATCTATTCCTTTAAAAAATGTGTTGTTACTCATAATTTTTATTCTTTAATTTTAATATTTTGTTTCCATTCCTGATAAATCTCCTGATACTGCTTACTTAATTTTTCTTCAGGTTCCATTCTTTCCAAACACTCTAGGCTGCTAAAAGCTTCGTCCATTTCTTTGTAAAAGCCATAGCCTACAGCTGCGCCACGAGCTGCACCCTCGGCACCAGAGGTGTTGTAAAGTTCTAGAGTAGTTTGAGTCGTGTTTACAAAAATTTCCCGAAACACTGGACTTAAGAACAGGTTGTCCTTTCCCGCTCTTACTACTTTGCCTTCTATACCTATAGATTGCATCACTTCAAAGCCATAATTCATGGCGAAAACAATCCCTTCGCAGGCAGATCTTATGAGGTGTGCCGGTTGGTGAATATTATAGTTAAGGTTTTCTATGCCTGAATTCACTTCTTTATTGCTGAAAATACGTTCTACACCATTTCCAAAAGGATAGAAGCGAAGGCCTTTACTTCCCGGTTCTACTTTTGCAGCTTCTTCGTTTAATTTCTCGTAAGGAATAAGTTCTTCCCTTCCCACTGAAATTATTTTACGTAGCCATTGATAAAGAATACCTGAACCATTAATACATAAAAGAACCCCATTATGTTTAGCTTTTTCGGTGTTGTTAACGTGTAAAAACGTATTCACCCGGCTTTCAGGATCAAAAGTGTTTTCTGAACTTACTGCGTACATGACTGCAGAGGTCCCAGCGGTGGTAGCAATATCACCAGGCTTTAAAGCGTTAAGTGAAAAAGCATTGTTAGGTTGATCTCCAGCCCGGTAATTTATTTTTGTGTCGGGATCAAGTCCAAGTTCATTTGCAATATCTGAACTTACTGTAGCCTGGTCTCCAAAACTCGGAACAATTTCCGGGATAAAATCTTCGGAAAGCCCCATTTTGTCTAAAACCTCAGTTGCTAATTTTCCTTTTGAAAAGTCCCATAAAGCCGCTTCAGATAAGCCTGATGTACTTATTTGAGGAACCCCGGATAATTTAGCCGCAATATAATCCCCGGGAAGCATCATATAAGATGTTTTTTTAAAAATTTCGGGTTCGTTTTCCTTTACCCACTTTAACTTAGAAGCCGTAAAATTACCCGGGCTGCCTAATATTTGATTTTGGCTAATTTCTTCTCCAATAGCTTTATAAGCCTCCTCTCCAATTTCAACGGCACGACTATCACACCAAATTATAGATGGCCTAACCGGATTTAAATTATTATCGGTTAAAACAAGTCCGTGCATTTGATATGCAATACCAATTCCTTTAATTTTTTTAAGGTCGACTCCTTTTTTGTTTTTAAGAATATCAAACCCTTTTTTCAAGTTTTCCCACCAATCTTCTGGGTTTTGTTCTGCCCATCCAAATTTTGGGGCCGCGATCTCCATTTCAAATTCGGGAACTTTAGCCGAAGCTATAGTTGTTCCTTTTTCAGCATCTAATACCGATAATTTGATTGAAGAGCTTCCTAAATCTATTCCTAAAAAATACATATGCTTAATTCTTATTTTAAATTTATTTTGATGCCCAAATATGTTCCATTTCTTCCAGGGTTCTTCCTTTGGTTTCTGGCACAAATTTCCAAATAAACAAGCCAGAAAGAATCGCCATTATCCCGTATATCCAGTATGGAAATCCATTATTGAATAAAGCAATTAATTCAGTATTATTATTCATCATTGGGAAGGTCCATGAAACCATTAAATTCGCAAGCCATTGTATTGCGACGGCAACAGCCATAACACCTTTTATAGAATTTGGGAAAATTTCTGAAAGTAATACCCAAACTACAGGACCCCAGGACATAGCGAAAGCGGCGATATAAAAAAGCATAAACATTAAGGCAGTAATACCGGTGGTTTCCAGATATAAGGCAAAACCAAGTCCAATCATGCTAAGCGCCATAACGGCACTACCTATCATCATTAATTTTTTACGTCCAAACTTATCTACAGTAGAAATCGCTACTACGGTAAAGATCATATTAATGGCCCCTACAATAATTGTTTGTAGCATAGATGCATCGGTCTCCATACCCATTCCCCTGAAAATTTCGGGGGCATAATATAGTACTACATTAATCCCAACAAATTGTTGAAATATGGATAGTAACAAGCCTATAATAACCACCGTGCCCCCAAAATAGAGCCAGTGTGCTTTTTTCTTACCAAAAGATTTTTTGATCTCAGCTAAAACACCGGGGGCTTTTTCTGGCCCGTTCAAATTGCTAAGAACTTTAAGTGCATTTTGGTCATTCCCTTTCATCACCTGGAACCTTGGGGTTTTAGGAACTAATAATAAGGCGAGAAAGAAAATAGTCGCGGGAATTGCTTCCGAAAGAAACATATACCTCCACCCGATAGTATTTATCCAGCTTTCTGGTTGACCCTGAACGATAAAATAGTTAACAAAATAAACTACCATCATCCCACTTACAATAGCTAGTTGATAAAAACTAACCAGTTTACCGCGTATTTTAGGCGGTGCCATTTCAGCAATATAAAGCGGTGCTAGCATACTTGCCAAACCAACTCCCATTCCTCCTACAATCCTGTAAACAATAAAGGCTGAAAGGGAATCCCCAAAAAAGATATTCATGGTATCTGGATATGCAGAACCTATAGCTGAAAGTACAAAAAGCGCAGCCGCTACTAACAAGCCATTACGGCGACCCAGTGAATTTGCAACATTATCACCCAGTGAAGCCCCTATAATACAGCCAACCAGGGCACTACTTACCATAAAGCCAAGGATTGAATTTTTTAAGTTTTCTGTTAATACTCCCGGTAGATTTAGAAAGTAAAAATAGAAAGCCGCTCCTCCTATTAAAACAAAAAGGCCAATGATAGTAAAAGCTTTCCTTTTACTAAAGAATTTGAGAAGAAACGAACTAAATAAAATGACAAGTGCCAATACACAGATGCTGATAATCACTTTAAATTGAAAAATAGCTGAAACTGCTAACTCCTTGTCGGTTTCTAAAGCTCCTACAAAATAATCTTCGAGGGCTCCTACAGCCCCAGAAATAACGGCGGTGTCATAACCAAAAAGTAAACCCCCAAGGCTGGCAACTATGGTGATTAAAACAATCCCACTTTTATTGAAATTTGACATTTATAAGTATCTTATGGTTTAATTGACTACAAGTATAGAGATTTTTTTTTATATTAGCAATTTACAAGACTTAATTAAAGTAGGATTGTAAAAAAATAGACTTAATATTATTGAAATCTCTATAAAGATACTTACTACTTACACTTATGAAAAACCCCTTGCCCTTTCTCCCAACAAATGATCTTTTGGAATCTGAAGTGATGAGTTCCATTACCATTGACTGTTGTGTTTTTAGCTTTGAAAAGGGAAGCCTGGAAGTTTTATTAGTACAGCATGGGGAAGGTATTAGTAAAGGAAAATGGGGATTACCCGGTGGATGGATAAAAAAGGAAGAAGATGTAGACGTAGCCGCAGATAGGTTGCTATCTGAGCTTACAGGGGTAAACGATATTTATTTGGAACAGGTGAAAACTTTTGGTAAGCCAGATAGATTTCCCTTAGGTCGGGTTATTACCGTAGGTTATTATGCCCTTATAAATAGGGAGGATTTTAATGTGAAAGCTGGCTTTACAGCCTCAGAGGCTAAATGGTATCGGGTAAAGGATATTCCAGATCTTATTTATGATCATAATGAAATTTTGCAAGCCACGCTAACCCGTTTGCGGGGAAAAGTAAAACGTGCTCCTATTGGTTTTAACCTATTACCAGAAAAATTTACGTTACTTCAATTAATGCAGTTATATACAGAGATACTGGATGTTGAAATGGATAAAAGCAATTTCAGAAGAAAGTTTTTGAAAATGAAACTTCTGCAAGATGTAGGGGATAAACAGCAAGGGGTTTCGCACAGAGCTGCAAAATTATACAAGTTTGACGAGGAGATTTATAAAAATCTAACCCGGAAGGGCTTCAACTTTGAATTTTAATTTTTTCAATTTAAAATATTATTTATGAAAATCTCCAATTTTAAAAATATATTTCTGGTTCTATTAATCACAAGTGTAGGAAATACATTTGCACAGGTGAAGCTTCCGAAATTAATAAGTGATAACGCTATTTTACAAAGAGGGACCGAGCTTAAATTATGGGGTTGGGCTTCCGAGAATGAAAAAGTAACTTTACACTTTAAGGAAAACCAATTTGAAACCACAGCAAATAAGGAAGGTAAATGGGAGATTTTATTACCTGAGCAGGAAGCAGGAGGCCCATATACTATGAGCTTTGAAGCATCAAATACTGTTGATGTGAAAAATGTTTTGTTTGGTGACGTATATCTATGTTCCGGGCAATCTAATATGGAATTGCCTATGAGTCGTCTGGCAGATACTTATTCTGAAGAAATTAAAAATGCAGATAATTCAAAAATCAGACAATTTGAGGTGCCTGATGAGTACGAGTTTTCTAAGGAAAATGAGGATTTTTCCTCAGGATCCTGGAAAGAAGTAAATAAAGAAAACATACTTGAATTTTCTGGAGTTGCTTACTTTTTTGCAAAGTCGATTTTTAAAGAAAAAAATGTGCCTGTTGGTTTGATCAATTCGGCACTGGGTGGTTCCCCGGTTTCAGCCTGGATGGATAAAGAAGCATTAAAGGAATTCCCTGATTTTTATGATGAACACTTAAAATGGGCGAACCAGGATTATATAGATTCTGTATCAACTGCAGAGCAACAAGCTATAAATAATTGGTATGGTGAATTGGATAAAAAAGATACCGGTTTAAAGGAAGAATGGTTTAAAAGCGAAGTGGATAAATCTTCATGGAAAGAAGTTGAGGTTCCCGGCTTTGTTTCAGAAGAAGATAGAAGTGATAGTGCCGGGGTAGCCTGGTTTTCAAAAAAAGTAAATATTTCCCAATTGCCGGATTCTGATACCGCAAAATTACATTTGGGAAGGTTAATAGATATGGATTATGCCTATATAAACGGAAAACAAGTAGGACACACCAGTTATCAATATCCACCAAGGAAATATGATTTTGATGCAAAGCTTTTAAATAAAGGAGAAAATGAGATTGTTGTTCGTTTGGTTAACAACGGCGGCCCCACGGGTTTCGTAAAAGACAAATCCTATCAATTAATCTTAGATAAAGACACCCTTGATATTACCGGAACCTGGAAATTTAAACAGGCAGCTGTGGCACCAAATACTCCCGGGCAAACTTTTATTAGATGGAAACCGGGCGGACTTTATAACGCGATGATTGCTCCTTTAAAGAATTTTAAATTAAAAGGTGTTTTATGGTACCAGGGCGAATCTGATTCCAGCAACCCGGAACTTTATTCCAAAACTTTTCCAAAAATGATAGAAAACTGGCGTAAACATTTAGGTGATACTAAGCTTCCGTTTGTTTTAGTACAGCTTCCTAATTTTATGGAAGAAACCACAGGCCCCCAGGAAAGTAATTGGGCAGAATTTAGAGAAGTTCAAAGAAATGCAAATTTAAATATTGCAAATACTGGAATGGCAGTTACCATAGACCTTGGGGAATGGAATGATATTCACCCTTTAAATAAAAAGGATGTGGGTGAACGGCTTGCATTAGAAGCAAGGAAGATTATTTATGGAGAAGAGGATATAATTAGTTCGGGTCCTGCTCCCTCAAATTGGAAAACTGAAAACGGAACCGTAATAATAGATTTTGAAAACCTTAGCTCAGGTTGGAAGTTTAAAGGAGAAGATAAGCCCACTGGTTTTATCATTTCTGAAGATGGCAAAACTTTTTATAAGGCTCAGGTTGAAGTGTTGGATGATGATACTTTGAAGATCTATAATACAGAAGTGAAAAATCCAGGTGTTGTAAGATATGCCTGGGCAAATAATCCCGGGGATGCCAATCTTTATAATAAAGAAGATTTACCGGCAGTCCCGTTTGAAATAGAATTAACTAAAGAAAAATAATTAAAACTAAACTTGATATGAAATTTTTTATAGACACAGCAAATTTAGACCAGATTAGAGAAGCTCAGGACCTGGGCGTTTTAGATGGAGTAACCACTAATCCGTCTTTAATGGCAAAAGAAGGAATTACCGGGAAGAAAAATATTCTTCAGCATTACCTGGATATCTGCGAAATCGTAGACGGAGATGTTTCTGCCGAAGTTGTTGCCACCGATTTTGACGGAATTGTAAGTGAAGGTGAAGAACTGGCAAAATTACACAAGCAAATTATTGTAAAAGTTCCTATGATAAAAGAAGGTATAAAGGCTATTAAATACTTTTCAGATAAAGGAATTAAAACCAACTGTACACTCGTTTTTTCAGCCGGGCAGGCTTTACTTGCAGCAAAAGCTGGAGCAACGTATGTTTCACCTTTCCTGGGAAGATTGGACGATATTTCTACCGATGGGTTAGACCTGATAGCCGATATCCGACTTATTTATGATAATTACGGTTTTGAGACCGAGATCCTTGCAGCATCAATTCGCCATACCATGCACGTAATTAATTGTGCGAAAATAGGTGCCGATGTAATGACGGGCCCATTATCTTCGATAGATGGATTATTGAAACATCCACTTACCGATAGCGGACTTGCGAAATTTTTAGAAGATGCTAAATCATTTAATGTATAGATTATGGAAATTAAAAAATTAGAAGATTTTGCTACCCAGGTTCGCCGGGATATTTTAAGGCAGGTTCATAAAGTGAATTCGGGTCACCCCGGAGGTTCACTGGGTTGTACTGAATTTTTTACCGCTTTGTACCAGGGCGGAATTATGGAACACAAACCCGAGTTTAATATGGACGGGAAAGACGAGGACCTTTTCTTTCTTTCCAACGGTCATATTTCTCCTGTATTTTATAGCGTTTTAGCCCGTAGCGGTTATTTCCCTGTAGATGAATTAAATACTTTCCGTCTTATAGATTCCAGGTTACAGGGACACCCTACAACGCACGAAGGCCTACCGGGCATTCGCGTAGCCTCAGGTTCACTGGGCCAGGGAATGTCAGTTGCTCTTGGAGCAGCGCAAGCAAAAAAACTTAATAAGGATAATCATTTAGTATTCTCCCTTCACGGTGATGGTGAATTGCAGGAAGGCCAAAACTGGGAAGCTATTATGTATGCGGCCGGAAATAAGGTAGATAATCTTATTTCAACAGTAGACGTAAATGGCCAGCAAATTGACGGAAGTACAGAAACCGTGCTACCAATGGGTAACTTAAAAGCCAAATTTGAAGCTTTTGGTTGGGATGTGATGGAGATTGAAGATGGCAATAATATGCAACAGGTCATTGACGGTTTAAATGAAGCTAAAACCCGAACCGGAAAAGGAAAACCGGTTTGTGTGCTAATGACTACCGTTATGGGTAATGGTGTAGATTTTATGATGCATACTCACGCCTGGCACGGAAAAGCGCCTAATGATGAGCAATTAGAAACCGCGCTTTCTCAAAATCCTGAAACTTTAGGAGATTATTAAAATAGATTTTCGCCTTCGCGGAAATGACAAAGAATTATAAGAATGAAAACATATACAGATACAGGAAAAAAAGATACCCGTTCCGGTTTTGGTGCGGGACTTACCGAGCTTGGCAGAACCAATCCTAATGTGGTAGCACTTTGTGCCGACCTTGTAGGATCGCTTAAAATGCAGGATTTTATTGATGAAAATCCAGAGCGTTTTTTCCAGACAGGAATTGCTGAAGCCAATATGATGGGAATGGCCGCCGGCCTCACCATAGGCGGGAAAATTCCTTTTGCCGGGACCTTCGCCAATTTTGCAACTGGAAGGGTTTACGACCAGATTCGTCAATCTATCGCCTATTCAGGAAAAAATGTAAAGATTTGTGCTTCACATTCGGGAGTAACTTTGGGAGAGGACGGGGCAACCCACCAAATTCTTGAAGATATAGGTCTTATGAAAATGTTACCGGGAATGACGGTAATCAATACCTGCGATTTTAACCAGACCAAAGCAGCCACTTTAGCGATCGCTGAGCACGATGGCCCGGTTTACCTAAGATTCGGAAGACCAAAAGTAGCTAATTTCACCGCAGAAGGTCAAAAGTTTGAAATAGGGAAAGCTGTTCAACTTTATGAAGGAGAAGATGTGACTATAATTGCTACCGGCCACCTAGTTTGGGAAGCGATACAGGCAGCACAAAAGCTTGCAGAAAAAGGAATTAGTGCCGATGTGATTAACATCCACACCATAAAACCTTTAGATGCAGAAGCCATTATCAAATCGGTTAAGAAAACAGGTTGTGTAGTAACTGCCGAAGAGCATAACTTCCTTGGCGGACTTGGAGAAAGTGTAGCCCGTACTTTAGCCGAGAATAATCCTGCACCGCAAGAATTTGTGGCCACTCAGGATACTTTTGGTGAAAGCGGAACACCAGAACAATTATTTGAAAAATATGGTTTAAATTCTGAGGCTATTTTAAAAGCAGCTCAAAAAGTAATTAAGAGGAAGTAGTTTCTTCAATATTATTTCAAAAAAACCAATGAAGACATACTTCATTGGCTTTTTGATGTTTACAATCTAATGTAGAAATAAACAGGTAGTCGCAGTACTTTTGGCTAATAAATCATTTTTATTGTGCCTAAATGTTTGAGTTAATAAAAATTACCTCCAAAGTACATTTCAAATGGGTTAAATATTTCATTTTCTTTCAAAACAATTTTCCTAAAACAAAATGTACTTAAGTGCTATTTTAAAGTAAAAAGGGTAGTTGTATTTTTTTTTCAGCTATTTCAATAAAATTTTCTTTCTTCATTCAAACATTTAGAATAACCGAATTCTATTTTATAGAAAAGCAAATTTCGAGAAATTAAGAAGAGAATTACCTCTTTTTTGTCTCAAAATCATTTTATAAACGACGAATTTTAAATCAATTCCTGCCGGTTAATCACTTATTCAGGTCTTAAATTATTATTTAATTTTAAAATTAACATTTTAAAATTCACCTTTAATTATCAAATCTCCCGATTCTTGGAAGCTATAGGTTTTATAGGCTTCAACGCCGATAATTACTCCTAAAATATGTTCTATTTTAACCTTATTTACATTGATTTTACCATTTTTTTACTCTCATGTAACATACCGTAAAGTATTTGTAACATCACAATTACTGATAAGCTGAATTAACGGATATATTTGAATTCAAATTTTAAGGATTTTTCACATTTAATAGACTCGCTTTAGTAAATCCTTAATTTGTATCGGTTTTTTTCGAATTCAAATAAATCTTCAATCCCTTTAATAAAATTAGACAATGATAAATTTTTTATGCAACGGTTTATTTCTAAAACCCCTTCAAACTTACGTAAGTGTTCTTATGTGTTTTACTTGTTTAAGTTCATTTGGGCAAAACGCCATTACGGGTACTGTTACAGATGAAGATGGACCAGTTCTGGGAGTAACTGTTATGGTAAAAGACACCAATAATGGTGTGGTTACAGATTTTGATGGTAATTACTCTATTAATAATGTTCCTTCTGATGGAATACTCGTTTTTAGTTTCGTGGGATATATAACGCAGGAGGTGAATGTTAACGATAGGACAGAAATTGATATTACCTTAAAATCAGACGTCTCTTCATTAGATGAAGTTGTAGTAGTGGGTTATGGTACAATGAAAAGGAGCGATGTTACCGGTGCAATGGTTTCTGTGTCTGAGGAAGCTATTCAAGAATCTGTTCCCACAACGGTAGATCAAGTATTACAAGGTCGTGCCGCGGGGGTACAAATACAGCAAAACAGTGGTGCTCCTGGAGCTAGTTCTTCAATCCGCATTCGCGGTATAAGTTCAATAACTGGTTCCAATGAACCAATTTTTGTGATAGATGGGGTTATTGTTGATAGCAATACCGGGCAAACAGGCCAGAACGCGTTTGCTTCTATTAATCCTGCAGATATTGTTTCCATAGATATCCTAAAAGACGCATCTGCTACTGCTATTTATGGCTCCAGGGCAGCTAATGGTGTTATTCTTATTACAACCAGGAGAGGTAAAAATGGGGAAGCTACAATTAACCTAAATAGTTATATCGGCTATCAAGAGATTCCGAAACAGTTAGATCTTCTTAACCTTCAGGAATATGCAATACATAAGAACACCAGAGCCGATTTGGATATCGTTCAGAGAGATCCGGAATTTATTCGTCCAGAGTTATTGGGCGAGGGAACTGACTGGCAGGATGAAATGTTTACAAGAGCTATGATGCAAAGTCATAATTTATCTATTACCGGTGGTAATGAGAAAACAAATTATGCCATGAACGTAGGTTATTTGGATCAAGAAGGTATAGCGTTAGGTTCTTCATTTAACCGATTAAACCTAAGGGGAACTGTGGACTCCCAGCTAAAAGATTATTTAAAGACAGGAATAAATTTTGCTTTCAACAATATAAATCAAAATACAACCTTTTCTGACCAAGCCTTAATTCTTACAGCGTTAAGACAAACTCCTAATGTTGCTGTGCGTAATTCTGAAGGCACATTTGATGGACCTGTTACAGATGAATTCGTACAAAATAACCCGGTTGGACTCGCAACAATTAGGGAAAACCGAAATGAGAGTGCAGGAATTAGAGCGAATACATTTGCTGAGATTGAATTTATAGAAGGGCTAAAATTAAGATCTGAATATTCTATAGATTATGGCGTTTCAAATGGCTATACCTTTAATCCTTCCTATCAGTTTGGAGCACTTGTCAACGATATTAGGGAAGGGACTAGGGCAAAAAATTACAATAAATATTTTAATGTAAGGAATGTTTTAACCTATGATCGAACTTTTAATAAGCATAGTATTAATGCCATCCTGGGACAGGAATATCAGGAATCATTTTTTGAAAGTCTTTCCGGGTTTCGCTCTGGTTATTTAACCAATGGAGCTACCGATTTAAATGCAGGTGATGCTACAACGGCAAGAAATTCTAATGCGAGTTTTAATAGTGCTCTTAGTTCTTATTTTGCAAGAAGCTTTTACTCTTTTGATGATAGATATTTATTGACCGCAACTATTAGGTACGATGGGTCTTCTAAATTTGCGGAAGAGAATCGCTGGGGCTGGTTTCCTTCTGCTGCATTTGCGTGGAAGATTTCAAATGAAGAATTTCTTGAAGACCATGAGTACATCAATAATTTGAAATTGCGTTTAGGTTATGGAGCAGTAGGTAATCAGAGTGTTCCTGATTATGCCTTTACTTCAATTTATGGAGCATCTGCTACACCATTTGGCGCGGGACTGCTAGCGGCAAATACAGCAAACCCCGATTTACAATGGGAAACAACCTATTCAAGTAATATAGGTTTGGATTTGAATATGTTTAATAACCGACTGGAATTTATTGCCGATGTTTATTACAAGAAAACCGAAGATTTATTGCTTCTAGCCCCATATCCCGATTATTCTGGAACTACTGGGGTAGGTGCTACATCAGCTCCATATGTGAATATTGGTTCGCTTGAAAATAAAGGTGTTGAACTAACTTTGAATACTTATAATATAGATAGAGATGATTTCTCCTGGAATTCTAATCTTGTATTTACATTAAATAGAAATAAAGTATTGGCTCTGGCAACTGAAACGGGTATTTTAAACAGAACCCTTCAACAAGGATCAGACATCACAATTGTTACTAGAACTGCAGTTGGAAAGCCTATCGGCCAGTTTTATGGCTATAAAGTAATTGGCCGTTTTGAAGATGCTACAGACTTTTATTACAGGAATGAGGAGGGGGAAGTGGTTCCTACTGCGTTGCCTGAAGATATGGAAATTGGAGAAAATGGAGTATGGATTGGAGATTATATTTTTGATGATGTTAATAACGATGGTGTTATAAACGAGCAGGACCGGGACTATATTGGAAATCCACTACCAGATTTTAGCTTTGGTATAGGTAATTCCTTTAGCTATAAGGGCTTTGATCTAAATATCCAACTTTCAGGACAATATGGTAATGAGGTTGTTAATTATCAGAGACGATTCTTAGAAAATCCCAGGGAGAACACTAACCTATTGCAGTCAGCCCTTGGTTACGCTGAATTGGGACTTATAGACCCTAATGGCCCTAACGATTATCGTAATATTGAAGTTGTGGGTGGAGATCCATATATGGCAAGAATAGCAGCTTCTTCAGCAGCTTCCACTTCCAACTTTAGGTATAGTGATAAATTTCTTGAAGATGGTTCTTATTTGCGAATACAGAACATTTCTTTTGGATATAATTTTCCGCGTGATTTCATTGAGCAGTTTGGTTTGCAAAATATGAAGCTATACACGAACCTTCAAAATTTATACACATTTACAAAATACTCAGGCTTTGATCCTGAAATAGGATCGATTAACCAGGATGCTCTTCTTACGGGTATAGATAACGGTCGTTATCCTTCACCTCGTATTTATACCCTGGGATTAAACGTAAACTTTTAAAAAAAATACTATGCGTAAAAATAAAATAATTCACCAGCTTTTTGTAGCTACGTTTCTCATCAGTTTTTTTAGCTGTAGTGATGACTTGGATATAGAACCAAACGATCAAATAGCCAAAGAAAATTTTTTCCAGTCTGAAGAAGATTTTCAGGCTGCAACGGCACCACTTTACAATAGAGTTTGGTTTTCTTTTAATGACAAATTTTACTTTGGATTAGGGGATGGTCGCTCATACAATTTATATGCACCGTTTTCTGACTATGTATATCCATTCAGCGATTTAACTGAAACAGGTTTAACTGGCCCGCTGGTGGAAGCCTGGAGATCATTCTATGTGGTTATTCAACAGTCAAATAACACAATATCTTCAATCAACGAAAGCAGTGTTGATGAGGAAATAAAAAAACGTTACGTAGCTGAAGCTCGGTTTATGAGGGGAGTTGCTTATTGGTATATTGCTTCGCTTTGGGGTGATGCAATAATTACAACAAGTCAGGCAGAAATTATTAGTAATCCTATTGTTAATAAAAGTCCGAGAAGTGATGTTTATGAATTTGCATTACGTGATTTAGAATATGCCGCTATGTTTTTACCGGAACAAGCCGGCCAGGCAGGAAGATTAACCAGGTATAGTGCTTATGGAATGCTATCCCGTTTTTATCTTTCTTACTCAGGTCTTAGCGATAATCCCAATAGTGGTTCAAGAGATCAGGAGCTTCTTAATTTAGCTGAAATGTCAGCAGAAAAGGTTATTAATGAAGGACCCTATTCTTTAATGGAAGATTACGAAGATTTGTTCCTCATAGAGAATAACAATAATTCTGAATCTTTATTTGCTCTTCAATGGGTTCCAAATGGGGAATATGGGGTAAATAATACACATCAATCATATTTTGCGCTTGGATCGGAAATTACGGGAGACGATGCGGCATATGGCTTTTATACCCGAGCCTCTTACGATGTTCTTCAAGAATATGAACCTAACGATCTTCGACGGCGAGCAACCTGGATGGCAGATGGCGATTTTTATCCTGAAATAAATCAGGCAAATGGTGGTTACGAAGTAGATCACGAAAACACTTATGTGAATGTAAAAAAGGGCGTGGTAGGTTCCAATAGGGATAACCCTGATATTACTAGACAGAATTCAGGTCTAAATACATATATGTTGCGATTAGGTGAAGTTTATTTGAATTATGCAGAAGCGGTTTTAGGTAATAGTGCATCTACGAGTGACCCTATGGCTCTCATGTATGTAAATGAATTGCGTGAAAGAGCCGGTTTAGAATCAAAATCCAGTCTAACTTTTGAAGATATTCTACACGAAAGAAGAGTAGAGTTAGCTATGGAAGGACAGTTCTGGTATGATTTAGTGAGATGGGCATATTACGAGCAACAAGAGGTCGTTAGTTATATAGATGACCAGGAAAGGGCTGTTATCACACCTTTTACTTATCAAGCCGAAACCAATACAGTTTCTGTCGATGAAACACGGGATGTAACAACACGGGCAGTAGGAGATGTTGATGAGAGCATATTCCTTTTGCCATATCCCGAATCTGAAGTGGTCCAGAACCCATTACTTAGGGAGGATCCTGTGCCCTATGAGTTTACAGAAGAACGACTAACTGAAGAATTATTTTAGAGAAAAAATGATAATTAAATAAAATATATATAAGATGAAGGAGAATATATTAAGCAAGAATTGGTGGCAAAGGATATCTGTTTTTGGGATAGTCCTCTTAGGACTTCTGGTAATGGCATGCTCCAATGATGATGAAGATGAAGACGGCGGTGAGGTTGTGGTCAATGCAATTTACTTACAAGACGTGGATTCTGAAGTTCAGGATAGGGAAGTTAGTTTTGCACGTTTGGGCCAGCTTTTGCGTCTGGAAGGTTCGGGTTTTACGGGAATGAGGAGAATTTATATAAATGGTTTTGAGACATCTTTCAACCCTGTTTATGTTTCCGAAACTTCAATGCTAATAAGAGTTTCAGGAGATACGCCTACAATCGAGGCCGAAGAAGATGTTCGTAACACAATTCGTTTGGTAAAAGACAATTCAGAAGCTACAATTGAATTTGAAATCCGATCTTCAGCCCCAGGCATCAATAAAATTTCTCATACCCTTCCTAATCCCGGGGAAGAAATTACAGTATACGGTACTGGTTTAATTGAGGTTAACAGGGTGGTTTTTCCAGGTGATGTAGAAGTAACAGAAGGAATCACATTTGATGAGGAAGATGGTGAATTTTTTACCGTAACCGTTCCTGAAGGTGTTTCAGAAGATGGCGGATCCCTATATATAGAATCTGCCAACGGCGCAGCTTACTCCCCTTCATATTTCAACGTACAAGATGGGGTTATACTTAATTTTGATGGTATGGGGGAGCTGGGTGAATTTGGTAATACCATTCGTCAGGATGCATTAATATCTGAACCGATGGGGATGGGCAATGTTTCCCAGGGTAATTATGTAGCCCACCGCCCAGATAGTATTGAGGCTTTTGATGCCGGTAGAAATCGTGTTTCTGAAGTATTCACCTCGGGGAACGAAAGTTGGCGTTCTCAATTCACCCCTTTTATTCCTGCTTCAACACCATTGGAAGAAGTGGCCTTTCAATTTGATATTTATGTTCCAGAGCCTTGGTCTGAGAGTGGTTACCTTAAAATTTTACTCATAAACAACTTTAATGGAGGCGAATGGGCCGGGGGCGTCTATAATTATGTGCCCTGGATAGTAGAGGGAGAAGTGGAGCCATTTGAAACAGAAGGCTGGACTACAGTTACCATTCCTTTCACTGATTTTTATTTATTCAATGATGGTGAAGAATATACTTTTGATGACGTTTTACAATTTAGGGAGTCTGCCAATTTTAAAAATTTTGGGATATTCTTCGAAAATTCAGATTTTAACTTGAGTGATATTCCTGGTTATAGCAGTGATGTAGATTTTCCTTCGGCCGAAACTTCAGTCCAGGTCTACACCGATAATTGGCGCATTGTTCCTTCAGAAACCCCTACTGTAACTGATTTTCCTGAATAATTAATAAAAAACATTAGAGATGAAAAATATAAAAATTTTATCCATTTTATTTCTTGCTTCTATTTTTTTTACCTCTTGTGAAGAGGAAATAATGGAATGGGAAGAAAGATCTGAAGAACAGCGGATAACCACGGCAGAGATTCCTTTGGAACTTGAAGAGAAGATTAGTAGGTACGATGCTTTAAAGACCTATTCAGATTATGTATTGGGAGCCGGTATAATATTGGATCTTTACATGAACGATGAAAACTATAGGTCTATAGTAAATGAAAATTTTGATGAAGTTACTGTAGGTTATGCCATGAAACATGGCGCGATGGTCAATGCAGATGGGGAAATTAATTTTGAACCTATAGATGATTTTATTGCACTAACAAACCAAAGCGGGTTGAGTGTATATGGCCATACCCTAAATTGGCATGCCAACCAAAACGCGAGCTATTTAAATAGTTTAATAGCCCCTACTATAATTCCTGGATCTAGCGGTGCTAATATCCTTGATAGATCAGCATTAGAGGATGGTACCTTTACTGGTTGGCCAAAAAATAATCCTGGAGATGGTATAACTATCGTTGAAAATGCCGGTTTGGGAAGTGATTCCCCCGCAATAGAACTTATTGCAGGCTCAGGGGCTTCAGAACCATTTAATTTACAACTTGCAACTCCAGATATTCCAATTGTTCAAGGCAATGAATATGAAGTTTCTTTTTATATTAAATCAGATCAACCTGGTCAGGGACGTATATCTTTTAGCGGATTAGAAAATAACTATCCTTATAAAGACTGGTATAATACGGGTGAAGGTACCGAAGCTTTTGAAACCACTTCTGAATGGCAACAAGTTACATTTACGGTCAGTGATTTTACAGATACAAGTTTTGGATTTTTCTTTGATCTTGGATATGTTCCGGGTGTTACTTACTATATTGATGTAGCTACTATAAGCGTAGTAGATCCAAACACAGGATCAGAAACTGTAAACCTTATTTCAAATGGGGATTTTGAAGGTGGCAACTTAGACGGTTGGAATGGTTATGGAAATGAATCTACCCGAGCAGTCTCTGCTCAAGGAGAAGGATATGGTAATACCGGATACGCCATGGTTTTAACCAACCCTGCTGAAGCTGAATTATATAGCGCCCAACAGGTTTTTGCTTTAAACGAGCCGTTGGAAGAAGGAACTGAATATACTTATTCTTTTTATGTAAAAGCAGATGTTCCAGCAACTGTGCAGGTCCAAATTCAAGGAGGTACTGCCCAATATTCTGGACCCATTGATATAGGAACAACCTGGACTCAAATTGAAAGGACTTTCACACCTACAGCAGGCAATAATAGTTTCGTTTTTGATTTTGGGCTAACCCCAGCGACTGTTTTTATCGATGATGTTGTGTTAACTTCTGGTGAAATAGCAACAGGATCTGAAACAGTTGTCATTGAAATGTCTGATGAAGAAAAAGCTGAAATTATTGGCGATGCCCTGGAACACTGGATTTCTGGAATGGTAACCCGATATAAAGATGATGTAACTGCCTGGGATGTTGTGAATGAGCCGATGAAAGAGGGCGGTTCGCTTCGTGATGGTAATGTAACAGATCTTGCAAGCGACGATTTTTATTGGGTGAAATATTTAGGTAAAGATTATGCAGTAACCGCTTTTAAACTCGCCCGGGAATATGGAAATCCTTCAGATATACTTTTTATAAACGATTATAACCTGGAAGCGAGCCTTGCAAAATTAGATGGATTGATTGAATTTACCCAATATATAGAAAGTCAGGGGGCTACAGTAGATGGTATCGGTACACAAATGCATGTATCTTTAACTACGAGTAGGGAAAATATTGTTGAAATGTTCCAGAAAATGGCAGCTACTGGAAAACAGATAAAAGTTTCAGAATTGGATGTAAGGCTTGGTACCGCTTCCCCAACAACCGATCAGCTTACACAGCAGGCAGATATGTACCAATTTATAATAGACTCCTATAGAGAATATGTTCCAAGTTCTCAGCAATATGGTATCACGCTTTGGAATATATCGGATAACGAACAGGAGCATGAATTTTGGTTGCCCGATGAATCCCCTAACGTATGGGATGCAAATTACGAAAGAAAACCCGCTTATAAGGGAGTAGCAGACGGTCTTGCTGGACGTGATGTAAGCGAAGATTTTACTGGGGAATTAGAATAAATATTTTAGAATATTAAAACTTGATAATAATTAAGAACGCGTTGCGATCCATTACTGAATTTTAATTTTGTGTTTTTTTACTGAATAGTTCTCCTAACCCAAGAAGTCTGGATACCGGTTGGATTAGCAACGCTTATAGCCCGGTATGAGTTAGCCTTTTCTGGATGTTAGGAGAACTTTTATTATATATTTCGAGGTATGGAAATCTGTATGATTTTTCTAAAATTATCGTTACTTAATTCTTTTTAAGAAAAAAATCATAACTTATCGAACCAAATTATTTAGTTCTTCAGGTATCATTTAATTAAAAAATTAACTATTATGCTTAAATCAAAAAACTTCCCTATTTTTATATTATTATTAAGTGTTGTTTTTACATTTCACAGTTGTAATTCTAATAAAAAATCAGTTGATAATGATTTATCTGAGGCGACATTAAAAGAAGCTTTTAAAGAGAAATTTTATATAGGAACTACACTAAATGGACGGCAAATTATGGGAGGTAAGCCTGAAGAGTTAGAAGTAGCTAAAATACATTTTAATTCTATTGTTGCTGAAAACGAGATGAAAAGCGCCAGGATACAGCCGGAAGAAGGAGAATTCAATTTTTCAGTGTCAGACAATTTTGTTGAATTTGGCGAAGAAAATAATATGCATATCCACGGGCACACATTGATATGGCATTCTCAGTCTCCTGACTGGTTTTTTGTCGATAAAGATGGAAATACGGTGTCTAAAGAAGTGCTTACCCAAAGAATGAAAGATCATATTCATACCGTTGTGGGCAGGTATAAAGGCAGAATCCATTCCTGGGATGTGGTTAATGAGGCTATAGAAGATGACGGGAATTATAGAAATAGTAAGTTCTATCAAATTTTAGGCGAAGATTTTATAAAACTGGCCTTTGAATTTGCCCACGAAGCCGATCCCGAAGCCCAGCTTTATTACAATGATTATTCTATGGCAGTACCGGGAAAACGTGCCGGAGTAGTAAAAATGGTTAAAAAACTTCAAGAAGATGGAGTGACTATTCACGGGATTGGGATGCAGGGACATATTGGATTAAACCATCCCGATATTGGTGAATTTGAAAAAAGCCTGGAAGCGTATGGAGACCTGGGAAAAGTGATGATTACTGAATTAGACCTTAGTGTCTTACCTTCCCCCTGGGGGGATGCCGGGGCAGAAATTTCAGATAATTATGATTATGATGATAAAATGAATCCGTTCCCTGATGGTTTACCGGAAGAAGTTCAGCAACAATTCACGAAAAGATATGTGGAGTTTTTCGAACTGTTTTTAAAACATCAGGATAAAATTGAAAGGGTAGCCCTTTGGGGAGTGAACGATGGAAATTCCTGGAAGAATAACTGGCCGGTACGGGGAAGAACCGACTATCCATTGTTATTCGATCGTGAAAATAATGCTAAACCGGTGGTAAAAGAATTAATTGATCTAGCTTCAAAAGACTAACCAAATTTATTTTAAATGTTGATATTTCATAAAATCATAGTTGCAATTACTTTTATAAGTGCATTTCTTTCAATTTCTGCACAGGAAGCTGTAGTCAACAGTCCTGACGAAGCATTGAAATTGGAAGTACACCTGGAATCTGGAATACCAACCTATTCCGTGTTCTACAATAATGAAGTGGTGCTGGAAAAATCCCGACTTGGACTAAAAACAAATATTTCAGACTATTCCGAAGCTTTGAGTTTTGAAGAAAGTAAAACCACTTCCGTAGAAAAGAGTTATGAATCCAAAAAGCTCAAAGGTTCAGAGATCAATTATAACGCACGTGAATTAACCGCCACTTTTACCACTCAAAAAGGGCAAAAAATGGATGTAATTTTCAGGGTTAGTAATAATGACATCGCTTTTAGGTACCATCTTCAAAAATACAGCGATACCATAGCCCACGTGGTGACGAAAGAATTTACAGGATTCAATTTCCCAAATTCAGCAAAAAGTTTCCTTACGCCTCAGTCCAAATCTATGGTAGGTTTTCAGCGTACCAAACCTAGTTACGAAGAGGGCTATTATTTAGATCAGGAGATTACTAAAGCTTCCTCCAATAATCTGGGATATACCTTTCCGGGATTATTTAAAACCGAAGATCACTGGATTCTTCTCTCTGAAACTGGGGTTGACGGCACCTACGTGGGTGCTCATCTAAGCGATCCAAATGCTGAAGGGGAGTATACCATCGCTTTTCCCGACAGTACTGAAAATAATGATTTTGGTAGCACAGGCGCGGCCATTTCCCTTCCATTTAGCACTCCGTGGCGGACTATCACAATTGGTGAAAGTTTAAAACCTATTGTAGAAACCACCATTCCTTTTGATGTGGTGGAGCCGCTTTATGAAGCCTCTAAGGATTATGAATTCGGGCGCGGCGTATGGAGCTGGATTATGTGGCAGGATGGCAGTATGAACTATGATGACCAGGTAACCTACATCGACTTTGCTGCTGAAATGGGTTATGAATACATCTTGATTGATGCGCTTTGGGACCAGAATATCGGCTACGACAGGATGGATGAGCTCGTTGATTACGCCAACAGCAAAAACGTTGATGTTTTCTTGTGGTACAATTCCAACGGAGTAGCCAATGACGCACCTATGACTCCGCGGAATAAAATGCACAGGGCTATAACCCGTAAAAAGGAAATGCAGTGGTTGCAGGAAAGCGGAGTAAAAGGCCTGAAAGTTGACTTTATGGGTGGTGATAAACAAGAGACCATTCAGCTTTATGAGGATATTATGTCTGATGCTAATGATTACGGGTTAATGATGATCTTTCACGGTGCCACAATTCCAAGGGGTTGGGAGGTAATGTATCCTAATTTTATAAGTACTGAAGCAGTTCTTGCTTCAGAAAATCTAATGTTCAGTCAGTATGCAAACGACCAGGAAGCCCGAAGTGCAGCCATTCATCCTTTTATAAGAAATACGGTGGGAAGTATGGATTTTGGTGGAACTGTTCTCAACGAAAGATACAACCGAACCAATGACGGCGGAAACTTTAGAAGAACCTCTGATGCTTTTCAACTGGCAACTGCAGTTCTATTTCAAACTCCGGTACAATTCTTTGCGTTAACGCCGAATAATCTCGAAGACGCTCCGGAATTCGCAGTAGACTTTATGAAAAATGTCCCTACCACCTGGGATGAGACCATTTTTATTGAAGGATATCCCGGAGAGTATAGCGTATTAGCAAGAAGGCATAAGGATCAATGGTATGTCGCCGGGATCAATGCGTCAAAAGAAGCAAAAAAAGTGAGCTTTTCCCTTCCGGAACTGAAAGGAAATACATTCAGTATTATTAATGACTCTAAAAAGGGGAAAACTGAAAAGAAAGAAATAAAACAAAAAAGAGGGAAATTTCAAGTGACCATTCAACCTCAGGGTGGATTTTTGATTACAGATTAGCACAGGTTTCTCCTCCTGTAAAATATTTAAAATGAAACAATTATTTGTCATTATCGTTTTTTTTAGCTGCGTTAATCAATCGATGGCGCAGTTTTCTCAACAGGAGCGGGATAGTATTTATCGTTTAAGTTCGCAGGATCATCAGTTAATGCTGAAGGAATTAGGAATAGAATCCTTACGACCCGGACCTTCCGGAAATCCGAATGATCCTAATGCAGCGAATTCTGACGAATCTAAAGTTGTAGATTACAGCTTGCCCGAACTTTTGGATTTTAAAGACGGATCAAAAGTCACTTCAGTTTCTGAATGGGAAAAACGCAGGCAGGAGATCAAAGAAGATTTTAATGCTGAAGTCTATGGAAGATTCCCTAAAAATATGCCTGCTGTAAACTGGAAAGTTGTTTCCCGGAAAGATTCAATTATTGGCGAATGCCCGGTGCAGGTTGAGAAACTTTTAGGAGTGGTAGATAACTCTGCTTACCCAGAGATCGAGGTTGAAATCGAAATGATCCTGACCCTTCCTAAAAACACCAATAAAAAAGTGCCGGTAATCTTGAAATTCGACTGGAATTTTCCGGCTGGGTTTTTCCCTGAGCCCGAGCAGGAAAAACCCTGGCAGGAACAATTACTGGCTCAGAACTGGGGCTATGCCAGTCTGATCCCGACAAGTTATCAAGCTGATAATGGTGCCGGACTTCGGGAAGGAATCATCGGATTAGTGAATAAAGGCGAACCGCGAAAACTGGATGATTGGGGCGCTTTGAAAGCCTGGGCCTGGGGTGCCAGCCGTGCATTAGATTATTTTGAAAATGATTCAAAAGTTGATGCAAAAAAAGTAGCTATAGAAGGACTTTCCCGCTACGGGAAAGCTGCAATGGTCACTATGGCCTACGATGATAGATTTGCTGTTGGGTTCATAGGTTCTGCCGGGGCAGGCGGAACAAAGATCCTGCGACGTAATTTTGGAGAACAGGTAGAGAATTTGGTTTCCGCTTCCCAATATCACTGGTTTGCTCCCAATTTTATAAAATACGGCGGTCCTTTAAAAACAAAAGATCTTCCGGTAGATGCACATCATTTGATTGCGCTTGCAGCGCCACGTCCGGTTTTTATCAGCAGTGGAGATCCTAAAGTTGAAGGGAATTGGATTGATGCTAAAGGGATGTTTTTAGCCGGAGTCCACGCCAGCCCTGCTTATGAAATCTATGATGAAAAAGCACTGTTAAAAACGGAATTTCCTCAAGTTGGGGAGTTTTTATCTGAAGGTAAACTCGTCTTTAGAATACACGAAGGCGGCCATACTGTAGTCCCTAACTGGCCATATTTTATAGAATTTGCCAAACCCTATTTCAAATAAAGAATATGAAAAAGAGAAATCTACTCATTATAATTTTAAGCCTGTTTTTAGGAAATTCAGTCGTTGCGCAACAGCAGGGTCAAAATCCTATAATCCACGCCGATGTTCCCGATGCTTCTATAATTAGGGTTGATGATACCTATTATATGAGCAGCACCACGATGCATATGAGTCCAGGGGTACCAATAATGAAATCCAAGGATTTGGTAAACTGGGAAATAATGAATTATGCCTACAATACTTTGGGGGATTCAGATGCCCTGAATATGGAAAATGGAGAAAATGCATATGGGAGAGGATCCTGGGCAAGCAGCCTTCGTTACCATAATGATACTTTTTACGTTTCCACTTTTTCGAGTACCACAGGAAAAACTTATATTTTCAAAACAAAAGATATTGAAAATGGTTCTTTTGAAGAGATTTCTTTTACCCCATCTCTTCACGACAATACTTTATTTTTTGATGACGATGGAAAGACTTATCTCATTTGGGGTGGAGGAAAACTGAATATAGCAGAACTTAAAAATGACCTTTCAGGTGTGAAGGAAGATACAGAGCGGGTTCTAATTGAGAACGCTACTGAACCTATAGGTTCTAATTTTATTTTACCTGCGGAAGGATCTCAAATATTTAAGGTTAACGGTAAGTATTATCTATTCAACATCGCCTGGCCAAGAGACGGGATGAGAACGGTGATTACTCATCGTGCCGATAAAATAACCGGACCTTACGAAGGAAAAATAGCTTTTCAGGATAAAGGAGTGGCACAGGGTGGTTTAATTGATACGCCTGAAGGGGATTGGTTTGCCTATTTATTCCGGGATTATGGCGCAGTAGGACGTATTCCTTATCTGGTTCCAGTAAAATGGGAAAACGGCTGGCCTGTTTTGGGTGAAGACGGCAAAGTGCCTGAAACCCTGGATCTCCCTGCAAATGAAGGATGGATTCCGGGTATCGTTGCTTCAGATGAATTTAGTAGAAAATCAGGAGACAAAGATTTGCCTCTGGTATGGCAGTGGAATCATAATCCGCAAAATGATTACTGGTCTGTAAAAGATCGTGAAGGTTATTTAAGGCTGACTACAGATAGGGTAGATTCTTCATTTTTAAATACCCGTAACACATTAACCCAAAGAACCATTGGTCCGGAAAGTTCTGCAATTACAAAAGTTGATCTTTCCGGAATGAAGGAAGGGGATTATGCCGGCCTTGGATTGCTTCAGAAGAATTTTGGATTTGTAGGGGCTAAAATGCGAAATAATAAGAAGCACATTATTATGGTCAATGGAGCTTCCGAAGAAACTGTTGAGGTGGAAAGAATTCCTTTGAATCAAGAGGAGCTTTACCTTAAGGCTGTGGGTGATTTTCAAAACAGGAAAGATACAGCAGAATTTTACTACAGCCTGGATGGTGAAAACTGGAAAGCTATAGGCAACGAGCTTAAAATGTCTTACACGCTTCCGCACTTTATGGGCTACAGGTTTGCGTTGTTCAACTACGCTACAGAAGAAGCAGGGGGTCACGTCGATTTCGATTACTTTAAAATTGAAGCTGAAAAAAATAATTAAAATGAAAAAATTAAATATTCCGAAAACGATATCTCTTAGTCTGATTGTATTTTTTCTGTCAGTAAATGCTTTTGCACAAAATCCGCTGATAATGGATCAGTTTACAGCAGATCCTACGGCAAGGGTATTTAACGGAAAACTATATGTATTTCCTTCCCACGATATTGTGCCGCCGGAAGGCGAAGGCCGTGCCGAATGGTTCAATATGGCCGATTACCACGTTTTTTCTTCGGAAGATCTTACCAATTGGACAGACCACGGAAAAATTCTGGATCAAAAAGATGTTCCCTGGGCCGATCCTAAGGCTTACAGTATGTGGGCGCCTGATGCGGTATCCAAAAATGGCAAATTTTACTTCTATTTTCCCACCAAACTCAAAGACGCCGGAGACGGGGAAAAAGGCTTTTCTATCGGCGTGGCAGTCACCGACAAACCTGAAGGGCCTTATAAGCCACAGCCAAATCATATTGAGGGAGTAGAAGGCATAGATCCCAATGTTTTTATTGATAAAGACGGGCAGG
Organism: Salegentibacter sp. Hel_I_6; assembly: GCF_000745315.1. Classification (NCBI taxonomy): domain Bacteria; kingdom Pseudomonadati; phylum Bacteroidota; class Flavobacteriia; order Flavobacteriales; family Flavobacteriaceae; genus Salegentibacter; species Salegentibacter sp. Hel_I_6. The sequence goes on along the minus strand of NZ_JQNQ01000001.1, from coordinate 1,455,247 downwards.
CTTATTTGTACTGGTCCCGTGGAAAAATTTATGGTGCAAAACTGAAGGATAATATGCTGGAGCTGGCTTCAGAAATAAAGACCTTCGAGGAGATCCCTCAAAAAGGGCATATTGAAGGGCCTTTTGTTTTTGAAAGAAATGGCACATATTATATGACTTATCCGCACGTTGCCAATAATACTGAAAGACTCGAATATGGAACTTCCGATAATCCAATGGGACCTTTTACTCACAAAGGTGTTATTATGGATGAATCGGCTTCGGGTACCTGGACCAATCATCATTCCATCGTAAATTATAAAGATCAGTGGTACTTATTCTATCACGATAATGATCTTTCTCCCGATTTCGATAAGAACCGCTCCATTCGTGCCGATAGTTTATTCTTTGAAGAGAATGGAAAGATCAAAAAAGTGATTCCAACCAAACGTGGAGTGGGAATTACCTCCAGTACTTCTAAAATTCAGATAGACCGATATAGCGCGAAAAGCAACTATGGAGCTGCTTCGGTGTTTTTAGATCGGCTTGATCCTTTCCAGGGTTGGAAAGTAGTTTTAAATAAACCTGATGCCTGGGTAAGTTATAACAGGGTTGATTTTGGTAATGAAGGACCAAAAAATGTCAAAATTAGAGCAAGATCTTTAAAGGGCGCAACTGTTGAGCTGAAACTGGCAGGTGAGAACGATCAGAAATTTCCTGAAGTGCCCGTCAAAAAAGGTGGAAATTGGGATGTTTTTTCGGCTCCTGTAAAATCTGAAGCAACCGCTGTTCAGGATCTGATTTTGCAACTTAAAAGCGGTGCCGGGGTTGAAGTGGACTGGGTTCAATTTGAAAAATAAAAAGGGATGAGCATTAGTAAGATTAAAATTTCAAAAAGCAGGTTTTCCGGTTTCGGTTTTTCCGTATTCCTGGGAATACTGTTTTTGATCTCACCTTTCAAATCCTGGAGTCAGGAAGATTCCCAATTAAAACTCTGGTATGATAAGCCTGCTGAAAAATGGGTAGAGGCACTTCCTGTTGGGAATGGACGCTTGGGGGCGATGGTTTATGGAGATCCCCAGGAAGAGATTATTCAGTTAAATGAAAACACTATCTGGGCAGGACAACCTAACCGGAATGATAATCCTGAAGCCAAAACCTATTTATCTGAAGTTCAGAAACTTCTGTTTGAAGGAAAAAGCGCAGAAGCCCAAGAGCTCGTCAATCAGTATTTCATAAGCAAATCTTCCCACGGAATGCCTTATCAAACCGCAGGGAACCTGAAATTATCTTTTTTGAATCACCAAAATTACACTGAGTATTACCGGGAACTGGATCTGGAATCTGCAGTTACCACAACCCGCTATACAGTTGGAGGTGTAGGTTATGAAACGAAAGTTTTCGCTTCACATCCCGATCAGGTGATCGTGGTACAAATTACGGCAGATAAACCCGGAGCTTTAAATTTCACAGCTACGATGGATCGTCCCGGAGGTGCTGAAGTTTCAGCTGAAAATGGGACATTAAAACTACACGGTAAAACCAGCGATTTTGAAGGAATAAAAGGGAAAGTTGAATTCCTGGCGATCACTAAAATTCAGACTGAAGGCGGAAAAATTAATTCAGAAAATGAATCTCTGAACATTCAGAATGCCAATAGTGCTACGCTATATATTTCCATCGCTTCTAATTTTAAAAACTATAAAGATCTCAGTATTGATGAGGAAGCAAAAGCAGAAGAATATCTTTCAGCAATAGAAAAAAAGAAATCAGCCGAGATCTACGAAACCCACCTGGAAGATTATCAAACCTATTTCAATCGCGTATCCCTGGACCTTGGTGAAACGGAAGCTGCGAAGCTACCCACCAATAAAAGGATCATAAATTTCAAAACCGGAAATGATCCAGCCCTTGTTTCCCTGTACTTCCAATTTGGGCGCTATCTTTTAATTACCTCTTCCCGGCCGGGAACGCAACCCGCCAATTTGCAGGGAATTTGGAATGACCAGTTAACTCCTGCCTGGGATAGTAAATACACAGTAAATATTAATACCGAAATGAATTACTGGCCGTCGGAGATCACGAATTTGCCGGAATTTCACGAGCCATTGATCCAAATGGTGAAGGAGCTTTCAGAAGTCGGAAGGAAGACAGCCAAAGATATGTACGGCGCAGAAGGCTGGGTGATGCATCATAATACGGACATTTGGCGAATGACCGGAGCGATAGACGGTTCTTATTGGGGAATGTGGCCAATGGGTGGAGTCTGGCTTTCCCAGCATTTATTCGATAAATATGATTTTTCAGGAGATAAAGAATTCCTGAGATCTGTTTATCCAATATTAAAAGAAGCTTCTAAATTCTATCTGGATTTTATGATCAGGGAGCCGGAAAATAACTGGCTGCTGGTATCTCCTTCCATTTCCCCGGAACACGCGCCAACCGCACATCCGGAATCCTCATTGTCTTATGGAACAACGATGGATAATCAACTCATTTTTGACCTGTTTTCAAGAACAGCCAAAGCCGCGGAAATACTGGGAGATGATGAAGAATTTATAGCCGAATTAAATGAGAAACTTCACGAATTGCCTCCTATGCAAATTGGAAACTGGGGCCAGTTACAGGAATGGATAAAAGACTGGGACGACCCCAAAAGCAATCACAGACACGTCTCTCATTTATACGGACTCTATCCGTCAAACCAAATTTCCCCGTACCGAAACCCGAAATTATTTGAGGCTGCAAAAACATCTTTGGTGGCCAGGGGCGATGAGTCTACCGGCTGGTCTATGGGCTGGAAGGTGAACCTTTGGGCGAGATTACTTGACGGGGATCACGCTCTTAAATTAATTAAAGACCAGTTAACTCCTTCAATGCAGGAAGGCCATAGCGAAAAAGGTGGTACTTATCCTAACCTTTTTGATGCGCATCCCCCTTTTCAAATAGATGGAAATTTTGGTTGCACCGCCGGGATTGCTGAGATGCTTTTACAAAGTCACGATGGCGCCATTCATATTCTGCCTGCATTACCTGCAGACTGGAGCAAAGGAAAAATTTCCGGTTTAAGAGCTCGTGGAGGTTTTGAAGTAGCTCTTGAGTGGGAGAATAATAAGCCGAACAATGTTATTATTAAATCTGAATTAGGTGGCAATTGCAGAATTAGATCTTATCATCCACTTTCAGGGAAAGGACTGGAGAAAGCAATGGGTGATAATGAAAACCCTTACTACAGTATTCCGGAAATAAAGGATCCAATAATATCTGATGAGTTAGATCTTAAAGAACCGAAGCTTAAAAAAGTTTACGAATATGATCTCGATACCTCAAAAGGAGAAGAATATGTGATTGAAATTAGATAAATATATAAATTATGAAAACAAAAATGCTCATTTTTCTGGGACTTTTTCTGGCAGTTTACCAGGCTTCCGCCCAGGATTCAAATTTTCACGTTTACCTCGCTTTTGGGCAATCAAATATGGAAGGCCACGCCAAATTTGAACCACAGGATACGGTTGCGTTGAATGATAGATTTAAAGTGCTTCAGACAGTCGATTGTCCCGATTTGGATCGAAAAAAAGGGGAGTGGTACACCGCTAAACCCCCATTAACAAGATGTAATACCGGTTTAACACCTACTGATTATTTCGGAAGGGAAATGATCGAAAATTTACCGGATAGTATTAAAGTAGGGGTGATAAATGTACCTGTAGGTGGCAGTAAAATTGAACTTTTCGACAAGGAAAATTATGAATCTTATGTAGCATCTTCACCCGACTGGCTAAAAAATACGGTAAAGGAATATGATGGTAATCCTTACGGTCGCCTGGTGGAAATGGCTAGAATAGCACAAAAAGATGGGATTATAAAAGGAATTTTATTGCATCAGGGAGAATCAAATACCGGTGACAGCCTGTGGCCACAAAAGGTAAAAGAGGTTTACAATAATCTTATAAAAGACCTTAAACTTGATCCTAAAAAAGTGCCACTACTCGCCGGGGAAATGGTGAGTAAAGAAGAAGGAGATATCTGCGCCAGTATGAATGAGATTATCGCCAGGCTGCCCGAGGTGATTCCTAATAGTTATGTTATTTCTTCTAAAGGTTGCACGGCGGTAGATGATAAGCTTCATTTTTCAGCAGAAGGTTACCGGAAACTTGGAAGGCGCTATGCGAAGAAAATGCTGGAGGTTCAAGGTTTTAAAGGCCTTGAAAGAGAAGCGCCAGAAGGTTTCGACTCAAAAAGGGAAAATATTGCCCGCGGAAAAATTGATAGTATTAGCTATAAATCTAAAACAGTAGGCAATGCCCGAAAGGCCTTAATTTATACTCCCCCGAACTATTCAGAAAATAAGAAATACCCGGTTTTATACCTTTTACACGGCATTGGCGGCGATGAAAAAGAATGGCTTAGAGGTGGAAATCCACAGGTTATTTTAGATAATCTCTATGCCGATGAAAAGTTAGAACAAATGATTGTCGTGATGCCAAACGGAAGGGCGATGAAAGATGATCGCGCAGTGGGAAATATTTTTGACAGTACAAAAGTCGCTGCGTTCGCGAACTTTGAAAAGGACCTGCTCAATGATCTTATTCCATTTATAGAAAAGAATTATCCAGTAATTAAAAACAGTGAAAACCGGGCAATCGCCGGACTTTCTATGGGCGGCGGGCAAACCCTAAATTTTGGTCTTGGAAATTTGGATATGTTCTCCTGGGTAGGGGCATTTTCTGCAGCACCAAATACTAAAAAACCGGAAGAATTGGTTCCGCAGCCGGAAAAAGCAAAGGAAAAACTCAATCTTTTATGGATTTCCTGTGGCGATGAAGACGACTTGCTATCGTTTAGTCAGCGGACTCATGAATATTTAGCAAAAAAGAATGTACCTCATATTTATTACCTGGAACCTGGAGGACACGATTTTAAAGTTTGGAAAAACGGTTTGTATATGTTCTCTAAACTATTGTTTAAACCCGTAGATCAAGCAAAATTCGATAAATATAGTTTGCTGGGTATACCGGCTTCTAAAAATGACAATGGAACGGAATAAAAGGAATTCTGATTCTATATTATAAACCATAAAAACTAAAAATTATGCATACAAGAATTAAGATGTTATCAGTAGTTGGTCTGGGCTTTTTATTTTCATCGCAAATTTTACTAGCTCAAAATCCTATAATAAAGGATGTATTCACCGCAGATCCCGCACCGCTGGTTTATGACGATACAGTATACTTATATACCAGTCACGATACCGCTTCGGTATCTTCAACAAATTATGAAATGAAAGATTGGTTGTTGTTTTCTTCTACCGATATGGTAAACTGGAAAAATCACGGTCCCAAACTCTCGCCAAAAGATTTCTCCTGGGCAACCGGGGATGCCTATGCGGCCGAGGTCGCAGAAAGGGATGGGAAATTCTATTTTTATGTATCCACCTTCCATAAAGATGATGAACGTAGTAACGGTGGTGCTGCGATAGGAGTGGCTGTTGCCGATTCACCTTTAGGACCATTTAAGGACGCAATAGGAGAAGCCTTAATTTACAATGAAATGACTACCGATAACCCACATGGGTGGGATGACATAGATCCTTCGGTCTTTGTAGATGATGATGGCCAGGCGTATATGTACTGGGGTAATGGCAGTATGAAGATGGTCAAATTGAAAGATAATATGGTGGAATTAGATGGAGAGATACAATATTATAATCCAAAGAATTTTATAGAAGGCCCCTGGGTTTACAAAAGAAAGGAATTGTATTATTTGGTATATGCCAGCCAGGGAGAAGAACGGGAAAGGATCGAATATGCCACATCCAATAGTCCTGAGGGACCCTGGGAGTATCAGGGAATATTAGCAGACAGCGCCCCGAACAGTTTTACTATTCATCCGGGGATTATTGAGTACAAAGGAAAAGACTATTTCTTTTATCATAATGGCGTCTTGCCTACAGGCGGAAGTTACCGCCGTTCCATTGCTGTAGATTATATGTACTACAATGATGACGGTACTATTCAAAAAGTAGAGCAAACTGATGAGGGTGTAAAAGCAGTAGATTAAGTTTCCGGAAAACTATTACTAATAATATTCAATAGATGATTTTTTGGATATCATTTTTTAAAGTTATAGCGCTATTAATATGTTATTTCCTTAAACAAAGCTTATTGAAATCGACCATATAAAACCTAATTGGTTACAAAAAAGTTGAAAATTATGACCATCAAAAGAACCTTAATATACTTATGTATATTATTTATTTCTAAAACAGGTATTTCACAAAATCCGATTATTCAAACCAATTATACGGCAGACCCTGCACCATTGGTTTATAACGATAAGCTGTATTTATATACTTCTCACGACGAAGATGAATCTACCTGGTTTACGATGAACGACTGGCGTTTATATACAACCGAAGATATGGTAAACTGGACAGACCACGGTGCAGTATTAGCTTATGACGATTTTGATTGGGCCAAACAAAATGCCTGGGCACCCCAGGCCATAGAAAGGGATGGTAAATTCTATATGTATGTTCCAATCACTTCTCGTGAAGGGAAAAATGGTATTGGAGTAGCGGTAGCAAACAGTCCTTACGGTCCGTTTATAGATCCGCTAGGAAAACCACTAATCAGCAATAGTAATGCTGATATAGATCCTTCGGTGTTTATTGACGATGACGGGCAGGCTTATCTTTTTTGGGGGAATCCTGAATGTTATTACGTAAAACTGAATGAGGATATGATAAGCCTGAAAGGTGAAATAAGTAAAATTCCAAATACAATTGAAGCCTTTGGAAAACGTGAAGGTGAAAAAGATGAGCGCCGGCCTACTACTTACGAAGAAGGTCCGTGGTTATACAAAAGAAACGATCTCTATTATTTATTTTTTGCAGCCGGTCCTTTACCGGAACATATAGGTTATTCTACAAGCAAAAATATAACCGGGCCTTATGAATATAAGGGAAAAGTGATGCCGCAGGAAGGTGGCGCTTTTACAAATCATCCTGGAATTATAGATTTTAAAGGAAACACCTATTTCTTTTATCACAATGCGGCACTTCCGGGTGGAAGCGGTTTTACTAGATCTGTAGCTGTAGAAAAAGCCAATTTTAATGAAGAGGATGCTATTGAACAAATGCAAATGACAGACGGAATTGAGGAAGCTTTGCAAACCCTCAACCCTTATGTAAAGAATGAAGCAGAAACAATTGCATGGTCGGAAAATGTAAAAGCTAAAGAAAATGAAATAGTGGGGGTGTATATCACCGCAGAAAAAAATGAAGCTTTTACAAAGATAAGAGAAGTAGATTTCAGGAAAGAAGGGCCTTCTAAATTCACAGCCCGAGTTGGAACCGTCCATAATGGCGACGTCACCTTAGAAGTCAGGTTGGATGATAAAACCGGAAAGAAGATAGCCAAAATTGAAGTTCCTTTAACCGGCGGTGAAGATCGCTGGGAATTAATCTCTTCTGAAGTTACTGAAAAAGTAAGCGGAGTTCACGATGTATACTTTGTGTTTAAAGGAAAAGCTCCCAGGAAAATTCTACACTTTGATTACTGGCTGTTTTCGAAGTAATTTCTAATTAAAATAAATTATCAAAAAATCAATAATGAAAAAAAATCAACTTGTTTTAGTCAAAGTCTTACTGGCTTTGTTTGTCTTTACTGGCTGTAGTGCACAAAAAAATACCCCGGTATTTTCCAGTGCGGTATATGAAGGAAATGATGATGTTTATAACGAAAACCCTTTGGAAGAGGATGAATTCTATAATCCAATTTTACAGGGATTTTATCCAGATCCCGCAATTGCTCGGAAGGGGAATGATTATTACCTGGTAGCCTCTTCGTTTGCAGTATTCCCGGGTGTGCCTATTTTTCATTCCAACGATTTGGTCAACTGGACCCAAATTGGGCATGTACTGGACCGGAAATCTCAATTAAAAGTACACGATACAGGGATAAGCGCGGGAATTTATGCTCCTGATATTCGCTACAATCCTAATAATGATACTTTTTATATGATCACTACGCAATTTGCCGGTGGGTTTGGGAATATTGTGGTTAAAACCCAGGATCCAAAAGAGGGCTGGAGCGATCCTATAAAACTGGATTTTCAGGGAATTGACCCCGCAATCTTTTTTGATGATGATGGTAAAGCCTATGTGGTTCATAACGATGCGCCAAACGAGGGGGAAGAACTCTACCAGGGACATCGTGTAATTAAAATTTGGGAATATGATGTAGAGAACGATCAGGTGATTAAAGGAACCGATAAAATTATTGTAAATGGTGGGGTAGACCTTTCCAAAAAACCAATTTGGATTGAAGCACCCCATATTTATAAAAAAGACGATCGTTATTATTTAATGTGTGCCGAAGGCGGTACCGGAGGATGGCACAGTGAAGTGATTTTTGTAAGTGATGACCCAATGGGACCTTATGAGCCGGCCCCATCAAACCCTATCTTATCACAAAGGTATTTAAACAAAGACCGGGAAAATAAAGTAGATTGGGCGGGCCATGCCGATTTGGTGGTTGGACCTGATGATAAATATTACGGGGTGTTTTTGGGAATACGTCCCAATGAGAAAGACAGGGTTAATACTGGTAGGGAAACTTTTATTTTGCCTGTAGATTGGTCTGGGGAATTTCCGGTTTTTGAGAACGGGTTAGTTCCTATGGAACCAAAGCTTGAAATGCCCGAAGGTGTTGAAAATAAAACCGGGGAAGGGAATTATTTTCCGAATGGTAATTTCACCTACACCGAAGATTTTTCTTCTGAAAAACTCGATTATCGTTGGATAGGATTAAGAGGGCCACGCGAAGATTTTATTGAATTTACTAAAAATGGACTTAAAATTAATCCGTTTGAAGTGAACATTAAAGAGGTAAAGCCTACTTCAACCTTATTTCATCGCCAGCAACATAAAGATTTTTCGTTTACAACCACAATGAGTTATAAGCCGAAATCTGAAAAAGATCTCGCGGGGATTACTACTGTTCAAAGTGAGACATTTAATTATGTATTTGGCCTTACCAGAAAAGACAAAAAATATTATTTGGTTTTAGAAAGAACAGAGAAAGGTTCGTCTAAAATATTGGCAAGTAAAGAAATAGAATTAAAAAATGATTTGAAACTGAAAGTGGAAGCAGAGGAAGATGATTTTAAATTTAGCTATGCTTTAGATGGTGAAAATTTTGAAAACCTGGGAGGCACGGTTTCAGGAGATATTCTTTCAACTAATGTAGCGGGAGGTTTCACGGGGAATATGATTGGTTTATACGCCACATCATCAAACGATGCTGTTCCTGAATAACCTTCAGAATAAAAATTTCTATGAATTATAAAAATACAGGAATATGAAGCAAAGAATTTATTTATTAACGCTATTTTTTATCGGCTTGATGTTATTATCAGGAGATATTACAGGGCAGGATTGTGATGAGGAGGTAAAAGATCCTCGGGGAAAAATGCAGCCCTGGGAAAAGGGAGCCTGGGAAACCGGGGAATACCGGAACCTATTTTTAGAAGCTGGTTATTCTCAAGCTGAGATTGATGCTAAACTTGAAAAAGCCTATTATGATGTTTTTGAAGGTCCAGACAGGGTTTATTTTGAAGTTGAAGATTCTCTGGCTTATGTGTCTGATCTAAAGAATGAAGATGCCCGTACAGAAGGACTTTCCTACGGACTTATGGTAGCGGTTCAGTTTGATAAAAAAGAAGTTTTCGATAAGCTTTGGCGATGGACCGTAAAATATATGCAACACCAGGAAGGGCCCAGTGAGGCTTATTTTGCCTGGAGCGTAGATCCAAAAACCGGAGAGCACAATGCCGAAGGCTCAGCTTCAGATGGGGAATTGTATTTTGTTACGGCATTACTTTTTGCGTCTAATCTTTGGGGAAATGAGACCGGGATAGATTATTATGGGGAAGCCGGAAGAATTCTTGATGCGATGTGGAGCAAAGATGGGACTGATGGAGTGATGAATGTACTAAATGTAGAACACAAACAAATCAATTTTGTGCCCCACGAAGGTGGTTATGATTGGACCGACCCTTCTTATCACGTACCGGCTTTCTTTGAAGTTTGGGCAGAATATGCCAATGATGGTCACGAAGAATTTTACAGGGATGTTGCCGATACTTCCCGGGTTTTTCTGCACCGCGCGACACATCCGGAAACCGGACTTACTCCAGACTACTCTGAATTTAGTGGGGAACCACATAGCCGTGGTAAAATGGGCGATGCCTTTAGATACGATTCCTGGCGCGTTCCTATGAATATCGCTATGGATTATAGCTGGTATGCAAAGGATATTGAATGGCAACAGGAATATGCCAACCGAATACAAAATTTTCTTTATTGTGAAGGTTTAGATACTTATGTAGATCAATACAACATAGATGGTTCAACACCTGATTGGATACTTCCGGCTGGAGGATTTCAAAAGTTGAGGCATTCTCTTGGTTTGGTTTCTACCGCTGCAACGGTCTCTTTAGCGTCAACTCATACCAAAGGTTGGAAATTTGTAGATGAGGTTTGGAATGCAAAATTAGAACCTTATGAAGATGGTTATTTTGATCCGTATTTTGACGGAATACTATACTTATTTAGCTTAATGCATTTAAGCGGAAATTACCAAATTATTACGCCGCAATCGAATTGAAATAGAATGTTGATTTTAACTTCTTTTGAAGTTTCTAGGCGTATTTAATTTTATGTGTGTTTGTTTATGTCTGGAAAGCGGAGATCAATTTCTGGTCTCCGCTTTTTTTATAAGGTAAATTCCTGAATTTCTATAAATAGTCTGGAGACTGAAAGCTGGATAGGCAGGAATTCATATTTGTCTTAATTCAGAATAATTTCAGGTTAATTAACTTTATTTTTTTCTCGGTAATTGCTTGGCGGAAGTCCGTATAATTCTTTGAATTTTGTAGAGAATTTTGAGGTGCTGGAAAAACCAACGGCATAAGCTACTTCAGCAACATTTATCTTTTTGGAGATTAACAAGTCGCCAGCCTGTTTTAGCCTGATGTTGGTTATTAGTTCCCCTGCCGATTGGTTGGTTAATTGTTTTAATTTACGATAAAGGTGAACACGGCTAATCCCCAATTCGCTGGCAATCATTTCTACATTTAGATCGTTGTTGTTTATATTCTTGTTAACCACTTCCATAAACTTTTCCAGTAAGGCTTCATCACCCGATTTTAGTTCAAGTTTTTCAATTTTATCTTCGCGCAACTGGTTACCGGAGTAGGTGTTTTTAAGTAATTCTCTTGTCCTTATTAGGTTTTTAGCCGTTTTCTTTAGGATATCTATATTAAATGGTTTGTTGAGGTAGGCATCTGCTCCAATATCCAAGCCTTCCAGGTTGGTTTCTTTATCTGTTTTTCCTGTCAATAAAATTATGGGAATATGATTAATATTAATGTTCTTCTTAACTTTCCTGGTAAACGTAATCCCATCCATTTCGGGCATTTTAACGTCGCTTATTATTAAGTTTGGAAGATATTTTAGTACTAATGGAAAAGCTTTTTTTCCATTAATGCTTTTGAGAATATTATAATGAGATTTAAATTCTTCTGCTATGTAATTTCTAATTTCATTATCATCATCTACGATCAAAACTGTTGGGCGGCTTTTGTCATGGGTCAATGATTCTGAATTTTCTTCATTTTTTGTATCAACTGCTTTGATTTTGACTTTGGGTGTATTTGCTATATTGTTTTGTTCTAAAATAACATCTTCTTCATTAAGATGATCTTTCCCAACGGGAGCAGTAATTATAAACTTGCAGCCTTTTTCATTTTTATTGTTTTCAGCTTTTACCGTACCGTGGTGAAGTTCTGCAATGGCCCTGGTTAGGTGAAGGCCAATTCCTGTTCCTTGAAATTGGCGGGTATCCTGATTGGAAACCTGATAAAACCTATTAAAGATCTCATTGGTTTCACTTTCATTAATCCCAATTCCGTTATCTTTTATTGTGATATAAAACTGGTCTTTCCCTTCTTCACGGTCAATATAAACATCTATAGTCCCATCTTCAGGGGTGAATTTTATGGCATTTGAAATTATATTTTGAATGATTTTATCAAAATGGTTAGGATCTATCCAGGCATAGATTTCCGGTAGTTTGTGATGAATATTGAAATTGATTTTACGGCTTTCGGTTTGATCTTCAAATAATGAGGCGATTGATTTTACAAACCCAATAATCTCAGTTTCCCTGAATTTTAATTTTATCTGGCCTTTATCTAATTTCCTGGCATTTAGTGATTGATCTATGAGATGAAGAATTCTTTCAGAATTTCTTTCCATCACTTTATAAAGTTTTTGCCGCTCTTCTTGTTGATCTGTTTTTAATAATTTATTTAAGGGATTTATAATTAAGGAAATGGGGGTTTTAATATCGTGGGATATATTGGTAAGGAATTGAAGTTTTGCCTCGTTTATTTGTTCAGATTGCAAATGCTCCTGGAGTTTCCTTTTTGTCTTTCTACGTTGAAGGATTTGTTGGGTAATGAGATAGGTAATAATAGCTATTATAAATAGATAAAAAATCTTTGCCCAGGTTGAAAAATACCAGGGCTGATGAATTATAATACTTAGTCCTTTGGTGTTTGAAAATTCCCCGTAATCTTTCGCTCTAACTTTAAAATTGTAGGTTCCCGGTTCAAGGTTATTAAAGGTAACTGTATTCATTCCCGGTCTTAATTTCACCCAATTCTCTGAATTTAAGGAATAGGAATAGCTAATCCATTGTTGGTTTTTAAATTCAAAAGAAGAAAATTCGATACTAAAATCATTATCATTATGGGCAAGTTCTATAGTGTCTGCCTCAATAATTGCTTTATTTAGAATAGAGTAGGAACCAGATTTCATTCCTTTTTTAACTGGTTGGTCCTGTAGATAAAAACCAGTAATTCTAAGGTCTATTTTACTGCCAGTAGAAGTTATTTCTGAAGGTTGGAAATAAGTAACTCCATTGGTGCTCCCAAAATATAAGCGTTCTTTATTTTCAGAAAAAGAAGCGTTTTTGTTAAATTCGTTCCCCTGAAGTCCATCCCTAAAATAGTAGTTTGTAAACTCTGCAGGACTAGGTTGAAATTTTGAAATTCCGTGGTTTGTGCTAATCCATAAATTGTTATTAGCATCTTCTTCAATAGCACTAATTACATCACTTGGAAGTCCGTTTGCTGTAGTATATCTTTTCGTAATGGTGTCATTCTTTGGCTTAAGCAAAAGACCTTCAGAAGTGCCTATCCACAGGTTTTGTTGTTTGTCCTCATAAAGGCTATACACAATCTTATTTGTTAAAATATGGTTTTGCCCTTTTTCGTTTAAATATGTGTTATCGTTTAAATACAGCGTGGAAAGTCCGTCGTAGGTACCAATATATAATTTGTTATCTGAAGAAAGTAATAGACAGTTTATCCATTTATTGTGTAAACGATCATCTTGATTCTCATTTTTTATTAAGTTATGATTGGTAAAAGATTCTTCTTTAAGGTTATAAGAAAAAAGCCCATATCCCAGGGAACCTATCCAAAGTTTCTTTTTTTTATCTTCAATAATGCTGTAGATTTTTTCTACCGGATTGTTTTGTTCATCTTTTAAGTCTTCAACATAAATTAACTCCTTGTTTTCTCGATCTAACTTAGCTAAACCTTGAAGGTAAGTACCAATCCACAATTCGTTATCAGAATCTTCATAAATACTCATAATACTGGAAGAACCCTGCATGTTGTTGGTGCCAAGATGGAATTCTTGAGTTTTCTCTTCTGAAATTCCATATAAGCCGTCACCATCTGTTCCTACCCATAAAATATCCTGATTGTCTTTGAATATAGAAACAATACTGTTTGACCCTATAATATTATTCTTAACCGATTGATAACCTAGGTAATCGAAATTATTGACCTTATCTGGAACTAATAATACCCCTTTTTGATAAATTCCCAGCCAAAGATTATCAGAATTATCTTCAATAATGGAGTGGACTTTAGTTTTGGAAAAATCGAAATTCGAGATGCTAAAATCGCTCAAACTCATTTTTTCTTCCACAGGATCGTAAATTTTAAGCCCCATCCCATCTGTCCCAATCATCACTTCATTTTTTTTATTTACAAAAAGCGATTTTACCGGTAGGTTTTTTGATTCTTCTATAAAATTGAATTCATCCTTATCCTTATTATAATTGAAAAGCCCTTTAGATAAGCTGCCTGCGTAAATTTTCCCATTTTTCACTTCACAAATACTGGAAATTTGAGTGTCATATTCATCATTAAAGTATTCTGTGATTTCACCCCTGGGAGAGACTTTAAATAAACCGCTATCCTGGCTTAAAGCCCATAAATTTTGTTTGCTATCTTCAAAAATATTTTCAAAATAGCTGCTAGGAAGAAATTCTAATAGTTTTCGCCCTACTGTTTTCCCGTTTTCCTGTTCTAATTTAAAAATACCCTGGCCCGAAGAGCTTATTAATATTTCACCGTTTTTTCTTTCGATAATTCCGGTAACGTGGGCGGGATAGATAAAATCATTTTCTATTAAAAGTGGGATCTGATGAAATTCTTCGGTAGCATGGTCAAAATATTGTAGCCCATTAAAAAAACCAAAATACAATGTGCCTTTTGTATTCTGAAATATTGATTTTACGTAATTATTTAGAATAGAAGTAGAATCCTGTTTTTCCTGTTTAAAAATAGAGACTTTTGCGCCATCATATCGGTCTAAACCATCCTCTGTAGCAATCCAGATATAACCTTTGTTATCCTGGTAGATTTGGTTTATTAAACTACTGGAGAGTTCGGTATCTGTTGAGAATAACTTACCTATTTGGCCCTGGCAAAGAAGTGGAATTAATAAAAATACTAGAAGCACAGTTTTCTTACTGCAAGCTATTTTGCTACCAAATTTAACTATACAATCCATCAAAAATCTTAAGGCTGATTAATTCTAATTTTTGTCCATAAGTGAAGTTTAATTTTTAGAAAAAGATTGACTAAAAAACTTATGGTTTTTATGACCACAAGTTATATTTTATTTATTACTTTAGCAATCTATTAAGTATTTAATATAAAATCAGGTTCTTTCTTAAATATTCTGTCCTTTTGGGAGCAATCGTTTTAATTTTACAGTTGAAAACCATTTAAGTTCTAAAACAACTCTCAAAAGGATTTTTATAATTTAAAAGAAAATCCTTCTTCTACCTTTTCGTTATAATTTTTGGCGTCAAACTTATATAAGAACGAGCCCTTTCGTGAGGATTTCATGTCTTTCTCTTTAAGTTTAATTAGGATGTCTAAAGCATTTATTTTATTAATAAAGTTCCTTTTATCTAATTCTTCACCTAAAATGGCTTCGTATAGTTTTTGAAGTTGTCGCATTGTAAATTTTTCAGGAAGAAGTTCAAACCCAATAGGCTTTGTAGAAATCCTACGTCTAAGCCGCCTTATGGCTTTAGAGATCATCTCAGGGTGATCGAAAATTAATTCAGGCAATTCAGTTATACTATACCATTTAGCTGAATATTTTTCACTTAAAGCTTTATTGTGTTCATTAATATTGATTAATGCATAGTAAGCAACAGAAATTGTCCTTTCGGCTGGATCTCTATCTACCTCACTAAAAGCATACAACTGTTCCATATATATTTGCTCTATACCCGTGAGTGTAAAAAGAATTCTATTAGCAGCCCTATTGAGATTCTCTTCTCTTTTTAAAAATCCGCCCATTAGAGACCATTTACCCTTTTCTGGTTCGAAGTCCCTTTTAATGAGAAGAATTTTTAGGTCTTCCTCATCAAACCCGAATATTATACAGTCTACTGCTAAAAGTACTTTATCTTCTAATTGATATTTAGGAGCCATTTATTTTCGAAATTTAAAATCTAATATTAGAATGCTAAGGTTATATTAAAATCTTAAAGCTACAAAATTAAAAATTTGTTAAATAAAGATTGCATTTCAATACTTGTTTTAATTATATTTGGAAATGTAGATAAAACACTTAAGAAGCTAATTAGACATAATAACTTATTAATCAGTACCAAAAGACTATGAAGATAAAAATAATTACTGCACTTATGTTAGGTTTGATTTTCAACCTGAATGCACAACAAACTTCTATTAAAGTAGAATCTTCTTCAGATGCACCAAAAATAAGTAAACATATCTATGGTCATTTTGCAGAACATCTTGGGAGATCTATTTATGATGGTTTCTATGTTGGAGATACCAGTTCTATCCCAAATAAAGATGGGGTTAGAATTGATATTATTGAAGCTTTAAAAGAAATTAAAATACCGAATTTAAGATGGCCTGGTGGCTGTTTTGCTGATACTTACCAATGGAAAGATGGAATTGGCCCCCAGGAAGACAGACCTACTATGGTAAACTCCTGGTGGGGAGGGGTAACCGAAGACAACAGCTTTGGTACCCATAATTTTTTAAACCTGTGTGAAGAACTGGGAGCAGAGCCTTTTATTTCTGCCAACGTAGGAAGCGGAACAGTTCAGGATTTTATGGACTGGGTACAGTATACAAACCATCCAGAAGGAAGTCCTATGGCTAAGCTGAGGAAAGAAAATGGAAGAGATGAACCCTGGAAAGTAAAATATTGGGGTATTGGAAATGAAATGTGGGGTTGTGGTGGTAATATGACCGTTGAATATTATGCGAACATATATAAGCAGTATTCAACATTTATGACCGCCGGCGAAAATAAAGACAATCTTTACAGAATTGCCGCCGGAGCTTCCGGAGACGATTATCACTGGACAGACGTTTTGATGAAAGAAGTTCCAAAATCTTTAATTGAAGCGGTTGGTCTTCACCATTATGCAGTAATAGATTGGGAAAATAAAGGTCCAGCTACGGGCTATGACGAGGAGATCTATTTTAAAAGTATGGAAGAAGCGCTTAAAATGGATGAGTTTGTTAAAGGGCATATAGAAGTGATGGAAAAGCATGACCCTAAAAATGAAATAGATCTTGTGGTAGATGAATGGGGCGGCTGGTACGATGTAGAAGAAGGTACTAATCCCGGATTTTTATATCAACAAAATACCATGAGAGATGCTATGATTGCCGGGACAACCTTAAATATTTTTAATAATCATAGTGATAGGGTTAAAATGGCCAATTTGGCGCAAACCGTAAATGTTTTACAGGCAGTGGCGCTTACCGAAGGTGAAAAAATGATTCTTACTCCAACCTACCACGTATTTAAAATGTACACCGTACACCACGATGCGCAGTTATTACCCGTTGAGTTTGATTCTCCTGAATATAACTACAATGGAAAATCATTACCTGCAATTTCTGTTTCAGCTTCTAAAGATGAAACAGGAAATACTAATATTTCATTAGTAAATATTGATGCAGGTGCTGAACACAAAGTAGAAATAGATTTGGATGGTTTAGATGTTAATGATATTGAAGCTGAAATCCTGAAATCAGGGAAAATCCAAGATCATAATACTTTTGATAATCCGGATAAAATAAATATTGCTGAATTTAAAGATTTTAAATTGAGAAAAGGCAAATTGGAGGTTAGCCTCCCACCTTTTTCTGTAGTAGTATTATCATCTAAATAATTTAAAATGAAATTTTCCTTGGCTGATTTTAAAAGAAGTCTTTTTAGCTTATTAATTTGTCTGGTCTCCACATTCATGTTTGGCCAGCAAACCAAATTAGAAACTTTTAAGCTTCAGGATATCAGCCTAGAAGAAGGTCCTTTTCGCAACGCGATGCTGGTCGATCTCGAGTATATTTTAGAATTAAATCCCGATAAACTTTTAGCACCTTTTTTACGTGAGGCGGGCTTAGACCCAAAGGCAGAAAGTTATACCAATTGGGAGAATTCAGGTTTAGATGGTCATATTGGGGGGCATTATCTTACCGCCCTGTCCCAGATGCAGGCTTCAGCAAATAGTGAAAAAGCCGATTCATTGCTTACCTATAGTTTAAATGAATTAGAAAGGGCACAGCAAGCGAATGCTAACGGATACATAGGTGGCGTTCCCGGCAGTAAAGAATTATGGCGCGAAATTTCTAAAGGCAAAATTGATGCTGCAAGTTTTAGCTTAAATGGAAAATGGGTGCCTTTATATAACATTCATAAAACCTACGCAGGACTTCGGGATGCTTATCAAATTGCGGGAAAATCTAAGGCCAAAGATATGTTGATCAGTTTTTCTGACTGGATGCTGAAGGTCACCAGCGGACTTTCAGAAGAACAAATTCAGGAATTATTGGTTTCCGAACACGGTGGTTTAAACGAAGTTTTTGCAGATGTGGCAAA
This sequence comes from Salegentibacter sp. Hel_I_6, assembly GCF_000745315.1. NCBI lineage: Bacteria > Pseudomonadati > Bacteroidota > Flavobacteriia > Flavobacteriales > Flavobacteriaceae > Salegentibacter > Salegentibacter sp. Hel_I_6. The sequence continues at coordinate 1,436,955 of NZ_JQNQ01000001.1, read as the reverse complement.
AATTACGGGAGAAGAAAAATACCTGGAATTGGCTTATAAATTTTCACATCAAAAACTGCTCAAACCATTAGCTTCCAATAATGATATTCTAAATGGGATGCATGCTAATACCCAAATTCCTAAAGTAATTGGTTTTGAAACAATTGCTACTTTAGATAACAATAGAGATTTTCACGATGCGGCGACTTATTTCTGGGATAACGTTGTCAATAAACGCTCGGTAGCCATTGGAGGAAATAGTGTAAGGGAGCATTTTCATCCTACTACAGATTTTTCGGAAATGATATCCAGCGAGCAGGGGCCAGAAACCTGTAACACCTATAATATGTTAAGGTTAAGTGAGAAATTATTTCTTACTAATCCAGATGAAAAATATATAGATTATTATGAGGAGGCAATATATAATCATATCCTTTCTTCCCAGCATCCGGAAAAAGGAGGTTTTGTTTATTTTACTCCTATGCGTCCCGGACATTACCGGGTTTATTCCCAGCCGGAAACGAGTTTTTGGTGCTGTGTAGGTTCCGGAATTGAAAATCACGGGAAGTATAACCAATTTATTTATACCCATTCTGAAAATGAATTGTATGTAAATCTTTTTATTCCTTCAACTTTAAAGTGGAAAGAAGAAGATGTAGAAATACTGCAGCAAACTGATTTCCCTAAACAAGAAACTACGAATCTTAGCATTAAGACTAAGGAACAGAAAAATTTCACCCTGAATCTCAGGTATCCTTCCTGGGTAAAAAAAGATCAGTTTAAAATATTTATAAATGAAGAATCTTTTGCAGTAAATCAGGAGCCGGGATCCTATGTGAAAATCAACCGAACCTGGAAAAACGGAGATAAAATAAGAGTGGAATTACCTATGCATATTACTGCTGAAAAACTTCCTGATGGTTCAGACTATGCTGCGTTAAAGTATGGACCAATTGTTTTGGGAACAAAAACCGGGGAGCAAGATCAAAAAGGAGTTTTTGCCGATGACAGTCGGGGTGGTCATATTGCAGATGGTACTCAAATACCAATCTCTCAAATGCCGGTATTTTTATCTGAAAACGTGGATGAACTGGTGAAGAAAACGAGAAAAAATCCAGGTGAAAATTTAAGTTTTTCAGTAGCAAATGGCATTTATCCTGAAAAATTTAAAGGACTTGAATTTATTCCTTTTTATAATATTCACGAGTCCAGATATGCCATTTATCTTCCCCTGGAAACAAAAGAAAGTTACCGGAAAAAGCAAAAAGACTTAAGGGAAAAGGAGATAGTTGAGCGTGCACTGGAAGCAAATACTATAGACAGGGTAGTTCCCGGTGAACAACAACCGGAATCAGATCATTTTATTCAAAGTAAAGATTCTAATACCGGGGTCCATCAAGATCGGCATTGGCGTGATGCTAAGGGATGGTTTAGTTACGATTTAAAAGACAGGGAGAATAATGCCAAAAAACTTCAAATTACTTATTACGGAAAAGATGCAAATAGGGAATTCAGTATTTATATAAATGATAAAGTTCTGGTTGAAGAAAATTTTAATGGTGAAGTAGGTGACCGGTTTTTTTCTAAAGAATATAAACTGCCAAAAAAATTAGAATATAATAATGAGGAAAAAATTACAATACGTTTTGAAGCTAAAACAGGTTCCAGAACAGCAGGTATTTATGATATAAGATTATTAAAAAAATAGCAATAAAAAAGATTTAAATAGCATACCAATAATGAAGAACTACGTTATAGGCCTGGATTACGGTACCGACTCTGTTCGGGCGGTACTTGTAGATACAGGGAGTGGAGAAGAATTGGCCACCGATACATTTTATTATCCGCAATGGCGTGATAAAAAATATTGTAATGCAGCAATCAACCAGTTTCGCCAACATCCGGCAGATCATATTGAAGGATTAGAGAAAACCATAAAAGGTGTTTTAACCAAAACTAAGATTGATGGTGCGCTTGTAAAAGGAATTTGCATAGACACCACCGGTTCTTCCCCAATTGCGGTTACCAAAGCAGGTACGCCCTTGGCCTTTGAAGAAGGTTTCAAGGAAAACCCAAACGCGATGATGGTGCTTTGGAAAGACCACACCGCAATTGATGAAGCCAACGAAATTAATGAATTGGCCAGAAATTGGGCCGGGGAAGATTATACCAAATATGAAGGTGGAATTTATTCTTCCGAATGGTTTTGGGCAAAGATCGCTCACGTAGTTCGTGAGGATGAAGCTGTAAAAAATGCCGCATATTCCTGGATGGAGCATTGCGATCTTATGACGTTTATGCTTATTGAAAATCAGGATTTAGCTTCTTTTAAACGAAGCCGTTGCGCCGCCGGTCACAAAGCGATGTGGCACGAAAGCTGGGGCGGACTTCCCTCTGAAGCTTTCCTCAATCAACTGGATCCATCTTTAGGTGGACTGCGTGATAGATTATATACAGAAACTTATACTTCAGATGAAGTTGCTGGGAACTTAAGCGCAGCGTGGGCTGAAAAACTAGGTCTTTCTACCGATTGTGTGATCGCTGTTGGAACCTTTGATGCCCACTCGGGCGCGGTAGGTGCAAAAATCGATAAACATACTTTAGTTCGCGTTATGGGAACTTCAACCTGCGATATTATCGTTTCAGAACAGGAAAATGTTGGTGATAAAACCGTTCGCGGAATCTGTGGACAGGTAGATGGGTCGGTAATTCCAAAGATGATCGGTTTAGAAGCGGGACAATCGGCTTTTGGAGATGTTTTGGCCTGGTTCAAAGATGTGCTTTCCTGGCCGATGGAAAATATTATTTTAAATTCTGATAGTATTTCCGAAGAACAAAAAGAAAAGCTTAGAGCTGAATTTGAAAAAGACTTTATTAAAAAACTTAGTGAAGCTGCTGAAGCAATTCCGCTTTCAGAAAGTATTCCAATTGCTTTAGACTGGATTAATGGCAGAAGAACTCCGGATGCGAACCAGGAATTAAAAAGTGCAATCACCAAACTATCTCTTGGTTCAAAAGCACCACATATTTTTAAAGCGCTTATCAATGCGATTTGCTTTGGTTCAAAACAAATTGTAGATCGTTTTGAAAAAGAAGGAGTGAAGATTAATAGTGTGATTGGGATTGGAGGCGTTGCCAGAAAATCTCCGTTTATTATGCAAACCCTGGCCAATGTGCTTAATATGCCTATAAAAGTAGCTTCTTCAGATGAGGCTCCCGCGCTTGGCGCTGCAGTTTATGCTGCCGTTGCTGCCGGTATCTATCCAAATGTGATCGAGGCCAGTAAAAAACTGGGTAGCGATTTTGAAGCAGAATACCACCCCGAAGCAGAAGCTCTGGAAACCTATGCCACTTTAATGGAAGAGTATAGAGAATTGGGCGCTTTTGTTGAAACTAATATAAACCGAAAATCTACTGTAAATGAGCTCTAGTTACAAAGCATTAAAACAGGAATGTTACGAGGCCAATATGGAACTTGATGCCTTAAACCTGGTGATCTACACTTTCGGAAACGTAAGTGCTGTAGATCGTGAAAAAAAGGTTTTTGCCATAAAGCCCAGTGGTGTTCCCTATGAAGAACTAAAACCGGAAGACATTGTAATCCTGGATTTTGAAAATAATGTGATTGAAGGCGAAATGCGGCCTTCTTCTGACACTAAAACCCACGCTTTTCTTTATAAAAACTGGGAAAACATTGGTGGGATTGCCCATACTCACGCAACATATTCCGTAGCATGGGCTCAGTCGCAATTAGATATTCCTATTTTTGGAACCACACACGCCGATCATCTTACCGCTGATATTCCTTGTGCGCCGCCAATGCGTGATGAACTAATAGAAGGGAATTACGAACATAATACCGGCATCCAGATTTTGGATTGTTTTAAAGATAAAAATCTTTCTTATGAGGAAGTACCTATGGTGTTAATTGGTAATCACGGTCCCTTTACCTGGGGAAAAAATGCAGCTAAAGCGGTTTACAATAGTAAGGTTTTGGAAGAGGTAGCTAAGATGGCATTGCTTACCAAGCAAATTAATCCGGAAGCGACAAGAATGAAGGATTCCTTAATCAAAAAACATTACGAACGTAAGCACGGCAAAAATGCCTATTACGGTCAGAAATAATAGCTATCCCAATTCGCCTCACAGGATTAAAAAACCTGTGAGGTTTTTAAAAATCTAAATAATTCTGAAATCAAATGATCAATATAGAAACAAAAGAAATCTGGTTCGTCACTGGTAGCCAGCATTTATACGGAGATGAAACTTTAAACCAGGTTGCAGCAGATTCAAAAGCAATTGTAAACGGCCTTAACGAATCGAAACATCTTCCGCTGAAAATAGTATGGAAAGATACTGTTAAAACCGCCGATGAGATCACTGATATTTGTCAGGACGCCAATGCCAATAAAAATTGTATTGGAATCGTAGCCTGGATGCATACCTTTTCTCCGGCTAAAATGTGGATTAAAGGCCTAAGCTTACTTAAAAAACCACTTTGCCATTTACATACACAATTTAATGCTGAAATTCCATGGGGTAAAATTGATATGGATTATATGAATCTTCACCAATCTGCCCACGGCGATAGGGAATTTGGTTTTATGATGAGTAGAATGCGCAAAAAGCGTAAAGTAATTGTTGGCCATTGGAAGACCGATCGCGTTCAGCAAAAACTAGGGATTTGGTCTCGAGTGGTTTTAGGTTGGGACGAGCTTCAGCACTTAAAGGTTGCTCGTATTGGTGATAATATGCGTAATGTAGCCGTTACCGAAGGTGATAAAGTCGCTGCGGAAATGAAATTTGGAATGGCCGTAAACGGTTATGATTCTTCAGAAGTAGTTGCCCATATTGATCAAGTTTCCGAAGAGAAAATAAATGAATTACTAAAGAAATACGATACTGATTATAACTTAAGCGAAGACCTGAAAGAGGGTGGTTCACAAAGAGATTCTTTGGTTGATGCAGCTAAAATTGAATTAGGATTAAGATCATTTTTAGACGAAGGTGGTTTTAAAGCTTTTACCGATACTTTTGAAAACCTTGGAAAGCTAAAACAACTTCCTGGTATTGCCGTACAAAGGCTAATGGCAGATGGCTACGGTTTTGGCGCAGAAGGCGATTGGAAAACCGCGGCATTACTAAGAGCAATGAAGGTTATGGCAGTGGGATTAGAAGAAGGAACTTCTTTTATGGAAGATTATACCTATCATTTCACCCCACAAAAATCTTATGTTTTAGGCTCGCATATGTTGGAAATTTGTCCTTCAATTGCTGATGCTAAGCCAACCTGTGAAGTTCATCCGCTTGGAATTGGGGGAAAAGAAGACCCCGTGAGATTGGTTTTCAACGCTCCAAAGGGCGATGCTTTAAATGCATCGTTAATAGATATGGGCAACAGGTTTAGGTTAATTGTAAACGAAGTGGAAGCAGTTGCACCGGAAGCCGATTTACCAAACTTACCGGTAGCACGTGTATTATGGGATGCAAAACCCAACCTTGAAGTTGCCGCTACCTCCTGGATTTTAGCCGGAGGAGCGCATCATACGGTTTACACCCAGGCATTAACCACTGAATTCTTAGAAGACTTTGCCGATATCGCCGGGATTGAACTACTGGTTATTGATGACAAAACCAGTATTAGGGAATTCAAGGATAAAATAAACGCTAATGAGGCTTATTACCATATGTTTCAACACGGAATGTAATTTCTAACCTAACGTATCTAATTATGAAAATTTCAACAAATAATCTTTTCGGCTTCGGGATAGTTTTTCTGTCCTTGTTTTTTATTCAGTGTAAAAATAGCGACCAGGAAGCTGAAACTAAAGCAAATAAAATGAATACCGAAAAAAGCCAAAAAACGGAAATGCAAAAAGAAGACTACGGTACCACTTCTGATGGTGAAAAAGTAGCGCAATATACGCTTACCAACGAAAATGGAATGGAAGTGAAAATAATCACCTATGGTGGCAGAATTACTTCTTTAAAAGCTCCCAATAAGAACGACGAATTTGAGAATGTAGTTTTAGGATTTGATTCTTTAGAACAATACACCAAAGACAATCCGTTTTTTGGAGCTTTAATTGGCCGTTTTGGAAATCGAATTGCAAACGGAAAATTCACCTTAGACGGTGAAGAGTATACTTTGGCTCAAAATGATGGGCAGAACCATTTGCACGGTGGGGAAAAAGGTTTTGATAAAGTGGTTTGGACTGTTGATGATGCCAGTACAAATTCCCTAACCCTTTCTTATATTAGTGAAGATATGGAAGAAGGTTATCCTGGAACCCTGGAAACTACGGTGGTTTACACTTTAACTGAGGATAATGCCCTGGAAGTTGATTATAATGCTACAACCGATAAGAAAACAGTATTGAATTTAACCCAGCACGCTTATTTTAACCTTTCAGGAGATTTTTCTGAAACTATTTTAGATCATAAAATTGAAATAAATGCCGATAAATTTTTACCAGTAAACGAGACTTTAATCCCTACGGGCGAACTAAAGGATGTGGCAGGAACTCCTTTTGATTTCCGCGAAGCGAAAACTGTGGAACAGCATATTGAAGAAAAAAACGAACAACTGGAACGTGGTAAAGGTTACGACCACAATTGGGTACTTAACGAACAGGATAGCGGGATGCGCTTTGCTGCTTCAGCTTATCACGAAGAAAGTGGTAGAATGCTGGAGGTTCACACCAATGAGCCGGGAATTCAGTTTTATTCTGGGAATTTTCTAGACGGGACACTTCCGCAGGCAGATGGCGAAGGAAATTACGGTCATAGAAGTGGCTTTTGCCTTGAAACACAGCATTACCCAGATTCTCCAAATCAGGAAGGTTTTCCTTCTGTTGTATTGGAGCCGGGAGAGACTTATTCTTCAAAAACCAGTTTTAAATTTTCAGTAAAATAAGTTTATGAAAGCATTAGATATTTATGACTGGATTGCGATTGCCGGTTACTTTCTAATTTTAGCAGGTATTGTTGTTTGGGTAATTAGAAAAAAACAGTCTAATACCGAAGATTATTTTCTGGCCGGTAGAAATGTGGGATGGTTTGTTGTTGGAGCATCAATTTTTGCATCCAATATCGGGTCAGAACACGTGGTTGGTTTGGCCGGAGCAGGGGCGGGGGATAAATTACCAATGCTTATTTATGAAATACAGGCCTGGGTAGTGCTTATTCTTGGCTGGGTATTTTTACCATTTTACGCCAGGAGTGGCGTTTTTACAATGCCCGAATTTCTCGAAAAACGATTTGATGCCAGGTCAAGATGGGTGTTATCTGTATTTTCTATAATCGCCTATGTACTTACAAAAATCTCGGTAACAATTTATGCGGGAGGTATTGTGGTTTCTGCTTTACTCGGAATCAATTTCTGGACCGGTGCACTTTCTACAGTAATTTTAACCGGTATTTATACGGTTCTAGGCGGAATGCGAGCAGTTGTTTATACGGAAACCCTGCAAGCTATTATTCTTGTGCTTGGTGCTGCCGCCCTTACGTTTATCGGCTTAGGTGAAGTAGGAGGTTGGGCAAGTATGAAAGAAACCGTAACGCCTGAATATCTTAATATGTGGCGCTCTGCTTCAGATCCCGATTTTCCCTGGCCGTCCCTTTTAATTACCAGTACAATTGTAGGTATTTGGTATTGGTGTACAGACCAGTATATTGTACAACGTGCACTTACTGCAAAGAATATTAAAGAAGGAAGACGAGGAACTATTTTTGGCGCTTTGCTGAAATTACTTCCGGTGTTCTTATTCTTAATCCCAGGTATTATCGCCCTTACGCTTAAGATGCGTGGAGAATTGCATTGGGATAGCCCAGATGAAGCTTTTCCTGTTTTGATGAGTAACTTGTTACCTTCCGGATTACGCGGACTTGTAGCTGCCGGATTACTCGCGGCATTAATGAGTTCTTTAGCTTCAGTTTTTAATTCCTGCTCTACACTATTTACGGTAGATATTTATAAGAAATTAAGACCGAATACCCAGGAGAAAAAACTGGTAAGAACCGGGCAAATCGCAACTGTGATTATCGTGATCATTGGAATTATTTGGATCCCGATTATGGCGAATATTTCCGGAGTTTTATATGAATATTTACAGAAAGTACAATCATATATCGCACCTCCAATTACCGCTGTATTCTTACTGGGTATTTTCTATAAGCGTATAAACGCACAGGGTGCTTTTGTGACTTTAGTAGTTGGATTTATTGTAGGAGCTCTCAGGATTATTCTGGAATTATTTAAAGACTCTTTAGATCCAGACGGGTTCTTATTCCTGGTAGGAGATATTAACTTTTTGACTTTCGCGGCCTGGTTCTTCCTTTTCTGTGTAGTGCTAATTACCGTGGTAAGTTTCTTAACCAGTATTCCTTCAAAAATTAAAACCGATAATCTTACGTTCCAGACAATTTCTGAAGAAGAAAAGAAAAACAACAAAAACAGCTATAACTGGGTTGATATTGTAGTTTCTATTCTTGTAGTAGTATTGGTTATTGGAGTGATGATTTTCTTTAACGGAAGATAATTGCTGAGTAAATAATTGACCTAAAATGGAACTTATATAGATAGATTAAAATCGACCATGTTGAGCAGGAAGTATTGGAGATAGCGATTAATAATAAGTGAACCTTAAAATGTGAATTATATTTTTTTGAATTACTAACTTTAAAACTAATTTATTATGTCTAACACACCAATTAACTTAGTGAAGTCTGCCATCTGGTCGATTTTATTTTTCGTTGCCGCATCGGGAATGGCGCAAGACGGAACAATCTACCCTCTTGAAACACCTAAAGAACCTAATGCTATTCCGTTAGAAACGGGTGGGGTTGAAGATCAACCCGCTTCAGAAACCTGGTTTCGCCAGTGGGGAGACCCCATGGCGAGAAATATAACCAAAGCGACTCTTACTCCATTTTTGCCCAATCCTGAAAAAGCCAACGGAACAACCGTAATTGTGGCACCCGGTGGGGGCTTTAGGTGGCTTTCTTTGGGTAATGAAGGCTGGGAAGTTGCCGAAGCGCTTGCAGAACAGGGAATCACCGCTTTTGTGCTAAAATATCGTTTACACCCAACTCCTGAATCGCTGGATGATTTTAGGGCGTCCATGGAAAGACCTGTCACTCCTCCGTCTGAATCCTCAGATGACGAGCCAGAAACACGCCCGGAAAGACCGCGTTCTAACCTTTCTAACCAGCTTGAGGATGCCGAAGCCGCTTACGCGATGATTGTTGAACGTGCTGAAGAATGGGGAGTAGATACAAATAATATAGGGATGATGGGCTTCTCGGCCGGTGCCGGTCTTACCATGCATTCAACACTTAATTCCAAAACCATGGATCTGGCATTTATAGCTCCAATTTATGGAGGTTTAAATGAAGTAGAGGTTCCAGAAGATGCTCCTCCTATGTTCAATGTTATTGCTGCCGATGATTTTCTCTTCCACGGTGAGTTTGGTTTAATCGAGTCATGGCATAAGGCCGGGAAACCGGTGGAGTTTCACCTTTATCAAAACGGAGGCCATGGTTTCGGACTTGGAAATCCAGACCGTACCAGTAACCGCTGGTTTGATGCTTTTATTCACTGGTTGAAGGTTAATAAATTTTTGAAAGCAGAAACTCAGGAATAATTTAGCCATAGGATATTGGCATAATCAATAATGCTATTAAGTTTACAAATTAGATAACGCCCGGAATTTTACTTTCGGGTGCTATCTTTAGAAGGAAAGAAAGAAAAAAATTAGATGAATTACAGAAAATTAGGAAAAACAGGTTTTGAAATTTCAGAGATTTCCCTCGGAACCTGGCAAATAGGTGGAAAGTGGGGATCAGATTTTAGTGATAAAACTGCTGAAAAAACCATTAATACCGCCATAGATAAAGGAATTAATTTTATTGATACGGCCGATGTTTACGAAGCCGGTTTAAGCGAAGCCGCTGTAGGCCGTGTGGTGCGTTCAAGGTCTGAACGTGTTTTTGTCGCTACCAAATGCGGAAGACAAATCAACCCGCATACGGCAGAGAATTATACGCCTGAAGCACTTACCGCTTATGTAGAAGAAAGCCTTAAAAGAACAGGTTTTGAAGCCCTGGATCTAATACAATTACATTGCCCACCTACCGAAGTTTATTATCGTCCCGAGATCTTTGAAACTTTTCAAAAACTAAAAGATCAGGGAAAAATATTACATTTTGGTGTTAGTGTTGAAAAAGTGGAAGAGGCTTTAAAAGCCGTTGAATACGATAATGTAGAAACCGTTCAAATTATATTTAATTTATTCAGGCAGCGCCCTTCAGAACTTTTCTTTGAACAGGCTAAAAAGAAAAATATCGGGATTATTGCCCGCGTTCCACTTGCTAGTGGTTTATTAACTGGAAAATTCGATAAAAGCGACAGTTTTGATAAAGAGGATCACCGGAATTTTAATCGAAATGGAGAAGCTTTCGATAAAGGCGAAACTTTTTCTGGAATAGATTTCGATCGTGGTTTAAATGCGGTAGAAAAACTTAAAAAATTGTTTCCTGAAGTTCAAAACCTTGCTCCAATTGCGCTGCAGTGGATTCTTAAATTTCCTGAGGTTAGTTGTACGATCCCTGGAGCTTCAAAAGAAGAGCAACTGCTTTCTAATTTATCTATCTATGATAGGCCCGAGCTAAGCAACGAAAAAATTAAAGAAATGAATAAGATCTATAATGAATACCTAAAACAGGATATTCACCACAGATGGTAATTTTTATTCCTGTAAGGTCTTTTTTTGACCTTGTAGGTTTTCTTGTAATTATATACCTGCGAGGTGTAAAAAGCCTGGCAGGAAGAGATGAGAAAATTTATAAGTCAGTAGTTTAATTTACTTTTAAAAGCCTTTCCCTATCTTTAGGGAAAGGCTTTTTTATGAATACTGTTAAATTAAGGTTTTTATCGTTTTTTATCCTGATTTTTGTGGTTACTTCCTGTAGCTCTCAAATAGAATTAATAAAAGAAGGGCAGAAACTGCAGCTTATTTCAAACGAGTTTGAGTTTACCGAAGGTCCTGCTTCAGATGCTGAGGGGAATGTATATTTTACCGATCAGCCGAATAATAGAATCTATAAATGGTCTGCAGAAGAAGGTGCTATTTCGGTTTTTATGGAAAATTCGGGCCGGGCAAACGGACTTTATTTTGATGATGCGGGAAACCTTCTAGCTGCCGCCGATGAAAATTCTGAAATATGGAAAATTAATCCTAAAAAACAAGTTGAGGTTTTAATTGAATCTTTTGAAGGCAATCGTTTAAATGGGCCAAATGATTTATGGATTGCTCCGGGTGGCGGATTTTACTTTACAGATCCTTACTATCAACGTGATTATTGGGAACGTACCGAGAAGGAAATTGAAGAAGAACGTGTTTATTATGTAAATTCAGAGGGCGAAATAAATATTGTGGTAGAGGATATGGAACAACCTAACGGAATTATTGGAACTCCTGATGGGAAAACCTTGTACATCGCCGATATTGGAGCTAATAAAACCTATTCCTATACAATTAATTCCGATGGAAGTCTTTCAGGTAAAAAACTTTTTACTGAATTAGGTTCAGACGGGATGACTATAGATAATAGGGGAAACGTTTACCTTTCCGGAAATGGCGTGACGGTTTTCGATAAATCTGGAAAAAAAATTCAGCATATTCCAATAGATAGAGATTGGACGGCGAATGTGACCTTTGGTGGTAAAAACCAACAAACACTTTTTATCACTGCTCAACAGGCCCTATACAGCCTGGAGATGAATGTAAAAGGCGTTCGCTGGTAAATTTTTAGACGTGGATTTTTTAAACCTTTGGTAGTTTCCAGCCGTTATGATAATTAGCTTTCACCAGGGCATCTGCTTCGGCATCCTCAAATGATCCAGATTCAGCATTCCAGTACAATTTTTTCCCGGTTTTATAGGCAATATTTCCCATATGTGCGGTAATTGCGGCGATACTTCCGGTTTCTACTCCACAATTAAGCTTAGAACTATCGTTTGCCCGAATCGCTGAAACAAAATTCTTTGCATGGTTTTCCAACGCATTGCCTTCAGGTGAAACCAAATCTATTCTTTTGGTTTTAGTCACCCATTTATCATTTTTATTTTCTCCTTCAGGAATAACTTCCCAGCCATTGCGATTTACAACTAGAGTGCCGTTATTTCCAATAAACGCGATGCCTTCTGGTCTTCCGTAATTTCCGCCATCTATACCGGTGGCATGTTCCCACAATAGGTTGAAATCTTCAAATTCATATACGGTTTGTAGGGTGTCAGGAGTTTCAGAAGCATCATTAGGATAAGCAAATTTACCACCTGAAGCTAAAATAGATTTTGGTGCTTTTGCGCCCATAGCATAAAGTGCGATGTCAATTTCATGCACACCCCAATCTGTCATTAAGCCGCCTGCATAATCCCAAAACCAACGAAAATTAAAATGGAACCGATTTTCATTGAACGGTCTTTCAGGTGCAGGACCCAACCACATTTTGTAATCTACTCCCTCTGGAGGAGTGCTGTTTGGTTTAACCGGAACCGGATTCATCCAACCCTGGTAAGCCCAGCATTTAACTAATCGAATTTGCCCAAGTTCGCCAGATTGCACGTAATTTATAGCATCATCGTAGTGTTTACCACTACGTTGCCATTGACCAACCTGAACCATTTTATCGTATTTTTTTCCGGCATCAAGCATTACATTGCATTCTTCAATACTGTTAGCAAGAGGTTTTTCTACATAAACGTGTTTATCGGCCTGCAGGGCATCTACCATATTTAAGCAATGCCAATGGTCTGGCGTGCCTATAATTACCGCGTCAATATCTTTGTTTTCCAACATTTTGCGATAGTCCTTATACTGTTTTGGTGCTTTGCCGCTTATTTCTTTTACCTGGGCCGATCTTTCATCTAAAACACGCTGATCAATATCAGCCAGAGCTATGCAATTTACATTCGGTAATTTTAAATGCGCCTGCATATTTGCCCATCCCATACCTTTACAACCAATTACCCCAAAATTCACCCTGTCATTTGCTGAAAAAATAGACATTGGGTTGGCCAATAGTGATCCTGATAAACTTAAGCCCGCGGCAGCTAAAGTTGTTTGTTGTAAAAATTTTCTTCTTGGTATATTACTCATTGTGTTTTCCTTATGAGGTTTATCTTAAACAATTTAGTACTTTTAGTGTTTATTTCACATTTAAAATTGAGATTTTGATTCCGAAATGAAACTTTCATAGATTCCTAGAAACGTTTTGAAAGATTTTCTTGATAATATAGTTGCCTTAAAACTACCTTACATTTATAATCGCACGTCGGTAAGCATATAGGCCAGGTTCTCCATCATCTTTAATTTCCAGAATAATATGAATGTTTTTACCTGCTGCATCTTCTGGGATTGTTACATTAGCGGAAGATGTATAATTATTCTGAATAGTAATAGCTTCATCATAAGAACTGGGTTCATCATAAAAGGTCCAGGAGTAGGCTAAACTATCTCCATCTGGATCGCTCGATCCTTCAGCGCTAAATTTCAAAGAAGAACTTGGAGTAGCTTCAAATTCCAAAATCTCTTTTGTTTTATCACCATTTAAAATGGCGATAGGATGGTGGTTCGCATCTGAATATTCTTCGGTAATACTCCAGTCCATTCTTGCGGCAAAATCATTATTATAAGCTTCACTCCATCGCTTTATAGCTTCAGAGCCTTCTGAAGTGTTTCCGTACATATAGTAGGGATCATATTTTGTTTCATTTTCTTTTTCCACACAAGACATACTACGAATACCCTCTTTTTTTGTAAAACTAAAACGGCCACCCCAGCCTCCTTGATCAATTTGCTCTGGGTCATTTAGGCCATTGGGATATACGTGCATAAATGCAGGTGTATCTCCTTCGGTAGCATATTTCCTATCTGGATAAGCCGCACCCAGAGGTCCGTGGTTTTGGATGTTTTTATCTAAATAGTCATCAGAAGGAGCCCATCCATAAACCCCAGTTGCGCGTATGTAAAATACTTCTGGAAAATTTTTTGCAATCCAGGCTCCCGAATCGCCCTGACCAAGAATGTCTATTAGACGCAATTTGCTTAAAAATTTTTCAAATTCAGCTTTGGTTCGGGTTTCCTTAACTTTCCAAATAGCCTGAGCTGCGGTATTCATACCTCCCCACCCCATTACCCAAACCGGTCGGGGATCATCTTTATCTACAGAATTAATGATCAAGTCTGAACCAGGACTATCTTTTCCATTTCCTACATCTCCCATTCCATATTCATCCTGCCCCATAACAGATATAGATTTTAAATATTCAGGTGTGGGATAACCTTCAGCGTGTACTTTTAGGTTAGGATAAGCCTGTGCATAGGCATCTACAAGGTCATCCAGCAAATCTGTATTGCTTTGCGACTTTTTCCAACATCCGGTTGAGACGATTAATCCTTCAATGTCAAATTCATTGGCGCTTACCAATTGGCGGACCATAGATTGTTTGTCATCAGGATCGGCACCGAGATCGGTAGTATTAATTACGCGGGGTTTATAATTTAAATCTTTATGGTCTATTTGTTCAGTCTCTTGCGCATTAAGGTGTGAAAAGGAAATGAATAGACTGCAAGCTGCAAACTTAAAAATTGCTTTCATGGGTTTTGATTCTACTCTATTTTTCTACTTTCCGGTGGACCTAAATAAGAATCTCCAATTTCACCTTTTCTAATGATTATTTTCTGAATGGCCACTCCGGAATCTATCGCCCAAATTTTTAGGCTATGATTTCCGCTATTTTCAAGGTTTAAATCTGAAATTACCCGTGTGGTATTATTTCCAACTGAAGTACCCCAATCGTCATCGGTGTCTTTGTGCATATTGATGATTTTTGGTTCAGTATTATCAATGGAATAAGCAAATCTCAAACCACCTTGATTTTGAAAATCCAGGGTAGGAGAGAGCAGAAATTCTATTTTCATTTCCCCGGTGCTGAAATTATGGAAATCATATTTCAGGTAAGGATTGTTTTTAGATAATTTCTCGTGGGTGGGAGTTTCGGCAAAAGCAGTCATGGTTGCGCCTGTTTTTCCTAAATTCGGCACTAAGGTCCAGCCTTGTTCATCGTTCCCTTTTCCTGTGAAATTAGAAGCTTCTATAGCAATATAATTATTGCTTTCTACGAAACCTTTTACATTTTCAGCATTGATATTATGGATAGGCACTTCAATGTCTACTGAATTTCGTTTTTGTTGAATGCTGAAGGTCCCAGTAGATTTTCCTTTTGGAGCTTTGTTCCAGTCAATACTTACAGAAAGCCTTTTTTGATCTGAAACTGAACCAGATTCTTCCGAAACCTTAATCCAATTATCTTTATTCTTGATTTTAAAATCAAATTCTTTTTTCCCTTTATTGAAAATTTCAACATAAAATTTTTCATCGGCTACCGAAGTAAATTCTGGCAGTTTTGCCATTTCATTTGAGGCTGGCCAGGCTTGTTTGGAGCCTTCAATTGCAACACCCATTTCTGGTTTTTCAGGAACGTCAATAGTTTTAACTTCTGGCATCACCTGTTCTTCCGGTTGTTGCCAGTAAGTGTAACCAATATGGGTTTGCGACATCATATGGTTCCATTTTCCATCGGAGATGTTGTGATATGCTTCAGTTAATTCGGAATCCTTTTGATATAATTCTTTTGCTTTTTCGGCATAAGAATTTGCCGTGGCGCGTCCCTGTTCTGCATATAACCGGTTTTTGGCGGTGGCTACATACAATTCATTTAGATTGGCAGATGCTTTTACCGGAAATAAAACCAATTGAAAATAGGCGTCTTTATATTCCGAAGGAAGTCTGTTGTTTATTTCTTCCGCTTTTTCAACTAACGCATTATAGTCTTTTACCACATTTTCCGCTTCGTTATAATTGACTAAACTATAAGTCTCCGGACTTAGCATTTCAGGTTTTCTGCGACTATTATACTTAGTATAGGTATCTAAGATTTCACCGATTTGCGAAGCATATTCATCCCCAAATTGTTTTTTAGCCCAATCTTTCGAATAATCTTTAAGATCATTAGCATCTATAGCTTCCGGATCCCAGGCAAAATCTAAAAAGAAACTAATTGGAAATTCCATAGGTTTTAAATCGCCTACGTTTACCACCCATAATTCTGTGGCGTCGTATTGATAAGCCAGATTCATTTGCTCCCAAACCCGTTCAATTTGAGTGGTATTTAGCCATTTATAGTTTCTTGGGCCACCTACATAATCAAAGTGATAGTAAATGCCATAACCACCTTCGCGCGCTTCTTCTTTCGGGTCTGGTAATTTCCTGATGTTTCCCCAATTATCGTCGGCCAATAATAAAGTTACATCATCGGGAACTCGCATTCCCTGGTCGTAATAATCCTGCACTTCTTTATAAAGTGCCCAAACCTGCGGGGTTTCTTCGGCTGGTTTTCCAGTAACCTCAGCAATTATTTCGCGCTGGTCTTCAACAATGCCTTCCAGTAAACCGATAGCAGTACCTTCAGTCATCGCTTCGTCACCATCGCCACGCATTCCTATGGTCACGATACTTTCATTTTCGCCGGTTCTCTCCATCCCTTCTCTCCAAAATTTCTGAAGTTGTTCAGGGTTGGTTTCGTAATTCCAGTCGCCCTCGCCATACCGGTCCCATTCAACGTGAGCGCGCATTAAAGGTTCATGATGGGAGGTGCTAATTACCACTCCATAGGTATTAGCCAGTTCGGGATTTCGTGGATCGTCATCATAAAAGGCTTTCCCCCACATTGCAGGCCATAAAAAATTTCCTTTCAGGCGGAGGATGAGTTTAAACATATGTTCATACATTTTGCTGTTGATTCCTCCAAACTTCTCCCGTGCCCAATTTCCCAAACCGGGTTCTTCATCGTTGATAAAAATTCCACGGTATTTTACTTTTGGAGTGCCTGCGGAATAACTTCCCGGCTTTACATAAATTTCTTCTGATTTTTTCACTGGAACATCGGCCCACCAATGCCAGGGAGAAACCCCTATTCCTTCAGCTAAATCGTATATTCCGAAAATGGTTCCGCGTTTATCACTTCCGGCAATTATTAAAGCTTTATCTACATCTGGAAATGGATTTTCAATAACTTCAATTACAAAATTTTCCCATTTTCCTTCAATCTTTGAGGCATCGAATTTATTACTGGAAACCAGCTCATCAATTAATTTACTTTTTCCAAGGGTCCCAATAATAACAGGGTACACCCCATTAATTTCTTCTGAAGAAATTTCAGTAGATTTTCCGGTTACTTTTTTTAAGTCTTGCTTAAGGTCTTCTGCTACTAGATGAACCCCTTCGTGATCCTTTTCATCTAAATATAAAGTCGAAATTCTATCGCCACTACTTAGTGAAAATCCGTTGCTAACTTTAGTAGTGCTTATATAAGATTCCTGTGCGAAAATCAAACTCAGGTTTCCAAAAATTAAGAACAGAAATAAGCATGATTTAGAAAATACTTTAAAGGAAGCTTGCATAATTATGGAGTTTTTGTTTCAGGTTCGGTTTCAAATTCAACCACTTTCTCGTAAGCCTTTTTCCGTTCAAAATTTTCATCAAATAACAACGGATAATTTTTTCTGCCGGCTACTGGGTATGTGTCCAGCCAGGAATATTTATCAGAAAGGTTCCAGAAAGTCACGCCGGTAATCACGTCTTTGTAATCCCTGAAAACTTTGAAAAACATATCGTAAGCTTCAATTTGCTTTTGCTCGAGTTCTGGTGTAAATTCGTCTGATTCACCTTCTTTAAGTTCGCGGCGTTCTTTTTCCCATTCATAAAGGGAAACATCAAGTTCAGTAATTTGAATTTCCAGTCCTAAATCTGAATAAAGATCCAGGGCTTCGCGAAGCTCTTCTTCTGTTGGGCCATAAATTGACCAGTGTGCCTGTATTCCCACACCATCAATTGGGGCATTATTTTCCTGAAGAAACTTTAATAATTCAATAATTCTATCCCTTTTTTCAGGGATAATCGCGTTATAATCGTTGTAGAAAAGTTGTACATCTGGATCGGCCTGGCGAGCATATTCAAAAGCTTTTACTAAAAAGTCTTTTCCTGCAATTTCCAGCCATTCCGATTCCCGATATACTTTAGTAGAATCATCGGCAACGGCTTCGTTAACCACATCCCAGGCGTAAATATGTTCTGAATAGCGAGGAACCACAGAATCGATGTGGTTTTTCATTCGCTTTAGCAATTCTTCTTTACTTACTTTTCCTCCGTTTTCATTTTCAAAGATCCATCCGCCGGTTTGTTGGTGCCAAACCAAAGCGTGTCCCCGCATTTTTATTCCGTTTTCCTCGGCAAATTCAGCAATAGCATCAGCATCGTCCCAATAGAATTTATCTTTTTCAGGATGAATTGGACCCATTTTCATCACATTTTCGGGAGTAATACTGTTGAATTCCTTTTTTAGTAATTCAGCTTCTTCTCCTTTTACGGTATTTGGCGCCACCGCAACACCTATAGGGAAATAGTCTTTGTAATAATCTTTAAGCCCCATTTCCTTGTTTTCATCTTCGGCGACTTCCTGGTTTTCTTTTTCAGCATCTTTATCAGATTTACAACTGATTATTGATGCGGCTAGAAGCAGTACGAAAGCCGATTTTCTAAAGGTATTTAACTGTAGCATATTGTTTTATTTAAGGTTTTCCTGTAATCCTAATTCGAGGCCGCGTAATTCAGCAAGGCCTTTTAATCGCCCGATAAAGGAATAACCGGCATAATAATTTTTATCGGCTTCCATGGTGTGTAAATAGCCGTGATCTGGTCGCATGGGGATACTTTGATTCCTCTTTTGCATTGTTTTTATAATGCGTTTCACCACAGCAGTCATTGGAACATCGCCATTTAAATGATCTGATTCCATAAAAACGCCGGTCACTTTTTTTCTTACATTTCTTAGGTGTAAAAAATGAATTCTCTCCTCAAATTCATCGTAAATTTCCAGCAGGTCGTGATTTGGATTGGCTCCCAGCGAACCTGTGCAATAACAGAGTCCGTTGGCTTTGCTTTTTACGTTTTCGAAGATAAATTTTAGGTCTTTATGATTGCTCACTACACGTGGTAATCCTAAAACCGAAAATGGTGGATCATCAGGATGAATTGCCAGGTTTACGCCGCTTTCTTTAGCTGTCGGAGTAACTTCAGAAAGAAAATGAACCAGGTTTTCCCGTAATTTTTCATCGGTAATATGCGAATAGGAATCCAGAAGTTCTTTAATGATTTCCGCAGTAAAATTTTCGGTACTTCCTGGAAGTCCCAATAAAATACTTCTAAAAAGTTCTTCTTTTTCTTCTGAAGAAAGACTATCGCCCAGCATTTTGGCCGCGGTGGTTTGCTCATCGGAGTAATCCTGCTCAACATTTTTTCTTTTCAGCAAAAACAGGTCAAAATAGGCGAATTTTATAGGATCAAACTTCAAAACTGAAGCCCCCTCGTTGTTCTCGTGAAAATGATCGGTACGAACCCAATCTAAAACGGGCATAAAATTATAGGCCACCACTGGAATACCGCATTTGCCAATATTCTGAAGGCTTATTTTATAATTTTCTATGTATTCTTTATAATTTCCCGATCGTTTTTTGATGTCTTCGTGCACGGAAAGACTTTCAATAACGTTCCATTGCAGCCCAAAACTTTCAATTAAGTTTTTGCGTTCTAAAATGGCATTTTCGGTCCAAATCTCTCCTACCGGGATTTCGTGTAAAGCGGTTACAATTCCGCTTATTCCGGCTTGTTTTAAATCTTTTAGCGATAGTACGTCGTTGGGGCCGTACCATCGCATGGTTTGTTGCATTGAAATCATCCTAAAATCCTATTGAATTTCCACCATCTACGGGCAAAATAGTTCCTGTAACGAACGAAGATTCTGCAGTGGCGAAATAATACACTGAATCAGCAATATCTGAGGGTTGGCCTAATTTACCCATTGGGGTTCTTGATAAAACCCTATTTTTTCGTTCAGGATCATTATCCAAAGCTTTTCTGGACATATTGGTTTCAATAAATCCAGGAGCCACGGCATTTACCCGAATTCCGAATTGAGCTAAATCTACGGCCATTGCCCTTGTCATCCCGTCAACTGCTGTTTTACTGGCAGAATAGGCAATAACTTTTGGAATTCCGTATTGTGCAGCCATTGAGCTGATATTTATAATACTACCCGAATTTTGCTTTTTCATTATTTTTGCCACTTCGCGACTGATTGCGAAAAGTCCCAAAACATTGGTGTGTAAAATATTCTGAAATTCTTCATTAGTAACTTCCAGAAATTCCTTTTTCATATTGATACCTGCGTTATTTACTAGAATATCAACACTCCCGGCTTCCTGGCCTATTTTTTCTATAGCATCGGGAATTAGATCTAAATTGTTTAAATCCAATATAAAAGGTATAGCGTTTTCGCCTAATTCCTTACAGGCCTTTTCTGTCTTTTCTTTGTTTCTTCCGTTTACATAGGTTTTAATGCCTTTATCACAAAACTTTTTTGCGGTTGCATACCCAAGTCCGGCGTTGGCACCGGTCACTATTGCTGTTAGTTGTTTGCTCATAATTTGTTTTTTATTTACCAGGAAGGATTTATGCCTGGTGCATAAGGACGTTCAATTGATTTATAATATTCAAGATCGTGCTCTGGTTCTGGTACTCCTGCTGGCAATTTCATTTTAGAAAATTGCTTAAAATAGCTTAAGCAGGCATCTCTCCACCACTTAGCTTCTTTTAACTGAATTTCAAGCAACATCGAAGTTTTTTCAAACTCCTGCTCATTAACATATTGTTCCATAGTTGCCCAGGTGTCCTGCATTTCTTCAACCTGTTCAACTCCTGTCTGATAGTGTAAAGCAATATTGTTCCAAAGCGATTCTCCATTTTCCATTTCGTAATCCCAGGGCAGATGGTGAAACCAAAGTAAATATTTTTCTGGAGTAGTTTCAGGGGAACTGTATTTTTCTTGAATAGGTTTAGCATACTGCGAAAGAGCATCACTACCAGAATTAGTTCTATCAAAACCAACACCATTTTCATCGGCTTTATGATAGTAAACCGGATTCCAATCTGGACGTCCTAAATCATCTACCCAAGGCCCTGGGCCATAGTGATGGCTAGTCGCCATAATATGATGTAAGCCCAGCGGAGTCATATAATTTACAACTGCTTCACGAGAATTCAATAATAATTCGGTCATTGGTTTTACGAAATTATCTTCATTAGAAAATTTTATCTTCAACCATTCTTTTGCGATATCCTTAGAATCCATGTAAGGATCCCAGGCTAATCTTCCGAAACCATACCAGTTGGCCTGTCCAAAAGGATGACCGGTCCAGTTTTTTTCAGTTCCTATATTGGCTACCCCTGCAATTCCGGTTAATTTTTTATTTGAATTAGTACCGTCTATAACTTTAGCTACGGTAGAATTTTCGCCATCAGAAAAGGTGTCTTCATCCAGTACTTCTTCAAACAATTTTGGAAGAAAAACCAGATGAGAACTAAAGCCAAGGTATTCCTGGGTAATCTGAAATTCCATCATTAGTGGAGTATCGGGCATTGCCCCAAACATTGGATGAAAAGGTTCTCGTGGTTGAAAATCTATCGCTCCATTTTTAACCTGTACCAACACATTATCGGCAAATTTACCATCATAAGGAATAAATTGATCATAGGCTTGTTTTGCCCTATCGTCGGTATCTTCTTCTGAATAAACAAATGCGCGCCACATGATAATTCCATCGTGAGGAGCAACTGCTTCGGCCAACATATTGGCCCCATCTACGTGTGTTCTGTCATATTGAAAAGGCCCGGGTTGCCCTTCAGAATCTGCTTTAACCAGAAAACCGCCGAAATCGGGAATTTCCGCGTAAATTTCATCAGCAATATCTTTCCACCATTTTCTTACATCCTCATTTAAAGGATCAGCAGTGTCCAAATCACCAAGTTCTATAGGTGCAGAGAATCTTGCCGTAAGGTAAACCTGAATACCGTAAGGGCGGAAAACTTCTGCAAGGGCTTTAACTTTTTCAATATAATGAGGTGTGAGTATTAGCGCGTTTGAATTTACATTGACTAGAACAGTTCCGTTAATTCCTATGGCTGCATTTGCGCGGGCGTAGTCTTTATATTCAGGTTTGATTAAACCAGGTAATTGATGCCAATCCCAAATGGAAAAACCGGCGTAACCACGTTCTACAGTACGATCTAGATTATCCCAATGGTTAAGTACGCGCTTTTGAATTTTAGGTTCTTCTTCAATATTTAAATCTGAAATCTCATTGCCTTGCTGTATCTCGCGAAGTAATCCAAAGGTCCCGTAAAGTAAGGCGACTTCAGAATTTCCGCTTACTACTATCGTTTCCCCGTTATCTAAAGTATTAATGGTATAGCCTTCCTCTCCAATGTTTTCAGTATTGATCTTGTTTTTAATTGCGGGAGGCAGATTGCTTTGAATTCCTATAATTATTTTATGATTGGAATTTGAGGTGGAATCCCCAAATGCGAATCCCGTTTTTGCTAGTTGTAATTCTTCTTTAATAGCGTTCATGGTTGAAGAATTGCCCACGAGTTCTACATTATTAAAATAAGGGCTATATTTTTCCTGGTAAAGAGGATTATCAATTTTCTTATAATCCAACCAGAGATCATAACCTTGTTGAGCCTGGATATTAAAAGCGAAAAAGCCAACAAGGGCCAGGACTAAATATTTTTTTAACTTCATTATTATTTTTTCAAACGATTGTGACTCGAAAATTAGACAAAAAAAGGATGTAATCAAAATTTTTTATGCAATCGGTTGTGTTTATAATAAAATTAGCCTTTATTTGTTAGGACTTTTTTAAGAAAAAGCCGCATTTTTGAGGAGACTTCAACTTTTAACCTTTATTATTATGAAATATAATGTGTTGACTACTGTTTTTTCGGTTTTTATCCTGCTTTGCTGGAGTGTAGTTTCTGCTCAGGGAGAACCTAAAAATTATGATTTTAATGATGAATCTTTAAGTATAGATGAGCGAGTAACTGATTTAGTCAATCGATTGACTTTAGAAGAAAAGGCCATGCAAATGATGCATGACAGTCCGGCGATAGAACGTTTGGGTATTCCTGAATATAACTGGTGGAACGAAGCGCTGCACGGGATAGGGCGTTCTGGCGTGGCTACAGTTTTTCCGCAGGCAATTGGGATGGGAGCTACTTTTGATGAAGATCTAATTTTTGAAGTTGCTTCTGCAATTTCAGACGAAGCAAGAGGAACGCATAACACCGCTGTAGAAAACGGATATAGAAGACAGTATAGCGGACTTACGTTTTGGACACCAAACATCAATATTTTTCGTGACCCGCGTTGGGGTAGAGGTCAGGAGACTTATGGGGAAGATCCATTTCTGACTTCAAGATTAGGAGTAGCTTTTGTAAAAGGACTTCAGGGAGATGATGATAAATACCTTAAAACTGCCGCAGCTGCTAAGCATTATGCGGTACATAGTGGCCCGGAAAAGTTGAGACATGAATTTAATGCAGTAGCTACCCAAAAAGATATGTGGGAAACGTATTTACCCGCTTTCGAAGCATTGGTAGATGCAAATGTGGAAACCATAATGTGCGCTTATAATGCTACAAATGGAGAGCCTTGCTGCTCCAACGAATATTTGCTTACCGATGTTTTGCGAGAAAAATGGGGTTTTAAAGGGCACGTGGTTAGTGATTGTTGGGCTTTGGAAGATTTTTTCGGCGGTCACGATGTTGTTGAAACTGCTGAAGAAGCTGCGGCTCTGGGAATAAAAAGTGGTGTTAACCTTAATTGTGGGAGCGTTTATCCTTCATTAGTGGGAGCAGTAGAAAAAGGTTTAGTTACAGAAGAAGAAATTGATGAGCAGCTTGCTGTTTTATTGAAAACAAAATTTAAACTGGGGCTTTTTGATTCGCCCGATAAAAATCCATATTCAAAATTAAGTGCGAAAGACATTAATACCAAAGAAAATCGAGCTTTGGCAAGGGAAACCGCGCAAAAATCTATGGTTTTGTTGAAGAATGATGATGTTTTACCTTTAAAAAATGATTTGGCCAAATACTTTATCACTGGGCCAAATGCCACCAGTATAGAAATTCTACTGGGGAATTATCACGGTGTAAATCCTAATTTGGTAACTATTATTGAAGGAATTGCTGGGGCTATAGAACCTCAAAGCCAGTTGCAGTATCGCCAGGGAACGTTGCTGGATCGCCCTAATGCTAATCCGCAGGATTGGGCTTCACCAAATGCTGCAAACAGCGATGCGACTATTGCTGTTTTGGGAATTTCAGGTGTTTTGGAAGGAGAAGAAGGGGAATCCATCGCTTCAGAAACTTTTGGAGATCGTTATGATTATAATTTACCGGAAAACCAATTGGATTATTTACGTAAATTGAACGAAGCAGCAGGAGATAACCCGGTAATTGCCGTAATTACTGGTGGAAGCCCTATGAATTTGGAAGAAGTACACGAACTTGCAGATGCGGTTTTGCTGGTTTGGTATCCCGGTGAGGAAGGTGGAAATGCTGTAGCCGATATCATTTTTGGTGATGTTTCACCATCTGGGAGACTGCCAATTACTTTTCCTAAATCATTAGACGATCTTCCCGATTATGAAGATTATACAATGAAAGGAAGAACTTATAAATATATGGAGGTAGATCCTATGTACCCCTTTGGTTATGGATTGAGTTATTCGAATTTTGAATATTCAGAAATAAAATTATCTGAAGAACGAATAAGAAAAGGAAAAAGTTTGGAAGCGAGTATTGAGGTTTCCAATACCGGGGATTATGAAGCAGAAGAAGTGGTGCAATTGTATGTTTCAGATATGGAAACTTCTGTAGATGCTCCAAAATATCAACTTTATGGTATTAAAAGAATTAACCTGGAAGGTGGAAGTTCCGAAGAAATCACCTTTGACATTACTCCCGAAATGATGGAATTGGTAGATGATGAGGGGGAGAGTGTATTAGAAAAAGGAGAATTTAAAATATACATTGGAGGATCCAGTCCTTCGTCAAGAAGCCTGGAATTAGGAGCAGCCCAATTTAAAGAAGCTGTGTTCACTTTAAGATAATAACCGAAAATATTATTTAAAATGATGAATTTTATTGAAGAAGATTTTCTTCTTGAAAATAGGTTTGCCAAAGAGCTTTACGAGCGCTATGCCAAAGATATGCCTATTATAGATTATCACTGCCATCTGCCTGTAGAAGATATAGCCGAAGACAGGCAGTTTAAAAATCTGACCGAAATATGGATTGCCGGAGACCATTATAAATGGCGTGCAATGCGAGCGCTGGGGATTGAAGAAAAATACATTACCGGAGACAGCAGCGATGAAGAAAAATTTGAAAAATGGGCGGCGACGATTCCTTATACGCTAAGAAACCCGCTTTATCACTGGACGCATTTAGAATTGCAACGCTATTTTGGAATAACAGATTTGTTAAGTGAGAAAAATGCCAAAAAAGTTTACAATCAATGCAATTCTTTGTTGGCTACTCAGGCTTATTCTACCCGGAATTTGCTAAAGAAAATGAATGTAAAAGTGGTTTGCACTACCGATGATCCTGCCGATGATTTAAAGTATCATAAAAAAATAGCCGAAGATGATTTTGGAGTAAAAGTGCTTCCAACCTTTAGGCCCGATTCCTTATTAAATATTGAAAATGATAATTTTTCAGCATATTTAAAGAAAGTTGGAAAGCAAACTGAGGTGAATATTGAAAACTTTAGTTCACTTCTAGAAGCCATTGAAGCCAGGATTGAATATTTCCATCAGCATGGATGCAGACTATCAGATCACGGTTTGGAAAGAATGTGTTCTGAAGATTTTTCAGAAAATGAAATAGATACCTTGCTTAAAAAGAAACTGGTAGGAGAAATTATTACTCTTAAAGAAGCTGAAAAATATCAGTCTGCTCTAATGCTAAAAATGGGAGCATTCTACGCAAAAAGAAACTGGACCATGCAGTTACACCTTGGTCCTGTTCGCGATACTAATTCTAAATTACTCAACCAAATAGGAAAAGATGCGGGTGTAGATAGTATTGGCGATCTAAACCAGGCAAAGCCTTTAGCGAAGTTTTTAGATACATTGAATAAAGAAGATAAGTTACCAAAAACCATTCTTTATAATGTGAACCCGGCTGATAATGAGGTTATGGCGACAATGGCCGGAAATTTTATGGGAGACACCCCAAAAGGGAAAATCCAGCACGGTTCTGCCTGGTGGTTTTTAGACCAAAAAGATGGAATGGAAAAACAATTGAATTCGTTATCAAATATGGGTTTAATAAGCTGTTTCGTGGGTATGTTAACCGATAGTAGAAGCTTTCTTTCAGTGCCTCGTCACGAATATTTTAGACGTGTTTTATGTAATTTATTTGGAAAAGACATAGAAGCTAAAGAACTTCCTGAAGATATGGAATGGATTGGAAAAATAATCCAGGATATATGTTATTATAATGCAGCATCTTATTTTCAATTTCCAGAAATGAACAAAAAGTAAGTTTATGAAAAAGCTGGTAAGCCTGGGGGAATTATTAATGCGACTTTCTTGTGAAGACGCACATAGATTTTCGCAGGTAAATAATTTTAAAGTGGTTTATGGGGGTAGTGAAGCCAATGTGCTTATTACTGCTGCAAACTTCGGCTTAGAGACAGAGTTTATTAGTGTTTTACCCGAAAACGATTTAGGTAAGTCAGCGCTAAACGATCTAAGAAATAACAAGGTTGGTTTAAATCATATCAAATTTCAGGGAAACCGATTAGGACTTTATTTTTTAGAAACAGGAGCGATTAATCGACCCGGGAAAGTAATTTATGACCGCGAGAATTCAGCATTTTCAGCAATAGATCCAAAAGATTTTAATTGGGATGAGATTTTTGAAGGTTGTAACTGGTTTCATTGGTCTGGGATTACACCCGCAATTTCAGCAAATGCAGCAAAAGTTTGTTTACAGGCACTTGAAGTAGCGAAAAGTAAAGGGATTAAAATTTCAGGAGATCTTAATTATCGTGGAAATCTTTGGCAATATGAAGGAGCCAATCCAAAAGAAATTATGAGTGAGTTGGTAGAAAAAACCGATGTTTTACTTGCGGGATCTTATGCGTGTAGTCAATTTTTTGATATAAAAAATGCTCAAAATAATACTGAACTTTCTAAAGCCCTTGCAGAAAAATTTCCTTCATTAGAAAAAATAGCGATTACGAACAGGAATGAATTAAACGCTTCTCATCATAAATGGTCTGCCGATCTTTTTACGGGATCAACATTACTATCATCGTCAGAATATGATATTTATCCAATTGTAGATCGTGTAGGCGCGGGCGATAGTTTTATGGGAGCACTTATTTACGGGCTTCAACATTTTGATAATCAAAGAGCCCTTGATTTTGCTACCGCTGCCTCTTGTTTAAAACATTCAATTATAGGTGATTTTAATAGGGTGAGTAAGGAGGAAGTGCTGGAACTGATTGAGGGCGATGGCTCAGGACGAATTAAAAGATAAAATATAAAACCAGCTTGAAGCTGGACGCAAATTGAAAGAATAACAACCTGCTACTAATTTTCCCATCGGGGCATAAATTTTAAACATATGAAAAGATTATCGAGACCGGAAATTGCGATAAAGATGAAAGAATCTGGCTTAGTGCCCTTGTTCTATAATGAAGATTATGCCCTGGTTGAAAAAGTTGTTCTCGCCGCTTATAGAGGTGGCGCGAGGTTTTTTGAATTTACGCATAGGGGAGAATTGGCTCACGAAGTATTCATCGATTTGGTGAAATTCTCAAGAAAAGAATGCCCTGAAATGATACTGGGAGTAGGCTCTGTAGCCGATGCCGGTACTGCTGCGCTTTATATGAATTTGGGCGCAGAATTCGTGGTAAGCCCGGCTTTGCGAGAAGACGTAGCTAAAGTTTGTAACCGCCGGAAAGTTTTATACCTGCCCGGATGTGGAAGCTTAACCGAAATTTGCCAGGCAGAAGAATTAGGCTGTGAAATCGTAAAATTATTTCCTGCCGCAGTTTTAGGACCAGACTTCGTTAAAGCCGTAAAAGGTCCGCAACCCTGGACATCGATTATGCCCAGCGGCGGCGTTACCCTGGAAAAGGAAAATATTACTCAATGGCTTGATGCCGGTGTAACTTGTGTGGGGATGGGTTCAGCACTTATTCCGAAAGAAAAAGTGAAAAAAGCTGATTTTAAATCCATAGAAAATAATGTAGAAAAAGTACTGGAAATAATTTCAGAAATAAGGTCTAAATGAGATCATTTATTAAGTTTTTTCTCGCCATTTTTCTTTTTGTTTCCTGTAGCCAGAAGGAAGAGACTAAGTCTTTAAAACTATCCCATGGTTTAAGTCTTGACCATCCGGTACACCAGGCTTTAGCATTTTTTGCCGAGCGGGTTGAGAAAAAATCTAATGGGGAATTAATAGTGGAAGTTTATCCAGGAGGACAATTGGGGTCTGAAAGGGAAAGTTTGGAATTATTACAACTCGGAGGTTTGGCTATGACAAAAGTCTCCTCTGCAGTAATGGAAAATTTTTCTCCTAAATTAAGGGTTTTCGGGTATCCATATATTTTTCAGGATAAGGAGCATCGTTATAAACTTTATGATAGTGGGCTGGGAAATGAACTGCTTTTAGATGGGGAGCAGTACTGGTTAAGGGGGCTAACTTATTTTGATGCAGGCAGCCGTTCTTTTTACACTACAGACACTCCTATTAAAACACCCAGTGATTTAAAAGGACTAAAAATTAGGGTTATGCAAAGTCCTACCTCAATTAGTCTTATTAAAAGCCTGGGAGGTTCACCAACCCCGGTTTCCTGGGGAGAATTATATACTTCATTGCAGCAGGGTGTTGTAGAAGGAGCAGAAAATAATTTGCCTAGTTTTTACACCTCAAGGCATTATGAAATCTGTAAGAATTTCTCGATGGATGAGCATTCTGCTATCCCTGATATCCTGGTGATTAGCACATTGATTTATAACAAGTTATCTTCGGAAGAAAAAAAATGGATTCAGGAGGCGGCACAGGAAGCTGCTGTGAAACAGAGAGAGTTATGGGAAATTGCTGAAAAAGAAGCTTTAGAAGCAATTAAAGAAGAAGGGGTTAATATAACTTATCCTGATAAAGAGTTATTTAAAAAGCAAAGCGAGCATATAATTAAAGATTTAAAGGAAGAAGAACCTGCTTTATATTCTATAGTCCAGGAAATTAAAGATTTAAGAAATGAATAAGAAGCTAAATTGGTTTTTAGAGTGGTTGGTAGTAATTCTCGTAACAGTAATGCTATTTAGTGTATTGTGGGGAGTTTGTAGCCGCTATTTGTTAGCAGACCAAAGCTCCTGGACAGATGAACTTGCCAGGTTTATGCTTATCTGGGTAAGTTTATTCGGAGCTGTTTATATTTCCGGTAGGAATACCCATATTACCATAGACCTACTTCCTAAATCAATTTGCGAAAAAGCTAAGCTGAAACTAGATATAATTGTACAGCTTATTATTATACTTTTTACCGCCGCTATTTTCGTAATAGGTGGAGGGAGATATGTATATGTGTCTTTTAAGCTTGAACAGACTTCTGCGGCACTTGGCCTACCTATAGGCTTTGTTTATATGGTGTTGCCAATTTCGGGTCTAATGATTATTTATTTTAAAAGTGTTCAAATGCGGGAGACTCTTCAGGAATTAAAAGCAAATCGATAAATGGAAATTTTTATTCTTGTTTTCAGCTTTATTGTTATGGTAGCCATTAGGGTACCCATCGCCTGGAGTATTGGCATAGCTTCAGTATTAACATTGTTATTTAGCATTGATACCATTCCTGCTTTTACAACTATTTCTCAAAGGGTGGCTACAGGTCTTGATAGTTTTTCACTTCTTGCCATTCCTTTTTTTATACTTGCCGGGCATTTAATGAATAGTGGCGGTATAGCAAAAAGATTAATCGAGTTTGCTAAATCTTTGGTAGGCGCATTGCCTGGAGGCCTAGCCCACGTTAATATTGTAGCCGCGATGATGTTTGGTGCAATAGCAGGTTCAGCGGGAGCTGCTGCAGCGGCAATTGGTAGTTTTATGTCTGAAAGGATGGAAAAAGAGGGATACACCAAAGAATATGGTGTGGCGGTAAATGTGACTTCGGCCACCACTGGCCTTTTAATTCCGCCAAGTAATATTTTTATTATTTATTCTCTTGCCAGTGGCGGGGTAAGTATAGGTGCATTATTTTTAGCGGGCTATTTGCCCGGAATCCTTACCGGTTTAATCTTAATGATTATCGCTTTAATTTGGGCAAAGAGAAAAGGCTTTCCAAAGGGGGAAAGAAGTTCTTTTAAACATATTGTCAGATCTTTTTTTGACGCGCTTCCCAGTTTACTTTTGTTAATTATAATTATAGGTGGTATCGTTGGAGGTATTTTTACCGCAACTGAAGCTTCATCTGTAGCAGTGGTCTATTGTCTTATACTGGCTTTTATTTATAAAGAGCTGGATCTGCCTAAACTTAAAAGGGTATTGATAGAATCAGTTGGAACAATTTCTTTGGTAATGCTTTTAATAGCTATGTCTATAGCCATGTCCTGGGTGATGTCTTATGAAAATATTCCGCAAGAAGTAACGGCCACTTTATTAAGTTTTAGTGATAACCCCATTGTGGTTATGATTTTAATAAACTTAATCCTGTTATTCGTGGGTGCATTTATGGATATGACACCTGCAGTTTTGATCTTTACACCCATATTTCTGCCCGTAGCAGTAGCTATGGGAATAGATCCGGTACATTTCGGGGTGATCATGATCCTTAATTTATGCATTGGTCTATGTACACCGCCTGTAGGATCTGTGTTGTTTATTGGAGTGGGAGTAGCCAATACTACTATTCAAAAAGTTGTAAAACCTTTATTGCCGCTTTTTATAGGAATGCTAATATCTTTAATCCTAGTTATAGTATTTCCTTTTCTAAGCTTATGGTTGCCTGAGTTATTTGGGTTTTAATTATTTTAAATTTCTATTACTGGAATTTCTAACAATAACTTCGGTATCCAACATAGTTATTTCAGAGACCGCAGCATCTAATTTTCGGGTAGCGTGCTCTAAAATT
This sequence comes from Salegentibacter sp. Hel_I_6, assembly GCF_000745315.1. Lineage (NCBI taxonomy): Bacteria > Pseudomonadati > Bacteroidota > Flavobacteriia > Flavobacteriales > Flavobacteriaceae > Salegentibacter > Salegentibacter sp. Hel_I_6. The sequence continues at coordinate 1,405,805 of NZ_JQNQ01000001.1, read as the reverse complement.
CGTTTTGTAGAAATCTCTCCCATTTTAATAGCGGGATGTGAAACAGTAGAAAGTGTTGGTTCAACTATTCGAGAAATAGGGTCGTCGTTAAAACCAATGATTGCAAGTTCCTGCGGAATCTTTATTCCCTTTTCTTTAGCATATAAGATTGCACTTACTGCAGCAGTATCGTTGGCGGAAAATATTCCATCAGGTGGAGTTTCAAGTTTTAATAATTTCTTAGTCGCTTTTTTTCCTTCTTTAAAACTCAGGGTTTTCAAATCCAGAATTAAAGCCTCATCAACTTGAAGTCCATATTCTTTAAGGGCATCTAAATATCCCTTTTTTCTAAGGTTGTATACATTAACGTGTTGGGCACCGGCAAAATGGGCAATTCTTTTGCAACCCTGTTCTATTAGGTGTTTTGTAGCTCGATATCCAGCGGTATAATTATCTATAATAACCCGATACGAATTAAAATTTTCTGGCACCCTGTCAACAAAAACTATTGGAATATTTTGCTGTACATATTGATCAAAATGGCTCATATCCTGAGTTTCCATTCCCAAAGAAACAATAAGACCGCCAATTCGAGCATCATATAAGGCTTTGGCGTTGTTTACTTCGTTCTCGTATTTGTCTTCAGATTGAGTAATAATCACATTGTAATTAGACTTTCGAGCTGCCTTTTCAATACCAGTAATTAATGAAGCCTGAAAAGGACGATTAATGCGGGACATCATTATACCAATGGTTTTGGAAGAATTGTTTCTTAAACTCGCAGCCAGTGCATTAGGTCGGTAACCAAATTCCTCCGCTGTTTTTTGAATTTTCTTTATGGTTTTCTTCCCAATACTTTTGTGATTGTTTAAAGCTCTTGAAATGGTGGAGGGAGAATAGTTGAGTTCTTTTGCTAAATCGTATATAGTAACTTCTTTTTTCTTTTTCATTAGTTGGGCAGAATTTTACGCAACAAACTTACGAAACAATTGTTTAGAGTTGCATAAATTGATCTTTTTTGTGAAAAAGCTCTTATTTTTTAATGTGTAAAACACACTTAAATGGGATTATTAATTTATATTTGAAATTACAACCGATTGCATTTATTATGAAAAAAGCACTTGCTAGTTTATTAGCAATATTCTGTTTAACTACCGCATTAGCCCAGGATAAATTCTTAAACCCCATTTTAGCTGGATGGTATCCCGACCCTGCCATAACCGATGACGGAGAGGGAAATTTTTATATGGTACATTCTACCTTCGCTTTTTATCCGGGAATACCGGTTTTCCATAGCACCGATTTGGTCAACTGGGAGCAGGTGGGAAATGTAATTCAAAGGCCCGACCAGGTAGACCTACATGGCTTTGGAACCTCCCGTGCTGTATTTGCTCCAGATATTAGTTATGATAATGGTACTTATTATTTAACCTGCACTATCGTTGATGGAAAAGGTAATTTTGTTATGACCGCAAAAGATCCTGCCGGACCCTGGTCAGATCCCGTTTGGCTTCCAGAGGTTAGTGGAATAGATCCCGGATTGTTTTTTGATGATAACGGTAAATCCTATATGGTTTATAATAGTGAGCCGCCAAATAATGAATCGAAATATCAGGGGCATCGAACTATTAGGATGATTGAATTTGATAAGGAAAATTTAAAAACAATTGGAGAGAATCGAATTCTGGTAGATGGAGGTGTAGATATTTCTACCAAACCGGTTTGGGCTGAAGGTCCAAGAATTTATAAACTTAATGGTTTTTATTATTTAAT